>NZ_JADDUD010000010.1:0-1545 GCF_015159725.1 Microbacterium sp. R1 | reverse complement strand
CTCACCCTTCCTTGCTCACGCCTTTGGGCCTTAGAGCTTGTCCTTTAGGACATTTCCCTTTAGGGTCAATAAACTTCGCTATGAGGTTTATTGAATGTCTTATTTGAAGGGTTGAGGGGATATGACCAACTTTGGTTGTATCATATCACGGTCATGGGGTTCACCAGACCCCGTAGCTATAGCTACATCAGGATGTTTCCTGAATGGGGATTCAACCATAGATCCCCTGTGCGTCCTCTACAAGGACTTCGGGTGGCCCGGGGACTTCCCTCCGGGGCAGAGGCAATGCCTCTACCACAGAAAACTGTATCACACCCGACGCACGAACCACACCAGACGTGACTGGGTGGAGGGCCCGAAGGCAAGAACTCCGGTGTCCAACTCACGTTCTGCGGTGTAATAAGCGCGCCGTGAACGCCTCTGATGATACTCAGGATGACCGCCTGAATTCTCAGGGGAATTGATGAGATCGAGTAGAAGATCTCTCGAAACCATCGATAACGGTACACAAGACCACGTGAGTAAACCTTCCTCACGTGAGGCGATGCCTGGACTCCCACGCTATGGGTAGTCTTGAGGTAAATAACCTCAGGGAGGACCCTTTTGATCCTCTCCTTGTGTACCGAATGGCACCTCTGATAAAAATCAGGGGTTACCAATTTTTGTCCCTTGAACAGAAGATAATTCTTCTGATTCTGCACCAAAGTGCGTAGGTCCGATCTACGGCCTGGGACAGAGGAAAATACTTCCTCCTGAAAGGGATCTTTCTCCCTACGGCTCGGTGGCCGCGGTGTCGACTCAAAAGAGTCTAGCCTCCCCTGCCTCTGAAGGTTTCCAGAGGTGGATTTACCGGGAGACCGCTGTCCAATACATTGTTTGGACGGAGGGCCCACAATGTGGGATTGACCACCCGGTCCGAGTCCCTATTTCGGAATCGAAAAAAGGTCCTCAATGGACGTTATGTCAGCGGCTATAGCCACTGACGGGGTGGCGAACGTTTGTTTAAACGTTGCCTCCTCCTCTTCCGACCTTTTCTTGGCGGCACAATACTCAACATGGAGTTTAATGGCTTCAGGCTCAATGAAAAGCATTGGCCGGAGCTCTGGCCGCCCACGCACCTCCAACAGGATCCGCTCAAACTGGGAAATGGTCATGTTTGAACCATAAACCCTCTTGAGGTACTCATCAAAGCACCTCGCGGCCTGGATGAAGGCGACGCGCTGCTTGCCAACAGCGGAAAAGGACGGTCCACCATGTCCACTTGGTTTTGTGGACTTAGGGTTATAACCCTTGAGCCTTGGGTCATTGCTACCCTTCGGCTTTGGTGGAGCAGGCACCTTTTTAGGTGCCGGTGCCTTTTTATCATGGGGCATCTTCAGGATAAAATCCTTAATCCTAGATAATGTTCTAGGATTAGACACTCCCAGCCTGTCCAAATCGACAGGAGCTTGTTGGAATATATTCCGCTCTAGCCAAGCAAAGTGGTGAGTGTGTTTACGACAAAAGGTTGTAAACTTGGCCTTGGTGTCACGTCACCAAAAAAAG
>NZ_JADDUD010000009.1:0-1918 GCF_015159725.1 Microbacterium sp. R1 | reverse complement strand
TGCGGCATCCGATACCGCCGGTACCCGTTCGCACCGCGCTCCGCGGCGGGGAGCACACCGAGTCGCTCGAGGTCGCGCACCTGCTGCGTCGAGTAGCCGATCTCGCTTGTTCGCAGCGTTGGATCGCTCAGCAATACGAAGAAGGACCACGTGCGAACGTGGTCCTTGTTCGTATTGCTGGTCAGCGGCGACGTGTCGACGTTCAGCCGAAACGAATTGCCTCGCTCGACTTCCACCGATGCGGACTCGAGTGCGTGGACGAGCGTGTTGTTCGAGAGCAGTCGTCGTTCGTAGTCCGAGATGACGGTGACGGGTTCGAGGGTGACGGGCCAGCTCGCGGTTCAGTGCAGCGATTGCTCACCGCGTCATGAGATCAGACAGTTCTTTAGCCGCACTGGAGCTTGTAATCGCCGGAGCTGAGCTGAGCTGACGCAGCGGTGACATCCTTGGCCCCAGAGGCTTTGAAATACGAGACAACGCGGAACGTGTGCTGCCCGGTCCCATTGCATTTGTACTGGACACTTTTTTGCACCATGTTCCACGTGCCAAAACTCTCGAAGGCTTCAGTAACGGGAACCCAGAGCCACCCGTTATGCATGAAAACGATTGACCTGATGTACGTCTTGGTGACGGCTCCCCAACAACTAGAGATTGCTGGCTTCGCGCCCACTGAACCGGAGGGGAACCCTTGTCCGGATGATCTCTTCCACATTTGTCCCACCGCAAAATGACAATTTCCTACTACCGTCGCTCTCGTGGTCGCACCTGGCGTCGATTCAGGAGCGCCGATGCTCGTGTCCGACCCAAGTGCATCCATCTCCGCGTCCGTCATCACCACCGCATCGGCAGGAAGCGGTGTTCCATCCGGGTAGACGAGGTACTCGTCGGGAACGTCCGCCGAGCTCACCGCTGTGAGTGGCGGGAGGTCGGGCGCGTCGTTCCCTGATGATGCCGCGTAAGCCGGGCTGCCGCCGGCTGCTACGATCCCGAGGATCAATGATCCAGCGAAAATAAAACCGAATTTGTGGTGGTGACGGTGTCTCATCTTTGAATACCTATTTCTAGTCAACTAAAACTTCCGCTAGACACTCGAGCCGCTTGACGCGCGGTAGGGGAGTCGTAGCGTCTACTGCGAATAAAGAGGCCCATCTGTTCCCGCGACCCGATAAGGCACAGAGACGGGGGTAAGCAGAACTGAGAGTCCGCTATCAGCCGCATACTTTTCCTGGAATTCGTACGCGTCGCTTTCGACGTCAAAGACGCCGATGAAACCAGGAGTTTCTTCCAAGTACACGATCCACACCATCATAAATGAAATGTATCACTTTCGACCTGGTGGCCGTCCTCGGCTATCAGCGCCTTCGCCCCGCGTGACGATACTGTCAAGAACTTCTTCGTCATGAGCTATCTCCCTGAGTAACTGGAAGCTATAGCTTCGCCCACCCGCAAGCTCCGTGTCTGTAGGACGTTCGGCCGACAGACAAAGCCCTGCCAACCGACTAAGGTCTCTTGGCTGCTCCGTCCATCGATCGAAGCCAGCCTGATGCACTCGGCACACTGACTTCGTCCGACCCCGCAGCGTCCGACTGGAGTGAGTCCGCGATCACGGTGTCGATGGGAGCAGTCAGCCACGCGCGTGATCATGTCGCGAGCCCGTGGCCGCTGGCTAATCTGACATCAGCGCTCGGACGTGAAGGATGGTCCGTCCGATCCGGCCCCCGCGAGGTGTTCCGTCAGTAGGGCGTGCAGATGGCCCGCCGCCGCGAGAAGCGTGACGCTGCGGCGCGTGAGGTCGCCCAATCGCTCCGTGAGGATGCGCTGCACCTGCGCGGTGTCACCGTGCGCGCGCACCTCGTCGATGATCCGCGAAACGGCGGGGATGCCGTAGCCGCCCGAACGCAGGGCGGCGGCGATCCGC
>NZ_JADDUD010000008.1:0-5009 GCF_015159725.1 Microbacterium sp. R1 | reverse complement strand
AGACGGCGGTCGATGGCATCAATGACATGTCGGAGTCGCTGCTGGGGATGATGCGGGCGATCCAGGATCTGGACCAGCAGCTCGCCGGCAGCTGACACACAGCGCCACCCGCTGGCACAGCGGCGTTTCACGAAGAGGGTCGACCATGACGGTCGGCCCTCTTCGTCGCATGGGGGCGTCTACCCTGGGAGCATGAGTGCGTCTGAGGCTGTCGAGGAGTTCGAACGTGGTGTGCTGGAGGCGAATGCGCCCCTGGCCGCGCTGCATGAGGCAGCGGGAGTCTCGGGTGATGCGCGGATGCGGGAACTCGCGGCCCACATCGCGTTCCCGTCCTGGCCGGGAGCCACCTCCGCGACCGCGTTGAAGCGGGCCGCGCAGGAAGCGGAGATCACTGCGGTGCTGGACGAGTACGCGAACTCCGCCCGCCCGCTGATCCGGCCGGCTGACCAGGAGCGCTGGGAGCTGCTGGTCGCCGACATGCAGCGCAGAAGCGGCGAGGGGTTCCTGGCGGATGAGCTCGGGCGCAGCGCGCTGGGAGCCTCACTCCTGCGGGCGAAGCTCGGCGGACGTCCGCATCGGGCGCAGCAGCGCGGCGGTATCGACTGCGCATGCGGCTATGCGGTCGACGGTGTCATGCCGGAGAAGCTGTGTCCGGAGTGCGGGGATGTGCTCCTGCGGCGCTGGGTGGCCGAGGAGCGGCGACTGCTGCGGTCGATGCCCGAGTACGCGGAGGAGGTCACGCAGGTAATCGAGGCGACTGCGCAGAAGCAGGCCAAAGTGGCCCAGAGCCGTGGCGACTACACGGCCGACGAGGCGAGCGCGACGCGCAGAGCTGGCGGACGTCGACTCGCGCGTCTCCGCCGCGCCCACCGCATCGAGCTGGCGACGCTCGACCTCCGCCGTTGGTCGAGCTTCGCCGAGATGCTTTCGCGGGAGGCGCGCCCTGCGGTCCGGACCACCGCCGCCAAGGCGCAGAGGCGCGGTCTCGGTGCAGCGGCGCTCACGGAACTCTCCCTCCTGTCGATCGCCGACACGATCAAGATCGCCGAGCGCATCCTGGAGAAGCGCAAGAACAGCAGCTGGAGGGTGTGAGGCGCGGGCAGATGGGGAGTACTCCCCATCGCGTCGTGCCGCCCTTCCCAGTAACGTCGTAGCGTCCGGGAAAGAAGGAGGGGGACCATGGCAGGCGAACGCATGCTCGTGCCGATCAGTGATCTGCAGACGACCAGCGAGAAGCTCACGGCGATCGTGGCCGAGCTGGAGTCCGCCGCGGCGAAGCAGGACGACGTCGAGAACGCCGTCGGCAGACCCTACGGCGACGGACGGCTCAAGGATCGCTGCCACGACTTCGAGGGCAGCTGGAACGACAGTCGCGACAAGCTGCTCACCAAGCTCAAAGAGGTCGCCGATCGCGTCAAGGGAACGGTTGACGAGGTCATGAGCCTCGACACCGAGATGGCGACGTCGATGGAGCAGTCGGGTTCGGGTAGCGCGCCGGGCGCCGGACGTCAGCCGGCAGCGGTCTAGGGGAGAGAAGCAGATGCAGACGAACAAGGGGCGTGACGTCGAGGTCGTGGCCGGGGATGCCGTGGCGATCGCCGACCGGGGAACGAAGATCGTCGAACTGGGCGACAGCATGGTCAGTGCCGCCGCGACGCTCAAGGGGATCAAGGACGGCTCCATCGACGGCGAGGGCTACGCGATGGACAAGATCAAGGACGTCGTCGACGACGTCCACAAGGATCTCGACGAGGCGGGTCGCCGCTACAAGCCCGCAGGCACGACGCTGAGCAACTACGCCACGGCGCTCGAGACCGCGCAGAGCCGCATGCGCACCATCGTGGCCGACTGCCAGACCAGCCTCACCGAGCTGCAGACCGCGCAGTCGAACGCCGCCGACGCCGCCGACGCGCTTCAGGCGCACAACACGTCGACGCGGCTGAACCCGCCGGCGGAAGAGGATGCGGCGGCGAACACGACAGCCGGCACGAATCTCGCGAACGCCGCCTCCGGTGCGGCATCGACCCTGAGCACCGCGGAGACCACGCACAACGACAACCTCGATGCGTTCGACGGCGAGTACGACACCTGGCACACCGCTTATGAGACCGCTGTGTCGGGCCTCACCGATGCCAACAAGATCGGCGAGGACTCCACGTGGGAGAACATCGCGGGTGTCCTCGCGGTCGTGGCCGAATGGGTGAGTTGGATCGGGCTCGCGATCGCCGTGCTCGGACTCATCATCGGCGGGCCCTTCTTCGCGATCGCGGCACTCGTGGTCGGCGTCATCGCGCTCGCTCTGACCGTCGCCCTGATGTTCGACGGACGGAAGGGCTGGGGTGATCTCGCGATGTCGATCATCGGGGTGCTTCCGATCGGCAAGCTCGGGCAGGGGCTCGGGAAGTTCTTCAAGGCGATTCCGAAGCAGCTCACCGGGCCGCTCGGCCAGATCCGCAACATTCGTGGGATCACCGCGGCCCCCAAGGGAAGTTGGGGCGTGATGAGCAAGGCGAACTTCGCGAACTTCGTGCAGAACGCCTCTCGGACGCGCATGACGGGCCCGTTCACCCTCGCGGGGCTCGGTCAGCGTTTCCTCGGCGGAGCCAACCGGTCGTTCACCGTCTCGTTCCAGGAGGCGGTCGCGGCGGGCACCGGATACGGGAATCGGTTGATCAACCAGCTGCCGGATGCACTCTCCAGCCTCGCGAAGGCTCCGGCGCCAGACCTGTTCGAGCAGGCTTACAACGTGTACAAGTGGGCGGACAAGGGTGTGGCTCTCGCGGGCGGCAGTCCTTCCGGTGGCCTGTCGCCGGCCAGCATGCTCAACGGTCTCACCCGATGACCTCGGTGCCGGTCGCCGACGGCGCGTCGCAATGGGACTTCGCCTACGACGCGGAGTGGTACATCCCGCTGCCTGCAGCCGATCTGCTGCGGCGTGAGCCGGGCATCGGGGAGCAATGGGTGTCGGCCGCGGTCGAGCATTACGCCGAACGTTCCCCGCTCACCGATGGTGACCGCGAGGCGCTCGCCTTCACGGCAGAGGGCATATTGGGCCTCGCCGGCAACGCCGCCGTGCAACTGTGGTTCGTCCCCCGCGGGGCGTACAGCGACGTCCTGATCGAGATCACGGTCTCCGCCGCCGCCGACCTGGACATCCCTGCCATCCTGACCGAGATCGCCACCCTCCCTGACTCGACGGCATCCGAACTCACGGCACTGGAGACTGACTCCCATGGCAAGGGCTTCCTTCTGCGACGCACGTCCGCCGTGCTCCTCGACGACGGGGAGGCGCGCCCCATCGCGAACTGGACGGTGATGCTCAGCGACGGCGAGTCTGCGATCATGATCGAGGCGATGGGGTCGACGCTCGAGCCCTTCGCCCTCATGGAGGAGCAGATCCCGAAGATCATCGCCGGCATCACCCTGCCGAGCGGCCGGCCTGCGTGACTGCCGACCTCACGATCGACACGAGGAGTGCCACCCGATGAACGAGATGAATGACCTCGGCGTGGAGTTCCGCTTCGGCATCCCGGCTTTCCGGCTCGTGCTGCCCCCGGGGTGGAAGGCGCACCTCCCGACGAACGCGGGACAGCAGGAGGACGTGCGCAAGGCGAGCGCGATCTTCATGCAGGCGGGACGCCCCGACCTGGATGCGGAGTTCCGCACGATGATGGCCCAGGCCAATCAGGGCATGCGGCGCACCAAGGTGTTCGCCATCTATCGGCAGGAGGACGTGCCGATGGAGGAGCTGCTGCCGCTGTCGATCACGGCATCCGCTCTCGACGCGCCCGACGGCGAGAACCTCGACGCCTGGGTGACGGAGGCGTTCCGCGCGCGCGGGGCGGTGTTCCTCGACGAGAACCTCAAGCACATCGTCAGGTGGTCGGCGGAGACGAAGCGTCCGGCCGGCGCACAGGCGATCGACGGCGTGAGCGGACGCACCCTGACCTACATCATCCCGGTGCCGGGAACGCTGCGTCGCAAGGCGCTCGTCTTCACGTCGACCATCGTGATCCCCGACGGCGATGTGATCCCCGCAGAGGTGCTCGACGGCATCGAGCTGCTCAGCGACGCCATGATCTCGACCTTCGCCTGGGAGCAGCTGGCCGAGGAGCCCGCGGTGCCTGCGACCGCTGAGGAGCAGGCAGATCGCGGCTGATCGAGCTCGTCAGCCCCCCCGAAGGGGGCACGGTTCGAGGCGCCGCTGGACGGCGAATAACCTGGGCCGATGGCTCTTGCGCTGATCCGACCCGAGTCGCGACCCCTCATCGATGCGGCGCGCACGCAGGACGCTCGTCCGGTGGATGCGGATCGTGCAGCCGCCGTGCTGCGGACGGACTTCGAGCGCTGGTCGCGCTGGGGTCTGGGCCTCCTGGGTTTCGCGCTCGCGATCGGCGGCGCGTTCGTCACGGCCGGGATGATCGAAGCCGTGCGGATGCTGGGCGGGTCGCTCGCGCCGGTCGACCTGGCGGTGATCGTGACCGCGGTGATCGTCGCACTGGCCGGACTCGCCGTCCTGGTCGCGCTGTGGTGGAGCGGTCGGCGGATCCTGTCGGCTGCCTCCTGGTGGCTTCGTCTGCCGTACACGACAGGCGGGCGGCAGCGCCGCGCGGGTGGTTGGCTCCGGGCGCGCACCGCGAACTTCGAACCGCGCGTCTTCGTGCGACTCGTCTCCGCAACACTCGCCCTGCTGGTTGCCGTCGGCGGCATCGCCCTGTTCGTCCGTGATCTGGGAGCCGGAGTCACCTCGATGACGGCGGCCTCGGCTGCCGTCGGAGTGATCGCTCTGGCGGCGGGCCTCGGGCAGGTCGGGGGAGTCATGCATCTCGTCTCCGGTTTGTCGGAGGCGGATCCGTTGTGGGTGCGGATCCGATCCGTGTTCGTCCGCCGCTGATCCCGTACGCGCTGGGTGGATGGGGAGTTGTCCCCATCGACGGTGTTCGTGGGTGCCGCGTAGGGTGGGGTTATTCGGGCCGGAGGGGTCCGGTTCTCTCGATTTGCGGAGGTGT
>NZ_JADDUD010000007.1:0-132589 GCF_015159725.1 Microbacterium sp. R1 | reverse complement strand
AGACGGCGGTCGATGGCATCAATGACATGTCGGAGTCGCTGCTGGGGATGATGCGGGCGATCCAGGATCTGGACCAGCAGCTCGCCGGCAGCTGACACACGCTTTCGGGAAGGGGTCGACGGTTCGCCGTCGGCCCCTTCTTCGCGCCTTGTGGTCCGGAGATCACGGGCTGATGGGCAGTTCTCCCCATCGGCGCAGGGCGAGCGTCCGGCTATGGTGGATCGCGGCAGAACCGGGGGGAAGCCATGTCAGACGTCGAGATCGACAAGCGCGCACTCGAAGGCGCCGTCCTGCAGATCAGCTTCTCGATCGGTGACTACGTCATGTACGCCAATGACATCGCCGCGCGCGACACGGGCGTCGGCAATCCCGCGGGGCGCACAGGCCTGCGGGTCATGCTCGAGAACGCGCTGGGGCAGGCGATGCTTGAGGCGCGGGCGCAGCATCTCGCGGGGATCGGCGTCACCGATCGGCTGACGAGCATCAACGAGTCGTTCGAAGACCTCGACGTCTCACTGGGCAGCGGATGGGATGCCGACTATGTCGCTGACCTCTCCTAACCGCGGGTGGACGCTCGAGGAGATCGAGTATGACAGCGGGCAGCTCGAAGGGATCCACGCCGATCTCGGAAAGCTCACGGACGCCGGAGGGAACGCGCAGATCGTGCTGCGCAACATCGACGGCGGCCTCGAGGGGCGAGGTCAGAGCATCACTCTGGTGCAGCGTGAATCGGGGCTGCTCGCCAATCGGATGAACCCCACCATCGCCTCACTCGGACGCATCGCCGACGTCGTGCGGGCCTACGGTGAGGCTGTCGCGACGCACGCCAGAACCGCGAACGACCTGATCGACGACATCGAGACCGCGCATGCGGCGCACGCGGCGGCGGTCGCCGATCTCGAGAGCGCACAGTCCCAGCAGCAGATGTGCACCCCCGACGACGACGCCGGCACGCGCTCGACCGCGGAACAGGACGTCACCGACGCGCAGAGCTCGCTCGCCACGACCCGTAGCGCCCTCGAAGGCCTCTGGGAGAGCTGGGAAGCCGCATACGCGCTCTGGGACGAGGCGTATGGTGCAGCGATCGCCGGACTCGTCCGTTCGGATGGCTCGACCCTCAGTGACTCGACCCTCTCGGCGATCGACGCGCTGGCGAACGCCGACACCCCTGCCGAGGTCACGGAGATCTGGGACGGTCTCACCGATGCACAGCGCGATGCGCTCCGTCTCACGTATCCGGGCTTCATCGGAAACCTCGAAGGCGTGCCCTACCTCGACCGCATGCTCGCCAACAGGACGGCGTATGAACGAGTGATCGACGCCGGACCCTACGGCGAGCCGTTGGACACGCAGTTCAAGGACCTCGGTATCGAGATCAACCGGTTCCAGGGGCAGCTGCTGATGTTCAACCCGTTCGAGCAGCCGCAAGCCACCGCTGCCGTCATGTACGGCGTGACCATTCAGGATGAGAACGGGAACCCCGTCGACCCGCTCAAAGGTGTCACCAACGTGAACGTGCTCGTCGGCGGGATGTTCTCGGGCCTCGGAGACCTCGAGGCATGGGGGCAGAGCGCACGCGACCTGAACTTCTTCGCCGACGGGTACAACGACGGGACCAGGTCGGCGACGATCGCCTGGTACGGATACGACTCGCCCAACCTTCTCACCGAGCACACGATGGGCAGCGCCACAGAGGGGGCCGCGACTCTGAGCACCACGCTGCGAGGGCTCGACAACGAGGTGTCGTCGAGCGTCACCACCTCCGTCATCGGGCACTCGTACGGCAGCACGACCGCTTTCCTGGCGGTTGGTGGATCCCCAGACAACCTCGGTGTCGACAATCTGATCGCGGTCGGCTCGGCGGGAGTGCCGGACGGCTACCACCAGACGTGGACCGGAGATGATCCGATGGACTATTCCGGCACGCAGATCTACGCGTCGCGGGCTCCCGGCGATCTGGTCGCCCGCTACGGTGAGCACAGCTCCTTCGGACACGGCACCAACCCCGAAGAGCTGCCGGGAGCGATCAGCTTCGAAAGCGACGGCGGCACCGTGCCGAAAGTGGGCGGCGGCACCGAGGACGGCCTCGGAACCCCGGGCCACGCGGCGCACGACGGCGGCAACAGTATCTGGGGCTGGTGGGAAGAAGACAACGGGTACCTCGCTCGCGATTCGGAATCCTTCCGTAACATTGCCTACATCGTGGCTAACGGCCAGGCGTGGAACTGAGCCGTGGTGGCAACGGCAGCAAGGGGCGGGCGGATGGGGAAGCGCTGGCGGATCACCGCGGCGGTGGCGGTGCTCGCGCTCGCCCTCACCGGGTGCACGAATGAAGGAGACGGCATGGCGACCCCGACCGGCGACGAGCTCGTCGCCCAGGCGAAGCAGCACTACCTCGACTATCGGGAGGTCACGAACGGCGTCCAGGCGCTGATCTTCGACGGCCCGTGGGAGGCTCCAGGGGGCTCATTCGGCATGGAGCCTTCGGGGGCGGGATGCCCGGACGGTTCTTACAAGTTCTCTCTCGCCCGATCGACGGAGGTGGACCCGGAGCAGCATGCCGAGCGATCCGTCGCTGTGCAGAAGTACCTCACGGATGCGGGCTACGAGCTCGACGGCATGGATCTGGGGTCGGGCGAGACTCAGTCGAGTGATGTGATCGTGCGCGAGCAGGGTGACTTCTCGTTGTTGACGGTGACGTTCATCACGAACGGCAACGTGCTCGTGACGGCGACGACCAAGTGCTGGCCCGGCGACCGTTACGAGCTCGGGGACCTGCTCTTCGGTGATGCGAACCTTTCCGAGGGGTACCTGCCGCGCGAGGAGTCGCCGAGCGATCCGCTGTTCTTCGGTGTGACACCCGGCGAGCCGGCCTTCGGCCCGACGCCCAAGCCCACGCCGTAGGAATCGTCGCCCGTCAGTGGGCGGCGGCCGCGTCGGCCAGGTGCCGGGCGTCGTGGTTCAGCACTTTGACGATGATGCCGTGCTTGCGCAGCTCGGCGACGGTGCGTGCGCCCTCGTCGGCGTCGAGGCCGAGCGCCTTGATGTTCACGACCACGACGACGTCGCCCGTGCGCAGCGTCGAGATGAGGCGGGCGAGGCGGTCGTTCCAGCTCTCCAGGATGTCGGGTGCCGGGTGGCGGAAACCCTCGATCGGCACGCCGAAGCGAGTGAGGTCCTCGCGCTGCTGGACGACCGACGGCATGCCCTCTCGCGACACGACGAGGCCTACCAGGCGCGAACCGTCGGGCCGTGCCGTCCAGAAGTTGCGGTTCTGCTGCAGCTCGGTGAAGCACTTCGGGCACGCTGCGGCATCATGCGGCAGATGCAGGGGGCTCGTGAGAGCCGCATCGACCGATGCCGTGGTCTTCGTGGGATCAATCGTCTCGCTCATCGCGCACCTCCGGCATCCATTCTGCCCTGTCGTCGTGCGTCGCGGTGACCGGATTCACAAGAGACCGAGCGCCTGAACGGCCTCACGCTCCTCGACCAGCTCCGCGACGGAGGCATCGATCCTGGTACGTGCCCAGTCCGTCGGTTCCAGCCCTTCGACGATCTGCCACTCGCCGTCGACCGAACGCACCGGGAACGACGAGATCAGGCCTTCGGGAACCCCGTACTCACCGTGGGAGACGACGCCGGCCGAGGTCCAGTCGTCGGTGCCGTGTACCCAGTCGCGCACGTGGTCGATCGTCGCGCTCGCAGCAGACGCCACGGACGAGGACCCCCGCACCTGGATGATCTCGGCTCCACGCTTGGCGACGCGAGGGATGAACGTCTCGTCGAGCCAGGTGGTCACGTCGCCCACGATCTGCTCGAGCGGCTCGAGCACGGGGCGGCCACCGACCGTCGCATGCGAGATGTCGGGGAACTGCGTCGCGGAGTGGTTGCCCCAGATGGGAACCCGCCGAACCGTGTGCACCGGCACGCCGAGGGTCAGCGCGAGCTGGGCCCGCGCGCGGTTCTCGTCGAGGCGCGTCAGAGCCGTGAACCGCTCGGCGGGCACGCCGTCGGCGGAGGCTGCGGCGATCAGCGCGTTGGTGTTGGCGGGGTTGCCGACCACCGTGATCCGGACACCGGCGGCCGCGTTCGCGGCGATGGCTGCACCCTGGGGGCCGAAGATGCCGCCATTGGCCGCGAGCAGGTCGGCCCGCTCCATGCCGGGGCCGCGGGGGCGAGCGCCGACGAGCAGGGCGAGGTCGCATCCGTCGAAGCCCACCGCCGCGTCATCGGTCACCTCGACGTGCTCGAGCAGGCCGAACGCGCCGTCCTGCAACTCCAGTGCTGCGCCCTCCGCCGCACCGAGTCCTTGCGGGATCTCCAGCAGTCGCAGCCGCACCTTCTCGTCCGGCCCGAGCAGGTCTCCGGCCGCGATGCGGAAGAGGAGTGCGTAGCCGATCTGTCCGCCCGCGCCGGTGATGGTGATCGTGGTCGTCATGCCCCGAGCCTACGTCCGTTCGACATGCTTCTGCTCGGAGTAATCTCGACGCATGACCTTCAATCCCGATGCCGACATCTCGGGCAACACCACGCGTCGACGCGGCCGCACAGCGGCCATCGCCGGCGGTTCCGGCGTGGGAGTGCTCGCGCTCATCGCGCTCATCGCCGGTCCTCTGCTCGGCATCGACCTCAGCGGGTTGGTCGGCGGCGGCGCTCCGAGCGGAGGCAGCGAGCCGGCCGGCGGATCGGCCATCGAGAACTGCGACACGGGGGCCGATGCCAACGCGAACGTCGACTGCCGCATGGCGGGTGCGCAGGTCGCCCTCGATGCCTTCTGGAGCGACAACGTCGAGGGCTACCGCGCGCCGGAGATGATCGTCGTCGACGGGGCGACCTCGACGCAGTGCGGCACCGCCTCCAACGCCGTCGGGCCGTTCTACTGCCCACCGGAGGAGAAGGTGTACGTCGACCCCACGTTCTTCCAGCTCATGCAGCAGCAGTTCGGAGCCTCGGCCGGTGATCTCGCCCAGCTCTACATCGTGGGCCACGAGTGGGGGCACCACATCCAGAATATCACAGGCGATATGGACCGTTACCCGAACAACGGAACGGGCCCCGGCAGCAACGGAGTGCGCATCGAGCTGCAGGCCGACTGCTACGCCGGCGGGTGGCTCGGGCGGATGACGGAGCAGGAGGACGCCGAAGGCAATCCGTACCTGGAGAAGCCGACGGAGCAGCAGATCGAGGACGCGCTGAACGCGGCAGAGGCCGTGGGCGACGACCACATCCAGGAGCAGTCCGGCTTCTCGAATCCGGAGACTTGGACGCACGGCTCCAGCGAACAGAGGAAGCGATGGTTCGCCGAGGGCTACCAGAACGGTCTGGGTGTGTGCGCGCAGGTGCTGACCCTGCCCGCCGATCAGCTGGATCCGTGATACCGGACAGGCGCGAGAACGTCCGCTACCGTTGACGATGTAGTCAGCACGACCGGCCGGGGGACCGATGATGAAGAAGACGGATGCACTGTATCCACCGATAGAGCCGTACGAGACCGGGGAGCTGCTCGTCGGCGACGGCCACCGCGTCTACTGGGAGGTCAGCGGCAATCCCGACGGCAAGCCCGTGGTCTTCCTCCACGGCGGCCCCGGCAGCGGGACGTCCCCCTGGCAGCGGCGGTTCTTCGACCCGAAGCGCTACCGGATCGTGCTGTTCGACCAGCGCGGCTGCGGACGCAGCACCCCGCATGCGAGTGCTCCCGACGCCGACCTCCGCTACATCACGACGGCCCACCTGATCGCCGACATCGAGCTGCTGCGTAAGAACCTCGGCATCGAGAGGTGGCAGGTGTTCGGAGGATCGTGGGGAAGCGCGCTGGCCCTCGCCTACGCGCAGGCGCACCCCGAAGCCGTGACCGAGCTGGTGCTCCGGGGCATCTTCACGCTGCGTCGCGTCGAGCTCGAGTGGTTCTACGAGGGCGGAGCAGCGGCGCTCTTCCCCGATCTCTGGGAGCAGTTCATCGAGCCCATCCCGGTGCTGGAGCGCTCGCACATGATCGAGGCCTACCACCGCCGTCTGTTCGATCCCGATCCCGCTGTGCACGTCCCGGCAGCGATCGCCTGGTCCACCTGGGAAGCGGCGACCGTCACCCTGACGCCGAACGAGGCGCAGATCGAGGCGATGGCCGATCCCGACAAGGCCACGGCATTCGCCCGCATCGAGAACCACTTCTTCGTCCACCGGGGCTGGTGGGAAGAGGGCCAGTTGATCGCCGGAGTCGACGCCATCCGGCACATCCCGACGGTGATCGTGCAGGGGCGCCACGATGTCGCGACGCCGATGATGACCGCGTGGGATCTGCACCGTGCCTGGCCGGAGGCGGAGTTCGTCGTGGTCGACGACGCCGGCCACGCGGCCACGGAACCCGGCACGCAGAAGGCGCTCCGGGCGGCGACGGACCGATTCGCCCGCGCGGAGCGCTGACCGTCAGGCCCGCAGCGCCTTCATCAGGGTCTTCACGAGTCCGCTGATGCGGCCGTCCACCCGATAGCGGGTCAGCCCTTCGCTCACTGCGGCGCCGGTCCGCGAGGAGACGAACCACGGCGGCTTCGGCAGGATGGTGAGGCGTCCGCCCCCGTTCGCGATCGGGAGCGACCGCGGGAACGGGCGGAAGGGGCCACGCAGCACGGAGCGCTCGACCCCGTCGAGCAGGAGGGCGTTGTGCACGACGCCGATGCCGCTCCCGACGTCGTCGATCGTGCCGCCGGGGAACGCGCCCCAGGTGAGGGTAGGGGTGATGAACCCGAATGCGGTCCAGCCGTTGATCGCGATGGAGCCGTAGTGGAGCGCGGCGATGGCCCGTTCGAAGCCGGTGCCGAGCGACTTCTCGGTCGCGGGGTCGATCAGCAGGTTCGCGCCGAGGGTCCCCTGCAGTCTGTCGTTCGCGTGGGCGACAGCGGCGTCGAGGAACTCCTGGCCCGTGCCGGGCACGGTGACGACGCCCAGCACCGGTGCGAAGTACTCGGTGTTCTCCAGGGCGGTCGGATCGTCGTCGGCATCGATCTCGACGAGCAGTCTGTCGCCGAGCACGAGGGCATCGGGGTAGGCGTCGGTCGCGAGCTCCATCCGCGAGGGTGATCCCGGGTACCAGATCGGGCGCTCGGGGGCGTTCGCATACGCACGTCGCAGGGCTGCGCGGAAGGCGTCGGCCTGGTCCCAGTCGGACGACATGATCACGACCTGGCCCGCGATGCAGTTGTGACCGCAGTTCTGCAGGCGCATCGTCACGATGTGCTCGGCCTGGTAGGTGAGGTCGGCGTCGGTCCACGCGCCAGGCACCACGATGATCGGCGAGACGCCGCCCAGCTCTGCCGTGATCGGCTTCTTCAGCAGTGGACGGTTCTCGCGTCGACGTCGCTTCGTCGCGGATGCGCCGTCACCCTTCGACGGGCCCCAGACGATGGTGTCGAACGTCGCCGCCGAGCCGGTGATGTGCACGTGCACGAGGCCTGGATGACCGGTGAGATACGAGCCGGTGGCGGGCCCGCCGCGGACGATGCGCAGGAAGCCGGGCTCGATGAGGGGCGCGAGCGCGCGCTTGTACACGGGCACCAGCGCGTCCTGCGTGGGGTTCACCTTGAGCAGTGCCGTGCGGTTGTGGGCGAGCAGTTCGTAGAGCACATCGAGCACCGGGATCGAGGTCACGTTCCCCGCGCCGAGCACGAGGCCGACGCCGCCCGACTCGGTGGGCGTGCGCTGCGCGAGACCGGCTGATGCGCGTGCCGCTCCCGGGGTGATCCCCGGTTCCAGCCAGACCTCGCCCGTGAATCCGGACAGCAGGAACCTGTCGATGCCCGTGAGAGGGAAGGCGTGTACGCGGGTGCGTCCGCCCGGTGCGCGATCGATGGAGATCCCGTCGAGGGGGTTGGCACCGTTCGCGAGACGGGAGAGCGTCTCGATGTAGGCGTCGAGAGCACCGAGCACACTGTAGGGACCGCTCAGCCACTCCTCGCCGCGGAGGGGATGGCGCGCGTCCAGGCCCTTCGAGGATGCGGCCGTGTTCGCCCAGTCCTCGGCCGTCGAGGCCACGCTCGTCCGAACCGCCCGCAGCAGCGTCACCCGCTGGGCGACCGTGAGCGCCGACCACGTGCGCGCTCCGACCTGGAGGGCGTCGACAGCGGTGTCGAGCCGCTCCCGTTCGCCTTCGCCCAGCCCCGGCGCTTCGTTCTTCGGCGCACCCTTCGACGCGCTCTTCGAGTCGGCAGCGGCGGCCGCTGGGGAGGTGGCGGTTGTGCTCGCAGAAGTCATCGACGTCTCCTTCGGACGGGATCCCAGCTTAGGCGTCGGAGGTCTCGAGGGCATCGATGTCCGCGCGGCGCAGTCGGTAGCGGCGGAGCGTCACCAGGCTGCCGGCCATCAACACGGCGGGCAGGATGCTGAAGCTGAGGACGATGCCCGTCACCGCGGCCGCCGGTTGCTCGACGGTGGTGCCGGCGACGGTCGAGACGTACCCGGTCGCTGCAAGGGTCAGGGACACCGCCGTCGCGCCCAGGGCGAACCCCACCGTCTCCCCGGCGGTCCAGATGCCGGTGAACGTGCCGGCCTGCCCTGCCCCGCTCGTACGCTCGTCGTGCGAGATCACATCGGGAAGCATCGCCATCGGCAGCGACTGCAGCCCCGCGTACGCGATGCCGGCGACGGCGACCGAGGCGTAGATCCAGAGGCCGGGCGACCACACGGCCACGACGAGCGATGCGGCAGCAGCCGTGAACAGCGCGCTGGCCATCGCGAAGGCCCGCTCCTTGCCCACGCGTCGGGCGATGACCGTCCACCCCGGGGTCGCGAGCAGCGCCGGGCCCACGAGCGCGACGAACACGAACGTCACCGCATCCTCCGAGCGCAGCACCCACGTGGCGACGTACTGCGCGCCGGCGAGCATCGTCCCGGTCGCGAGGGCCTGCAGGACGAAGGTGCCCAGCAGCGCGCGGAAGGGCTGGCTGCGTCCGAGTGCCCGGAAGCCCGACATGTACTGATCACGCCACGTGGATGCGGCGACGGCCGCGCCGGGCGTGACCGCGCCGCGTTCGGCGGCGACGCCCGCTGTGCGGGAGGCGATGAGCATCCCGATGCCGATCACGAGCCCGGAGGCGATGCCCATCAGGAGGTAGCCCATGACGGGGTCGTCACCGGCGTTGCGCAACGCCGGGCCGCCGGCGCCGAACAACAGGATGGCCGCCGTGAGCACGACCACGCGCCACCCGAGCAGACGTGTGCGCTCGTCGTAATTGCCGGTCAGTTCAGCCGGCAGAGCGACGTACGGCACCTGGAAGAGGCTGAAGGCCGTCGCGGTCGCGAGGAAGGCCAGCAGTACGCTGATCGCTCCGGCGGTCGGACCCCACGACGGCGGTACCGCGAACGTGAGGGCGAAGAAGACGGGGAGTGCGAGCGCGCCGGTGACCATGAAACCGCGACGCGATCCGGTGCGGGCGAGCTGACGATCGGATGCGGCGCCGATCAGCGGATCGATCAGCACATCCCAGATCTTCGCGGCCGTCACGATCATCCCCGCAGCGAGCGCGGCGACGCCGAGGTTGTCCGTGAGGAAGTAGGTAAGCACCAGCCCGGGCAACGTGGCATAGCCGCCGGTGCCGAGCGAGCCGATCGCGTACAGCACGATCGTGCGGGGAGACAGGCGGACTGATGCTCGTTCGGGCCGAGCCTCGGTGCTCATCGCGCCAGTGTAGCGGCGCGATGCGGCCGGATCAGATCAGCGAGAGCTCGCGCAGCTTCGACTCGACGTCGGCGTTCGACGGCTCCACGTGGTGCGAGGCATCGGGGTACACGACGACGGGGATGTTGGTACGGCCCGAGATCTCCTTCGCGACGTCTGCGGCCGCGGGCTCGGCGACGAGGTCGACATACGTGTACTCCACCCCGAGCGCGTCGAGCTGCTTCTTGGTGCGGATGCAGTCGCGGCACCAGTCGGCGCCGAACATCGTGATGGTGTCGGAGGCAGGAGAAGTCATGCACCCAGCCTACGGCCGCCCGGAGGGGCTGGCGCTGAGTGGCGGCTGGGCGTTCATCGACCGGTGTCCGCTTCGTCGGGCAGTCTCTCCACCGGCACCACCACGACGTCCTGCATCTTCCAGTCGATGTCGGTGATCCCCTCGGCGACCGCGGTCAGATCATGCAGCGCGACCTTGCGTCGGTGCGGCACGACGAAGGCCTCGATGTGGAAGACCTGACCCTGATCGCGCATGCGCACCCCTGCCTCGGCGATCCACGGGCGACTGCGCAGATACGACACGATGTCGGCGGCGAGGGGATGCGGGTGCTTGCTGTCGTACGTGCGCGCGCGCTGATCCATCAGATCGACCACGGCCGTCCTCGTGTTGCGGAAGCCGTCCCAGATGATCCCGAGCGAGATGAAGAGCGCCGCCACGCCGTCCAGCCACCAGAGCCCGACACCCACGCCGAGCACCCCGACGATCGATGCCACCGTGGTCTGCCAGTCGGCCTTCGCCATGTCGGCGTCGGCGAAGAGGAGTTTGTTGTGCAGCACGGGGGCGAGCTTCGACTTGGCCGGGCCGTACATGAACACGGGGCCGATGATGACGACGACCATCACGGCGACCATGAGCCAACCCAGCCAGACGGTCTGCCCGAACAACTGCACCGTGCCGATCGTCGGGTGCTCGGCGGCGACCAGTCCGGTGATGGCCTCGACGGCGAGGTTCAGACCGACGGCCAGGAGCGCGACACCCGCGACGAGGTGGCCGACGCCCATGGCGCGATGCAGGCCGTACGGGTGTTTCCTTGTCGGTCGACGCCGCACGAGGAGCAGAGCCGTGAGGAACGCAATCTGCGGGATCAGCGACAGCATGTCCTCGATCCACGCGGTCCGCATCGCCTGCGACTCCCCGACCACGAGAGCGATGACGGCGATCGTGATCGACGTGTAGACGATCGTGAAGATCTCCCACTTCACCGCGCTGCGGATCGCGCGCTGCTGCTTCGGCGGCAGGGTGGTGCGCCCGAACTGCCCGGTCTCGGTCATCCGCCGACCTCCTCGTCGAGGAAGGTCTCGAGCTTCGTCAGGAACGCGTTCTCGCCGAGCGGGACGAGCATGACGATCTCGCGACCGTTCGCCCCCTGGATCTGCGTGTATCCACGGCTCACGCCGGCCTTGTCCACCCACGGGGTGTCTGAGGTGATACCTCCGGCGATGAGGTCGAGCTCGCCGTCCTCGAGCATCGACACCAGCGTCTCCTCCGAGGCGACCGTCCAGTCGGTCTCTGCGTCGATGCTCGAGGCGAACTCATCCACCAGGTCGACGATGCTCCCGCTCGGCGCACCACCGTCGACATGGACGAGGTCGCCGTCCGGCGCGGTTCCGACGCGCAGTTCGCCGCCCGACACGGTGCTCAGCGTTCCGTCCGGGTCGGCGGGCACGGTGACGCCGCAGCCGCTGAGCGAGGTCGCCAGGAGCAGGGCGCCGAGGATCGAGGCCGCCCGCGGCTGGAAGCGTTCGCGGCGTGACGATGGTCTGTTCACGCCAGCAGGATGCTCCCGCTGAGCGCCACGGCACAGGTGGTTGACGAGGTGAGGGAGAGCGCGTTAGCGCCGAGACGGAGCGCCGCATCGGATCCATCTCTTGTAAGTAAGGGTGCCCTTACTTACACTGGGGGCATGGGCGCATGCGAACACCTGGAAGACCCCGACTGGGACGACATCGAGGGTGCCGTGCTCATCGCCGGCGATGCGGCCGATGCCGGGTTCATCGCACGCATCGCCGCGCGGCTGCCGTGGGACGCCCAGGGGGTCGTCATCCTCGAGGCGGCGGCGCGTATCCAGCTCCGACACATCGACGTCCCCGACGGGGTGTCGGTGCGGTGGCTGGTTCGCGGAGACGGTACCAGGGCCCACACGCGAGGAGAGAGGCTTGCGAACGCGGTGCATGCCTGGTGCGTCGAATGGGCCTGCAGCGAGCCGCCTTCGCAGTGGACGGTCTGGCTCGGGCCGCACACGCCACCGCACGTGGCCCGCATGGCGCGGAGCCTCCTCGGCGTCGCCAATTGAGCTGCGCGAGGGCCAATTGAGCTGCGCGAGGGCCAATTGAGCTGCGCGAGGGCCGACTGAGCCGCGCGAGGGCCGACAGAGCCGCGCGAAGGCAGACAGAGCCGCGCGAAGGCAGACCGGGCGGATCGACCGGGTGACCCCGGTGACCGCTCAGGCGCTCAGCGCACCGAGGCGACGGCGGGAGCGTTCGCCCCGGCGGTGATCGCGTCGAGGGCGCGGCGCAGCGACGAACTCGACGTGTGCGCCGTGTACGGGAAGTACACGACCTCGACCCCGACCTCGGCGAACTCGCGCTCCAAGCGCAGGCCCTTGTCGGTGCCGCGCCAGTCGTCGCCCTTGAAGAAGTGCGTGAACTGCACGTCGCGCCACGAGTCCATCTTCGAAGGCGTCGTCTCGACGTAGACGTCGTCGACGAACGAGATGTGCTTCACTATCTCCGCACGCTCCGCGGTCGGGATGACGGGCTCGATGCCCTTCACCTGACGCAGCATCTCGTCGCTGACGACACCGGCGATCAGAATGTCGCAGTGCTGCTTGGCGTGACGAAGTAGATTCAGATGCCCGACGTGAAACAGGTCGAAAGCACCAACGGCATAGCCGATACGCGTCCCCATGATCTCCCCAGATCAGTAATTCCCCAGTAAGCGGATCCCCATCCGCTCCGCGACTCCCACAGCCGCGGTTCGAGAGTCTAGCAGGTTCGGGTTTCCTTCCGCATAGGAACCCGTGGAACGATGGAGGCCGCACGCGATGCGCGTGAGGGACAGGGGGCGGACGTGGGGGCACGGGTCACGGTCATCGTGCCGACGTTCAACGAGCGCGACAACGTCGCCGAGCTCGTGGCGCGCACGGCCGCAGCGCTCGACGGGTGGGACGCGGAGATCCTGTTCGTCGACGACAGCACGGACGATACGGCAGTCGAGATCGCCAGGGTCGCGGCGGACGCGCCGATCCCCGTGCGCGTGCTCCACCGCTCCGAGAACACCGGGGGCCTGGGCGGCGCGGTCGTCGTCGGGCTCGGGGCTGCCGCGGCCGACGTCTGCATCGTGATGGACGGCGATCTCCAGCATCCGCCCGAGCTCCTCCCCGCCCTCCTCGCCCGGTATGCGCAGGGGGACGCCGATGTCGTCGCCGCGTCGCGCTACGTCGGCGGAGGGGATACGAGCGGTCTCGGCACGGCGGTGCGCTTCGGCGTCTCCCGCGTGGCGACCTGGCTCACCAGGGCCATGTTCCCGATCCGCCTGGCCCACAGCACCGACCCGATGACCGGTTTCTTCCTCGTCGACCGCGCGCGCCTCGACCTCTCCACGCTCCAGCCTCGCGGTTTCAAGATCCTCCTGGAGATCCTGGCCCGCAACGACATGCGCATCACCGAGGTGCCGATGGAGTTCGCCGAGCGTCGCCACGGCACCTCGAAGGCGAGCCTGCGTCAGGGGGCGATGTTCCTCGAGCACCTCGCGCGACTGCGCTTCGGCAAGATGTCGCTGTTCGCACTGATCGGCGTGATCGGAGCAGCAGCGAACCTCGGCATCATGTGGGTGCTGACGGCCGCGGGCGTGCCGTACATCTGGGCGGCGATCATCGGAGCCGAGGTCACGATCGTCGGCAACTTCCTGCTGCAGGAGCGGTTCGTGTTCGCCGACATGCGCACGGATGCCCGCGGTCTCGGCATCCGCTTCGCCAGCTCCTTCGCCTTCAACAACGTCGAGGCGGCTCTGCGCATCCCGGTGATGGCGCTGATGGTCGAGTCGTGGCACATCTCGAGCGTCGTCGCGACAGGCCTCTCGCTCATCGTGGCGTTCTTCGCCCGGTTCCTGTTCCACTCGCTCGTCGTGTACGCGCCGAAGCGTCGGAGCAAGGACCATGCGGTCGGCGTCGAGCCGCCCACCGACACCGCGGCGCAACGCGTGATCAGGGCGATCGACGCCGAGGTGATGAAGCCCGGCGAGCTCTAGCGCCGGAGCGCGAAGGCGGGGCTCGAGGGCAGAGCGAAGCGGTCTCCGGAACTTCTCTCTTGCCAGGATCCGTGGCGAGGTCCATAGTTGGCTCGTGGAATCCGAGGGCAGTCCCTCCCTGACTCTCACCTGGGCGCATCGAGCCGAACAGTCGGCGCGCGCCTGGGAGCAGAGCCACGCCAGGGGAGAGGTGCCCAGTGTCTGGCCGTACGGCTTCGATGCGCTACGCGACCACGCGGCCGTGGAGGTGGTCGACCTCGCCCCGCCGAGCAGAATCGCACGGGCTCGCTCGCGACTCTCCCTGGGGCCGCGTCCCGCCCGCGGTCTCGCGCTCACCTGGGATGAGAACACGGCCTATCGGATGCAGACCACGCACCCGCGGGATCGCTTCGCCACCGGCGTGATCTGGCTCACCGACATGGCCGAGACAGACGGAGCACCGGAGCGGATGCTGGCGATGCTGCGCAGGGCGGAGGCCGCCTGGGTGCTCAGCGAGGCGCAGGTCGAGCCGCTGCGCACGATGCTGGGGGGAACGGAGACGCGGGTGTTCGCGGTGCCCTTCGGCATCGACAGCTCCTTCTTCGTCGCGAGGCCCTACCCGGCGCGGCCGTGCATCGTCAGCGCCGGCAACGACAGAGACCGCGACCCGGCGACTCTCTTCGCGGCGCTCGCGCGTGTGCTCGCCATCCGTCCGGAGACGGACGTGGTCGTGCAGACCCGTTCGGACCTCGACCCGCCGGAGGGGGTGCGGGTCGTCCGCCATCTGCCGCACGCCGAGCTGCGTGACCTCTACGCCACGGCGAGCGTCGTGGTCGTTCCGACCAGGGAGAACCTCCACGCATCCGGGATGACTGTCGCGCTCGAAGCCCTCGCGACGGCCCGTCCGGTCGTGGTCTCCGATACCCCGGGGATGCGCCAGTACGTCGGTGAGGGGCGCACCGGTCACCTCGTTCCCGCTGAGGATCCCGCCGAGCTCGCCCTCGCGCTGCTCCGTCTTCTCGATCACCCCGAGCGCGCCGCCGAGCTCGGGCGGAACGGGCGCATCGAGGTCGAGCGGCAGTTCACCACGCAAGTGATGGTCGCCGCCCTGGTGCGGGGGCTGCTGACCCCGAGGTGACCGCGTCGCGGCCCACCGTCGTCTAGCGCTTCGCGCCGCGTCGCTTCACTCGCACGGCCGCGCGGAACGCGTCGGCGTGGGCACGGCCTGCATCGGCCCAGTCCCGTCGGGAGAGGTCGGGCGAACCCGTCAGCGTGGTCGCCGCCCGCCACGCCTCCACCACGGTCGGAGCATCGAGGTCTCCGTCGTACATGAGCACCCACTCCTGACCGACTTCGCGTCCGAGCGCTTCGTTCGCCTCGTTGCGGGGCACGAGCACGGGTCGGTCCATCGACAGGGCGGCGAGCACGCTGCCCGAGTTGTGCATGAACCGGTAGGCCAGCACGATGAGGTCGGAAGACGTCGCGAGCTGCACGAGCTCGGCATCGCTCAGGAAGTCGAGGTGCAGGCTCACTCCGGGGAGGTCTGCCGTCCGTGCACGGAGGTCATCGCCGAGCTCGGGGGTGGACGGGCGTCCGCCGATCCGCAGGCTCAAAGCCGGTTCCACCGCGACAGCCTCCGCATAGGCGTCGATGAACCCCTCGAGGCCCTTATAGCGGCGGATCCCGCCGAAGGAGCCGAGCTGGCCCCGAACCTTCTCCGCAGCGGGGAACTTCGCGTACCAGCCGCGGTAGTCGCCGTGCAGGATCAAGCTGTGCGGCGTGCCGGGCGCGAGCGGGGTGGTCTCGTTGATGACGATCCGGTAGTCGGTGTGGCGGTCGATGAAACGCAGCAGCCACAGGCGCGGCGCGTTGTCGTCCGGCAGCTCGATGTTGTGCACCGTGCGCACCACGGCGATCCGACGCGACAGGCGGTGACGGAAGACGAGCGCGGCGGTGAGCAGATACTTGCCCGTGGACTTCCACCAGGTGGATCCGTGCAGCTTCGCCTCCGGCCAGTGCCAGTGGAAGGCGTCGTAGCGCCCGAACAGCGCAGTGCCCCACGAGAACCGCAGACGCGTGAGGCCCTCGGTCGAGCCCAGTGCTTCGTCGAGCATCTTGTTGTACGGGTTCGTCGTCGGACGGGGAGCGCCCAACGACTGCATCACGCGGATGGTCGATCCGGGAACGGTCATGGTGGCGTCATCCTCCGATGGGCGTCGGTACTCGTCGTAGCGTCGACCGAGGGCGGCGGCGATCGTGCCCCGTCCGCGGTGCATGAGCCGGGTTCCCCTGGCGTGATGGGTGATGTTCGAGGTCAGGGCGCCGAAGGCTCTCCGCAGGGCGCCGACGACGATACGGGCCACGCCTCCGACCAGAGCCCGCAGTCGCAGCACCCCGCGGCGGAACTTCCCGTCGGTGAGCTGGAGCTGGATGCGGGTGCCCGCGTTCGCCGAGCTGAAGGCGCGCTGTGCCGCCCAGGCGCGGCTCAGGCGCGCGGCGACGACGAGGTCTTCCGTCTCGGACTCGTTGCACCACACGATCAAGCCGCCTCGGCGGGCGAGCTGCCGGGAGAAGAGTGTGTCCTCGCCGCCGCCGAGACCGAGCGAAGGGTCGAAACGCAGACCGAGCCGCCGGATGGAGCGGAGGTCCAGCAGCAGGTTGCCCGCCGCTGCCACCTGGAGCACGGTGCCCGTCTCCCTTGGCGGCCGTCGGAAGGTGCCGGATGCGAGGAGCCACGGGTCGACGTCCTCGTCGAAGACGGAGATCACGCGCCCCATCACGGCATCGGCGCCGTGTTCGCGCCACACCTCGATGAGCGCGGAGAGCCACCGCTCTCGCGGGACCTCGTCGTCGTCGATGAAGGCCAGCAGGTCGCGGTCGGCGCACTCGTCCAGGAGGCGGTTGCGAGCGGCGACGATCCCCGGCTCGGGTTCGACGACGTAGCGGACCGGGACGCTCGCATTGGAGGCCACCTCCCTGGCGGAGCCGGAGGGATCGTTGTCCACCACCAGCACGTCCACCGTGACCCCGAGGTCTGCGCACTCGGCGATCCGCTCGGGAAGCGTGCGCAGCAGCGCTCGGAGCAGCTCCGGCCTCCGGTACGTGGGTACGCCGATCGTCACCCTGATCATGTCGTTCGATTCCGGTCCCCTGGTCATCCGCCCCATCCCCATGGCAGTATCGCGCCTCGACTCCGACGCCGGCTCATCGTATCGTGAACCCCTGAGCCGCTCGTCGAGGAAGCTCTCGCGTATAGTCGTTCACCTGGGAGTCGACGTCGGTCGCGACTCTGGGGAATTCGACCGGCGACCCGAGGCGATCCGTGATCCGGATCCGGGGGGAGGATCGCGTGTCAATCGAGCACGGACGGCTTGCCGTGGTCGTGGTCAACTACGCCTCGGCGGGGTTGCTCGAGCGCAACCTGGTGATGGTGGAGCGCGAGGCGCGCGCGATCGATCAGCATGCGCTCGTCATCGTCGTCGACAACTGGTCGAACGCCGAAGAACGGCGCGCTGCCGCGACGATCGCCGACGCGCACGGCTGGCTCCTGATCGAACCGCGATCCAACTCGGGCTTCGGCGGCGGGGTCAACATCGGGGTGACGCGCGCGCTCGCCGAGGGTGCCACCGACGTCCTCGTGATCAATCCGGACGCGCACATCGATCGCGCGTCGCTGCGCCGACTGGCCGCAGCCACCGACGCCGAGCGCACGACCCTCGCCTCGCCGGTCATCACGGACTCGGACGGCAAGACCTGGTTCGCCGGGATCGATCTCCTGCTCGCCGACGGCACCATGCGCGCACGCCGCAAGCGCGACGCCGGGGACACCCAGCCGTTCGAACCATGGTTGAGCGGAGCCTGCCTGTGGATCACGCGCGAGGTCTGGGATCTCGCCGGCGGGTTCGACGACGAATACTTCCTCTACTGGGAGGACGTCGACTTCTCGCGTCGTGTCGTGTCGGCCGGCGGATCGCTGGCCCTCGTCGAGGACGCCAGGGCCGTGCACGACGAGGGAGGCACGCAGCGCGCGGAGCCCGAGACCTCACGCGCCAAGTCCGAGGGCTACTACTACTACAACATCCGCAATCGGATGCTCTACGCCGTGCGCCATCTCGATGACGAGGCCGTGCAGCGCTGGCGCCGGTCCATCCCGCGCACCGCCAGGGAGGTCATCCTCCGCGGTGGCCGACGACAGCTGATCCAGTCGCCCGCTCCGATCCGGGCCTATCTTCGCGGTGTGCGCGAAGCCCGACGGATCGCGCGGACGCACACCTCGGGCCAGAAGGGCAGGAAATGGTCGTAGACGCCTATCACCGTCTCGCACGCGCGCAGAAGGGGCACGCTCGTGGGGCGCCCGCCTACTCGGTGTACGTCAATCGGCGCATCGGTCGGGTGCTCGCCGCCGTCGCGTATCGGATCGGTCTCACCCCGAACCAGGTGTCGATCATCAGCGCGGTGCACTCCTTCATCGCGATCGGCCTCATCGCGTTCGGCCCCGTGAACGTGCCCATGGGCCTCCTGATCGCTCTGCTGCTGGTGCTCGGCTACGCCTGGGACTCGGCCGACGGTCAGGTGGCGCGTCTGCGCGGCGGGGGAAGCCCCCAGGGCGAGTGGCTCGATCACTTCATCGACACGCTCAAGATCGCCTCCCTACACCTCGCCGTGCTGATCGGGCTCTATCGGGTGCTTCCCGACACGCCTCTTCTCCTGCTGATCCCGATCGTGTTCAGCATCGTCGCCACGACCACGTTCTCGGGAATGCTCCTGAACGATCTACTCAAGGGCAAGCACGCGGTGGCGTCGACCCACGAGCGAGGAGGCGGGACCCTGCTGCGCTCGCTCATCCTGCTGCCGACGGACTTCGGGCTGGTGTGCCTCGTGTTCGTGCTGTGGGGGTGGACGCCGGCATTCCTCGTCGGCTACGGCGCTCTGTGCCTGGCCGCTGTCCTGTTCCTCGCGCTCGCCGCGGTGAAGTGGTTCCGCGAGATCGGAAGGCTCGGTGCCTCCGCATGACGCACGAGAAGATCCTGGTCGTGTGCGCGGCTAACGTGTGCCGGTCGCCGTTGGCCGAGCTGGCTCTTCGTCGCGGGCTCGGCGCGGATTCCCCCATCACCGTGAGCAGTGCCGGTGTGCGGGCGAACGCCGGCGACCCGATCTGCGCGGCGGTGGCCTCGGTCCATGAGGACGAGGAATGGCAGGCCTGGGCGCAGGAGCATCGGGCGCAGCCGGTGACGATCGAGCAGGTCGAGCAGGCGAGCATCGTGCTGACCGCATCGCGCGACATCCGTGGCGAACTGGTGAGGATGGCACCGCGTTCGCGTGACTGGATGTTCACGATCAAGGAAGCCGCCCATCTGGGGGAGGGCTTCTCGTCCTCCGCCTCCGACCGCGTGGTGGAGTACGTGGCGCACCTCGACCGTGCACGTTCCCGCGCCGTCCCGCTGACACCGCCTGGGGGCCCCGGGGCACGCCTGCGTCAGCTGTTCCAGGCCCGGGGGACCGTCGATCCGACGAGCATCGCCGATCGGCACGGGAGTCGCGGTCACCTGGAGACGATCCACGAGGTCGATGCCGCCATCGCGACGGTCCTCGCACAGCTCACGGGCCATCGTCGACACGCGTCCTGACCGGGCACTTGTGGTTTTCCAGACCTCACACTAGGATTAGCCGACGCCGCGTTCCGCGCGGTTGAAGGGGACCTGAAGCCGAGGGGGCTTCGGGATTGAGGAATCTGGGTTCTGGGGAGCTGCAGTGTTCAACGTTTCATCATGCCGTTCTGGGGACGGCACTTCGCGCTCACGACGCGCGATCTTCGTCGCGCCTCTGGTGGCGCTGGCACTCGTGACGGCCGGTTGCACCGCTGCCGCGCCGAGCGCTTCGGAATCGCCGGCGCCGGCAGGCACCAGCACCACCGACTGGACGCCGCCCGCCGACACCGAGGCCCAGGGGCCCACGGAAGGCCCGGCGCTCACAGAGGAGAACGGAGCGCTCGACGCGCCCATCTCCCTCTCCACCGACATGGTCGTCACGATCGACAAGATCTCGACCACGACGATCAAGCCCGAGACGCCCGGCGAGTACGCCGGACCCGCCGTGGTCGTCACGCTGACCGTGGCCAACGACTCGAAGCGTGCGCAGAGCGTCGACTCCGCGGTCGTCAGTCTCGTCACGGACGACGGCGACATCGGGGTCTCCACGACTGCCGGCCCGAACGAACCCCTGCAGGGTGAGGTCGCCGCGGGCGCGAAGACCACCGGCACCTACGTCTTCATGCTCGATCCGACGCAGGGGCGCTCGGTGAAGATCAGCGTCAACTACGCCGCAGGCGAGCCGGTGGCCACCTTCGCCGGCCAGCTGTCCTGACGCGCACGTAATCACTCGCATCACTTTCGTTTTTCATTGCACTAACTCATTTTCGAAGAAGAAAACTGGCGGCTGGGGAGTCACTATGGGGAACACATCGACCACGAGGCGAGCGCTGAGCGCACTCGCGTCTGTCGTGACGGCGGCGTTGCTCGTCGCAGGCATGACGACACTGGGAGCGCAGGCGGCGTCAGCAGACGTCCCCTCGACCCCACCGCCTCTGCTGCAGCGTGACGACAACGTCGTCACCTCGGATCCGATTCCGACGGTGCAGATCGACAACGGCTACGTCTGGGCGCAGACGATGATCGGGTCGACCGTCTATGCGGTCGGCAAGTTCGACAACGCCAGGGCCCCGCTCGCCACGCCGGGAACGAGCCTGACGGCCCGCTCCAACGTGCTCGCCTACGACATCAACACGGGTCAGCTGCTCTCGTTCGCGCCGCAGGTGAACGGTGTGATCAAGGCCGTCGCCGCGTCGCCGGACGGCAGCCGCATCTACATCGGCGGATCGTTCAACTCCGTCAACGGTCAGGCCCGCTGGAACTTCGCGGCCCTCGATGCCGTGACCGGCCAGCTCGTGGCCGGCTTCAACCCGTCGATCGGCGGCAGCGGTGTCTACGCCCTCGCAACCTCCGGCACCAGCGTCTACGTGGGCGGGCTGTTCACGCAGGGCAACGGCACCGCCCGTAAGAACCTCGCCGGCTTCAACGCCGCCAACGGAGCCCTGTTGAGCTGGGCGCCGCAGACCGACCTCCAAGTCGACGCGATGGTCATGGACCCCGCGGGGCAGAACGTCATCGCCGCCGGGCGCTTCTCGCAGGTCAACGGCGACCTGACGATGCGCGGAACCGTGGCACTGGACAAGGCGACCGGCGCGGTCGACACGTCCTGGGCACTCCCGCAGACGGTCAAGAACGGCTCGAACACGGGCTCGAACTCCGGCAAGGCCGGCATCTTCGGTCTCGCCGCCGACGACAAGGCCGTGTACGGCACCGGCTGGGTCTACGCCGACGCCGCCACGGGAAACCTGGAGGGGACCTTCGCGGCGGAAGCAGGGACGGGCCAGGTCCGCTGGATCGCCGACTGCCTCGGTGACCACTACGGCGTGTACTCCACCGGCAAGGTCGTCTACACGACCAGCCACACGCACGCGTGCGGCACGATGAGCCTGCACCCGGAGCAGAACCCGCGCACGCACCGCTACTCGGAGGCGTACACGGCGGATGCTCGCGGCTCGCTGGGCAACCAGCCCGCAGCCGGCGGCACCTACAAGAACTGGGCGGGCACTCCTGCACCGTCGCCCTACGCCTGGACGCCCGACTGGGCCGTCGGTGTGACGACGGGCATGGGACAGGCCGGTCTGTCGATCACGGGCGCCGGCAACATGATCTCGATCGGCGGTGAGTTCCGGTCCGTGAACAACGGCCGCTTCGAGGGACTCGTGCGCTTCTCGACGAACCCCCCTGGCGGAGCCAAGGACGGTCCCCGTCTCGCGGCGGCGAACTGGACCGGCACGGCGCAGTCGTTCATCCCCGGTCGCGTCCGGGTGTCGATCCCGGCCAACTGGGACCGCGACGATCTGACGCTCACGTACGAGCTCCGTCGCACCGGCACGGCCACGCCGGTCGCCACGACCACAGCCAACGGCACGTGGTGGAACCGGCCGTCCGTCACCCTCGAGGACAAGACGGCGACACCGGGATCGCAGCAGGAGTACACGGTCAGCGCCAAGGACAGCGCGGGAAACACCGTCAGCAGCCAGGCCATGAGCGTCACGGTCGCATCGGGAACGGTCTCGAGCTACACGAACGCGATCTCGGCCGACAACCCGCAGCTCTACTACCCGCTGGGCACCGCGGCGCAGGACTGGGCGGGCGCGAACCCTCCCGTGTTCGGCTCCGGCGTGACGTCGTCGGCTTCGGGCGTGGAGAACACTGCGACCGGCGCATCGACGTTCAGCGGAACCTCGTCGGGGCGAGCCTCTTCGACCGACAAGATCGCCGCATCGACGGAGTTCTCCACGGAGCTGTGGTTCAAGACCAACACCACCACCGGTGGCAAGCTGCTCGGCTACGGGTCGGCGGCCTCGGGTGACTCCACGAGCTACGACCGTCATCTCTACATGACGAACAACGGGCGTCTGGTGTTCGGCACCTACAACGGCAGCACGCAGACGATCCAGAACACCACGGCGCTGAACAACAACGCCTGGCACCATGCGGTGGCCACGCAGAGCGCTGACGGCATGAAGCTGTACATCGACGGCGTGCTCGTCTCGTCCGCGGCCGGCGCGACCACCGCCGAGAACTACGTCGGGTACTGGCGTGTCGGCGGGGACAACCTCAACAGCTGGCCCTCCGCACCGAGCTCGAGCAACTTCAAGGGAGCTCTCGACGAGGTCGCGGTGTACCCCTACGCGCTCACCGCCGCGCAGGTGCAGACCCACTACGGCATCGGCAAGGGCTTCCAGCCGCCGACCGCGGCCTTCACCTCGACGCCGACGGATCTCGCCGTGGCATTCGACGCCAGCACGTCCGCGCCGACCGGCTCGGCCACGATCACCGGCTACCGCTGGGACTTCGGGGACGACTCGGCCACCGCGACGGGTAAGACGGTGTCGCACACCTACACGGCGGCGGGCACGTACACCGTCAAGCTCACCGTGACCGACAGCAACGGCCTGGCCACCACGACGGAGAACCCCGTCACGGTGCAGGCGGCCAACGTCCTTCCGACCGCGTCCTTCGAGCTGTCGGGCACCGGGCTCTCGGTCTCGGCCGACGCCTCGGCATCGACCGATTCGGACGGCACGATCGCCTCGTACGACTGGAACTGGGGCGACGGTTCGACGTCCTCCGGCCAGGTCGCCAGCCACGTGTACGCCTCGGCGGGCACGCGCACGGTCACTCTGACGGTCACCGACAACCGCGGTGGCACGGCGACGACGACGCGGGAGTCCGTCACGACCCACGCGAACCCGGTCGCCACCTTCACCGCGACGGCGTCGGGGATGAACGTGGACGTCTCGGCCGCGGGCTCGAGCGCCTCCGACGGCGCGACGCTGTCGTACTCCTGGAACTGGGGTGACGGCACGGCCGCGGGCAGCGGTGCGACCGCCGGTCACACCTACGCCCAGCCCGGTGCGCACGACATCACGCTCACGGTGACCGACAGCCTCGGCGGATCGGCCAGCGTCACGAAGTCCGTGACCGTCCAGGCTCAGGTGTTCGCCGCGTCCGACTCCTTCGGTCGTGTCGTGTCGAGCGGATGGGGCGCGGCCGACATCGGCGGCACCTGGGCGCCGATGAGCGGTTCGGCCGCCGTCACCTCCGTCGGCGACGGCGTCGGCAAGGTGAACCTCACGCCGGGTGAGACGCGCGAGATGCTGCTGCAGGGAACGTCTCTCCTCGACACGTCCGCGCGCATCACCTACACGCTGGCCTCCGGCCCGTCGACGGGTGTGGCCTACGAAGGACTCGGTGCACGTCGCTCCGGCTCCAACGGGTACCGCGCACTCGCGTGGCACCGGGCGGACGGGACCACGTGGCTCGTGATCCACCGCAACGGAACCGCGATCGCCAGCACCGCCGTCGCCGGTCTCACCTGGACCGCGGGAAGCACGTTCAACCTCGCCATGGAGACGACGGGGTCCGGGACGACGACCATCCGCGCGAAGCTGTGGGCTGCCGGAGCTGCGGAGCCCGCCAACTGGCAGCTCTCCACGACGGACACGACGCCCGCCTTGCAGGTCGCGGGGGCGCCGACGGTCTTCTCCTACCGCGCAGGCAGCGCGACCGGCACCAACCTGGCGAGCTTCGACGACTTCACGCTGAAGAACCTCGGGGCGGCGACACCGCAGCCCGAGCCGCAGCCGGAGCCGCAGCCGCAGCCGAACGTGCCGCCGACCGCGGCCTTCACGGCGACGACCACGGGGCTGACCGTGAACGTCAACGGTGGGGCATCGACCGACTCGGACGGCACCATCGCCTCCTATGCCTGGAACTTCGGAGACGGATCGACGGGCACGGGGGCGACCAGCTCGCGGGCGTACACCGCGGCGGGCACCTACACGGTGACCCTCACGGTGACGGACGACAAGGGGGCCACCCACACCGCGACCCAGCAGGTCACGGTCACGGCACCGCCGGTCGACCCGCAGCCTCAGCCCAACCCGGCCGCGCTCGCGAGCGATGAGTTCGACCGCACGGCGGGGCCCGGCTGGGGAACCGCGGTCACGGGCGGAGCGTGGACGATCGCCGGCGGTTCGCAGGCGGCGGCGACCGTCGCCGACGGCCAGGGCAAGCTGAGTCTGGTCGCGGGGGACACCCGCCACGCCACGCTCAACTCGACCTCGATCGGCGACGCGATCCTCGAGACGCAGTTCCGCGTCGACCAGGCTCCTGCCGCTGGCGGCGCCTACGTCGGCGTGATCGCGAGGCAGACCGCTGCCGGGAAGTACTTCGCCCGTGCGTGGCTCCGTCCTGACGGAACCGTCTGGCTCGTGGTCCACCGCGAGGGAACGGTGCTGCTGACGCAGGCGGTACCCGGACTCGTGTGGGCGGCGAACACGTCGTACAGCCTCAAGGTCTCCGTCACCGGATCGGCCTCCACCGCCATCTCGGCGAAGATCTGGGCGACCGGCACGACAGAGCCCGCGAACTGGCAGATCAACGCGACGGACACGACTCCGCTCGCTGCGGGTTCCGTCGGTCTCAGCGGCAACCGGTCGGGCAGCTCCACGGCGCCCCTGAACGTCTCGTTCGATTCGTTCCGCGTCACCGCGCCCCAGTAAGATCCTGACGCATGGCCACTGCTGTTCCGATCGCGCTCCTCGCCGTCGGAGGAATCGCAGCAGTGGCCATCGTCGTGTTCGTGCTCAGGCTGCTGCCGCGCACGGCGTTCGTGGGCTGGGCCTGCGTCCTCTTCTTCGTGCCGCTCTGGGTCGGCGTCAACATCGGCTTCTACTGGGCCGCGATCACGCTGCTGACCGCCCTGATGATCATCGTCAACTGGTCGGTCGTCCCGCTGCGCGCCGCAGATGCCTGGGTCGTGGCATTCGTCATCGTGATCGTCGGGCTGTACGGCTTCGGAACGGTCGATCTCCCGTCGCTCGTCGCCGCTCTGCTCGAATGGGTCATCCCCTATCTCTGGGGACGCGTGGTGCTCGCCCGGGTCGCGCCGGAATGGGTCACGTCGACGATCGCGGTCGTCGCCATCGTGGCAGCCGTCCTCGGCATCATCGAGTTCTTCACCTCCCTCAATCCCTTCGTCCTGATCCCCGGATCCGGCGTGGTCTACGACACCTGGAGTCCTCTCCAGGAACGCGGCGGGGTGCTGAGGGTCGAGGGCGCGTTCGGCCACTCGATCGCCCTGGGAGCGGCGCTGGCGATGTCGTCGGCGTTCATCGTGGCGACGAAGTGGCGGCTGATCCCGAAGATCGGCGGCGTGGTGATCGTCGCGGTGGCGACGGTGCTGACGTTCAGCCGCGCCGGACAGCTCACCCTCGTGCTCACGCTGGTGCTGTCCACGTTCCTCATCGTCGGGGTGTCCACGCGGTTCCGGGTCGCCGTCGTCACAGCCGGTGTCATCGGCACCGCCATCGCCATCCCGATCATCGACTCCGTCTTCGGGGCGGCGGGTGACGAGGCGGGCGGCAGCGCGGACTACCGGACCGATCTCCTGGTGCTCCTCCAGCAGGTGCAGCTCTTCGGCAACCCGGGGGACTGGCACTCGCTCGTCTCGGGGGACTACTACCTCGGCTACTTCGCGCGCTCCGTCGACAACGCGCTCGTCCTCACTCTGCTCCGGTACGGGTACGTCCCCACACTGCTGATCATGGCCGCCCTGGTCTGCGCGGCGATCATGACCGTACGACGCTCGACCAGGAGCCCGGCGTCGATCGCCGTCGTCGGACAGCTGCCGAGCCTCGTGGTGGTGGCGTTGATCACGCAGTACAGCATGTTCCTCTGGTTCTGCGTGGGCCTGGCGATCACGTGGGCGCGCGACGCGGACGTGATCGGCAGAGGGGGGCAGCAGTCAGAGGAAGCACTCCAAGACGGGCTCGGACCCGTGCACCGGCAGCGCCTCGTCGGGAAGCCCCCTGCACAATCATGAGGTCGCAGGAACGAACACCTCTAGAATCGAAGTCTCAGGGGGAATGGGGAGTCATGGGCGAGAGCCGGGTGAGTCTGCGCGTGATCGCCAGCTCGTTGCGCAAGTTCTGGTGGGCGATCGTGCTCTGCGCGGTCGTCGGGGCTGCAGGGTCCTTCGGGTACGCCTCGTTGCAGACCCCCCTGTTCCAGGCGACGACCTCGTTGTACTTCGCCCTGAATCAGGGAACCAGCGCCTCTGACCTCAACCAGGGCTCTGTGTACACGCAGAGCCAGATGCTGTCGTTCGCCCAGTTGGCGACCAGCTCGCGGGTGCTCGACCCCGTCATCGAGGAGCTGGGGCTCGACACGACTCCGCGAGCCCTCGCAAGGGACATCGAGGTCACGATCCCCCAGAGCACGGTCACGTTGCGGATCACGGGGATCACGGATGATCCGAAGGCAGCGGCCGAGCTGGCCGATGCCGTGGCGGACCAGCTCATCATCGTGGTCAAGGACGTGGCGCCCAAGGACCCGCAGGGCGAATCGACGATCACGGCGCAGGTCATCGACGACGCGGTCGTGCCTGAGTTCCAGTTCACGCCGAGCAAGCCGCGCGATGCCCTTCTCGGAGGCTTCCTCGGGGGCGTCCTGGGCCTCGCCATCGCGGTGCTCATCGGAGTGCTCGACACCCGTATGCGCAACGAGGAGACGCTGACGGAGGCGGGTGGCGACCCTGTTCTGGGCGTCGTCTCGAAGTCGCCTCTCCTGGCCATGCGGGGCATCGCCGTCGCGCAGGAGCCGCTCGGCCACACCTCGGAGGAGTTCCGCCGTATCCGTTCGGCTCTGGCCTACGCGAACGTCTCCTCGCGGGTGAAGGTGCTGCTGGTGACGTCGGGCATGCCGGCGGAGGGCAAGTCGACCATCTCGGTCAACCTGGCCATGACCCTCGCCGGTCTGCGCAACTCGGTGCTGCTGATCGACGCCGACATGCGGCGGCCGCGGGCGCACGAGCACGCGGGCATCGACGGCTCGATCGGTCTGACCAGCGTGCTGCTGGACGAAGTCGAGTTCGAGGTCGCCAAGCACAGTGTCGCCGACAGCACGCTCGATATCCTGCCCGCAGGTACCATCCCGCCGAATCCGGCGGAGCTCCTGACGTCGGCGCGCATGAACCAGCTCCTCGACTTCGCCGCAGCGGAGTACGACTACGTGGTCATCGATTCCCCGCCGATCCTCAGCGTGGCCGACGCCAACCTCTTCGCCACCCAGACCGACGGCGTGATCCTCGTGGTCGACGCGACGAAGACGCGCCGCGCCGCTCTCGCCAAGAGCATCAAGTCGCTCGAGTCGGGCGGTGCCCGCATCCTCGGCACGGTTCTGAACCGCGCCCGGCCGGATCGTCACCGCAGCGAGTACTACAGCGACTGAGGCGACATCCGAGGCCCCTCGGGTCGCGGAAGCGACGAAGTATATCGGTGCCTCGCCGTTTCCGTTTGTCTTCGCCGGGATGACCGGGGTATTCTTCATGAGTTGCGAGGGGGACTCGCACTTTGCTGCCCGGGGTTGAAACTGCGGCGGAGCTGCGGGGTGATCATGAATCTGCCCCAGAAGACGGTGACACCGTGCCCACTCCGCTCCTCGACCGCACCTCACGCGAGACTTCGAGTCCGCCCCGGCGACGCACCCGCACGATGCTCGCAGGAGTGCTGACCGCTGCCGTCGCGCTCACGACGGCGCTGACAGCCGTTCCTGCGTCGGCACTGGCCGACGACGCTCCGCTCCTCGCACAGTCCGCCGATGCCACGGACGCTCCCGTCATCGCCGACGACATGGATCGCACGGTCGACTCGGGGTGGGGGTCCTCGCCCGACGGCCCATGGCGTGTCGTGGAAGCGACGGCGAGCGTGACCGGCGAGCAGGCGCTGCTCGCGAGTCGCAAGCCGGGTATCACCGCCAGGGCCACCATCGACGGTGCGGTCACCGCTGATGTGGACAGCCGGTTCTCGCTGACCGTTCCCGAGCTGCCCGTGGGAGGGCCGCTCTACCTCTCCCAGGCGGTCCGGGTGTCCGGCGCCGACTCGTACGGGGTGCGCGTGCGCGTCCATCCCGACGGCTCGGCCTACGTATCGGTCGTGCGGCTCACCGACCTCATGCGCGTGCAGCATCTGGCCGAGCGTCGGCTTCCCCTCACCGTGACGGGCGGTGACACGCTGACGGTGGCGTTCAGCGTCGCCGGCACGAGTCCGGTGGCGCTGGCGGCCAAGGCCTGGGAGTCGAACGCCGCGGAGCCGGCGGATTGGCAGGTGACGTACTCCGACGACTCGAACGCGCGGATTCAGTCCGCAGGAGGATACGGCTTCGCGCTCTACACGTCCTCCGGGGCCAGGGCTGCTGTTCCGGTGGGAATCGACGACTTCGCGGTGACCGCGCCCGCGCCGTCCCCGGAGCCCTCACCCGCTCCCGAGCCCACTCCGGCTCCTGAACCCGCGCCGACCCCGGCTCCTGAGCCCACCCCGACGCCGTCTCCTGAGCCCACGCCGGCTCCCGAGCCCACGCCGGCTCCCGAGCCCACGCCGGCTCCCGAGCCCACGCCGACCCCGTCTGAGCCGACCCCGGCTCCTGAGCCCACACCGGCCCCGGAGCCCACACCGGCCCCTGAACCCGAGCCGGTGCCTCCCGTGACGCCTGAGGGCCTGCGCGGCGAACCAGGGGCCAAAGCCCCAGGGACGCTCGTGTACGAAGCTCCGGCGACGGCCGTCTACGTCTCACCCGCAGGGTTCGACGGAGCCTCCGGCACCAGGAACGCACCGGTCAAGTCGGTCGCTGCCGCGCTCCGCATCGTCCCTAACGGGGGGACGATCGTCCTGCGTGGCGGCTCGTACCACGAAGAGGTCGTGGTGCCCGCGCAGAAGCGGGTCACCATCCAGCCGGCGCCCAACGAGTCCGTGTGGTTCGACGGCGCCGAGCCGGTCACCGGCTGGAAGGCCTCGGGAAGCACCTGGTTCGTCGACGGCTGGAACACAGCCCTCGATGCGAGTCCGACCTACACGAAGGGCGCGCCCGACAACACGGCGGCGGAGTGGAGATTCGTCGATCCGGCGCACCCGATGGCCGCGCACCCGGATCAGGTCTGGGTGGCAGGAGTCCAGCTGCGCGAGGTCGCATCCGTCGCCCAGGTCGCAGAAGGCACTTTCTTCGTCGACGATTCCGCCAAGCGTCTGGTGATCGGAACGAACCCGTCGGGCAAGTCGGTCGAGGCGAGCGTGCTCACGCAGGCGCTCTCCATCCGCTCCGCAGGGACCGAGGTGCGCGGGATCGGAGTGCGCCGATACGCCACCAGCGTCCCGCAGATGGGCACGGTCATCGCCGCTGCACCGCACGTGTCGCTCACCGATGTGACGATCCGCGACAACTCGACCACAGGCTTCTACTCGTGGGCGCCGGCGACCACGCTGACCCGTGTCTCCCTGATCGGCAACGGTCTGCTGGGCGGCGGCGCATCGCAGGCCGACGGACTGACCGTGACGCAGATGCTCTCCGTGGGCAACAACATGGAGCACTTCAACGACGCACCGGTGTCCGGCGCGTTCAAGGTCACCCGCACCAGGGGGGTGACCGTCACGGACAGCGCGTTCACCGGGAACGACGGCCGCGGACCATGGTTCGACGAGTCCGTGCTTGATATCGCGTTCACCGGGAACGATGTGATCGGCAACACCGGGCATGGCGTGATGGTGGAGCTGTCGGAACGTGCGGTCATCGCCGACAACGTCATCGCCCGAAACGGAGAGTTCGGCCTGTGGGTGCTGAACTCCGGCAGCGTCAAGATCTGGAACAACACGCTGGTCGGCAACGGGAACCGGAACATCAGCATCGCGATGGACGCCCGCCGCGCCTCCGACCCGAACACGCCGGGGCACGACCCGCGGACGCGGTACGCACCCGAGGCGTCCTGGATCACGAGGAACATCGTGGCATCGAACAACATCGTGGCCGAGAGCGCGGGCAACTGCCTGGTCTGCGTCCAGGACTTCTCCTTGCAGTACACGGGTTCGCAGATGATGTCGAGCGTCAACGGAAACCTCTATCACCGCACGTCACCGGGCACCCCCCGCTGGTTCTCCGCGTGGTCGAAGGGTTCCGTCTCGAGAGACCCCGCGGTGACGGATACGCTGGCCGCGTTCACCGCGGCCACGGGGCAGGATCGACGGTCGCAGTTCGTCGAGGGAGCCCCGGTGGTCGACGCCGGCTTCGCCCTGCTGCCGCAGTTCGCCGCGACGCAGGGGTCGGTGGCGGTGCCGGTGCCGTCCGACATCGCCTCAGTATCGCGACTCCCCGGCAGCAGCACGACACTGGGAGCCCTGCCCCGGTGACGATGTAAACATGGGTTCTCTTCTCGCTGTCGGCGCGCGTGCGCTGACGATGGTAATCGCGCTGGTCTGCGGCGTCATCACGACCCGGATGATCATCGGCGGCGCCGGCGTCGACAGCTTCGCCCTGTACACGTTGTTGACGACCATCCCCTCGCTGCTGACGTTCACAGACCTCGGCAGCGGCGCGGTCCTCGTCAACGCTGTCGCGACCAGCACGAACGTGCGCACCGACGAGAAGCTGCGGTACCAGCTCACCTCCGTCGGCCGGGTGCTGCTCACCTTCGCCGCCACGGCGATGGCGATCAACACGGTGCTCGTGCTCACGGGTGCCTGGGAGCTGGTGTTCGGTGAAGCCGGAGGGCGACCGGGTGCCTCGTTGGCCGCTTTCTACTGCGTCACGATCTTCTGTCTCGGCATCCCGCTCGGGGTGTGGGCGCGGATCATGCTGGGCCAGCGTCGCAACCACATCGTGATCCTCCTCCAGGGGCTGATCTCGCCGCTCACGATGACGGGCGTCTGGCTGATGCTCACCTTCGGTGGCGAGAGTCTCCATTCCTTCGTGGCGATCGCCTCCTTCGGCGCGTCTTTCCTGGTATCCGTGCTCGGCATCCTCATCACGGCTCGCACGACTTCGCCGCTGATCCCCTCGGCCGCCCGGATGGTCCTGCATCCTCGCCGCTACCCGGGCGTGCGGGTGATGGACGTCGGGTGGCCGATGCTCGCCCAGATGGTGACGTATCCGATCGCCGTCGGCTCGCAGCGCTACGTGATCGCTCAGCTGGGCGGACCCACCGACGTCGCCGAGTACGGCGTGGCGGGCCAGGTGTTCTTCGCCCTCAACGGACTCGTGATGGCCGGTGGACTCGCGCTCTGGCCGCACTTCGCGAAGAGCCGCCACGACGGTGACCTCCGGCGTGGGCCGTTCCTGCTGTCGGTCTTGTTCGCTGCGGCGATCGGCGTCGCGACTGTGATGGTGTGGCTCGTCGGCCCGTGGCTGTTCGGGTTCATCACCCAGGGCGAGCTGACGGTGCGCACGAGCACGATCTTCGCCTTCGGTCTGATGATCATGATGACGGCGGCCGTGTACCCCCTGGGGATGTTCATCATGGACAAGCCGGGAATCCGCTTCCAGGTGATCCCCACGCTCAGCATGGCGGCCGTGGGCATCACCCTCTCGTTCGTGCTCACTCCTGTGCTGGGCATCGCAGGACCCCTGATCGGCGTCGCGTTCGCCCTCGTCGTGTGCCAGCTGATTCCGTTCTCGATCTACATCGTCCGGAACAAGAAGCGGCTCACCGTGGGCGAGCTGGAACAGGTGTAGCGAGAGCGCTGACCCGCCGGCGGGTGTGGCGGACCGGGGTGCGGGTCAGCCCAGGAGATGCGTCGAGATGCTCGAGCGGTAGACCTGAGGCGCGTGCCTGCGCAGGGCCTCGGCGCGGCTGTCTGCGACGGTCGCGACGATCTCATCCCACCGGGCGTCGATGTCGGTCAGCGCGGAAGCGATCGCCTCCGCATCGCCGGCCGCGACCAGCCTCGCCGTGCCGTAACCGCCTGCTGCTTCCCGGAGTCCGCTGCTGTCGCTCGCGATCACCGGTCGCAGGGCGAGGACGCCTTCGACGGCGGTGTTCCCGAAGGGTTCGTCGACGCGTGATGGCACGAGAAGCACATCGGCCTGCTCGAGGAACGGCCAGATGTCGGTGTGGAATCCGGCGAAGTCGACGGTGACCCCGGCCTCGGACGCCTGTGCACGAAGGTCGCGTTCGAACCACTCGTAGCCCTCGAAGACCGCGCCGAGGAGGGTGACCTCCACTGCGCGCCCGGCGGAGTGGAGGCGTGAGGCCGCCGCGATCACGAGATCGGGGCCCTTGCGGGGGGAGAGACGCCCGATGTAGAGCACGCGGAGGGGGCCCTCTGTGCGGGGACGGGGAGACAGCGGCTGCGGGGGAGAAGCGACGCCGTTGTACACCACGTGCGAGCGCCGGGCCAGGGCGGGGAGCGCGGTGCGGATGGTGTCCAGACTGAACCGGCTGTTCACGAGGGTCTGATGGGAGGCCAGATGGGGGGAGTAGAGGAGAGCATTGACGATCCTGTTGCCCGAGGCCTCGGCTTCATGCACGTGGCTCACGGTGCGGACTCCGCGCAGCCGGGCGATCAGCGGCCACTCGGGGATGATGATCGTCGAGACGTACACGACGTCGGGACGCAGCCGGCCGATCAGCCGCCAGGCAGCGCCCAGCCCTCGGAACGTGTCTCGGAACAGCCTCGGCAGTCCGCGCGGGGTGAGCAGCACTTTGCGGAGCACGAGCATCGGCAGGATGACGACCTCTGCGCCGGCCGCGCGCAACTCGTTCACGAGAAGGCCGGAACTCGGCAGAGCGACGACGACACGCACCCCCGATTCGGCGAGGCCGATGGCACTCTCCAGGAGCATGCGATCGGACCCGAACATCTCGGCGCCGGGGTGGACGAGTAGGGCGGTCGGTCGCTTCGACTCGTTGCTCACGAAGTGCTCGATTCGGCGCGAACGGGCGCCCAGTCCGTCGACCGTCGGCGTGCCCGCCTGGCTGAGGGGTGAATGGTCGCACCTTCGGAGATCCGCTGCGCGAGTGCCTCGTACTCGTCCGCGACATCATCCCAGCGGAAGCGGGTGCGGGCGATCTCCTGCACGGCGGTGCCCTTGGCCGCGGTCGCTGCCGGGTCGGATTCGGCGGCCATCACCTGCTCGGCGACCTGGGCGGCATCCGCGAAGAACCACCCGTTGCCGTCGAGTACCTCGCGGTTGAAGGGGACGTCGAAGCCGATGACAGCGGTCCCGGCCCCCATGGCGCGCAGGAGCGAGGGGTTGGTGCCGCCCACAGAGTGGCCGTGCAGATACGTGAGCGCATTCGCATAGAGCGCATCGAGCAGCTCCTGGTCATAGACGCCCCCCACGAGACGGATGCGGTCGTCGCCGTCCGCCACACGCTGGATCTCCTGGGTGTACCCCGCGCTGTAGGGCGCCGAGCCGACGACGACGAGCGGCAGCTTCGCGTCGCTGTCGCGGTAACCCCGGACGATCTCGAGCACATGGTTCTCCGGTTCGAACCGTGCGACGACCAGGTGATACCCCTCAGGGGTGAGGTCCATCTCGGCGACGCCACGTTCCGGAAGCTGGTCGAGGATCGGGGCGCCGTAGCGGATCAGCTCGGTCGGAACGTTGAACTGGTGCCGGTAGTAGTCGGCGATCCCGGGCGCATCCGCGATCAGTGCATCGGCCGTGCGCACCCCGAACTGCTCAGCCCAGCGGTAGTACGCCTTGCCGCGCGGACCCCACTTCGAGCGTCGCCATTCGAGTCCATCCATATGCAGGGCGACCGGCGCGCGGCGCAATCGCAGCAGGGGCAGGAACGGGGAGTTCGCCGCGTTGAAGACGAAGGTCGCATCCGGCCGCCGCCGGAACATGAGGTGCAGAGCCGACAGCCCCGTGTGGCTCAGCGTCTCGATCTGCTTCACCGGGATCGCGGGAAGGTGCACGACCCTCATACCGAGGTACTCCTTCTCGCGCCGCTCGGAGCCGCGGGTGTACACGACGACGTCGTGTCCGCGGTCGGCGAGACGGCGTCCGACCTCTTCGATGGCGGTCTCGAAGCCGCCGTATGCTGCGGGCACTCCTCTGGTCCCCACCATCGCGATGGTGAGGCGGTTCGAATTGCTCATCCGATCAGTATGCCCCGCTGGGCTGCACCATGACCTTGGCGGTGCGCCACATGATCTGCAGGTCGTTCATCACGGACCAGTTCTCGACGTAGCGCAGGTCGAGCCGGACACTCTCGTCCCAGGAGAGGTCGCTCCGACCGGAGACCTGCCACAGCCCCGTGATCCCCGGCTTGATGTACAGGCGACGGAAGACGGTGCCGTCGTAGGCGGTGACCTCGCTGGGCAGCGGCGGCCGAGGCCCCACCACGCTCATGTCGCCGATGAGGACGTTCCAGAACTGCGGCAGCTCGTCGAGGGAGAGCTTGCGCAGCACTCGGCCGACCCGGGTGACGCGGGGGTCGTCCTTCATCTTGAACAGGAGTCCGGCGCCCTGGTTCTGCTCCTTGAGCAGGGCGAGCTGCTGCTCGGCGTCCGTCTTCATCGACCGGAACTTGACCATCTTGAACCGTCGACCGTCGCGGCCGACCCGCTCCTGGAAGAAGAAGACCGGGCCGGGGGAGTCCAGCTTGATCAGCAGCGCGAGCACGGGAGCCAGCAGCGCGATGGGAATCAGCGCGACCGTGGCCACGGCGATGTCGAGGGCGCGCTTGAGCAGGTGCTGGCCACCTTCATAGGTGGGGATCTGCACCTGGATCAGCGGCAGTCCCTCCACCGGCGCGAAGGAGATCCGCGGACCCGCGACGTCGGTGAGGCGACTCGAGAGCACGAGCTCGGCGGCGGTCCCTTCCAGCTGCCAGCTGAGCTGCTTCACGAACTCGGGCTCGCCCTCGGGGCGGCTCGCCACGATGATCGTGTCGGCACCGACCTCGGCCGCGACCGACGACACGGAGTTCACGTTCCCCAGGACCGGGAACCGCGTGTCGTCGATCACGATGTCGCGAGCGTTGCCGTCGAGCAGCGTCGCGCCGACCACCTGGTAGCCGGAGGCGCCGATCGGGTGCAGCGTCCGGACCACATACTCCACGTCGTCCCTATTGCCGACGACGAGGGTGCGGGAGGCGAACCTCCCCTGGGATCGCTGCTTCTGCAGCCAGTGACGCCACAGCCACCTGGTCACCAGGAGAGTCAGCACACCGACGGGCAGCCCCAGCAGCAGCGTCAGTTGCATCGTCTTCCAGGCGAGCAGCACCGCCACGATGGCGATGATCCCGAACGCGAGTCCCGTGGCGTGCACGACGCCGCGGTACTCGGTGGCGCTGGCGCGGAACAACGCGGCGTCCCGCGTGTGCAGCGCGCTCAGCAGGAGGTACCACAGCGCGGCGAGCGGAATGCCGTCGCGGAGGACCTCAGGCCCGGAGACGCCGTTCGCCAGCTGGATCGCTGCTGTCAGACCGAGTGCGAACAGGATGACGGCCGCATCCGTGATCCGCAGCTGCATCCGATAGCGACGTTCCCACTGACGGCGCCGTTCCAGAGTCGCCGAAGCGCGCGGCGTGACCACCGTGCGCGTCACCGACTTCGTGGCTCGTGGAGCCGCGACCGGCACGAAGCCCGTACGAGCGATGCTCAGGGCATCCTCGACGGAAGTCATGCCGGGGCCCCATGAGCCGTGAATGTACGCAGAATTCCCCAGTGCGACATGTGTTTCCCCAGTTTCCCCAGACCATGAACCCCACGTTCACGGCTTCGTCTGCTTCCCGACCCCTCGGGTCCTGCTGAAGATCTCCATGATTCCCACATCACGGAGTGCGTTCTCACCGTCCCACACGGTGATCGCTGACAGCAGGCACTGCAGACTCGAGCCAGTGTAGCGGAACACGGGCTTCACCGAAAGGTAATTCTGTTGATTGGATGAACGGCGGCTGCGGGAAGCGGCCGCCGGAGGGCTATCCTGTCGCGGTGACCGCGAACATCGACCGTCCACGCTTCCAGCTTCGAACCATGATGCCGCGCGACCCGGCGCAGCCGCATCGCACCGCGAGTCCGCTCGAGCTCTTCTTCGACCTCGTCTTCGTGGTGGCGGTGAGCATCGCCTCCGCTCAGCTGCACCACGCCCTCAGCGAAGGAGAGTTCCTGCACGGCATCACGTCCTATGCGATGCTGTTCTTCGCGATCTGGTGGGCCTGGATGAACTTCACCTGGTTCGCCACATCGTTCGACACGGACGACTGGCTCTACCGCGTCACGACCTTCGTGCAGATGGGCGGCGTCCTCATCTTCGCCGCCGGCATCCCCCGAGCGTTCAACGAGGGGGACTTCACCGTTCCGGTGCTCGGGTACGTCGTGATGCGCGTGGCGATGGTGGCGCAGTGGCTGCGCGCGTCGCGGTCGGCCGGTCAGCTGCGGTCGGTGACGCGACGGTACGCGTTCGGCATCGCTGCCGTCCAGGTGCTGTGGATCCTGTTCCTCCTCATACCCACCGGCCCCCTGCAGATCGCCGCGTTCGTGCTGTTCGCCCTGATCGAGATCAGCGTCCCGGTGTTCGCCGAGTTCCGCAAGCAGAATCCGTGGCATCCGCATCACATCACCGAGCGCTACGGACTCTTCACGCTCATCGTGCTCGGCGAGAGCCTGCTGGCCTCGGCGAACGCGATCATCGATGCGCTCGACAAGGTCGAGAGTCTCGGGCCGCTGATCGCGATCTCGGTGTTGACGCTCGTCGTGACGGCGTCTCTCTGGTGGATCTATTTCTGGCCGCCGCATCACCGTGCCATCTCGAGCTTCGCGCGGTCGCTGCGCTACGGATACACGCACTACTTCGTCTTCGCGGCGGCGGCCGCCTTCTCGGCGGGCATCGAGGTGGAGCTCGACGTCCTGACCGGGAAGAGCCATCTGTCGAACATCGCCGCATCGTTCACGGTCACCATCCCGATCGCGATCTTCCTGGTGGGCATCTGGTGGATCGCCATCCGTGAGAACGCGGATCGTGTCGTGAACACGGTGGTCCCGGTCGCGGCGGTGCTGGTGCTGCTCGACCCCGTGCTGCCGGTTCCGGTGACGCTCACCGCCCTCATCCTCGTCGGAGTCGTGGTCGTCCTGGTGCTGCGTCCGCCGGTCGATTCCCCGCACATAGAAAAGGCATAGCGGGCGCAGGAGCGCCTGATCGGAAGCTCCGCGACGCTGGTGGTCATCACCAACAGCCCGTCGAGGAGGAGAGCATCATGAGCATTCCGGAACCCACCCAGACCCCCGATGGTCCCGCGTACGAGGGGAGGCTGCTCGATCGTGTCGACGAGGAGGTCGTCGACCAGGGGGCGGCCTTCGACATCCGCACCCTGCTGAGTCGACGCGGTGTGCTCGGCCTCGCGGGGCTCGGTATCGGAGCCGTGGTCCTCGCGGCCTGCACGCCGTCCGACTCGGTCGGAGCTGCGACGTCGACACCGACGCCCAGCACGACGACGACATCGGATGGCGAGTCCGTGAGCGTCGATGAGATCCCCGACGAGACGGCGGGGCCGTATCCGGGGGACGGGTCGAACGGGCCCGATGTGCTCGAGGACGCCGGCATCGTGCGTCAGGACATCCGGTCCTCGATCGACGGCGGAGCGACGGCGGAGGGAGTGCCCCTCACCTTCGAGCTGCGGGTCATCGATCTGGCGAACGGAGGCCTGCCTTTCGCCGGTGTCGCCGTCTACGCGTGGCACTGCACCGCCCAGGGAGAGTACTCGATGTACTCCTCGGGGCTGGAGGACGTCACCTACCTGAGGGGTGTGCAGGTGGCGGACGCCGACGGCAGGGTCTCGTTCACCTCTGTGTTCCCCGGGTGCTACTCGGGCCGCTGGCCGCACATCCACTTCGAGGTGTATCCGGATGTCGGCTCGATCACCGACTCGACGGCGGCCATCGCCACCTCGCAGCTGGCACTTCCGGAAGCGGCATGCGCGGACGTCTACGCCGAGTCGGCCTACGACGGATCCGCGAAGAATCTGTCGCAGATCACGCTGGCGAGCGACAACGTCTTCGGCGACGATTCCGGAGCGCTGCAACTGGCCGCGGTCACGGGCGGCGTGCAGGGCGGGTATGCGGCGACGCTCGTGGTCGGCATCGATACCGAGACAGCTCCCGCCGCGGGCGGAAGTCAGGGCGGGCCAGGCGGCGGCCGGCCGTCGAGCTGAGCCACATCGGGGCTCCTGAGGTCGAGAGGGGGAGATCTGCTATGCTTGTCGAGCAACGTGTGTGCATCGCCCCTCTCGGCCGCCACGTCGCCACTGATCAGGGCCATCACGGACCGCGCACATCGATGCGTGCGGAATCCGCCCTCGGTCTCACATCTTGCGGAGCGCCACGCGTGTCCGCCACACAGCAATGAGTATGACCATGAGCAGCACCACACTTCCCCCTTCCGACCCGTTGACCTGGAAACAGGCCGACGTCGATGTGCACGTCGCGACGCGCGGCGGCGAGTTCGCCGGCTTCGTCGAGTTCGACGGCAGCGCGCACCTCGTGCGCGACAATCACGGCACCGAACTCGGAGTCTTCGATTCGCTCGATGCCGCCTTCCGCGCCCTCGAAGACGCGAACCGACCCTCTCGGTCGACCCCCGACTTCCCCTCGATCCTTCCGCGAGCGTGGCGACGCCGGACCCGACGCGCGCGGGCCTGAGCCCCCTCGGACATCCGCAGCCGGGCTCGGCTGAAGGGTCGGCGAGAGGTTCCGATGTATTCCCTGACGCGTATAGAGCTAGGGCTACTGTGAGGTAAGCGTTGGGCAGCTGCCTTGGGCTTTCACAGCTCAAGGGCTCCGATCGTCAGGAGAAGATCATCTCCCTTACACAGATCGAACCGACCGCGGCAACGCTGGGTCCGATTCGTCAGACGTATTCCGGCAACGCAGACTTCCCTCCCATGGCGAAGGCGTACAAGCAGGTTTCGCAGGTGGTCAAGGAGACCGGGCTGCTGCAGCGGACCCAGTGGTTCTACATCTTCGTGGCCACCGGCATCGCTGTTGCGCTCGGCGGTCTCATCACCGGCTTCATCCTGCTCGGCGACAGCTGGTTCCAGCTGCTCATCGCCGCAGGGCTCGGCATCGTCCTGACGCAGATCGCGTTCCTCGGGCATGAGGCAGCGCACCGCCAGATCCTCTCCACCGGGCCGGCGAACTTCAAGCTCGCCCGCATCGTGATCGCCAGCATCGGCATGAGCTACTCGTGGTGGGACTCGAAGCACACCAAGCACCACGGGAACCCGAACCAGGTCGGCAAGGACCCCGATATCGAAGTCGACACGATCTCGTTCCTCGAGGAGGATGCCGCCAAGTCCAAGGGCCTGATCAAGCTGATCACCCGCAAGCAGGGCTGGCTCTTCTTCCCGCTCCTCACCCTCGAGGGGCTGAACCTCCACTTCCTCGGCCTGAAGTACCTCATGACGACGAAGAACGTCAAGGGACGCTGGACCGAGCTGAGCATCATTGCGCTTCGGTTCGCCCTCATCCTGGTGCCCGTGTTCATGATGCTCCCCCTCGGTATGGCTTTCGCCTTCATGGGGGTGCAGTTCGCGGTCTTCGGCGTCTACATGGGGGCCGCGTTCGCGCCGAACCACAAGGGGATGCCGATCATCGAGCCCGGCGCCCGTCTCGACTTCTTCACCAAGCAGGTGCGCACCTCCCGCAACATCAGCGGAGGATGGTGGACGACCTGGCTCATGGGCGGCCTCAACTACCAGGTGGAGCACCACCTCTTCCCGAGCATGCCGCGACCGCACCTCGCGAAGGCGCGGGAGATCGTTCGCGACTACTGCGCGGCGAACGACGTGCCCTACACGGAGACCAGCCTCGGTCGGTCCTACATGATCGTCATCGAGTACCTGAACCGGGTCGGTCTCTCCGCCGGAGCCGATCCCTTCGACTGCCCGGCAGTGGCGCAGTTCGGCCGGGGGTAGCCCCCAGACATCACCGGGCCTGATCAGTCCGGGAACGACAGAGGCGCGAGCAGGAATCCCTGCTCGCGCCTCTGTCGTTCGTGCGTTACTTTGAGGACTTCTTCTTGGTCTCCACCACGTCGATCGTGATCTTCTCGAGCGGACGGTCATCGTCGAGTTCGTCCTCGAGCACCTCGTCGCCGAGGAAGGTCTCCTCCGGCGCCTCGTCGGCGACCGCAGCTTCGGGAGCCGGGGCGGCAGGCGCGTCCGCTCCGGTGATCTCCGTCGGCAGCGACTCGTCGGAGAAGATGCCGTCGGGGCGGATGAGTTCGCGCACCTCCGCCATGAAGCTCGACAACTGCTGCTGCTGCCACCGCAGCTGGCGGGTGCGGTCCTCCGCGTCGTGCAGCACGGCAGTGGTGTGGCCGGTGACCGAATCGACGATCTTCTGGGCCTTGGCGCGTGCGCGCTCCAGGGTCTCACGTGCGCGGACCTGAGCCTCGGCCTCGATCGCCTGCGCCTGCGAGCGGGTCAGGCGCTCGTAGTCCTCGGCGCGTGCAGAGATGCGCTGGGCGTGCTCGAGCGAGGCCGTGACCTGCTCGTTGGCGTCGTTGGTGATCCGCTCCGCGTGCGCCACCGCCTGGTTGTGCAGCACCAGGAACTCCTGCTGCGCGTCGTCCTGACGGCGGGTGAGGGTCTCCTCGAACTCGAGCACGCGGGCGTTCATGTCGCGCACATCGCGCTCGGCATCGGCGCGCAGCTGGGTCGTCTCACGGGTGACGAGGGAGCGCAGTGCTGCCGCGCCCTTCTCGGCCTCGGTGCGGATCGCCGTGGCCTCCTGAGCGGCCTGGTTCACCTTCTCCGCGGCGTGCGCGGCCTCGCGCTCGATGCGCGCCTCGTGAGCCGTGTACTCGGTGTCCATCTTCAGGCGCACCTGGTCGGCGTCGCGCTGCGCCTGGTCGGTGATCCGCTCCGCGTCGGCCTCGGCCTCGGCGCGCTGCGCGGCCACCTCCTCGCGAGCGGAGGTCATCAGGCGATCGGCCTGCACCGCGGCGTTCTGGATGAGGACGTTCGCCTGCTCTTCCGCGACACGGAGGATCGCTTCGAACTGCTGGCGCGACGGGGCCTCCTCGCCATCGGGCTGCGGGGCGTCGACGAGCTCGGACGTGAGTGTCGCGACCTGCTGCTCGGCGTCGGAGGCCTTGGCGTTCGCGGCCGTGAGCTCGCTCTCGAGCGCCTCGCGAGCCTTGCGCTCCTCTTCCCGCACCGCTTCGACGGCTTCTTCTTCGCGCGCCTGAGCCTCGGCCACGTCTGCGGCGGCCTGCTTGAGCTGGTTGCGAAGCGCGGAGAGTGCGGCGTCGACCTCGCCCTTGTCGTATCCGCGGAAGCCGATGGTGAACGCGCCCTGCTGGTCGCGGGGCGAGGTCTCGATCAGCTGGTCGAAGAAGTCCGGCGAGCGCTCGCCGTCACGGTCTGCGGTTCCGGGGGATTCGCTCATGGGTATTTGCCTTTCTGGCGTGGCCACACCGGGAGCGGCGGCTCCGTCCCGTCAGTCGGGACCGTGTGGACCGGAGGAGGTCGTCAGGGCGCACGCCACCACCGTGACCCGGCGGAGGCCCGGCGGGCGGGGCGCGCCCTCCAGCCTAGTTGCGTCTGCGGTTTGTTGTGCGTCCGTGTTTCGCCTGCATCGGCTGAAGGCGCGTGACCCAGGTCAGGGGGCCTGCACCCAGCGGGCGTTCCGGTCGTCGATCGTCTCGCCGCGGACGTAGCGGATGGGCTTTCCCTCTGCGAACGTGACCTCGTGGGCTTCCGCCGCGGCGGCGACGCGTGCACGCAGCTCCGTCCAGAACTGAACGGTCTGGGGAAAACCGAAGTAGTCGCGGAAGGTCTCGATCTGCATCCGGGTGCCCTCGGTGACGGGAACGAGTCGGACGAGCGTGTCATCGGGTTCGACGAAGCGGATGCCGTAACCGCCGTCGCTGCGGATCACGTACCCCCGTTCCTTCCCCGCCATCGCGGAGGCGATGATCTCTCTCGCGCGCGGCTCTGGTGCGTGGATCACCAGAGTGGTGCCGAGTTCGCCGAGCGCCGTCTCGAGCTTCTCGTCCGCGAACTTCTTTCCTGCCTTGGCTCCGGTTGCAGAGGCACGGCGACCCATACGACTCCTGAGGATCGGGCCGCCGATGATCAGCGCGAGGATCGGCAGACCGAGCAGGAGATAGGGGGCGGCATCCACGGGCACAGCGTAGCCGGATCCGCGGCGGGTCCTGCGGAGGTACTCGGGGTCAGGCGGGGGAGATCAGATGATCGAGCACGAGTTCGCCCGACGCGTTGAGCGCCTGCATCATGTCGGCGATCAGTCGCGGATCGATCGCCGGAGGCTCGGCGGCGTCGTACCCGAACTGCAGCGGGATCGCCGGATGGATCCACACGGTGGCGCGCTTGTCGACCCCGCCGTTGACCGGGAGCCAGGTCATCATGAAGCTCTCCTGGCGGCGGAGCTTGGTCGAGATGACGATCTTGAGGTGCGCCAGAGTCGCGTCTTCGATGAGGATCGGATCCGAGGTCCCGTCGTAGCGGAGTCTGCCCATGTGATCACGGTACACCGGCGCACTGCCTCTTCTGCGGCTCATGCGCAACCCCCTCTGCGAGCCCGGATGTACTCGTTACCGTCTCAGCATGACGACAACGGAATGACAACGAGCGGAGGACAAGGTGCAGACGATGGCGCGCACGCGGATTGCGCTCAATGAATCAGAGTTCTTCCTGGCGCAGGGGGAGGATGCCGTCGAGCTGAGAGGTCGGATAGAGGAGGCGATCCAGACCGGAGGCGGGTTCGTCGAATTCTCGGTGGTGGGCAATCGCTCGGTCAGCGTGTTGATCTCCTCGGTCACACACGTCGTGATCTCAGTCGAGACGGTGGAATTCGACGCGCGGGACACCGGCGACAGTGCGGTGCCGTACGGCGGGGAGTACGACCTGCTGTGATCGCGGGCGGGATCACAGGGCGGAGCCCGGGCGGGCGACCGGTATCGGCGTAGGGTGGCGGCATGGTCGGTCCCACGTTCGAGGAGATCGCAGCCGTGCTGTACTCCGACGCCCCGGAATCGTTCGTGGCGTCGCGCAAGGCCCGGGCGGGGGAGGCTGATCCGGAGCTCGCCTCCCGGATCCTCGCTCTCAGGAAGCCGTCGATCGCGGCCTGGGTGGTGAACGTGTTCGCGCGCGAGCGGGCGGCACAGCTCGGGGAGGCGCTGGAGCTCGCGCGAGAGCTTCGCGAAGCCCAGGACGACCTGGACGCCCCGGCGCTGGCGAAGCTGGGACGGGAACGCCGTGCCCTCACCCGGCGGCTCGCCCAGGCCGCAGGAGAGCTGGCCGCAGCGCGCGGGGAGCGCGTGACGCCGTCGACGCTGGAGGCGGTCGAGCAGACCATCTCGGCGGCGTTCTTCGATCCGGCGGCGGCCGCAGCCGTCGCTTCCGGCCGACTGCTGCGGGCTCTCGATCCCTCGGCCACGGCGAGCGAGATCCGTGAGGCGGTGGCGGGCGACGTGCCAGACCTCGAGCCGGCGCCGCGACCTCCGACGGATGAGCTGCAGGCGCGACGGGCGCGCCGGGACGCCGAGCGGGCGATCGCGGCGGCGGAGAAGGAGCACACGGTCGCGGAGCGCGAACTCGCACGGAGGGATGCGGCGCTGCAGAGGGTGCGAGCGCACATCTCGGAACTCGCGGACCGGACCGCCGAACTCGAGGCCGAGCTCGCCCGCGCCCGCGCCGATGCCGAGCGCGCCGAGGCCGAGGTGTCGCGCGCAGAGGCGGAGCGAGCTGCTGCGGCTCAGCGCACGGAAGTGGCGGCGCACGATCTGGAGCAAGCGCGGGAGGCTGCGGAATCGCTGTGACGACGACGGGGCCTTCCACTTCGCGACGAGCGCTCGACGCGAACCCGTTTCGGTGCGTTCACCGCATCTCGGAGCTGTGGGCGGCGAGGAGAGCATCGTCGACCAGCTTCGCTGCCGCGCTGATGGCGGGCTGACCGTCTTCGATGTCCCACAGGGTGTTCTGCAGCAGGCGGGCACGGGTCCAGGCGGCAGCGCGGTGGCGGTCGAGGTCGAGCATCTCGGTGAGGATGTCGAAGCGTCGCCGTACGAGCTGGGGTGCATCGGTGCGGGCGGGATCGTCGCTCCACCCGCTGTCGAGCGCGGGCCAGAGGTCGAATCCGGGATCGCCGACGAGCGGCTCCGGGTCGATCGCCAGCCAGGGTTCGCGGTCGGCTGCGAGCACGTTGCCGTAGTGCAGGTCCCAGTGCAGGAGACGGTCGCCGGTGTTATCGGCGACCGCCGACACCGTGTCGACCCATCGGTCCAGCCGGGACCGGTCATCGTCATCGAGCACGTGCGCTGCCGCGGCAGCATCGGCGATCATCTCGGCGGTGACCGTCGTGAGCTGGGGGAGCCAGTCCGGGGCGGCCACAGCGTGCAGGCGTGCGAGGAGGCCACCGACCACGCGGACGGCAGCATCGTCGTCTTCGACGGTCTCCAGAGGGCGGTCCCCATGGAGGCGTTCGAGCAGCATCCCTCCGCGGTCGGCATCACTGTCCAGCAGGCGGACGATGCCGGCTCCCTGCCAACGGGTGAGGCCGATGATCGCAGCCGTGGTCTCGGCGCAAGGGACCTGCAGCTTCAACGCCGCGGGCGTTCCATCGGCACGGCGCACCGGAACGAGGACCCCGGCCTCTCCCGATCGGACCGTGCCTTCAGGGCGGAGCTCCCACCGCTGCAGCAGGTCCAGCGCGACGGCTGACACCTGGGCCGACCATTCGCGCGTCGTGTCGTCCCGGGACCGGAAGCCTCGGAGGACTTCGACCGGGATGACGGACGACTGCTCTTGACGCATACGGACCAGTTGATCACAGGGCGTCGGTGGAAAGGCCTCGCCCGCGGGTAAAGCAAAACCCCCGCCATGTAGAAGCTAGGCGAGGGTTTCTGGAGTGATTGTAACGATCACTCGTGTGGCTCCGACCGGCATCGATCCGGTGACCTTTCGATTTTCAGTCGAACGCTCTACCAACTGAGCTACAGAGCCGCGCGACCGGCGAACCTGTCGCGTCCTAGACGAAGAGCCCTCTCCGAAGAAAGAGCTCATCGCACGGAGCGACCCTGACGGGACTTGAACCCGCGACCTCCGCCGTGACAGGGCGGCACGCTAACCAACTGCGCTACAGGGCCATACTTGTTTAATTATATCGGAAGGTGTGACCCCAACGGGATTCGAACCCGTGCTACCGCCGTGAAAGGGCGGCGTCCTAGGCCGCTAAACGATGGGGCCGAGTCAGTCCCGGGGGACTTCCTTGCCGACGCTCAAGCATAAGGGATGTTTCAGGCAAATCGCGAATCGAGGGCGCGGCGCCGCAACCCGGGCGTGTTTCCGGGGCACGATCGAGGGGTCGGTGGAAGGCGGAGGAGCGGCCGTGCCCCTGGTGCGGATGTGAAAGTTGTTGTTACTGTGGCAACTGTGAAACCGGCGGAAGGGGCCGTGTGAACGACAAGATCACGCTGGATGCTGCGGTCGCAGCAGCGTCCGAGGACTGCGGCTGCGCGCCCACTCCCACAGAACGCCGCGCCTTCGGTGCGACAGGCATCAGTCGTCGAGGAGCCCTCGGCATCGGCGCGCTCGGCGTCGTGGCGCTCAGCGCCTTCGGCATCACCAACGGTGTAAGCGCCGCGTATGCCGCCACGTACCCGAGCTGGGATGACGTGCAGCGAGCGAAGAACAACGAGGCGGCCAAGGCCACCGAGGTCTCGCGTATCGAAGGGCTGATCCAGTCCCTCACGCAGAAGGTCGCCGAGACGCAGGCCGCGGCGAAGGTCGCATCCCAGGAGTTCTACGACGCGCAGCAGGCGTACTTCGCTGCAGCGACCGAAGCCGACACCCTGCAGGCGAAGGCCGATGAGCAGGCTGCGGTCGCCGACAGTTCTGCTCGCAAGGCGGGACAGGTGGCTGCGCAGCTCTACCGCAACGGAGGCGACGACACCTCCATGGAGCTGTTCTTCGCCGGGTCGGCGAACAACGCCGATGAGCTGCTCGCGCGCCTCGGCACGATGGACAAGCTGCTCGAGTACAACCAGTCGGTCTACGACAAGGCTGTCGCCGCTCGCAACTCCGCGCAGTCGCTCAGCGACCAGGCCGTCGTCGCCCGCAACGAGCGCGACCGGCTGCAGAAGGTCGCCGAAGAGAAGATGGTCGTCGCGCAGCAGGCGGCGGAAGCCGCTCAGGCCGCCCTGGACGAGCAGTCCGCGAACCTCGCCACCATGCAGGCTCAGCTCGCGGCCCTCAAGGACGTGACCACTCAGACCGTGGCCGGCTACCAGGCCGGTGTCGAAGCCGAGGCGAAGGCCCGTCGCGAACGCGAAGCCGCCGAGCGTGCTGCCGCAGCGGCGGCCGCCGCTGCCGGTGGTGGCGGTGGTGGCGGCGGAGGCGGTGGCGGAAGCCAGGGCTCCGGCGGCTGGTGCCGTCCGCACGGCGGCGGGAAGAGCTCGGGCTACGGCCCTCGCTCCGTGCAGTGCGGCTCCCAGGGCTGCTCCTCGTCCTTCCACTACGGAACCGACTTCGCCAACGGCTGTGGCTCTCCGATCTACGCCGCGAACTCCGGGACCGTCGACTATGCGGGCCCCAACTCCGGTTACGGCAACTACATCCGCATCCAGCACGGCGGCGGCATCGGCACGGGCTACGCCCACATCCGCGACGGCGGCATCCTCGTCCGTTCGGGTCAGCGCGTGAACTCCGGCCAGGTCATCGCATATGCGGGCAACACCGGCCGCTCGTTCGGCTGCCACCTCCACTTCGAGGTCTACGTCGGCGGTCGCCCCGTGAATCCCGTCGCGTTCCTCGGCGATCGCGGAGTGTCGGCCTGAGCCGCTCCTTCCTGACATGAAGAAGACCCCCGGCCGCTGAGCGGAACCGGGGGTCTTCTGCGTGCGTGAAGGTCAGTGGCCCTGCTCGCCGAAACGGACGATCGCCTCGTCCAGGATGCGCTGCGCCTCGGCGGCGTTCCCCCACTCGTCGACCTTGACCCACTTGTTGGGCTCGAGGTCCTTGTAGTGCTCGAAGAAGTGCGCGATCTCCTTCTTCGTGTACTCGGCGATGTCGTCGATGTCCTGGATGTGGGCCCAGCGCGGGTCCTTGGAGAGCACGGCGACGAGCTTGTCGTCTCCGCCGGCCTCGTCGCTCATCTTGAGCACGGCGACGGGGCGGACCTCCACGACGACGCCCGGGTAGATGGCGTGGTCGAGCAGCACGAGCACGTCGAGCGGGTCGCCGTCCTCGCCGAGCGTGTTGTCGAAGTAGCCGTAGTCGGCCGGGTAGCCGAAGGTCGTGTAGAGCACGCGGTCGAGGTGCACTCGCCCGGTCTCGTGGTCGACCTCGTACTTCACGCGGCTGCCGCGCGGGATCTCGATGACGGCGTCGTGTGCGCCCATGCGTGTGCTCCTCAGGAAAAGTTCGGTTGGATGCCGCCGACTAGCCTACCTGCGGCGCTCGCACCCCCGTGGGCAGTGAATGCTCAGGATCCGGCGTCGGTCTCCGGCCGAGGCTCTTCGGTTCCGCGCCTGCGCAGCAGCCGATTCAACAGCCGGCTCGTCGGGTCGCTGAGCAGCAGCAGGAAGAGCCCGGCGTACCCGTTCGGCGCAGCGAGGACGGCGATGGCGAGGGCTGCGGCGAACAGGATGATCGCCGCGAGGTCTCCGATCGCCCCCAGCCGGATCGTCTCGGTCGACGCCGTGGTGAGTTCGCGGTGACGCGCGAGATAGAGCCAGCCGGCGAGAGTCGTCACCTGCGTCATGATCAGCGTGCCGATGTAGACCACCGCCTGGAGGGCGTCGGTGTCCATCTGCCCGATCATCGCCGTGGGAACGGGCAGCCAGACGATCGTCGCCATCCACGCGACGTTGATCCACAGGAGGGGGACGGTGATCCACTCCACGTCGCGGTACTGGCGATGGTGGCCCATCCAGAACGTCGCGATGAGGAGGAAGCTCAACCCGAAGCTGAGCAGCTGACCCGCGTGCTCGTTCAGGAATTCGGCGGTGGTCAGCTGACCGGAAGCCGCTTCGGAGACGGACTCCATCAGCGGGAGGATGAGCAGTGTCATGGCGATCGCGACGACGGCATCGACGAAGGCCTTGAACCTCTCGGTGCGGAACGGTCGTGTGCTCGTCTCATCGGTCACGGCGTCAGGATAGCCCCGCCCGCGGCCGTCGCCGGCGATCGGGACAGGGCGCGCCGTTCCCTGCGGTGCCCTAGCGTGGAGGCGTGCCGTCACTCGCTCCCGCCATCGCCGAGATCCGCCTCGCCGTGCGCACCGCGCTCGCCGACCTTCCCGAGGGAGCGACCGTCATCGTCGCCCTGTCCGGGGGTGCGGATTCGCTCGCGCTCGCCGCGGCCGTCGCGTTCGAAGCGCCCAAGCTCGGACTTCGTGTCGCGTCCCTGACCGTCGATCACGGCCTGCAGCACGACTCGGCAGAGGTCGCATCCGTGGCGGCTCGTGCAGCCGCCGACCTCGGCCTCGACCCGTTGATCGTGCGCGTGGACGTCGCAGGGGAGGGCGGTCCTGAGGCCGCCGCCCGAGAGGCGCGATACCGGGTGCTGCGAGACGCGGCTGCCGACGTCGGAGCCGCCGCCGTGCTTCTCGGGCACACGCTCGACGACCAGGCGGAGACCGTTCTGCTCGGCCTGGCTCGTGGCTCCGGGGCCGCCAGCCTGCAGGGGATGGCTCCGGTCCGTGAGGATGAGGACGGTGTGCGATGGGTGCGTCCGCTCCTGGGCGTGCGCCGCGAGACGACGCGCGCTTTCTGCGTCGCCTCCGACCTCACGCCGTGGGACGATCCGCACAACCGCGACGACCGCTACGCCAGGGTCCGAGTGCGCGAGCGCGTGCTCCCGGTTCTCGAAGACGAGCTCGGTCCCGGCATCGCCGAGGCCCTCGCCCGCACGGCGGAGCAGCTCCGGGAGGACGCCGAGGCGTTCGACGAGATGATCCACGAGACGATCGAGGACATCGTCGAGCACGCGGAAGCCGGGATCTCCGTCAGCGTGGCGGCGCTCGCCGCGAATCCCGCCGCACTGCGCAACCGGATCATCCGGCTCGTCGTCGACAGCGAGTTCGGGGTGAGCCTGACCAGGTCGCAGACGATCGAGGTCGCGCGGCTGGTCACCGACTGGAATGGGCAGGGGCCGATCGACCTGCCGGAGTGCTCGGCCATGCGCCACGGGGGGCGCATCGTCTTCGCCGCATCCGGTCGCTGAGCGGGGACCACCGCTGCGCGACCGGATGCGTGCATGTGGTCTTACTTCTTGCCGCCGAACAGGCCGCCGAGAATCCCGCCGAGGTCGATGCCGCCGCCGGAACCGCTGCTGTTGCCGCCGCCGAGGAGTCCGCCGATGACATCGCCGATGCCGCCGGACGAGCCGCCGCTGTTGCCGCCGCCCAGCAATCCGCCGATCACATCGCCGATACCGCCGGAGCCCTCCGCGCCCGCGTCGGCCTTCGCCGACTTGTCCTTGGTCGCGTTCGCGATCAGGCCCATCACGATCGGGGCGAGGATCGGAAGGAGCTTGCCGAAGTCGATGCCGGGGGTCGCCTTCGACTCCGTGAGCTCCTTCGTCACCTCTTTCTCCTTCGAACCGAGGATGTGGGAGACGATCTTGCCGCCGTCGGCCTGATCGATGTCGTCGACTTTCGACGCGCCGGAAGCGCCCTCATGCTTCTTCAGCGCGTTCCGGATCGCCGCGGAGCCCTCATCCGTCTCGGCGTTCTTGGCGAGGCCGCCGAGCAGCACCGCGCCGCCCTGCTCGACCGCGACCTTGGCTTCGTCCCGCGAGACGCCCAGCTTCTCGGCGATGTCGTCGATCGGCACCTGGTTGAGGATGTCGTCAAGAGCCATGGTGAATCCTTCCTCGGGGCGTCCGCCCGCATCACCGCTCACAGTAGTGCGGATGCCCGACGAGGGGCAGATGCCGTCCCGATGAACGGACCTGGGACCGAGCATCCGATCGCGTCGCCTAAAATCGATCCATGCGCGCCGCGGAGATCCAGGACGACCTTGCACAGATCCTCGTCACCGAGGAGGAGATCCACGCCAAGCTCGACGAGCTCGCAGCGCAGGTCGCCGAGGACTACGCGGGCAAGGACCTTCTCCTCGTCGGCGTGCTGAAGGGCGCGGTCATGGTGATGGCCGACTTCGCGCGGGCGCTGCCGTTCCACGCTCCGATGGACTGGATGGCCGTGTCGAGCTACGGTGCCAGCACGAAGTCGAGCGGCGTGGTGCAGATCCGGAAAGACCTCGACACGGACCTCAACGGCAAGCACGTGCTCATCGTCGAGGACATCATCGATTCCGGCCTCACGCTGAGCTGGCTGCTGGAGAACTTCGGATCGCGCGGCGCGGAGTCGATCGAGGTGCTGGCGCTCCTGCGCAAGCCCGAGGCGGCGAAGGTCGAGATCGACTGCAAGTACGTCGGCTTCGACATCCCGGTGGAGTTCGTCGTCGGTTACGGCCTCGACTACGCAGAGCGCTACCGCAACCTGCGCGACGTCGCCGTGCTCGCCCCGCACGTCTATTCCTGAGGTCGCAGACCCGGCCGCGGTGACGCGGCGACTCCGACCTCGCCGTCGAACGCTACGCCGTGGGTGAACGCACAGCGACCCCCTAGGGCGCGCGCGATACGCTGATCCGATCATGGATGTGAAGAAGCTCACCCGGAATCCGCTGATCTACGTCGCGCTGATCGGCGTGCTCCTGTTCGGCGGTTTCCTGCTGATCTCGAATCTGGGTGCGCCCAAGCAGATCACGACGCAGGAGGGGCTGAAGCTCCTCTCCGGCACCACGGTCACCGAGGTCGTGAACACCGATGGCGATCAGCGCGTCGACATGACGCTCTCCAAGCCGTTCCAGGGCTCCGAGAACGTCCAGTTCTACTACGTCGATGCGCGCGCCGACGAGGTCGTCAAGGCCGTCAACGATGCAGCGCCGAAGGACGGCTTCAACGACGCCGTCCCGCGTGCGACCTGGTTCGACGGCTTCCTCTCCCTTCTTCTTCCCCTCGTGCTGCTCGGTCTGCTGTTCTGGTGGCTCCTGTCCTCCATGCAGGGCGGCGGCGGCAAGGTCATGCAGTTCGGCAAGTCCAAGGCCAAGCTGGTCAGCAAGGAGACCCCGACCGTCACCTTCGCCGATGTGGCCGGTGCCGACGAGGCCATCGAGGAGCTCCACGAGATCAAGGAGTTCCTGCAGGACCCCGCGAAGTTCCAGGCGATCGGCGCCCGCATCCCGAAGGGCGTGCTGCTGTACGGCCCTCCCGGAACCGGAAAGACCCTCCTCGCCCGCGCCGTCGCCGGTGAGGCCGGCGCCCCGTTCTACTCGATCTCCGGTTCCGACTTCGTCGAGATGTTCGTCGGCGTCGGTGCCTCTCGCGTGCGCGACCTCTTCAGCCAGGCCAAGGAGAACGCTCCGGCCATCATCTTCATCGACGAGATCGACGCCGTCGGTCGTCACCGCGGCGCCGGCATGGGCGGCGGAAACGACGAGCGCGAGCAGACGCTGAACCAGATGCTCGTCGAGATGGACGGCTTCGACCCGAACGCGAACGTCATCGTGATCGCGGCCACCAACCGTCCGGACATCCTCGACCCCGCACTGCTGCGCCCCGGCCGCTTCGACCGTCAGATCGGCGTCGACGCCCCCGACCTCAAGGGTCGCCAGAAGATCCTCGAGGTGCACAGCAAGGGCAAGCCGCTGTCGAAGAACGTCGATCTCGAGGTCGTCGCCCGCAAGACCCCCGGCTTCACCGGTGCCGACCTGGCGAACGTGCTGAACGAGGCCGCGTTGCTCACAGCCCGTTCGAACGCGCAGCTCATCGACAACCGCGCCCTCGACGAGGCCATCGACCGTGTGATCGCCGGCCCGCAGCGCCGCACCCGCGTGATGAAGGACAAGGAGAAGCTCATCACGGCGTACCACGAAGGCGGACACGCGCTCGCGGCGGCGGCGATGAACTACACCGACCCGGTGACCAAGATCACGATCCTGCCTCGTGGCAAGGCGCTCGGCTACACGATGGTGCTGCCGCTCGACGACAAGTACTCGGTCACCCGCAACGAACTGCAGGACCAGCTCACCTACGCCATGGGCGGCCGCGTCGCGGAGGAGATCGTCTTCCACGACCCCACCACCGGTGCCTCGAACGACATCGAGAAGGCGACCTCGATCGCTCGCAAGATGGTCATCGAGTACGGCATGACGACGCAGGTCGGTCCGGTCAAGCTCGGCACCGAGGGCGGCGACATGTTCGTCGCACGCGACATGGGCCGTGGCCGCGAATACTCCGAGAAGGTCGCCGAGCGCGTCGACGCCGAGGTGCGCGCGCTCATCGAGCAGGCGCACAACGAGGCCTACGAGGTCATCAGCGAGAACCGCGACATCCTCGACAAGCTCGCCCTGGCCCTGCTCGAGGAGGAGACCCTCGACCACAACCAGATCGCGGAGATCTTCACCGAGATCAAGAAGCTGCCGGAGCGCCCGCTGTGGCTCTCGAGCGAAGGGCGTCCGGTCTCGGAACGTCCTCCGATCGAGGTGCCGAAGAAGGACGTCTCGCTGGCGGCATCCGTCGAGGCTCCGGCCGGCGTGCCGCGCACGCAGCAGGGCTCGGCGGGAGCAGGGAACCCGCGGCCTGCGACGGCGTGACGTGACGGTCGACAGAGAGCGCGTCGAGCGGCTCACGCGAGAGCTTCTCGCGGCGATCGGCGAAGACCCGGACCGACCGGGATTGAAGCAGACCCCGACGCGCATGGCCGAGCTGTACACGGAGTTCTTCTCCGGAGTGGGCGAAGACCCGGCTGAACCGCTCGCGCGCACCATCAGTGTCTCCCGAGGCCCCGCGCCCGACACGCTGCCCTCCGGCGCCGTGCTGCTGCGCGACATCCGCTTCCGCTCCGTCTGCGAGCACCACCTGCTGCCCTTCGCCGGGCACGCGCACATCGCCTATCTCCCCGGCGAACAGGTCGTCGGGTTGGGAGCGCTCGTGCGGGTCGTCGAGATCCTCGCCGCGCGTCCGCAGGTGCAGGAACGCCTGGGCGAGCAGATCGCCGACACGATCGCGGAGCACCTCGACACCCGCGGTGTGCTGGTCGTGCTCGATGCGGCGCACGGCTGCGTCACCATGCGCGGCGGACGCCAGACCGAGGCCTCGACACTCACCATCGCCGCGCGCGGTGAGTACAACGATCCCGTCTCCCGGGCCGAGCTGATCACTCTGATCGGCGCGGGCGGCTTCGGAGCAGCGCACGGATGACGGGCATCTGGGGCATCGTCAACGTCACTCCGGACTCGTTCAGCGACGGGGGTCGCTACCTCGACGTCGACCGCGCGGTGGCCCACGGGCTGCGGCTCCGCGCCGAGGGAGCAGCTGTGCTCGATGTGGGTGGTGAATCGACCAGGCCCGGCGCCGACCGGGTCGGCACCGACGTCGAGCAGCAGCGAGTGATCCCGGTGATCGAACAGCTCGCTGCCGCTGGCGTGCCGGTCAGCGTCGATACGCTCAGCGCCGCCACAGCAGCCGCCGCCGTGCGGGCGGGGGCCAGGATCGTCAACGACGTCTCCGGGGGGCTCGCCGATCCGGAGATGCGCGCTGCCGTCGCGGAATCCGGCGCCGACTTCGCGATCGGGCACTGGCGCGGGTTCTCTTCGGACATGTATGCCAATGCCGAGTACCACCGCGTCGCGCGCGAGGTCGCCGGCGAGCTGCAGGAGCGCATCGGTGAGGCGGCCTCATCGGGGATCGCGCCGTCTCGCCTCATCATCGATCCCGGCATCGGGTTCGCGAAGTCGGGAGCGCAGAACTGGGACATGCTGCGCGGGCTCGACGAGATCGTCGCACTGGGCCCTCGGGTGCTGATCGGCACGTCGCGCAAACGGTTCCTCGCAGAAGTACTCCGTCAGGAGACAGGTCCTGACGAGGAGGTCTCCGAATCCCGTCGCGACCTCGCCACCGCCGTCACCAGTGCGCTCGCGGTCAGAGCCGGAGTGTGGGCCGTGCGTGTGCACGACGTGGCATCCACGCGCGACGCCCTGGCGATCGCGCACGCCTGGGAAGGCTGAGGGCGTCTCGGGGCGATCCCCGTACGCTAGACGTATGGAGCCCCTCGACGAGATCGTCCTCACCGGTCTGACGGTGTTCGGTCGTCACGGCGTCTTCGAGCACGAGCGTCAGGACGGCCAGGAGTTCACGATCGACCTGCGACTGCGGCTCTCCCTCGCGCGTGCCGCTGCCTCCGACGATGTCGTGGACACGGTGCACTACGGCGAGCTGGCCGAGAAGGTCGCCGCGGTCGTGTCGGGGGAGCCCGTGAACCTGATCGAGACGCTCGCCGAACGCATCGCCGCGGTCGGTCTCGACGACCCACGGGTGCAGGACATCACCGTGACGGTGCACAAGCCCCACGCCCCGATTCCCCTCGACTTCGCCGATGTGGCGGTCACCCTGCATCGCCGCCGAACCCCTGATGCGCCGGAGGACACCACCGCATGAGCCGCAACCTCGCGAACCCACCCGCAATGCCGGCGCCTCGCCCCGGGCGGCCGGAGGTGACGGCCGTCGTCGCCCTCGGCGCGAACCTCGGCGATCGCCATGACACGATCACCGCTGCCGCCGAGCGGATCGCACGACTGCCGCTGGTCAGCGAGGTGCGGTTGTCGAAGCTGTTCGAGACGGTCGCCCTCCGGCCCGACGGTCCCGATCCCGACGCCCCCGGCTACGTCAACGCGGTGGCACTGGTCACCACGCGTCTGGCCCCCGAGATCCTGCTCGGAATGCTGCACGCCATCGAGGATGAGAACGGTCGGGAGCGCCGTGAGCGCTGGGGCGACCGCACCCTCGACCTCGACCTCATCGCGTACGGCGACGTCATCTCCGAGGAACCGCATCTGCAGCTGCCGCACCCGCGTGCCGCCGAACGCCTCTTCGTGCTCGACCCCTGGCTCGACGTCGATCAGGACGCGGTGCTGCTCGGTCGGGGGAGGGTCGCCGACCTCGCGGCCGCCCTTCGTGCCGGAGGCGAGGGATGAGACGCACCTCCGCCGGCGTGCTCGTCCTCCTCGCACTGCTGGGCGGCGGCGTCGGCTTCCTGCTCGACCATCTGCTGACGGCCTCGGGGCGCGCGACTTTCACGCCGTCGCTCCTGCTGCCGGTACTCCTGCTGCTGATCGCCGCGGCATCTCTCGGCGTCGCCTGGCCGGTGCGACGCAGTGTGCGTTCGGGCATCCGCATCGACCCGTTCCGTGCGCTGAGAGCGGCGACGCTCGCCCGTGCATCCAGCCTTCTCGGCGCGATCATGGCGGGGTTCGGAGCGGGGCTGCTGGTCTTCCTCCTGTCGCGCCCCGTCGTTCCGCCGGTAGGGTCGACTGTGGCCATGCTGGCCCTGATCGGAAGTGCGATCGTCCTCGTGATCGCCGCTCTCGTCGCCGAACAGTTCTGCACCCTGCCGAAGGATCCTGATGACTCAGAACCCAGAGACCGCGCCCCTGAACCCGGCGGAGGGCACTGACCTCGACGCCCTCGACCGTGGCACGTACACGCAGCTGCGCACGGCGCGCAACGAGGCCCGCCTGGAGCTCGACGGCACCTGGCACCAGATCTCGCCGCGCTACGTCGTCTCGCAGATCGTCCAGAACGTGATCTTCCTCGTGATCGTCGCCGCCGCCGCGATCGTGCTGAACATCGTGCTGGAACAGGACTGGGTGTGGATCCCGGCCGGTGTGATCCTGCTGATCACGGTGGTCACCCTGATCATCCTCCCGCGTCAGGCGAGGGCGATCGGCTACATGCTGCGCGCCGACGACATCGTCTTCCGCAAGGGGATCCTCTGGCAGCGCATGATCGCCGTGCCCTACGGCCGCATGCAGCTTGTCGACATCACGCAGGGGCCGCTCGACCGTGCCTTCGGGATCGCCCAGCTCAAGATGGTCACGGCTGCGGCGACGACCGGTGTGCAGATCCCCGGTCTCACGCAGGAAGCGGCCGAGGCACTGCGCGACACGCTCATCCATGTGGCCGAGACCCGACGGACCGGCCTGTGAGCGAGCAGCAGCCTCCGCTCGCGACGCACAGCCCGCAGGCATCGGCGGGGGAGGCCCCGACGACCCTCGCGAACGGCGAGTGGCACCGGATGCACCCGCTCACGCCGCTCTTCAAGGGCGGCCTGGCGCTCATCATCATCGGCGGCATCGTCATCGCGAACATGCGCGACCGCCTGATCTCCTGGGCCGTCGCGCTCTTCGCGCCGGAAGAGGCGCATTACGGCGACTACGCCGGCGCCGATCCCGTCGACTGGGTTCTCTCGAACAACCTGATCCTGGTCGCGTTGCTGAGCGTGCTGGGCCTCGTGATCGTGCTGATCCTGATCTTCTGGTTCATCTGGCGCTTCCAGCAGTTCCGCATCACCGGTGACCACGTCGAGGTCCGCAAGGGCATCATCTTCCGTTCGCACCGACGCGCGCCGCTCGACCGCGTGCAGGGCGTCAACCTGACGCGTCCGTTCCCCGCGCGCATCATCGGCCTCGCGAAGCTCGAGGTCGTCGGTGCCGGCAATGACGCGAACGTCGAGCTGGAGTATCTGGCTACTCCGCGTGCCGAATCCGTGCGCGCCGACATCCTCCGTCTGGCGTCCGGTGCGCGCGCGGCGCGCGACGCCGCGCTCAACCCGGCAGCAGCCGCAGCGGCGGCGGCCGCACCGGCATCCGCGCGAGCGCAGCTCGTCGGATCGATGAACGCGGGAGTCAACGGTCTGATCGCCGGAGTCGATCTCGCCGACGTGGTCCCCGAGAGCGTCGTGAAGATCCCGACCGGTCGGCTGGTCGGATCGCAGCTCATCTCCGGACTGCTGTGGTTCGTCTTCTTCGGTGCGATCTTCGCGATTGCGATCGGCAGCGCCCTGATCGGGATGCTGGCCGACGGCAACTCGGACGGGGGGTTCATCCTCCTCGGGCTGGGACTCGGCATGGGCGTTCCCATGATCGTCGCCGTGGTCGGTATCACCTGGGCGCAGATCTCCAAATCGCTGCGCTACTCGATCGCGCCGACACCGGACGGCGTGCGGATCACGTACGGTCTCCTCACGACCGTCACCGAGACGCTCCCGCCCGGTCGCATCTTCGCCGTGGAGGTGTCGCAGTCGCTGCTGTGGCGTCCCTTCGGCTGGTGGACGATCAAGATCAACCGGATGAGCGGCAAGAGCGCGGCGCAGCAGTCATCGGGCAGCGGCCAGCAGTTCAACGTGGTGCTGCCGGTCGGCAAGCGTGCCGATGTCGAGCGGGTGCTCGCGCTCGTCCTTCCCGACGTGCCCGCCGAGAGCATCCCCGCGCTGTGGGAGCAGGGCATCGTCGGCCCTGAGGGTGACGACACCTATCGGACCATGCCCCGCCGAGCGCGGTGGCGACGTCCGTTCTCCTGGAAGCGTCACGGGTACCTGGTCGCCGACTTCGGGCTGCTGCTCCGCCGCGGGAACGTGTGGCGCAAGCTCGCCGTGTTCCCGCTCGCACGGCTGCAGGGCGTCTCGCTGAGCCAGGGGCCGATCGACCGCGCGCAGCGTGTGTCCGGTGCGCAGGTGCACACCGTTCCCGGTCCCATCACCGGCTACCTGTCCGGTCTCGAGCGTGCCGATGCGCTGGCGCTGATCGACGAGGTCACGGCCGCAGCGGCGGAGGCCGCGTCCCGCGACACCACTCACCGGTGGAGCGAGCATGCGGCGCCGCAGCCGGTCGCCGCACCTCCCGCACCTCCTGCGTACACGGGACCGCCGCCCGTCGCCGCACCTCCGGCGTACACGGGGGCGGCGCCGGTCTTCCCGGCTCCGGAGCACACGGCTCCGCCCGCGCCTCCGGTCGTGCCGCCCACACCTCCGGCAGCTCCGCCCGCACCTCCGGTAGCGCCGCTCGCGCCTCCAGTCGTGCCACAGGCGACAGCGCCGGTCGCTCCGCCCCTGCCTCCGGCGGTTCCGTCTTCGCCCTCGGTGAACGCCACGACCCCGACCCCGGTTCCTCCGGCCGTGCCTCCCGCCGCGCCCGAGGCTCCCTCCGAACCCCCGCTGCGACGGCGGAGACGGAGCGACGATGGCACGTGACGGGCGCCTCGGTGTCGGCATCATCGGTGCCGGCCGTGTGGGCCCGGTCGTGGGCGCAGCCCTCGGTGGTGCAGGCCACGCCGTGATCGGCATCACGGGCGGCTCCGACGACGAGCGAGCCTCCGCCGTGCTCCCGGATGTGCCGGTGCTCGAAGCGCTGGAGGTCGTGCGTCGAGCCGAGCTCGTGATCATCGCGGTCCCCTCGGAGCAACTGCCCTCTCTGGTCGCCGGCATCGCGGAGGTGGGCGGCTGGCAGATCGGTCAGCTCGTGCTGCACACCGACCCCGCCTACGGCATCGAGGTGCTGCGTCCTGCGGCCGAGCGCGGCGCGATCCCTCTCGCCGTGCATCCGGCGATCACCTTCACGGGGACGTCGATCGACCTCCGCCAGCTCCAGGCCGGGTTCGCCGCGGTGACAGCGCCGGCCGCCGTGCTGCCGATCGCCCAGGCGCTCGCCGTGGAGATGGGATGCGAGCCCGTGGTGATCGCGGAAGCGGATCGTCCCGCCTATGCGGATGCCATCGCGACGGCCACGGAGTTCTCGCGGTCGATCATCGGTCAGTCGACCGAGCGACTGCGGCAGATCGGTGTGGAGAACCCCGGAGGCTATCTCTCGGCGCTCGTGCAGTCGACCGTCGAGAGAGCATTGCGCGAAGCCTCCGACGTTCCGCCGTTGATCTGAGCGGTTCCCGCCGCGTCTCAGCGCAGGGTGCGGGAAGCCGCCGTGTCATCGTCCGCCCGAGAAGCCCCCGCCGCCCCCGCCACCGGAGAATCCGCCGCCGAAGGACCCGCCCGCGCTGGACGAGGACCCCGTCGACGGCGCCGAGTAGGTCGCCGCCGAGTGCGACGAGGCCACGAATGAGGCGAGCTGCGCGCGCAGCACGAACGAGGTCGGGTCGCCGATCCAGGTGGCGCCGTGCTGTGCACGCGTGTACGCCTTCTCGAGCACCTCGCCCCATTCGTCCTCCATGCCGAAGAGGATGGCGTAGGGGAGGAGGCGCTCGTAGATGTGGATGACGTCGGCGGTGCCGTCTGCTCGACGTTCGGCCCCGCTGTAGGACTGCAGCATGCGCAGGCGGTCGGCGTCCGCGACGCGGATGAACTCCTCGACGCCGCGCAGGTACTCGTAGGTGCGGGCGCCTTCGGCCGTGAGCACCGTGTGCTTCGAGAAGCCGTAGATGCTGGAGAGCAGCACCAGGAAAGCGCCGAAGGAGATCACCACGAGCGCCGGGATCGCGGAGAGCCGCCCGCTGGCCGCGCTCCAGATCCCGAACGCCAGACCGATGACCGCGATGCCGATCGCACACCACTGCAGGATCACGGCCGCCCGACTGCGCGCCTTCTCGGTGAGCCCGCGGTTCTGCGCCTCGATCGTCCCGCGTTGCTCCAGGGCGGTCATCCGCGCGGCGAACGTCTCATCGGCGGTGGGTAGGTCGACCACACCCTCGCCGTCCGCGTCGGTGAAGAGGGCATCCAGGGCCTCGACGTCGAGCTGGTCGGGAAGTCGCGTTCCGGGGAGCCGACGCAACCGGGGCTCCTCCTCCTCCGCCCCCTCCTCGATGCGCAGCTTGCCGCGGACGGCCAGGTGCACGATCTCCGAGGGGATCACGTCCTTGGCACCGGGCACCACGGCGGCGGCCAGCAGGGGAGGCAGCGAATCCGGCACGTCGTACTGGGCGACCACGATTCCGGTCGCCCTTCGGCGTCTCCGGGTGAAGGCCGAGACGGCCACCCAGCTGCCGACCGAGAGCCCGAGCGCGCCGACGGCGGCGACGATCGGGGTGACGTCCGCCACGGGGTCGGGGGTACGGGCGAGAGGCTGGGTGACCGTACCGGCGTCGAAGCCGATGGCGAGGGTCACCCCGTCGCCGGCAGGACGGGCTCCCGATTCGACGCGGAACGTCACATCGCGCCCGTCCGCGATCGGACCGTCCAGCTCGCACTCGTCCTTCGATCCGGAGGGACCGGTGTAGCAGCGCGTGGCCCCGTTGAGCGCAGCGCTCAAGGAGGAGTCGAGCGTGACGTCAGCACGGAAGCGATCGATGGACTGCGTGCTGTCGAGCGGCAGCAGGTCCCAGTAGAACTCGTCCGCGGGAGGAGCCGACGACCCCGCAGAGGGCTTCGTCGCCAGGATCACATCGCGCATCTCGTACTCGATCACGTACGTGGTGAGACCCCGGACGAAGTCGTCGTCGTTGCCCGTGAGCACGTAGAGGAGACCGTCCTCCTCGTCCGTCTCGTAGGGCACCTCCGCGCCGTTCCCGTCGGTCACGGACAGTACCGTCGTCTCCGTGCTGGCCCCTTCGTACGAGGTCGCGAGCCCCCGGACGATGCCGTGATTCTGGTCGGCGTCGGGGAAACTCGCCACGAGCGTCTCCGTCACACGCATCCGCGCGCGGCCGTCGTCATCGAGCCCGACCTCGTACGCCGCGTCCCAGGAACTGTAGGAGAAGTCGTCGACATCGGTCGTGGCGGCGCGGATCGGACCGGCTGCGGCGTGAGCGGCGTGCTCGGCTGACGTCGCGAACGCCGCAGCCGGGGTGAAGGCCGCCACGAGGGCGAGGGGGAGTGCAGCGAACGCGCGGAGGATCCGTGTGTGGGCCATTCTCCGAGGCTACCCAGCACGCGACCGATGGCGTCACGCCGCCTCGGTAAACTGGGAGGGACTTCCAAGGAGCCCCCCACATGACTGACGCGTCGCCCGCGCCCGAATCGGCATCGACCGACCCCTCCACCGATGAGGACGTCCACGAGCAGAAGGCCGTGCGGCTCGCCAAGCGCGAGCGTCTGATCGAGAAGCGGTCGAACGCGGGGGGAGGGGCATTCCCCGTCGGAGTGCCCGTCACTCACTCGATCCCCGCACTGCGCGCCGAGTACGGCGACCTCGAAGCGGGTGCCGAGACCGGCGTCGTCGTCGGGGTCGCCGGCCGAGTGGTGTTCAGCCGCAACACCGGCAAGCTCTGCTTCGCCACCCTGCAGGCCGGCGACGGGTCGCGTATCCAGGCCATGATCTCGCTCGCGAACGTCGGCGAGGAATCCCTCGCGGACTGGAAGGAGTACGTCGACCTCGGTGACCACGTCTTCGTGCACGGTGAAGTCATCTCGAGCCGTCGCGGCGAGCTGTCGATCATGGCCGACGACTGGACGATCGCTGCGAAGGCGATCCTCCCGCTGCCCAACGCGTACTCCGAGCTCAGCGAAGAGGGCCGGGTGCGCAGCCGCTACCTCGACCTGATCGTGCGGGAGCAGGCGCGCAACACCGTCCGTGCTCGGGCCGCCGTGAACGCGAGCCTGCGTTCGACGTTCACGAGCCACGACTACCTCGAGGTGGAGACGCCCATGCTGCAGGTGCAGCATGGAGGAGCCTCTGCCCGCCCGTTCATCACGCACTCGAACGCGTTCGACACCGAGCTGTACCTGCGCATCGCGCCGGAGCTGTACCTCAAGCGCGCCGTCGTCGGTGGCATCGAGCGCGTCTACGAGATCAACCGCAACTTCCGCAACGAGGGTGCTGACTCGACGCACAGCCCCGAGTTCGCGATGCTCGAGGCCTATCAGGCGTACGGCGACTACAACCAGATGGCCGCGCTCACGCAGGAGCTCGTGCAGAACGCGGCGATCGCGGTCGCCGGCTCCACCACGGTGACCTGGGCCGACGGCACCGAGTACGAGCTCGGCGGTGAGTGGGACCGCATCTCGATGTACGAGTCGCTCTCGGCCGCTTCGGGTCGTGTCATCACCCCGCAGGACTCCGTCGAGGACCTCATCGCCTTCGCGGAGGCCAACGATGTGGATCTGCCACCGCAGGCCACCCACGGCAAGCTCGTCGAGGAGTTGTGGGAGCACTTCGTGAAGGGCGACCTCGTCCGCCCCACGTTCGTGATGGACTTCCCCGTCGACACGTCGCCCCTCGTGCGCGAGCATCGTTCGATCGCGGGCGTCGTGGAGAAGTGGGACCTGTACATCCGCGGCTTCGAACTGGCGACGGGATACTCCGAGCTCGTCGATCCCGTGATCCAGCGGGAGCGCTTCGTCGAGCAGGCCAAGCTCGCAGCACGCGGCGATGTCGAGGCCATGCCCGTGGATGAAGAGTTCCTTCGCGCCCTCGAGCACGGCATGCCGCCGTCCGGCGGGATGGGCATGGGGATCGACCGACTGCTGATGGCCATCACGGGTCTGGGCATCCGGGAGACCATCCTCTTCCCTCTGGTGAAGTAGTCCACGGAGTCGTTCATCCCATCGGGCCGCGCCGGAACGCCCATTCCGGCAGCATGGCCCCGCCGATCATGGTCTCCAACAGTGCGGCGAGCGAGTACCGAGGGTCGATCTCGCGCACCATCTCGAGGTAGCGGCCCGCGTGACTGGCGCGCCCCAGCGCCCAGGACAGCCACGCGGCCACGGTGAGCGGGGCGGGTCGCGAGTGCCGGGGTGCACGGGCGGCTGCCTCGCGCGCGACCGAGAGGGCGCACCGCAGGCGTTCGGTGTCGGGCGTCGGTCCGCGTCCGAGGAACACGTCGCCCACTTCGTCGGGAACCATGATCCCGGACTCGGCGAAGGCGGTCTGGGCGTCGAGCGTGCGGATGCCTCCCGCGAGGTCGGTCGCCCATTGCGCGATCGCCACGTCGCGCAGCAGCGGCTTCTCCAGACACCACAGCAGCGCGGCTGTCGCGAAGGGCGGAAGCCCGTCGGGTGCAGCCAGCACCGACTCGAGGAACGCGGGCACGTCGTCGAGCAGGACGAGTGCGGCGATGAGCTGAGGGTTCTCCCTGGCGCTTCGCGGAGCGCGCCCGCGCCGATCGAGGAGCGCGTCGAGGTCGGCGGATGCTCGCCCGACCCGCTCCTTCTCCGCCAGATCGACGGTCGGCAGCTCCGTGCCGACGTTCTGATCTCCGGACACGTCTTCCATCGGCGGCAGGTCGGACGGAATGCGGATCTGCGCGAGAGACCCGAGCTCCGGTTCCTCCTCGAGGTAACTCGACCAGCCGGACGGCGTCACGCACAAAGCGTCGACGACTCGCAGACCCGCATCCTCCGCGCAGCCGAGCACCTCGTCGATCACCACCGCGTGCGGGAGCACCAGGCCGTCGCGCGTCGGGTGCGCATCCTGATCGGTGTAGACGACGACGGCCACCGCATCCGTTCCGGAGACCCGTGCCACGAGCCCGACCGCGTTGTCGGCATAGCGACCGACATCGGTGCTCTCCTCGGGGAGGTCCAGACGCATGGCACCGTCGGTGCGCGAGCCGCGGAACGGGAGGAGGACGATGCTCCGACGGGGCGTGAAGCCGGCGAGAGAGGGGACGATGCCGAGGAATGCGGCGGAATCGGTGGCGCGGAGAACTGTGGTCATCTCGAGAGTGTGCACGTCGGCGGGGCGGACGGGAGGGGAAAAGGGGGCTTGTGGACGCAGATCCTGTGAGTGCCGGAGTGTGCACGAACAGTGGCTCGCGTACCATGGAGGGATGGACAACTTCTGGCTCGCCGCGGCATGGTCGCTTCTGCCGACCGTCGGAGTGAGCGTCGTGTTCTTCCTCGTGGTCCGAGGCATCCTCCGTTTCGACCGCACCGAACGCAAGGTGCACGCGCAGATCGAAGCCGAGGAGCGCGCAGCGCGGGGCCTCCCGCCACGCGGCTGATTCCCACCCCATCGGCTACTGTGAAGCCAGTGCATCTGCTCAGATGCGCGTGAGCTGTGACGGTCACTGCGGTGGCGAGGGGGCACGATGACGGCGGATAGCTGGGCATGGTGGATCGCCGCCTTCCTGCTGATGCTCGACATCGTCATCCGCGTCACTGCGATCATCGTCATCCCCCGCAACCGCCGCCCCACCGCCGCGATGGCGTGGCTGCTCGCCGTCTTCTTCATCCCTTTCGTCGGCGTCTTCCTGTTCCTCATGATCGGCAACCCACGCCTCCCGCGGGCGCGTCGACGCAAGCAGGATCAGATCAACGAGTACATCGCGGAGACCAGCGAGCACCTGCACTTCGGGACCCTGCGCCCGAACGCCCCTGCGTGGTTCGGCCCGATCGTGCAGATGAACCAGAAGCTCGGCGCTCTCCCGCTCTCCGGCGACAACGGCGCCCACCTCATCTCCGACTACCAGGAGTCGCTCGATGAGATGGCCGAGGCCATCCGCACCGCGCAGGAGTACGTGCACGTCGAGTTCTACATCCTGCAGTCGGACGACTCGACCGACAACTTCTTCCGCGCCCTCGAAGAGGTCTGCGCGCGAGGGGTGGAGGTCCGCGTGCTGCTCGATCACTGGGCGAACCGCGGAAAGCCCCGCTACAAGCAGACCATCGCGCGACTCAACGCGATGGGGGCGGACTGGCACCTGATGCTCCCGGTGCAGCCGCTCAAGGGCAAGATGCAGCGCCCCGATCTGCGCAACCACCGGAAGCTCCTCGTCGTCGACGGCAACATCGCATTCCTCGGGTCGCAGAACATCACCGATTCGACCTACAACCTGAAGAAGAACATCAAGCGAGGACTGCACTGGGTCGACCTGATGGTCCGTCTCGACGGTCCCGTGGTGTTGAGCGTGAACGCGATCTTCGTCGCCGACTGGTACAGCGAGACCGACACGGTGCTCGAGGGCATCGACATCGCCCACGCGAACATCGGCTCCGGGGATCTCGACTGCCAGGTCGTGCCCTCCGGCCCGGGGTTCGAAGTCGAGAACAACCTCCGTCTCTTCCTCGCACTGCTCTACGCGGCGAAGAAGAAGATCATGATCGTCAGCCCTTACTTCGTCCCCGACGAAGCCCTGCTCCTCGCGGTCACGGCCGCCGTCGACCGTGGCGTGCACGTCGAGCTGTTCGTCTCGGAAGAGGGCGACCAGGCGATGGTCTATCACGCCCAGCGCAGCTACTACGAGGTTCTGCTCAAGGCGGGAGTGCGCATCTGGATGTATCGCAAGCCCTACATCCTGCACACCAAGACGCTCACGATCGACGAGGAGGTCGCGGTGGTCGGGTCGAGCAACATGGACATGCGCTCCTTCGGTCTGAACCTCGAGGTCTCGATGCTGGTGCGCGGCGAGGAGTTCGTCGCCGAGATGCGGGAGGTCGAGGACAAGTACCGCTCCCTCAGCCGTGAGCTGACGCTGGAGGAGTGGATGCAGCAGCCGCTGCGCTCGACCGTGCTCGACAACCTCGCCCGCCTCACCTCCGCGCTGCAGTAGTCGTCGCGCTATCCGTCGCGAGTCCGCGAGGGCTACCCTGTGAGCATGACCTCCGCGCTGCGTCCTCTCGCCCCTGTCGTCGGTCTCGTCGCCGCGGCGCTCCTCGTCGCCGGCTGCACCGCGAGCCCCGGTTCGGAGACGCCGACGAGTTCCCCTGCGCCGAGCGCGGGCGGCGTCGACGACCGGAACGACATCGAGGGTGCGCTGCTCGACGACGGACGCATGTTCGCCGTCGTCACGGTGGGCTCCTCCACGTGCGTCCCCCAGGTGGACCAGGTGAGCGCCGAGGGACAGACCGTCACGGTCACTCTCGTCGACGCCGAGGGCGAGTCGCCACGGCCGTGCACGAAGGACCTCGCTCCGCGGGCCAGCATCGGCGCGCTTCCGCAGGGCGTGGATCCGACAGCCGACATCACCCTCGAGGTCACCTACGGCGACATCACCGACGACGTCGACCTCGACGGCGACCCCGCCGCGACGGGCACGCCCGGCACGTCGACCGAGTACCTGCCGTCTGCCGGCTGGTCCGGCGACGGCGCTCTGGTGCTGCTCACCTGGGGATCGTCGTCCTGCCCGCCGGAGATCGAATCCCTCGAGGGGTCGGGGAACAGCGGCACGGCGACGTTCGTGACGGATGAGACCAAGGCCTGCACGATGGACATGGCTCCGCGCGCCACGCTGCTCTCCTTCGGGGACGACGCGGTCGATGACGACGCGCCCTTCACCCTGACCCTCGTCGGCGGAGGCCTCGAAGGCACGGTCGAGGTGCGCTGAATCCGAAGCCCGCGGTCCTTCAGAGGATGTGCACGGGGTGGCCCGTCGGCAGCGCCAGCAGAAGCGCCCCCGGGTCTGCCCAGCAGGTGATGCGCACGGCTTCCCCGAACTCGTCGCCGTCGAGCTCGATCGGGATCGGGTCGGGCGCTGCAGCCTCGGCCGCGGCCCCGTGGAAGTAGTGGACGGAGGCGTTCTTCCCGCGCCGTTCGAGGACTCGGCGTCCCGCGCGGAAGCGTCGCAGCACGGAGTTGTCCCACCAGATCTTCCGCCAGACGGCGAACCAGCCGAGCATGCCGGTCGGCTGGATGACCGCCACGTCGAGGGCGGCGTCGGTGATCGATGCCTCGGGGATCAGGGATATCCCGGCAGGGAGCGTGCCGCAGTTCGCGAACAGCAGGCTGTAGGCGCGATGGGTATGCAGGCGCCCGTCGTCGATCTGGTAGACCGCGCGGAACGGCTTCGCGCGAGGCAGGGAGCGGGCGGCGCCGTCGACGTACGCGATCCACCCGACGGATTTCTTCAGATCGGAGCGGGTGTTCGCGATCATGTCGGCGTCGAGACCCATTCCGGCGAGGACGACGAACGCATGCTGCGCCTCCTCACCGTCCTGTCGAGTCAGCCGCGCCCAGCCGATGTCGATCGGGTGTCGGAAGTCGCCGAGCGCCGCCTGGATCATCTCGGTCGGGTCGCCCAGCGGGAGCCCGAGATTGCGCGCGAGCAGATTCCCTGTGCCGCTGGGTAGGATCGCCAACGGCACCCCGCTGTTCGCGATCGCCTCCGACACGGCGCGCACCGTGCCGTCGCCTCCCGCGACCAGCACGACGTCCACCCCGCGCTCCAGCGCCTGCGCCGTGGCGAGCTGGCCGGCGTCCTCGACGGTCGTGGGGTAGAACGCGGGATGCTCCCAACCGGCCTCCCGGGAGAGATCGCGCACTCGAGCCCGGAGGTGCTTGCCGTCGACCTTGATCGGGTTGTAGATGAGCGCCGCCTGTCGCCGGACGGGTTCGCTCGTGGTCATGGCGCTACTCTAAACCGCGATCCACTCGGGTCGCCCATCCGGCGCCGGGCCTTCCCTGCGCGAGGAGAATGGAGACATGCGCGATGACTCCGACGACACCGCTCGCACGTTGCTCTCCGCGATGATCGAAGGCGACCCCGATCGTCTGCGGCGACGGAGCATCTCGCTCGGGGTTCCCGTCGACGACGCCGACGACGCGGCGCAGAACGCGCTGCTGCGCGCCTGGAGGTCGATCTCTCACCTCGACACCCCGCAGCCAGGGCGCATGTGCGCCTGGCTCGACGTGATCGCCAGGAACGTCGCCGTCGACCTCGCCAGACAGCGCTCCCGTCGCCCCGCCGCGACGCTGGAAGGGGCGGCGGACGAGCACGTCAGCGTCGAGTCCGTCGTCGAGGCGCGAGTCCTGCTCGACGGAGCAATGGCGGCTGTGCATGCGCTCCCACCCACGCTTCGGGAACCACTGCTGTTGACGGTAGCCGACGGGCTCTCGGCGGAGGAGGTGGCGACGCGACTCGGAATCGAACCCGCCGCCGCCCGGCAGCGCATCTCGCGGGCACGCAAGGCGCTGAAGGCCTGCCGCGGCACAGGCATGGGGGTGGCGTGAGGGAGACTCTCCTGCAGGTCTCCCTCACGTCATCTCAGGCGGTCCCGAACGGGTTGTCGATCGCGTAGCGCCAGCCGTGCGCATCGTCGTACACCGCGACGTCGGCGGTCGTCCCGGCGAGGGAGACCTCCGACCCGTCGGGTGCGACGCCCGAGATCGTCCAGTCGGCGACCGCGAGGCCGGTGCCCGCGCTCTCGAAGACGTGACGGACCGTCATCGAGATCGGCAGGTTCAGGCCGAGGAACTGCTCGAGCGCGCCCCTCACGGCTTCCGTGCCGGTGACCGGTGTCCCCGGCGCGGGGACGAAGACCACCTCCGGGGTGTTCAATGCCATCAATCCGTCGAGGTCACGGGCGTTGAAGCGGTCGGCGAACGCCAGGTTCAGCTGATCGAGGGCGGTGACGCGAGTGCTCATGGGTGTTCCTTTCCGAGGGTCGGCGGAATGCCGGCCGTTGCAGAGGAAGACGCTGCTGCGCCGAGAGTGTGACATCCGAGAGGGTGTGACGATCACCGTAGACTTGGTGGATGATCGACCTCGCACTCCTCCGCGACAATCCGGAGATCGTCCGCCGCTCGCAGACTGCTCGTGGAAACGACCAGAGCACCGTCGACGTCGCACTCGAGGCCGATCGATCGCGCCGGTCGGCGCTCTCCGCATTCGAGGAGCTGCGAGCAGAGCAGAACGCCTTCGGGAAGCTGGTCGCGAAAGCCCCGAAGGAGGAGAAGGCCGCCCTGGTCGCGCAGGCCAAGGACCTCGCCGAGCGAGTGAAGCAGGCCCAGCACGCCGCGAACGAGGCGGCTGAGGCCGCGGCCGCGGCCCTCGCCCGGATCGAGAACGTCGTCATCGACGGTGTACCGGCCGGTGGCGAAGCCGACTTCGTCGAGCTGCGGCGTGTGGGAGACGTGCCCGCTTTCGACTTCGAGCCGAAGGACCACCTCGAGCTGGGCGAGCTCCTCGGTGCGATCGACATGGAACGCGGTGCCAAGGTCTCCGGCGCCCGCTTCTACTTCCTGCGCGGCATCGGAGCACGTCTCGAGATCGCGCTGATGAACCTCGCGCTCGACAAGGCGCTGCAGAACGGCTTCGTGCCCCTGATCACCCCGACGCTCGTGCGCCCCGAGATCATGCAGGGGACGGGCTTCCTCGGCGAGCACGCCGACGAGGTCTATCACCTCGACAAGGACGACGATCTGTACCTCGTCGGCACCAGCGAGGTCGCGCTCGCCGGGTACCACAAGGACGAGATCGTCGACTTGACGGACGGTGCCCTCCGGTACGCCGGCTGGTCGACGTGCTACCGGCGTGAGGCGGGCTCGCACGGCAAGGACACCCGAGGCATCATCCGTGTGCACCAGTTCAACAAGCTCGAGATGTTCGTCTACACGACGGCCGAGGACGCGGAGGCCGAGCACCTGCGCCTCGTCGCGCTGCAGGAGGAGATGCTGACCTCCCTCGGCCTCGCCTACCGCGTGATCGACGTCGCAGCGGGAGATCTCGGTTCGAGCGCCGCCCGCAAGTACGACATCGAGGCCTGGGTCCCCACGCAGGGTGCCTTCCGCGAGCTGACGTCGACCTCGAACTGCACGACGTTCCAGGCCCGACGTCTCGATGTGCGGTACCGGCCGGTGGTGGAGACCGCGGATGGTGCGGCGCAGGGCGCGGCGAAGACGCAGCACGTCGCCACGCTGAACGGCACGCTCGCCACGACGCGCTGGATCGTGGCGCTGCTCGAGACCCATCAGCAGGCGGATGGATCCGTGCGCGTCCCCGAGGTGCTGCGCCCGTATCTCGGCGGCCTCGAGGTGATCGAGCCGCTCGCTGAGGGGCGGGCCGCACGATGACGGACGCCTGGCTGGTCGGCCTCGACGTCGACGGGACCATCCTGCTGCAGGACGAGACGATGAGCCCCGGTGTTCCGGAGGCGATCGCCCGCCTGCGCGACGGCGGACATGTCGTCACGATCGCGACCGGACGAAGCTGGATGGCGACGCGGCGCTACGTCGAGGAACTCGGACTGACCGCTGACTTCGTCGTCTGCTCCAACGGGGCCGTGACGATGCGGCGCTCGGGCGATGACTGGGAGCGTTGGAACGTGGAGACGTTCGACCCCACCCCGGTTCTCGGTCTGCTGCGAGAGCGGCTGCCCGACGCCAGGTACATGGTGGAACTGGCTTCGGGGCAGCGGCTGTTCACGGAGCAGCTCGACGACTGGACGCTCGACGGCGGTCGACAGGTCGACTTCGACGAGCTCGGAGCCCTTCCCGTCTCGCGCATCGTCGTCGTCTCTCCCGGTCACGACGAAGAGGACTTCCACCGTCTGGTCGCTGACGCCGGTCTGAACGAGGTGTCGTACGCGATCGGCTGGACGGCGTGGCTGGACATCGCACCGCAGGGTGTGGACAAGGGCACGGCGCTGGAGCAGGTGCGTACCGAGCTCGGTCTCGGCGAGGGGCGCATCCTCGTCGCCGGGGACGGGCGCAACGACATCGGGATGTTCGGCTGGGCGCGCGCGCTCGGTGGTCGGGCGGTGGCGATGGGCCAGGCTCCGGACGTGGTGAAGGAGGCAGCCGGCGAGGTCACCGCAGATGTCGTCGACGGTGGCCTGGCGCGAGCGCTCGACACGCTTCCAGCCCCCGCCCAGGTCAGCGCCGGAGAATAGAACTCGGCTAGACTCACGCCTGGTCGGCAGAAGTGCCTGCCGGGAGGGTTGTCCGAGCGGCCGATGGAGCTGGTCTTGAAAACCAGTGGGCAGAGATGTCTCGTGGGTTCGAATCCCACACCCTCCGCATTGTGAGCACGGTGTCCCCCGCACCGGCGCTGAATCCGAAAGGTCCCGAGTGAGCCAGAACCCCCGACGCCGGCACACGATCGCGCGCCATGGTCAGCTGGGTACTCCCGGTACCGTCGGCCAACTCCTGAAGTTCATCGCCATCGGCCTCGCCGTGGTCCTGGTGAGCGGCCTCGGCGTCGGCGCCTACGTCTTCTACGACCTCACGAGCACGGTCTCGGCGAATGCTGTCGAGATCGAGGGCCAGGACCCCATCCCGCCGGACATCGGCGAGTACGAGGGCGGCTTCAACATGGTGCTCACCGGGGTGGACACCTGCGAGGAGAAGTACAAGGACCTGTTCGGCGAGCGGTGCACGGGAGCTGACGCCGAAGGAACACTCAATGACGTGAACCTGCTCGTCCACGTCTCGCAGGAGCCGCGCCGCATCACGGTGGTCAGCTTCCCCCGAGACCTGATGGTCCCGATCCCGTCCTGCACGGACAAGAACGGCAACGCCACCTCTGCGATGAGCAAGCAGCCGCTGAACACGGCGTACACGGACGGCGGCCTGAACTGCGTCGTGAAGACCATCTCCGAGCTGACCGATCAGGAGATCCAGTTCGCGGCCGGCGTCACCTTCGGCGGCGTGATCGAGATCACGAACGCCATCGGAGGCGTGGACGTCTGCCTCGCCAACCCGATCAAGGACCGCTACACCGGACTCGACATGGCTGCGGGCACGCACACGGTGGAGGGGCTGCAGGCGCTCCAGTTCCTGCGCACCCGCCACGGGGTCGGTGACGGCAGCGACCTCGGCCGCATCGGCAATCAGCAGCAGTACATGTCGAGCCTGGCCCGCAAGATGATCAGCGGCGAGGTGCTCGGCAACGTCCCGGTGATGCTCAAGCTCGCGAACACCGCGATCCAGAACCTCGAACCGAGCGAGTCGCTCACGAATCCGATGACGCTCGTGCAGATCGCGCTCGCGGTCAAGTCCGTGCCGTTCGAGGACATCGTCTTCGTGCAGTACCCCAACGGCGCGGACTCGGCGAACCCCAACAAGGTCGTCCCCAACTACACCGCAGCTGCTGCGCTCTGGGATGCGCTCGCCGAGAACGCGCAGCTGCAGATCACGCACGAGAACAACCGCAACGACGGTGTGATCGTGCAGGAGCCGACCACAGCCGGCGAACAGCCGACCGACACGGCGGCGACTCCGGACCCGGCAGCGACCCCCGACAACGTCGTGGCGCTTCCCGATTCGATCAAGGGCAACTCCGCCGCGCAGCAGACCTGCTCCAACGGCAACGTCCGCTGACGACTCCGCGAGGGAGCGCAAACCGCTTGCGCCTTCTTGCAAGGACTTGCGTACACTGGCTGCATGTCGAAGCGACTCGCCGAGGTGGCCCGCAAGGTCGGAGTGAGTGAGGCGACGGTCAGTCGCGTGCTCAACGAGAAGCCGGGGGTCTCGGACGCCACGCGCCAGGCGGTCCTCACCGCCCTCGACGTCCTGGGCTACGAGCGGCCGACGAAGCTGCGCGGAGAACGCGCCCGCCTCGTGGGCCTGGTGCTGCCCGAGCTGCAGAATCCGATCTTCCCCGCATTCGCCGAGATCGTCGGCGGTGCGCTCACCCAGAACGGGTATACGCCGCTGCTCTGCACGCAGAATGCCGGAGGTGTGACGGAGTCGGACTACGTCGACCTGCTCCTCGCGCAGCAGGTGTCCGGCGTCATCTTCCTCGGGGGGAACTACACGCAGGCCGACGCCGCGCATCAGCACTACGAGCGCCTGCGTCAAGTGAACCTCCCGACCGTGCTCGTCAACGCCCGCGTGCCGGAGCTGCCGTTCGCCACGGTGTCGACCGACGACGCCGCCGCCGCGGAACAGGCGGTGCTGCACGTGCATCAGCTCGGGCATCGGAAGATCGGCCTGCTGCTGGGGCCGGAGGATCACATCCCGTCCCGCCGCAAGCTCGAATCGGCGCGACGTCTGCTCGAATCGCTCGGCGCACCGCTGGCGGACGAACTCGTCGTGCGCGGCATGTACTCGCTCGAGTCCGGCCAGGCGGGCGCTTCACGACTGTTCGCCGCCGGTGCGACGGCGATCGTGTGCGCGAGCGACCCGATGGCGCTCGGGGCGGTGCGCGCGGCGCGGCGTGCCGGGCTGTCGGTGCCGGGTGACGTGAGCATCGTCGGATTCGACGACTCCGCGCTGATGAGCTGCACCGAGCCGCCGCTGACCACGGTTCGGCAGCCGATCGAGTCGATGGGGCGAGCTGTGATCGCCCTCCTGCTCGCGCAGATCGCCGGCACGGCTCAGCCGAGCGACGAGCTCCTGTTCGAGCCCGAACTGGTGCTGCGCGCCTCGACGGGGCCCCTGCCCCTCTGACCACGGGTCCCCGAAGGGGCGCTGATTGTCGTGCCCGCAAATCATCGCAAATTTGCGACAACTCGTTTAGTTCTTGCGTTAAGTGATTGAGAAAGCTACATTCGACTCATCGCCACCGACGACGAGGAGTTCCGTGGACACTGACGTTCTGCGCACGACGGCACCCGCCGGCACCCTGACCATGCCTGCTGGAGACGGCTGGTGGCGGACGGCCGTGATCTACCAGGTGTACGTGCGCAGCTTCGCGGACGGAAACGGCGACGGTATCGGCGATCTCGCGGGTGTCCGCTCGAGGCTCCCGTACTTGAAGAGCCTCGGGGTGGACGCGCTCTGGTTCACCCCGTGGTACCTGAGCCCCCTCGCCGACGGCGGGTACGACGTGCAGGACTACCGCCGCATCGATCCCCGTTTCGGCTCCCTGGAGGAAGCGGAGCAGCTGATCGCGGAGGCGCTCGCTCTGGGCATCCGCACGATCGTCGACATCGTGCCCAATCACATCTCGGATCAGCACGAGTGGTTCCAGCGGGCGCTGGCGGCGGGTCCAGGCAGTCCGGAGCGGGAACGGTTCTGGTTCCACCACGGCCGCGGGGAGCACGGCGACGTCATCCCGACGAACTGGGTGTCGAGCTTCCAGGGCGAGACCTGGTCGCGCACGCGGAACCCCGACGGCACCGACGGCGAGTGGTACCTGCATCTGTTCACCCCCGAGCAGCCGGACCTGAACTGGAACCACCCCGATGTGCGACGTGAGCACGAAGACGTCCTGCGGTTCTGGTTCGACCGCGGGGTCGCGGGTGTCCGGATCGACTCGGCGGCTCTTCCCGTCAAGGACCCCGCGCTTCCCGACCTCCCCGCAGGTTCGGCGCCCACGGTGGACCATCCACACATCGACCGCGGCGAGCTGCACGACATCTATCGCGAGTGGCGTGCGGTCGCCGACGAGTACGACGGGGAGCGGGTGCTCGTGGGCGAGGTGTGGCTCGAGGATGCAGAGCGATTCGCCCGGTACCTGCGCCCGGGGGAGATGCACACCGCCTTCAACTTCGGCTTCATGACGCAGCCGTGGAGTGCGCGTGCCATGCGCGATTCCATCACCCGCACCCTCGCGGAGCATGCGCCGGTCGGTGCCCCGGCCACGTGGGTGCTCTCGAACCACGACGTCACGCGTCCGGTCACGCGGTACGGGCAGGCGGATTCCTCTTTCGCCTTCGAGCGCAAGCGCTTCGGCACCCCGACCGACCCGGCTCGCGGTGCGCGAAGGGCCCGCGCCGCCGCGCTGCTCGTCGCCGCGCTGCCGGGCAGTCTCTACATCTACCAGGGGGACGAACTCGGCCTTCCTGAGGTCGAGCTGCCGCTCGACGCGATCGAAGACCCCATGCACTTCCGCTCCGGCGGGGTCGACCCGGGACGCGACGGCTGCCGAGTGCCGCTGCCCTGGACGGGGGCGACGAGCCCCTACGGCTTCGGTGGCGCTCCCTGGCTGCCGCAACCCGAGGACTGGGCGGCGCTCACCGTCGAGGCGCAGGATGCGGACCCCTCTTCGACGCTCAACCTGTATCGCACGGCGATCGCTCTGCGACGGCGCATCGACGACTTCGCCGGCGACCACCTGGAGTGGCTCGAACTGGGCGCCGACGTCCTTTCATTCCGCCGTGGTGACGGCACGCTCAGCGTCACCAACCTCGGGGCGGTCGCCGTGCCGCTGCCTGCACACCATGAGGTCCTCCTCTCCAGTGCGCCGCTCGACGGCGTGCTCCCACCCGACTCCACAGCCTGGCTCGCTCTGCGCGCCACCCCCACGCGCTCGCAGTGAGCGCCGTCGTGATCCTGCACCACCCGTTCAGCACCACATGGAAGGACAGACAATGAAGTCACCAACGAAGGCCATGGTCGCCGGCATCGCCGTGCTCGCGACGGTCGGCGCCCTTGCCGGATGCACGTCCGCCGGCGACGGGGACGGCGCCGACGGACGCCTCGAGCTGCGCGTCGCGACGTTCCCGCCCGGGGCGGATGCGGCCGCGTACGATGCGTTCGCCGCGCAGGAGAAGCAGTTCGAGAAGGAACACCCCGATATCGACATCATCGGTGTCGAGTACGAATGGGAAGGCCCCACGTTCGCCGTGCAGCTCGCCGGGGGAAGCCTGCCCGACGTCTTCACCGTGCCGTTCACCGACTCCAAGACCCTGCTCGAGAACGGGCAGCTGATGGATGTGACCGACGCGATCGAAGAGCTCGGCTACACGGACAAGTTCAACCCCACCATCCTCGACGGGGTCACCGGCGCCGACGGCAAGATCTACGGCTTCCCGCGGCAGGCGTACGCCGCAGCACTGCACTACAACCGCGACCTGTTCGAGCAGGCGGGGCTCGACCCCGACAGCCCTCCGGAGACGTGGGACGAGATCCGCGAGGCCGCCAAGAAGATCACGGACGCCACCGGCAAGGCCGGCTATGCGCAGATGGCCATCAACAACACCGGTGGATGGCAGCTCACGTCGCAGACCGTGGCCCGTGGTGGCCGCACGCAGACCGACAACGGGGACGGCACCGCCGAGTCGACGATCGACAACGACGCGACCAAGGCCTCCCTCCAGTTCCTGCACGACGTGAAGTGGGAGGACAACGCCTTCGGCTCGAAGGTCGACCTCGACTGGGGGACCATCAACCAGGAGTTCGCCGCGGGCAACATCGGCATGTACACCTCCGGCTCCGACATCTACACCGCTCTCGTGCGCGACTTCGGCATGGACTCGGACATCTACGGCATGACCGTCGTGCCCATGGAAGGCGACGACCCCGGCACGCTCGGCGGCGGTGACATCGCGGTGATCAGCCCCACGGTCGACGACGCGACCAAGGAAGCCGCAGTGACCTGGATCGACTGGTACTACATGCAGAAGCTCATGGACAAGGACGCCGCGGTGCTCGACGCGAAGACCCTGAACGAGTCGGGCCAGGCCGTCGGCACTCCGCTGCTGCCGGTGCTCAGCCGCGAGCTGTACGACGAGTCGCAGGAGTGGATCGCCGACTACATCAACGTGCCGGTCGACCAGATGGCGCCGTTCAGCGACCGCATCTGGGATCAGACGCCGGTGGGGGAGCCGAAGGTCAAGACGCAGGAGGTCTACGCCCTGCTCGACACCGTGGTGCAGAAGGTCCTGACCGACCAGAACGCCGACATCGACGCTCTCCTTGCCCAGGCGCAGAGCGATGCGCAGGCGAAGCTCGACGAGTAACCCTTCATGACGATGACGCTCCCCGAGCAGCGGGCGGCGGTGGAGAATTCTCCGCCGCCCGCTGTGCGCCGCTCCCGCCGCCGCTCACCCCTCACCTGGTTCCGCGGCGGCGGGCTCGCGAACCTCCTGTTCGTGCTCCCGATGCTGTTCGTGTTCGTGTTCTTCTCATGGTCGCCGATCGTGCAGTCGGTGGTCATGAGCCTGCAGAAGACCAACCTGATCGTCTCCGAGTGGGTCGGGTTCGACAACTACCTCGCGGTGATCGGTGACCCCGAACTCGGCCGCGCTGTGGTCAACACGCTGTGGTTCGCCGTGCTCGCTCTGCTCTTCGGGTTCCCGCTGCCCCTGCTGATGGCCGTACTCATGAGCGAGGTGCGCCGCGGCAAGGGCCTCTATTCCGCGCTCGCCTATCTCCCGGTCGTCATCCCGCCGGTCGTGGCCGTGCTGCTGTGGAAGTTCTTCTACAGTGCCGATCCGTCCGGTGTGTTCAACACCGTGCTCGGGTTCGTGGGCATTCCGCCGCAGCCGTGGATCCAGGACGCGGTGCAGGCCATGCCCTCGCTCGTGCTGGAAGCCACCTGGGCCGGAGCCGGCGGATCGATCATCATCTACCTCGCGGCGCTCCTGGGTGTGCCTCCGGAGCTCTACGACGCGGCCGAGGTCGACGGTGCCGGCGTCTGGAAGAAGGTCTGGCACGTCACGCTGCCGCAACTGCGCGGCATCCTCTTCATCATGCTGATCCTGCAGGTGATCGCGACCGCTCAGGTCTTCCTCGAGCCGTTCCTGTTCACCGGCGGTGGCCCCGCGGGAGCGACCAAGACCGTGCTGCTGTACATCTACGACAAGGCCTTCCGGAACAGCCTGGGCGGCGACTACGGCGAGGCCACGGCTGTCTCGGTGCTGCTGGCGATCATCCTCGCCCTCCTCTCCTGGCTGTACTTCAAGCTGACCGACCGTTGGAGCACGACGTGAGCCTCACCACCCGCCTCTCGACCCGCGCCGCAGAGAGGGCCGCGGAGAAAGCCGCTGACAGTGCGGGCGATCGCACCGTCATCTCCGACTCCGAACGTCGGCGCCCCGGCATCCGCATCGGGATGACGCTCACGCACGTGTTCCTCGCCGTCGGGCTGGTCGTCGCCGGACTCGGTCCCATCCTGTGGCTCGCGAAGTCGGCGATCACGCCGACGCAGGACACCCTGCAGCAGCCGTTCGCGCTGTGGCCGAACGGCATGGACTGGGAGAACCTCTCGACCGCGTGGAACGACATCCACATCGACCAGTACTTCCTCAACACGGTGATCATCGCGCTCGGGGCCTGGTTCGTGCAGCTGTTCATCGCGACGACGGCGGGCTATGCGCTCTCGGTGCTGCGCCCGACTTACGCGCCCATCCTCAACGCGCTGGTGCTGGCGACGCTGTTCATCCCCGGGATCGTGCTGCTGGTGCCGCTGTACCTGACGATCGTGCGTCCACCGCTGCTGGGCGATGTGAGCCTGCTCAACAACTACCTCGCGGTGTGGCTGCCGATGGGCGCGAACGCCTTCAACATCCTGCTGGTGAAACGGTTCTTCGACAGCCTTCCGCGCGAGGTGTTCGAGGCCGCGCGCACGGATGGCGCCGGGCCCTTCCGGCTGTTCTGGTCGATCGTGCTGCCGATGTCGAAGCCGATCCTCGGGGTGGTCTCGGTCTTCGCGATCATCGCCGCGTGGAAGGACTATCTCTGGCCCATGCTGGTGCTGCCCGATCCCGCGGTGCAGCCGCTGTCGGTGCGGCTCCCCGCCGTGCAGTCGCAGACCGAACTGGACGTGTTCCTGGCCGCGCTCGCGATCGCGACCCTGATCCCGATCGCGATGTTCCTCGTCTTCCAGTCGGTGTTCCTGCGCTCGGCAGGTCTCGGCGGTGCCGTGAAGGGGTGAGACGCGTCGAGACCCACGTTCCGCGTCGAGACCCATCGCCGGCGACGCATCCTGCGATGGGTCTCGGCGATGGTGATGGGTCTCGACGACTCAGGTGGGTGGAGTCGGAGGAAGCAGTGCGTCGATGAGTGCGCCCATGATGCCGGGCATGTCGACGGTCGGGTCGATCATCCACTGCAGCTGAAGTCCGTCGGACGCGGCCTGGATCACGCGGGCGAGGGCGTCCGGATCCAGGGGGGAGCGGCGACCGTCGGCTCCGAAGCCGTCGGCGATCGACTCCCTCAGCCGCTCGCTGCGGTCAAGGAAGTACTGGTGGGCCGGATGCTCCGGGTCGGCGGCATCCACCGAGAGCCGCGAGAACAACGCGACGATGCCGGGAACCTCGGTGTTGTGGCGGATCACGTCGAGGAAGGCGGTGCGGGCATCGTCGGCCCCGAGTCCTGTCGGGTCGAGACCGTCATGCGCATCGCGGGTGCGGAGCACCTCGGTGAAGAGCTCCTCCTTCGATCCGAAGTAGTGCAGGAGGGCGGCGGGTGTGACACCGACGACCTCGGCGATCTCCTTGAGCGAGGCGTTCTGATACCCCTTGCGTCCGATCACGTCGAGGGCGCTCTCGAGGATCTCCTCGCGCCTCGCGACACCCTTCGCGTATGAACCTCGTCGTGCCATGACTCGACCCTAATCCTGAATGACGTTTGAAATCTAATACTGAAAGGCATAAGGTTTTCGCAAGGACATCGCCGTCGCCCGCGAAAGGAACACAATGACCGAGAACTCGGCTTCCGACCTGACCCTCGAGGAGAAGGCTTCGCTCACCAGCGGTGCGGACTTCTGGACGACGAAGGCGATCGACCGCGTGGGCATCCCGTCGGTGATGATGACCGACGGACCGCACGGTCTGCGCAAGCAGTCGGGCAGCACCGATCACCTCGGCCTCGCGAGCAGCGTCCCGGCCACGTGCTTCCCGCCCGCCGTCGGTATCGGCTCATCGTGGGATCCCGAGATCATCGAGCGGGTGGGCGCCGCGATCGGCATCGAGGCCGCGATCGAGGACGTCGCGGTCGTGCTCGGACCCGGCATCAACATCAAGCGCTCACCGCTGTGCGGCCGCAACTTCGAGTACTTCTCGGAAGACCCGATCGTGTCGGGCGTGCTCGGAGCCGCGTCCGTCCGCGGCATCCAGTCGAAGGGCGTCGGCACCTCGCTCAAGCACTTCGCTGCGAACAACCAGGAGTTCGACCGCATGCGCGCGAGCTCCGACGTGGATCCGCGTCCGCTGCGGGAGATCTACCTGCGCGGATTCGAGCGTGTCGTGAAGGACGCTGCGCCGTGGACGGTCATGTGCTCGTACAACAAGCTCAACGGCGTCTGGACCTCCGAGGACCCCTGGCTGCTCACCAGCGTGCTCCGCGACGACTGGGGCTTCGACGGCCTCGTCGTCTCGGACTGGGGAGCCGTGAACGACCGCGTCGCCGGCGTCGCCGCAGGACTCGACCTGGAGATGCCCTCGTCCGGTGGGAGGACGGATGCGCAGCTCGTCGCAGCCGTGCGCGCCGGCGAACTCGCCGAGAGCGTGCTCGACACCGCAGCCGGTCGCGCGATCGACCTCGTGCGCAAGGCCGCCCGGCGTCCTGCCGTGTCCGGCCCGCTCGACGTCGACGCGCACCACGCGCTGGCCAGGGAGGCCGCTGGTCGGTCCATCGTGCTGCTGAAGAACGACGGTGCGCTGCTGCCGCTCGCCGACGACCAGAAGGTCGCCGTGATCGGCGCGTTCGCGACCGAGCCGCGGTTCCAGGGAGCGGGCTCTTCGCTGATCAACCCCACGCGCATCGACGAGGCCCTCGACGGACTGCGCGCCGTCGGCGGCGACCACGTCACCTACGCCGCGGGCTTCGCGGTCGAAGGTGGTGCCATCGCCGCGTCCGGACGCTCTGCAGACGACCTGCGGGCGGAAGCCGTCGACATCGCGACGGCGGCTGACGTGGCCGTGCTCTTCCTCGGGCTCCCGGCCGCGGAGGAGTCGGAGGGCTTCGACCGCGACCACATCGATCTGCCCGCCGAGCAGCTTGCGGTGCTCGATGCCGTGCTCGCGGTGAACCCTCGTGTCGTGGTGGTGCTGTCGAACGGCGGCGTGGTCGCGCTCCCCTTCGCCGACCGTGTACCCGCGATCGTCGAGAGCTGGCTGCTCGGTCAGGCGGGCGGCAGCGCTGTGGCTGACGTGCTCTACGGGACGGTGAACCCCTCGGGCAAGCTCACCGAGACCGTGCCGGTGCGGCTCGAGGACAACCCCTCGTTCGGCAACTTCCCCGGAGAGTTCGCACATGTCCGCTACGGCGAGGGCCTGCTGGTGGGCTACCGCTGGTACGACGCGAAGGGTCTCGACGTGACCTTCCCCTTCGGCCACGGTCTCTCCTACACGACGTTCGAGTACGCACCTGCGACGGCCGAGGTCGGAGCGGACGGCGACATCGTCGTGCGCGTCGACGTCACGAACTCCGGAGACCGCGACGGCCGCGAGGTGGTGCAGGTGTACGTGGCTCCGGCGACATCGATCGTGCAGCGCGCACCCCGCGAGCTCAAGGCATTCTCCTCCGTCGCGCTCGCCGCAGGGGAGACCCGCACGGTCGAGCTGGTCGTGCGGCGCGAGGACCTCGCCTACTGGGATGTCCGCGTCGACCGCTGGGTGGTGGAGGGCGGCGAGTACATCGTCGACGTCGCCGCCTCCAGCCGCGACATCCGCTCCACCGCGACCGTCGACATCGCCGGAGACACGGTGCGCCAGGAGCTGACCATGAACTCCTCGGTCGGCGACCTGATGTCGCACCCCGTCGCGGGCCCGATCGTGCAGCAGGCTCTCGGTGGTCTTCTGGGCGGGTCCGGCGGCGATGCGGCAGCGGCGTCGATGATGCCGAACGACGAGGCGATGCAGAAGATGATGGCGTCGTTCCCGATCGGTCGCCTGGCCGGTTTCCCGGGCCTTCCCGTCGACTTCGAGCAGATCGAGCAGCTCATCGCCGCAGCGAACGCGGGGGACTCAGCCGCCCGCTGACCCGTCGGTGCCAAGCGACATTCCGGTCGCACTTTCCATCGCTCCCGCCGAGCGGGAACGACGGAGAGTGCGACCGGAGTCTGCATTCGGCCAGGCCGTCACGACCGCATGCGCACCGTCCGCGTGTGGGAGCCGTGCCCGAGTTCCTCGACGGATGTTCCTGGCAGGTCGAGTTCCGCGGTCGCGCCGACCGGGACCACGACGTCGGCGTGCAGTCGGTCGCCGTCGACGCGCCACGAGATCGACGCGACTCCGTAGGGAGTGCGCTGCGTTGATGAGGCATGCGTGAGCCCACCGCCAGGGCGCGGGGCGAAGCGGATACGGCGGTAGCCCGGTTCCGCGGCGGCGAGCCCTGCGACGCTGCGGTGCAGCCAATCGGCGACGGCGCCCAGCGCGTAGTGGTTGAACGACGTCATGGTGCCGGGGTTCACCGTGCCGTCGGGGAGTATCGCATCCCAGCGCTCCCAGACCGTGGTCGCTCCCTGCACGACCTGATACAGCCACGACGGGCAGCCCTGCTCGAGCAGCAGGTCGTACGCGGTGTCCGCATGGCCGGTCATGGTCAGTGCGTCGCAGACCAGCGGTGTGCCGACGAAGCCCGTCGCGATGCGATTGCCTGCCTCTCGCACCAGCTCGGCGAGACGCGCCCCTGCCGCTGCGCGCTGCGTGTCGTCGTCGAGCAACGCGAACACGATGGCGAGGGCGTACGCGGTCTGAGCGTCCGAGGTCATCGTGCCGTCGGCTCGCACGTAGGCCGCGCGGAAGGCGGCGGCGACCTCGGTGGCGAGAGTCGCATAGCGCGCAGCCTCTGTGGGGAGCCCGAGCACCCCGGCCATTTCCGCGAGCGCCCTGGCCGATCGGGCGAAGTAGGCCGTGGCCACGAGGTACCGATCCGTGCGGCCGGCTCCGGGATCCTGCGGGGGAGCGGCGGGATCGAGCCAGTCGCCGAGCTGGAACCCCTCGTCCCACAGTCGGTCGGGTCCGGCCAGCGAATCGACCTTGTCGACCCAGCGGCGTGCGCTCTCGAACTGCGTCGCCAGCACGCCGGTGTCGCCGAAGCGCTCGTACAGGGTCCAGGGCAGCAGCGTGGCGACGTCTCCCCAGGCGGCACCAGCCCTGGCCGGAGACCAGACCTTGTGCGACGGGATCACCGGCACGAACCAGGGCACCGTGCCGTCGGGCAGCTGATCGGCCTCGACGTCTCTGAGCCACCCGGACAGCATCCCCGAGACGTCGAAGAGTGTCGACGCGGTCGGGCCGAACACCTGCACGTCGCCCGTCCAGCCCACGCGTTCGTCGCGCTGCGGACAGTCGGTGGGGATGTCGACGAAGTTCCCCCGCATGCCCCAGACCACGTTGCGGTGCAGCTGCTCGACCAGCGGATCGGAGCACGTGAACCATCCGGTGCGCTCGAGGTCGGTGTGGAGCACACGGGCGACGAGTGCGCCGGCCGCGGCATCCGCGTCGAGGTCGCCCGGCCACCCCGAGACCTCTACGTAGCGGAAGCCGTGGAAGGTGAACCGAGGCTCCCATTCTTCGCCGCCCTGATGTCCGGCCAGCGTGTAGGCGTCGCTCGAACGGGCGCTGCGCAGCGGACGCGTGTAGATCTCGCCCTCCTGTAGAACCTCCGCGGTGCGCAGCGTCACGGTGGCACCGCGGGAACCCGCGACGCGGATGCGGACCCTGCCGACGAGGTTCTGCCCGAAATCGAGGATGCGTGCGCCGCTCGGTGAGGTGAGCACGGCGATCGGGGCGACCTCCTCCGTCACCCGCACGGGCGGGCCGGTCGGGGCGACCAGGGTTCGCGGGTCGCGTTCGCGCACGGCGACAGGGAACCAGCCGGTGTCGTCGAACGGCGCGGTCGTCCACCCGGTGTGCTCGTGCCGTGCGTCGTAGTCCTCGCCGTCGTAGATGCCGGAACGCAGGATGGGGGAGAGTGATGCCCTCCAGGATTCGTCGGTCGCGATCATCTCGCGCCGTCCGTCCACGTAGACGAGCTCCAACTGGCCGAGGAAGGACAGGTCGCTGCCGAAGACGTTGCGATGACCGCCGCGCCAGCCCAGACGACCGCGGTACCAGCCGTCGCCGAGCCAGGCGCCGAGCGCGTTCTCGCCGTCGAGGAGCAGTGCGGTCACGTCGTAGGTGTAGTACCGCAGGCGTTCGCGGTAGGTCGTCCATCCGGGTGAGAGCGTGTCGGAGCCGACGCGGACCCCGTTGATCTCCGCCTCGTACAAGCCGTGCGCCGTGGCGTAGAGCCGGGCGCTGGCGATCTCGCCCTCGACGCGGAAGCCGCGTCGAACCAGTGTCGCGCGGCGGGCATCGCTCTCCGGATCCTCGTCGAGGTCGACCCCCACCGGTCGCGCCGACCAGTCGTCTGCCCGGAGAAGGCCGGCCTCGAGCCAGGTCTCCGGGCTGTCGGCGGACCAGCTGCCGTCGCCGCCCCGCACTGCCACGCGCACGCCGACGCGCTCGCGCGAGTCGAGGGCGTCGAAGGGCCAGGGCACCAGGACCTGTCTTTCGGACGTCACCTCGATGCGCTCCTCGTCCCGGTCCTGGCTGCTGCCGCGCACCACCGTGACGGCATAGGACTGCTGTCGCCAGTCAGCGGGGGCGTCTGCGATGCTCCAGCTCAGACGCGGGCGGCTCTCGCCGATGCCGAGCGGCTCCCGGTGGTGCTCGATGCGTGGCGCGGAGACGGTGGTCATGTGCTTCTTCCTGCCCCTGCGGCTCGTCGGGTGTCGATGCTCTGTCGCGGGTTCACTCGGACGGCGCCGGGGTGCGCTTGGCGCTGGCGCCCCGCATGATCCGGGCGACAGCCGTGATGAGGAACAGCTGTCCCGTGATCCCCTCGGCGATCGCGACCGCCTGCCCGCCGGTTCCGACCGGGACGATGTTGCCGTAGCCCGTCGTCGTCAGGGCTGTGAAGGAGAAGAACAGCTGGTTTCCGAGGGAGTCGGCGGTCGCGTCGCCGAACAGCGGAGTGGGAGACAGCTGCGACATCAGGTTGTACACGAACGCGAAGAACATCCCGACGAGGATGTACGCCGTGACCGCAGCCAGGAGCGCTTCGAAGTCGAGCCCGCGACGGGTGACCTGGTGGGCGATGATGACCCACGGCGCCACGAGGAGCGCGAGCATCGAGGCGGCGGAGAGCGGGATGGCCAAGAGCGGGCCGTCGAGCCCGAGGGCGCCGGCGATGACCGCGGCGAGACCGGCAGCGGAGAGCACCACCCACGACACACGTTGCGCCAGCCGCGTCGCTCCGGTGACGTAGAAGACCACGGCGACGGTCGCCAGCATCGGCAGGAAGGCCCACGGGCTCGGGTCGGTGCTCGGCTGCGTCGCGCACAGTCCATACGAGACGACGAGGAGTACGAGCACGACCCCGTACCCGGCTGCGCGTCGGGTCCACAGGCCGCTGGAAGGCGAGGAGTCGGTCCCGTGCGCGGTCAGCTTCTCGGTCATGGCGTCCCTCCGGATCAGCTGCTGGCGATGTCCGTGATCTGCGGTCAGTATCCCAGGCGGGTGACGACGAGGAGGGACGACCGGCCGGGCGCGGTTCGTGTCCGCTCGCCGGACCCGTTATGATAGCTAGGTGCATCCGCGCTTTCCGGCCGGATGCCTGGAGACGTCGCATAGTCCGGCCGAGTGCACCACCCTGCTAAGGTGGAGTCCCCTCACGGGGACCAGGGGTTCAAATCCCCTCGTCTCCGCAGTGAAAATCCCCGCTCAGGCGGGGATTTCTTGGTTCGGGGAGTGTGTGGTCGATTGGGCGTGTTTGCCGCTTTTCGGCCGCCAAGTGTCCCCCAGGTGTCCCCCGATCGAGTGACGGGTTCCCCGGACTGCCCAAGCCACCGCCGTTCGCGGCTCTCCAAGCGTCGAGAACGTCGCTGTGCGACTAGGGCCGTTGAGGCCGTCTGGCTCTCAGATAACGGCAGACCGGTGCACTAGCTCCGCGCGAGGTGACTGGGGGAGTGTCAGCTGCCGGGCCCCGGAAAGCGATCGTTGGGAGAGCGCTGAGCGCGACGTTGCTCGAAGGGATGCTCTTCGGCAGCCGTGAGGCGTCGCAGGTGCGCGCGCCGCTGGTCGTCCCCCAGTACGTGGGCGTATACCGCAAGCACTGTGCGCGGATCGTCGCCGAGGTACTCGGCGACTTCGTTTACGGGTGTGCCCAGCCGTAGCCAGGTGGATGCGGCGTAGTGACGTAGGGCGTGGCGGCGGAAGCCGAGAGGGAACTTGCGGACAACGCCCACGCTCAGCTGCGCGCCGCGACGGTTGGTGAACAAGTAGGCGTCGGGCGGCTTTCCGTGCGCATGGTCGCGGAAGATGGCCACCGCTCGAGGGGAGAGTGGGATCAGACGCGCACCACGCCAGGTCTTCGGCTCTTTTTCCTCGTAGTGATCGGAGTGCGAGCGCTCGACAATCAACTGCGGAAGCGGAACGTCCGACAGCGCATTCGTGCGGAGAGCGCGAAGCTCACCCCAGCGCAGTCCCGTGAGCGAGAGGAACTCGAAGACATCAGCGATATCCGAGCGGCGCGCACGGAGCTCGGTGAGAGCCGATGCAACGATCCGCGATGTGGGGATGGAATGAGGGCTGACGGGACGGAGCGCGGGTGCTGCGAGTTCGGGGATCCGCGCCATGGTGCGCACGGGATGAGGTTGATGCAGAAGACCTTCGGCAGCGGCGAAGGTGAAGAGCGCGCTCAGCGTGGTCTTTGCCCGCGCGACGGTGGACGGCTTCTTCCCCGCCCGCAGCTGGCCGAGCAGATGAGCGTGGATGTCGCTGGCGTTGATGGACGCAAGCGGGCGTTCGAGCAGGTGCGCGGGCAGCGCGTTCAGGTTATTCACGTCGGTATCGACACTGTGCGGGTTCCCGCCCGCGCGCGCCGCCTTGAACTGCGTGACAAGCTTCCCGAGGGTGAACGTGCGGGGAGGAGGCAAGGAGCGGCCTGTCTCGACGAGGTGCTTCTGGGTCCGTTCCCATATCTCGGCGTCTCGCTTGATATCGAACGCCTTCGAGGCCACTAACCGGCGGCCGGACTTGACTCGAACGACGTAGTAGGGCTTACCGGCCGTAGTCCGGCGGATCTCGATGCTCACTCCGCTACCCCGCCCAGCCGTTCGAGATCACGGAGACGGTAGATCCGCTTATGCGCGGTTACATTGACGGGCTCGATGGGGGAGCGGCCATTTAGGGCCAGCGCGCGTAGCGTCGTGCGGTGGATGCAGAGCTGTGCTGCCGCCTCTTCCTCGGAGAGGAACATTCGAGGCGAGTCCGCGCTGTGATCCGCGCTCATCGCATCCTCCTATCTTGTGCGACACCATTCGTGGCCGGCGTTGCGACTCCCCGGTGGCGAGGTGTGACAACGGTTCCAGCGACGATTAGGTGTACACATCGCTCCCACGTGTCTCTGGAAGCCCGCTCGCGCTTGCCGGCCCACGGGGAACGTCTTGCCAGCGCGTTTATTCGCCACGTCCCCTCCTTAACGTGCGTCTATTGACACCAGGGGGTGGCGGCGTACCTTAAGGGGAAGAGGTCAGTGGCCTTGACACAACGAGAACGGTGCCGCAAATTTTGCGGCACCGTTCTCGCAAGCACACGATCGTCCGCATCGACCGCAAGCCGCCCCGGAATACACCGCCCTCTTCGGACGCCTCAGCGATGCTCGCGAACTCAACCATCCCTGCGGTCAGTTCATGGACCATCTTGCGAGACTCGACCTCCGGTGACGGCAGCGAGTCGAACGCGTCGAAGGGATCTCTGTGAGCCGGGGCGGGGGCCACCACGGTCCCGAACGATCGCTCGTCATGTCTTGCACTTCCACGCCCTGGTCCGTGTTCGGGGGCAACCTCGCCGAGAAGATGCTTGTACGCGTCGCGCTCGAGATCAGCCGGCCCACAAGCGCGTCCTTCAGAACGCAGCCCCTCTCGACCATCGGACGTTGCTGGATCCACGCCCCCGCCACCGTCCAGCGCAAGAGCTGCCACGCCTCTTGCAGATCGAGGGTGAGTCCGCTTTCAGTGGGCTGCTGCTCACCTGGTGAGCAGGAGGAGAAGGGTGGCCGGGGTGACGGTGTCGATGCGCGTGATGAGCGCAGGCGACGGGTACAAGTACCTGCTGCGCACCGTAGCGGCCGGTGACGGAGACAGGTCGCTCTCCACCCCGTTGACGCGCTATTACACCGCTGAGGGCACGCCGCCGGGCCGCTGGCTTGGGGCCGGGGTGACGGTGCTCGGTGGCGGGAGGATTCGCGTGGGCGATCAGGTCTCCGAAGCTCAGCTCCAGCTCCTGGTCGGGATGGGCCGCGACCCCTTCACCGGAGAACCGCTCGGCCGTGCCTATCCCGACTATCGGAGCGTGGCCGAGCACGTTGAGGCGCGCACTGCGGCACTCGATTCGGCACTCCGCCCCGCGTCCCGTGCCGAAGCCGTCGCCGCGATCGAGGCGGAGGAGTCCGAGCGGGGGACGCGGCGGGCGGTGGCAGGGTTTGACTTCACGTTCTCGATCCCGAAGTCCGCGAGCGTGTTGTGGGCGGTCGCGGATGCGGGGACGCAGGCGTTGATCGCGGGCGCGCATCATGCGGCGGTTGCGGAGGTGGTTGCGTTCATGGAGCGGGAGGTTGCAGCCACCCGCACCGGTGCAACCGGCCGCGACGGTGCGGTTGCGCAGGTCGATGTCCGCGGTCTGACTGCGACGGCGTTCGATCACCATGACTCGAGGGCGGGCGATCCGCACCTGCACACGCACGTCGTCATCAGCAACAAGGTGCAGACCGTCCTCGACGGCAAGTGGCGGTCGTTGGATGGGCGGCCGATGCACGCCGCCGTGGTCGCGCTCTCCGAGCTGCACGAGGCGGTCTTCGCTGACCACCTGACACGGATGCTCGGGGTCTCGTGGGAGGCGCGAGACCGGGGCCGCGACCGGAACCCGGCATGGGCGATCTCTGCGGTGCCGGAGGCGCTGGTTAAGGAGTTCTCCACCCGTGCCCGGCACATCGACGCCGAGACGGATCTCCTCATCGGCCAGTACGTCGAGGCGCGTGGGCGGCGGCCGTCACGGACGACGATCATGAGGCTCCGCGCCCAGGCCACGCTTTCGACGCGGCCCGAGAAGGAGGTGCGGTCGCTGGCCGACCTCACCGCCTCCTGGCGGGAGCGCGCCGGGCGGGTGCTCGGGTCGGAGGCGACCGGGTGGGCGCGCACCGTGATGATGAATGAGAAGCCGTTGCTGCTGCGTGCGGACGACGTGCCGTTGGATGTGATCGCCTCGCTCGGACAGGACGTGGTGACCGCGGTCGGTGAGAAGCGATCCACCTGGCATCGCTGGAACCTCACCGCGGAGGCGGCGCGGCAGACGATGGGCTACCGGTTGGCATCGACCGAGGACCGAGAAGCGGTCGTCGGACTGGTCGTGGATGCCGCCGAGGCCGTGTCGCTGCGCCTGACCCCGCCGGAGCTCGCGTCGAGCCCGGCTGCGTTCCGCCGGCCGGATGGCACGAGCGTGTTCCGGCCGAAGCACTCCGCGCTGTTCACGTCCGAGGTACTCCTGGCGGCCGAGGACAGGCTCCTCGAGCGTGCCCGGACCACCACCGCACCCACCGTGCCGTTGACGACCGTCGAACGGATCGCGAAGCGTCCCGACAGCAAGGGGCGGATGCTCGGTGACGACCAGGCGGCCGCGTTGACAAAAATCGCGGTCTCCGGGCGGATGGTCGATGTGCTGGTTGGCCCGGCGGGTGCGGGGAAGACGACCGCGATGTCGGCGTTGCGGTGGGCGTGGGAGCGCGAGCACGGGCGCGGCAGCGTGGTGGGACTCGCGCCGTCTGCGGTCGCCGCGCAGGTACTCGCCGATGACCTCGGTATCCAGACGGAGAACACGGCGAAGTGGCTCGACACCCATGACCGCACCGACGAGACGTTCCGCAGGGGCCAGCTCGTCATCGTAGATGAGGCGTCGCTGGCGGGCACTATCTCCCTCGACCGCATAACCTCCTTGGCGGCGGAGGCTGGGGCGAAGGTGCTGCTGGTCGGGGATCACGCGCAGCTCCAGCCTGTCGACGCGGGCGGCGCGTTCTCGCTGCTCGTTCATGATCGCGACGACGTTGCGGAGCTGGTCGACGTGCACAGATTCATCAACCCATGGGAGAAGATCGCATCCCTCGGTCTGCGGCACGGGCGCACTGATGTCATCGACACCTACGCCGGGCACCGCCGTGTGATCGGCGGTGACACCGAGGAGATGATCGACGCCGCCTACACCGCCTGGCGCAACGACACTCTCGCCGGGCGGGCCAGTGTCCTCGTGACCGACTCCAACGAATCCGTCCAAGCCCTCAACAACAGAGCGCGTGCCGATCTGATCTTCGACGGCACCGTGAACGCCCGCCGCGAGGTCGAGCTGCACGACGGCACCCGCGCCGCGGCCGGGGACACCGTCATCTCTCGCCGCAACGACCGCCGCATCGGTGCCGGACGCTCCTGGGTCCGCAACGGCGACAGGTGGACAGTCGCCGAGGTGCTGGACGATGGCGCCCTCACCCTGCGCCGCGCCGGACGCAGGCGGAGCGGGTCGGTGGTGATCCCGGCCGAGTACGCGACAGAACACCTCGACCTCGGCTACGCCGTCACCTCGCACCGGGCGCAGGGCATCACCGTGGACTCCTCGCACGTCCTCGCGGATGCGTCGATGACCAGGGAGACGTTCTACGTCGCCATGACCCGCGGCCGGGAGGCAAACATCGCCTACGTCGCCGTCGACAAACCCGACCCCGCCCACGACGGCCCGCACCCCGGCGACAACACCGAAGCAACCGCCCGAAGCGTGTTGCTCGGCGTGTTGCAGCACGTCGGCGCTGAACTGTCCGCGCGTGAGGCGATCGCTGTCGAGCAGGACACCTGGCCTTCGATCGGTCAGCTCGCCGCCGAGTACGAGACCCTGGCAGCCGCCGCACAACACGATCGCTGGGCCGCACTCATCCGATCCTCCGGGCTCGGCGATAACGATGCCGAGGACGCGATCGCCTCACCCGCCTTCGGCGCGTTGACCGCCGAGCTTCGGCGCGCAGAGGCGAACCAGCACGACATCGAGATCCTGCTGCCACACCTGGTCAGAGCGCGCGGGTTCGGAGACGTTGATGACATCGCCGCTGTCTTGCACGACCGCGTCGCCAAAGCGACCTCCCGCCCGGCGGGCGTCGGCCGTGCTCGCAAGGCGTCGCGCCTGATCGTCGGTCTCATCCCCGAGGCCAACGGCGTGATGACTGCAGATATGCGGCGGGCGCTGACCGAGCGGCGCAAGCTCATCGAGAACCGCGCCGATGCGCTCCTCGACACCGCGCTCACAGAGAAACTCGAGTGGGTCACGAAGCTCGGCACGCCACCGAAGCAGCTTCGTGCTGCCCAGACATGGCGCTACGGTGCCCGCACCATCGCCGCCTACCGGGACCGCTACGGGATCACCGGATCGTCACCGCTCGGGGCACCGGCCGAGTCGGAGGCGCAGAAGATCGACGCGACTCGCGCTCGTGCCGCTCTCCACCGGTCGCAGAACCTCGCCCAGGCCCACCACCCTGAGCAGGAACGAACCCGCCGCAACGAAGTGCAGCGGGTCGGGCCGTCGCTGTAGCTGCTTCGTTTCGACTGGTCCGTCCGATCCGGAGGCTAGATCGTCTGCACGTTCGAGACGTCACCCTTTGGTTCACGCAGCCGTAGGCGAGATCGTGAACATGCCCGCACGAGCGAACATCGGTCGCCGTCGTGTCCACGGTGCCCTCGATGTAGCAGTCGGGACATAGCGCGTGGGGGCGTCTGTGCTGGTGTCGCTCGAGACCGCGCCGAAAACGGTAATACCGATGTTCCGGCGCGGTTTGGTTCGGCAGGGGGTTTCGGCGGATCAAACGTCGGCGTGTTGCACACCAGGGAGCAGTCGGCGATCGATTCACCGTAAACGATCGATTTCGGCGGGCGCTGAAGCCATCTTCGCGTGACCCATGCAGCGCGAGCGTCCCAGCACGGGGAGGAGATTCACGCGGACATGGCAAGCAGGTGACTACGGTAAAGACGAGATGAGTTTGCGGAGGTCAAGCACCAGGGGACTGTCCACGGGGAAGCTCCGGGCGGGGATACCGGATGATCTGAATGAGGCCCAGGCCCACGCCGATGCCGATGGAGATATCCGCGATGTTGCCAATGAAGAGGTTGCCGTAGGCGAGGAAATCGGTCACATGACCGATGCCAAACCCGGGCGGGGCAAGGAGTCGATCGATGAGGTTCCCCATCGCTCCGCCCCAGACGAATCCGATAGCCACCGCCCACGCGATCGACTTCGATCGCCACGCAACGTAGACCAGCGCGATCGTCGCTGCAACTCCGATCACAGTAAACACCCACGTGCTCCCCGACCCGAGCGACATGACTGTGCCGGGATTGAATGCAAGTTGGAGGCCCAGCAGATCACCAACTAGGGGAATGCGCTCGTTCTCGCTGAGCTGGGTCAGGGCTAAAGCCTTCGAACCCTGGTCGATCACGGTCATACTGAACGCGATCAGGAGCGCAACAACCAGCCTCCGACTTCGATTCCGCCTCACCATGTGCCGCTCGTGCGGGAGGGGCGGTGTGCGGCTGCTCGGTGGCCGGGCCCGGATATCGAAGTGTGCATGATGGAGATTCCTTGACGTCGAGCGCTGCACTAGCGGGTAGACCCAGGTAGTCGAGACGCTTCGGATCGCGCCTTGTCGGATGATCTGGCGCCGTAGCCGATCATACATCCAAGCGTGTATATTCATTGAGTGCTGACTATTACCACTCGCTTGGACGTGATGAATCGCCTCGGCCGCGCTATGGCCGACTCGACGCGATCACGCATTCTTATGTCGCTGCTTGACGGCCCGATCTATCCGGCGGCGCTCGCCCGCGAGCTGGGTCTGAGCCCATCGAACGTCTCCAACCATCTCACTTGCCTCCGTGACTGCGGCATCGTCGTGGCAGAGCCCGAGGGGCGGCGCACTCGATACGAGGTCGCAGATCCTCGGCTGACCACGGCGCTGACCGCTCTACTGGACACGACCCTGGCCGTGGATCACGAGGCCGAGTGCATCGACCCCACCTGCACAGTTGCGGACTGCTACACGACGGAGGTCAACGCATGATCTTCCTCTCCATCCTCCAAGCAGTTGGTCTGTTCCTGGTAACGAACATCGACGACATCATCGTGCTCTCGCTGTTCTTCGCCCGAGGGGCGGGCCAACGAGGTACAACGACCCGGATTCTGCTCGGACAGTATTTGGGCTTCGCTGGCATCCTCGGCGCCGCCGTACTCGTTGCTCTCGGCGCAGGAGCGTTCCTCCCCCCTGAAGTCATTCCCTACTTCGGCCTCATCCCCCTGGGTTTGGGTCTCTGGGCGGCATGGCAGGCCTGGCGCAATCGCGACGAAGACGATGACGACGAGGGCAAGATCGAAGGAAAGAAGGTCGCGGTCTGGGCTGTGGCCGGGGTCACCTTCGCCAACGGCGGTGACAACATCGGCGTCTACGTCCCCGTGTTCCTCAGCGTGGGCCCTGCCGCGGTCGTCGCGTACTGCGTGGTGTTCCTGGCCCTCGTTGCGGTCCTGGTCGTTGTCGCAAAGTTCATCGCTACTCGTCGACCGATCGCGGAGATTCTGGAACGTTGGGAGCACGTGCTGTTCCCGCTCGTTCTGATCGGTCTGGGCATCTTCATCCTGGTTAGTGGTGGCGCATTCGGGCTGCGATGAGCCGAGCACAGATGACACGGTCGACTGAGCCAGATCAGGTGACCACCAGGGCGAGCAGCGGGGCACCTCCTGCTGCTCGCTCGCGTGCTGCGTGGGCGATGGTCGGTGTCGGCGTGTGCGTGATTGCGGCACTATTGCTGATCGAAGTTTTTGCGCCGACGTTCTTCCCGGTTTCCCTCCCGACCCGCGCGCAGGACGGCCTCACACTCGCTGTCAGCGTCCTCATTGAGTCGATGCCATTCGTCACGCTCGGCGTGGTCTTGTCGATCATCGTGCAGGTGTGGATTCCCGCCGGGGTGCTCGAACGTTGGATGCCGCGACGGGCATGGCTGCGTCGGATGGTGCTCTCGCTCCTGGGCATGTTCGTCCCCGTCTGCGAATGCGGCAACGTGCCGTTTGCTCGGGGGCTGCTGATGCGCGGCTTCACTGTCCCTGATGCGCTCACTTTCTTGATCGCAGCCCCGATCGTCAACCCGATCGTCATTCTCACGACCCACCAGGCCTTCGGATTCGATGACGGCATTCTGATTGCGCGCCTTCTCGGCGGCTACGCGATCGCCAACCTCATCGGCTGGCTGTACAGCCGTCACCCCGATCCGGGAACTCTCCTCACTGACCAGTTCCGTGACGCGTGCGACAGGGCCGCCCACGAGTCAGGCAGCCGTGGCCGCGGTCGGCGTAGCCTCACCCAGTTCGTCGTCGAGTTCCGCGCAGTCATGCCCGCACTCGTGATTGGCTGCGCCCTAGCCGGTGCTATCCAGGTGCTAATCCCCCGTGAGGTTCTCCTGTCTGTCGGATCCAATCCAGTCATGTCGATCGTGGCAATGATTCTGCTCGCGATGGTCGTATCGATCTGTTCGAACGTGGATGCGTTCTTTGCCCTGTCGTTCGCGTCATTCTTCTCCGCAGGATCAGTCGTCGCCCTCCTCCTCGTCGGCCCCCTCGTCGACGTCAAAATGCTCGCTCTCCTGCGCACCACGTTTAGCACCCGGACTCTCGCGGGCATCGTGGCAATCGTGCTCCTCGCAGCCTTCACGATCGGGCTGGGACTCAACGTATTGGCGTAGCGGCGATGACGGGTTCCGAGTCGATGGATCGCCATTCGAGCCCTCGAGGCTCCGAGTGGATAATGCCCGATGGGGGGACAAGCCAGAAACGCCTGCCGAAAGCAGGTACCGGCGAGCGCTAGCGGCAGGCGTCTAAGGACGTGGGATGCGAGCTCGCCGGAAACGATCGTTATCGGCTGCCTGGCGGTCGACCTGTGGTGCTCTTGTTTGTGGTGAGCCAAGATGGGGCCATGCCTCGCCTCCGTTACGCTTCTGCGACAGCTCTGGTTCTCGCGTCGATCACGCTTCTCTCTGGCTGCAGTACTGACCTGGTCGGATTCTCGGACCTTCAAGGGGAAAGAGAAAGCCGCGATGAGTTGCCGGAACTCACGGACTATGCGTATGACGACGTCGACGTATCGACGAGTCGCTACGTCGGGGAGCATGCGGGCACTTCGCTCTGGCTCGCTCGCGGCCTCGAAAACTCAACCGTTTGTCTTGTCGCGGACGCAGGCAAGGATGAGTGGGTGGTGGGCTGCGGTGGCGGCACGGTCGGGGTCGACGGTCTGGCAGGCAAGTACCAAGTCGTGGTCGACGGAGTTCAAGCACCGGAAGGGGCGGTCAAGATCTCCGAGAACGTCTACGCCTGGTAACCGTCCAAACTGTCTACCAACGTCACCTCATACCCCGGACGGGGCAGAGACGAGCGGGACAGTCCGAGATCAGCCGAAAGCCCTTGTCGTTTGGCGGTTGCGGCGAACGTTTGTGACGGGAACTCCTAGGCAGGCACTAGATCGCGCCGTAAATGATCGTTTACGGCGCGCAGGACTCAGGGGCGTCTGCCCCTACCTTCAGCCAGTAATCGCGTGCTGGTTAGGCATGGGTGTCGCCGGAGGCAAACCGCTCATCCCGTACCTGAAGTCACTGAGACGTGGCATCGTTGGGGAATGGTGACAAGTGTTGCAGTGATCTCCGACATCCATGGAGTCCTACCGGCGCTGGAGCGCGTCCTGCTTGAGCCGGCCGTAGCTGGAGCAGAACTAATCGTTGTGACGGGGGATCACACCTGGGGTCCGCAGCCGACCGAGGTGCTCGATCGACTGGCTCTCCTCGGCGACGGCGCGGTGCTCGTGCGAGGAAACGCCGACCGAGAACTTCTGCAGCTGTCGCGTGGCCGGATTGTCGGCTTCGATCCGGATCCTCTCTCGGTCTGGGGCTCACGTCAACTCTCACCGGCCCACCAGAGTCTCCTCGAGGACATGCCGGAACAGGTCACTCTCGATGTTGATGGTTTTGGCGCTGTGAGGTTCTGCCATGCCACGCCTGGTTCCGATAGCGAAGTTGTTGTCGTCGACAGTCGGATCGAACGCTGGCAAGAAGTGTTCGCCGATCTTCCAGCTGAGGTTCAAACGGTCGTGTGCGGCCATTCGCATATGCCGTTCATCCGCTTGGTAGAGGGACGGCTGGTGGTGAACTCCGGGAGCGTCGGCATACCCTACGGGCGATCCGGTGCCCACTGGGCCCTCCTCGCGCAGGGAACCGTCTCGTTGGGTCGCAGTGTCTTAGATCTGCAAGAGCTCAGCCGCGAAGTGGTCCAGCAATCGAACTATCCCCAGGTTTCGGAGTGGGTGGCAGACTATCTCCGCACGCCAACATCCGACGTCGACGCGATCGAGGCTTTCGGGCGGCATGACGGTCGCTGACGTGCTGGCGCGAAAAATGCTGAGTGGTCGAGCTCCTCGATCGCGCTGAGATAGGAGACGGTGCCAGCTGGTTCGACTCGAACTCACATACAGGGATGGTTCGACAATCGCCACGATCCGTCAAACTTCCAATTTCGGCCTGAGTCTTCACAGATTAAATTAACGACGCGGGCGCCTCGTAGATGGTCTCAAGTCCATCCTCTTCGTCCCACTGCTCTCCGTTCGCAACGAATCCAAAAGCAGTAACGAGGGCGATCGACGCGGTGTTGGTCGGGCTGACGGTCGCGCGAATGGTTGTCACATCTGGATGTCGTCGCGCCTCATCTGTGAGTATTTCTAGCGAACACTTAGCGTAGCCGCGCCGCCGAAATGATGGGTCCACACGGTACCCGATCTCGACAGTTCCGTTTTCATCCGGAGCACCGTGAAATCCTGCGAGACCCACGGGTATGGTGATCTGCGGGTCCACGATAAGCCGTGTCACCCATGGAGCGTCAGAAGGCGTCGCAAGTATCTGAGCGCTCCGCATGCGCCAGAGGCTGATGCACTCAGGTCCAGCGATGTACGGCGAGACGTAGCGCAGCGCGATCGAATCTGCTTCACCTTTGGCAAGCGCGTGAATAACGCCGCGTGGAACGACGTCGAGGTAGATCTGCGACTGCCGGGGCTGAGGGTGAAACCAGGGAAGCTCAGTGATCGTCATACGAAGTTCTTTCTTCTCGTTGTATGCGAGGAGTGGCGTGCCGAAGAGGAATGACCGTGGTTTCGTCGCTCGTGGCTCAGTGCCCGACGACGCCCTGGAACTCGACCATCACCTGGATCGCTGCGATCGTTTCGCGCTTCTTCAGGTTCTCGACCTTCTCCGGGCCGCCCAGCGAGCGCAGCGGCACGAACGTGAACGACTCCTCGTAGGGCAGTTCGCCGTATGCCTCGACGGCTTTCGGGAAGATGTCCCAGTTCAGCGTCATCGACAGGTAGTCCTTGCCGGCCAGCTGCAGCATCTCCAGGAACCCGCTCAGCTCGCTATTGAGACCGGAGGCACGACCCTCGCGGTACTTCAGACCCACGAAACCGATACTCGGCTCCCAGGTGATGAGGTCGGCGAGGCCCGACACCATGATGGGGATCGCGATGCCGTCACCCTGGGTCTTGCCGATGCAATCCGCCAGCTCCGACTCGTACACCGCGGGATTGATCACGCGCAGGAAACCCCACGCGAAGGTGCCGTACCCGTACTTCTCCCACAGTTCGATCACCTCATCGGGAACGCGGCCCCTGTAGGCCTCGATGATCTCCGGTTCCACCGGCCCGTGCGACACGAAGTCCGAAATCTCAATCATCATTTTCAACCTATCGGAAGTGAATGTTCATAAAGACGGTGTTGAGGTCGACACCGGGGTTCTTCTGCATGAAGTCGATGACCGCGGCGTCGAGATCCGCCACGCGGTCCTTCCACTGGCTCCCCAGGGAGAAGTTCACGTTTCCGTCACCCACGCGGGGCACGTCGGTGACGTCGCCGCCTGCGATGCCGTCCAGGCGGTGCAGAGCGGCCTGCGTACCCATCCACTGGTCCACGAACCGGGTCGCTGTCGCCAAGTCCAGGCCAGGGTTCTCTCTCATGATCTCGCGGAGTGCATCCTGGTGCGCGACGTCTCGAGTCATTTGCTGCATCACAGTTGAGTCGCTCGGCCGTCCACCGCGGATGTAGTCGACGCGGTTGAGCACCCAATCGGCCATGGTCGTGTTCTCGAGCATGTCGATCTGCTCGTTCAATTGCTCGTCGAACTGCTCTGAACGATGTTGGGGGTTCCGATTGAACCGCTGGATTGTCACGTCGACGTGTGCTGCGTCGCTGTCGTACCGGTCTATGTATCGGACAGCTTCCTGGTTCGTCTTTCGCGCGGAGCTTGCGAGGGAGGTCGGCAAGCGCCTTCAAGTTTGGGGCCGCGTCCTCGAGTGCCCGCAGGATCGGCCGCGCGAGCTTATCTCCGACTTCTCCCATGGTTCAGTCCCCCGTGATGTTCAGGTCGGCGAGGTCGGCACCGAGCCGCTCGATCAGCTCGTCGATGTCTGCGGCCTGGATGTCCAGATCGGATTCGGCCTGCTCCAGCGCCTGCAGGTCGGCGTAGAACTCGTCGGAGTCGCCGACGGCCGCCTCGACGACCGGTGCGTCGAGCGCAGCCATCACCAGGCCGGGCAGCTCTTCCGCCAGCGGTTCGATCACCATGGGGAGGATCTGGTTCAGCGCCTGCTCCAGTGCGATGTCGACCGCCGCGTTCAGCAGCTTCTTCTTCGCGATGACCATCAGGCCCGCGCCCGGAGCCGTGAACGGGTTGGTCAGCATGGCCACCAGCGCGATCGCGGTCGTGGTGAGGTCGGCGATCACCTTCATCTTGAGGGCGAAGACGACACCGGCCGCTACCTCCAGTCCGGCGGGCACGGGGCCCAGAGCGTCGAGAAGCTTCTGCAGATTGTTGGAGCGGTTGCTGTTCCACGCGGCGACGAATGCCGGACCTGCCTGTCCGCGCATGGCCGCGGCCATGTCGCCGTTTGACCTTTCGATCGACGGCCTGGATCCGCCCCTCCAGCTCTCCGGCGAAGGTGCTGACGATGTCCCCCGCACGGCGGAGCTCGTCCTCATCGACATCCGGCCATTCGAAGCCCAGCTTCTCCATGATCCAGATCAGATCATTCGGCAACATCATTCCCATGCACGCACCCCCACCCAGGCTCTTTCGAACCCGACGAACGAAGATTTGGACGCGCGCATCGTCTCGCGCGGCGCTCGTTCAAGAGTCGACGTGCGTGCGTGCGTCATGCTCGGTCGGTACCAGCTGTTCAATGATGTGATCCACCATTTCCCGCGTTGCGGGGGTTTCGTCAAAGGACACCTCGGCCACATAGTCTGACGCTGTCCGCCGCAGTTGCAGCCACCCCACATAGGTCGCATAGGTTAGGACGGCTTGGCGCCTGGCATCGGCTGCGGAGAGACCGAGGCCCACAAAACCTCGTTCGAGGATGTCCAAGCGCTTCTGGGTCACACGGCGGATCGCTGGGGCGACGATGGGGTCATCCGGTTGTGCGTAGATCGCCGGCTCGAGCCCAGGAAATGGATCGTCCACTTCGGCAAGTCCCATGAGGAAAGTGGTGCGCATTCGTTCGGCAGGATCGGTCACCGAGTTGATCGACTGCTCGACCGCGTCCGTTTCAAATTCTTCCCAGGCCAACATCGCTTCGACCAGCAGGGCACGGCGATCGGTGAAATGCCAGTAGAAACTTCCGCGAGTCGCCCCGAGCTCCGTGGCGAGCGTGTCGATAGACACCGACGCCAGTCCTCCCCGAGCGATCGCGCGCAGAGCGGCATCCGTCCACGTTCGCTTCGTCCATCTCGCTTTTGCCATGACCATACAATACTGTGCGGATATCCATACGAATGCGCATGGAACGGGGAATGGTGAAGATTGATCGCATCGGCGTGAGGTCGGGTTTGCTGGCGGCCGGATGGTCGATCGCGTCCGCGGTCCTGGGGATGTGGTGGCTCGCCGTCCCTACCGCGTACCCATTCGGCGCCGGGGATCCGCACGCCGATATGTCGCTGCTCTTTGCAACGACCGCGCACCAGGCAGCGTGGGTTCTGTTGGCGACGGGGCCCGTCGGTATCTTGGCCGGCATCGCCGCAGGTCGGCCGCGGCGGACCTCGTCACTCGCCGTCGCCGTCGCCACCGTGTTTGCCATGGGATTCGGGCTCTTGGTGCCCGACCTGCAATTGCTGATCTTGCTGACCTATCTGCTCGCGATCCTGAGCCCGCTCCTCCTCGTGACATTCGCCGCGGCCGCCCTGGTTCGTCACCCAGTGCACCTCATTGCATGCGTCGGCGTCGTTGTCGCGGTCGTTCTGCTCCTGGGGGGAGTGGTCGATGGGCAACATGTGGGAGCGCTGATAACCCAAGTGGCGGCCGCCGGCTCTTCATTGGGCTCTCGTCCTCTCGTGGCGGGATTCTTCCTGGTTGGCGGCGGGCTGTGGGCATGGACAGCTGTGATCGCGTGGCGACGGAGACACACGCGCTGCGGATGGTGCGGTCGGCCCGCTAGGTCGTGGGCGAGCCCGAGAGCTGCCGCGCGTTGGGGGCGATGGGTGACCATCGCGGCCGCGCTATGCCCGCTACCGTACGCCGTCGTCCGGATGACCTGGCTGCTTCCGCCGAACCTTCGGATTGCTCCAGCAGGCCTGGATGCCGAACCGGGTCTGCGGCTGTTCGGACTCCTCATCGGCGCAGTAGCGGTAGCTGCTTCGATCCTCACGCTGGGTCTCGTCGCGAAGTGGGGTGAGCGCTGGCCCGAGTGGCTCCCGCGCCTCGCGGGACGTCGCATCGCACCGATGCTGCCCGTGTCACTTGCCGGAGCGGCAGCGGTGTTGATCACGATCGGCGGCATCTCGATGATTCGCCAGTCGCTGTTCGCTGACGGCGGCGACTGGTCGACGGTTGTGGTGATGCCGTTCCTGTTCTGGGGCCCGGTGCTGGGGGCGGGCGCGCTTGCGCACTACTACCGACGCAGGTCGGCCTGTCGGCATTGCGGTCTCGCCTGAGCACGGATGACTGCAGCTCGCGCCACTCAGCCGTGCCCCATACGCGATCTGATGCGCGCGGCCGCGAGCGTCGCGAATACGACGGTCATGGCCGAGAGCAACACGAGAACATGTGCCGCGGTGATCTGAAGTTCGCCGATGGCGATGTCGACACCGAAATAATCGCGCAAACCTGCGATGGCATCCTGTTCCCCGGCCACAGCTCCAAGCGTGCTGGCTGTGAACTCTTGCCGGAGAAGCATCGACGACTGCGCGAACGGGAGCGCATTGACTGTCGCCCGGACGGCTTCCGGCAGTGACCCGACGGGGATGTATGCTCCCGCCAGGAAACCGAGTATCGTGCCGACGATCGTCGAAAGCGCCGCGAATGCGCCCGGGGTGGCAACGAACGAAACGACGAAAGCGGAGAGCGCTGCGAAGGCGCAGCTCACCAACACGATGTACCCGATCACCCTCAGCAACGATGCCGGCGCCGCGATTACCCCGTTGACAAAGAAGAGGGAAAGCAAGCCGAATGCCAGCAGGATGCCAGTCATCAAGAGGGCGACGATCAGAGCCGCGAGGAAGTAGCCGAGAACGAGCTGTCCCCGGCGAAGCGGAGACACGAGGAGATCGCGGAATCGACCGGTCGCGGCGTCCTCGACCAGCACGCCGAATGCAGCGAGACCTGTCGTGATAGCAGTCATGCTGACAATCCCCGCGTACATCCAGGAATCGACGAAGGCCTTGATCTGCGCCGGACTCGCTTGCGGAAAGGATTTTTCAAGGTCCGCAGTCTGCAGATTGCCGAGGAACAGGGCGTAGAGACCGAAAAGGATGACTGCGGCCAAGAGCGAGAAGAAGACGTTGAGTCGATCTCGGAAGAACAGCCGAAGGTTGCGCCGGACAAGAGCCAGCACGGCGATCACGGCGCAAGCCCGTCGCTGGTCGTGCTGCCCGTGAGTGCAAGGAACACGTCGTCCATACGACCGTGCCGGAACTCGAAGTCGGCGACATCATCGCCGTGATCGATGAGCAGCCGTCGCGCCGCATCGGCATCATCGACCGGAATGGCGAAGATGTCGCCGCTGGCGTCAGCCGTTCGCGCCGCAGCGCTGACGAGCCTCTGCAGCCCGGCAGGGTTGCGAGTGGTGATCGTCAGCACGCTGCGGCTGTGCTGCGACCGCAGTTCGGTCGGAGTTCCTTCCGCGATCACCGCCCCGGCATCGATGACGCAGACGCGATCGGCCTGTTCCGTCTCCTCCATGTAGTGCGTCGTGAGGAAGACGGTGAGGCCGGCGTTGGCGTTGAGTTCATGGAGCGTTCTCCAGACGACGGCTCTACTCGCCGGGTCGAGGCCTGCCGTCGGCTCATCGAGGAAGAGGACGCTCGGGCCGTGCAGAAGGGCACGTGCGATATCCGCCCGCCGACGTTGCCCGCCCGAGAGATCGCTGTATCGCCGGTCGAGAAACTCCTCAAGTTGAATGAGGTCAGAAAGCTCCGCAGTCCGAGACGCGATGGCGCGTGAGTCCGACCCGTAGAACCGTGCGCGCGTCGTCAGGTTCTCGCGCACCGTGAGGGACGGATCGAGCAACGATTCCTGGAACACCACGCCGATTCGGCGTCGCACACTGGCACCCTCACGCGCGACATCGTGGCCCGCCACCTCCACGTCTCCCTGGTCGAATGGCCAAGCGGTCGTCAGGCACCCGATCGTTGACGACTTTCCAGCACCATTTCGGCCGAGGAAAGCGAAGACGCTGCCGACCGGAACGGTCAGCGACACGTTGTCCACAGCAACCACCTGAGAGAAACGCTTCGTGAGGCCGCTGACTCGGATAGCGGCCGGCTCCTCTGGGTGCTGAGTTGCAAACACTGTACCTCCCGAAGCAGTTCCATAACTTTGTGCACGGATTATCCATACGATAGCGTACGGATATGACGCGAACCTCTCTGAAAGTGGTCGACGGTGACGTCCGGCCCTGCGGTGCCCCGACTGCCACACTGCCGGTCGATGGGTGAGCAGATCACCAAGGTGAGAGCACCGGGCGGGGTTCGCGCCGACCTCCGCCGAGATCCCGCGGAAGTGCGAAAGATGTTCGACGCCGTAGCGCGCGGCTACGATCGCACCAACTTCTTGCTTAGTCTCGGTCAGGTCAGAAGGTGGCGCCGAGTGGTGACGGCTGCAGTCTCCCCGCGGCCGAGTCAGCGGATTCTGGATCTTGCTGCAGGAACCGGACGTTCCAGCGTGCCGCTCGTCCGCAGTGGCGCGACCGTCATCGCTGCGGACTTCTCGCCTGGGATGATCGCCGAGGGTTCTCGTCGTTTCGGGTCTCTTCCGGGGCTGCGGTTCGTGCAAGCGGATGCGGTCGATCTGCCGTTCGACGACGGCGAGTTCGATGTCGTCACGATCTCGTTCTCTTTGCGGAACGTCGCGGAGCCCCGCGCCGCATTGGCGGAGATGAAACGTGTGGTTTCGCCAGGCGGCCGCTTGGTGATCTGCGAGTTCTCGCATCCTCCGTCGCGGGTCATGAGTGCGCTGTACCGGATGTACGGCGCAATGGCTTTTCCCGCCCTGGCTCGACTGAGCAGCTCGAACCCCGAGGCCTACCGTTACCTGCGTGAGTCGATCGAAGACTGGTCGGAGCCCCGCGAGCTGTCATCGTGGCTGCAGGAGGCGGGGTGGGTGGGCGTCAAGTATCGACGACTATCGGCGGGCATTGTTGCCCTGCATATCGGGGTGAACCCTCCAGCCGAGTAGTCGAGCCTTTCCGGAAGCCGCGGTGCCCTCGCTCCCGGTATGACCTCGATGTATGCTTATCCATACACAACTGTATGGGAGTGAGAATGATCCGTAACGTACACGAGAGAGTCGTGACTGGCACTCCGGACGAGGTCTGGACGATCCTCGCCGACGTCAGTTCCCTTTATCCGTCGAGCAGCGGCAAGTTCGAGCTACCCGAGGGTCTTCACCCTGGGGCACCCGTGGTCCACGATGGAACTCGATACCAGGTCGCGAGCGTCGACGTTGGCAGGCGGCTGTGGTTCGACATGGGCAAAATGCTGCCCGGCGGACACGGATTCGAACTGTTCCCGTGTGGCGCGGGCACCCTCGTGCGGCACACGATTCAGGGCCGACCGAGCATGCTCCTCGCTGTGATGTGGCCGCTGCTACTGCGACGCCAACATGAGAAGGCGATCGAAGGCACCCTCGCCAACCTCGCGCGCGCGACAGCCCGAGCCGAGTCGCCCTTGACGCCGTGAATCGGACCCGAGCTGAGAGGGTCAGCCGATCAATCGGGGACGCTGCTGTGCCACCCAAGCTCCGCGGGGCGGTCGCGCTCCCCGGGTATGACTACCTCGACGCCTTCACACTGCCATTCGCCGGTGCGGATGCGTGGACAGCCGAGAACTGGGCGCGCTGCATGTTCCAGGACGACCGACCCTTGGTCGTTCGCGCGCTGACGCGCGGCCTGCTGGGCGTGGTACTTCAGAGACCCGATCCGAGCGGGCGGATCGGCGGCTACACGATCGTGGCATCTGAGCCGCGGCTCGTGCGCGCGAGCGTTAGTTCGCAGCTCAGCGACGACCAGGTTGTGGTGATGATTGATGCTGGCTCCATCTCGTTGATAACGGCGGTGCGCCATCGAGTGTCATTCTCGCGGGCTGTCTGGGCGATGCTGGGCCCCCTGCACCGTTCGTTCGCACCGCGCGTACTTCGCCACGCGGCATCCCGAGCGAGAGTCGCCCGGTGATGACAGTCTCATCGACGAAGGCGCAGACGCTGCGGATTGGGGAGGTCGCCGCTCTCGTTGGTGTCACGCCTCGAGTGCTCCGCGCTTACGAGGAGCAGGGGCTTCTCGACGCGGAGCGTGGGAGCAACGGCTACCGCGTGTACCGTCCGACAGGAATCACGCGTGCAGCAAATATCAAGGCGCTGATCGACGTTGGCTTGACCAGCGAGGACATCCGTTCGTACTTAGAGGCCGGCTGTCTAGACGTCCCGCGCGCGCCACCTTCGTCGTCGTCGCAGGGATGACCATCGTCGCCGTGGCGGTGATCGCGTCGACGGTTCCGATCATCCCGGGGCGATGGGAGACAGGAACCCGGGAACGTCTGGCTCTTCTGCGCCGGCCTGCGGTGATGGCGGGGGTCGGTAGTTCCGTGCTCGGTGCAACCAGCGGACTGATGCCCTATATCTTCATCGCACCCATCCTCGGCGACATCAGCATGCTGAGCCGGGAGCTGGTGCCGAGTGCCATCGCCATCCTCGGGCTGTCCGGGGCGCTCGGCACAGCGATCGGAGGTCGTCTCAACGACCGCTGGGGCACTGACCGCACCTTCCTCCTCCTCGCGCTCGTGGCCGGCGCGATCGCCATCTTGGCGTGGATCGGTGTCGGCTTCGACGGGAGCACTCCTCTCTGGCTGCTCGCAGGGGTGATCATGCTCTGGGGTGGGGCGTCCTGGGGATACAACCCGCCCATGAACGCGCGAGCTCTTCGTTTCGCCGGTGCGGCGGGCACCGAAGCGATCGCCCTCAACACCAGTGGCCTCTACGCCGGCATCGCCGCAGCGGGTGCTATCGGAGGCGTCGCCCTGAGTTTCGTAGGCGGAGCCGCAACTCTCCTCGCAGCAGCAATCATCGGCGTTGTCAACCTCGTATTCACGGTCATCGTCGTCCGTCGCTTTCCGTCGTCGCCGCACATCCCGCGCATACAGGATGACGTCAAACTCAAGGAGGTTCATCGTGAAGAAGATCGTCGTGCTCGGCTCGACGGGCTCAGTTGGTCGTCAGGCACTTTCGGTCATCCGCCAGTACCCGCAACAGTTCGAGATCGTGGGGCTCAGCGCGGGACGCAATCGCGACCTTCTCCAGGCGCAGGGGCGCGAGTTCAGAGTCTCGCACCTGGCTCTCGGAGCTGAGGAGGCGGCATGGCTCGCAGCGGAGGCTGCGTGTGACATTGTTCTGAACGCGATTACCGGTTCCGTGGGCCTTCGGTCGACAGTCGCCGCGGTGAAGGCTGGCCGGACGGTTGCCCTTGCGAATAAGGAGTCTCTTGTCGTCGGCGGGGAGCTCCTGGCGCGTCTTGCCGTTCCCGGCCAGGTGATCTCCGTCGATTCGGAACATTCGGCCATCGCACAAGCGATGAGGGCTGGCCGAGCCGCGGAGGTGAATCGGCTGTTGATCACCGCGTCGGGAGGCCCGTTCTATGGGCGGAAACGCCACGAGCTGCGGGATGTCACCCCCGCCGAGGCGATGCGGCATCCGACCTGGGACATGGGGCCAATGATCACGATCAACAGCGCGACCCTGGTCAACAAAGGGCTGGAGGTGCTCGAGGCCCGGGTGCTTTTCGGAGTGGCTCTCTCGGCCATCGATGTCGTTGTTCATCGACAATCCGAAGTTCACTCAATGGTCGAGTTCACCGACGGCTCGACCATCATCTGCGCATCAGAACCTGACATGCGGCTCCCGATCGCGCTCGGCTTGTTCTGGCCCTACCGCCCCGTCGAAGCCATCCGCGCGCTGGACTGGTACACGCCACGCGAGTGGACCTTCGCTCCTGTCGATCACCACACGTTCCCCGCTATCGAGTTGGCGAAGGAGGCAGGCCGGGAGGGGAGCTCGTATCCGGCCGTATACAACGCAGCGAACGAAGAGGCTGTTCACGCGTTTCGCACCGGCGACCTGCCTTTCGTGAGCATCACTGATGCGATCGCCGACGCCCTGCAGCGGCATTCTCCGTCAACCACCGAGTTCTCACTCGACACGATCGCGGACGCCGAGGCATCCGCCCGCCGCGCTGTGGGGAGATTCGTCAGGAGCAAACGCCGATCACAGTCGGACTAGCGCGGCTCGCGACTGACGGTGCGGGAAGGCCGCGGGGTTGCGACTAGAAGTCACCAGGGCTGACGAAGTGGAACACGCTTCGCAGCACCGTCCCGTCGAGCGTGTGAACAGCGAGACCGGGTGACGCTGTCGGATCGGCGATTGGATCCGTATGGTTGCCGAGTCGCATGGTCGAGACGATCCCGGGGGCGCCGATAAGCGGCTTCCCTGCGAATGTCGTCGCGAGAGCGGTATGCACATGGCCGGTGAGGACGCCGACGATCTCATCGTGCGCGTCGAGCAGATCGCGGAGATCGCCAGGATTCCGCAAGCCGAGTCGGTCCATTAGATCGTGTCCGACTGGTACCGGCGGATGATGCAGGGTCAGGATCACCCGACCCCCGACAGCTTCGATCGTCTCGTGAGCGAAGGTCAGCGTCTCTTCGGCGAGAAAGCCGCCGACTTCCTCCTCGACGAGGCTGTCCAACCCGATGATGGTCAGATCGGCCACAGTGAAGGCGGAGTTCAGGTATCCGCCGACCTCACCCGGGAGGTGCGCCAACATCGCACTCCGCACATCATGATTGCCCGGCACGACGACGACCGGTACATCGCGGGGAAGCTTGCGGAAGAACTGATCGTACTCAGCTGACTTGCCATGGTCTGCGATGTCGCCCGAAACAACCAGTGCGGCAACATCGTCCAGCCCCGCGACCTCTGCGATGATGCGTTCGAGGCGCCTTGAACGGAGCGTACTGGTGTCCAGATGGCAGTCGCTGATATGCGCAATCCTCAAGTTCTCTTCCTCCTCAATGACTTTCGCCAACGCTAACATACACATATGTATGGTGACGCAGTTGGCAAGAAGACAGGACGACGCGCTACTCAAAGTGTCGGCGGAACTGCGGGCAGCCCGGCCGGCGCGGCGACATGCACGGCACATGCGGCGACGGCGTCCGAGGGCGCGGCGGACGAGGTCGTGGTTCTGTATGGTAAGGGAAGCCGGGTGGTCGGCGCCGCTCGAAGATCTGAAGTTCGCGCGCACAACCTTCGCCACGCGTGCGTGGTGGTGATGGTGTTCAACAGTGCAGGGGAGCTCTATGTGCACCGGCGCACCCACACGAAGGACGTCTACCCGGGATGCTACGACGTCATGGCCGGCGGCGTTCTCCGGGCCGGGGAGGAACCGTACGAGGCCGCGCTGAGGGAAGCTGCAGAGGAACTCGGCGTCACGGGTGTCGAGCTCCGACCGCTCCTCGAGACAGACTATTCCGACGACCGCTCGCGCTACCGTGCGTTTGGATTCGTGACGACGTACGACGGCCCTATTCGTTGGCAACCCGAGGAAGTGATGTGGGGCGGGTGGGTATCTCCGGAGGAGCTCCTAGACATGGTGGCGGATTCCAACCTCTCCTTCGCGCCAGATACTCTCGCGCTGATGCAGACGTGGATCAACGACGGCAGCCTTTGGCCCTTCTGGCTGGGGAATCAGCCTGAAGACGCGCCGTAGCGTCCTGCGCAGACCTCGCGTTCGACCGCCTTCCGCAATCTGTGCCGCTTGTACTCGTCCACGAACACGAAGACTGTCGCGCCAAAGAAGACGGCTTGGATCAAGGTTCGAGGGAGCAGGGCATCGGCGCCGGCGCCGCCGTTCAGCGCGTATTCCACGTTTGCGGGAAACATGGCGAGGAGCATTAATCCGAGACAAGCAGCGGCCAGCTGAGTCGTCGGCCGAAACAGTAGCCCCACTGCGCCGGCGAGTTCAAGGATCCCCGTGATGGCGACGGCGAGGTCGGGATGCGGGACCCATGTCGGCACCATCAGAACGAGGGTCTCGCGCATGCCAATGAAGTGCGAGATACCCGTCATCGTAAACATGGCCGCGAGGCCCAGGCGCACCGCGACCGGCCAGGACCGCAGCCGCCCTACGCCTAGCACGCCAAGAAGGCGCGATCCGAGCGTGATGAGACTGAGGGCGATGAGAGGTTCCATGGCACTAACCATACAGTTGTGTATCGTTAGTGACACCATCTAGTCAGACCTGTTCAAGCCAGGCGAGAAAGGCACCGCGTACAGCCCGCAGGACGTCTCGCGCTTGCCTGCTCGCGGCTGACGTTGATGCCATCTCGACAACGGTCCAGGCCTTGGCCCAGAGGATCTCGTCTACGGACGGAGAGTCAGGGCCGTACGCGCTGGTAAGGGCCTCAGCTTCGCTGCGGTCCGGCAGCCCGGGGAGCAATATCGCGAGGTCGAGGGCCGGACTCGCAATCGTCAACCGCTCGAGATCGAGGAGGACGGGGAAGCCCGCATGATCCACGCGCCAGTTGAGAGGATTCGGGTCCCCGGATATGACGCAGCGACGTGCGAACAGCGGCTGAGCGCATCGCTCGAGATCCTCGAGGTGTTGCGCCGTGGCGGCATCTGCGTGCAATGCGGACACGGCCGACCGCGTCATAGCCGAGTCCCATCCCGGCTGAAAGCCGTATCGAAGGCTCGCGACCAGCCCCTGCGGCAGGGAGTGCAGGGACCTCAGCGTGTCGATTACCTGTAAATCGACGCCCCAACGTTCTTGGGGCAACGGGTGGGGGAGGCGCTCCATAACGAGCCACGTGCCTGCGCTCGATGTTTCCACGATCGCGAAGATCGTTGGAGTCCGTATCCCGTGCCGTTCGAAGTCTCCCGCAAGCCGGCCCGCGATCTCGACTTCCGCCGCTACCGCGGGCCCCTTGACCACAACCGACGCTGACACGCCGTGCAACGCTGCCACGGAGCGCCCGGAGAGGCCGCCGAGCCACTCGAATCCTTTGAGGCGTCCGCCGACGCGGGCGGCAGATCTCAGCACCTCAACTGGTATCTCTTTCGGCGCTTTCGCCGTCTTCAGAGCGTTCACGACGGATGCCTGTCAGACTTGGCTCCGCGACGTTCTGTGCTGTCAGGGCCACGGGTGCCACCGGCGTCGGCCGCACCCCCATACCGTGCCAGGAGGTGCCACACTTTCTTGAGAAGCTGCGGGTCGTGGTGGCCCGAGCGCGCGGCTGACCCGACGATATCGGGTGTGAGCTCGGGCGCCAGGCTTCTCGCCAGCCTGACGGGCGCCGCCCCCCTATACGACGGACTGAGGGTTTCGGTGTCCACTCGAAACCCCCGGTGAAACTCCACCTTGCACCCCAGTCGTGCAGCCGCAACCTCGATCGCGGTCCCTCGGAAGCAGGGGTCCAGCACGACCGCGTCCGCGTCGGTGTCAAAGCGAACGCCGCCGTGCACGTGCGCCTCTACGTAACGGTCGAGAAGGTCGGTGTCGTCGCTCCGCATCCGCTCGATCAGGTCGCGCAGGCCCTTGGCGTCGCGCACACCCTCCGGCTCGAACACAGAATCCGGGTAGCAGAAGGTAGTGCGCTCCGTGACGTTCGCTTTCAGACGCAGGAAGGCGGAACCGAAGCGGGGTGCGGCCCCGCGCGCCTGCCCTTGGTCGATGGCGCCGTAGATGGGTCGGGCGGAGGGTGGGCGCTCGTCATACTTCTTGTCGAACAGGCGACTCTCCCAGAGCCAACGGTCGCCGCCCGGGTACGCAGTGAGGCCTCCGTTCGACGTCGCGGTCTCGAACTGGGACCGATATCGGCCGGCTGCTGCCATGGCCTCGATGACGGTCGAGTCCTGGAACGGCCAGTCAGGGTGAAAATGCAGTAGGACGGCTGGGGGCATCCGTGTTTCTCTCATGCGGTGGAACATACAGTACAGCATTGTATGGTTGCGGCAATAGAAAGGGAGGCGACTCCCGCACGAACGGCGCGGGCTGCCCGGCGACGCCGGTAGGGGAGTGAAGATGGCACACGGTTCCGCTCGGCTGCCGTTGATCGCGATTGGCACCGCCGTGCTCCTTTGGTCGACGAACTTCGCCATCAGCGACGAAGTCCTGCGTACCGCATCTCCGGCCGTGGTATCCGTGGGCCGATTCGTGATCGGCTTGCTGGTGCTAGTCCCCATCGCGCTGAAAAGGCCCGGTTTCATTCGTACCCTGCAACATCCGCGCACGATGCTACTTGGCCTTCTGGGGGTGGCCCTCTACTACTCCCTCACAAACATCGCACTCGTCCTCACCCTGCCCGGCATCGTAGCTTTGACCAACGCCGCGCTCCCGGCGCTGACAGCCGTCCTCGCGTTCTTTACTCTTCGCGAAAAGGTTTCGCCCTTAGCCCTCGTCGGACTGGTCGTGGCAATTCTGGGCGTAGTAGTCGTGGCCGGCTCGAGCCTCACCTTCGATGCTGGCGTTGCAGTGAGCCTGATTGGGCTCGGGAGCTACGCGCTCTACACGGTTCTGCTACGTCGCGGGCCGGTCAGCGAGGGGAGAGAGCGATCAAACTCGGTACCACCGCAAGTCAACCCGCTCGTGCTGGCGACGGCTACAGCCGTTTGGGGCACCGGCATCATGCTCCCATGGCTCGGGCTGGAGATGATCGTCCATAGTGCCGCGCTTCCCGCTGATGTGAACGGGTGGGGAGGGCTCGTGTTCCTCGGTGTGGTGATCACGGCCCCGACGATTGTGCTTTTCAATTACGGAGCGGAGCGCCTACATGCTGCGCTCGTTGGCATTCTCACCGCGGCGATACCTGGCCTGGGAAACCTGTTCACCTTGATGCTCGGCGAGCCCGCAGACATCGTCACGGCGTCCGGGGGAGCGATCGCCGTCATCGGTGCGACGATCGCTGTCGCCGCGGCGCGCGATTCCGATACTCACGGCTCACGATGAAGGTCCCGCGACCATACTCCTAGGATGCTGTTCCGTCCGTTCTCGGTCTGCGGTGTTCGTTCGCGGCGTACATCTCGGTGATCTTCCCTGCCCACGTGTCGATGACGGCGGCGCGTTTGACCTTCAACGAGGCGGTGAGGAGGCCGGACTGCACCGTGGGGGGAGCAATGGTCGTCCATCGCTTCAGGGTCTCGAAACTCGCTAGGCCCTCGTTTACGGCGTCAATGTGCGCCTGAATGGCGTCGATGACCTCGGGCGCGTTGATGTCTGCGGGCAGCGACCGCGCGCCAGCCCATTGGAGCAGATACTCCTCGTCGACGGCGATCAGGGCCGTGCAGTAGTTGTATCCGTCTCCCAGCACGACGGCTTCCTGAATCAATGGACACACCCGGAGCAGCCCCTCGATCTTGGCCGGTGCGACGTACTTGCCGCCTGATGTCTTGATGAGTTCCTTCGTTCTCCCGGTGATGGTGAGGTAGCCGTCTTCGTCTATCGATCCCTGGTCTCCTGTGTGGAACCAGCCGTCGGTGTCGATGACCTCGCGAGTCTCGGCGGGCCGGTTGTGGTAGCCGCGCGTGATGTTGGGGCCGCGCGCGATGATCTCGGCGCCCGCGCCGATCCTGATCTCTACGCCCGGCAACGGCTTGCCGACCGTTCCGATGCGCATGGCGCTGGGGCGGTTGGCACTCAGCCCGGGGCATGTCTCGGTGAGCCCGTACGCCTCGTACAGGTTGATGCCGAGACTCAGGAAGAACCATTGAACTTCGGGCTGCAATGGTGCCGCTCCGCTCAGCAAGCCCACCGCCCTATCGAGACCCAGCTTTCCGCGGATGCGGGAGAGCACCAACCGGTCGGCCAACCGGTGCGCGATACCCTTTCGTGCGCTGCGCCCGCTATCGGCTATTCGACGTTCGGCTGCAACGCGACCGGCTCGCAGCGCCCAGTTGAGGATCCGATTCTTGATAGGGGAAGCTGACGCCTGCTGCTCCACCGCGATTTTGATCTTCTCGAACACTCGCGGGGCCGCCGGCACGAATCCCGGTCGTGCCTCAACGATGTCGCGCGCGAGCGTCGGAACGGATGAGATGACGATGGGGACGTTCATCGCTGGTGAGACGAACTGCACCAGCCGACCGAATGAGTGCGCGAGGGGCAGAAACAAAAAGAGGCCGCCCTCTTTCACGTTCCCGTCGAGCAGACGCGCCTCGCGCACGCTGTCGATCATCGCCAGGTGGTTGTCAGAGGACTGGGTAACCGCTTTCGGCGGACCGGTGGTCCCTGAGGTGTACGTGAACGTCGTCGTCGCGGCCGGATCAACAGCCGCCCTCAGCCGCCGGATCGTTCCTCGCCATTCCTCAAGCCGCTGACGTCCTCGACGCTCGAGCTCGCCCAGTGATTCCCAATCCGGCGACCTGGGAATCCCCGTCGGATCGATGACCACCACGTGACGCAGCGCGAGCTCTTGCGGCAGGTAGGTGTGTCCGAAGAGCTCGAACCCGGCACTCATCTCCTGGACCTTCGCGTATTGGACCGCGTCGTCGACGATCAGGACTTTGATGTCGGTGTCGACATGCATGTAGCCGACTTCGGGCGCCGGCAACGAGGTGTAGATCGGGACGGTGAGGGCACCGATCGACATCGCGGCGAAGTCGGCAGCCACCCAATCGATCGATGTTTCCGCGAGGAGACCCACCGCATCGCCGGCCGCGAGGCCGACACCGCAGGTGATGAGACCCGCGGCGATGACGTCGACCCGATCGGCGAGCTCGGCCCAGGTCTGTTCTCGCCAGCGGCCATCGACTCTGAACCTCAGTGCCGTGTCATCGGGGTTCAACGCGGAACGATCATGGACCAGCGAAGCAAGTGTGCTCCCATGCATCTCAACGGAGGCCGCAGAGGAGGTGGGGGTCGGTCGTGGCATTTCAGCTCCGTAACGTCGGCGTTGCCAGGTGAGGGGAAGTGTGTAGGACGATCTCTGTTTCTGACCCGGAGCCGGCGCGGTGCATCGCGTAGCCCCAGGCGGCGAGGCCGAGAAGCGGACCCCACAGCCAGAACGGGAGCATGAACATCACGTAGACCGTCTGGCCGAGGTCTCCGGTGCCCATGAACACGAACTCCCCGCCAGCCGCGGTGAACAGGACACTCACGACGCTTGCCGGGACGATGGCCAGGGCCGGAGGGATGGCTCGGCCGCCGACGCCGGCGAGGAACCGCGGGAACCGTGCGCCCCAGGGCAGGATCAGCCCCAGGGTGAGCAGTCCGCCGACGAGCATGCCCAAGCCGAGCATCAATCCCGTCGCACGGGTTATGGGCTCCTCGACGAACGTCTCCGTGCTTCCGCCGAACAGCGGCCAGGGGGTGAGCCAACTCGCCCGCGCGATCGCGTAGGGCAAGGCGCAGGCGGCCGCGATCAGGGTGATTGGGATGCGGTGACGATGCACGAACCCGGCGAACGTGCTGCTGCTGGTCCGTTCGTCCCCGATCACCCATACGAGAAGCCCAGCCGCGGCGGTGACATGGGCGAAGGCAAGCGCCGCCTCCGGGAGGAGGGCGCCGAGTCCCGTGAGCACCTGAAGCGGTAGTCCCGTTGCTTCGAGTGCCACGGACGAGAACACGAGGCCTCCGATCACCAGCGCGGCGATAGGGATCCCGACCCACGGGCAGCGGATCGTCGTGAGAGCGACGAGCGCCACTATTCCGAGGATGACGGCCACAGCGAAGGTGTATCCGGCCGTCGGGATCATTCCTCCCGGGATGGTGAGGGCGACGAACGCAGCAGTGAGCAGGCCCGCAGTCCTCAGGGGCCAGACTGCTCCGCGCGGACCCGGACCACGCTCAGCGACCAGCGCGAACCCGGACACCACGATCACCGCGAGGCCCCCGGTCAGTGCCAGCGCGAGTTCAATGCTGCTCCCGAAGGACCTGCCGACCAGACTGTCGGGCAACGAGTCGCGCAAGCCCGGCAGGAGCATCCGCAGAAGACTGACGACCGTGATGGCAAGACCGCTCACCGCGGCCGCAAGAAGGACGACCTTTCGTGTGAGAGGTGATAGGCGCTTCGATACAGGTGCTTCGGGCGGCAGTCGTAGCATTTCAGTTCCGTAGTGGTGGCGGTGCCAGGTGCGTGGAGACGCCCATTCGGTTCGTGAGATTGATGAAGCCGATCGCGAGAATGAGGTCGGACAGTTCCTTCTCCGTGAACTCTTGGGCGGCCTGCGCCCAGGTGACCTCGTCGACGCCGTCGACGAGCACCGTGACCTCCTCGGTGAGGGCGAGTGCTGCACGCTCAGCACTGGAGAAGAACGTCGTCTCTCGCCAGGCGCTCACCGCATAGATCTTGCGAGTCGGCACGCCGATCCGTTCGAGGTCGGTCGCGTGCATGTCGACGCAGTAGGCGCACTTGTTCATCTGCGACGCGCGCAGCTTCACCACACCCAGCAATTCGTGGTCGAGCTGCTCCGCGACATAGTCGTTGAGGGCAAGGACTGCTTGGAATCCTTCAGGCGCATGCCGCGGTATGACGAGTCTGGTCATGGGTGTTCCCGGTGTTCAGTCCGATCGCTGACGAGCACCCCGAAGATCGCGGTGTCGGTCCACTCGTTCTTGTTCCACCAGTGCTGACGTAGGTGTGCCTCATGTTGCATGCCGACAGCGCGAGCGAGTCTGATGGATGCAAAGTTGCGCGCGTCCATCTGGGCGACCACCCGGCGCACCTCGTGTCGCTCGAAGGCGAGATCGAGTGTCGCGCGCACTGCCTCACGGGCGAAACCTTGACCGGTGTGGCCGGGATCGAGAACCCAGCCGATCTCGGCAATCTGACGCTCGTCGTCCAGATACCAGAGCTGCACATCACCGACGGGGGTGCCGTCGTGTTCGATGACCAGCACCAGAGCACCGGTATCGCCGTCGAGGTCTGACTTGAGGATCCGCTGTTGGGTATAGAGCTCGGCGGTCTCCATGGTCCAGGGTTCCTGGAGTAGGAAGCGCACGACATCGGGTCGCGAGTACACGCGATGCAACCAGATCGCATCCTCCTCGCGGTGGGATCGCAGCGTCAGCCGGGCGGTCCGGAGAGGGATACCGACGGCCGAACTAAACATGTCGGTCTCCTATGAGAGCGGTCAATATGTTGGTCGCGCTAGTTCGAGTAGACCGGGGTGAGGTAGTTTCCCCACCGGCGCAGCTTCATCGGCAGGCCGTCGACCCACTGGACGCCGTCAAGCCGCGCGACAGCAGATCCTGGCTTACTGAGCGACGACTCGACGAGGTAGCCACCGTTGATCGGCTTGAGGCATACCCGCCAGTAATAGTTACCTGCCTCGAGATAGAGCTTCCGCTGGCCGGGATAACTCCACTCATGATTGCGATAGTCGCCCCAGTCGTAACCTCGCGAGTCGGGATGGATGGGCACTTCGGCGCGCCAGCTGTAGTTGCTCGAGGAGAGTTGGATGTGCCTACCGATGCACGACATCTGCATCCACGAGCGAGGGCTACCCGAGAGGAAGGTCAACTGGTCGAGACTCGCCATAGCCGACGCGACAGCCGGTGTAGCTCTTGCCGACGTACTAGCCATCGCCCGAGTAGCGGCCGTCGTCTCGCCTGCGACCGCCGGCGCGCCAGCCAGAGTCGTCGCTATGACGAGAGCGGAGACGATGAGGGTCGATCTCAAGTTCTTTCGATGAGTGGTGGCGATGGGCACGATGTCTCCGTCTCATGATGAAAAGCAACCCCTTCAACATACAGACATGTATGGATGTTCGCAATCGCGCCGATTGTTGCAGCTCAGTGCGGCTTAGGCGCGTGAGCTATCGGCTCTCCAGGGCGAGCCGCCCGGCGAGCAGGACGTAGGTGGCGGCGAAAGTGCGGCGCAACCAAGTCATGACTCTGGGTCGGTTGATGACCTGCTCGCGCATCGTGCCAGCGAACGCCCCATAGGCGGCGAACACGATGAAAGTGAGGGCCATAAACACGAAGCTAAGTCCGACCATGCGCCACGTTCCGCTGGCTTCACCGGCCGGCACGAACTGGGGGAGGAATGCGAAGAAGAAGATCGTGAGCTTTGGGTTGAGCAGGTTAATCATGATCGCAGTGCGGATGACTCGCCAGAACTGTTCGGGCGCGGTCTTGTCGTCGACGCGGAGTGCCGATCTTTCCCGGATGGACCGCCATGCCAAGAGGAGCAGGTATGCGACCCCGAGCCACTTGATGATCTCGAACGCGAGTGCCGACGCATGCATGATGGCGGCGAGTCCTGTGATCGCGGCGATCATGTGAGGAACAACCCCAAGGGTGCATCCGAACGCCGCGACGATGCCCGCCTTGGCGCCCCGAGTGAATCCGGCAGCGATCGTGTACACCGCGCCCGTGCCAGGAGTGGCGACGACCACGAGGGTCGTGATCAGAAACGCAATGCTCATCATCCCGCCTTCGGAATCTATGATTCCGCACAGTACTCCGACGTCAGACTCTTCGTTGTCCGACCTCAAGCTGCGCGTCGTCCTCCTGTACACCGAGGCCCTTCGGCTCCGACGTATCAACGGTCAGCAGGAGGCGGAGCTTTGCTTTCGCTGCGGCGATCCGGGATCGGGCGGTAGACGGATTCAGCCCGAGAATCGCGGCCGCCTCATGAGAGGGGAATCCGTCCCAGTACACGAGTCGGATCAGCTCCGCTTGATCTGGCGGGAGAACCGCGATGGCTCCGCGAATCTCCACCGCCTGTTCGGTGCTCTCGGGCGGAGGGGCTGTTTGCGCCTCGAGCGTGAGCCGCTGGAGTGCGTTGGCGTAGCGAGCTTTGCTGCGGCGATTGCTGCGGAGAATATTGTGGGCCACGCCGAAGAGCCACATGCGCGCTTGGTCCGCTCGGGTCGGCATGCGTCGCCGACGTCTCCAAGCGGTGAGGAGCAGCTCACCGTACGCTTCCGCGGCGTCGGACGGATTGCTGATCCGGCGCATGAAGTACCGGTAAAGATCCTCCTCCGCCTCGCGAACAGCATCCTCGAACCGTTCCTTCGACGCCTCGCTCACTCGTCGCAACCTCGGAATCGAACTTCGGCTCCGTAGGACGCGGCGAGCCCCTTCGACTTCAAGTGTTCGGCTGTCAGGTCGCCGATGACCGCGCTAATCGCCTGCTGCCTGAGCTGTGTCGGAGGAATCACCGTGGGTGCCGGCGCGCCGTTCTGGTCCGTGGCGCGATCGGCACTGTCTTCGAACGCGTCCTCCCACCAGGTGATCGCAGACTCGTCCAGAGTCGTCAGGTCCAGCGTGGCTACAAAGTCGCGAGCTTCTTCGTAGGCCTCGGGGTCTTGGCCTTCGAGGGGGAGAACTTGGTAGCCGGCGACGCACTCGCCAGCGTCAGTTCGGATCGAGAAGATGTTGTCGGCGGCCCATCCCCACGGCGTTGTGATGCCGTTGGCCGCCATCGCCGCTGAGCCGCCTCCCAGCAGCAGGGCTGTCACCCCGGCGCCTGCCGTCCATGACCATGCTGAGCGGCGACGGCGCGCCTTTGAATCGGCGATGAGCCGCGTACGGTGCGCGCCGAGACTCGATGGGACTGCGACCTGCGGTGCGGCTTCGCGCAGCGAGAGTTCGAGTTCGGTGTCGTTCATGATGTACCTCCGGTTGGCGAGCATTTACCCAGTACATGACCGCTCGTGAAGGTTCTGTCCAACTAGGCGAAAGACCGTTCTTGACCAGGGCGCAGCCTCGAACAGCCAGCTCCGTACAGTCGCGTATGTTCGCGTGTATCATCACACTATGGTTCCCTTCGACAACCTCCTCGCGTTCGTTGTCGCAGCGGTTGTCATCCTGGTGATCCCTGGGCCGAGCGTGCTTTTCGTCATCGGAAGGTCGCTTTCCCTCGGTCGTCGCGCCGGACTGTTGAGCGTCGTCGGAAACGCTCTCGGCACCGTCCCGGCGGTGCTTGCCGTGTCCCTCGGTGTGGGTGCCATCGTCGCGTCATCTGTCGTCGCATTCACAGCGATCAAGATCGTCGGCGCGGTTTACCTTGTATGGCTCGGCGTCCAGGCGATTCGTCACCGAACGAACCACGCCGAGCAGCCATCACAGACCAAAGCGTCTGACATGAAGCTTCTACGCCAGGGCTTTGTTGTCGGCGTGACCAACCCGAAGTCGATCGCCTTCTTCGTCGCTGTCCTCCCGCAGTTTGCGGCGCCGTCCGCCGGACCCGTCTGGGTGCAGCTCTTCTTTCTTGGCCTGATCTTCCAGGCGCTCGCGTTGGTGTGCGACAGCACCTGGGCTCTCCTCGCAGGCACTGCTCGTCAATGGTTTGCTCGCTCATCGCGGCGAATGACCGCGCTCTCCGGTATCGGCGGAGCGATGATGATCGGCCTCGGCGGCACGCTCGTGCTGAGCGGGACCAAGAACTGACCACATGAACCGACCATGAAAGCTCTAGTCGTGGGCGCCCGTGGCGCAGTCGGACGTGTTGTCGTCGAGGAGCTCCGGAAGGCCGGACACGTGGTCACCTCGGCAGGGCGCTCTGCTGCGGGCGAGCTTGCGGTGGATCTTCGACAACCTTCAGGTCTGCGAATTCTGCACGAGGTCATGCAGGATCACGATGTGGTGATCAACGCATCGGGGATTGAAAATCCCGGCATAGCGGAAGTGGGTCCGTTCGTGGAGGCGTCTGCCACCTCTGCCTACCTCGCTCACCTCGCCGAGCTTGTCCCCGCAGATTCGAAAGCAGTGCTCGGCGCCGGCCTCGCCCCGGGGTTGAGCTCCATTCTGATCGCCGCATTGGCGACGCGTCCCGGGGATGAGGTTGATCTCGGCGTCATGCTGGGCACAGGGGAGCGCCACGGAGCGGCAGCGGTAGCCTGGACGGCGGGCCTTATCGGCAAGGCCATTCACGCTCCTCCCGAGGGAGGGGTGGTGCGAAACTTCATCGAACGCCGTGCGCTTCCGGGAGCTGACGGGCGTCTTCGCAAGTATCTGAGAGCCGACTTCCCCGATCACGTCCTCGTAGGTCGACGACGTGATATTGCTGTACGCAGTTACCTCGCGGTGGGTGGGCGAGCGGCCACTTGGGCGTTGTCCCAGGTGGGACGTTACCCGCTCGCGCGGGCGCTCGTCGCGAAGAGTCTTCACATCGGTTCGGAGGAGTGGCATCTCGCCGCTCTCAACCGTCGCACGGGAGAAACTCTCGTCGCGCGGGGCGTAGGACAATCCACGGCCACCGGAGTGCTGGCTGCGCTCGCTGCTGAACGCCTCGTTGACGAGAGACCGAACGGCGCCGTTTCGATGGAAGCGATCGTCACGCTACCCGAGGCAACTAACCGTCTAGTTGAGCTGAGCTAGAAAACTGACAGCATCCTCCCGCTTCCAACGCGCGGGTGGTCGAGTGGTTGGTGCCAGCGTCGCGCACCCCGCGTTCGCAAGAGGTCTTGGTCCGTTAGTGACTGGCAGGGTAGGCAATCGTGGACATCGGCGCGTTTTCTGCCTGGCGAGAGTCGAGGCGTGTGTGTTGCACGATGATCGGTTCGTCGGAGACGAGGACGAGGCAGTGGTCTTCTACGAGCCGCGTTCGACGCCGATCTCCGCGATAACCTCGTTGCCGAAGTCGAGCGTCGAGAGAACCCAGATCTATCAACGGGGTCTGCGGCTATCTCGCGACAGGCAGTTCCGAAAGTTCAAGGACGCCGCTCATCCACCGGAGCCCGAGTGAATCTCGATGAGCCGACCGCGACGCCGACGCCGGCGGCGTCACACTTGAGTCTCAGCTTCGCCGATCCTGATGCGACGCTCGCTGTCGCCGTTCTCTCGAATACGCCCGTCGTCGCCGCACGAGATATACCGCGTCGTCGCGGCGGATTACCAATAATCAGTATTGGTGCATTGAAATTCTTTCTGATCAGGGCTTTTTCTCCGATAATCTACCTTATGTCAGTCTATGAGTCCTAGCCTCACGGTACTCACGGTAGTAGGAACAATAGAACTATTAGCTCCAATAGATTCAATCGCAAGTCAAGCTATCCATGGGTTTGCATGCGATTACTGCTTCACCGACGCATCAACGCGTCGGGGTTTTTCGTGCCCGTATTCTCCGCACTGGGCGAAGATGCCGAACTCTTTGCTGGTGAGAAACGGCATGTGGTAGTCGAGGACCTCACGGATCATCATGTGCAGCGACGGGGCTCCCTTGCCGCCGGCCAGCATCACTTGCCACTCGTCGTACATCGCCGCGAGCCGATGCACCGCGTCCGGATGCTCGGTCCAGCGGGTGCACCAGCGGGTCTCCGCCGCCTTCCCGGCGCCCGTGAGGCGGTCCTGCAACGTGCCCTCCACCCACGCGACCAGCTCAGCGGGCGCCTCCGTCAGAGGCACCCGCAACACCATCAGCTGCAGCCCGTCCGTCTCGTCGACGTCGACGGTCCGATCCTCGAACTCAGACATCCTGGCTCACCTCCACCACACGATGCACCCGTTCCGGACGCATCTCGACGAGCTTGCGGAAACGCTTGTCCTTGAACCACGGCCGAGCCCGCACGAGGGTGGGGCGGGAGCCGGACGCGAAGACGATCATGCGGCCCACCGACAGGGAGTCGAGATCGCTGACGTCCATGATCCGTTCGCTGCGCTTGGCGACCTGGACGGATCCGCCGTTGCGGCCACTGTTGGTCGACTTCTCCGTGAACTCGTAATCACCGATCAGCTCAGAGAGGTTGCGGTAGAACGCGGCCGAGGTGACTATGTCAACTCGAACTGGCCCAGGGGTGTCAGTTTGATTCGGCCCAGGTGGTGGTGCGGTCGGTATCCTGGGTCCGCGGTTCTTGTGCGTTGTGAGCGAATGCCCAGGAGCTGAGCCGAGCGGTTCTGCGCAGGGCTGGAAATCTTCATCCCGGGGACAGGAGCAGTGATGGCGCAGACCTCGATAGTCGCCGCCCGGAGCACGGTGTGGGAAGTGTTCCGGGTGTTTCTCAAGCTGGGGACCACCTCGTTCGGTGGGCCGGTCGCTCACCTAGGCTATTTCCGCACCGAGTTCGTGGAACGCCGCAAATGGATGGACGACCGCGAGTACGCCGACCTGGTCGCGCTGTCGCAGTTCCTGCCCGGCCCCGCGTCCAGCCAGGTAGGGTTCGGCGTCGGGCTGCTGCGCGCTGGTGGGTGGGGCGCCATCGCTGCGTTCGTGGGGTTCACGTTGCCGTCCGCGGCGCTGATGGTGGCGTTCGCGTATGGGGCGGCCTGGTTCGCCGGCCCGATCGGCGATGGGCTGCTGACCGGGTTGAAGATCGTTGCGGTCGCGATTGTCGCCCAGGCGGTCTGGGGCATGGCGAAGACACTCACCCCTGACAAGCCTCGAGCGGGCATCGCAGTGATTGCGCTCCTTACCACCATGGTCTTGTTCGGTTCGATCGGGCAGGTCGTCGCGATACTAATCGGCGCACTCGGTGGACTAATCTTCTGCCGAGCGGGCGTGGAAGACCGCCCCGACATGCTTCACTTCCCGGTGCGACGCGCCGCCGGCATCGCCAGCCTTGTGATGTTTGTTGCGTTGCTGATCGGTGGTCCGATCCTCGCCGCGGCGACTGGTGCCGGTGGGGTGGCGTTGTTCGACGCGTTCTATCGCGCGGGCGCTCTGGTATTCGGTGGCGGGCATGTCGTGCTCCCGCTGTTGCAGGCAGGGGTGGTCGATCCGGGATGGGTTACCAACGCGCAGTTCCTCGCCGGATACGGTGTCGCCCAAGCCGTCCCCGGACCTTTGTTCACCTTCGCCGGATACCTCGGCGCGACGGCCACCAATGGCCCTGGCGGGATCTGGGGCGCGCTCATCGCCCTGGTCGCGGTGTTCCTCCCCGGGTTCCTGCTCCTGCTTGGGGTGCTGCCGTTCTGGAACACCTTCCGTCGACACGCGTGGGCGCAAGCGGTAATGCGTGGCGCGAACGCTGCCGTCGTCGGCATCCTCGCCGCCGCCCTCTACTCACCCGTCTTCACCACCGCGATCACCGGCCCCGCACCGTTCGCGCTTGCCGTGGTCTGCTTCGTGCTGCTGGTGTCCTTCAAACTCCCGCCGTGGGTGGTCGTGATCGTCGGTGCCGCCGGGGGTGTGCTCATCGGATTGCTATGAGGCCCTCCCGTTCCCGGCCCAGGGTGTCAGGCACCACCCCATCGATGCCGTAGACGGGAAGCCAGAGTCCCATCATCACCGAGGTCCCGCAAGACCATTCTCAGCCAGGAGTGGCGCGGTGAAGGTGTGACAGGGTCTTCAGGGGAGCTAATCGAGTAGCACGCGGGACGGCGGCTGCGCGCTAATGGTCGGAACCAGCTCTGCGACGACGAGTGCTCTCCTGAGACGCAAGCGGATGCCCCGCGAGGGATCAACCCCCTTCCGGCGCTCTGCGCTCCGTCTATCGTCGGCATACCGGGGGTCCCAGCTTCCTCGGGCACTACCGGAGACCCTGCACGGACCACAGCGCTCGCGGAGGTCTCCGGGCCCTTTCAGGAGGGGGTTCGCGGAAAGTCGAGCCCCCTCATGCGCGGGGGCGTATGAGGGGGACCCGACATCTCACTCCGCAAAGCGGAGGGCACGCGCTAACTGCTCCCGGTATCCCCAGATCCCGGCTCACCGACTCCCCAGAGGTAGTGCGAGAAAGCGCAACCCACCGTCGGGAGACGTCACCACTCTGTCAGGTCGGCATCGCCGCGGCACCTCCTCTGGGGTGCAGATACAAAGACGCGCCAAACACGCCGATATAGACTTGTAGCTAATCCACTATGGCCAAAAGTCCATACGCGCCAGGGTGACTCTTGACGATGCCCTCACGATTGCGACGGAGGCTGAAAGTGAGGGATGGGGGCAGGCCGCTCACCCCGGAGCTCTTGGTGTCGCGATCGCGCTGTCTCCGTGACCGGCACGGCGTAGACCGGGGGAGTGGGGCGCGCGACCTTCGGGAACCGGCGGCCGGTGATCTCGCTGGCGGTAACTTTCAGCACGAACAGCTTCGGCATCGCTGTCCACGACTTGAAGTGCTCAACTCCCACACGGTGCAGCTCGGCCTCGCTGGTGACCTGCTCCACAACTCCTCGGACCACCACACTCCAGAAATCCGCGTCGTCGACACCGTCGACCTCGACCGCAACTCGGGGCTGAGAAGCGACCGCAAGGAACTTCGAGTCCACCGCTGACCGAATATAGATGGTTCGGTCGACGGCGAGATGATTCACCGGTCGGATGTCGGGAAATCCGTCCGCTCCGGTGAAGGCGAGCCGGCAGAGTTGCGTCGTCCGGAGTAGTTCCCAGCAGTCCGCCTCGCCAAGCTCGTCAGGGCGAAGACCAGGCTGAGAGTCTTCCGATCTTGCAGTCATCACTGACCTCCTATGAGCCGGAACACTGTGTCGATTTTGATAGTGCTCTATCTCGATGATCCCACCAGGCCGAGGAGCGCTCGAGGCCCGCGCGTCTGAGAGCAGATCCCAGTTCCGGGACGCGCAATCCGACTCCCCCTTCTTCGGGGCAGACGGAAAACCCAACTTTCTCGGCAAAACAGCAGGCGTCATCAAAGGACAAGCTCAGCGATAAGTGGCGTCGCCTCGCTCGAGAACAGTATTTCTCACGGCCAGGGCCGACTCGGTGCCCATTCCCCGCAAACGATCGTTTACGGGGCCGCAGCCCTCCTGGGACGCTTCTCTCGGTCGCTGTATCCCAACTATCTAACAAAAGCCGAGGCTGTACAGACAGTCGAGCGGCCCCCGGGAGACGGTGACCCACTATCTGTCGGCGCACCATCGGTCTGATGGCGAGTCGGGCGATCCGGGAATCTTATAGATGTGTCCGTTTCCCCAGGCCTGAAACAGTGATGACTGAGCTCGTCCGGGCGGCGTCCAGAAGCCCTTGTCGTAAGCACGGTTGGGTGTCATGCTGGCGTCAGGGTTGCGGGCCTGGGGAGGCTCGCGACAAGCCGCGGGCGATTCCCCCTCATGCTGGCGGCCGCACGCTGAGGGCTGCTCCGCCCAGCCGTTTCCCGGTCACCGCGGGGTAGCCCTCGGCGTCCGGGGTTGACGGCGTGCAGCACGCGATGCGCTATCCGTCTGAAGCCACCGAGCGCCGGGCCGGACGAGTCGCGATCGTCGGACTTGCTGGGCGCCTAGCGGTCGCTGACAAACGGTGAGCTGCGTGAGTAATCGCCGTTGGCAACGGTTTCCGTAATGAATCGGGCGAGGTCGCTTCGACGGAGTGTGGTGCGACGCCCCGTCAGGTGCGCGTCGTGGTCGACTTCTCTTGCAGCACCGTCGACCAGGCCGGGGACCCGAACGAGCGTCCAGTCGAGACCGCTGCGTTGCCAGATCGCGCGCTCTGCGATCTTGTCCTTCGCGAGCATGCCGCCGAGCGAGTTTAGTAGCCAAAAGATGATCCGGTCCCGGTTCCTTTTGCGATCCCCGGGAAGAGTGAGACCTGCGCCGCTAATGCCGACGTACCGGCTCACGTGCGCATCGCCCATCGCGCGGACCACGATCGCCGCGGTGTCGCGCAGAAGAGTGGTGTCTTTGACGACGGGGCCGAGCGCGGAGGCGACGGCATCGGCACCGTTGATCGCTGTGGCGACCGCTGCCGTATCCCGGATGTCGCCCGCCGCAATGGTGACACGGTCAGCCACGGTTGCTGCTTTCGCGGGCTCGCGGACGAGCATCGCGACGTCATGGCCGTCTGCGAGCAAATCGGCGGCGAGTAGGCGACCTGTGCGACCAGTGCCACCTAGGGAGTGTCTCCCAATCGCGGGGGGTGTGACCCGCGATTCTGGCCGGCAAACTGTTCAGCGAACCCACGATCGAGAAGTTGGACGTCCTGGCCTCTAAGCTCCCCGCCTGGGACTACGATCTCGTCGAGTGTGTCGCTGTGCGATGTTCAGATCGCACAGCGACACACTCGTCACGATGGGGTCACGTTGGTGGCTGCGTGCAGTGCGGCGGTGAGGTAGCCCGGGGAAGCACCGACACCTTTGTCCGCGACGTGCTCGGGCCCAGCGATGTGAGCAGCTTCGCTCGGTGTCGTCCTTCTCGCTTCGCTCGGTGTCGTCAGGCGGCGGGTGGGTTCGCTCCGCCGCGCCGGATCGCTCGGTACACGGTTGAGCGTGCGACAACGAAGATCTCGGCGATTTCGCTCGTGGTGTGCGTGCCGGCACGGTGCAGCGCGACCAGGTGCTTCTCCTGTGAGACGGAGAGCTTGGGCTTCTTTCCGCGGAGCTTGCCCGCGGCCTTCGCTATCGCCATCCCCTCGCGCGTGCGGGCACGGATGAGGTCGGCTTCGAACTCCGCGACCATCCCGAGGACGTTGAACAGCAGTCGCCGAACGGGATCGGTTGGGTCGTAGACGGAACCTCCGAGCTTCAGCGTCACGCCCTTGCGCGTCAGCTCGTCGGCGATATCACGAGCGTCGGGGAGTGATCTTGCGAGGCGATCGAGCTTGGTGACGACCAGGACGTCACCTTTGCGGACCGCGGCAAGCGCTTCGCGGAGCCCCGGGCGTTCACGGTTCGTTCCGGTCATGCCGTGGTCGACGTGCACGTTCTCGGGATCGACGCCGAGCGAGTGGAGGCCGTCCCGCTGCGCGGCGAGGTCCTGCCCAGAGGTTGAGACGCGGGCGTATCCGACAAGCATGCGGCGACTGTAGCGTTTAGGGCACCTTCACCGGGCATTTTTGCGGGACAGTCTTACGGGAATCGAAGGCTTAGGTAGTTGCTGGGTTCTGGTCGTTCACCCGGATGGTCCGCACCTGTACCGGTGGACGACCCCTCAGCGGGCCGCCGGTTCACTGTCATCGTGCAGTCGCGATCCTGTAGGTTCTGGCTCAGGGAGTTCTCATGCGTCGCGCACGGATACCCCGGTCACGGCTCTGCGGCATCTGCCCGAAGTGAGGCCCGGGGTCGAGGATCGGGCGCGACGAGCTCGTCAGGCGGTCCCGCAGGGCGTCGTCGATGCTGCCGACGTACAGCCAGCCCATCAGCAGTTCGTGATCGGCCAGCCCGTGCGCGGCCCGTACTTCGGGCGAGTTGGCCAGGTGTCCCGTGCGCCATTTGACGCCCCAGCCGGCCTGCCAGAGGGCCAGTTGGAGCAGGTGGCCGACGCCGGCGGCGGTGGCGTGCTGTTCCCATTCGGGCACGTCGGGGTGTTCTCGAGGGCTGGCGACCAGGGCGATGAGCAGCTCCGCGCGGAAGGGCTTGGGGTTGCGCTCCCCAGGTTCGCGGTCGACGCTGCCGGCGGCGTCCAGTGCCTCGCCGAGTCGGGTGCGGTCCTCGCCACGGAGTGTGATGAGCCGCCACGGGCGAAGGGACTTGTGGTCGGCTACCGGGGTCGCTGCGGCGAGCAGGTGCATGAGCTCCGCATCGGTCGGCGTCTCCGGTCCCACTTTGCCCAGCGAGCGCCGAGTCGCCATGGCTTCGAGCAGGGGATCAGAGAAGTGGACCATGTATCCATTGTCAGCGCCTGGAGACATCCGGTAGTCGTCGAGAGGCGACCACCCCCACCGTGCCCATCGCGGCCAGGAACAGCAGCGCCCACTGCAGGGCGAGGGTCGCCAGCAGCGCGCTGATCGCGCCGACGATGAGCAGGACGAACCCCATGGCGGTGTTCGACACCGCCACGTAGGTGGTGCGCTGGTCGCCCTCGGCCATGTCGATCACATAGGTCTTGCGACCGACGCGCACGCCCGTGTGTGTCAGCGTCAGCAGGAAGTAGGCGGCGACGAAGACCAGATTGCCTGCCAGCGATGCTCCTGCGAAGACGGGGAGCGCGACGAGCACCACGAGCGCCACGATGATCGCGGATGCCGCGGCAGCGCCGAACGTCATCACGTTCCTGCTGGAGCGGTCGGCCCATCGGCCGAAGATCCTGCCGCCGATCAGGGCGGCGACCCCGGAGGCCAGGATGAACCCGCCGAGCCCCGACAGTCCGCCCGCTCCGGAGGCGATGGACAGGGCCACCACGAACGGCGGGGCGAGTGAGGAGACGAGCAGGAGACTGCGCACCCCGACGAAGCGGCGGAAGTCGCGGTCGCCGCGCAAGAGTGCGATGGTCTCTGCGAACCAGTTCGGCCCGGGGCCAACATCTTTCTCGACGCGGCCGGCGCCGACAGGTTCTTCGGATGGTTCGCGAATGCCGACGTACACTGCCGCCACCAGCACCCAGAGTGCGGCACCTGCCGCCAGCAGCCACGCGAGCTGTTCGGCCGCCAAGTCCTCGCCGCCGAGAATCCGGATGCCCAGGCCCAGGGTGATGGCCACCACTCCGGACGCCGTGGTCGCCAGCCCGTTGATCTGCCCGCGTTCGCCCTTGGGTATGGTCCTCCCTTGGACGTCCTTGGAGGCGATCGAGCACAGGCACCGCCCCAGCGCGAACGCCGCCAGCCCGACCAGGATCACGACCCCGGCGACCAGGCCCTGCCCGAGCGCGGCGGTTCCGGCGATCACTCCCGCCGAAGCGGCCTGCACCAGAGCGCCGGAGATGAACACCCACTTGCGGAACCGCACACGGACGATGAGTGGCGTGAGGAACGCCTGCGGGAGCATCGAGAGCGACTCGCGGATCGGCACCAGTAGGCCCGTCAGCGCCACGGGAACGCCGAGGGCGTTGAACAGCCACGGCAGCACGGTCGAGGCGTTGACGATCTGATCGCCCGAGGACTGGAGCGCGTTGGCGGCCACCAGTCGAAGTCCATTGGGCGCGAGATTGCGTCGCACCTCAGGATCGAGCTCCTGCTCGGCCCGCTTGTCCCGGTGCAACACCGCCGAGTAGATCCGCTCCCCAGCGCTCATACCCGGGAATCTAGACCGCGCCCGCGACATCCGCAAGACCTCTGTTCGACGCTCGCGTCTGCGCGCGGAACTCCGTCCGTTATACCCGTGTGTGCATAGTCCCACGACACGTCGGGCGGGCTGGTAGCGTGTAGCGCATGGCCGCCGCGCACCGCATGCCTCTGACGCCGTTCGTCGACGTTCTGCCGTTGCCCGAGCGCCTGCTCGCGCGCGATCACAACGGCCGTCTGACGGTGCGGATCCGTACCGGCTCGCACAGCTTCCATCGCGATCTGCCCCGGTCGCGTGTGTGGGGCTACGACGGCACGCTCCCAGGCCCGACGATCGAGGCTGAGCGCGGCCACCCGGTCCGCGTCGAGTGGCGCAACGAGCTTGACGGCGGGCTGCCCGTCATCGTAACGATGGCCGGCGACGAGGTCGACGCCGACGGTGTGCCTGTGCAGTGCAGTCCCGGTCTGAGCGGCGGCACGCCGGACCCGCACGCCGCGGCGCTGACGGGACACTCGGTCGTGCACCTGCACGGTGGCCTGACACCGGCCGTGTACGACGGCTGGACCGAGAACCTCTTCGCACCCGGCCAGCTCGCCGTATTTGACTACCCGATGGACCAACGCGCGACGCTGCTCTGGTACCACGACCACGTGATGGGCGTCACTCGGTTCGACGTATACGCCGGGCTGGCGGGACTGTGGATCATCCGCGACCAGCGCGAACGTGACCTCGGGCTGCCCGAGGGACCACCGTACGAGGTGCCGCTGCTGCTGCAGGACCGTAACTTCGGACTCGACGAGGGCGGTCGGCTGACCGGCCAGCTGGTGCACAAGACCGACCCTGGGGTGATGGAGGCCTTCGCGCCGTTCACGGTCGTCAACGGCAAAGTCTGGCCTATCCTCGACGTCCAGCCCGCCACGTACCGCTTCCGCGTGCTCAACGGCTCCAACGCCCGCACCTTCCGGCTCGTGCTGCTGCGAGACGGCGTGCCCGAATTCGATCGCATCACTCAGATCGGCACCGACTCGGGCCTACTCCGCGAGCCCGTCGCGCTGCCACCCGACGGGCTGGTCCTCGCCTCAGCCGAGCGCGCCGACCTGCTCGTCGACTTCTCGGACCTTCAACCGGGCACCGAGCTCACGCTCTACAACACCGCCGGCGCTCCGTTCGATGGCGCGCCCTTTCCCGCCGCTGATGCCGCCGATGCCGCGGATCTCGACGCGCTGCTGCCGTACCCCCAGGTCATGCGTTTCCGTGTCGTCCCGGGCCCGGTCGCGCACCGTCCGGTGCCCCGCGAACTGGCGACCGACTTCGCCCTGCCAAAACCCGAGGAGCTGGACGCGGCGCCGCGGCGTGCCATCGCGCTTGTCGAGCGCGAGTTCGAGGACGTACCCAACATGCTGACCATGCGTGAGCTCGCCGTTGTCGACGACGAGGACGAGACGACCGGTCCGCTGATCACCCTCACCGACGGCGACCACACGACGCGCTACCGCGCGGTTGCCGCCCACTTCGAGGACACCGCCAAGTTCTTCCCGATGCTCGGCCAGTACGAGATCTGGCAGCTCATCAACCTCACCGATGACACGCACCCCATCCACATCCACCTCGATCCCTTCCAGGTCCTCGCGCGCCGGCCCATCGGCTGGGAGATCCCCGACGACGGCATCGGCGATCTCGACCTCAGCGCGCGGATCACTCTCGGTCGCGACCCCGACGACGAGCTCGACCACGTCATCGACGCCAACGAGCGCGGGCTCAAAGACACAGTCCGCGTCAACCCCCACGAAATCGTCGAGATCGCCGTCCGGTTCCACGCCTACAGCGGCCGCTACATGTACCACTGCCACATCCTCGAGCACGAGGATCGCGATATGATGCGGCCCTTTGTGACCATGCCTCCCGAACTCATGCCGTTCATGGCGTGACCCTGGCACGTCAGGAGCGCCAGGGAATACAAATCGATTCGCCATGTTGAAGTGGGAGACGGGCAGCCACTTCTGCTGGCCCTGCACTGTACGACGCGCCAGGCCCGCGAACATCGAATCTGCTGGGCGCCCGTTCGCGTTTGAGAAGGAGTACGAGAATGGCTATTCAGGATAAGGTCGCATTGGTCACCGGAGCCGGGCAGGGGATCGGGCGCGGCATCGCGCTTCGTCTCGCCGCCGACGGTTTTGACATCGCCGTCGCGGACATCGAGCCGCAGCGCGAGAAGGGTGATTCGGTCGTCGCCGAGATCGAGCAGCTGGGCCGAAAAGCGGTCTTCGTCGCTGCGGACGTGTCGAAGCGCGACCAGGTCGTTGCCGCTGTCGACGCAGCCGCCGAACAGCTCGGCGGGTTCGATGTGATCGTCAACAACGCCGGCATCGCCCAGATCAAGCCCGTACTCGAGATCACCGCCGAAGAGCTCGATCAGATCTTCCGGATCAACGTCGACAGCGTGGTCTGGGGCATCCAGGCGGCCGCAGCGAAGTTCGAACAGCTCGGTCACGGTGGAAAGATCATCTCCGCGGCATCCATCGCGTCGATCCAGGGGTTCCCCATCCTCAGCGCGTATTCGGCCTCGAAGTTCGCCGTTCGCGGCTTCACCCAGGCGGCCGCGCAGGAGCTCGCTCCGAAGGGCATCACGGTGAACGCTTACGCGCCCGGCATCGTCGGCACCGGCATGTGGGAACTCATCGACGCCGAGCTCAGCAAGATCAACGGCAAGCCACTCGGCCAGAACCTCAAGGAAAACGTGGAGGGCATCGCGCTCGGCCGCATCGAGACCCCCGAGGACGTCGCGAAGGTCGTGTCGTTCTTCGCCGGCCCCGACTCGGACTACGTCACCGGCCAGGTGCTTCTCGTCGACGGCGGCATGCTTTACAACTGAGTCATCACTGACCGTCTCACCACCCGCCGCGCGTCGGCGTGTGACCCTCCCGGGCGCCCTCCGGTATCGGCAGCTCAGCCCGCAGACCGAGCAGTCGGAAAGGCCTCGTGAAGATCAGACGAAGTCACGACCGGATCGTACTCACCTGCCCCTCGACGCGACCTGCGTCGGGGGGCTTTTTCGCGCCCACAAATCGGCGCCCAGTGGTGCAGCCACCTCGATACGCCTGTACTGAATTACGTATCGAACGCGTCAGCCGCAACCTCCGCGAGCTCGAGGTCAGGGCGCGCACGCACTTCCGGCGGGTTCTGCCTGCCGGGACGCTCACCGCGCGTCGAGGGCTCCCGGCGAATGTGGTGTTCGCAGCCGCCTTGTCCATGGCGTTCTTCACCGCAGACCTGTTCATTCCGCTCGCCCTTACCAGCGTGCGAGGGATCAGCGCTACACTCGCCGGGATCGTCCTGACCGCAGGCATCATCGGGTGGACCGCCGGCGCCTATGCCCCCGCCCGGCTCCTGAAGTGGGGCATGACCAAGGGGGGCGTCGCGCGCCTCGGAGCGATTCTCGTCATCGCGGGTTTGACGGTGATCGGTGCCGTGATCCTCACCACCGTCCCCGTCCCCGTCGCCGCCGTGGGCTGGATCATCGCCGGGCTCGGCGCCGGTCTCGGTTTCACGATCAACTCCATCGCCGTCCGCGATGATGCCGCTGGCACGGTCGGGCGCGCCTCATCGCAGATGGAGCTCGGCAACCAGGCCGGCATCGCCATCGGCACCGGGCTCGCCGGTGCCCTGGTCGCCACCATGGGCGCCACTGCAGCCGGACTAAGCGGCGTCCTCGTCGTCGCTGGGGCCGGCGTCGTACTCGCTCTCCTCGCCTCCACGAGGTTCGCCGAAACCCACCCACCCTTGACTCCCCCCGAAAGATGATGCTGACTTGGACTCGAAGTCCGAGCACAAAAGGAGAACACAATGACCATCAACGACATCGGGCCCCGCCCGAACGCGTTCGACATCGAAGAGGCCACCCGGCGGAACGAGAACTACCGCAGCGTGGCGTGGACCGGGAAGTATTTGCAGGTCACGCTGATGTCTATCCCGGTCGGGGAGTCCATCGGCCTGGAGGTCCACCAGAACACCGATCAGTTCCTGCGCCTCGATGCCGGACAGGGCAGGGCCGTCATGGGCCCGGCCAAGGACCGGCTCGACTTCGAGCAAAACGTCTCGGATGGGTGGTCTGTCCAGGTCCCCGCCGGCACCTGGCATGACGTGATCAACACTGGCGACGAACCGCTGCGCCTCTACGCGATTTATGCCCCGGTGCACCACGCACCTGGCATCACCCAGAGAACCAGCGACAAGGCAGAACAAGACGAAGCGACCGGTAAGGACGAGCCTCCCGCATGGACCGTCCAGCCCGAGGACAGCGCGCCGGACGAGCACGCCAACTGACGTCTACTTGTGTCACCGCTCCGTAAGGATGTTGCGGACGAGGATCGTCTTGGTCCACCCCGGGCAGCGCGCCCCGCCGCCGCGTGAAGACATCGGCCGGTCTCGACCGGCCGATGTCTTCACGCTCCCGCCCCTCACGCTGGTAGGTCTGACGATCACGGATGTCGAGGACCTCGACTGGGCCTCGTGTCAGAGTGTCGGCAAGGCCGCATGGTTCCTCGGGCAGGCCAACACTGTGCCCTGTCTGCGACACCGTGCGATCACAGAACGCCGCCACAAAGCGTCAAACTCCACACGCATGGGAACGATGCATCTGGCGGCGGAGAAAGCGGGTGCCCAGAAGCCGCTGGCAAAAATTTCACCGAGCTAAGAGGACGCCCGCGGAAAACGATTGTTTTCGGTGACCAGCGTGCTGAACGAGTGGCAGGCTCGGAGAGTAAGCCGAACGGGGACAGATAATAGGTACGAGCTTGAGCCAAGCTGTGTCGGCCAG
>NZ_JADDUD010000006.1:0-134361 GCF_015159725.1 Microbacterium sp. R1 | reverse complement strand
CTCATCATCCCGGACGGGCTCCACTCACTCGACGCCATCGAGGACTCAGTCATCCTCCTGACCGTCGTTAAGAAGCACTGAAGCAGGTTGCGTACGGATCGTGGGAACTCCGCAGTACGGTGCACTTGATCCTCTCGCGCTCATCCATGATGAGCTGATACACGATTCCACCAACAACGCGCTGCGAGAGCAGGGCATGGACCCCATTTACACGGTGGGTGCCGCTGCGCGCGTGGCCGTCATTGGCCAGGCGCCGGGACGCCGCGCGCAGGCAAGCGGGGTGCCGTGGGACGACGCCAGTGGTGCCACCCTCATGCAGTGGCTTGGTGTCACCGAAGGACAGTTCCGAGACCCGGACAATTTCGCTCTCTTGCCGATGGACTTCTACTACCCCGGCCCCGGTCGCAGCGGGTCGGGAGATGCGCCGCCGCGTCGAGGCTTCGCGGCCAGGTGGCATCCGCCGCTCTTCGCGTTGATGCCTGATATTCGTTTGACTTTGTTGATCGGACGCTACGCACAGCAGGCGTACTTGCCGATTGCGAAGACCGCGACGGTACGGAATTATCAGCAGTTTCTTCCTGAGCTGTTCCCTCTAGTGCACCCGTCGCCGCTCAACTTTCGTTGGCACGCGAGGAACCCGTGGTCCGCCGCAGACGTCGTGGAAGATCTCCGTTGGCACATCGAGACCGCGTTGCGGTGAAACCGTTTCTGGGGGTGAATCAATCGCTGATGCCCGCGCACTACATCGGGTCGCGCCGGCCCGTGATGTCCTCCGTTTGGGGGACACCCAGTGGTAATGTCTGTGTGGTAGCTGGGGCTACGCGCGGGGCGTCTGGGGCGCTGCGCCAAACGCAATGAGGCTCTTCCCAGATGAGGGTGTAGGTCGGCCGGGCGCGTCGGTCCGCAGATAGACGTCGAGGTCTCCCGACGATGGAGGTTCCTACGCCATCCATCCGAAAGACCTCGACGTGTCCGACGCTACCCCGCCGGCCGGCTTCGGCCGCCCTGACCTGACCGCCTTCGCGTCTTATCCCAATCGACTCTGATCGGGTCTGCTGATGCTCTCGACGAGAACGCAGCGACATCACAGCCACCCAACCCCGACCGTCCGGGAAGCCGGGGCACGTCACATGGGCTGTGCTGCGGGCGTGTCGAGTGGGTAGTCCAGGGGCGACGCAGGAGCGTCGACGCGACGTGCTGAGAGCTGGTTCCAGTCGAGCGCTAGGACACCGGCTACAGGCATGGCGATAGGTCAGGAACGGCGTCGCTCCCTACGCAGGAGGGAGCGCAGAGTCTCGGCGTTTGCGTAGCCGACCCGTAGCGCGATCTCGGCGGAGGTGAGGTCCGTGGTTGCTGAGAGGTGTCGAGCTCGTTCGGTGCGAAGCCGTTGGACGAAGCCGAGCGGAGTGAGGTTGAGCGCCGCACGGACTCGTCGTTCGAGGGTGCGCCGGCTGGTGCCGAGCGACTGCGCGACGAAGGCGACGTTGAACGGTTCGTCCAGGCGGGCGCGCACGAAGCGTTCGAACTCGACCACGATCGGGTCCTCGTGCCGGAGATGTTCGTAGGCGACGAAGGCCGCCTGCGACGGGCGCTCGTCGATGAGGAGGAGCTTGGCGACATGTTGGGCCAGGTCGGGGCTGATCGATCGCACGAGTGAGAGCGCGAGGTCGATGTGGGCGAATGCGGCGCCGGCGGTGACGAGGTTCCCGTCGACCACGACCATGGTGTCGAGATCGAGGGCGACGGTCGGATAGCGCTTCCGGAACTCCGGCCCCAGGAACCAGCTGGTCGTCGCCCGCCGATGATGCATCCGTCCGGTCTCGGCGACGGCGAACACGCCGGTGCACGCCGCGGCGATCCGGGTGGTCGCCTCGTCGAGGCGCCCGAGCGAGGCGATGACCGAACGAACATCTCGGCTCTGGAGGGCGTCGTGGGTCGCGGCGGCCGTGAGGGTTCCAAGCGCAGGGACGACGACCACGTCGAACTCTCCGGACTCCGACAGCGGGTGGTCCACCGACAGGGTCATCGATGCCGTCGTGGTCACTCGCCGTTTCGGTCCGAGGATGGCGAGTTCGATCGGGTCGATCCGCGGGTCGACCTCGCCGCGGGCTCCGTCGGCCACCCGCACGATGTCGATGATCGACGCGATAGCCGAACCGAAGCAGCCGTCGATCGCGATCAGTCCGATACGCATGACGTAAACAATAGCAATACTGCCGTATACGCCACTCCCCACCGGTCCTCGCTCGTCATACGCTGAACTCGTCCCACGAAGAACCCCGATTTCAAGGAGAGTCCCTCATGTCCACACCCGCATCACTTCCGTATGCCTTCGTCGCCAAGATCGTCGCGGCCGATGGACAGCACGACGCGCTCGCCGATCTGCTCGCCGGCGCTGTCGCACTTGCCAACGAAGAAGTAGGAACGATTGTCTGGTTCGCGGTCAGGACCCACGCCGACACCTTCTGGATCTTCGATGCATTCCCCGACGAAGCCGCTCGCGACGCCCACGCCAACGGCGCCATCGTCGCAGCCCTGATGGCCAACCAGCACCTCCTCAGCGCAGCACCCGAGATCCTGGCGGCCGACGTCCTCGCGTCCAAGCTCCCGTAGTCCGCCAACACACGCGACGATCGCGCCCCGCCGAGCCGTCGCCAGGTGGCGACGCAACGCCATGCTGCGTTGCCGAGCGGTGCGAGGCCTATCGACACACGGACAGGATGCCGGCCGCGAGGGGTCCGTCGCAGAGGAGAGCGACGTCGGTGTCGGGCAGAGCCGTGAGGCCAGCGCATCGCGCGACCACCAGAACCGAACCGCCCCTGACCTGCGTTTCCGCGGGTCAGGGGCCGTTCGCCGGAGCCGCCTGTCGGAATCGAACCGACGACCTAATCACGTCGGCTTTGCGTCTATCGCTTGATGCGCCCACTGGGCGAACGAGCCGCTGACCTGCGCAAACGCCGAGCGTGGGGGACGCCGCCATCCGGTGGTGACCGACGACGACCGACCAGTACCGACCGTTTCACCGGAGCTTGCGGCGGCGTCGAAGCCGAGCAACACCGCTCCCTCCTCCTCGCCGGTCCCGTCGTCGTCGAAGACGTTTCAGGGGTCTTCTCAGATGACGGTGTAGGTCGGCCGGGCGCGTCGGTCCGCAGATAGACGTCGAGGTCTCCCGACGATGGAGGTTCCTTCGCCATCCATCCGAAAGGCCTCGACGTGTCCGACGCTACCCCGCCTGCCGGCTTCGGCCGCCCTGACCTGACCGCCTTCGCTCGACTCGACGGCCTCGGTCTGAGCGTGACCGGACAACGACTTGAACCGGATCGTGCGGTCCTCGCGTGCCGCGTGATGGAACCAGATCAGTGGTGCCGACGGTGCGGCAGCGAAGGCGCTGCTCGTGACACCGTGATCCGGCGGTTGGCCCATGAGCCGCTGGGCTGGCGACCGACCGTGCTGGAAGTTGTAGTGCGCCGCTACCGCTGTGCCGACTGCGGACACGTGTGGCGCCAAGACACCAGCGCCGCGGCGGAGCCACGCGCGAAGCTCTCGCGCACCGGGCTGCGGTGGGCGCTGGAAGGGATCGTGGTCGCACACCTCACCGTCGCCCGTGTCGCCGAGGGACTCGGGGTCGCGTGGGACACCGCCAACAACACGGTCCTGGCTGAAGGCAAGCGGCTGCTGATCAACGACCCCACGCGGTTTGAGGGCGTGAAGGTCATTGGCGTCGATGAGCACGTCTGGCGCCACACCAGGCGTGGCGACAAGTACGTCACCGTGATCATCGACCTCACCCCGGTCCGCGATGGCGCCGGCCCAGCAAGGCTGCTGGACATGGTCGAGGGCCGGTCGAAGGCGGCGTTCAAGACCTGGCTCGCCGACCGCGACGACGCCTTCCGTGACGCGGTCGAGGTGGTCGCGATGGACGGCTTCACCGGGTTCAAGACCGCCGCTGCAGAGGAGATCCCGGACGCGGTCACGGTGATGGATCCCTTCCACGTCGTGCGCCTGGCCGGTGACGCCCTCGACAGGTGCCGGCGCCGGGTCCAACTCGCGATCCACGGGCACCGTGGGTTCAGGGACGACCCGCTCGACAAGTCGCGGCGCACGCTGCACACCGGCGCGGACCTGCTCACCGACAAGCAGAGCGACAGGCTACGCGCGCTGTTCGTTGATGACGCTCACGTCGAGGTCGAGGCGACCTGGGGTGTCTACCAGCGCATGATCGCCGCCTATCGCCACGAGGACCGGCAACGTGGGCGCGAGCTCATGGAGAAGCTGATCACCGACCTCAGCGCCGGCGTCCCCAAGGTGCTCACCGAGCTCACCACCCTGGGCCGGACCCTGAAGAAGCGAGCCGCTGACGTGCTCGCCTACTCCGAACGACCCGGCACCAGCAACGGGCCGACCGAGGCGCTCAACGGACGGCTCGAACACCTGCGCGGCTCCGCACTCGGGTTCCGCAACCTGACCAACTACATCGCCCGAAGCCTGCTCGAGACCGGCGGCTTCAGACCCCAACTCCTACACCCCCGATTGGGATGAGCCATCAATCAGAAGTTGGATCCGAGGAGTCAACCTCCCGCCGATGGCACTCCGACCCGCGGCAGCGAGGCCGGTTCCGACGGCAGGAAGCGTCTCTGACGTCGGGAAGGAACCATCGTGTTCGTCGCTTGGCGTGACCTCCGATTCGCTCGTGGCAGGTTCGTGCTCATCGGATCGGTCGTGGCGTTGATCACCCTGCTCGTGGGTTTCCTCGCCGGCCTGACTGGCGGGCTCGCCGCGCAGAACGTGCCGGCCGGACCGGCCTCCGTTTCGGTCGTCTCGGCGACGATAAAGCTTGTGTTGGGTTGAGTGAGGCGATACCGGATGAGACTGCGATTAGCGTCGATCACGCCTCACGCGGAGAGGTCAGTGCCGGACCGTCAGATTGGATCGGATCGAGTTGGAGGGCTCGATACAACTGAGATTCATTCGTGAAGCCAGCGCTCTTGGCCACCCGGGGCATAGTTAGGTCCGGATACCTTCCCATCAAGCGTTTGGCGCGGCGCAAACGGATGTCGCGGAGCTGCTCGGAAAATCGACTGGCGTGTTCAGCAAAGGCGCGGTGAAGCGTCCGAACTGAGACATGCAATTCGGAGGCTATATGCTCGGCGCGGAGTCCTGGGTGTGACGCTAGTCGTTCCAGGAGGTCAAGAGCGCGCATGTACGTGTCCGATTCCTGCCGACGATGTTCACCAAGCGCTGACATGAGTATTGCTGAGGCTAGCTCCGGTACGGCGGGGCTGAATAAGTGCACATTGGGTGTTTCGGAGAGGGTGCGGCCGAAGGAGGTTATGAAGGCCGACCCGGCGGTTTCCGGACCGGTCAGCTGAAATTGATGAGCCGTGTAGTCCGAAGGGTTTGATAACGCTCTCGACTCCATGAGCTGTGCAGCTCGGACTTCGAGGACTACCTGCTCATATGGCTTCTCTGCGCGCAAGACGAACGGCTCGGCACTGTCGTAGATGACTACGGAACCAGGGAGAGCCGTTGCTACTCGCCCGCCCTGCTCTACTGCGATCGACCCGCGAGTCTGGAACAGGAAGTAGAAATAGTGGTCCGTTTCGGTTCCGGTGGCGAGCTGTGTTCGGGAGCGTCGTGCCGTCTCCGCGCCAGCTATCTTGTACGAGATCGAGAAATCTTCAAAGGTCTGAAGGCGAATGCTGCCGTAGAAGTTGGGCGCAAGCGGGTCGGTTTGCACTTTTACATATGCGCGTTCACGTGCTTGGCGCCAGTAGTCGACCACCGCATCGGTCGGGGCGTTCTTTGTTGACCAGGATCGCACGGGGTGACGCGGTGCACGTTCCTGGTTGTCCACGCTGGTCCTCCTCTACTCGATCGTTGCGGTTCACCTCAGCAGAGCGCGGCGGCCGGACTGGTCCGGTCGCCGCGCTCGGTTTGCTTTACGCCGAGATCAGCCCGTGAGGGTCGATGATGTACTTGTTCGCTGAACCCTGGTCGAAGGTCTCGTAGGCGCCGACGGCGTCGTCGAGGCTGATCACCTTCGTGTTCATCATGTCGCTGAGGTACGGCATGCGGTCCCAGAGGATGGACATCATGAGGTCCCTGTTGTAGCTCATGATGGGTGCCTGTCCGGCGGAGACCCGTGGGGACTTGATCCAGACCTTGCCGAAGTCGAGCGGGAACGTTCCTTCCTGCCCTTCCTTGGTGTCGGCGAGCGGGTCGGGCCCGTAGATGCCGATGACGCCCGTTGCGCCGCCGGCGCGGGTTGCGGCAAGGACCTGGTTGATTGCGGCCTGCGGCTGCAGTTCGTGGGCTTCGTGTCCGATGCCGTGGGCTTCGGAGCCGACGTAGTCGACGGCGCAGTCGACCTCGGGGGCGCCGAGGATGGCTTCGATTTGGTCGGCGAGGGGGATCTCCTGGCTGAGGTCGATGGTCTCGCAGCCGTTGCGCTTGACGAGGTCGAGTCGTTCCTTGTCGTAGTCGCCCACGATGATGGCGGCGGCGCCGATGAGGCGTGCTGCTGCTGCTGCTGCACGTCCGACGGGTCCGGCGCCGGCGATGTAGACCGTCGAGCCGACCTTCACGCCGGCTTCCATGAGGCCGTGGAACGCGGTGGGGAGGACGTCCGAGAGGAGCGCGAGGTCGCGGATCTTCTCCATCGCTGCGTCGTTGTCGGGGAACTTGAGCAGGTTGAAGTCGGCGTAGGGGACGAAGAGGTATTCGGCCTGGCCGCCCTGGAAGTCGCCGAGGTTGAAGCCGTACGCCCCGCAGTGCACCTGCGGGTTGACGGTCTGGCAGACGTCGGTGCGCCCGTTCTTACAGTTCCGGCAGCGGCCGCATGCGACGTTGAACGGCACGGAGACGAGGTCGCCGGGCTGGATGAACTGCACGTCGGATCCGACCTCGACGACCTGACCGGTCATCTCGTGCCCCATGACCATTCCCTGCGGGACAGGGAACGAACCACGGTAGATGTGCAGGTCGCTGCCGCAGATGTTCGTGGCGACGATGCGCACGATGACGCCGTGAGGTGCCTTCGTCCCGTTCGGCATCTGGAGCTTCGGGAAGTCCAGGCTTTCCAGGGTGAGCTTGGTGGGGCTGTCGAAAACGATTGCCCGGTTGGTTTCTGGCATGTCCTTCTCCTCGCTGATTGGCCCGCTTCTGCTCCTGACGTGGGCGCAGCGGGCTGCACCTCACACTGGCACAGTATCCTCAGCTCGGTCCGGCGTTTTGCGTCATGACTCGGGCGTTTTGCGCCAGGTTCGCGCCGGCCGCTCGAAGGCGGGTGGATCAGCTGCGCCGGTCAGTACGATCTGGTCATGACTTCGTCTGATTCTTCACCCGCCGCCGACGCGCAGGTTCGGGATCCTCGTCGGGGAGGTCGCAGATTTCGATCAAGGAAAAGCGAGCGGCCAAGCGCGAAAAGCGCGAACCCGACGTCTTCCTCAAGCCGCGCAAGGGAGCGAGCCGCTGATCGGCTGACCGGGGGACCCCTTGGGTGCGAGGAGTTCCCCGGTCGCAACCGACCGCTCGCAACCGTTCAGGAGCAGGATGCAACCCTCGACAGTGTTCACCATCGGTCACTCCACACACCCGATCGAGGAGTTCATAACGCTGCTCGAAAACAACGGCGTGCAACAACTCATCGATGTCCGAACGGTTCCCGGCTCCCGACATAACCCGCAATTCGGCGCGCAGGCGCTCGAACAGAGCTTGACGGACGCAGGCCTGCAGTACGCGCGGATGGAAGAACTCGGCGGTCTCCGCCACACCCCAGTGAACGTCGAGAGCATCAACGGCGCCTGGCGCAACAAAAGCTTCCGCAGCTACGCCGACTACATGCAAACCGAGCCCTTCGCGCGTGGAATAGACCGTCTGATCGATCGAGCAAAAGAGAAGACTGTGGCGATCATGTGCGCGGAAGCGGTCCCGTGGCGCTGCCACCGGTCTCTCATCGCGGATGCGCTGCTCGTTCGCCACATTTCTGTGAAGGACATCATGAGCGCCACCTCCACCAAACCCCACACACTCACGTCGTTCGCGTCGGTGGACGGGCAGCGGGTCTGGTACCCGCCCACTAACCTGGAAGGGCAACCGTAGGCATAGCGAGCCTCTCGCCGATGTGACCGAGTTGTCATCCCGAGAATGGATGTCGTCCACCATGGGCACACTGCACTACGGCGGGTCGGAAGCGCCGATCCACATCGAGGAACGTGCCCTCGTTCACCTCAAAGTGATCGTCGCCACCAAGCTCCGCCGCAACGAGTCCTTCACCCTGTCCTGGCGCCATCCAGAAGGGGACCCTGAAGGGCGCAGCACCATCTGGTTACACCCGTCGATCCCACTGCAATTCACCTTCGATGAGCTCGAACCCCCGCAACTCAACCTGCAATGGATCCACGCGCTGATGGAGTCAGCCAACAGCTCCGGAGGCATCACGTTCCTCGAGGAAGTCCTGGAAACACCCACAGGATGACCCCCACTCGAGTGGGAACGACACTACGCGGGCCCGCCTTGCGTATTGCGCGTTAAAGACTCTCTAGTCGAGGGGCAGCCCTCTCGAAACGATGAGTTCCCCAGAACCGAGGCTCCGAGAGGGCTCGTCACAGAAACGTGACATCGCCTCGTTGCGTGTGGCGTAGCGCCCCAGACGCTCCGCAAGTAGCCCCAGCTACTAACCAAACGTTACCATCCCTGTCCCCCAAAAGGTGGGCATGGCGGCTTAACTGCAGCGGCGCGGCGTTTGCTACAGGCAACTTACCGCAGTGACTCGCCCCGGTGTGTCCGGAGACAGGATTCCTTGGAAGGATCTGTCTTATCGGACGTCCCAGTAAGTATCCGCGCGAGCTTCGTGAGCGCGCTGTCCGTATGGTCGCCGAGGTGCGATCCGATTATCCGAGCGAGTATGCCGCGATGACTGCGGTCGCGCAGATGCTCGTGATCGGGTCGCCGGAAACGATCCGCACCTGGATCCGCCGGGAGCAGGTCGACGCGGGCGACCGGCCCGGTGTGACGACTGACGCGACAGTGGAGATCAAGCGCCTCAAGCGGGAGAACGCCGAGTTGCGGCGGGCGAACGAGATCTTGAAGGCGGCTTCGGCTTTCTTCGCGGCCGAACTCGACCGGCCACACAAGCGATAGTCGACTTCATCGACGAACACAAGGACCGCTGTCCAAGCAGCGGATGCAGGAATTGGCGCGATCATTCGCGATCGAATCAAGACGATTGGCCCGGCAGCGACTGCCCTCGCGAACCTTGCAGCTCTTCTCTGGCTTCTGCTGCTGTAGCGACCGCGCCGACCCCAAGATCCGTGCACCGAAGTCAGCTCGACGTAGGGAATCCCCTACATATCTGGGGTGACGAGTGAGGTCAGCAACCCGCTCACAAGTCCGGGCAGATATCGCCCTCCTGCCGTGAAGCGGGGTTAACGTGGGCGTATGCCGGTCTCATCCGCAGTCACACGCAGCGGGTCACTTGAGCCGACGGCAAGAGATGCGTTATGTCGAAGGAACTGAGCAAGAAACGCTCACGGTCAGCAGCTGGCCGCCTGAGCCGTGAACTCATCGTCGAGACGGCGTTGGAACAGATTGACCGTTCGGGCGCCCAGGGGTTGTCGATGCGCTCCCTCGCCCAAGAGTTGGGTGTCGAGGCAATGTCCCTATACCGATACGTGCATGGGCGAGAGGATCTCCTGGAGGGTGTGATCGCTCTGCTCCTCGGCAGGCTGACCTCAAACCTGGATGACGAGCTAGCCGAGCATTGGCAAGGGTTCCTGCAGGACGTTGCCCACAAGGTGCGGCAGATCGCGATCGATCATCCTCACGCGTTCCCTCTGGTCGCTACACGGCATCCTGCCGCCCCGTGGCTGCGTCCCCCGTTGCGCAGCGTCGAAGTCGTGGACATGTTCCTCCGCACCCTTCTCGGTCATGGCTTCACCGACGCTCAAGCGGTCGACGCGTACCGCGCGTTCAGCAGCTTTCTGCTCGGCCAGCTCCTCCTGGAGTCCGCGGTGCGCGGGGCCGAAACCGGTCCTGTGGAAGAGCCCCTGGATGAAGGGGACGCGGACATCCCCGAGCGCGACGGCCAGGTCGGTTTGCACGATGCACCGGAGGTGCGGAGGTTGCGGTCCTTGCTCAGCGAGGACCGCTCCGATGAGGAATTCGAGGTGTCGCTCGAGGTTCTTCTCGACCGCCTCAACCGAGACATGACCCAATAGCCCTGCGGCTCCACGAGTGCGGTCGCATCTTCCGCCTCCGCGCCGCGGGTCCGGTGATGGGTTACTGTTTTCCGAGCTCACCCTGATCCGTGTCGTGGGCGTCCGCGTCGTTCGCGTCCGCTTGTTCGCGGAGCTGGCGGCCCTGCTCAATGTCCTTCTGTTCCTTCTCGGCGGCCTTATCGCTCTTGCGGGTGTCGCGGGGAGGGAGCTGGATGTCCTCCTCCGCAGCGATTCCGGCCTGCAGCTGGCGTCCGCGCTCGAGCTCGGCGTCGAATTCCGCACCAAAGAGCAGGGCAAGATTCGCGATCCACAGCCAGAGCAGGAAGATGATGATGCCGGCGAGAGAGCCGTAGGTGCGGTCGTAGTTGGAAAAGTTCCCGACGTAGAATCCGAATGCGAGCGTGGCCAGAGCGAGGACGATGATCGCGAGGAGGGCGCCGATGCTGATCCACCGGAACTTGGGCTGCTTCGCGTTCGGGGTGGCGTAGTAGAGGATCGCGACGACCAACACCACGATGAAGGCGAGCAGAGGCCACTTGGCGATGGACCAGATCGTTTGGGGAACGTCGCCGATGCCGAGGGCATCGCCGATCGCTTTGGTGACGTCGCCGGAGACGACGAGGATGATCGCGGCGAGAACGAGCAGCACGATGATGATGACTGTGACCAGCAGCTGGGCGGGCTTCAGCTTCCAAAACGGCCGGCCCTCCTCGATCTCATAGATCCGGTTCATCGCACGGCTGAACGCGCCCACGTAGCCGGATGCCGACCAGATGGCCAGCAGGATACCGGTGATGAGAGCGAAACCGGCACCCGGAGACTCGGCGATCTGCTCGATCGGCCCACGGATCGTGTCGACCGTGTCACCGGGAGCGACCTGCTCGATGATTCCCAGCACTGCGTCGCTGGCGGCTTTTCCCTGCCCGACAACACCCAGTAGAGAGAAGATCGCAATCAGGCCCGGGAAGAGCGACAGCACCGCGTAGTACGTCAGCGACGCGGCGATGTCGGTGCATTGATCGGAAGAGAACTCGCGGATCGTTTTCCGCAACACGTACTTCCAGGACCTCTTGTGCAGATCGTCCGGGGAGTCGGGCTTGCTGGTGGATTCGGGGTCCGGGGCGTTGCGTTCGGTGGAGGGGGCTTTGCTGCTCATCGCGAGTCCTTCATCGTGGGGGGCGGGCCCGTCTCATGACGGGCCCGCCCGATCCGTGTAGGTCAGTTGTCGGAGATGTTCTCGCGAGCGTGCTGAGCCTGGTCTTTCACTTCACCGGCGGCGTTCTGTGCTTCATCCTTGACCGTGGAGACGGAGTCCTGCGCCGATTCCTTCACGGATTCGACGGAGGCCTGCACGGGCTCTTTCAGATGCTCGCCGACTTCCTTCGCGACGTCTGTGACCTCGTCCACCAGCGGCTGCGCCTGCTCCTTCACCGTGGCAGCGAGATCCTTCTCTTTCGACGATGCAGGGATCAGCGAGGCGACGACCAGACCGGCACCGAAAGCGATCAATCCGACCGCGAGCGGATTGCCTTCCGCTTTGGCCACGGCGCGGTCCTTCACGTCGCCGACGTGAGATCCAGCGCCCGACAGTGAGGAGCCGGCGTCGTCTGCGGCGCCCATCACACGCTCCCGCACGGAGCCGAAAACTCCGCGGACCTTGTCGATCTGCCGGTCCACGATCTTCGACGGCGAGACCTTGTCGGCCAGCGCGTCCACATCCATGCCGAGGTCTTGGCGGGTCCGCTCGATGTCGGCGCGGATCTCATCGGGTGAATCGCTCATCGGTTCTCCTCATTTCTCTTCAGCGTTTCGGGGATCTCTTTGAGGGTGTCCACGGTTTGCGGGGCGCCCTTGACTTGCTTGAACTGAGTCCGTCCCACCAGGAACAGGATCGCGGCGATAATCGCCCAGAGAACGGCGACGACGACGCCAGACCAGCCTCCGCCAATCAGGGTCCCCAGTGCCCACCACAGTGCGACAGACAAGAAGAACACCGCCATCAGCCCTCCGTAGCCGGCGGCACCCATGAGGCCTGCGCCCTTGGCGGACTTGGTTGCCGAGTCCTTCAACTCCGCTTTGGCGAGCGTGACCTCTTGGCGCATGAGCGTCGAAATGTCACGGGAGACCTCGCCCAGCAGATCTCCGATAGACGTCGACGCGGCCTTCGCCTCAGACGGCGTTGGGTCGGTCATAGCCGCCCTCCCCGAGAAGATCCGGACGGCTAGAAGCCGTCTGTGTGTAGACGGGGGTGCCGCCCGCGCCGAGGTCGTTCACGACAGGGACAGGTACCGAGGGGTCCGGGTGCACCTGCTGCGGCGGCGACACTGGTGCCGATGAGGCGTTTTTCTCGTCCGACGCGTTCGCGGCGAGAGCGCGAGTGAGGCGGCCGACGACGATTCCGCCGATCGCTGCGGCGAGGATGAACGTGCCCGGCTTGCGGCGGGCATAACGCTTGACTTCCGTGAGCACGGAACCGGGATCGCGGTCACCGAGCCACGTCGCGGCTGCGGACAGGCGACCCGAGACTTGCTGGACCAGATCGCTGGCGACGCCGCTGCCGTCGGAGTTAGTGGCCATGGAACCGAGTTCGTCGCTGACCGAGCGAAGACCTCCCGCGAGGCGCTGCTGCTGCGTGTTGGCCTGCTCCGACAGCTCCCGCTGGGTCTGCGCGTACAGATCCTTCGCCTGAGTCTTCGCCTCCCCGACGACAGAAGCCGCTTCATCCTTGGCCGTACCCAGAACATCCTTCGCCTGCGACGTGGCCGTGTCTTTCAGGTCAGAGGCTTCCTGCTTGGCAGCGTCCACCTTGCCTGAGGAATCCGGGGATCGTACGTCCGAGCCGCTCGGGCTGGTCGTCTCATAGTTGTCCGACATTAGTGCTCCTCTCGCGGACCGATCAAACCGATCGGTGAATCCTGTTGTAGACCCCCGCACCCGACTTCATCAGGACCCTTGCACCGAGCAGCCTTACGGTGTACACGGCCCGCCGGATCTCGAACAACGCCAGAGCCGGAGCCTTACTATGTAAGGTCGCATACAGTACGCCTCTATCTCCGGGAGGACAACCACCTCCCTGCTCACACGTCGTCGGCCTACTTTCTCCGTATGACCAGCAACGACTCGAACGAGTATCGGGAGCCCGGCGCGCCGGTGTACGACGAGGACTCCCCCCCATGCAGCTGTCCCTGTTGACGCCGATCACACTCTCCGCACCGACGTCCACGAACGCGAGAAGGCCGAATTCGGCGGGTTCAAATTTGGTTCCGCCTTCTTCGGCTGGCTCACGGCAATGGGCACCACAGTGCTCTTGACCGCCCTGGTCGCAGCGGTCGGGGCTGCCATCGGTTTCGGCAACGGCACCACGCCGGACGAAGCCGCAGACGCTGCCGCCGAGAACGCGGGCACCGTCGGTATCGTCAGCGCGATCGCCATAGGGCTCGTGCTGCTGATCTCCTATTTCGCGGGCGGCTACGTCGCCGGGCGAATGGCACGGTTCAGCGGAGTCAAGCAGGGAATCGCTGTCTGGCTGTGGGCCATCGTCATCGCGATCATCCTCGCGATCGTCACCGCGATCGCCGGCTCCCAGTGGGACATCCTCGCCAACCTGCAGAGCTTCCCCCGTATCCCGGTCACCCCCGAAACCGCCACCCTCACCGGAATCCTCACCGCCCTCGGCGCTGCCGTGGTCACTCTCCTCGGCGCAATCCTCGGCGCGACGTGTGGGTCGACATATCTCATCGAGCAGCACCGGCCGAGTCAGCCTTCTTCTGCAGCGCCTCGTCCACCCAGCGCAGCAGCACGTCCAGCGGGGCGGCTCCGGATTGGCGGGAGAGCACGTTCCCCTGGTTGAGGATGAGCAGAGTCGGCACCGCCTGGACGGAGAACTTGCGGGCCGTCTCCGGCGCGGCGTCCACGTCCACTTTCACCAGCTTGAGCTTGCCGGCACGTTCCGTGGCGACCTTCTCGAGGGCAGGGCTGACCATCCGGCACGGTCCGCACCAGGTCGCCCACAAGTCCACGAGCACCACTTGCGGGGCCTTCTCGACCACCTCGGCGAAGTCCGCATCGCCCGCATCGACGATCCACGGCACGGCGCTCTTGCAGACGCCGCAGCGCGGGTACCCCGACGCGGCGGCGGGGACACGGTTCTTCTTCCCGCAGTTGGGGCAGGTCACAATCGCGCTCACGCCGTGTCCTCCTCTTCGACGGGCGCTGCGATGTTGAAGACGAGGTCGCCGTCGTGTACGTCCAGCGTGACCGTCGACCCGTCCATCACCTCCCCGCTCAGCAGCGCACGACCCAGTCGGGTCTCGATCTCATGGCTGATGTAGCGTCGCAGCGGACGCGCACCGTACACGGGGTCGTAGCCGCGGTCGGCGATGAGTTGGCGTGCCGCGGGCGTCAGCTCGATGCGGATCTGACGCTCGGCCAGCCGGGAGCGCAGGTCGGTGAACTGCAGCTCCACAATGTCCCGGATCTGTTCACGACCCAGCGGCGAGAACACCACGATGTCGTCCACCCGGTTGAGGAACTCGGGACGGAAGTGGGCGCGCAACTCACCGAGCACACTGTTTCGCACGTCGTCGGGGATCGCGCCCCCATCGGAGCCCAACAGGTGATGGGCACCGATGTTGGAGGTCATGATGACGATGGTGTTGCGGAAGTCGACGGTGCGTCCCTGACTGTCGGTGATGCGGCCGTCGTCAAGGACCTGCAGCAGCGTGTTGAACACGTCCGGGTGCGCTTTCTCGATCTCGTCGAAAAGGACCACGCTGTACGGGTGGCGGCGCACCGCCTCGGTCAGCTGCCCTCCCTCGTCATACCCGACATACCCGGGAGGTGCACCGACCAGCCTGCTGACGGTGTGACGTTCCTGGTACTCGCTCATGTCCAGCCGGACCATCGCCGATTCGCTGTCGAACAGTGCTTGCGCGAGCGCTTTGGCCAGTTCGGTCTTTCCCACACCGGTGGGGCCGAGGAAGATGAAGGAGCCGATGGGTCGGCGCGGGTCGCGGATGCCGGAGCGGGCACGGATAATCGCGTCGCTGACGAGCGTGATGGCCTCATCCTGACCGACCACCCGCTCCTTGAGGGTGGCGTCCAGGGTGAGGATCTTGTTGCGTTCACCTTCCTGCAGCCGGGCCACGGGGATCCCCGTCCACGCTGCGACGATCTCGGCGATCTCGTCCTCGGTGACCACCTCCCGCAGCAGCCGCTGCCCGCCTTGTTTGGAGGTGAGACGCTCCTCCTCGGCGCGCAGGCGTCGTTCCGCGTCAGCGATAGCCCCGTACCGCAGTTCAGCGGCACGGTTGAGGTCGTAGGAGCGCTCAGCTTCCTCCGCCTCCCGCCGCAGCCGCTCCAGCTCACCGCGCAGCTCCTGGACCTTGCGGATCGCTTGACGCTCCGCCTCCCACTGGGCGCGCTTGGAGTCCGCCTCCGCCTTCAGGTCGGTCAGTTCCCGGCGCAGCTCCTCCAGCCGTTTCTTGCTGGCAGGGTCCGTTTCTTTCGACAGCGCCGCTTCCTCGATCTCCAGGCGGGTCACCCGCCGGGTCAGCTCGTCGAGCTCAGCGGGCATTGAGTCGATCTCGGTTCGCAGTCGCGCGCAGGCTTCGTCGATGAGGTCGATGGCCTTGTCGGGCAGGAACCGGTCGGAGATGTACCGGTGGGACAGCACGGCGGCAGCGACCAATGCGCTGTCCTGGATGCGGACACCGTGGAAGATCTCCAGTCGTTCGCGCAGGCCGCGGAGGATGGAGATCGCGTCCTCCACGTCAGGCTCCTCGACCATCACCGTCTGGAACCGGCGTTCCAGGGCAGCGTCCTTCTCGATGTGCTTGCGGTACTCATCGAGGGTGGTGGCACCGATGAGGTGCAGCTCCCCGCGGGCGAGCATCGGCTTAAGCATGTTGCCGGCGTCCATTGCCCCTTCGGTGGCTCCCGCCCCCACCAGAGTGTGGAGCTCGTCGATGAACAGCAGGATGCGTCCCTCCCCTGCCTTCACCTCTGCCAGGACTGCCTTCATTCGCTCCTCGAACTCGCCCCGGTACTTCGCGCCGGCGACCAGGGCAGACAGGTCCAGCGAGAACACGGTCTTGTCGCGAAGGCCCTCGGGCACGTCCTCACGCAAGATCCGCTGGGCAAGGCCCTCCACGATGGCGGTCTTTCCGACACCGGGCTCGCCGATGAGGACGGGGTTGTTCTTGGTCTTGCGGGAGAGGATCTGGATGACCCGGCGGATCTCCGCATCACGCCCGATGACCGGGTCAAGCTTGCCCAACCGGGCGTCAGCGACCAGGTCACGGCCGTACTTCTCCAACGCCTCGTACGTCTGCTCGGGGGTGGCGGAGTTGACGTGCTGGTTGCCGCGGATCTTGGTGAGCGCGCTGAGGAAGCTCTCCCGGGTGACACCGTGCCCGCGCAGCACGCGGGACGCGGCACGGTTGGAGGAGTCGTCGGCGAGGGCCAGAACGAGATGCTCCACGGAGATGTAGGAGTCTTTCAGCCGCTTTGCCTCCCGCTCCGCCCGTTCCAGGGTGGAGGTGAGGCTGCGGCTCAGATACACCTGACCGGTCTGCGGGGAGGACCCGGAGACGCTGGGCTTGCGGGCGATCTCCGCTTCGACGTCGGCGCGTACCGCTTCCACGTCAGCACCCGCTGTCTGCAGAAGTCGGGGAACCAGCCCCTCCTCCTGCTGGAGCAGTGCGAGCAGGAGATGCTCCTCGTCCGTTTCGATCTGACCGGCCAGGACCGCGATGCTCTGGGCCGAGGTGAGCGCTTCCTGCGACTTCTGAGTGAGTGAGTTCATGTCCATGGGGTGTCTCCTTCGAGTCGGATGGTCCGGTGCTGCTCGAGCTGCTCGATGCGGGCGAGCAGGTCGAGCACGAGTGCGATGCCGGCGTAGTTCACGGCAAGATCGGAGTGCAGACGCACGATGGTGTGCACGCGGGCGGGGACGGTACCGGCGAACCACAGCCGGCCGCTGGTGTCGACGTGGGCGGTGACCAGCCCCAGCTCGACGAACTTCCGCAGCGTATCCGGGTGGATACCTGCGGCCACGGCGGTCGCCGCCAGGTCGGCCCGGGCGACACGGACGGGCAGGTGATGTGAGGTCATGATCCTCTCCTGGCATCAAACGACGATTCGTCGCGGAGCTGTTCGAACAGCTCCTTCTCCTTCTTGCTGAGAGTGCGCGGAACGACGACCTTCACCCGCGCATACAGGTCTCCCGGCTGTCCTCTGCGGGGCATCCCCTGCCCGCGCAGGCGGAGCCGCCTGCCAGTGGACGAGCCGGGCGGAACGTGCACGGTGACCGGGCCGCCGGGGGTGGGCACGCTGACATCCGCGCCCAGCGCCGCCTCCCACGGTGAGATGGGAAGGTCCGTTTCGATGTCCGCGCCGCTGAGTCGGTACCGCTTACTGTCCTTCACGCGCAGCGTGACCAGCAGGTCCCCGTCCTGTCCGTCGGCGCCCGCTCCGCCTGCGCCCGAGATCCGCAGCCGCTGCCCGTCGACAGCGCCCGCTGGGATGTCGATGGTGTACTCCTGCGCGCCGCCGTACGGGGACGCGACCTGCACGGTGCGACGCCCGCCCCGGTAGGCCTCCTCGACGGTGATCTCCAGCTCCGCGGTGTGGTCGGCGCCGCGACCGAAACCACCGAAGCCGCCCCCGAAGAGGTCCTCCCAGTTCGAGCTCTGCGTGCCGCCCCCGCTCCACGTGTATCGGGTGCCCCCGCTGCGGCGCGGCTGCTCGGAGGAGCGAGCCGCGTCCGCGGCGGCGTACTGCCGGAAGTTCTCACCGAACCGGTCGTACTGTGAGCGGGTTTCCGGGTCCGACAGCACATCGTGGGCTTCACTGATCCGTTTGAAGGTCTCCTCCGCCCCCGGGGTCTTGTTGACGTCCGGGTGGAACTTGCGGGCCTTCTCCCGGTAGGCGCGGCGGATCTCCTTCTGATCCGCCGACCGGGAGACCCCGAGCGCGCTGTAGAGATCCTCCGCCATCTCCTACTCCTCATCCGGCCTGCGGGTGACCACGACCGCAGCCGGTCGCAGCATCCGCTCAGGCGTTCCGAACCCGGCGCGAGTGACGGCGAGGATGCTGCGCGGCGGGACGCTGGCATCCTCGACCACCGAGACCGCCTCGTGCAGCTGCGGGTCGAACTCCGCACCGTCGATGACAATCTCGGGGTACCCGAGTGCGCGCAACGCATCAGCGGCCTGCGCCCGGATGGCCTGCATGCCACCCAGAACGCCCTCGTCAAGGTCCACCCCGAAGCTGAGCGCCCGGTCCAGCCCGTCGACGACGGGCAAGAAGGCTTTGGCGGTGTGCCGCCGCTCCTGCTCGCGGACCGTCTGGATCTCGCGCGCCATCCGTTTGCGGAGGTTGTCGTAGTCCGCCGCCGCCCGGCGCCACCGGTCCTCGGCCGTCTCCAACTGGGCGGCGACCGCTGCTTGCGCGGCGCGGATCTCCTCCGGGGACACGTCGGTGAGGTCGTCGTTCAGCAGGTCCACGGCCCGCGTGTCCTCGTTCTGCTCCTCGACCATCGCGATCCTCCCTCCGTGCTACTTGTCGAATTCGGCGTCGACGACGTCGTCTTCGTCGTCCTGAGCGGGCTGCTCAGCGTGGCTGGCGTTCGCGCGGGCCGCAGCAAGGGACTGCGCAACCTGCAGCAGCTCGCCGGTGCGCTCTTTCGCTTCCTGCTCGCCGACGTTGTTCTGCACTGCCTCGCGGGCCTGCGTGATGAGCAGCTCCGCGCGGGCACGCTCGTGCTCCGGTGCAGCGTCGCCGAGCTCACGCAGTACCCGCTCGACCTGGTAGGCGGCGGAGTCCAGCTCGTTGCGGGCGTCCACGGCCTGGCGCAGCGCCTGGTCGTCAGCACGGTGCTGCTCGGCTTCCTTAATCATCCGGTCGATCTCGCCCTGGTCCAGATTCGAGGTGTCGCTGATGGTGATGCCCTGCTCGGTGCCGGTGTCCTTGTCCTTCGCCGTCACGTGCAGGATGCCGTTCGCGTCGATGTCGAAGGTGACCTCCACCTGCGCTTCACCGCGAGGAGCGGGGCGGATGCCGGTGAGCTGGAACCGGCCCAGCACCCGGTTGTCTGCGGCGTTCTCCCGCTCGCCCTGCAGGACGACGATCTCCACCGACGGCTGGTTGTCTTCGGCCGTGGAGAACACCTCGCTGCGTCGGGCGGGGATGGTGGTGTTGCGTTCGATGATCTTCGTCATCACGCCACCGCGGGTCTCCACACCCAGCGACAGCGGGGTGACATCCAGCAGCAGCACGTCGTCGACGTCGCCCTTGAGGACGCCCGCCTGGATGGCGGCGCCCACAGCGACCACCTCATCGGGGTTCACCGTCATGTTCGGCTCCTTGCCGCCGGTGAGCCGCTTGACGAGCGCTTGGACAGCGGGGATGCGGGTGGAACCGCCCACGAGGATGACCTCGTCGATATCGTTCTCGCTGACCTTCGCGTCGGCCATCGCCTGACGCACCGGACCGAGGCACCGCTCAACGAGGTCAGCGGTGAGGTCTTCGAACTTGGACCGCTTCACGGTCATGGTGAGGTGCCTGGGTCCGCTGGCGTCGGCGGTGATGAAGGGCAGGCTGACCTGGGTCTGGGACACCGAGCTGAGCTCGACCTTCGCCTTCTCGGCCGCCTCGAACAGTCGCTGCAGCGCCTGCGGGTCGTTGCGCAGGTCGATGCCGTTCTCGTTCTTGAACTCGTCGGCAAAGTAGTCCACCAGCCGGCGGTCGAAGTCGTCGCCGCCCAGGTGAGTGTCACCCGCGGTGGATCGCACTTCGACGACCCCGTCGCCCACGTCGAGGAGGCTGACATCGAACGTGCCGCCACCGAGGTCGAAAACCAGGATGGTCTCGTGGTTCTTCTTGTCCATTCCGTACGCCAGTGCGGCGGCGGTGGGCTCGTTGATGATGCGCAGCACCTCGAGCCCGGCGATGCGTCCGGCGTCCTTGGTCGCGGTGCGTTGGGCGTCGTTGAAGTAGGCGGGAACGGTGATGACGGCCTCGGTCACCTTCTCGCCGAGGAACTTGCTGGCGTCGTCGACGAGCTTGCGCAGCACCTGGGCGCTGATCTCCTCCGGCGCGTACTGCTTGCCGCGGATGTTGAACCGTGCTTCGCCGTTGGGGCCTTCCACGACGTCGAAGCCGACGGCGTTGGCTTCCTCCTTGATCTCGTCGAAGGACCGGCCGATGAACCGCTTGGCGGACGAGATGGTGCCCTTCGGGTTGAGGATGCTCTGCCGGCGGGCAAGCTGCCCCACCAGCCGTTCACCGTCCTCGGTGAAAGCGACCACCGACGGGGTAGTGCGGGCTCCCTCCACGTTCGGGATGACCTTCTCCTCGCCGGCCTCCCAGACGGCGATAACGGAGTTCGTGGTTCCCAGATCGATTCCTACTGCCTTGGCCATGATGGTTGTTCCTTTCTTGTCGCGTGAGACACGTTGCAGGGGTCGTCAAAGAGCGCGCCAGGATCGGCGCAGGCGCAGGGCTGAGTGCCCAGAGTCAGGAAGCAGGCTGCTTCAGGGGGATCTTTCCTGACGGCGGGCTGCTCGATGGGCATCACCACCCGCAGGACGCCCAGGTCGCAGCTGGCGGTGACGCTGTCGCTGTCGATGCCGGGCGCCAGTCCCAGCAGCCGCATGAATTGCCCGTGGGGGCCGTTCGGCGGTGAACCACTTCGCGCCGGCGGTCCCGGACTGGGCCGCTGACCGCGCGGACGGTGAGCGGCTGGCCGCCCACCCAGCTCGATGGACTCCGAGTCGATGCCTGGCAGGTTCGCCTCAGGAACGTACTCGTCGCCCTCTCGGGACAGATCGACCCACATCGAGCGCGGATCCATCTGCTGAGCGATGCGCAGGTCCGCACATGAGGTCACCATCTCACCACCCCCTCCCATTTACGCTGAGTCGCTATAACTCCACTGCCGATGTTTGTTCGACGGTCGGAGGTGTAGAACCCACCAGGACGATGTGGTCCAAGCAGAGGCGCGAACGAAACTCGTTCTGGCGCCAGCATGGACCCCACGTAGACATTTCGCAAGACATTTGCCTGACGAACGGAGCCTGACCCGCTTTTCCGGACACCGACTTTGAGGCGATGATCGTCTCGGAAGGAGTCCGTGACATGCCTGCTGCCCACCCGCCGGAGTTCCGGCGTCGAGCCCTCGATCTTGTTGCTCAGGGCAATCCCGATGCGCAGACCGCGCGTGACCTCGGGATCAGCGAATCCTGCCTTCGGAACTGGATGAACCGTGACGCTGTCGACTCCGGCCGCAAGGCCGGGGTCACCACCGACGAGCACAAGGAGCTCGTCGAGTTGCGGCGCCGGAACCGGATGAATGGGCGAGCCGGCCGCCGTCACGGCGCGCGATCGCGGATGCGGAACTGACGACCACGATCCGCCGGATCCACTCTGACTCGCGGGAAACCTACGGTGCTCCGCGGGTGCTCGCCGAGCTCCGGCTCGGACTCGGCGTTCACGTCAGCCGCAAGCGCGTCTCGCGCGGCTGATGCGACTGGGCAGGCTGGCCGGAGTCTCGCACCGCCGGAAGCGGCGCGGCTGGAAGCCCGACACCGCCACGCACGAGGACCTCGTGAAGCGGCAGTTCCGCGCTGACGCGCCCAACCGGCTCTGGTTCTGCGACATCACACAGCACCGCTCGAGAGACGGATAGGTCTACTGCGCCGCCGTCATCGACGCGTTCAGCCGCCGCATCGTCGGCTGGTCGATCAGCGACCGGATCACCGCCGAGATCGTCGTCGACGCGCGGCAACGGACTCCCTCTGGTCACGCTGATCACGCCCGGGCAGGCCGGGGACTCGCCGATGTTCCTGCCGCTGATGGCGCACCTGCGCGTCGGCCGCGACACCGGTAGGCCGCGCACCCGACCCGAGGCGGTCCGCGCCGACAAGGCGTACTCGTCCCGCGCGATCCGCGGCCATCTGCGCTCCCGTGGAATCAAGGCCGCGATCCCCGAGCCCGACGACCAGAAGGGTCATCGCAAGCGTGGCGGGTCACGAGGCGGCCGCCCGGTCGGACTCGACGCCGCCGACTACAGGAACCGGAACGTGATCGAGCGCCGATTCTGCCACACCAAGCAATGGCGAGGGCTCGCCACCCGCTACGACAAGCACGCGGTCATCTACCGCGCAGCCGTCCTCATCCACGCCGCGATCAGCTGGATTCGAACACTTGCCTCGTAACGCTCACAGATGCTGCCTCCTCGGCCCGGTGGCTGATGAAGAGAGGAATCGCTGAGACGAGGAGCACCGCAGCACCGATCCAACCACTGGCGTCCCGCAGCGTCGGGACGACGAAGATCGCTGCCGCGCCGACTGCGACAAGGACACCGGCCAGGACGCCATACAGGCGCATCCCGTAAAGCGAGATGAACGTGAGGTAGTGAGCGCCCACGATGATGAGCGAGGCCGGGAAGAACAATGAGGGCGCGAGGGTGCCGAGGGCGATCGCCACGAGCAGCCCGAGCGGCACGGTGAACGCGCTCTGCATAGCGAGCGCGTTGGAGGGGTGCTTCTTGGGCAAGAATGCCGGCCCTCCCATGGCCTTCAGCACGAGGGCGGATAGCGGAAAGATCAGCTCGCCTGAAATTTCCGATGACAGGTAACGCCGAAAGGAGCGCGACATTTAACGCCCCAACTCACAGGCTCGCCGCGTGGGCGTGCGCGGGGTGTCTCGGTAGGGGATCGGCTTACGGCACGGCGGTATGGTCAAGCGGATTTCCGGGTGATGCCGGCCGTAGGTGATCATGCAGGCCTCGACTCCTACCCGGGCGTCACCGCCTTCGTCCCTCACCTGCGTTGAGCCCGCATAGGGTTGGCTACGTGGACCAGGTCATCCTCATGTGCGGTCCGGCTGGATCGGGGAAGTCGACCTACGCGCGTGGCCTGGAGGCCCGGGGCTATGTCAGGGTCTCGTTCGACGGCGAGGCGTGGGCCCTCGGGCACCGGACCCACCCGATCGGCGACGACGCGCGCCAGGTCGTCAACGGAACGCTCCAGGACAAGCTCGTCGACTGTGTGAAGCAGGGGAAGCGCGTCGTCGTGGACTCCTCGTTCTGGTCCCGTGCCTCGCGCGATGAGTTCAGGCGGCTCTGCGCCCCCCTCGGCGTCGTCCCGGTCGTCTACTACCTGGACACCAGGCGGTCGATCCTCCTGGACAGGTTGGCCCAGCGCGAGAACTCCGGCCCGGACGACATCGCTGTGTCGCGCGAGCGAGCGATCGCGTACATCGACGGGTTCGAGACGCCCACACCTGAAGAAGGCCCACTCAGGATCGTCCACGTGACAAGCCCGATGTGATCGTGGCTGCGCCCAGACCGGCGCCACGCCCACGCTGGTCGCCCTCCTGACTCGAAGGGGTATCCCCGGTGGGCGGTCTCGCAGAGACACATCACAGTCGCCGATTCTCATTGCCTGCCCCGGCTTCATTCCTCAGCTACAGCTCGCACGCCTGCGTCGGATCTGCTCATCGACCGGCGCAATTCTCGAGCCGCCGTTGCGGGCGATCTCGCGCGAGACCGTCGACGCCGACCGCCCCAACCCTTCGGCGATCGCCCGGGCAGAAAGACCAGCAGCGATCCCACGCGAGATCTCTTCCCGCTCACCTGGACTCAGATGCCGTGGGGAGCGTCTCGGCAACGCGGGTCGCACCCCACCATGACGCAGCAAGTACCGGCGCACGTGATGCGACGGGACGCCGGCCCGATCGGCGATCCGCCGCAGTGACTCGCCCTCGCCCCATGCCTGCCACACGACGTCCTGTACTGCCGCTGGCAGCGACGTCACCCCACTCATCCCAGCCTCCACGACCACGCATCATCTACCCTCGTGGTGCGTTGGTGGGTTGAGACCGACCCTCGCCAACCCTGCGTGAGCTGCGGGGAGGTCCGGTTGCGCCACCGACGCGCCGAAGATGGCTCCGGCTACCTCTGCTGGGCCTGCGTCCCGCCGATTATCGAGACCTGCACGAGCTGCGGCGACGACCGGCTCGTGAATGGTCGGATCGAGGGCCGTCCGTTCTGCCCGCTCTGCTACCCCCGCCAGCCAGAGTCGTTCCGCCCCTGCACGAGTTGCGGGACCGTGACCCGGTTGATCGCGAAGCTCTGCCCGCACTGTCGCGCCGACCAAATGATCCGCGAGATGATCCCCGACGACCTCGCAGCCTCCGACGCTCGGATCGCTCACCTGCGCGAGCGGTGGTTCCAGGGTGCTCCCTCGAAGATTATCTACGCCTTCGAGCGCGGTACCGTCGCCTGCACCCTGATCACCCGGGTTCTCGCCGATCCGCGCCCGTGCACCCACGCCTACCTCGACGAGGCCGGATCCGAGTTCCAGACCCGAGCAGTCCGGTCCGTGCTCATCGATCATGGGCTGCTGCCACCGCGGGACGAGCTGCTCGCCCGGTTCGAACTCTGGCTCCCTGATGCACTTGCCGAGATCCCCGACCCGAGCGAGCGACGCACCGTCACCCAGTATGCGCGCTGGCGGCACCTTCGCGCGTTGCGACGGAACACGATGCCCTCCCGCTCAGGACAGCTGTCCTGGCGACGGATCGAGATTATGGGGATCATCGAGCTCCTGGCGTGGGTTCACGGTCGCAGCGGCTCGCTCGCATCACTCGCCCAGGCAGACGTCGATGAATGGCTCGCCGGCGGCCCCCGCCCGTTCCTGCACCATTTCCTGACATGGGCGGGACGGGACGGAAGTTCCCGCCAGCTCGCGGCCCCACGCCCGTCGTCCGGAGGCCTGAATCCGCAGGCGCTGAGCGACGACGAACGCTGGCGATTGTTCGCCGACGTCACCTCCGACGCGTCCATCGATCCGCATACGAAGTTCGCCGCGGGGCTGATGCTCATGTTCGGCGTCCGCGCAGCGAAGATCGTCCAGCTGCGTGCGGAGGACGTCGCCGTCACCGATCAGGCCGTGATCGTCCGTCTCGGGACGGAACCTCTCGTGCTCCCTGCCGAGCTCGCCCCGGCCGCCGCCGGAGCGGCCAGCAATCGCACCGCGCCCCGGATGTTCGTGGAGAGCATCGAACAGGAGTGGGTCTATCCGGGAGCCCGCGCCGGCCATCATATGGCACCCGACACGCTCAACAGCCGGCTCCGCGCCGTCGGCATCCCTCCACGACTAGCACGCACCAGCGCGTTGATCGCCCTCGCGCAGGAACTCCCACCAGTCGTTCTCAGTCGCCTGACGGGGTTGGACATCTCCTCCGCAATCGCCTGGTCCAACGCGATCGGCGCGAACAACAACGCCTACGCCACCGCAGTCATCGAACGAGTCGGCATGCCTTTGCCGACTCTCTGAACCATGACCCTACGCCCTGTCAGCGGAGTCCTTGGACGGTCGGCTTCGGCTATAGGTATCGGCATACGTCGACAGAACTACATGTGTCGGGTTCGACGTGTTCGGCGTGGTCGCGGAGCCCGGCGAGGGTGTTGCGCAGGTCGTTGAGCTGCGCGATCTGCTGGTCGATATCGGCGAGCCTCGTATCGAGCAGGTCCCGGACGTGACCGCAGGGTGCTTGACCGTGGTCGCGGATGTCGAGGATCTGCCGGATTTGGGCGAGTGTGAGGCCTGCGGCTTGCCCGCGGTGGATGAAGCCGATCCGAGTGAGGGCATCGGCCGTGTAGTCGCGGTAGCCTGCGGGTGTCCGCTCGGCGGACGGTAGGAGCCCTTGGTCTTCGTAGAACCGCAGCGTTTTCGTGGTCGTGCCGGCCGCGTCGGCGAGTTCTCCGATCCGCATGTTCCTCGCTCCTCTGCGCATGTTGCACGCACCTCTTGACCTTCCCCCATGCTGGAAGGTTCATGATGACTGTATCAGCAGGATTTTCAGTACTCCAGGGAGGAATCGGATGCAGTCGACGTTTGATCTCGCGATTGTCGGGTCGGGTGGCGGGGCGTTCGCCGCCGCGATCCGCGCCACGATGCTGGGTAAGTCGGTGGTGATGATCGAGCGTGGCACGTTCGGTGGCACGTGTGTGAACACCGGATGCGTACCGTCCAAGGCGCTGCTCGCGGCCGCTGAGGCACGCCATGTGGCCGCCGACGCCGGTTCCCGGTTCCCGGGGATCGCCGCCACCGCGGACCTGGTGGACACGCCGGCGCTGATCGCCGGGAAGCAGGATCTGGTGGAGGCGATGCGGAGCGAGAAGTACGTCGACGTGGCCGATGCCTACGGCTGGCAGAACCATCAGGGTGATGCGGCCTTTGCCGGCACCCCGGATGCACCGGTGCTGGAAGTCACGGCCGCGGACGGCAGGGTCGAAACGGTCGAGGCGGCGCATTACCTGATCGCCACGGGCGCGCGCCCCTGGGGCCCACCGATCGAAGGGCTGGACGGGGTCGACTTCCTGACCTCGACATCGGCGATGGAGTTGGACAAGGTCCCGGACTCGCTGCTGGTGCTCGGCGGTGGCTATGTGGCACTGGAGATGGCCCAGTTGTTCGCCCGGCTCGGCGCGAAGGTGACCCTCCTGGTGCGGTCCCGGCTGGCGTCGAAGGAGGAGCCAGAGGTCTCCAAAGCGTTGCAGGAGGTCTTCGCCGACGAGGGCATCCGGGTGGTCCGCCGCGCTGTTCCCACACGCGTGGCCCGGGACGTGGCGACCGGTCAGATCGTCGTCACGGCCGAAGTCTTGGGCAGTAAGCAGGAGTTCCGTGCCGACGAGATCCTCGTCGCGCTCGGACGCCGCCCGGTCACGCAGGGTCTCAACCTGGATGTAGTGGGAGTGAATACCGGCGACGCCGGGCAGGTCCTAGTCACCGGCGACCTGCAGTCCTCGAATCCTCGCGTGTGGGCGGCCGGGGATGCGACCGGGCATCCCGAGTTCGTCTACGTCGCCGCCCGGCACGGCACGATGGTCGCCGAGAACGCCTTCGCCGATGCACACGAGTCCGTCGACTACACGCGGATGCCGCGTGTCACGTTCACCAGTCCCGCGATCGGCTCGGTCGGGATGACCGAGAAGGAAGTCCTCGCGGCCGGGATCCGCTGCGACTGCCGCGTCCTTCCCCTGGAGTACGTGCCGCGGGCGGTCGTGAACCGAGACACCCGCGGGTTCATCAAGATGGTCGCCAACGCCGACACCGGTGAGATTCTCGGCCTCACCGCCGTCGCCCGGGACGCCGGCGAGCTCGCCGCCGCGGGCGTCCATATCCTCGGTAAGACCATCACGGAGGTCGCCGACGCGTGGGCCCCGTACCTGACCATGGCCGAGGGCATCCGCATCGTCGCGAAAGCCTTCACCACCGACGTCTCGATGCTGTCCTGCTGCGCCTGAGCACGGACCAACCCGCTTCATCACCCACGAAACCGGAGAAAATGCCCATGACTGACCTCACGACCGATCTGTCCGACCGGCTCGCCCGATTCGATGAAGAAGCCCTGCTGGTCCCGTTGCTGCGACTACTCGTCGACGGTGACCCGGTCACCATCGACGACCTCGCGGGCGCCGTAAAGCTCCCCGTCGACGAGGTCCGAGCCCGCCTGGCCGCTACGCCGGACACCGAGTACGACGGCCAGGGCCGGATCATCGGCCAGGGCCTCACCTTGCGCCCCACCAGGCACCGGTTCACCGTCTCCGGTGAAGAGCTCTACACCTGGTGCGCGTTCGACACCCTGATCTTCCCCGCCCTCCTGGACCGCCCCGCCCGCATCGAGTCGATCTCCCCAACCAGCGGCGACACGATCCGGGTGAGCGTCGACCCGACCGTCGGCGTCACCAGTGTCGAACCGGCGACCGCGGTGATGTCCCTCGTGAATGCCGCAGACACGCCATCGATCCGCTCCTCGTTCTGCAACCAGGTCCACTACTTCACCTCCCCGCAGGACGCTGCCAGCTGGCTCACCGAACACCCCGGCGCGCAGACCCTCCCCGTCAGCGACGCCTTCGAGCTCGGTCGCACCGTGATCACCGGGATTCTCGAGCGGCCCCAGCCCGCTCGCAGCGTCGAGCCGTCCAGCAACTGCTGCGGACCCGAGACCTGCTGCTGAACGGCATACGAAATCGAGGCTCAATAGCGCGAGGCTCAATAACGCGCGCTACCAATAGCGCTGCGCGTGCGGTCGCAGCTCGAACCAAGGCTTGCCAAGATCCAAGCCGAGAGCTTTCGCCTCCTTCGAGGCCGCGACCACCATGCCGTCGTTGTTGCTCAGGACAACCAGCGGTCGACCCTCCAGAGACGGATCAAAGACCCGCTCGAATGAGGCGTAGGCGGAGTTGACGTCGACGTGAGCGAGCATGTGGTGCTATCGCAGGTGATGGATGCAGTACGTCGCGACGCCCCACACCTGGAAGTCGCTGAGCTCAGGTACGACAATGTCCGGATGCCCCGCGCTCTCAGCGCGCAGGACGACACCGGCCGCCGTCAGCTCGAGCCGCTTCACGGTCAGCTCTCCATCCAGCACCGCCACGATGATGTCGCCGTGCTGCGCGTGCTTCGAGCGGTCCACCAGCAGCTCATCGCCGTCGCTGATGCCCGCACCCGTCATCGAGTGGCCGGCTGCGCGAACGATGAACGTCGCCGCTTGGTCGTCGACGAGCATGTCAGTGAGGTCTATCGGTCCGTCGTAGTAGTCCTGAGCAGGCGACGGGAACCCGCACGCGACCGCGACGGGCGCGGCCAAGAGGGTCGACGCCGTCTCCGAGTCGACCTGCCGTGGCAAGGTCGCGAGCATCCTGCCTCCCAGAGTATGAACATAGAACCGATAGTCAAGTATGCGCGCATTGCTCGACATTCGAACATTTGCCAGATCATCGGCTAGGTTCCGGGCGCGCCGTCCGCAAGAATGATCGGCATGACCAACGAGATTGACGCCGAGATTGACGATCTTGCCCGCAAGGCAAGGGAACTAGCATCACGCATCCCGTTCGCGGACCGCGCCAACATCCTTCGCACGGTGGCATACGAAGTCCGCCAGGCGGTGAAGTTCGATCCCACCACCAATGCCGGGGCGCCCCAGGGTCGAGAGTGGGAACTGGAAGGACTCGGGAAGGTCTGTGATGCCGCGGAGAACTACTACTTCGAGGCGCGTACTGAGACCCGCCGCTGACGATTAGAACGTGACACCAGGCCCTGCCGCAAACGATCGTTTGCGGCGGAGGCGGCCCGGTGGATGCGAGCGACGGCCGCAATCGTCCCCCGAAACTACCTAGCTGCAACGGGCGCTCGGCCACCCCGTTGCTCCGTGAGCCGTCCTTTCATAGCCGTCCCGTATCCTCGCCTCATGACGAGAACTCGACCGATTGCCTTATTAGGAATCTCCTGTCTGACGGGCGCGCTGCTCAGCGGATGCGCCCTCGTGCATGGTCCTGCCGATCGCGTCGACGAGTTCGCGGCAGCAGGTGCAGAGTGCACCGGTTCATGGTGGATCGGCGACCTGCGCGAAGGCACTAGTGACGAAGCGCGGGTCGTCGCCGAAAGTGCGCTTGCAGAGGCAGAGGTGTCGCCCGATGCGCTGGCTTCGGCTCGAAGTCTGCTTGACGATTCCAAGAATGATTATGAGCGAGAGAACACAACAGCGCAGGAGCTGGAGCGCGAGGCGTACATGCTCACTGTGACGCTGCACGTGAAGGATCAGCTCGAAGCCGCCGGCTACCCCGACATCGATCGGGTTGTCGAGGTGTGGGCCGAAAGTTCCTGCTCCTGACCTGCGGGATGACAGTCGCTCCGGAAGTCCCGCCGTAAACGATCGTTTTCGGCTTTCGCACGACCAAGGTTGGTAGTTCGATCCGCCCTGGCGAACTCGGTGCGCGCATCCGGACGATCTCTCAACTTCGGTGTTCGCTGAGTCACGGCAGGCCTCGGACAATCTTGGTCACTCGTGCGCGTCGCCAGTGCGCTTGAGCGACAGGAACGAGGTGTCTCACGACCCATGCGCTTTGCGACGCCGAAGCTTCGACAGGATCAGATGAACGTGCCCAACGCGTGCCGGTAGCTGTCGCTGTTCTCACGTGTTGCAGCGGTCATGAGAAGGGCGTTGTCGTTGATTCTGCGCGTGAACTCACCCGCACAAGGAATGGTCACGATCTTCGTCAAACCTGCACGCCAGGCCGGTATTAGTGCTGGTAGGTCGCGCCGCTCGGGTTGGGCTTGGAGTTGCGTCGGCATCCCGGCCAGGTGCGCGTCCATTCCACGTTGGAACCAGGTGCTGGACGATTCGTCGTCGAACGCATTGTCTCCAAAGTGAGCGCGCCAGTCGGGTCCCGTTATCCGGTGGAGGAGATCGGCGCGTTCGGTCGAACCGTTCGCGGTGTTGTGAAGCTCGTCGAACAGTTGGGGGTCACTATCCTGACCCGCGTGCATCACGGCGGAGTGCCAGATGCCGGGCCACGCTATCGCCCATTCGTCGCGAGTTTTGGCGGTGACCGCAGGATGCTGAACGGCCGCGGGCACGTCCAGCAGCCGCGGAGGGAGGTCTTCACCATATGGCTGCAATTCATACGCCTCCCGGATCCAGAGCAGCTCCAGGAGGGTGTTGGGCCGATCCTCAACGGTGATCGACATATCGTGCGGCCACGGGTTGCCCGGCACCGGTGCGCTGGATCGCATAGTCCCCACTTTCAGTTCCGCCCATCTTTGCGGTCTCATGATCGCGAAGCAACGAGCCGCAGAATCGACCTAGTCTCGAGGCCGACACTTGCCGGTCCGCGATGAGGGAAGAGGTATGCGCGTCTCCGTGAGATCAGCCGGAAACTCTTGCCGTTCGGCTGATCTCGGACTGCCCCGCTATTCTCTGCCCCCGTCCGGGGTATGAGGCGACGTTGGTGGGCAGTTCGGACGTTACCAGGCGTAGACATTCTCGGAGATCTTGACCGCTCCTTCCGGTGCTTGAACACCGTCGACTACAACTTGGTACTTGCCTGCCAGACCGTCGACCCCGACCGTGCCGCCACCGCAGCCCACCACCCACTCATCCTCGCCTGCGTCCGCGACAAGACAAACGGTTGAGTTTTCGAGTCCCCGAGCGAGCCAGAGCGAAGTGCCCGCATGCTCCCCGACGTAGCGACTCGTCGATACGTCGACGTCGTCATACGCGTAGTCCGTGAGTTCCGGCAACTCATCGCGGCTTTCTCTTTCCCCTTGAAGGTCCGAGAATCCGACCAGGTCAGTACTGCAGCCAGGGAGAAGCGTGATCGACGCGAGAACCAGAGCTGTCGCAGAAGCGTAACGGAGGCGAGGCATGGCCCCCATCTTGGCCCACCGCAACCAAGAGCACCACAGGTCGACCGCCAGGCAGCCGATAACGATCGTTTTCGGTGGGCAGGACGGCGTCGACGACTAGTGTCAGTGTCCGAAGTCGTCGGCACAGAAGATTGCGTCGTTCAGGGAGCTGTGCGCGGGAGTATGGGTCGTTTTCGTGTCACTACTTGTGCGTACGACCCGACATGTTGTCCCATAGTGGTGTGGAAGAAGAGCCGGTCAAGGATGACCGAATTTCCAGGCGCGGTCTGCTGACCGTCGCTGACGAGGCGTGGGAGCTGGCCGTCGAACGAGCTGCGATCATCGGGCCGCTTGCTGACTCCAGCACGGGTGGATACGCCGTGGACGTGGCGGCCGAGAAGCTGGGTATCTCACGCGGACACGTCTATTTCTTGATTCGGCTGTGGCGTGATGGCCAGGGGTCGGTTTCTGATCTTGTCCCTGGCCGCTCCAGTGGTGGCCGCGGTGGGGCCCGTCTGCCCGTTGAGGTGGAGACGATCGTCCGAGACGTGATCCGCAAGCACTATCTGACGCGTCAACGCAAGACGATCGCTGCCGTCCACCGCGAGATCACTCGGATGTGTCGGCTTCGTGGACTTCCCATCCCTTCACGTGGTGCGGTTCGGCGACGCGTCGCCATGCTCGATCCCCGGACGGAGACTGTGGGTCGGGAGGGAAGAGAGGCAGCACGCCGGTTGCAATCAGCGGGCGGGGATGTCCCCGCGATTGTTGAAGTGTCGGAGCAGGTACAGATCGACCACACTGTGGTGGATCTGATCGTGGTGGACGAACAGCACCGGCTGCCGATCGGCCGTCCGTATGTGACCGTGGCGATCGACGTGCGGTCGCGGAGCATCGTGGGACTGGTGATCACGTTGGAAGCACCGTCCGCGCTCTCGGTCGGTTTGTGCCTGGCGCACATGGTCACCGACAAACGTGCCTCGCTGGAGCGGCTGGGGGTCGAGGTCACGTGGCCGATGTCGGGGAAGCCGCGCGAGTTGTATCTGGACAACGCGTCGGAGTTCAAGAGTGAAGCGCTACGGCGCGGGTGCCAGGAGCACGGGATCGCGTTGAACTATCGGCCTCCAGGGCGTCCGCACTACGGCGGAATCATCGAACGCGTCATCGGAACGCTGATGGAAATGGTGCACGAGGTGCCGGGCACCACGTTCTCCAACCCTGCCCAGCGCGGAAGCTACGATTCGGACACCCGAGCCGTACTGACGGTCACCGAGTTGGAGAAATGGCTGACCTTGGCGGTCTCCAGCTATCACGGACAGGTCCACGGCACGACCCGGCAAACCCCACGGGCGCTGTGGACAGCAGGGGTCCAGGAGGCAGCGCCGTCGATGGTCACGGATGCATCCGCGTTCCTGGTGGACTTTTTGCCCGTGGTGCGGCGGAAGCTGACACGGACCGGGTTCGTGATCGACCACGTGCACTATTTTCGGAACGGGCTAAAGCCGTGGATCGCACGCCGTAGCCAGATGGAACGATTCGTGATCCGCCGAGACCCACGGGACATCAGCCGCATCTGGGTCCTCGATCCCGACGATGGTTCCTATATGCCTGTGCCGTACCGGACGCTGTCGTACCCGGCTGTCAGCGTGTGGGAGCACCGCGCCGCTCTGGAGCGGCTGCGCGCTGAGGGCCGAGAGCAGGTTGACGAAGATGCCCTGTTCCGCACGGTCGAGCAGATGCGCACGATCACCGAAACTGCAAGCTCCACCACCCGCAAGGCACGTCGTAACGCCGAACGTCGTAAACGGGGCGGAACGGCAGATGAAATCTCTTTGATTCGCCCGCCGACTGACCTTCTACCGCCCGAGGGGAATAGCGGACCGTCTACGGAGGACCGCGTGATGCCCTTCGAAGAGATCGAGCAGTGGTGATGGAGGCGGAAGCCGTGACTGCGGACGAGGATCTCACGCATCTTCATCCCAGCGCGCAACCGATCGCACGCCTTCCCGCGGATGAGGGGCTCAGGCATGTGCGCGCTGACCGATGGATCGGATACTCTCGTGCATCCGAGGCGCTGGAACGGTTGGAGACTCTGTACGAGTGGCCGAAGAAGCAGCGTATGCCGAACCTGCTGCTGTTAGGGCCGACCAACAACGGCAAGTCGATGATTATCGAGAAGTTCCGCCGTCTCCACCCGCCGATCTCCCATGCCGAGCATGAACAGGTGCCAGTGCTGGCCGTTCAGATGCCGTCCGAGCCGTCAGTGTCCCGGTTCTACGTCGCGCTGCAGGCCGCACTCGGAGCACCACTTCGCCCGCGACAACGCGTATCAGAAATGGAACAGGCAACTCTGTCCCTGTTACGGGGGGTCGGAGTGCGGGTGCTGGTGATTGATGAGCTGCACAACGTGCTGGCAGGTCGCGGTGACACTCGACGCGAGTTCCTGAACGTGCTGAGATTTCTGGGCAACGAGCTGCGCATCCCGTTGGTCGGGGTTGGCACGCGCGAGGCGTACATGGCGATCCGATCCGACGACCAGCTCGAAAACCGGTTCGAGCCCTTCGCTCTTCCGCGCTGGGAACCGAATGATGAGGCGCGCGCGCTGCTGGCCAGTTTCGCGGCAGCATTCCCTCTTCGTCGACGCTCGATGATCGACACTGAAGAGATGGCGCGCTACCTCCTCACCCGCAGCGAGGGAACCATAGGCGAACTCACACGTCTGCTCACGGACGCTGCTGTCGCAGCGATCGAGACTGGCGAGGAAGCGATCAATCAGCGCACCCTCCTCGTCGCGTCATACGTCGGACCGACGGAGCGGCGACGTCTGTTCGAGCGCGAACTGCCATGACGCAGCGGTGGCCGCTTCATCCGACGCCCGGCCACGGCGAAGGGCTGACCTCGTGGCTCCACAGGCTCGCCACTGTGTACGGGATGGACCTCGACCAGCTTGTTCGCCACGGCCTCACTCCACCCGGCGCTCCCGCGCCTGGGTCGATCGGGTCACTGGACTTGGATGCGCCTTCTGAGCTGATCACGATTCTGGCGGCGCGTACCGGTGTGCCGGTGGAGCAGGTGCGTCGGATGACAATAGCTGGCTGGGTGCCGTGGCTTCTCGATTCGCTCCAGCCTGAACCGGTGCCCGGTGTCGCGTTCGACACGTATGTGCGCCAAGATTCCGTGCTCGTCACATCCAAGGAGCATCCTGACCGAGAAGTGACGAACTGGCGGGCTTGGCTGCCACTCAATTCCAAGAACCGACCGGTCAGCCGCGTGTGCCCTGCATGCGTGGAGAGCACGACCGACGGGGCGCTCACGTTTCCGCTGATCGTGCAACTTCCGATCACGCTCACCTGCCCACATCACGGCTGCCGGCTCGACGCTGCTCTCGGGCCCTACGCTTTCTTCGGCTGGGAGCGCAGCAAGGCGAACGATAGGCCCGCTCCGCGACAGGTCGTCATCCAAGACATACGCACTGAGCAAGCTCTGAGGACCGGGACGGTTCTCTTACCGACCCGGACAGTCCATGTCGGGGTGTGGTTCCGCCTGCTGCGCATCGTCATCGAGGAACTCTCTATTCCGCTCTCAAAACTTCGGGTCCGCTCACGCCTCGCCATCGAACTCATCTGGCGCACGGCGGGGCACCCTGCTCGTGCTGGCATCGTCGGTGCTGCGCGAACTTACGAGACCCTACCCTGGCCGCAGCAAGAGATGTATCTCGAAGCAGCCGCGACAGCCATTCACCTGGTCGAAACCGGAGAGATTGAAGCACGCGGCACACTCGGCCACCTCTTGACGCCTGAACCAGATCGCCCAGCTCACGACGGCTTGCCACCGCGCGATATCTGGGACGAGGCGCGAGAAGCGGCGGCCGGAGCACTCACTCTCGCCCAGCACGATCCGCTTGCAGCAGAGCACATGCTCGCGATCCTGACGAGTCTCACGCGCACCGAGAAGACGTTTCGGAGCATCCGCGGCGACTTGATTGACCTCGACGTTCCCGAAGATTTCCTTCCGCCGACGCTCGCTGCCATGCGTTCACGGAGGACGGCACCGGGTTTGTCACATAACAGTCCAGTAGCCATCGTTCACAAGACATAGAATAAATGACGGGTATTGTGACGATCGAGCCGGTCTGATCCGGATCAAAAGGAACTGTCACCCAAACGGTCGTATACGTGACACGGCAAGGAGATAAGGATGCTGGTGGGCTACATGCGAGTCTCCAAAGCCGATGGATCGCAGAACACCGACTTGCAACGCGATGCTCTCCTCGCAGCCGGGATCGGGGCAGACGCCCTGTACGAGGACCACGCCTCCGGAAAGCAAGACGACCGCCCGCACCTCGCCGCGTGCGTGAAAGCCCTCCGCGAAGGCGACACCCTGGTTGTCTGGAAGCTGGACCGCCTCGGCCGCGATCTACGCCACCTCGTCAATGTCGTCCATGACCTGACCCAACGCGGCATCGGCCTGAAAGTCCTCACCGGCGAGGGCGCCGCGATCGACACGACCACCGCATCCGGCAAACTCGTTTTCGGCATCTTCGCCGCCCTGGCCGAGTTCGAACGCGAACTCATCCGAGAACGCACACTCGCCGGCCTCGCCGCCGCCCGCGCCCGAGGCCGCAGAGGCGGGCGACCCTACAAGATGACCGCGACCAAGATCCGACTGGCGATGGCGTCGATGGGCCAACCCGACACGACTGTTGGCGACCTCTGCAAAGAACTCGGCGTGAGCCGCCAGACCTTGTATCGTCATGTCTCGCCCACCGGCGAACTCCGCGACGACGGGCGCAGAGTGCTAACCGAGGGCTCATCCAAACGACCTGGCGTTGCTTCACCCACAATATCTGGAACAAATCTCGCAGGTCCTGAGGACTCAGGATAAAGAGCTGATCATGCCCGTCATCGTCTGGATCTGTGTCATCGCTGCCTCCTGGCTAGGGGGGACATGCGCGCAGCTGAGCAGCGTGCTGAATGTGCCATCCCCCACTCTCGGCGCGGCCCTGTACTGGCTTGCGATCTTGCAGATGGGTAGCATCCCCGTGACCTTGCTCGCCTCGCTGCCGCTGCTCTTCATGAGTGGAGCCTTCGAGCGACGAGAAACGCCTCTTCGGACGAGGAGCATCGCGCTCGCACTCGTCGCGCTCGCTACTCTTGCGATCTCTGTCCTCGCATATGTGCTGCTGAACAGAGCCTCCGCGGGCTCCTTGGACGAAGGTAGTCCTTTCAACGGCATCGCTCGCGACGCCGCCACGCTCACGGCTTTTCACCTCATGCCGCTGCTCGTTCTCCTGGCGGTGCAGGCAGCGAGACCGGCAGTGAAGTCACATCGTCCAGAGGAGTAGCAGAGCTGGGTGCGACCTTGTGGGATGCTGACCGCGGCAGGCACCCGGCGAGCTACGGCCGTGCATCGTCGGAGTCGTCCATGGACAGTGTGACTTCTGCGCCGTCATCCCACACGCAGTGGACACCCGTGAGCGTTGCGTCCTCGGCGCTGAAAAGAAGATCGCACGCGGCGTCGCTGTACTGCCGGAAGATCCCGTCCTCGAGTTCGGTGCCGTTTCCAAGGCGCTCGGGCTGGGACATGCTTGTGGACAGCGAACCGCTGCCGTACGCGTAGCCGGCAAAGCCAGCGAGCATCACGGAAATACCCGCGACCGCAACCCAACCCACCTTCCGGCGGCGCATCGATGCGCCAACGCGTGCCGATTCGTCCACCTCTGGGGCTGGCCCGCTACCTTTCTTCGCGCGGTGTTCCATTGCCCGCAGGCGTGAAAGCTCGGCATCGCTCAGCGGGGGCTGGTTCGGCCCAAACGCGCGAACCTGCAACTCCGAGACATCGGCATCGCTCAACTGGTTCATACGACGACTGTACGACGCAATTGTGCACACCGAGTCAGCCACCAGAGCGGCGTACGAAGGCGGTCAGGGCTGTGTGACCCGGTCGCATCGGAAACCTTCGAGGTTTCGAGGCGATTGTCGATGATTACCCGACGGAGTTCTCCCATCTGTGCCCCTACACGCCGGTTGTACTGACTGGGAGATCCTGAATCTTCAGGCGCAGAGAGTCGAGGGACCAATCGAACTTCTTTCGCCGAGATGTCGCCGTGATCTGGACGATTTCTCGGGCTGGTTAGTTCACAAAGACCGCATAGTTTTGGTAGACAGGGTCGGATGCGATGGGCGCCAATGCGATGTGAAAGCACCTGGCGACTTCGGCGTAGATCCACGACACGAATGGAATTCAATGGCCGTTGCGCATAGGAGCACGAACTGGTTCGCTGTCTGGATCTCGATCACGGTCGTCATTGTGCTGATAGCGCTCGGCGGCTTGATCGTCTTCCTGAATAGCCAGGCAACATCGCCAGGAGCTGTCCCCGAAAGCGATTTCGTGGACTCCGAGACCGGTGCGATCACCGTCGGCGAAGGGGCCGATGAAGTGGCGATCTGGTTCGATTTCTATTGCCCCCACTGCCAAGACTTCGAAGCCGTCTACGGCCCGAGCATTGAATCGCTGCTCGAAGATGGCGAGATTAGTCTTCGGCTGCAACCTGTTGCCTTGTCGGGTCTCAACGCCGCATCCCGAACCGAATTCTCAGAGCGCTCGGGGAGCGCTCTGTATTGCGTGGCCGAAACGGCACCCGAAGCCACGATGCCGTTCTTTCAGCAGCTCTTCGCGGAGAAACCCGCCGGAGAAGGGCTGAGCGATGACCAGTTGTCATCGCTCGCGGCCGACGTCGGAGCAACTGATGCGGCCGAATGCATCGAGGACGGAACGTTCAGAGAATTCGTTGTCGACCAGGCGGGGAAACTTCCCGAGAATCCTGAAGGCGGAGGTGCTGGCACTCCCACGCTCATCGTCAACGGAGAGTACGTCCCCATCACCGGCAACGTCGACGCCGACATTCTCAATCGCCTTAATGATTGAGAGGCGCTTTGATGGCGCGGTGATCGCCCCGTGAGATCGCAGCGCAAGCCTTTTCCGGGCTCGATGGCGTAACGATCGTGGCCCTTCGACGCAGCGTCGTCCAGGATTGGGTTGTGGTGAACATGCGCATCGTGCACGTCAGCTTCGGCGTCTTGGCGGTCGTCTGCCTGTTGACTGGTTGTAGCGGGCCTACTGGTGTTGCTCAAACGAAGCCCGGTTTACCCGACGGCGTCGTCTTGGATCCGATGAACGGTGAATCCGCTGCCATGTGGATCGAGCGCGATGAGACGTTCGCCATCGTCACCTGGGGCAGTAGCAGTTGCCCTCCCATCCCTACCACCCTCACCGTCGAGGGAGCCGACCGCATCGCTGTGACGTTTGAAGCGTCACCCAATGATCCGTGCACCGCCAATATGGCGCCGACAACGCACGAGTTAGAGTTACCGAGCGAAATCACCGTCAGCCCAATCGTCGTCGAAGTGAGCTACGAGGACTGGTCGGAGACGGAATCTCTCACGCTCGACTAGCTCCAACCCCTTTATCGCCCCGTGTCTCACAGCATCGGTCCACGCAGGGACAGACGTTTCGGGATTTGCTGGACATGTACATGTTGAAGGCTTCTTTGAGGAAGGACTGACATGGACACCACAGATCACGATGAGCTCGACCAAGTATTGCGGCGGCTCGCGTCTCCGACGACGCAGATCACCCCGGCGGTGGAGGACGAGCTGGCGTCGATGACGATCGCCACGCGGGGGGCAGCGCGTCCGATCGTACGCAAGCGCGCCTGGCGGCTCTCGCTAACCGCAGGGATTCCGGTCGTCGCGGTGTTCGGCATCGGTGCGGCCGCGATGGCAACGGGTCTGTGGGAGCCATGGGCGCAAACACCCGACGGAACGTTCACGTACACGTTGCCCAGCGGTATGACGTGCGAGCAACGCGTCGGCGACCTCCATTCCGAGAACCCCGACATTCAGCGTGCTGTCCAAGAGATCTTCGCCACGACGGACGTCGTCGCCGAGTCGGATGTCGCCGCGCGGTACGAGCGGCTACTCACTGAGGACTCGGCCCTCGAGTACGCCCAGGCCACGGTTGACAATAGTAGCGGTTTGCCCGGATACAGCACGATCGAGGACGTGATCTACGGGATGGCAGTGCGCACAGCCGTGAACAACACCGTGAATGAAGAACTCGTCGATCGAGGATTCTTCCAGTCCGATGAGCAATATTCGATGTCGCTCCGAGGTCAGTCTCTGTGTGGAGAGGACGCACCGTGAGTCGTCGACGCATGAACGAACGTCAGTCCCGCGGTGTCGACAACATCTCGACGAACGCCGCGGATCTCCTCGCATACTTCGAGTACCGGGCTCGCGGCGCCGAGGCGGCCGATCTGCTGTCAGAGACGATGGCAACAGCATGGCGCCGTATCGATGCCATGCCCGACGAGCCCACTGAGGCGAGGATGTGGCTGTTCGGGATCGCACGAAATACCCTCGCGAACGCGGAACGGGCGGCACAGCGACGATGGAAGCTCGCAGACAAGCTCCGTGCCCATCTCACCACCTCCACGCCAGTCGACGATGACCAGCGCACGATCGAGGTACGCGACGCCGTGAGCCGGCTGACGCCGGACCTGCGCGAACTAATCGGCCTCATCCACTGGGACGGATTCAGCATCACCGACGCAGCCGGCATCACCGGCATCTCCGCATCGACCGCACGAACCCGATATCAGACTGCTCGGCACCAGCTCGCGCGATCTCTAGACCCGATTGGCCCCTCAACTGATGTAGGTGTCTCACCTACCCGCGGTGTCTCATAGCCCATGGGGTATGAGACGGGTTCCCCGCCATGTGGGATCGGCTGACGCGCACGAGTGTTGAGGACTTCGGACAGAAGTGCCGACGACTTCGGACATCGACAACTAGATGCGCGACACGCCGACGATTGATCCGCCGAAACCCCCTGCCGAAACCTAAACGCACCGAATCATGGGCGCTACCGTTTTCGGCATGGCACACGTAGTCGGATACGCCCGCGTCTCGAAGCGAGACCAGAACCCAGAGGCGCAAGAAGCCGAGCTGCGCGCCGCCAGCTGCGAACGAGTGTTCGTCGATCACGGCGAGTCCAGCCGCGTCACCGACCGGCCCCAGTGGCTCGCCTGTCTCGACTACCTCCGACCGGGGGACACCCTTAAAGTGCGCCGCCTTGACCGCCTCGCCGGCAGCGAGCGCATTCTGATCGAGACGCTGCAAGATCTCGACGCCCGCCAGGTGAACATCGTTAGCCTCACCGAGCCGATGATCGACACGACGACCCCGATGGGTCGAGCGCTCTTCGGCATCGTCGCCGTATTCGCGCAGCTCCGCGTCGACACGATTCGCGACAATACACAGCGCGGCCTTGACTATGCCCGTGGCCAGGGACGAACCGGCGGCCGGCCGAGCGTCATGACGCCCGAAAGAATCAATACCGCCGAGCGCATGCGCGCCGAGAATCAGAGCTGGGAGAGCATTGGTCGCGTACTAGGAGTCGGGGCATCTAGCGTTCGGCGCGCCCTCTACCGTCCGTAGAGTCGTTACAGCCACGAGGCGCGCCGGGAGCCCACCGTTTACCAGCCACATGCCGCCGCGCTCAGAGACGAGCGAGGACTCGCGCCCCGTGACCAGGGCTTCAAGACGCTGCTAACGCGTATCGATGTGCCATTGTCAATATACGACTATGACGTCTAGAGGGGGAGCCGTGGGGGCTGGCACGATGATTTCGGCGTACGCATATGAGGTTGCGCCTCGACAAGCAAGCGATTTTGTGGGAGGAGCTGTTCGCATCGGCCAAGGCCTCCAGAGCGCTTTGGACAGCACCTTCGACAGATCGCGACTCGGGAGCGCGCCATCCGTGAGCTTCATGGTCGATGAAACCTCACCTGCGAGGGCCCACCCGGTTAGGGACGAAGCACTGCAAGTCGCCTTCGGGCAAGGTGACCAAGCTGGGACTGCTGACGATCTGGTTGACTCCAACGCTGTGAGGATTTCGGTTCTCACGGAAGGATGGTCATCGTGCCGAAAGCATTCCCCAAAGAGTTCCGAAACGACGTCATCGCGGTCGCGCGTCGGGGCGACGCCCCGATCAGCCGGATCGCGAAGGACTTCGGTGTCTCGGAGTCGTGTCTGCAACGGTGGCTCAAGATCGCGGATGTCGAAGACGGCATCAAGCCAGGCGTGACCCAGGCCGACGCGACCGAGCTTCGCGAAGCCCGCAAACGCATCCGGTTGCTCGAGCAGAGAACGAGATCCTCCGCCGGGCGGCTGCGTATCTGTCGCAAGCGTCACTCCCCAAATGATGTTCCCGCTGGTCCGTGACCTTGCCGCTGACCGAATTCCGGTCGCGGTGACCTGCCGGGTGTTGGGCTTCAGCAAGCAAGCTTTCTTCCAGTGGCGCGCGAACCCCGTCTCGCAACGCGACTGGGACAACGCTCACCTCACCAACGCGGCCGTCGATCTTCACCGCGACGACCCGGCGTTCGGGTATCGGTTCATCGCCGACGAGATCGAAGCGGAGGCCGGCCTGGCAGCATCCGAGCGGCGCGTGTGGCGACTGTGCTCAGAGCAGAAGCTGTGGTCAGTGTTCTCGAAGAAGCGCGGCCTGAACCGAAAAGCGGGACCACCGGTGCATGACGATCTCGTGCTCCGCGACTTCACCGCGACAAGGCCGGACCAGCTGTGGCTGACCGACATCACCGAACATTGGACCGATGAGGGGAAGCTGTATCTCTGCGCGATCAAAGACGTCCACTCGAACCGAATCGTGGGCTACTCGCTCGATTCACGAATGACGGCTGAGCTGGCAGTCGCCGCGCTTCGCAACGCCGTCGCGCTGCGAGAGCCCACCGGAACGACCTTGCACTCGGACCGCGGATCGCAGTTCCGGTCGCGGAAGTTCGTCGAGCTGCTCCGCCAGAGCGGGATCACCGGATCGATGGGCCGCGTCGGCGCATGCGCGGACAACGCCGCAATGGAGTCGTTCTTCGCGCTGCTGCAGAAGAACGTCCTCAACAAGAAGAGGTGGCACTCGAGACAAGAACTCCGCCTCGAGATCGTGACCTGGATCGAGCGAACCTACCACCGCCGTAGGCGACAACGACGCCTCGGCAGACTCACCCCCATCGAGTTCGAGATAATCAACGCACAAGCCGCTCACGCGGCCTGAAAACCCAAACAAGACGAGTCAACCAGATCGTCAGCAGTCCCGCCGCGTCTGACTAGCCTCTAGGATCCCGGCTGATAATCGGCTCGACGATGGGGACCCATCGGCTGAGTTCATCGTCTGCGGGAGTGTCGTAGCCGACCGCCTTGCTGTGCGACCAACCCTGGTCGGCGCGGAGGTCGGCGAGGAACTCGGCGTATCGAAGGGGGCCGACGATCGCGTCGATAACTGGGACGCCGATCTGCTCTTGCACGTGACGGTAGAAGCCGAACTCGACGGTGCATCCGAGGACGACGCAGTCGGCGCCTTCGTCAACAGCAGCTTGCGCGGTTTCGAGAATCCGCTGCTCGGTGAATGCTGGATCCTGCTGGAATTCGTTCACGCTCATCTCGAGGACGCGGAAGTCGCGCACTCTTCGGGTGAATCCGTACTTTTCGACGTTCTCTTGCATCTCGGGTATCCACTTGCGCCGTCCGACGAGGATGGAGACGTTTTCCCCGAGCGTGGACGCGATGTGGAGGCACGCTTCCGCGGGAGCTGTGACGGCCATGCTCTTGGATATCTCGCGTGCGGCGCGGAGCCCTGGATCGTAGAAGCATCCGATGACGGCAGCGTCATAGCCCTCCTGTTGAGCCCATCGGATCGCCCCGGCCGTGGCGGGCGCTACCGCCATCTCGAATGCGTTGAACTCGAGATGCGTCGGGCCGTCCATCGGGAGGGAGGCGACATCCACTCTCGTGGTCTCACGACCTTCTGGTCGCAGTGCGTCGCCCATCGGGGCGTCATATGCGGATGTTCCGACGGGGTTGATCCAGAGAATTCGTGACATGAACTGACGCTAACGACTCGGGACTTGCTTTTCTTGTGCTTGTCGTCCGGTATTGGAGCTATTCACTCGACGGATTGCACTGGACCCGCGAACGACGCATGGAGGTGTGCGATGAGCCATCGGGAAGACACTCGACGCGCGACGCATGTGATCCACATCCGCCCGACGGCTCGCGCGTCTGTCGACGTGATATCGAAGTCGATGACGCCGTGAGCCCAGGCCACATCCCCGGCGATTTCGATGCTGCGCGAGTCCTCCCAGGAGAACGTGGTCACGTGCGTGGGGCGTCCCGCTCGCCACGACTGCGCGTAGGCCCGCCACCCTTCGAAGTGCTCACCCTCATCTGTGCCGATCACCGTCGTCGCTGGCGAGTCGACGAAGCACGAGGTCACCTGGTCTCCGTCGAGGTCTTTCCAACCACGGGCGAATCTGTCTAGGAGTTCAGTGACTTGTGTCCTGGTCATGGTGAGGTTCCTTCGAGAAGCGGGCGGGTGAGAACGCATCGATGAGAGGTCGTTGTACTCCGGACACCAGATCGGCGATCGACTCGCCCGTGAGAGGCCCGAGTGTGACTCCCAACATGGCGTGACCGGTCGCGATGAACGCGTCCCGCGTGTTCGGGATCGCTCCGATCACCGGCAGGCTGTCGGCGCTGACGGGACGAAGGCCAGCCCATTTATGCGACGCCCCAGGGTGAAAGCCCTCGGCGAAATAGCTCTCCGCGGACTGTTGCATGTGAGACAGCCGTCGACCGTCGATGCGGAGAGAACGGCCGCCCAGTTCCATGACTCCGGCGATTCGAAGTCCGTTGTCCGTGGGAGTGAGCGCGGCTTTTGCATCCGGGATGTAAACGGGGCGCCGGAGCGGCACCTCAGGTCGGACGCGGACGCTGTAGCCTTTGCCCGCCTGCATCGGCAGCTTGTAGCCCAGTCCGCGCGCGAGCTTCGTGCTCTCCGTACCTGCTGCGAGAACGACGATGGAGTCGCCGATAGTGGTGCCGTCCCTCAGTAGCACCTCAGGGTGTGGCGCTTGCGTGACCCGATCGACGGGGGAATGTGTGCGTATGATAACTCCCTCCCGCACGGCTCTACTCGCAATCCCCGCGCACAGCGCTTCCGGATCCACATACTGTTCGTCCGGGAAGTAGATCCCCGATCTGGCCGAGCGTCCGAGGCCGGGTTCCAGGTGTTTGAGCTCGCTCGCGCTGACGACGTAGTCGTCCACGTTGATTCCGTACTCACTCAGGCGTGAGTAGGAGGGGAGTGCGCGACGGGCTTTAGCTTCATCGTCAAACACGATCAGCATGCCATCCGATCGGATCGATGTCGTCACGCCTGACTTTTCGAGGTCGGCAAACGATCGGGCCGCGCCGACGGCGAATCGAGCGGTGGCGGCCAGACCCGCCTCGAAGTCGGAGCGCCGGGTGGCGCGCGCGAAGCGCAACCCCCACGCCATCATCGACGGCGTGGGGGTTGCGCGGATACTGAATCCGCCGGAGCGGTGGAAGAGAGAGCGCATACCGTACGAGAGTGCTCCCGGGGCTGCGACTGGGGCGGAGAGTGACGGGACGATCCAACCGGCGTTTCCGGCGGATGCTCCCGCGCCGATCTCGCCGGCATCGAATACGGTGACGTGGTGTCCTCGACGACGCAACTGCAATGCGCACGAGAGGCCGATGATGCCCGCGCCAACGACGACTACGTGCCTCTCGCTCACCAGTTGATGCTCCGCAGCTGGTCGTGTTCGGCACGCTGCAGGAGCTCTGTGACGACGGCGGCATCCTGGACGCCGACGCCAACGCTGCTGTAGACCGTGACCCGGGCATCCCTCGCATCCACCTGGCCCGCGAGAACGGCCCCGATTTCGATGACGTCTGAGGCGCGAACAACACCTGCGGATACCGCATCGACGATCTGACCGCACTGACGTACCGCCGTCGGCTGGTGGTCGACAATCAGCCTGGCTTCTTCCATCAGCTCTCGTGCCACTTCACGTCGATCTGGGGCGAAGGCACCGATGCTGATGATGGTGGCGCCGGCTTTGACCCAGCCGCTGGCGATCACCGGCTCGTAACTGCTGGTGCAGAGGAAGACGACATCCGCGTCGCTCACCGCCGCAGCGGGCGAGGGCGCAGAGAAGACGTCGATGTCGCTGAATTTTTGCTGCAGTTTGCTGGCAAGAGCGGCGGCCTTGGCCGGTCGAGGATCCCAGAGAGACACGACTCGGGTCCCTAAATGCTCAACCGCTGCGTGCGCGTGGAGCGTCCCCTGTGTTCCGAGGCCAATCACGGCGACCTTGGGGTTTCGGTTTGCAAGCGTGCGGGCGGCGACGATGGAGGCCGCCACCGTGCGGCGGCTGGTGAGAGCCTCTCCGTCGATGATTGCAGCGGGGCGGCCGGTGTCAGCGTCCAGGGCGACCACGATCGCGGACACCATCGGCAGGCCCCTGGCCTTGTTGCCGGGCACGACCGCGCCGAACTTACTCACGGGGGGAGTGTGGGGAGTCGTGCGTGCGGCATACGAGAACGCCGTGGAGCCGGCTGCGCCTGTGAGCAGTACCCGTTCACCCAGCTGCGATGTTCCAGCTGAGAGCGCTATGAAGCACTCTTTCTGCGTCTGAATGATCTCTTCTGCAGTGAGAAGTCGTTCGACGTCGTGAGGCCCGATGATGAGAATAGAACTGTCTGTCGCTTGCACAGCACCATCTTTCACCCCCGCGGCTCCCTCGAGATGTGCGCATGGCACATGCTGGTCAGCAAATGAAAGCTGTCTGCACATTCGGGTTTCATCGATCGGGTTTTACTGTCAACCCATCACGAAGGAAGGCAAACTGTGAGACTCATCGACCTCGAAGAACTGGATCCACTCACGCTGGGAGCGACGCTGCTCGGGAATGGTGGTGGCGGAGATCCTTATCAAGCCAAGCTGATGGCGCATCAGGCGATCAATGACTTCGGTCCGATCAAGCTCATCAGCGCGGACGAGCTGCCCGAGGACGCGCTGGTCGTGACCATCGGCGTGCTCGGCGCTCCGACCGTCATCATCGAGAAGATCCCCTCCGGCCAGCTGTACGCGGACGCCGTGCGCGCTCTCGGATCGTACCTGGGAAAGGAAATCGCGGCGATCCTGCCCGTCGAGGTCGGGGGGATGAATACGCTCGTGCCGCTCATGGTAGCCGCGGAACTCGGACTCCCATGCATCGACGCGGATGGGATGCGTCGAGCGTTCCCACAGATCGAGATGACCGTATTCACTCTCGCCGGAATCTCGGCATCCCCCGTGGCACTGGCGGATGAGCACGGCAACACCGTGATCGTGGTATCCAAGACCAACCAAATCGCAGAGACCCTCATCCGCAACGCGTCGATGAATCTTGGGCTTGCGAACTCGTTCGCCTCATACTCGATGACGGCGGGAACGGCTCGAACCGTCGCGATTCAGGGATCTCTCACCTACGCCACGGAAGTCGGGAGGCTTCTTCGGGCGATCCAGGGTGGGACCGGATCGTGGGAAGACCTGTATGCGTTCACCGGGGGGCGAACGCTTTTCGAGGGGAAGATCGTCGATCTCGACCGTCGGACGACATCAGGCTTCGCGCGGGGAACCGTCGTCATCGAGGCATTCGCCAACGGGTCCAGCACGATGCGCATCGAGATTCAGAACGAGATGCTGCTCGCAATCGAAGACGGGGTCGCTGTCCTCACCCCGCCCGACCTGATCTGCATGGTCGATCATGAGACGGCGGAGCCGATCACGACCGAGCAGCTCGCCTATGGCCAGCGGGTGAGAGTCATCGGGATGCCGTGCGCGCCGGAATGGAATCGTGAAGGAATGCTGGAAGTCGTGGGCCCGAGCGCTTTCGGCTACGACGTCGAGTACATCGCATTCGAGGGAGAAGCACAGTGATCAAGGACCTTCGTATCGGAATCGACGTCGGCGGCACGAACACGGACGCGGTCGTCGTCGACAACCAAGGGGCGGTCGTCGCAGCAACCAAGGCAGCCACGACCCCGGACCCCTTCGACGGAATCCGCGCTGCGCTGGAGCAGGTCCTCGTCGGAGTTGACAAGCACCGGATCGGTCAAGCCATGCTTGGCACGACTCATCCCGCGAACGCCGTCATTCAGCGTCGATCCTTGCAGCGAGTGGGCACCCTCCGCCTGGCAGCTCCAGCGACGGTCGGCGTGCGACCTGGAGCAGCGTGGCCAGCCGACCTCCTCGCAGCGATCATGGGGCCGGTCTCGATCATTCGAGGCGGGAACAATTACGACGGCTCGGAGATATCCCCCCTTGACGAGAACGCGGTGCGCGCGTTCGCGGGAGAGGTGGCGGGAGTCGTCGAAGCCATCGCCATCTCAGCACCGTTCTCTCCGGCAAGCCACGATCACGAGCTCCGCGCGGCTGAGATCCTCTTCGAGGAGCTCGGCTCGGACTTCGCGGTCAGCCTCAGCCACCGCGTGGGGGCGCTGGGACTCCTCGAACGAGAAAACGCCACGATCCTCAATGCGTCACTTCTCGGCGTTGCTCGTGGAGTTGTCCGCGGCTTCGACTCAGCTTTGACACAGAACTCCCTCGTCGTCGAATCATTCTTGACGCAGAACGACGGAACGCTGATGTCGGCGGAGGAGGCAGTGCAACTGCCTGTTCTGTCCCTCGGGTCGGGGCCTACCAACTCGATGCGGGGTGCGTCCTCGCTGGCGCAGCTGAGCGACGCGATGGTGATCGATGTCGGCGGCACGTCGGCCGACGTCGGAATCCTCGTCGATGGCTTTCCCCGAGAATCGGCGTCCGCCATCGAGGTCGGAGGCGTGCGCACCAACTTCCGCATGCCTGACCTGATCTCGATCGGACTGGGCGGCGGCTCCCTCATCGGCGAGACCCCAGATGGTGTCACGGTGGGACCGGATTCTGTCGGTTACCGAGTGTCCACAGATGCTCGCGTGCGCGGCGGATCCACTCTGACCTTGTCCGATATCTCCGTGCGCGGAGGCAGACTCCAAGGATTCGGCGACCCGGCCCTCGTGGAGTCGGTATCCGAGGACACGGTTCGTCAGGCGCTTGCATGGGTCGACAGCCAGATCGAGATCATGGTCGAACGGATGAAAGCGAGCAAGCACGTTCTTCCACTCATCGCTGTCGGCGGCGGATCACATCTCGTTCCCGACGAGGTTGCCGGCGTGAGCGAAGTGGTGCGTCCTCCCAACCACGCGGTCGCAAACGCATACGGTGCGGCGATCGCGGAGGCATCCGGGAGCATCGACCAGGTCTACCGGTACGGCGAACAGGGCCGCGAATCCAGCCTCGAAGAAGCCCGGTGGGCAGCAGTCGACGCGGCCGTGCGCGCAGGTGCCGATCCCGCAGCAGTACGTGTCACCTCCATCAATGAGGTGCCCCTGACCTACGTTCCCGGTGAGGCATGCCGTGTTCAGGTCAAGGCGGCAGGACCATTGCTGCGATGACCGAGCCGATCGTGGGGGACCCCATCATCGCGGACGCTCACAATGACCTCCTTCTCGCGGTGCGGCACATGCGAGAGCGCGGCCATCCGGATCCGTTCGGTGCGGAATTCCTGCCCCAGCTGCGGGCCGGCGGCGTCCGGCTCCAGGTGCTACCCATCTGCACGGAGGAACAGTTCGTCGGAGAGGGCGCACTTCGGCGGGCGATGGTCCTGCTCGAGGAGGCGTACCGCCTCGCGGATGAGCACGCCGACGACGTTCTTCTCGTGCGGACGAAGAGCGAGTTGGACGACGCTCTCACCTCCGGCAGGATCGCCTTGATCCTGGCACTGGAAGGTGCCGAACCGATCGGGTCAGGTCTGGAACTCATCGACACCTTCTACAGGTCCGGGGTGCGAATGGCTTCGCTGTCCTGGAACCGCCGAACGATGATGGCCGATGGTGTCGGCGAATCGGACACCGGGGGGCGGCTCACCGCGCTCGGCGTCTCAGCCATCGCCCTCATGGAGGAGCGGGGGATGGTGGTCGACGTCTCACACCTATCGAGGGCGGGGTTCGACCACTTCGCTGACATCGCTCAGAAGCCATTCATCGCATCGCACTCCTCCTGCGCCACCCTCCAGCCCCATCCGCGCAACCTCCACGACGATCAGCTCCTGGTGATGAGGGACAAGCAGGCTCTCCTGTGCCTGAACGCCTTTGGTCCGTTCCTTTCGGATCGACCAGATGTGGACTCGTATCTTGATCACGTCGAACATGCAGTCGCGGTAGTCGGTTCATCGCAAGTCGGGATGGGCACCGACTTCCTGTTGGACGTTGCGAAGATCGTGGACCCTATACTGAGCGGGCTGCTCGTGCCCATCGACGACCTCCCTTGGGTGGATGGCTTGAGCCGGCCTGCGGACTTCGAGACGTTCATCCCACGACTTACCCAGCGGGTTGGTACGAACGTTGCGACGGCCGTCGCGGGGGAGAACCTCGTCTCGTTCATGAGGACCGCCTTGCCCTAGCCCGTGGGAGAATCCGGCCATGTTGAAGGATCCCCGTACCTCTGAGAACGTCACCGTGCGCCAGCTCCTCGCGCTGCCGTTGCTGAGCCAGGCGACCCTGTTGGCCGGCGATGCCGGTGTCGATCTGAGCGTCCTCGACGTTCAGATCGCGCCTCAAGGTAGAGCTGTCTTTCTGATTCAGACGGGTGCCTCTGTGGTGATCGATGGTTCGCGTGTGCGAACGGACACCTACTTCCTCGATCTCGTTCTCCGGTGGGCATCGGAGGCGTCCGCGTCCATGGTCGTCGTCACCAACCCCGGGTTGGACATCGGCCTTGCCCCGCGAAGGCTTGCCAACCGTTTGGGGATTCCACTTGTCGAGACGGATCTCGACACGTTCATCGTTGTCGATTCCCTCAGAGAGATCATCACCGAACCTGACCGCGTGCTCGCTGCGCTCATCGTCGATGCGGTGACAGCGCTCAGTCGAGTCAACCCTCGCGAAGGCGCGTCCGGGATGCTCCGTGTCGTCGACTCGATCTTGGATGCGACAACAGCTCTGGTCGGACTCGAGGGGCGGACAGTGCTCGGCCTCGAGATCGATCCTCCGCTTGTCGCGAAAGACCGCATCCCGGTCTACACGATCCAATCTCTGGGACAGACCGCACGAGCGATACAGCCCGTCGTCCTCGCCATCAACGAGGCCCCGAGCTTCTGGCTCGTTGCCGAGCGTGACAGTCCCACGGCGTCGTGGCGGCGAGGGGCAGAAAGCATCCTCAAGATCGCAAGCCAGTTCCTCGTCGCGACTCTTCTGTCCGACCGCCTCGCGCAGGAGCGAGACGCCCGCGTGAGACTGGGCGCTCTGAACGCGGTGATCGCGTCGGATGGTACAGAGCCCTCTGTGCTGCGACAGATCGGCGTTCTGGGATGGAAGGTCGAGGGATGGTGCTCAGCCGTCCATGTTCAATCGATCGGATCGGGGAACGAGCTCCTTGTGCTCGCGCGCACTGATGAGCTCAAGACAGCGCTCTCGCGCAACGGTATCGATGGAGCCATCATCGAGCGTGCAGACGGGTGGACCCTCTGGGGTTTCTCCGATCGGGAACCGACAGCCGGCCAGCGATCGAAACTTATCGCTGGTGTGCGTCGCGCTCTGCTCACCATCGCTGCTGAACACGAGGACATGAAGGTTGCCGCCGGGATCGGGCGACCGTATTTCGGCCTTGCAGGGTTGCGTCGAAGCCTCGCTGAAGCGCACGAAGCCGCCACTATCGCGCAAACCGGTGGTGATCGGGTCGCCGTGCAGCATATCGATGAGCTCGGGGTGCAGCAGATCCTGTTCGGCTGGTACTCGTCGAAGGAGTTCGCCGAATATGCGCGTACTCTTCTGAAACCCATCCTCGACGCCGATGCGCACGGAGTCCTGATGGAGACGCTGGAGAGCTACTTGGATTCTCAGTCTTCACCGACGCTGACGGCGGAGTCCCTGGGCCTTCACCGCAACACCGTGATGAATCGGCTCACGCGTGTTCAGGATCTGCTCGTCGCCGACCTGACCGACCCGGATCAGCGTCTTGCTGTTCAGCTGGCGTGTCGCATCATCAGACTCGATTCCTTCTAGCACGTTGTGCACTTAGCACTGAGCCTTCGCAAGAACTGAGCATGCAGCCCCTGTGTTGCGTGTCTAGGCACTCGTAATCTCCTCCTCACGTGGGGTATCCCGATCCCGCACCGCACCCGAGGAGTGATGATGTCGTTTTCGAAGAAAAGGATGAGGTGGGTTTCCGCAGCCGCGGTTCCCCTTCTCATCGCACTCACTGCCTGTTCAGCGAATGCGCCCGAGTCTGGTGGAGAGGAGCAGGTTCGCGTCGCGTTTCTCAACGTGAGCGCGGCGAACACCTACTTGGCTTCGGCCCGCGACGCGATGGCGGACTACGCCGATGAGGAAAACGTGGAGATCACGGACTTCGATGCGAAGTTCGACGCGGGAGTGCAGGCCAATCAGATCCAGGACGTCATCTCGTCCGGGCAATACCAGGGCGTGATCTTGACGGCGCTCGATGGCGCCGGCATGGTCCCGGCCGTCCAGGAAGCCTTGGACGCGGGTCTCGAGGTCGTCGTGCTCAACCAGATCGTCGGAGACAGGTTCGACACCGCGGATCCGCAGGTTGACGGAGTGGCCGCATCTGTCGTGTCGCCTCCGGAGATCACCGGCGAACGGCTTGGCCAGTTGACGGCCGACGCATGCGCCGACATCGATCCGTGCCGGGTCGTGTACATGTTCGGACTCAAGGGCACAGCATTCGACAATGCTGTGCGGGCGGGCTTCGACTCGTCGGTCGACGATGCGAAGAACGTGGAGATCGTGGCGGAGCCCGAGGGCGGGTTCCTTGGCACCGACGAGCCGCTCAAAGCGACTCAGGACGTGATTCAGGCGACCCCGGAGTTCGATGTGCTGGTGGGCAGCGGGGACCAGCAGGTCAAGGGAGCGCAGCTGGCGCTCGCTGACGCCGGCATGTCCTCGGTCAAGCTCATCGGTGTCGGTGGCTCGGAGCCCGCCATCGCCGGCATCAAGGACGGCACGTGGTTCGGGACGATCGCCCTCGCTCCCGCCGATGAGGGACGCTTCGCGATCGAAGCAATGGTCGCGGCCATCCGCGACTCCAAGAAGACAGGTGGCATCGACGCGGTCGAGGACCTCCCTGGTGGCGGACTGATCACGTCCGACAACGTCGCCGACTTCACCGCACAGTGGAAGGGCTGAGAAGATGACTACGCCCGCGCCGTTCCTTAACCTCACGAACATCGCCAAGTCGTTTGATGGCGTTCACGCTCTTCGTGACATCGCCGTCACCATCCGGCGGGGCACGGTACATGCGTTGGTTGGAGAAAACGGCGCGGGCAAGTCCACCCTCGGCAAGGTGATCGCAGGCGTTCACGGCGAGGACCAGGGAACCATCGAGATCGATGGAGTCCGCGTCTCGTTCTCTACGCCCCGAGACGCACTGCGGCACGGCATTACGATCGTCGCTCAGGAGCTCGCACTCGTTCCAACCCGCTCGGTCATCGAGAACGTCTACCTCGGTACCGAGCCGCATATCGGTCCTTTCGTGCGGACCCGAGCGTTGCGGTCTCGCTACGCGACGCTCACCGAAGATAGCGGCATCTTCGTCGACCCTTTTGCCTACGTCGGCGACCTGTCCATTGCTGACCAGCAGAAGGTTGAAATCCTGCGCGCGCTCGCGCGGGGATCATCGCTGATCGTGATGGACGAGCCCACAGCCAGACTGGCGACGCACGAGGCGTTCGCGTTACGCCGCATCGTGAAGCAGCTGAGAGATGCCGGTGCCACGATTGTCTACGTGTCGCACTTCCTTGAAGAGGTGCTCGACATCGCCGACGACATCACGGTTCTCCGCGATGGCCGAGTCATCCGCTCGGGAGCAGCCGCTGTAGAAAGCCCCCAGACCCTCATCGAGAGCATGATCGGTCGACCTTTGGCTGCGGCCTTCCCATCAAAGCAATACCCGGAAGGCGGCGGCCGCACGATGCTCGAAGTGTCCGGTCTCAGCGGTCGCGGTTTTCACGATGTCTCCCTGCAGGTTTCCCCTGGCGAGATTGTCGCCCTTACGGGACTGGTGGGATCAGGGCGCACTGAAGTCGTCCGAGCACTCTTCGGCGCTGATCGATCGACATCCGGCACGGTGCTCCTCGACGGGTCGCCGTACCTCCGCCGGAAGCCGTGGCGGTCTGTTGAACGGGGAATCGCACTGCTTCCAGAGTCCCGAAAACTCGAGGGCCTGTTCCTCAGCTTCTCGATCTCGGACAATGTGTCGTTGGCGTCGCTGAAGAAGTTCAGCAGAGGTGGGTTCGTCCGGACCGGACGTGAGCGGGCGGCTGTATCTGAGCGGCTCGCCGAAGTGGACGTCCGCATGCGCAACGCTACGGACCCCGTCGGGCTTCTTTCTGGCGGAAACCAGCAGAAGACAATGTTCGCGAAGTCGCTCCTGACCCGGCCGCGCCTGTTGATCATCGATGAACCCACCCGTGGGGTCGACGTCGGTGCGAAGCGACAGATCTACGACCTCATAGTCCGACTCGCTCAAGAAGGAATGGCGGTGCTGGTCGTGTCTTCCGAGATGGAGGAAGTGATCGGCATCGCGCACCGCGTCGCGGTGATGCGGCAGGGAGAGATTGTCGGAACCCTCGCAGGGGATGACGTGACAGAACACGCCATCGCCCTACTCGCCTTCGGCTCGGATGGCCTCATGCAGCACCCTCAAGGAAAGGAATAACCCGTGACCACGATCGAGGCGCAGACTTCACCACGCGGGGCTCAGATTCGCCGCTATCTCTCGAGGTACGCCATTGTCTGGGTGACGCTGGCGCTCTTCGTTCTTCTTGCTGTGTCCACTCAAGGATTCCTCACCCCCCAGAACTTGACGAACATTCTCGCCCAGCAGGCGACGGTGCTCATCGTGGCCGTGCCTTTCACTCTCCTCATGATCGCCGGCAGCTTCGACATCAGCCTTTCCGCCGTCTACGTCGCTGCACCTATCGTTGGCATCCAGCTTCAGATCGCCACGGGGTCGATTTGGCTCGCCGTCCTCGGCGGCATCGCATTCGGAATCGTCTGCGGTGTGGTGAACGCGATCGTCGTCGTCCGGTTCAACATCAACTCCTTCATCGCCACGCTCGCGACTTCCTTCATCATCTTCGGTGTCGGATACCTTGTCAGCGGACAGTCGATTGTCGTCCCGACAGACCCCGACTTCCGCGGGCTGGCAATGACCCGCATCCTCGGGCTCACCTCCGCGACATGGTTCGCGCTCCTGGCGGTGGCGGTCTTCTGGGTGCTTCTGGCTCGCACCCGATACGGGCGATACGTCTACGCCACTGGCGCGAACCCCGAGGCGGCACGGCTCTCTGGGGTGAGGGCAGGATGGATCGTCGCATCGACTTTCCTGCTCGCGGGAGGAGCGGCAGGGTTCGCCGGGGTGCTAAACGCGTCTCGAAGCGCGAGCGCGCAGGCGTCCGATGACTTCACCTTCGCGTTCGGCGTGATCGCTGCCGTCGTCGTCGGTGGCACGTCAATCGCAGGCGGATCGGGTGCTGTATGGCGAACCGTGGTGGGCGTCGTGTTCATCGCGCTCCTCAACAACGGGTTCAACCTGAACCAGGTGGATCCGATCATCCAGCGCATCATCCTCGGCTGCGTGATTCTCCTCGCAGTCGGAATCGACGCTGTGACTCGACGCGGAAAGGCCGGATAGCAGGAACGCATAGCGAAGCACGGACAGAGAAGTGGGACGAGGCACTCACTTGGGGCGGCGACACGACAGTCGCGCGATTTGACCCGGAGACCGGCGCGCACTTCTTCGTCCGGATCGACTCGACCCGACTCGGACCGGCCGCGGGCGGCACGCGTGCTGTCGTGTACACGAACCCCGCGGATGCATTGATTGATGCTGGCCGGCTGGCAGGAGCAACGACCCTGAAGATGGCCGTGGCGGGACTGCCCATGGGCGGAGGAAAATCTGTCATCGCTCGGGTCAAGCGCTGAACACCGCCCGTGGCGTCTTCGCTACTATCCTCGCCACTGCCTCCAGGCTCGGGTACTCGAGCCTCAAGGGGCGGCGGTTGATCGTTCAAGGGCTGGGCGCCGTCGGGGGAGATCTAGCTGTGATGTCCAGGCGGGTTGTTGAGCCTGCTGAGGGGTGGGGCTCCGATGGTGGAGTGGTGCCTGTGATGATTGTAGAAGTGGATCCAGTCGGGTAGGGCAGCGCGTCGTTCGGTCTCCGATTCGTAGAAACGTGCATAGGCCCATCCGTCGGCGAGGGTGCGGTGGAATCGCTCGATCTTGCCGTTCGTCTGCGGTCGGTAGGGGCGGGTGCGTTGGGGGCTGATGCTGAGCTCAGCGCAAGCGTCGCGCCAGGCGAACGAGCGATACGCCGATCCGTTGTCGGAGAGGACGCGTTCGACGGTGACCCCGCGATCAGCGAACCAGGTGACCGCGCGTTGGAGAACACCGACCGCGGTGGCGCCCTTCTCGTCCTGACAGATCTCGACGTAAGCGACCCGGGAGTGGTCATCGATCACGGTGTGCAGGAAAGCGGTGCCCAACAATGGTGCGCGACGATTCCCGCCGCGCGTCTTGGTATTCGCCCGGTTGCGATCGCCCTGCGACTTGCCGACGTAACGCCAACCGCCCGCGTCAGGGATGTTGCCGAACTTCGTCACGTCAACGTGGATCATTGACCCGGGATAGTCGTGTTCGTAGCGACGGATCGGCTCGCCCGTGACCCGGTCGATATGCGAGAGCCGGTTGATGCGGCACCGAGTCAGCACCGCATGAACGGTCGAAGCCGGGATACCCACTCTCCCGCGATCTGAGCCGGGCCGAACCGTCTGCGCCATCGCACTCGCAGGATCCGCTTCACGATCTCTGGCGACGTCTTCGTCGGCATCGACCGGGGCCGACTGGAACGGTCGACCATTCCGGCCGCCCCCTCGGCGCGATAACGATGCGCCCATTTGCGCGCCGTGATCGGCGAGACCATAAACATCTTCGCCGCGACCGTTGCCGGCCACCGATCCTCAACGACGAGCTTCGCAAGCCGGAGACGAGCGCGCGGAGTGAGAGCAGCATGGGCGTGGGACATGAAGGCCTCCTGAGTCCGGAAAGTGGTTCCTAGACAGCTCCAATCTCGCAACAGGAGGCCTTCGCTATCCGCAGATCACACGCGATTCACACAACAACGTCCCTGGACATCACATCTAGTCGGCCCCGCTCGGGTCTTCACGCCCGCCGAAGAAATTGAAGGCGCCGATGGAGTGGCGACTTCTTTTGGGTGATCCTCACCCGCACTTCGTGCCCCGTCGCAGTCCTCGCGGGTTTCGCATTGTAGAGGCGGTGACGGGCCCACGCCTTGATGGCGGACGCGGTGAGCTAGGCCTCGAATCCGCGACAAGCACGCTGATCCGAGCGGCGCCAGGTGTCCCCCAGGTGTCCCCGGGCATCGCGAGGATACTGTTTCAGATGATCTCTCGCGTGCCGGAAGTGCCTCACGTGCATCCTGAGAACCCCTGTTCATCCGCCAAGAGCAGGAGCTTCCTCGGCTGATCAGGTCCAGCGTCTCGGAGCCGCAATTTCGTCAGGATCACCCTGCTAAGGTGGAGTCCCCTCACGGGGACCAGGGGTTCAAATCCCCTCGTCTCCGCGGTAGATTCCCTGGTCAGAGCCCTTTTTACGAGGTTCTATCCTCCTTCCTGCGAATCGGGTTTGACGCGTTCTCAGGGGAGTGTGAGGGGAGCGGCGAGTTCAAGCGGTGCAGCGCTTTGATGTCTTGCGCCTCTCCGAGTACGTGCGCGTAGACCTTCAAACGGTGCGCGGATCGTCGCCTAACCACGCCGCAACCTGGTTGATCGGGATGCCCTGTCGGAGCCACGTGCTCGCGGCGAAGTGCCGGAGATCGTGGATCGTGTGCTCAGGCGAGGTCGTCGTCCAGGCGACCGCCCGACGGAAGTAGGTGCCACGCAGTTGCAGGCCCGTCGCGCTCGTTGCCAGGTCTCCGACCCGCAGCGCCCGCAGCTCAGACCAGCGCAGCCCCGAAAGGCTCAGCCACTCGGTAATGAGCGCACCATGCGGCGACCGCTCTCGCTGAGTGGCGAGTATGCGAGCCAAAATCGATGCCGTCCGCGGAGCGCCCTCGTTAGCTTGGACAGCCCCGGACGGCATCCGTACTCCACGCACCGGATTCGACGGCGTAAGACGCTGCCGAACAGCCCACGACCAGAGCGCAGAGAGGGTCGTCCTCGTCCGCGAGACCGTCGAGTGAGCACGGCTGCCCAACAGATCAGTGAGCAGGGAGAGCACATCTGCTTTAGACACTGCCCCGATAGGACGAGCGGCAAACTTCGGGGGGCGAGGTCGTCTCGATCCGTGCGCAGAGTGTGTGGGGCGACCTGGCCTGAACGAGCTTCGAGGAACGCAGCCGCAACTTCAGATACCGGGGTCTTGGCTCGTTGCGGTGACACGAACCCGCCACCGTGCAACGCTTCCTTCTGCTGGCGCTCCCAGGACTCGGCAGCCCGTTTCGTGGAGAACGACTTATCCGCAACGACACGGCCTCCGGAGTGAAGCCGGACACGCCAACGTACCCCGGAGGCCGTCTCCCTCCGCTCAATGCTCAATGTCGACCCCGGCAAGCGAGAGGACTGCGGCGGCTGGGTACAACCGACGCGCTCCGATTCCCAAAGGCTTGATCGGGAAGGCACCCGCACGCACTTTACGGCTGATCGTGGACGGGTGAAGGTGCATGAGCTCCAAGAGTCTGAGCAACTTGATGAACTCCTCGGTGCCCTGGGAAATTTGCAGACAGAACTGGATGCGTACACGCGAATCGTGGCTGCGTACGCGATGCGTGATCAGAAGTACACCCTGCTCGAAGCCGCAACAAGGTTGAACACTGGCAAGAGCACGCTGTCACGCTGGCGTCTTCATACGATCGCGCTCGACGGTCGCTATCGGGCTGAGTGACCTGACCCGCAACCACTCGCTTCGCGGGACGATAAGGCTTGACCAGTACCCTGCTTGCTCGGGCCGTGGCGCTGGCGAAGTGCAGCGCTAGGGTGAGTACCGTGAGCGCAAGTGGGCCGTTGTGGGTGGTCGTCCTCGTTGGTGCGCTCTCCGGCGTGATAGGCGCAATCGTCGGGCCGATTATGCAGCGCGTCTTTGCACGTAACGATCGCGCCGTCGATGCACGCCAAGAGTGGGTCAAGCTTAAGCTGCAGACGGTATTTGGCGTCGGTGACGAGTGGGTTTCGAGTGACGGCCCGCAAGTTGCGTTTATGCGCTTGGTTCCTCCATACGGAGCTACGGCACACTACTACGACATGCACACGATCAACTGGGCCGTGCAAGAGTCAGTCGACCTCATGATGCTTCAGCCCCGGAGGAGCGCTTGGGCGCGACAGTGGTTGTACGACTGGCATTTCACGCTCCAGCACGAGTTCAGCGTTCTCCATGCTTGGTTTCACTATAACGAGGAGCGCGATCAGTGGAACGACGAGCGGTACGAACGGGCAGACAGCCTGTATCAGCGCCGAGTGCGGCGAGTGCAGAGCGCGCTGTCGATCTGGGGCACCGGCCAGTGGCTGACTCATCCAAGTTGGAGGTTGCGGCTATCGACGTCGAGGCTCGGTGCGAAGGTGAGAAATCGGGAGACCCCCGCGGCTAAGTCCGCTCCTGAGGAAATCCGTAACGGTGCGTACTTGCAAAATTGCGACTGTGGTCAACGAGGGCTCGAAGCATGGTCGAGGCTCCACAATGTTGAGGCCGAGGTTTCGGAGGAGCAGCCACCCGTCGAGTAGAAGTGCCTAGCATCTGCGACACCCGCGCCAGTACCGTCGATATGCTGTGCGTAGAAGGCGGCGAAGATGCTGTCAAAAGGAGTTTGTATGTCACCGGCGGCACAACTACTTCCAGAGCATAATCACGCATGCGAAAGTGCGCGACTGTCAAGTTGCAACTGTTTCTGCCACGGCGCGGGCCATCAGCTTGATCTCATCAAGCGAGCCGTTTCTTGCACTCCGAGTGGTGTGAACAACATCGGTCAGCTACTCAGTGACCTCGAGGGCATCTACGGTGGATTTCACTCCGGCTTGCGCGACGCGGCTACGCCTACGCGACGCAAGGTGCCCGACGACCTCCCGCAGATCGATCTAAATCAACGACGAGGCGCGACCTGGGTTGAGACGCTTCTCGTTGACGAGGCGGTTCACGCCGCGTTCGTCACAGTCGCCCGGGCGAGCGTCTCTCTTAGCGACGCAGAACGAGCTAGCCGACAGGACTTCGTTGTCCAACTTGCCGAAGGCGCGCTTCGCGCTGTTGGCGGTGATGTGGAGTCGCACAATATCTGTGACGGACATCTTTGGTGCAGCGTTCTCGCAGAGACGAACGACCCGAGTAGCGCAAGTTCCACTTTGAGTGTTGCGCAGGCGTCGCCATATGGGCGCATCGCGTACCCACGTAGCCGTCAGGCACGGATTCCGCGAGCACTGGCGACGGTGCGTGCAGGAGGTGTCGCTCACGCACGAGCTTTGGTTGCGTCCAGCGCCTCAGTTCCAGGGTTGGCGGACATTATTCACCTCGTGGGTTCAGCCACATGTCCTGACCTTTGGCATCATCCGGCTGCCGTCCGATATTCGCTGATCCCGTTTGTCGCAAACTCTGGATGGGCACCGACAGGGACCACGAGTATCGCAACTCAGTCCCAACTCCAGGTGCTTGAGCAGCGATGGGATAAGCGGGGCAACTGGTAGGGCGAAGCGCGGAAAATTCCCATCCATGAACAAGGGCGACCGCTTCGCGGTCGCAGGGCGGGACGGGAGCGGCTGCGCGTGCGGCTGGCGCCGTTCTCACCGCCCCCGTCCGAACTCGACCCTTTTCATGTCGGCAACTTCAGGCCATGCAATGCGCCGTATCGCAGCTGCCGCAGGCGCAACCGTGCCACGCCACTTGGCTGCAGTAGTCGTATCCGTCCAGATCGATCGGGAGACCGCGCAAATCGACGCCGGAGGGTGCGTGTATGGTTCCACACTCACATCGTCGCCGTGCTTTGTCCCACGGCTTCGGGACTCTGTGAACAGCACCACAGCTGGGAGCGCTGAGCGTGATGAAACGGAAGCCCTTCACCGGCTGCCCGTCAGCGTCGTACATGCCCGAACGCGCGAGCCGCTGCCAATCACCCCGACATTGTGCCGCGCACCACGGGCACACCGCCGTACGCCGCGACTGACAGTGAACGAATACGCCAGGCTGAGCCTCATAGGGGCGAGCGCAATTCGAACGCCGCATCGCTTCTGCGAAGGCATCTGCAAGACCTGAATCCGACATCCCAGTCGGTTGGCCAGGGGAGCAGCAGGGGAGTCGCACCGCCGCACACGCCGAGAACTGGCGTGCATCCGATGCGCGAAGCCGCACGATTACACGGCCAGCGCGATTCCCGTGGCACTGCTAAGGTGGAGTCCCCTCACGGGGACCAGGGGTTCAAATCCCCTTGTCTCCGCAGAAGAACCCCCGCTCCGGCGGGGGTTTTCTCGTTCCCGGCCCCTGGGCTCCCGTGTCGGGGCAGACTCGAATCATGCTTCGCGACATCACCACGATCGTCTTCGATGTGCTGGGCACCCTGGTCGATGAGCCCGGAGGGCTTCGCGCTGCCATCGAGGAGGCGGGTGGCTCTCCCCGTGATTCCGATGGACTCCTCGCCGTCTGGCAACGTCATATCGACGGGGAGCAGCGCCGGATCGCACGGGGTGAGCGCGACTACGTCGACTCCGGGATCCTGGATCGCGAGGCGGCGACACTGGTGGCGCAGACCGCGGGGATCACGGATGCCGCCACCGTCGATCGCCTCGCGACCGCGGCGAAGCGTCTTCCCGCCTGGCCGGATTCGCGCGAGGGCATCGAGCGTCTCGCCGCCCGCTTCCGTGTGCTCGGGCTGTCGAACGCGAACCCGGAGTCGCTGCACGCGCTCGGGGAGCACGCCGGACTGCCGTGGCACGGAGCGCTATCGGCGGACGCCGTCGAGGCTTACAAGCCCTCCCCGCGGGTCTACCGGCTCGCGGTGGAGGAGGCGGGCGGCGACCCGACGCGCGTGCTCATGGTCGCCGCACACGCCTGGGATCTCCGAGGCGCCGGAGCCGCGGGGATGAGGACCGCGTACGTACCGCGTCCGGCAGGTGATCCGCCCGAGGACACCGACGCCTTCGACGGGCGCTTCCCCCGCCTGGCCGAGCTGGCGGAGGCGTTGGGCTGAAGCGGCGGGATCGTCTCGTGTCTGTGTCCGACCCGACGTTCGGCTCAGCCCTCGGGTAGCCTCGTCCGCATGTCCTCCGCCACGACGCAGACCCACAGACGCGAAGCCTTCGGCTCGCGGAACGTGTTCATCCTCTCCGCGATCGGCTCAGCGGTCGGCCTCGGGAACATCTGGCGGTTCCCCTACGTCGCCTACGAGGGCGGCGGCGGGGCATTCCTCATCCCGTACCTGTGCGCGCTGCTGACCGCCGGCATCCCGCTGCTGTTCTTCGACTACGCGATCGGTCATCGATACCGCGGATCGGCGCCTCTCGCCTTCCGTCGTCTGCACCGTGCTGCCGAGCCCCTCGGATGGTGGCAGGTGCTCATCTGCGTCGTGATCGCCGTCTACTACGCCGTGATCATCGCGTGGGCGGCCATGTACACCTGGTTCTCGGCCCAGCTCACCTGGGGTGCGGGCAACGAGAACGACTTCTTCTTCGCCGACTTCCTGCGCTCGGCGGACGTCGCCGAAGTCGGCGTCTCGACCGACTTCGTCCCCCAGGTCGGCATCCCTCTCGTGGTCGTGTGGCTCATCGTCATCGTGATCATGGCGCTGGGTGTGAAGCGCGGCATCGGCAGGGCGAACATGATCCTGATGCCGTTGCTCACGGTCATGTTCGCGATCCTCGTGGTGCAGTCGCTGTTCCTCCCCGGTGCGATGGACGGCCTCAACGCCTTCTTCACCCCGAACTGGGAGGCACTCGCCGACCCGGGCGTCTGGGCCTCCGCGTACGGCCACATCTTCTTCTCGCTGTCGGTCGCGTTCGGCATCATGGTGACCTACTCCTCGTATCTCAAGCGCAAGACCGACCTGACCGGTTCGGGACTCGTCGTGGCCTTCGCGAACTCGGGCTTCGAGATCCTCGCCGGCATCGGTGTCTTCGCGGCCCTCGGCTTCATGGCGCAGGCGCAGGGGACCGAGGTGGCGGGAGTCGCCTCTTCCGGCATCGGATTGGCGTTCATCGCGTTCCCGACGATCGTGTCGCAGGCGACGGGCGGATCGATCATCGGCGTCCTCTTCTTCGGGGCTCTGGTGTTCGCCGGAGTCACCTCGCTCATCTCCATCCTCGAGGTGATCGTCGCCGCGCTGCAGGACAAGCTGGGCTGGGCGCGTGTGCGCACGACCCTGACCGTGGCGATCCCGCTCGCTATCGTCTCGATGGCGCTGTTCTCGACGACGACGGCGCTCTCCGTCCTCGATACGGTCGATGCCTTCGTCAACTCTTTCGGCATCATGGCGGTCGCCCTGGTGGCCGTGATCATCGTGGCCTGGTTGCTGCACAAGCTGCCGGTGCTGGTCGAGCACCTCAATCGTCGATCGAGCTTCCGGGTGGGCGCGATCTGGAAGCTGCTCGTCGGCGTGCTGGCACCCGTCGTGCTCGGGTACCTCTTCATCAGCGAGCTCATCGCGAAGACGTCCGAGCCCTACAGCGGCTACCCCGCCTGGTTCCTCGCCGTCTTCGGATGGGGCATGGTGATCGCCCTCGTGGTGCTGGCCCTGGTCCTGTCGGCGTTGCCGTGGAGCGGCCGTTCCCACGCGAAGGACGATCCCGAGTACGACGAGTTCCTCGTCGAAGAGGAGTACGAGCCGGATGCGGAGACGTCCGCGATCCCGGCCGTTGGCACCACGACGAAGGGAGCGAGCGCATGACTCCGATCGCTGTCGTCATGATGATCATCGCCATGGTCACGGTCTGGGGCGGGCTGGTCGCCGGGATCGTGAACCTGGCCCGTCATCCCGAGGAGTCGGGGACGGAGCCGGCACCTCCCGTCGAGCTCTGACCGGGCGTCGACGGAGAACCGATCGCATCCGACCGGAGAAGTCGGGTCGGCGGATGAGATGCGCAGCGACGATGGTGGGGAAAGGAGGACCTCATGATCGGCACGCTGAACGCCCTGGTCGACCTCGTCGACACCTACGGTGTCGCGGGAGAGATCGACATCGACGCGTTCGCCCGTGAGAACGGCACGACGGAGTACCACCTGCGTCGGATGTTCTCGGCGCTGGCGGGGATGCCGCTCTCGGAGTACGTGCGTCGTCGCCGGATGACGCACGCGGGAGCGGAACTCGCAGCCGGCGCTCCGAGCCTGCTCGATGTGGCCGTGCGCCACGGATACGGCTCGGTCGAGGCGTTCGCTCGCGCCTTCCGCGCGGTGCACGGCATCGGACCGGCCGATGCGCGCCGTGACGGGGGCCCTCTCCGTACACAACCCTCGCTCCGGTTCCGCCTGAGCGTGGAAGGGAGCATCCCCATGCACGTCACCATCACCCACCGGCCCGCGCTCGTGCTCGTCGGTCACGCCGTGGAGGTTCCGTTGATCCACGAAGGCGCCAATCCGCACATCCAGGCGCACATCGCGGCCATCCCGCCCGAGGAGCATGCGCGGCTCAAGACCCTCGGCGATGCCGAGCCCTCGGGGATCCTGGCCGTCACGGCAGACGTCGAACCCGACGCCCCGGAAGGCTCGCTGCTGAGGTATCTGCACGGCGTCGCGGTGCAGAGCACGACATCGGTTCCGGAAGACCTCGACGTGCTTCCGGTCGACGAGGGATCGTGGGCGGTCTTCGCCGCCAGTGGGCCCTTCCCCGCCGCTCTGCAGACGCTGTGGGCGGCCACGGCGACGGAGTGGTTCCCGTCGAACCCGTGGAGGCTGCGCCCAGGCCCGTCGGTCGTGCGCTACCTGGAGTTCAGCGGTGACTCCGCGTCGTGCGAGCTCTGGCTTCCGGTCGAACCGGCCTGAGGCCGGCGGGGTGGGCGCGCGTGCGCACCCACCCCGTGTCCGTGGCCCGTGCGACACTGAGCGCACGATCCAGGGAGGCACGTGATGGCGGCCATCGATCCGAAGAAGACACTCGACGCGTACCGGGCGAAGCGGGGCGAGTTCCGCGTCGTCGAGGTGCCGCCCCTGCAGTACCTGATGATCGACGGGGCAGGAGACCCGAACACCGCGCCCGCCTATCGGGACGCCGTGTCGGCGCTGTTCCCCCTGGCATACGCGCTGAAGTTCGCGAGTCGGAACGACCTCGGCATCGACACCGTGGTCATGCCGCTCGAGGGACTCTGGCATGCGCCCGACATGGAGTCGTTCACTTCCCGCCGTGACAAGTCGGCCTGGATGTGGACGATGATGATCATGGTCGGCGATCACATCACCCCCGCGATGTTCGCGGCAGCCGTCGAGTCGGTGTCGCAGAAGGCTGTGAAGAAGAGGGAGCCGATCCCTGCGCTCGACTCCGTGCGGCTGCAGACCCTCGACGAGGGCAGCTGCGTACAGACACTCCACGTCGGACCGTTCGACGACGAAGGACCGGTGCTCGAAGAGCTGCATCACCACTTCATCCCCGACAACGGGTTCCAGATGCGGGGGCTCCATCACGAGATCTACCTGAGCGACCTGCGCCGTGCCGATCCGGCGAAGCTGCGCACCATCCTCCGGCAGCCGATCATGCCGCACGCCTGAGCGACAGGTCGGGAGCGACAGGGCGGGAGCGACAGGCGAGGCGAAATCAAGCCCCTCGGCGGGGTTCCGCACGACGGATACGCTTCAACGATGAGCACGGTCAAGAACGCGGCGCGCGTCGCCAAGAGGTCGTCGACGTTCCGACGGGTCGCCCGTGCCGGCTTCGTCGTCCTCGGTCTCATCCACGTCATCATCGGCTCGGTGGCGATCTCCATCGCGGCCGGCGCCTCCGGTGACGCCGACCAGGACGGGGCCATGGAGCAGATCCGCCAGAGCCCGATCGGAGGGCTGCTGCTCGTGCTCGTGGCCGCCGGGCTGATCGCGCTCGCCGTGTGGCAGATCGCCAGTGCCTTCCTCGCCGCCGATCCGGCCGAGACGAAGAAGTGGGGTCAGCGCGTCAAGCTGTTCGGCATCGCCGCCGCCTACCTCATCGTCGGGGGCATGGCCCTGATCTACGCCGTGGGTGGCAATGCCGACTCCGAGACGGCGTCGAAGACCCTGAGCGCGGTGCTGCTCTCGGCGCCCGGCGGCGTCGCCCTGTTGGTCGTCGTAGGGCTCTCGGTCGTCGGGGTCGGGGTCGGGTTCATCGTCGGCGGCTTCACCCGCGGCTTCGAGAAGCTGCTCGACCTGCCATCGGGAGTCGCCCGCAGGGGCATCGTGACCCTGGGAGTGATCGGCTACTTCGGCAAAGGCACCGCCGTCGCCGTGACCGGGGTGCTCTTCGTCGTCGCCGCCGTCACGCAGGACCCGGAGAAGGGCGCGGGGCTCGATGCCGCCCTGCACAGTCTGCTCGACCTGCCCCTCGGCGGACTCGTCCTGGGTGCTGTCGGCGCGGGGTTCGCCGTCTACGGCGTCTTCTGCATCGCCCGGGCCCGCTACGCCAGGATGTGAGTTCGAGCGTTCACGCGGTGGCGGGTTTCTCGCTCCACACCAGCAGGAAAGCGCCGAGAGCGATCATCAGCCCGCCACCGGTTGCCCCCATCGCCTCAATACGTCGGGGCGAGCGACCGAACCAGTCACGGGCGGCGCTCGCCAGGAGCACCCATACGGCGTCGCAGCTCACGCCGATCACCACGACGACCACCCCGAGCAGGAACAGCTGCGCCGGCACCGATCCGGCATGCAGATCGACGAACTGCGGGAGGATCGCGAGGAAGAACGCGATGGACTTCGGGTTCGTGACGCCGACGACGAAGCCCTCGGTGAGAAGCCGCCAGCCCGAGCGCTTCGCCGGCGCCGTGGCCATGGCTCTCGCCGCGTCCTTCCGGTGGCGGATCGCCTGGATGCCCAGGAAGATCAGGTAGCCGGCGCCGAGCACCTTGACGATCGTGAACAGCACGACCGACTGCGCGATCACGGTGCCGACGCCGAGAGCCACCGCGACGACGAGCACGATCGATCCGACCGCCGTGCCCAGGATGCTGAGGAATCCGCCCATCCGGCCGAGCGCCATGGCTCGGCCGATCGTGAAGAGCACGGTCGGCCCGGGGATGACGACCATGATGAACGCCGCGACGACGAAGGTGAACAGCGTGTCCTGGGCGATCATGGGACGAGCTTAGAGGCGCGGACGCCGGGCGGTCGAGGTCCGCGACCACCCGGCGTCGCTCGAATCGGGGGACGGATCAGGCCGTACCCCAGAAGCGATCCTCCGCTTCCTGGTCCTCGCTCATCAGCCAGACCTCGACGATGCGGCCGTCGGCGACACGGAACACGTCGACACCGTGCTGATCGAGAACGTGCTGATCGAGGTCATCGTGCCCCACGCGCTGCGCGCGGAATCGCACGGTGGCGGATACCAGGGCACCGCTCTCGGTCGCCGACTCCGTCTCGAGGGCGAACGTGCCCCCGCTCAGCTGCATGAACCGTCCCAGGTGCGCGATGATCGCGTCGGGGCCGACGTGATCTCCTGACAGCTGGTTCGCTCCGGGCTGGTGCCAGACGGCATCCGGATGGAAGGTCGCCGCCAGCGCCTCCATGTCTCCGGCGGCCATGGCCGCACCGTACTGTCCTACGACGTCGATCGCCGACATGATGCTCCTTCTCGATGGGTCGGTACTGTGGAGCATCCAGCGTCTCGGCAGGGGCGCGGTTACTTCAACGTCACCGGAAGGGGCAGCGGATGTCGAACACGTGGACGGTGTTCTCGGCCAGCTGCCCGTCGCGCGCATCACTCGCGCGCATCGCGAACAAATGGACCGCGATGATCGTCGTCCTCCTGCACGAGCAGCCTCTGCGCTTCGGCGAATTGCACACCAGGATGGACGGAATCACGAAGAAGGTGCTCGTCGACACGCTCCGCGCCCTGGAACGCGACGGCATGCTGGAGCGCGGCGTCGGAGACGACGGCCACTCCCGCTATCTGCTCACTCCGCTCGGGCGCACGCTGTATGCGCCGCTCCAGGCGCTGCAGGTCTGGGCGGAGTCGCATGTCGAGGACGTACGTGACGCGCAGGACCGCTACGACGCGGCCGCCGACGCGAAGACTCTCGGCGGCCCTTGACCCGTCGCGCCCACCCCCGGTCCGCAGGTGGGAACATGGAGGGATGAGCACTTCTCCCGGTCTCGACGTGATCGCCCCCCTGAACGACGCCGAGGTGCGGCGCATTCGCGGCGACTTCCCGATCCTGGGTGCACAGGTGCACGGGCGTCCGCTGGTGTATCTGGACTCCGGGGCGACGTCACAGCGACCGGTGGCTGTGCTCGACGCCGAGCGCGACTTCGCCACCTCGATGAACTCGGCCGTGCATCGCGGTGCGCACACGCTCGCTGCCGAGGCGACCGAGCTGTTCGAGGACGCCCGCACGGCCGTCGCCCGATTCGTCGGCGCGGACGACGACGAGATCGTCTGGACCTCCAACGCCACCGAGGCGATCAACCTCGTCGCGTACTCCCTCTCGAACGCGTCGCTCGGGCGTGGCGGTGCGGCTGCGGAGCGCCTGCGGCTCCGAGAGGGCGACGAGATCGTCACCACCGAGATGGAGCACCACGCGAACCTCATCCCGTGGCAGGAGCTCGCGGCCCGCACCGGCGCCACGCTCAAGGTGATCCCCCTCGACGACGACGGTGCCCTGCGGCTCGACGCCGCGGCCGAGCTGATCACGGCACGCACCAAGCTCGTCGCCTTCACGCACGTCTCCAACGTTCTGGGAGTCATCAATCCCGTGGAGCAGCTGGTCGCGCTCGCCCGTAAGGTCGGGGCGCTGACGCTGCTCGACGCCTGCCAGTCGGCACCGCATCTGCCCCTCGATGTGCGCGCCCTCGACGTCGACTTCGCCGTGCTGTCCGGACACAAGATGCTCGGACCCACCGGGATCGGTGCCCTCTACGGCCGCCGCGAGGTGCTGGCAGCGATGCCGCCCTTCCTGACGGGCGGCTCGATGATCACGACGGTCACCACGACCGAAGCCGAGTACCTTCCGCCGCCGCAGCGTTTCGAGGCGGGCACGCAGCGGGTGTCGCAGGCGATCGCGCTCGCCGCAGCGGTCGGCTACCTGACCGAGGTCGGGATGCCGCGTATCGCCGCGCATGAGGCGGCCTTCGGTCGACGACTCGTCGACGGTCTGAGCGCGATCGACGGGGTGCGCGTGCTCGGCGCTGGTATCGACCTGCCCCGCGTGGGACTGGCGAGCTTCGACGTCCAGGGCATCCACTCCCACGACGTGGGGCAGTTCCTCGACGATCTCGGCATCGCGGTGCGCGTCGGCCATCACTGCGCACAGCCGCTGCACCGCCGGCTCGGCGTGACCTCGTCCACCAGGGCGAGCACCTATCTCTACACGACCGATGCCGAGGTGGATGCCGTGATCGAGGGCGTCGCCGGAGCCATCGACTTCTTCCGGAGGGGCGCATGAGCGACCTGCAGAACCTGTATCAGGAGCTGATCCTCGACCACTCGCGCACCCCGCACGGGTATGGGCTGCGGGAGGAGATCCCGGCGCAGTCGCACCAGCTGAACCCGACCTGCGGCGACGAGATCACCCTCCAGGTGCACCGCGGAGCCGACGGCGGCATCGAGGCTATCGCCTGGGAGGGACACGGCTGCGCGATCTCGCAGGCATCCGCCTCGCTGCTGGCAGAGCTCGCCGAGGGGCTCAGCGTCGAAGACCTCGAGGTGCGCATCGCCGCATTCCGCGAGGCGATGCGCTCCCGCGGCAAGATCGAACCCGATGAGGAGCTGCTCGGAGATGCCGCAGCTCTCGGTGGGGTGTCGAAGTACGTCGCACGCGTCAAGTGCGCCATGCTCGCCTGGGTCGCAGCGGAAGACGCGCTCACCCGCAGCTGAGGTGCAGGATGGACGCATGTCCGTGCAGCTGATGCCCCTGCCCGCCGAACGCTTCGACGAATGGCGGTCCGCCGCGCGGAAGCGTCTCATCGACGGCAACAGGGCGTCGGACCGGCGCCCCGGCGTCGACGCGGTCGCCCACGTCGATCAGCTCTTCGGTGAGGTGTTCCCGGGCTCCGCCGCGACCGCGACCGCGCGGGTCATGCGCGTGGTCATGGACGCGGAAGGGGAGGTCGGGACGCTCCTGCTGATTCTGCGGGACGACAAGCTCTTCCTCCTCGACCTCGTCGTCGACGAGCCGTTCACCGACGCGCACAGCGACGATCTGCTCGCAGAGATCCTGCGGGTCGCGCGAGAAGAGGGCGCCACGCAGGTCGGCATGCAGCTGTTCCCGCAGGACTCGACCGGTCGGGCGTTCGCGAGCGGGAGAGGCTTTGAGGTGGCCTCCATCCAGATGGTGCTCGAGCCGCTCCCTGCGCGCGACGTCGCTTCCCACGTCGACGTGTCGCCGATGATCCCGGAGCGCTTCCCGACGTTCGCCGCCGCATCGGAGGAGGGGTTCGCGAACGACCTCGTCGAGTCCGGTCGCTACACCCCGGAGGAGGCGCTCGCCGAGTCGCATCGTCAGATGATCGCCGAGCTTCCCGACGGACTCGACACCGCGGGGCAGGAGCTCTTCACCGCCTCCGTCGACGGGACGGAGGTCGGCATCCTGTGGGTCGGCGTGCGTCAGCGCGAAGGTCGTCCTCATGTGTTCGTCCTGGACATCGAGGTGGCCGCCGAGCACCGGCGCAGAGGGTACGGGCGCGAACTGATGCATGCCGTCGAGCGGGAGGCGCGCCGGCTCGGTGCGGACTCGATCGGTCTGCACGTCTTCGGCTTCAACACGGGAGCGATCGACCTGTACGAGCAGCTGGGCTACCGCCGCACCGAGGAGAGCCTGCTCCGTGACGTCTGAGCCGTCGTAGGAGGACTCGACGGGAATAGCCTCGAGCGCCCGGCGTTGGTCCCGACATGACAACTCTCGGAATCATCGGTGCAGGACACATCGGCAGCCAGGTCGCACGCGTGGCGATCGCGAACGGGTACGACGTGGTGATCGCGAACTCGCGGGGACCGGAGACTCTCGCCGACCTCGTCGCCGAGCTCGGCCCGAACGCTCGCGCCGCCACTGCGGAGGATGCCGCCGCCGCTGCGGACGTCGCGGTCGTCACGGTGCCACTCCGCGCGATCGACGACCTGCCTGCAGAGCAACTCGCCGGCAAGATCGTGCTCGACACGAACAACTACTACTTCGAGCGGGACGGGCACATCGAAGCCCTCGACAAGGGGGAGACGACGACGTCGGAGCTGGTGCAGCGCGCGCTCCCGAACTCCAAGATCGCGAAGGCCTTCAACCACATCTTCGCCTCGGAGATCACGTCGGACGGCACTCCTGCCGGCACGCCGAACCGGCGGGCGTTGGCGACTGCCGGTGATGATGCGGAGGCTGTCGCCTTCGTGACCCGCTTCTACGACGAGGCAGGGTTCGACACCGTCAACGTGGGACCGCTCAGCGAGTCGTGGCGGGTCGAGCGTGACCGTCCGGCGTATGTGGTCCGACAGAACGCGGAAGAGCTGACGGAGAACCTCGCACGCGCGAACCGTCTGCCCTGACCATCGATGCGGGTGGGGGGACGCATCCTCTCGCCCGGTCGTCGGGGTCCATCGGCGCGGAGCCTTGGGATACCAAAAGTTGAGGAACACCGGCAGGGGTGCGACAATGCCCAGATGGCGGGGGCTATAGCAGCAGGCGGGGAACTCGAGTCGGTGCGGGTCACCCGCATCCTTCGTGACGACATCATCCTCGGACACCGGAAGCCGGGTGCACGACTCGTCGAGCGGGACATCGCCGCGGAGTTGAACGTGTCCCGCCTTCCGGTCCGCGAAGCCATCCGCACGCTCGTCGCCGAGGGGATCGTGGTCGCGCGTCCTCGTACCTGGGCTGTCGTGAGGGAGTTCACGCACCGCGACATCCAGGACTTCGCAGAGGTGCGAGAGGCCATCGAGACGCTGATCTTCGTCTTCGCGGCGGAGCGGCACGACGAGGCGGGTATCGCCCGCATCCGTGCCGCGTACGAGCGCGAGCTCGCGGCCGCACGTGCCGAGGATTCCGAGGCGGCGAGGATCGCGGCGGCGGAGTTCCATGAGGTCGCCGTCGAACTCGCCGCGAACGAGATGCTCGGAGAGCTGATCGCCGTCTTCCTCACCCGTCTGCGCTGGCTGTTCGGTCAGCACGACGACCTGCTCGCCATGGCGGACGAGCACAGGATCATCCTCGAGGCGATGACGGCGCGCGATACGGAGGCGCTGCGTCGGATCGTGCCGGCGCACCTCGCCAGCGGCCAGTCCGCGGCGGAGCGGCGGCTTGCGGCGCGCAGCGACCTGACGGTCTGAGCCTCGCGGGTCCGCGCCCCCCCCGAGGTGAGGTCCTGCGGAGGCGCCTCCGGTTGTATATTGGGGCGATCGGAGTCGGTCCGGAACTGGTGCGCTGTCCTGGGGAGCGAGATGCGAGGTCTTGCTGTCGCGGTCGGATGCCTCTTACTTGTCGGTGGGATCACAGTCGTCGCCATCGCCGATCAGGAGCGTCTGGAATCGATCGCCGCGGTCAAAGCGGAGATCGTGCGGATCGAACGCGCGCTGGAGACGACGAGGAGCGACAACCGGGAGCTCGCCGCGCAGCTGACCGCGCTGCGTTCTCAGCTCGCCGAGCAGGACGCGCAGATCGCGGACACGACGGGTTTCCTCCCGTGATGCGTCGCGCCGTGGCCGTCGCGCTCGCGGCCTCCGTGCTCCTCGTCTCGGGGATGATCGGCAGATCCCAGGGCCTCGAGCAGGAGAGGGCGTCCGCCGTCGCTGAGCTGACCGCGCTCACCGAGCAGTACCACGATGCCGGACAGCGTACGGACTACCTCGATGGCGCGGTCGACCGCGCGGAGCAGGACACCGCGGAGCGTGCCGCCGTCCTCGCCCAGCGTCCCGCCTTCCTCGCGGAGGTGCAGGCGCTCACCGTCGCCCTCAAGGGTGCGGAGGGGCGGGTGGACACCGCCGCGCACCGTGCTGCCGCGCTTTCGGCACAGCAGACGGTCGCCGCCGAGAAGGAGAACCCCGACACGGTCGCTGCGGCCACGGCGACCGTGCACGCGCTCACCGAGAAGGTCGGCACGGAGGTCGCCTCGTGGCAGGCGGCGCAGAGCTCGGGCCCCGGCGGGCCGGCGTGGTCGTCGAGCGGCCCTGACGGCTACGCGCGGGTGCGGGCGGCGCTCGACCTCGTCGGCGGTGGAGGCGTCGGGCTCTACGAATCGTCGTCCTGTGCGGGGGGAAACGCCCCGGCCTGCGCGAACAGCAACGGGTACATCAAGTACCGCGCCGACATCGCGAGCTGGGGCGCCGGCCGGTTGAACTGGGCGATGGCGCACGAGCTCGCGCACATCTATCAGTTCCGTGTATGGGGCTCGCTCACGTCGTCCGGTGCCTACGGGTCGCTGTTCGGCGGCGACCCGGAGTTCCTCGCCAACTGCATGGCCGTGGTGCGCGGATATCCCGGATCGGTCGGCTGCAACGGCGATCAGCAGGCGTGGGCCTCGGGCATCTGGGTGGGCGTCGTCCGCTGAGGCGGTGCGCCTCAGCGGCGTCAGGATATCGGCGTCAGGATATCGGCGTCGTGGTGTCGATCGCTTCGCGCAGCGGCCGCCGCATCACACGCCAGTACGACGCCGGCGCGATACGGGTGAGCACATCGATGAGGCGCGCCTCGCGGCCGACCATGGTCCGTGCAGCCCGTCGTTCGGTCGCGCGGATGATCCGCGCCGCCGCGTCTGCGGGCTCGGTGTGGTACATCTCCGCCTGGGCGGCGGCGGCGCGGGCGGCGACCTTCGGGTCGATGGCCGCGGCATAGCGGCCGTGCAGGATGATCCCGGTGCGCACCCCTGCCGGGTACACGGCGCCGACGGTCACAGAGGTGCCCTCCAGCTCGTGCCGCAGTGCTTCCGAGAAGGCGCGGACGGCGAATTTGCTCACCGCGTAGGGGATCCGTCCGGCGGGGGCGGCGAGGGCGTAGACGCTCGCCAGATGGGTGATGTGGGCGGCAGGGGCGGCGCGGAGCGCGGGGAGGAGCGCTTTGGTGACGGACACGGTGCCCCAGAGGTTCACGTCGGTGAGCCAGCGCATCTCCTCCATCGTCAGCTGATCGATGTCGCCGAGCATGGAGGAGCCGGCGCACGTGATCAGCGCATTGATCCGCGGGTGCGACGCGGTGATGTCCGTGACGGCTGCGAAGACGGCGTCGTCGTCGCGGAGGTCGACGACGTGCGTGGTCACGCGTGCGTCGTGCAGCTCCTCGGCGATCCTCGCGAGAGCCGCGGTGTCGTGGTCGACCAGCGCGAGAGATGTTCCTCGGGCAGCGAGCCGGCGTGCGATCTCCGCGCCCATCCCGTTGGCGCCTCCGGTGATCACGGTGGTGCCCCCGGTGAGATCGAGGTGTTTCATGCGTCTCCTGCAGGGCGTGATCGGGGCGCGAACCCGCGGATGTCGGATGGGTGGGGCATGCTGATTCCGACCATTCTGGCCGACACCGGGCCGCATCGATACCGGTACGCTCAAGGAGAGGAGGTACCGGTGGGACGGACAGCGGATGCCATCGCCGAAGGCGTCGCGATCGCGACCGCTGCCGCGCGCCTGGCCGTCAAGAACCACATCCTCATCGGCACCATCGCCGAGGACGGCGTGTTCGACATGGACAAGTACATCGACGACGCGCGTGAGGCGCTCCGTGCCATGGCAGAGGAGTCGGAAGAAGCCGCGGCCACCGTCACCGCCCTGCGCAAGCGGGCGAGGGGCCGGCATTCCGATCCGGTGGGGACGCACGACTACCGCGATCGCGATGTGCGCAACCTCCGCCGTCGGGCCAAGCAGTCCACCGGCGTCGCCGTGCGTCTGCGCGAGATCATGCAGGACCGGGAGCAGCTCGCCGCGATCGTCGAGGAGGCGAGGAGCGCGGCCTGGGCCGACGTGCGCCACAACCTCGACCGTCGACTGCGTGTCGAGGGGATGCGCCCCGACCAGGATCCCGACTACAACCGCATGCGCGAGGCCCGGATGCAGGCCCTTCGGCTCGTCGACCTGCAGGCGCTCTCCTCGGAGCAGAGAGCCAAGGCCAAGAGGCGGAAGAAGCAGCAGAAGGCCGCATCGGCCGACGACTGAGGCCTCGTTTCGCTTTCGCGTCGGGACTGTTGTAGGCTGTTCTACGGCCCGCTGAGCGGGCCGGGCGCCCGTAGCTCAATGGATAGAGCATCTGACTACGGATCAGAAGGTTAGGGGTTCGAGTCCCTTCGGGCGCACACTGTGTTGAGACAGTGAGAAACGGCTTCCACTCCGGTGGAGGCCGTTTCTGCGTTGTCGGGAACGAGCCGACTCATCGTTGAGGATGAGCCCCGCGTCGTCAGGTGAGCAGGCTCGTGATCGCCGGGTCGCGGTCGGCCACCTCGGCGGCGGTCGCGACGATCACGTCGCGGATCGCGGCGACGGCGACGGCCGGTGTCACATCCGCACGGTGGGCGAGGCTGACCGTGCGGGTCATCATGGGGTGCGTCAGCCGGACCGATCGCAGGGCGGGGCGATCGAGGAGCACCATCGCCGGCACGACCGCGACGCCGACACCGCGCTCGACGAAACGCAGCACCGCGTCCATCTCGGCGCCTTCGAGCACATGGGTGGGCCTGAGGCCCTCGGCGCGGAAGGCCGCCTCGGTCGTGGCTCGAAGCTCGTAGGTCTCGTCGAGTGCGATCAGGGGGAGGGACGCGAGGTGGAGGAGCGTCATGGATGCCGAGCTCGATACGGGCGGCTCGGTCGCGGCCGAGACGACGACGAGCTCCTCGGTGAGCAGCGGCATCCGCGTGAGGCTGAACCCCGAGGGTGGAGGGCCGTCGGATTCCGTGATGAGTGCGATGTCGACGGCGCCGACGGCGAGCTCCTCGACGAGGCGGCGAGATCCGCTTTCGGTGAGATGCAGGTCGACGCCGGGGTGCGCGGCGTGGAAGGAGCGGATCGCCTCGGCGACGAGGCTGATGCAGAGGGTGGGAGGGGCGCCGAGGCGCACGCGTCCCCGTCGGAGCCCGGCGAGTTCGCCCATCTCGTCGCGGATGGCATCGGCCTCCGCCAGCATGCGCTGTGCGCGGGGGAGGAGCGTCTCGCCGGCGGCCGTGAGGGCGATATGGCCGCGCGCGCGGTGGAACAGCTCGGCGCCGAGCTCGCGCTCCAGCGTCGAGATCTGCCGGCTCAAAGACGGCTGTGCCAGGTGCAGGTGCTCGGAGGCGCGGGTGAAGTGTCCGAGACGCGCGACCTCGACGAACCCGCGGAGCTGCTCGAGGTTCATGGCCATAGCCTACCCGCATCGTTTCAAGTCGAACTATGCATTGGAGTTATTAGGATCGCCTAACTACCGTGGACCGCATGGCTACGCGCGAACGTCAGATATCCACCACCGTCCTCGTCATCGGCACCGGAGGCTCGGGTCTCCGGGCAGCGATCGAGATCGCCGAACACGGCGTCGACGTGCTCGCCGTGGGCAAACGGCCGCGGCAGGACGCGCACACCTCCCTCGCCGCCGGCGGCATCAACGCCGCGCTCGGCACGATGGACGCGGAGGACAGCTGGCAGCAGCACGCGGCCGACACCATCAAGGAGAGCTACCTCCTCGCCAACCCGCACACGGTCGAGATCGTCACCCAGGGCGCCGAGCGGGGCATCCGCGACCTCGAGCGCTGGGGCATGGACTTCGCGCGTGAAGACGACGGCCGCATCTCGCAGCGGTTCTTCGGCGCTCACACCTTCCGCCGTACGGCGTTCGCCGGCGACTACACGGGGCTCGAGATCCAGCGCACCCTCGTGCGCAAGGCCGAGCAGCTCGACGTGCCGATCCTCGACCACGTCTACATCACCCGCCTCCTGGTGCGCGACAACGTCGTGTTCGGGGCCTACGGCTTCGACCAGGCCGACGGCACCCGCTACCTCATCCACGCGGATGCCGTGATCCTCGCCGCGGGCGGACACAACCGCATCTGGCGCCGCACCTCTTCCCGCCGCGACGAGAACACGGGCGACTCCTTCCGCCTGGCGGTCGACGCGGGAGCTCGCCTGCGCGACCCCGAGCTCGTCCAGTTCCACCCGTCCGGCATCATCGAGCCGGAGAGCGCGGCGGGAACCCTGATCTCCGAGGCGGCTCGCGGCGAGGGCGGCATCCTGCGCAACGCGCTCGGTGAGCGGTTCATGGCGAAGTACGACCCCGAGCGGATGGAGCTGTCGACGCGGGACCGCGTCGCGCTCGCGGCGTACACCGAGATCCAGGAAGGTCGCGGCACCGAGAACGGTGGCGTCTGGCTCGACGTGTCGCACCTGCCGCGCGAGACGATCATGACCCGCCTGCCACGCGTCTATCAGACGATGATGGAGCTGCAGATGCTCGACATCACCACCGACCCGATCGAGATCGCACCGACCGCGCACTATTCGATGGGCGGTGTGTGGGTGCGGCCGGAAGACCACCAGACCGATGTCGACGGCCTCTACGCGATCGGCGAGGCCTCCAGCGGACTGCATGGCGCCAACCGACTCGGGGGCAACTCGCTCATCGAGCTGCTCGTCTACGGGCGGATCGTGGGGCAGGCGGCCATGGAGCATGCGGCCGGGCTGGATGCGCAGCGTCGGTCGGCGACGGCCGTCGCCGAGGCGCGTGCGGAGATCGACGACCTGCTCGCCGCGGAGGGACGTGAGAACGTCCGCGCGCTGCAGCGCGCGATCCGCAACCTGATGACCGAGTACGCCGGAGTCGTGCGCTCGGAGGAGGGGCTGCGCGCGGGACTCGCCGACCTCGACATGATCGAGGGGCGCATGGAGGACATCGGCATCCACCCCGACATCGCGGGTTTCCAGGACCTCGCGCACGCGTTCGATCTCAAGGCGTCGGCGCTCGCTGCACGCGCCACCCTCGAGGCGGCGCTGGAACGTCGGGAGACCCGTGGATGCCATAACCGCAGCGACTTCCCCGACACCGACCCGACACTGCAGGTGAACCTGGTGTGGTCGCCGAAGGACGGTGTGACCCGAGAGGCGATCCCTGAGATCTCGCCTGAGATCGCCGAGCTCATGCGGGAGGTCGACACCGAGGGCAAGCTCGTCGAGTAGCGGGGACCCCGTTCACGACCGAGGCCCCGTCCTGCCGATGACAGCAGGACGGGGCCTCTGTGGTGCTCCGGATTCTTCGGGAGCTCAGTCGGCCTGCGGCTCTTCCGTGTCGATCACGCCGATGCCGACCGCCTCGTGATCGGGCTCGGGCTCATCGCGCTTCGGAGCCTTGGGCTCTTCGCCCGGGGCCTTCTCGGTGCTGGGCTCTTCGAGCTCCTCGGTGCTCGGAACCTCGCTCGGGTCGGCGTCTTCTGGCGATTCCGCCTCGGCGGGTGTCGTGACCTCGCCCTCGCTCGTGTCCGACGACGGCGTGGGCGTGGGGGTCTGCGATTCGGGGGAGGCCTCGTCCGTGGTCTCCGGGTCGGGAGTGGTGTCGGTCATGATGACCCCTTTCGACGATGTGGTCCGAACAGGATGGCTCAGCACACGCATGACGGGAAGGGGCTTGACGCGCTGATGAGTTAACCGCGGTGAACCGAAGTGGTGAATCCGGCGTAGCCTGGAGGGGTGACAGCGTACGTCTCGGCCTTCGACCTCTTCTCCATCGGAGTGGGGCCATCGAGCTCCCATACGGTCGGACCGATGCGAGCGGCCCTCGACTTCGCTCGGCGACTCACAGCGACGGGCATCCTTCCCCAGGTCGCCCGGATCGGCAGCACCCTCTACGGTTCGCTCGGAGCGACGGGTATCGGGCACGGCACCCCGGATGCGGTCGTCGCGGGCCTGCGCGGTCTCACGCCGGAGACCTGCGATCCTGCCGACGTCCGTGCAGCCTGGACCGATCTGCCCGCGCAGGCCATGATCCGCATCGACGGCACCCACGACGTCCCCTTCGCGAAGGACGACATCGTGTTCGCGCCGCGCACCCGGCTTCCCGGGCACCCGAACGCCATGACGATCACCGCCTGGGACGACTCGGGTGCGGTGCTCGCCGAGGAGACCTACTACTCGGTCGGCGGAGGTTTCATCCGACGCGACGGCGAGGAGGCGAAGCTCGCGACCGCCGGATTCCCGTATTCCTACGCGGATGCGGCGTCGCTGCTCGCCCTCTGCGACGAGAACGGACTGTCGATCGCCGAGGTGGCGCGACTGAACGAGACATCGCTGCGCTCGGAAGAGGAGGTCGCTGCCGGGCTCGATGCGATCTGGGATGCGATGTCGGGGTGTGTCGATGCCGGCCTCCACGCCGAGGGCACGCTCCCCGGGATCCTCAAGGTCAAGCGGCGTGCCGGTGTGATCCGCGGCCAGCTCGAGGAGGTGGAAGCCGACGGGCATCGCGAGCTTCCCGGGGAATGGCTCGGGGCTTTCGCGCTCGCCGTGAACGAGGAGAACGCGGCGGGCGGTCGCGTCGTCACGGCGCCGACCAATGGAGCCGCAGGCATCCTCCCAGCCGTCGCGATGTACTGGTGGCGTTTCCTTGCCGACTCGGGGCTCGGGGCGGGCAATGCGGTCACTCCGTACGGCGAGCTGGTCGGCAGTGCGCTGCTCGGTTTCGAGTCCGACGTGCGTGCGGTGAGCGACGGGAGCGAGCTCGACGAGGAGCAGACCGCTGAGGCGAATCGTCGACGCGGCATCCGTCGCTTCCTGCTGACCGCGACGGCACTCGGGTCGCTGTTCAAGGCCAACGCGTCGATCTCCGGCGCGGAGGGCGGGTGTCAGGCCGAGGTCGGCAGCGCCTGTGCCATGGCGGCCGGCGGCCTCACCGCGGTGATGGGCGGCACGAACCGGCAGATCGAGAACGCCGCCGAGATCGCGATGGAGCACCACCTCGGCCTCACGTGCGATCCGATCGGCGGGCTCGTGCAGATTCCGTGCATCGAGCGCAACGCGATCGCCGCCTCGACCGCCGTCACCGCTGCGCGGCTCGCCCTTCGCGGCGACGGCAGCCACTACGTCTCGCTGGACGCCGTCGTCGAGACGATGCGCCAGACGGGGGCCGACATGTCCACCAAGTACAAGGAGACGAGCGAGGGTGGCCTCGCTGTCAACGTCATCGAGTGCTGAGGCTCCTTCCCGTGTCCCTGTCGGGGGATGCGGGTAGCCTCTCCGAGACGCCACACGGGGAGGGATCACGATGGATGCGTTCTGGGAGCCGACCTCTCGGCGACGACGGCAGCAGCCCGTCGTCGCGGTCCGTCCGAACGATGAGGCGCCGACGACGGGCACGGGGTGGCCGACGAACATCCCCGCGGTCGCCCAGGTGCTGCGTGAGGGGATCGACCTCGACCCCGGGGTGACCTTCCTGGTCGGCGAGAACGGCAGCGGCAAGTCCACCCTGGTCGAGGGCGTCGCGATCGCGTACGGCCTCTCACCCGAGGGAGGTTCCCGGCAGGCTCGACACACCACGCGGGCGACCGAATCGCCATTGTCCGAGTGGTTGCGGCTGCAGCGGGGAGTGGGCTCGAGCCGTTGGGGGTTCTTCCTCCGTGCAGAGACGATGCACTCCTTCTACACCTACCTCGAGGAGAACCCGTCGACCAGCGCACCCGATGTGCCGTTCCACGAGATGAGCCACGGCGAGTCGTTCCTCGCACTGCTGGAGAGCCGTTTCGACGAGCCGGGCTTCTACTGCCTCGACGAGCCGGAGGCCGCGTTGTCCTTCAACTCCACCCTCGCCCTGATCGCCGTGCTCCGACGCATCGCCGACGAGGGAGGGCAGGTGCTGTGCGCCACCCACTCGCCGGTGCTGGCGGCCCTGCCGGGAGCGAAGATCCTCGAGGTCGGCGAGTGGGGTGTGCGCCCGGCCGAGTGGGACGACCTCGAGATCGTGAACCACTGGCGTTCGTTCCTCGAGCATCCGACGCGCTATCTGCGTCATCTGCTCGACTGACCGGCGCGCCGTGCCATCGCCGCGCATCATAGGCTGACGGGCATGACCGAGCACAAGCCCCCCAGGCGGCGTGGCCGTCCCCGCGGCGTCTCGGACTCGCGGGCGCGCATCATCGCGTCCGCCGTGGACGACTTCGGGGAGAAGGGCTACGACGGAGCGACGATCCGCTCCATCGCCGCGAGGGCCGGGGTGGACTCCGCCCTCGTGCACCACTACTTCGGCACCAAAGCCGACCTCTTCGCCGAAGCCGTGGGCATCCCGCTGCGTCCGGACATCGATGTGCCGGGGATCCTCACGGGTCCGCGTGACGAGGTCGGTGAACGTCTGATCCGATACGTCCTCGAGGCGTTCGAGCAGCCCGAGGTGCGCCGGCGCGGGGTCATGCTCCTGCGCACCGCGATCGGGAGTCGGGTGACGACACCGCTGCTGGCAGGTTTCCTCTCGCGTGAGCTCCTCTCCCGCATCTCGCGGAGCCTCGACGTCGACGACGCCGACCTCAGGGCATCGCTCGTCGCCTCGCAGATCGCCGGGATGCTGATCGCCCGATATGTGCTGAAGCTCCCGGCGCTCGCTGCCGCCCCGGTGGAGGACCTCGTCGCACGGCTGGGCCCCACGGTGCAGCGCTACCTCTTCGACTGAGCTCCACCCTCTTCTGCGCTCCACCTTTCTGCGCTCTGGAGAACCCGTTGACGCCGTCGAGCGGGAGGCGCATAATTCATCGCATGATGAATAATGCTGCCGTCGAGATCACGCAGCTGCGCGTGCGGCGCGGGGCCGTTCGTGTGTTCGACGGCATCGACCTCGCCGTGCCCCGCGGCCAGATCACGGGGCTGCTGGGTCCCTCGGGGTGCGGCAAGACCACGCTCATGCGGTCGATCGTCGGGGTGCAGCGGATCGCGTCGGGCGACGTGACCGTTCTCGGTGAGCCGGGCGGTTCCCGCCAGCTGCGGCATCGTGTCGCGTACGGCACGCAGGGCGCCTCGGTCTACGGCGATCTCAGCGTGCGGCAGAATCTCACCTACTTCGCCTCGCTCCTGAAGGCGCCGAAGGACGATGTCGACAGGGTCATCCAGGAGGTCGGTCTCGGCGCGCAGGCGGCGCAGCTCGTCGATTCGCTGAGCGGCGGCCAGGCGACGCGGGTGTCGCTCGCGGTCGCGTTGATCGGCGCCCCCGAGCTCATCGTGCTGGATGAGCCGACGGTCGGCCTCGACCCTGTACTGCGTGCCGAGCTGTGGAGCCTGTTCCGACGCCTTGCCGACCGGGGCGTCACACTCATCGTCTCGAGCCACGTGATGGACGAGGCTGTGCGCTGCGACCGGCTGCTCCTGATGCGGGAAGGGCGGATCATCGCCGACACGACACCATCGTCGCTGCTCGCCGACACCGGCACGAGCGACGCCGAAGCCGCGTTCCTCGCTCTGATCGAGCGCGACAGCGCGGCCGGCGCCGCGACCACCAGGCGGGCGCGGCGAGAGGCGCACGAGCGGAATGAGGAGGTCGAGGGATGAACGGCCGTCGGCTGTTCGCGACCGCCGGGCGCGTGCTCACGCAGCTGCGGCACGACCCGCGGTCGATCGCCCTGATGCTCATCGCCCCGAGCCTGCTCGTCGGTCTCTTCGCCTGGCTGTTCAGCGAGCAGGACGGTGTGTTCGACCAGTTCGGCGGTGCGATCCTGGCGCTGTTCCCGTTCATCGTGATGTTCCTCATCACATCGATCACCACCCTGCGCGAGCGCCGTTCCGGCACGCTCGAACGGCTGATGACCACGCCACTCGAGAAGGCCGACTTCATCCTCGGCTACGCACTCGCGTTCGGGCTGATGGCCCTGCTGCAGGCGGTGATCACGGTGTCGTTCGCGGTCGCGGTGTGCGGCCTCGACGTCGACGGGCCGCTGTGGCAGCTCGGCCTCGTCGCGGTTGTCGATGCTCTGCTCGGCACGGCGCTCGGGCTGCTGGCGAGCGCGTTCGCCCAGACCGAGTTTCAGGCCGTGCAGTTCATGCCGCTGCTGGTGTTCCCGCAGATCATCCTCGGCGGTCTGTTCATGCCCCGAGACCAGATGCCCGATGTGCTGCACGCCATCTCCGACTGGCTGCCGCTCAGCTACGCGATCGACACGATCAACGCGGTCGCGGCGGGGGACGAGGGCGCAGACGTGTTCGGTCCGCTGCTCATCGTCGTGGCGTTCGCCGTCGGCGCCCTGGCGCTTGCCGCCCTCACACTGCGGCGGCGAACTGGCTGAGACCGGCTCGGGGGTGCGGGTCAGCGAGCGGCGCGGTTCTTGGTGTGCTTGGTCGGCGCCGCGGCCCATGGGTCCTCGGGCCACGGGTGCCGGGGGTAGCGGCCGCGCATCTCGGCGCGCACCTGGGCGTAGGGACCGGACCAGAAGGAGGCGAGGTCGTCTGTGACGGCGAGCGGCCGCCCCGCCGGGGACAGCAGGTGGAAGAGCACGAGAACGCGTCCGTCCACCAGCCGCGGCGTCTCCGCCCAGCCGAAGCACTCCTGCAGCTTCACTGCCACGACGGGGCGTGCGGTCGCGTCGCCGTCAGGCTCCGGGTAGGTGATGCGCACCCGGGACCCGCTGGGCACGGCGAGCCGTTCCGGGGCGAGCGTATCCAGGTGCACGGCTTCCGGCCAGGGCAGCAGACGGCGAAGGGCGGACGTGAGATCCAGCCGGCTGGCGGGGGCGCCGGACGCGAGGGCATCGAGCTCCGTCGCCAGCCACGTGTCGAGCGATTCGAGCAGCCCCGAGTCCGACACGTCGGGCCAGGGTTCGCCGAGCTCGCGTCGCAGCAGCGCGAGTCGGCGGCGCAGGGCATCCGCACTCTCGGACCAGGTGAACATGCCGAGTCCGTCGCGTCGGAGCGCCCGCTCCACTGCATCCCGGCCTTCCGACGCCGCCGCCCGCACCGGCACCGATGAGCGGACGATCGCCCCGATTCGGCGCTCACGGCGGGCCTGCACGCGACCTCCGACGAACTCGGCCTCGATGCGGTCTGTCATCAGGTGGCTGGCCGCGCTCTCCATCTGCCCCTCCGTCAGCACCGCCGCCGATCGGATGACCGCGCCGGAGCCCGCCGCCGCCCGCGATGAGGCCCGGGTGACGTCGGCCACGGCCAGCCACTCCACGGCGGCGAGCGGACCGGTGACCCCGGCCCGGGTGCCCGAAGCCAGCAGGAAGGTCGCGCCCGACTCCGAGCGCTCGACGCGGTGGGCGACACGGTCAGGGAAGGCCAGCGCGATCACGAGACCCACTCCCTCGAGGCCCGAACGCGTGTCCGGCGTCGGATCGACCATCCGCTCCAGGCGACGCGCGTCCTCGTGCCAACGGCGAGCGTCGGGGGTCCGACTTCCGCGCAGTGCGATGAGAGCGTGGGCGACGTCGGCGTCGGGGACGCGCTGGTCTCCGCTCAGAAGCGCGACCACCTCAGCGGCGAGTCGGTTCCCCACCACGGGACTGCCGTCCCGCAGCGCCCTGGCCAGTCGCGGGTCGGTCGGGATACGTGCCAGCACTCGGCCGTCTGCCGTGGCGCGACCGTCGTCGTCGATCGCGCCGAGTCCGCGGAGCACGGCCACGGCGTCGGCGAGGCTGTCGGCTCGCAGCGGTTCGATCATGCGCAGACCCGCGCCACCCGGTGCGCCCCAGCAGGCGAGGAGGAGGGCGGCGTCGGCGAGGTCGGCCGTGGCGATCTCCGGCGACGGACGAGCGGGAGCCGCGGCGTAAGTGCGCTCGTCGACGCAGCGGATCACGGCGCCGGGGCCCTGCCGGGTGGCGCGTCCGGCACGCTGCACGCACGAGGAGCGTGAGGCGGCGGTGGTGACCAGACCCGTCATGCCACGGGCCGCGTCACGCTGGGGCTGCCGCGACAGGCAGGTGTCCACGACCAGCCGTACACCCGGCACGGTGAGAGATGACTCGGCCAGGGAGGTGGTGACGATGATGCGGGCGACCTCGCGCGGCGCGCGGCCGCGGATCACGGCGTCCTGTTCCGCCGGGGCGATCCGCCCGTGCAACTCGCGCACGTCGAAGGCGTCGCTGAGGGAGCGGACGCGTCGCGCGATCTCCGACACCTCACCAGCGCCGGGGGCGAAGACCAGCACATCGGCTTCCGGGTCTTGGCGGACCAGTTCGGCGGCTGCGGATGCGGTGATGCTCGCGACGTGGTCGAGGAACCCCCGGGTGACTCCCCGTTCGTCGAGGCGGGGCACGGGACTCGGAGCCCATCGCTCGGTGAGGGGGAAGGCCGGGACGTCATGGTCGACGACCGGCGCAGGGGACTCGTCGGTGCCGATGACGGCGGCGATCCGGGCGGCGTCGAGGGTGGCCGACATCGCCACGACCGTCAGGTCGTCCCGCAGCTCGCGCACCTCGGAGAGCAGACCGACGAGGAGGTCGGTCTCGATGGCGCGCTCGTGCACCTCGTCGATGATGACCGCGCCCACACCGTCGAGTCCCGGGTCGTCGAGCATCCGTCGCAGGAGGACCCCCGCCGTGACGAATTCGACTTTCGTGTCGGCTCCCGCGGAGCGCTCGCCGCGGACGGTGAATCCCACGCGCCCGCCGAGAGGCGAGCCGTCGAGCTGCGCGAGTCGGCGAGCGGCCGCGCGTGCGGCCACCCGGCGCGGTTGGGTGACGATCACCCGACCGGGGGTTCGCGAGGCGAGAAGCGGAGGCACCAGGGTGGTCTTGCCCGTGCCCGGCGGTGCGGTCACCACCACGGATGAACTCGTGTCGAGGGCGGCGGAGAGCTCCTCGACGGCGCCGGCGAACGACAGGCCGGCGCCGATCGTGGCGATGTCGAAGGCGGCGCGCGTCATCCGTCCAGTCTGCCCGGTCGGAGAAACGGCGGATGCCGCGACCGAATCGATCGCGGCATCTGCCGTCATGCGCCGACTACTCCGCGGGCGGCGCGGGCGGCGGTGGCGTGGTCGGCGTCGCGACGCGCGGCGTGGGCGCGGCCGCCGAAGCCTCTGCGACTCCTGCGCCGAAGCCGCGGCCCACGGCCTGACCCTGGATGATGCCGGCCAGGTCGAGCCCCGTAGCCGAGTGGACGCTGTCGAACACCGAGGCGAGTGCCTTGGCGCTGTCGGCGCCCACGACGGTGGATGCGCCGTCTTCGCCGGAGCTGCCGATGATCGACACGTTGCCGATCGCCGCATAGCCCTTCGAGAACTCGGCCATGATCGACGGCAGCACCTCGAGGACGCGCTGCGAGAGGAATGCGTCCTGGTTCGAGGCGATGGCCTTGGCCTCCGCCTCCAGGGCTGCCGCACGGGCGTCACCCTCGGCACGGATCGCGTCGGCCTCGGCGCTGGCGCGGAGGCGGCGGGCTTCTGCTTCGGCCTCGGCCTGGGCTCGGAGGGCATTCGCCTCACCGCTGGCCTTCGCGATCGCCGCTGCTGCTTCACCCTCGGCGCGGGCCTTGTCGGCCTGGGCCTGCTGTTCGGCGATGCGCGTGCGGGCCTCGGCCTGCTTGACCTGCTCGATCGCGGCGGCCTCCGCCGAGCGCTCACGCGTGTAGAGCTCGGCCTGGGCTCGGGTCTCCGCCTCGTAGCGCTGGGCGTCGGCGACGCGCTTCACGTCGGCGTCGAGCTGTGCCTGCTTGTTCTCGGCCTGCTGCTGCAGCACCGCCTGCTCGGCCTGCGCGCGGGCGAGTGCCTCGGCCTGCTCGGCTTCGGCGCGCGCCCGGCCGATGCCGGAGTCCGCGTTGGCGGTGTTGGTGTCGAGCGCGGTCTGCTCGATCAGGTTCGCTTCCTGGTTGGCGATGTTCTTCTGGTTGATCGCGCGGTCGGCGTTGGTCTGCGAGATCTCGGCGGACTGGCGCTTCGCCTGGATCTCGGGGGCGCCGAGCGACTGGATGTAGCCCACCTTGTCGGTGATGCCCTTGATCTGGAACGAGTCGAGGATCAGCCCCTGCTCGGCGAGCTCCTGCGAGACGTCTGCCGCGATCTGGTCCGAGAACTTCTTGCGCTCGCGCATCAGCTCGACGACCGACAGGGTGGCGACGATACCGCGGAGCGCACCTTCGAGCTGCTCGGTGGTGAACTGCTCGATGGCCTTGTCCTGCGAGGCGAATCGCTCGGCTGCGCGGCGGACCAGGATCGGGTCGGATCCGATCTTCACGATCGCGACACCGTCGACGTTCAGGGTCACGCTGTCGAGCGACTGCGCTTCGGCGTTCAGGGAGACCTGACGTGAACGCAGCGAGATGATCTCGTGACGCTGCGTGATCGGGTTCACGAGCGACTTGCCGTTCACGATCACGGTGACCGGCGACTCCGACATCTCGGACCTGCTCGAGCCGTCGGCCGAGAGCACTGCCGTCTGCACCTTCTGCTTGCGTCCCGAGATGACGAGTGCCTCGTCGGCGCGAGCGACCTTGATCCAGCTGCGCGCGAACAGCAGCAGGACGAGCAGTAGGACGACGGCGACGACGACGGCGATTCCGACGATGACGAGGATGCCGACGATTCCGGCGATCTCCATGGATGACCTCCCTGATTCCCCCCGAGGGGGCGGTCTCGGGCGCGCCGTGATGCGCGCCTTCGCCCCCACCCTGCCAGAAAAGCGCCCGGCACCGCCGCGGCGGACGTCATCTTCCACTCCCCGTGGGGAACTCATCCTCCCCAGAGAAGCTGTGGAGGAGAGTCGGACGTCAGCCCTTGCGGAGCTTCTCCGCGAGGTCGCGCAGGGCGCGGAGCTCGTCGTCGTCGAGGCGGGACATGCGCTCGGCGATCGAGCGTCCGTGCACAGTGGCGAGCGAGCGGAAGGCCCGTGCCCCCTCGTCCGTCGCGCGGATCAGTGCGCCGCGACCGTCGTCGGGGTCGGGGCACTTCGCCACGAGACCGCGCGCGACCATGCGGTCGACCAGTCGCGAGACGCTGGGTTGGCTGATGAGCATATTCGCCGTGATGTCCCGCAGCCGCGCTGTGAGGTCGGGGGAGCGGGTGACGGTGAGCAGCACGTCGTACTCGGCTTGCGCGATATCGCTGTGCTCGAAGTCGCCCATCATCTCGGTGAACAGCTCGTGCTGCGCGCGGAACAGGCTCTCCCAGGCCTCCAGGGCGAGCTTGCGATCGGTCATCCTCACAGAATAGTGCGAACAGTAAAGGGCCGGTCGGAGAGGCTCCCGACCGGCCCTTGTCCCTTGCACCAAGAGTGTCCTGCAATCACATGCGGTGGATGCCACAGCAAACATTCACCGTGCGATCACTGTATAACGGCGAGGTAACGAATGCAACGGTTTGATCACGGAATCTTGAGCGCAGGCATCGAGCTGTCCGATCTCACGAAAAGTGTCGGAGTCTCACGAAGGCTGTCGGAGAGTCTCACGAAAGTGTCGGAGTCTCACTAGACGTGTCGGAAGAGCGGCGTGTCGACCAGCCTCGTTGGGTGCCGGACATAGTCTGCCCGTGAGCAGATCCCCAGTTGGGGCATCTTTGTCAGGGCTCAGGACATAGGCCAGTACCGCTCCCCAGGAGAGAGGCTGACTGCCGAATAGGAAGTATCCGTCGATGTCGATTGGATCCCTATGGACCTGACTCAGCAGTGGCCTGTTCCTCCCACCACTGAAGCGAACCGGACGCGAGCTCGCGTTGAGTACCGTCTCGATGGCGTGCAATTAGAACTTGACGCCGTCGACTGCGACAGCGTGCCCTTCGAACGAGGCGATCCCGTTCGGAACTTTCCCAGTTGGCGGCTCAAGCGGCATTACGACGGCTACCACTGGATGGGAGCGCTTGGCGCGTCTGTCGGATTCGAGTCGCTGACGGAGCGGGGCTGCCTCATCGAATTGGACCGCACCCCGGGCGTGGTTGCGATCGCCAGCCAGCCCATGTGGATCCGATGGACCACGCCCGACGGCCCGCGCGAGCACTGCCCGGACTACTTCGTGCGTCTGGACGACGGGCACGCCGTGCTGATGGACGTCAAGCCGGCGACTCAGATCAAGGACGACGTCAGAAGACAGTTCGACATGACAGCGGTGTTCGCCGCTGAGCGCGGCTGGCGGTATGTCGTCTATGACGCGGAATCGGTAGTCCGCGAGGCCAACCTCCGATTCCTGGGCCCGTTCCGAGACTGGGCGAGCAGCGAAGAACTGCCAATGCTCCCAGAAGATGGGCTACCCCTGGCTGAGGTAGCTGCGCTGCTCGGTGTCGGATCCGAGGGCTTCGCACACTGCTACGCGCACCTCTGGTCAGGGGCGCTCGAGGCAGATCTCGATCAAGCCCTCAACATCAGAACGATCGTGTGGCAAAGGAGCGTGTGATGCGCGTTGTAGTTGGCGGGTCGCTCACGTGGCGTCAACGCAAGTTCTCGGTCTTGTTTATTGAGAAGGATTCGGCGATGCTCCGAGATGAGGACGGAAGTGAGGTCGAAGTCGCTCTCGACGAGCTTCGACATGATGCAACACCGGTGCCTAGCGACACTTCAGGTCTGCTGAACCTTTCTCTGCAGGTGCAGGACATCACGCCGGACATGGATCCGTGGCTGCAATCGTGCATACGCATCGAGGCGACCCGAGAAGAGATCGGGGTCGGGAAGGCTGTTGAAGCAGAGCGCGAGTGGCTGGAGGTGCGCCTAAGTAGAACTGTCTCCACGCGCGCCGTGGAGCGTCGGCTTAAAGCGTTCCGAGAGCAGGGGACGACCACTGCAGGCAAAGGCTCCCCACGCAAGAGCACATGGGATCCACGCCTCGTCGAGGCCATCAACCACGTACTCGGAGGAAAGAGCCGCGCCTCGACTGTGAGTCGAACTACAGCGATCGAACAAATCATGAGGCGCGTCGAACGTCTCCACGGCGATGCGGTGAAGCTGCCGAGCCGAGCGACGTTCTTCCGACTTCTCGAAGCAGACGAGCACGGGCAATTCACCTTCGGTTCGGCCAAGACTCGCGAGTCGCTTGCGCTTCAACCCGACGGCACATTCGGCACTCGCACCGCACTGCGTCCCGGCGAACTGGTCGAGATGGACTCCACGCGGATCGATGTCATGTTGCGGATCGATGACGAAACCGTCGGCCGGCCCGAACTGACGATTCTCCTTGACGTCGCAACTCGCTCGATTCTTGCCGCGATGCTGCGCCCCGAAGGGACGAAGAGCGTCGACCTGGTGGCTGTCCTTGCACGGGCCCTGGTGCCCTATGGCCGGCGTATGGAAGGGGTTCGCGAGACCCGACAGCTGATTTCGACGGCATGGGCTGACGATCAACTGATCGATCAGGAGCGATTTGAGCGATTGCGTCTCGCGCAGCCGTATGTGTTTCCCGACACGATCACCACCGACCGCGGACGAAACTATTTGTCGCGGCATTTCCGCGCTGCGTGTGAAACCTTGAATATCTCGCTGATCACCTCGGCGCCGCACACACCAACGGACAAACCGCACGTAGAGCGAGCGTTCGGGGCAATCAACTCAATGCTGCTGCAGCACGTGAAGGGATATGTCGGCCGCAGCGTCGAACATCGCGGTCGCGACACAGACACGGAATCCGACGAATTACTGACGATCGCACAGGCCCAGGAGCTCCTAGAGGACTGGATCGCGGTCGAGTGGCAGAATCGTCCGCATGACGGACTGCGGGACCCGTTGCATCCGCGTATCAAGTTGTCGCCGAACGAGATGTGTCGCGCGTTCCGTGCTTACGTGCCCGAACTCCACGTACCGCTGACGCGAGACGACTACATCGCGCTGCTACCTGTGGACTACCGAGTTCTGAACCGCTACGGCGTGCGCATCGATAACCGCGTCTACAACTCCGAGCGGCTCAAAGGCCTGTGGAGGCGCAAGTCTCCTGACAAAGCGCGGAACGGCCGATGGCCGATCCGCGTAGACCCCTACAATCTGCACGTCGTCTGGCTCGAGCGGGACGGCGAGTTCATCCCTCTGAGATGGTCCAATCAGGTCCATGAACTCCCGATGCTGGGTGATGTCTGGCGGTACGCCCGCACGTCGCGCTCCGGTGATGTCGCTGAGCTCGATGCTGAACGTCGCGAGCTTGCGATGGCGATCAAGGCGTTCGCCGGTCAAGGGAATCCAGCCCCTCGAAGCAACGGTCAGAAGCGAAGCGGGCGAGAGCGCGCTCGATTGGCAGCGATCGCTGAAGATCCGATGAACTTCACCAGTGTGAAGAGCATCGAGGACGAGAAACGACCTGCTGACGGTGACAACTCGTCCATCGAGACCACCTCTACCGAGGAATGGCCTAACAGCGGTGGCTTCCCTCTCATCGGAGACAGGCTCGACGAGGTGCGGCGGAGGATCGACGAATGATCGAGATCGCGACCAAGGAAGGCTGGCGCGAGCACGTTGACACCGCGTATGAGCGCCCGGCGCCGGTCACATCCGAGGAGCTTCGGGCCATGAGCTTCGGGGACCGCGCGTTATACAACCAGGGACGAGCTCAATACTCGCAGGCAGGCGCCTTCGTGCGGACACCGCAGTTCGAAGCCTTCCAGCGAGCCGTTCGGGATCGCGTCATGCTCAACGCCTACCGACGAGTCGGGAAGCTAGGCCTGATCCTCTCGGGGGAGCCAGGCCAGGGCAAGACCACTTCGCTAGTCGAGATCGGTAGAGCACACGAACGCAGGCGGCGAGACACCGGCCACCCGGCTGCGGGGCCGGGCATGCTCCCAGTCGTGTATGTCGCGGTACCCGCCCAGTGCTCAGCCAAAGCTCTGATGCATGAGTTCGCCCGATTCCTTGGTCTCCCGGTTCTCGGCAGGATGACCTACGGGGACCTGCTGGAAGCGGTCTCGAACGCCCTGCGCAGATGCTCCACCGAACTCGTCTTGGTCGATGACGTGCATCACCTCGATCTGAAGTACCGGCAGAACGTCGAGGCATCCGACATGCTCAAGCAGCTTTCTGAGCGATGTGGAGGCACGTTCGTCTACGCCGGAATCGCAGTTGAGGGGACCGGACTTCTCGACGGCTCACGTGGTGGGCAGATCGGGAAGCGATTCGAAGTGCACGTGGCCTTACCATTTCCTTTGATCTCGACCGCGGAGAAGGCTCGCTGGGGTGATCTGCTTCTCGCCATGGAGAGCTCACTGTGTCTAGCAGAGCAACGGCCAGGATCGATTCTGTCCGCGGCGCCGACACTGCACGCGCTGACGGGCGGGGAGATCGGACTGCTCAAGGACCTCTTGCAGTTCGCTGCCCTGAGCGCGATGGACGACGGAACCGAGAAGCTCGATGCGGCCGCATTCGAACGCGACCTTGCCCGCCGTCAGACGGCCGCAACGCTCCACACAAGCAAGCCGCGACGATCGCGAACGCCTGCGAGTGCGGCATGACCTCGCGTCTCGGGCTTCCGATTTCCGTTCGCCTGTATCCGGGGGAAACGGCGGCGAGCTACTGGGCGCGGCTTTGCGCCGCAAATGCAATCGGCGAAAAGGACCTCTGGTTGGCGTTGCGACGCGAGGATCGAACCCTCCCAATTCGGGTGACACCGAGAAGCGCCCTCTGGAAGATCGAGGCGTTAGGTGGGCTTCCGGATGGTGCATTGTTCCGCGAAGCCGGCGGTCGCGCCTGTGGACATGGTGGCGCCACGCGTCAAGTCGAATGCCCGAGTTGTCGCATGATTCCGGCAGCTGTGGCTCTCTGCAGACGGTGCGCCGGAGGCGATCAGGTCACAGTCGCGCGTATGCACGGTCCGGTCTGCGTGCGACACCGGAGGTGGCACGGAAGCGGTCGAGATATTCCCCTGCCGGGGAGGCACAAGCACCTGCTCGCGCAACGCCTGCTGAATGGAACTCTCACTCTTCGAGGTGTGCCGTATCGGTCACCCGAAGTTGATGCGGCCGCGGAGTTGCTGCGACTGCGAAATCTCGAAGGTGGGTGCGCAGCTGAACTTCTGGATGACGAGATTCCTCAATTTCCGCGGCGAATCGCGCTCACTGCGCGGCTCACTGACGCTCGTCTCGCGAACGTTCTGATGTCGCAGGGTCTCGGTGGGTACGCACTGGCAATGCTGTTCGATCGCGTAGTCGCCGCGCACTCTCTAGGGCATCGCGCCGTGGACGGCATCTTCGACAGCCTGAGGATTCAGGGACGGGAACTCTGGATCGGCAGGTCCGCGGTCGCTACGCAAGGCGGCTGCGTGCTTACGCCCGCTGCCAGGCGCATGCTTCCGAGGGTCAAGGCGATCAGGGCGCATGTGCTGAACCATCGTGTGGAACTGAGGTCGAGGTAGGCATGCGAACTTTTCCCTGTCGTGTGATTCCGCTGCCCGGGGAGACGCCTACCGGTTTCCTAGCTAGGTTGGCCGTCGCCAACTCGCTCGATCTCAGCGCGCTCACCCACTATTTGGAGCGGACGGTTGGTGCCAACAGGTCGAGCTCGACCAACGCTCGATTCACATCTGCGACTGAGGCAATCGGTGCGCTGCCTCCCGGATACTTCGCCAAGGAGCGCGCACGCTTCCGTCTGTATCGGCGCTGCCACCACGTTCGGTGGATGCTTCGACGCTGCGCCACGTGCGAAGTTGTTGATCGCGCTCGCTCCGCGTGCTTGGTATGCAGCGACGGAAACCCGACTGAGGTGTTCAGTAGGGGAGGTGGGTTTTGCATTCGCCACCGTCGATGGCACTTCCTCGGTGAAGATGAACTCCTGTCCACCCCGTCGGCGTGCCATCGCGCCGAACAGTCGATTTCAGGAATCCTTTGGAGACGCGGGGTGACGATGCACACGGGCGAATACGACCTTGCCCTGCGCTTGATCATCGACAGCTGGCAAGAGCGACCTGACGCGCGCTGGCTCCGAGCCTCGTGCTCGTATGCGCCGGCAGTTGACCTGCTCGTGACGCTAACGCACCCTGACGTCACGCTCAGCTTGTTTGCACTCGCCGAGAGCGACTCCCAGCAGGTCGAAGGGCTTATCGGGCTCGTCGTAGGCATTGGAGGTGGAAGCCGGACGGCGGAACTGGAATCGACCGCAGCCACGGTCGTAGCGGTTCACCGCGCCGCGATGTACACCGCGATCCGAATGCCGAAATCGAGCGGGGCGACGGTATCGAAAACGCCATTTGAGAAGGGGGTCGCGGAAGCGTCCTACCGTGAGAAAGCGGTTCTCCTGCGCCACGTCACGCGCTCCGGCAGAAGAGCGGACATCGTGGAGCGTGCTGTGCGTGCGGCACCTGCATCTCGGGTCGTATCCCGGCGCATCGTTCCCGGCTGGGCTGACGATGCACCGTGGGTCACGCAGGGGACTGAACAGCGCTCAGCGACTTCGAAGATCGGGAGCGTTCCCCGGGACCAGATCGGTCAAGGTGATGCCGAGCACCTGGGTGAGAGCCAGGAGAGTTCGCAACGTCGGGTTAGCCGAGTGGCCGGGGCGTGATTCGCCCTTCTCGTACTTCTGATACGTGTACCGGGTCAGCCCGGCGCGGTAGGCCACGTCTTCCTGGCTCAGATTGGCTTTGTGGCGAGCAGTGCGAAGGGAAGTGGCGAAGCGCTGCGCGAACGCAGCCCAATCTGCTTCCAAGTCGTCGTTCCGCTGGCGCACCTTCCAAGCGTCTAGATCCGGGCGCTCATGTTTGGCCTAATCGGTATGGCATAATTTGAGAGGCCATACGAAACAATCATCATCTTCGTCGGATTGCTCCGCTACTCCCTGCACGTGTGCTGCCCATCCCGGTGACTGGCGGTCGCGCCGCGGGATCGGCCCGTGCATGCGACCGCGAAATGTGATGGTGTGCGTCATGTGTGAGGCGTTCCCGATCTGGTGGCAGGACATCACGAGTCCGCCGCCTACAGAATGGGTGTACATGTTCGAAGAGTTCACCGGCGATGACACCGCGGAGGAATGGGCACTGGCTGCCGCCATCTTCATCGCGCAGACTCGACGCCGCACGGGCCTCGGTCCGACGTTCGCCGAACTCTTCACCCACCTGCTGCCCGACACCGGTGGATTGCCGGGTCCTTTCCCAGAACTCGAGTTCATGGAGCGCCGACGGGCGGTCACGGGATTTCGAGGTCACGCCGCTATCGAGTGGCGTCGTCGAGGAATGATTAGCTTCGACAGGGCCGTGATGCGCAGTCTGCGCGTAGGGCGCGCGTTCCGTGAGCATTCTCGACTGCGGCAACAGTCCCGAGCGTCCCTAGTTGCCCGTAACGGTTCGAAGCATTCCACACTGGTCCTGCTTGCGGAGCCGCTGGAGGTGGCTGACGAAACGAACGAAGGTACGTAGGCTCCCATCGAGCCGAGGTACCCGTGAGCCACCACTAGCCCGTTCGAGTCGTCTAGAGCGTAGAACGTCGATCAGGAGGGGACGATATGACTGAGAACGCTCCGCCGGGGCTTCGGCGGATCATTGCTCGTATCGAACCTGGCTGGCCTCAGCTCATCGATGTGAGTTCCGGCTGGTACCCGCTTCTCGACCGGCTTGACAGAAAGCTCGCGGCGATCGCTCCGGGCTACGTCGTTCAGCAGGTCAAATCAAAGTTCGGCTCTCTGAGCTTTTACGCTCGGGCATCCGAAGACGTCTACGACTACAACAACGAGTTCAGCGAAGCCATCCTCGCCGCTGAGTGGGAGAGCACGACGACCTGCGAAGAATGCGGGGCGCCGGCGAGGACCTACACGATCCGAATGTGGGTGTGGGCACTCTGCGCTTCTCACGCTCGTGCCAAGGCTGAGGAAGCCGCCGAATGAAGCCCGCAGTGCCCGGCGGGTGTTCAGAGTCCGAGCTGCTCGGCTAGAAACTGATCAATTCGCCCAATATCGTCAAGGGTGACGCCCACGAACTTGTCGGGGCGGACGACCAGCGATGGGACCTCCGTCATTGCGGTTAGCCGTTGCTCAGCGTCCTCGGGAGCTTGATCGTCTGCCCACACGACTGCGTTCGGGCTCGTCTGCCGAATGTGCGAGATCAGGCTCGCCGTCCGCCATCCACGCTTGGGCCAGTTCTGCCAAGGCACGTACGGGCCGATGAGCTTGCCTCGCAACGGCTCGCGGATCAACCAGCCGACCTGATCACGCGGCCACGTCGTCAGCCAGGCGACCTGCACGCCGGGTCGCTGGGCGAGGTCGTCAAGTGCGTCCACCAGGTCATCGTCGACCGTCATCCAGGAACGCCAGCCTTCATCGTTCTGATGCAGCGCGCGCTCTTCCTCGCGGTAGATCCTGGAGATTGTGCCATCGACATCGAGCGCAAGCAGTGCAGTGCGCTGATGAGAGCGCCTATTCACGATCAGACATCTCTGCGTGAGGTTGCGTTGTCGGACGGGCTTGGTGTTCGGCCGTCTTGGTGTGACAAATGGGGGGCTCCGAGGTGGCCATAGCGCGAGCCTAGGAGCATCGTGGCTCAGGCGCGAGCCTAGGAGCATCGTGGCTCAGGCGCGAGTCTCTCCTCGCATGGAGTATGACGGTCGCGGAGGAGGCGATAGCCGCCACGCGCAGTTGCACGCCATCGGCAACAGCAGCGGGGACTGGCTCACCCGCTGTCTGGGTGGGTCGTGCTCGTTGCCGAGGGCTGCGCGCAGCTGCTGCTTCGCTATAGAGACAGGAACCTCGTGGTCGACGGGTTCATTCGTAGGACGACTGTTGCTTCGTTCGAGCGCAGTTCACGGAATACAGTTCACCCATGACCAGAGAGTGGCCCCAATACACAGGTTCCAAGAAATCAGTGCGTCGCGCGGGCGAGGTTCTTCGGTCACCTAGTGCGTCCGTCGAGCAAAAGTCGGAAGCCCGAGAACTCGCAAAAGCGTGGCGCTCTGCACACCAGTATCCGATGAACACTTGGCAGGTGCGGGTACGGAACTACACCAGAGGCGATGGAGACGCTCTAGTCGCGCAGAGGCTGAAGCGCCTCCCGTCGATCGAACGAAAGCTCGCTCGCTTCGAGAACAGCCAACTCGACACGATGCAAGACCTCGGTGGAGTGCGCGCCGTGCTCGCGGACGTCGACCAGGTCCGTGCGGTCGAGAAACTGCTGTTGAGCAGACCGGGCAACCACGTTTTGAAGCAGCACGACGACTATTTATCGATGCCGAAGGACGACGGGTATCGTTCGGTTCACATTGCATACGCGTACGGCACGCGTCAACCAACACCCTGGGACTCCTACCGGATCGAGATCCAGCTGCGAACTCGGCTGCAGCATTTTTGGGCGACGGCAGTCGAGACCGTCGACCTGTTCTCCGGCCAAAACTTGAAGTTCGGGACCGGCGAGAACTGGTGGCGGGAGTTCTTCGCGTTGATGAGCTCGGAGATCGCCGAGCTCGAAGGAATGCCTCTCGTGCCAGGGACCCCTACGGCGCGAGAAGAGCGCCGACAACGCTTGGAAGATATCGATGCAGTGCACGAGGTGACAGCGCGTTTAGCTAGCTTCAAGCAAGTCATCCAGAGATCTACCGCCGAGGACGGGAAGTACATCCTCCTCGACCTTGACTTGGATGATGGAACGCTCGAGATGGTCGGGTACTCCGACGACGAGGCGGCGACCAATGCGTACGCCGACCTGGAAACGCGCACTCGGAGCAACCCGTTCCGGGACGTCGTGCTTGTATCCGTCGATGACGCGAGCAAATTGCAACAGGCTTACCCGAACTACTTCGTGAACATCGAGGTCTTCATCCATCTCGTGAATCGCGCCATCGCCGTCGGCTAGCGTCCGGAAGTGGGGAATCCGCGTTGCGCAGATTCTGACAACTTCGTTAGACAAACGCCCCCGCCGCAACTCACAGCTACCGCGTCATTCGCGGCTCTCGCGTCTCGTTTCGTGACCAATGTCGTGTGGTCGGACACACCTGCTCGTCCTCACGTGGTTTGTCGGATTCTCACGAAGCATTTCATGCACTGTCTGGTCAACGGTGAATCCACGGGCCCCGCCGAGAATGACCGCCGCACGCGCCGCGAGACGGATGCACGACGCCGACTGGAGAGTCGATTGCACGCGCATCGGCGCTGATGTCTGATGCAGGTCGTACATTGAAGCGTGCACGTCCTCTTCCCGACCCGAGGAGACCCGAATAGAAACCCTTCCGACGCAGTTCACCACTGCCGTCAGCAACGTCACTATCAGTGACGACAAAGAACGGCGCGCCATCGCCGCGCACACCGAGGTGCGTGAGCTTCTTGAAGCAGACGCCACGCTGAAGAGCTGGGACATAACACCGCTTCTCATTGGGTCCTATGGTCGCCAGACTGCCCGATACCCCGGCAAGGACGTGGACATCTTCCTTCGGTTCCTCAACCTGGGCATCGCCTTCGACCCTGCAGTCGTCTACGACGAAGTGTCCAGGGTCCTCCTGGCCGAGTACGGACATGTCGACGACGGCGGTCGGGTGACCCCGCAGCCGCGCAGCCTGAAGGTCGATTTCGCCTCCCCGAATGCGCAGGCTGACCTCGCGTTCAGCGTGGACGCTGTACCGGCTGTTCCGTGGGGCAGAGACTGGGCTATCCCCAATCGTGACCGCTCGACGTGGCAGAACGAAGCCGATCGCTGGGTTCGAACGAACCCTGTTGCTTTCGGTGAGGCCTCGCAGGCGCTGTCGACGAGCGACAAGAGCCCCGTCGTCAACGGTCGGAACGCATACAAGCCGATCGTGAGGCTGTTGCGACAGGTTCGCCATGTGCATCTTGGCGAAGCCAAGCCAGGCGGACTCTATGTCGAGGTAGCTGTGTACGAGGCGTGGCAGAACGGACGTGTGACCGGCGATTCATGGGCCGAGCTGTTCGCGTCCTCGCTTTACGAGGTATCCCGCATCTTTTTGACGGCGGCGGGCGACGGGCTCCTAGATCCGATTCTCCGCACGCCGCTCAAGCCTGCACTCGAGACTTCTGACTGCCTGCATGCGAGCCGGACGTTCGGTGCGCTCGCGGCTGATGCAGAGGAGGCACTTCGAGCGACTCCGTGCGCGGCAGCGAAGACCTGGCGGAACATCCTCGGCACGAACGACCGCGGTCAGGTGTTCCCGCTTCCTGACGGCTGCAGCGGGAGTGGTGTGCCCGTGCCGGCAGTAGCCGCCGTGAGCGCCAACGGGCCGACACGCGCTCGCGGTTTCGCGCTGCGATGAGACCGCCCTTCGTATACAGCCAACCCGCGTTTGAGGCCTTCTGTGCGGAACTGGTTATGGCCGGGTTCAGCCCAGTGCCTGGGACGCATCAGGCACGATGGGTGGGCCCATTGCCGGAGGCGCTTCGCCCGCTGACCGACCTCACTGAGATGCGGCTGTCCTTCCCGGACGGGTGGCCGGCGCTAGCGGTACGCGGCCATGTTCCCGGGTTCGTGTCTGACCATGTCATGCCCGACACGGGATACATCTGCCTTTGGGCCGACGATGACCCGGCGCAGGTCGTTGCGCAAACCTGGGGCGTGTACTTGGAGCGACTGGGAGCTTGGGCAGCGAGCGCGGCCCAAGACTTTCGACCGGAAGACCGCGCTCTCGATGCGTGGGTGATGTTCCCCGGGCGCGCCTCCCTCGCTGCCGAACTGGATATCCCGACACTGTTCGACACGCCACGCAACGGAAAGACCCATGTGGTCCATGGACGTGCCGACGGGGTGCTGACACTCAGCCGGCGGCCCGCCGAGAACTACCTGCTCTCAGGGCCGGTCTTCTTCCGAGACGCCGCGCTCGAGACCCCGCGCTCGCTTGACGACTTCCGAGCCGCATTGACACCTCGGCAGCGCAGCAACCTCGACAACGGTCTCCAGCGGCGACGTGACGCGAGAGAGAATCAACCGAGCGGCGGCTACGACTTCGCGGTCCTAGCTTGGCCAAAGTATGACCAGTACGAGGCGCTCGTGCTCACCTTCACCGGCGCGGAGGGCACGCTGGCGGCGTTCGCCAATCCCACCTCCCCCTCGGATACCGAGAGCCGCCTCCGTCGTGCGGGACCCGACGCTCCTCAGTTGCGCGGCAAGCGTGTCCTCATCGCTGGCGTCGGAGCGCTCGGCAGCCAGGTTGCGCGCACGTTGGCAACTAGTGGCGTCGGACGTCTCCGTCTCCACGACAACGACAGCATGCGCTCCACCAACTTGGTGCGCCACATCCTGCTTTCCCACTCCGTCGGGCACTCGAAAGCAGGGTTCACGAGCCTCTACATCGAGGACGTCGCGCCCTGGTGCAGGCCGACAATGCACGAGGACGTTCCGCTTCGGCCGGACGACATTGTTCCTTTATTGCGCGACGTCGACCTCGTCGTTGACTGCACAGGGGTCTTCGCCGCCACACTGGCTATCGCTTCGGCCTGCGATGAGACGAACGTGCCGCTCATCAGCGCGTCTCTCGCACGCGGCGGCGACGCTTTCCGCGTTCAACGCCAGACGGATGAAGATGTGCCGCTCATGCAGCGGACCGCGCCTGAGTTTCCACCCATCCCGCCTGGCGACGAATCAGAAGCGTTCGGGTTCCTCGAGCTCGGCTGCACTGCGCTTGTGCACAATGCGGCTCCGGCAAGCGTCCTGCGTGCTGCGTCCGAAACAACGCTGGCCTGCCTCGACCTCCTGCTCGGCCGGGCTGGGCGCACCGCAGATGCAGTGACCATACTCCGCCCCCTCGACGAAGCACCGTTCGATGTCGTCGGTGAACACAGATTCCCTACGGCGGCGCCATGATCGCGGAGCCGATCGTGTACGTGTCGGAATCGGCCCTGGAACGGCTGCGGGTTAGCGCCGCCCACTCTCACCCTCTCGAAACCGGCGGCATCCTGATTGGCGTGACAGCAGGCGACTCCCCCTGGGTGACCGAAGTCCGGACGTTCGATTCGCCAGGACGAGGCCCTGCCCAGTTCATCCTCCCGCGCGGCGTCACTCAGCGTGCGGTTCGCGACGCACGTCGAGCCGACGCGCGTCTCGGCTATATCGGCGACTGGCATTCCCATCCCGCCGACGTGCCGGCAAGCCGCACAGACCTCCTCACTACTCGCACGACGTCTCTGGCGATGCGTCGCTCAGTACTGCTGCTGGTTGCTCGCCACCGCGGCACAACCTATGCGCTGGACATGTCTATGGCGCGCGGCACCCGCATCGTGCCCTGCCGCATGATTCCAACCGGTGACCTTCCTCTACCTGCACATCAAACCGACACGACCAGTTAACCGAGGCATCATGAACATTCCTGTCAATGACGACGACATCGACGTCCGAGGTCCCCTGTTCCTTTCGTACCGACAGTCAGACGGAACGAAGACCGTCTCCTCGCTCGGATGGTTGCTGCGCGCGGCGGGGATCCCCGTGTGGCGGGACGTCGACGACCTCCCGCCCGGCGATACCGCGGACCGTCTGGAGCAAGCACTGGCCGACAGGTTGTCCGGCGGCGTAGTGGTCATCACGCCCGACATCGCAAACAGCCCCGTTGTGAAGTCCATTGAGGCGCCCGCACTCATCAGGCTAAATCGCGGCGACAATCGATTCCAACTGCTGGTCGCGAACGCCATTGAGCGCTCACCGGGCAAGGTCGACTACAGCGCACCAGACAGGCTCCTCGAACGCGTGCGTCGCGAACTGGAAGGGATCAACCAAAACCCCGTAACCGATGACGGGCTCTTCGAGATTGTCCGAGCGGCCGTCGCGCACCGCATGGCACAGCACCGTGCAATCGTGGAGGCGAACGGGTACTTCGAGCTCACGGTTCAAACCCGCAATATCGGACAGGTATACGACCGTACGGGCGCGCAGCTCGACGTGCGGGTCCGACGCTCATCCCACGAGCGCCTCCCCTGCGCAGAGGGTCTCGACGACCTGCGGCGAGCCCTCACGCTTCTTCCGGACGCAGTCGTCACGACCGGGGCGCGGAATGTCCGCATCTCCGGCGGCGGACACTTTTCGGTCGGGTTCGCGCTCGGAGCCGCGCTACCGTCGTCACGCGTCGGCAGCATCACGGTCATCGACCAGCGCGACGCCGAATGGGCGAGCACGACCGAGGCCGCCGTGCCCGCAGTGCCTCAGCTCACCTTCGACGCGGTGGATGCTGAGTCCACGGTCGGGGGCCGTCCGCGAGTCGTCGCGTACGTCGACCTGCTACCTACCCGGAGCGACGCTGCGCCGCTGCGATTCCTCGACGACCACGTCGGCGAGTACGTCGCGAGCGCCACGATTGCGTACGCGAATGGAGGCCTCATCGACCCGGCCGATGCAGGCAGCATCGCCGCAGAGGCGATGGCACTCGTACGTCAGCTTTCCGCTCGGCATGGCAACGCGGCGGTCGACCTGCTGCTGAGATGCCCCTTTCCGCTGTCCGTGCTGATGGGCAGACTCTCGAACACGCTGCGCGTACGGCTATTCGAGTGGGATGACAGCGACGTGGATGGCGATTTCACACCGCGGTACGTCGCCGCGCTCGATGTACACGCCGGCGCTCCAAATGGGCCAATCACTTCCGCTCTGCTCCCAAGTGACGGAGGCAGCGTTGGGGGCACGGCTGGAATCGGCGCTGACGATGCCTAGGCGCGCCGTCTTGCGTGGCAGAGGGGAGTAGCGGCCCACCAACCGACAACTTTCGTGAGATCGGACAGCCACTATTGTCGTTTCTCACGAAACCTGTCGCATTCTCACGAAACCTGTCGCTGTTCTCATGAAAGGTGGCGGATTCTCGCGGATGTTGTCACACGGTCTTCCGGGATCGACACCTGTGTCAGCAACGCCGAGGTCGCCTACACATCAACTAGCTCTGGAGAAGCGTCGGAAGCGGCAAGCGATTTCGACAGTGCGGTGGCGTGGTTCGGCGGACGCATAGGGGATCTGCGTACAGTGCGAATGTGCCTCGAGACCCACGCTTTCGTACCGTTCGTGGTGCGGTCGGAGTCATGCTCGCTGCGGTGTTCGCGATCGGTCTGAGCGGGTGTGCGCCGGATCCCGTCAGCGATTCCTTCCTCAAGGGTGAGAACACCGGGTATGTGGCCGCCGACGGCGCGATCGTCGAGATCCCGATCGCCGAGCGGAGCGAACCGGTCGACTTCAGCGGCATTACTGAAACTGGTGATGATTTCGACAGTGCGGACAACGCCGGCAAGGTCACGGTGGTGAACTTCTGGTACGCGGGGTGCGCGCCGTGCCGCATCGAGGCGAAGGATCTCGAAAGCGTCTGGCAGGAATACGGCGGCGAGGATGTAGCTTTCATCGGCATCAACACCCGCGACCAGGCCGACACTGCCCGAGCTTTCTCTGACGAGTTCGGCATCACCTACCCGAGCCTGATCGACGTGACCACGGCCGAGGCGAAACTCGCTTTCTCCGAGGCTGTGCCGATCCAGGCGACGCCGACGACTCTCGTGCTCGACAGACAGGGCCGTGTCGCCGCCCGCATCATCGGACCCATCGACGGCACCTCGATCCTTTCGACGCTCGTCAAGGACGCCCTAGCGGAGACACCGTGAACGCCGACACCATCATCGGGTCCGGTGCGCTTTGGCTCGCAGTCCCCGTGGCGATGCTCGCTGGCCTCGTGTCGTTCTTGTCGCCCTGCGTGCTCCCACTGGTCCCCGGCTACCTCGGCTTCCTCGGTGGAGCGGTCGCGCCGCGGACGAAGGGTGACGCGACGAACGCAGTCGCGCCTGAGCGCCGTCAGCTCGTGGTTGGCGTGCTTCTGTTCATCCTCGGCTTCAGTGTCGTCTTTGTTCTCATCACTGCGCTGGGCGGCACGGCTGGCGTGTTCTTCCTGCGCTGGGGTGACCTGGTCACGCGCATCCTCGGCGCCGTCATCATCCTGATGGGGCTTGTCTTCCTCGGGTTGTTCAGTTTCGCCCAGCGGGAGGTCCGCTTCCACGTCGGCTCCCGGGCCGGAGTCGTCGGGGCGCCGCTACTTGGAGTGGCACTCGGTATCGGCTGGGCACCGTGTATGGGTCCGACGCTTGCCGCGATCATCGCGCTTTCGTTCAACGCCGGCGACCCTGTCCGGGCCGGCTTCCTCGGACTCGCGTATTCGCTCGGCCTGGGCATCCCGTTTCTGTTGGTCGCGTTCGGGTTCGGTTGGGCGGCGAAGACGGTCGAGTTCCTCCGCCGTCACATCCGGGTGCTGAATGTCTGCGGCGGTATCCTCCTAATCGTCCTCGGCCTCCTGATGGTGACCGGGCTGTGGACCGACATCATGTCGCGGCTGACGGCGGTGATGGGCAGCGTCATCCTCCCGCTCTGAGATCCCTAGCAGGGATGTCGGGAGTGACGACTGGAGCAGCCCTCTCCACCCAACTGCTCATGTCGACGGCGCCACTTCGTGATCCTGTTTCGGAGCCTTAGATATAAACGCCGCGGTCTTCCATGAATCGGACGGGGTTGGTGTAACCACCGTTGATGTAGACCTCGAAATGCAGATGGCACCCGAAGGAGCGTCCGGTGTCACCCGCGTATGCGATGACCTGGCCGGAATTGACCCATTGCCCCCGGCTGACGGCGATGCCACCGGGTTTGATGTGGGCGTACCCGGTGCTGACGCCCCCGCCGTGTTGGATGCGGACGTAATTGCCGTAGTTGCCGTTGGCGGCGGCGTAGTCCACGGTTCCGGAGTTGGCGGCGTAGATCGCCGCTCCGCAGCCGTTGGCCAGGTCGGCGCCGTAGTGGTAGCTCGAGGAGCAGCCCTGCGAACCACAGATGGGGGTCCGCGGGCCGTAGCTTGAACTTCGGCCGCCCCCGTGGGGCCGAACCCAACCGCCGCTCCCGGCGGAGCCTCCGCCGCCACCGTTGCCGCCTCCGTTGGCTGCCGCTTCGGCGGCTTCGCGTTCGCGACGGGCGCGCTCTTCGGCCTCGCGCGCGGCTACACCCGCCTGGTAGCCGGCGACCGTCTGCGTGGTGGTGTCTTTCAGCGCGGCGAGCTGCGCCTGCATCGTCTCGAGGTTCGCGGCTTGCTCGTCGAGCGCGGCCTGTGCGGCGTCGGCCGCTTCTTGTGCGGCAATCATCTTCTGCTCCGCGACCTGCTGCAGGCGGTCTCGTTCGTCGCGGGCGACCTTCGCCTGATCGGTCAGCGATTGGGCGGTGTTGCGCGCCGAGATTGCGTCATCGTAGACCGACCGGTTGTACTCGAGCAGCTTGTCCATGGTGCCCAGCCGGGACAGGAGCTCATCGGCGTTGTCCGCGGAGCCGGAGAAGAACAGTTGCAGTGCTGAGTCGTCTCCACCGTTGCGGTACAGCTGTGCCGCAACTTGACCGGCCCTGCGCGCAGAGGTTTCGGCCATCGCTGATTGTTCGTCGGCCTGCGCCTGCAGGCTCTCGGCTTCCGTGATCGCAGCGAAGTATTCCTGTTGTGCTGCGTAGAACTCGTCGGAGGCTGTATCGGCGGCAGCCTGGGTCTCGGCGACTTTCTGCGTCAAGGACTGGATCAGCCCTTCGATTCGGGTGATCTCGGCGGCCTTGGCAGCTTCGTTGTTCTTGGCGCGTTGGACATCGTCCCAGCTCGGGTAGGACGCAGCGTACGCCGCTGAGACGCCGGAGCCGATACCGAATGCAGCGAATGCAGCGACGCCGAGGGCGCCGAGTCCGAAAGCGCCACGTCGAGTCACACTCAGCTTCCAGAATGAGTCGCGTTCGGCGGGCGTGGGTGCACACCCGCATTCTTCAGCCGCCTCCGTAGCAGCCGCGGAGACGCGTCGTTCGTTCACTGTGCCCTCTCCTCGAGTTCGGCTTCGTGGATTCTGCTGCCATGGGCGCGCCGATTGGCCATGCTCGCGTTGCCCGCTGTCTGGTCTATCGTCCGTTCGTGGGGGCCGAAGTCGCGCCGACTCGCCCGTGATCTCTGATCTGTGGCCCATATTTGACGCATCGAACTTGAGTTCGACTGTCCTGGCACGAGGCTCACTCTTTCGGGTCCGTGTGGACGTCGGCGCTCGACCGGTTGTGTTTTTTCTTCTTCACTTGCCGTACGACAACGGTGGCGGTGATCACCGCGGCACCGATGACAGTGACGGCGATGATGAGCGGGATCGCGATTGAAGCCACCTCGTTCTCGCCTGCAGATACCACCGGGGCAGGGGTGTCCGCTGCTGGCGGTTCGGTGGTTGGCGCGGTGGAGGGCGACGCCTTTGCCGGTTGGATCCGTGATTGTTCGTTCCCGCATGCTGGTTTGTCCCATCCCAGCCCTGGCTCGCTGCTGGTGGGAGCGTACGTGAACGTGAAGCTCTCGGAGATGGGGTGACCGTCGCTGGAGACGGCGTTCCACAGCACGGTGTAGACGCCCGGTTCTCCGAGTGCGACCGGGGTGGTGAGGATGTTGCGGTCGATGGTGGAGCAGCTGGATTCGTAGAAGAGGCCGTCGGGTCCTTGCACTTGGGCGAAGCTGGCCTGGCTGAAGTCAATGAGTTCCCCGCTGAACGTGAGAGCGACGTCGTCAAGTTGGGTGACGGTTTCGTCTGCCCCGGGCACGGTGTCCAGGAGGTTGTCGTGCGCGAGAGCTGCGGGGGCCGGTGCGGCCACGATTCCCAGTGTGATGAGAGCTAGAAGTGTGCTGGCGAGCCAGCGGGTGCGGTGGGTGGAGGTCACAGGTGCGGGTCCTTTCGTACGGCGGGCACGGGGGTGCTGTCGGTAGGTCGGTTGTTGCGTTTCGTGTGGAGGACGGAGAAGCCGGTGAGGATTGCGAGCATTCCCGCGATCACCAAGGTGGCGGCTCCGGCGAGGGCCTGGTCCTGGAGGGGGGTGGGTCCCCATGTCCGCCCCATGGCGCCAAACCATTCCGCGACGATGAGGTCGGAGCGAGTGATCGTGGCGATGCCGAAGAACGCTGCCACGCCTGTGAGCGCAGTGAGTGAGGCCACACGCCACCGCCCCTCGGGGGTTGTGGACGCGTTCAGGGAAAGCGATCGTATGAAAAGGCACCCGGTGACGAGGAGCTGGCTGATCATCCATTCCGCTCCGAGCTGGTCGTAGAGCGACCAGCGGAACAGGTCGGAGTAGTGGAACAACCACAGCGACGTGGCGAAAAGAGCCGCGGCGACGACGGGGCGCAGAGTAAATCTGGCCAGCGGGCTGTGGGCGGCCCAGAGAAGCCATTCCCGCGGTCCTCGGCTTCCATCGTCCCGTGGATGGATGACCAAGGCTGCGAGGGTGATCGGCGCCGCGAAGACAAGGAGCAAGGGGATCGCGAGGCTGAGGAGAGCGAAGGAGAGGAATCGCATACTGATGAGCGAGTCGTCGTAGGCGGCGAGCGGGCCACTGGTTGTCCACAGAAGCGCACCCATCCCCGCAATCCAGCTGACCGTCCGCCTGGCTGGCCACGGATACCCGCGGCGCCGTGCGCGTTGGACGCCGACGAGGTAGAAGACGATTCCGAAACCCGCGACGAGCACCCAGAGGAGGTCGGGGCTCCACGCCGTGAACCATCTCTGCAGGGTGAGTGCGATCGGGACGGGTGCGTCGGTGAGGATCTCCGCGGCGGTGTTCTGCGGCAGTGTGATCGTATCGGCGGGGGCGGCGGTGCGGGCGAGGGCGGCGGCCGCACCGCTCGCGATACCCATGAAACCGAGTTCGACGCTCACGATCATCCAGAAGGCGCCACGGCCCTCGCTGGCATTTGCGAGGAGTCGACGGCGGTAGGCGGCACCCAGGACGCCCATGACCAGAAGAGCGCCGATCTTTGTGAGAAGGATGAGGCCGTACGGTGAGGCCAAATCCTCCCACCGGCCGAGGGCAGTGAGCGCCCGCGCGTATCCCGAGACGGCGACACCGATGAACGCGATGAGCGCCACCGTCGAGTACCGGCGAAGCACGTTGTCGAGTTCGTGCGGAGAGCTGATCGGTCGCACGACGACGAGCAGGATGAGACCTCCGAGCCATATCGCTGCTGAAATGACGTGCAGGACGAGGGACATGACCGCGGGATCGTGGTTGGCGAGCTCACCCGAATGACCTTGGGTGGCCATGGGTATCAGGCTGATGATCGCAAGCATGGTTGTGATCAGCACCGCACCATAGCTGCGCACAGCGAATGCGAGGACTGTCACGACCGAGGCGAGGATCGCGGTGATAAGCCATGATCGTCCCAGTTCGGTGTCGAGGAGGAAGCGGCCCAGCTGCGCGCCGAACTCAGCGCTCAGGTTCACTTGCGGATTGAATGAGGACAGGAAGGTGAGGTAAGCCACCACCCCGCTTGTGATGGTGAGGGTCGCGGCGCCGGCGGAGGCTATATCGAGCGCGACGGTGAAGGGCTTCCCTGCCGAGGGGAGAGCGAACACCGCCAGTACCAGGGGCCCGAGCATCGCCGCACCGGAGAGATTGACGAACAGTTTCGCGGCCGGGAGTCCCCATCGCACGAGCGCTCCAGGGTCACTGGTGAGTCTTGGTGCAGCTCCTCCACCGATCGCGAGCCCGACGACCACAGCGATGAGTGCGGCGGCAACGAGGAGCGTCGGTCCAGCGATCCGGAGAACAACGGCATTCATGGAGTGGTATCCCCTGTCTCAGTGCCAGGAGCGTCCGGGTCTTCTGTCACAGGCGCCGTGCATTCACCGGTCTTGGTGAGCTGCTGGATCGCCCCGGCAAGAGATTCGAGAACCGCGTCCGCCGACAGGGTGGTGGTGTCCACGTACACCTGGGCAGCTGGCTCTCGGCCGTAGGTTGTGAGCCGCAGATTCGGGGTCTCCTCCTCGTCGACGATCCAATCGACGCCACCCAAGCTGACACATTGCAGGGTGGTGGGGGCCGGGGGCTCCAACCCGCAGGTGAGGAGCACGCTGCTGGGGGTACCCCATGCTGCGGTGGCCTGAGCGTCCGTCCAGACGCGAGCCTGGTCGCCAATTGAGTCCGGTAGTCGTACGGTGACCTCTGCGCACAGCGGGTCGTTCGCGTTTGCTGCGGGCTCGAGGTGGATGGTGGGTGCGCAGCTGGTGAGCACAAGCAGTGCGCACAGCGCCGCGACAGAGGTCAGAATCTTGAGCTTCACAACGTCATCCATCCGTCTTCCTGGGAGTCAGCACGAGTCCGTCGCGGTCGGATCGACATGACGAGCAGCGCTAGTACCGTTCCGATACTGAGCATCCAGTCGAGCCACGGCATCAGCACGACAGCGAGAGTCGTGCCGGTGCGGAGGGGGACCTCGGTGATCTTCGCCGCGGTCGTGTCCACCGCAACCTGCGCCAGCACCTTTCCATCGCGGCCGATGACTTGACTGGTCCCGGTGGTGGAGACGTTCACCGCAGTTCTCCCTGTTTCGAGCGCGCGCATGCGGGCGATGGCCAGCTGTTGGAGGTTCTCGTCGGTGCCTCTGAAGTCCGCGTTGTTGGTTTGAAACACGAACATTTGCGCGCCAGAGGCAGCGCTTTGGTGGATGACGTCGTCGTAGATGACGTCGAAACAGATCGCCAGACCGATGGGCACATCGTCAACGTTCATGAGGGGTGTGTTGGAGCCGGGCGTGTACTCGCGTTGTATCAATCCGATGAGGTCGGGGGCGATGGCTTCGTAGAACCAACGGTCCGGGACGTATTCGCCGAAAGGGACGGGGTTGACCTTGTCGTGGAGCTGCTGCGGCCCGGCGCTGGTCCACAGCATGGAGGTGTTGAACGTGTCGGCTCCGCGGGTGGTTGCCGCATTCACCAGTGCCGGAGTGCCGGCACTCTGCACGAGTCGATCAAGGCGGTCTGCGACGGCGGCATCGCGCAGGGGATCGGCGTCGACGGCCCCTTCTGGCCAGACGAGAAGGTCCATTTCACGCCCCAGGAGAGGAGATGTCGCTTCTTCCTGTGCGCGCAGGATGTCGCCTGGTGTCCTGGTGTCGAAGTAGCCGCTGGGTCCGTTGCCCTGTACCCATCCGACGCGCATCATTCCCGCTTGCTCGGTGGGGAACAGAGGGATGGCTATCGCGGCAACGACGATGACCACGGCCGTTGCTGCTGGCTCCCATCGGCGGAGGATGAGGGCTTCCACGACGCTCGCGCAGACGAGAACGGTCAGGAAGGACAGCCCCGTGGTTCCCACCCATGAAGCGGCTTCCGCGAGCGGGCTCTCGGCAAGGCTGAAACCGACGCGCGCCCATGGGAACCCGGTGTACGGCGTACTCCCCATCAGTGTTTCTCGCAGCATCCATACCCCGGCGACGAGCATGGGAGTGATCGCACGATACGCGTATCCCGCGCGGGTGGTGGTGACCCGATAGGCGAGTGCGATCAGCGCGCCGCCGGCACCGAACAGCAGGGATTCCAAGCCAGCCAGCGCGACCCATGGGATGGGTCCCAGAAACCGGGTCACCCATACCAGGTGGGTGAAGTAGAAGGTCGCGCCGTAGACGAGGGAGATCAGGAACGCCCCGGGTAGAGAGCGTCCGCGGAGCGTCCACAGCCCGATGGTTACGCTCACGAACGTTGCGGGCCACCACCCGTTTGCGGGGTAGGCGAGATCCAGCATGCCTCCTGCGATGGCGGACGCGACGATCGCTACGGGAAACGGCACCCCAGCTGGTAGGCGCGCATCGTGCGCTCGGGGGTTCCCGCGCCGTGGTCGAACGGAGAGGGCGTGTCTCACCAATGGGTCAGCGGTCACGGTCATGAGAGCTCAGTTTTTTGAGGTAGGCGTTGTACATGTCGAGGTCGGTGTTCCCGTGCACGTCGGCGTACCGGTCGGCCGCGGCAGCCCGGGCGGTGTCGCTGCGGAACCAGCGATGCATCACGTAGATCAACATCAGCACGGTCGGGGCTTCACCGTAGGACCATGCCAGAGCGCCGGCTAGCTGCTGATCGGCGAGGGGATCGATGCCCAGTGCTTTGGTGGGGGCGACGAATGAGCCGACCAGGATCGTGCTGGCCATCATGAGGAACACCCCGAAGAACGCGTGGAGCGCGGCTTCAGCAAACACGTCCAGTGCACGGGCACCATGACCCAACCTGACCGGCAGCGGATCGGAGGACAGGATGGGGATGGTGAAGAGCATGCCGGCGAGGAGGAATCCGACCTCGAGTGCGACGTGGCCCCCGGGGAGAGCGAGGATGGCATCGGCAGCACCCGCAAGGTAGATGCCGTAGAACGCGAACAGGTACAGCGGGACAGTGGCCCACGGGCTGAGTATCCATTTCGCGGCCGGGCTTCGAAGAGCACTGTGGGCCGCTGTGAGGACTACCCGTCCCGCCCCATGGTGCGGTGTTGATCGCAGAAGAAGGGTTCCGGGTGAGCCGAGGACCAGTAGCGGCGGCACCATCATCATCAGAGTGAGCTGCTGGAACATGAAAACGGACACCAGCGCCTGGCCGTAGGTTTCAACACCCAGACCGGTGACCGCCGCGAGGAGAACGCACCCGAGCAGGAAGCTGACCGTGCGCCACACGGGCCAACGACGCCCGTGCGTCCACAACCGGATCGCGCCGACGAGATACAGCGCAGCGAGGATCCCCGCAACGATCGGTAGCACTGGAAGCGGAATGTCGGCCGGTGCGAGGAACGCCTGCAGAGATGGGGGGCTGTCGGGGATCTCGCCGCTCATACGCATGGTCGTGACAAGAAGATCGCGCAGTTCACTTCCGGATCACCTTGATCGTCGCACCCGCTGCCAGGAACACCACGGCCGCGATGGGTTGTGCTGTGGTCCACACGACACCGGAGAAGGGGAAGGGCATCACCGGATTCCAGAGCACGGCAATGGCGAGGAAGACCGGGATCCACCACCAGTGGCGTGCCTGGAGCGCAAACCACGCGACGATCAGCCCGAAAATTGAGGCAATGAAGAGGACGAGCGGCGCCCAATTCGCCTGGAAGAGCGCCGGGGCCAGAAACAGGATCGCGGCGGCGACGAGGCTGGGGGCCAGGGCGTTCCGCTGGTAAGTGGAGGGGACGCGTTCTTTGGGACTCATGGGTGAACCGTTTCTTCGGCGGGTACAGGGTCGTCGGGGCGGGACGTGGGGTCTGGCCGGCGACGGCTCGTGCGCAGACCCGCGACGATGAGGAACACGGCACCGATGCCGAGAGCGATATCGGCGAGGTTGCCGATGAACAGGTTCCCGTAGGCGAGGAAATCGGTGACGTGCCCGATCCCGAACGCGGGCGGCGAGAATAAGCGATCGATGAGGTTCCCGATCGCACCGCCCACGATGAAACCGAAACCAACCGCCGACCACACGTTCCGGGCTCGGGTGGCGGCAACGATGAGGACCGCGGTGACAGCGACCCCGATGACGGTGATGACCCATGTGGAGCCTTCCCCGAGCGAGAAGATCGCCCCGGGGTTGAAGGCCAGTTGAAGACCGAGCCAGTCACCGATCAGCGGTATACGCGCATCCTGCCGCAACGTGTTCAGAGCAAGAGTCTTGGTGCCTTGATCGATCAGGATGACGATGGCGGCGACGATGAGCATCACGGCCGACCGGCGGACTCGATCACGCATCGGCGTCTTTCTCCTTAGCTGCAGCATCCTTGGCGGCCTGTGCGCGGTCGCGCTGGTGACGCTGGCGCCCGGCCATAACCACTCCCACAACGCCGATCCCCAGAATCAGTGCCAGACCCGAGAGGAAGAACAGGGGGAGCAGTTCGAAAGCACCGCCACCGGATGCCGTGCCACCGTATGTTTGCGCGGGTCGGGCCGGTTCCGGCTCCTCCGTTGGGGAGGTTTCAGGGGTGGGGCTTGTGGTCGGAGTGCTGGGTTCCGTGTCCGTCGCGGGCGTGACGGTGTACACATACTCCCCGTTGATCGGGTGTCCGTCGGCGGAGACGGTCTTCCAGCGGACGGTGAAGATGCCGGTTGCGGCGTCGGGGGAGAGGTGTTGAGTGATCGAGTCACCGCTCACCGTTGGCGGGTCGACGGCGACGTTTGCTCCGCTTTCATCGATAACCTCGACGACCGTTGCATCGTCACCACCGGTGAGGGCCCCGGTGAACATCAAAGAGATCTCGTCGGGGGAGCCGTTGATGGTCGAGTCGGCGGTGGGGTACGACGAAACGAAGTCGTCGTGAGCGGCCGCCGGAGATGCAGTCCCAAGGACGACGGATGCCGACAACAACAGGGTGGTGAGGACGGCAGCGGTGCGTGCCGAGAGGCGTTTATGCATGGGTGTCGTGCTCTCCGGGGTGGGATTCGGGTTCGATCTGAAAGGTGGAGTGTTCGATGCTCACGGCGAAATGTTCGCTGACGCATTGCTGAAGTGATGTCAGCAGTGCGGCGGAAGCTTCCATCGTGACGGTGTCATCGACCACGACATGGGCGGTGAGCGTGGGGAGGTCGGTCGAGACCTGGGTCGCGTGGAGGTCGTGCACAGCGACCACGTGCGGCAGGGCAAGGATGTGGCGGCGGACATCCTCGAGATCGAGGCCGGCAGGTGTGGACTCCATCAATACCCGGCCGGATGCTCGCAACAGGATGAGGGTGCGGGGGATGATGAGGAGCGCGATCAAGACGCCCGCGACGGCGTCCGCCTGATACCAACCGAAAACGGCGATGAGGATGGCGCTGGCGATGACGCCGACGGAACCGAGGGCATCGTTGACGACCTCGAGGAACGCGGCGCGCATGTTGAGGTTGCGTCCGCGGCCGCTGAACAATACGAGCATGGAGGCGATGTTGGCGACGAGACCGACGATGCCGAAGAACAGCAGACTTCCCGATGCGATCTCAGGGGGCTCGAACAGCCGCCGTACGCCTTCCACGAGCGCGAAGATACCCACCCCGAGCAGCAGAGCTGCTTGAGCGAGCGCACCGAGCACCTCCGTGCGTTGAAGACCGAAGGTGTACCTGGGAGTCGGGGGACGATTCATCAGATGCGCGGCGGTGACGGCCATCGCCAACCCGACGACATCGGTGAGCATGTGCGCCGCATCAACGAGCAGTGCGAGGCTGCCTGTGATAATCGCCCCGATCACTTCGACGATGAAGACCGAAGAGGTGATCGCGAACGCGATGACCAGGCGATTGCGAGGAGTGGCGTCACCAATACCGTGACTGTGCCCTGCTTCTGTCATGGTGCTCCTTACGGCCGTCCAACGATGAGTCGGGCGACGGTCGCCGCATCACGACCCGCCCCAACGAGGGTGTCCGCATCCGCCCGGGAGTAACGGGGCATGCCAACAGTGAACAGTCCCGGGATGCGTGCACTGACGTGCAAAGGCTGACCGGGCGGCTCCGAATCGGGCAGCCATGCGTCTGCCGGCCTGTACCCGGTCGCAAGGATCACGGAATGCGGCTTCACGGACGCCCCATCGGCGAACATCACGGTGTCTCCGTGAACCTCCGTCACGGCGACGGCATGAGTGACGTCTGTCGAAGCTACGCGGGGGCGTGCCTCGGAGAGCGCACCCTTACGTCGCAGCCTCGACCAGATAGGCCGCTCCGACACCCCTGAGGGTTCCGCTCGAGTGGAGAGGGTGACGTCGTGGGAGGACGCGAGCTCCTCAGCAATCTCCACTCCGCTGAATCCGCCGCCAACGATCAACACGTGGCCGGGAGGTATCTGGGCGGGGTAGAGGTACTGGCTGGAATGCAGCACAACACCGGGTACGGCCAATCCCGGGCGCCAGCCCGGTATGCGCGGCACCGCGGCAGCTCCCGTTGCACAGACCACATTTCGGGTTTGCACTTCCCCGGCGGAGGTCGACAGATGCAGCGTGGATCCGTCGCCCAACCGGTTGATTCCAAGAGCACGAGTGCCCCACACGGTCTTCACACCGAGGGCTTTCTCCACCGAAGACAGGTAATCGGACATCTCATCCACACTCGGATGACGGTCTCCATCGCCCGGGAAAGGGAACCCGCGGACGACACTGTGGCGTGCCGCGCTGCGCAGTTTCATCGACTGCCACCGTGTGGCCCAGCTTCGTCGACCGGGGGGTGCAGAATCGATGATCACGAAGTCTTTCTGTGGCTCAAGCCCAGAGGACCTGAGCGCGGCGGCTGTCGCCAATCCGGAGTGCCCGGCACCGACGATGATGACTCGACGGTGCGATAGCGAACGCGCCATCATTCAGCACCGTTCACGGCGGCTTCAATGCTGTCCTCCAGATCGGTCCACGTTTCCAGCACGACAGGCTCCCCATCGATGAAGAACGAGGGGGTACTGCTGACACCGAGCTGCTCACCCTCGTCGAGATCGAATTGAACCCGTTCCGCTGTCGCCGGATCAGCGACCGCATCATCGAACGCGGCCATGTCCAATCCGAGTTCCTCCGCAAACCCCCGGAACAGGTCCGCACGAGACTCTTGAGCCTCACCCCATTGAGACTGCGTCTCGAACAGGCGGTGATACATGTCTTCGAGCCGTCCCTGCTGCGCTGCGGCTTCGGCAGCGATTGCGGCGTTCTTTGAGTTGAGGTGACCAGGCAGCGGGAAGTAGCGGATCACGTAGGTGATCTCGCCATCGAACTTGCCGCGGAGATCCTCGACGAGGGGATAGAAAGCACCGCAGGCCTCGCACTCGAAATCGAGGAACTCGACCACCGTCACCGCCCCTTCTCCTCCGTCATCGAGGACGTGCGAGTTCTCACGGACGACTTGTGGACCGTCAGCGGTCCCCGTCTCGGGTGCGGCAGCTTGATTCTGATTAATCAGGACGAAGACCAGTGCGACGACCAGCAACACCACGGCGAGAGACACGGTGACAAGTACCGCTTTCACGGAAGATTTCATAACACTCCAGACACACACAACGAACGGGGACGACCAGTGGAGCGCCATCGAAGAGATGGCGCCGCCGGAGTCAGGTCCGCGACAGAGAAAGCTGTGTGAGAGAAGGAGGCAATGCGAACAGGCGCCCCGTCATAGCTGCCAGTGATGGTGCGCGCGGCAAACGTTCGCGAATGTGAGAAGAGGGGACGTGACGGCGGAAGTTCCGCGTGACGATGAGCACCAAGAAGCAGCAGATGATACCCAAGAGGCACCCGGCAACGCCGATCACGATGTCGTTCGCGCTATCCCCGGCCAGGAATTGTTCCGCGGTCGCGCCGACAACGCTTTCACCCGAACCCGCCGAAAAATGACCAGCAGAAGGCGTCCCTAGTGACGACGAGGATGTGGTGCTCAGATACGGAGTCGCATCTGTCGCATCACGATGGCCGCCCGGCCACGCTCCAACAACGAGAAGAAGCGCCAGCCCGAGGGCTGTAATGATCTTCGTTATCAGGAACTCGTCGGCTCGGCTAACGCATTTGTGAGCGCGACCGTGGACGACCATGACCTCAGGATGGTACCAGCCCGACCAATCAAGTCTTCTTGCGAGCCCCAGAGCCACGCACCCGCTCTACCGGCGAAGCGAGGAAGACTTGGGACGTCCGCTGAGCCAGCCCATCACCCATTCAACTGGGCCAGTTCCAACGAACCGCCACCACAACCAACCCACCACGATCATGCCCGGAACGATCACCAGCCAGCCCAAGTAGAAGTTCTCGGCAGGGCGGCCATACGCGTTACTCCAAAATGCGATGAGACTGCCGTGCAGCAAGTACAGAGACAACGCCACCTGACCGCAGGCGCACAAGGGAACAAAGACAGCACCCCAAAAACGTTCTGCGTGCTCCCGCCGCACCGTAGCCCCCAGCACAACGCAGACGTAGACGGCGAACACCAAGCCAATATCCCTCAGAGAGTCCAGGTAGTCCCCCGATAACACCGTGCCGAAGCGCTGCCCGAAACCCCAGGCAAGATACGCCAACAGCGCCACAGCCGCCATGATCCACAACAAGCGATCGCGTTTCAAGCCGTGACGGATCAACAGGGCACCGATGAGGAACACCGGCAACAGGTTGACCACCCGATACTGAGGGCCCAGGAACATCCAGGTCGTGACCTCACGCACGGGCGGCGGCGCGGTGTAGACCCAAATCCAGGTGCGTGCGACGCTCAGCAATGGCTGACTGGCCAGGACAAGGACCGCTGTCGCGGCAATCACGACCGAGCTGCGCAGGAGTAGAAGGGGCGCGCCGATGATGATCAGCAGCCCGAGATAGCTCAGGATGACCGCCAGCCAGGAGCCCCACGTGGCCATCCAAACACCCAGGACGATGAGGAACAGGCCACGCAGAGTCTGTTGCAGCAACGTCACCCCCACAGCGCCGCCGCGTCTCCACACAAGCTCCGCCGACATGCCCATGACAAGAGCGAAGAGCGGCGACGCGACACTACTGAAGTTCGCCGTGACGAATTGCACCGCCCACGGTGCGTTCGGCACGAAAGGAGCCGCGTGCGCGATGAGCATCGCGACAATCGCGAACCCGCGGAGCGCGTCCGGAACCAGAAGACGGCTCATGTCAGAGACGCGTCGAGCTCGCCTGTGCATTCTGGGCGGCAGCGTTCTTTCGGGCTCGAAGACCATGCCCTGAGGGCATTGGCTTGACCGCATAGGAAATAGGTCAGCGGAGACTGTATAGTTCAGCTTATGCTGACCATTGCTTCTCGTCTCGACGTCATGAACCGGCTCGGCCGCGCCATGGCTGATCCTACGCGTTCTCGGATTCTCATGACTCTGCTCGGTGGCCCGAGCTACCCCGCAGTCCTGTCCCGTGAGCTAGAGCTGACGCGCTCCAACGTGTCGAACCATCTCACCTGCCTGCGTGACTGCGGGATCGTTGTCGCCGAGCCTGAGGGCCGCCAAACCCGCTACGAGATCGCCGACCCGCATCTTGCGGCTGCGCTCGTCGCGCTCGTGGACGTGACACTGGCGGTCGATGAGCACGCGCCCTGCGTGGACTCAGCGTGCATGGTGGCTGGCTGCTGTGGGACGGGGGCTGACGCGTGAGCGAGGCGTGTGGCTGCGAGCACGAGCCTGCCGCGACGGCAGGCGAAGAGATCGAAGAGGCCGAGCGGCCCTGGTGGAGAGACCGCGGGGTCATGGTGCCGGTGTTCTCCGGCGTTGCGTTCCTGGCCGGTCTGATCTTCGAGTGGTCCGGGCTCGAGATCCCGGCACTGGTGCTGTTCTGGGTCGGACTGCTGCTGGGCGCATCGACGTTCACGCCCGGCGCGATCCGGAAACTGTTCAAGGGCAAGCTCGGCATCGGGCTGCTGATGACGATCAGCGCGATCGGTGCCGTCATCCTCGGGTACGTGGAGGAGGCTGCAGCTCTGGCGTTCTTGTACTCGATCGCGGAGGCGCTTGAGGACAAGGCGATGGACCGCGCCCGCGGCGGACTGAGGGCACTACTGAAGCTCGTGCCGGAAACAGCGACCGTGCTTCAGAGCGGTGTCTCCGCGCAGGTGCCGGCGAAAGAGTTGACGGTCGGCCAGGTCATGGTGGTCCGCCCGGGTGAGCGGATCGCGACTGATGGGGTCGTGCGTTCTGGTCGCTCCAGCCTGGATACCTCGGCGATCACCGGGGAGTCGATCCCGGTCGAAGTTGAGCCCGGGAATGCGGTGTCGGCCGGTGCGATCAACAGCGCCGGTGTCCTGGAAGTCGAGGCGACCGCTGCGGGCACCGATAACTCGCTCACGACGATCGTGGAGCTGGTAGAGAAAGCGCAGACCGAGAAGGGCGAGCGTGCCCGTCTGGCGGACAGGATCGCCCGCCCGCTCGTACCCGGAGTACTGATCCTCGCTGCGCTCGTCGCGATCATCGGGTCGCTGCTGGGCGACCCGGAGGTGTGGATCACTCGCGCACTCGTCGTGCTGGTCGCCGCTTCTCCGTGTGCGCTGGCAATCTCGGTTCCGCTGACGGTCGTCGCGGCGATCGGTGCGGCGAGCAAGTTCGGCGTGATCATCAAGTCCGGCGCCGTTTTCGAGCGCTTCGGCACGGTCCGCCACGTTGCCGTCGACAAGACCGGCACCCTCACCCGCAACGAACCGGCGGTCACCGCCGTGCTCACCACAGATGGCGTTACGGAGGCTCAGGCGCTGGCGTGGGCGGCCGCGTTGGAGCAGCACAGCACCCATCCTCTCGCCTCAGCGATCACTGCCGCAGCCCCGGGGACACCGGGAGCTGCAGATGTGACCGAGCAGGCCGGGCACGGCATCGACGGCACCGTCGACGGATCGAGAATCACCGTCGGCAGTCCCCGCTGGCTGAACGCCGGCGACCTCGCGGAGCGGGTCGGCGAGTTGGAAGAGCAGGGCATGACCGTCGTGATCGTCCACCGCGACGGGTCACCGGTCGCCGCGATCGGCGTTCGGGACGAGCTGCGCCCGGAAGTCCCCGAGGTCGTCCGGACACTCACCGGCCAGGGCGTCGGGGTGACGATGCTCACCGGCGACAACGCCCGGACCGCTCGTGCACTGGCGGCACAGGCAGGGATCAGCGACGTGCGCGCGGAGCTGCGCCCGGAGGACAAGGCGACCGCGATCGGGGAACTGTCGACGGCGGGACCGGTCGCGATGATCGGCGACGGCATTAACGATGCCCCGGCCCTCGCTGGCGCGGACATCGGTATCGCGATGGGCGCGACCGGCTCCGACGCAGCGATCGAATCCGCCGACGTGGCCTTCACCGGCCATGATCTGCGCCTCATCCCGCGGGCGTTCGACCACGCCCGGCGCGGTCGACGGATCATCAACCAGAACATCGTCCTGTCGCTGCTGATTATCACCGCACTGCTCCCGCTCGCGCTCTTTGGCGTGCTGGGGCTCGCCGCGGTCGTCCTGGTCCACGAGGTTGCGGAGGTCATCGTGATCCTCAATGGTCTGCGTGCCGCCCGCACCCGCACGCCACGGTTGGGAAGCTGATGCTCGCCACCATCGGTTCAGCGATCGGCCTGTTCGCGGCGACCAACATCGACGACATCGTCGTGCTTACCGTGCTGTTCCTCGCTTCCAGTCGAGGGAAGCCCCGGCCGTGGCAGATCGTCGCGGGCCAGTATCTCGGGTTCATCACCCTCGTCGTGATCAGCGTGATCGCCGCTCTCGGTCTCACCATCGTTCCGGACGAATGGGTCGGTTTCCTGGGTCTGATCCCGCTCGGCATCGGCATCTGGACGCTCATTCGCGGCCTGCGCCGTAACGGCGATGACGATGATGACGACTCCAAGATCACCGCGGTCGGACTATGGGGTGTCGCGGGTATCACGATCGCCAACGGGGCCGACAACATCTCCCTCTACACGCCGATCTTCCGCACCAGCGCCCCCAGCGACGTCGCGATCATGATCGTCGTGTTCCTGGTCCTCGTCGCGGTCTGGTGCGCGGCCGGCCGGCTGATCGGCACCAACAAGGCTGTCACCGAGGGGCTGGAGCGCGTCGAGCACTGGCTCGTACCGGCCGTGTTCATCGGCCTGGGCCTGTTCATCCTGATCGAATCTGGGGTCATCGTCCGTCTGATCGAGGTGCTCGCATGACCTCCTCCCAGGCAGAGGCTCATCCGCCCGCTGCGAGCAAGCTGTCGTCGACCCGGCGGCGGCAGCTCACTGGTGGAGCGCTCTTGATCGCCGTGGTCGTCGTGCTGATCGATCAGGGAACCAAGGTGTGGGCCGAAGCGACCCTCACCGAGCGTGAGCGCATCCCGCTGATCGGTGACCTGCTGGGTTTGCAGCTCGCCTATAACCCCGGAGCGGCATTCTCCTTCGGGGAAGGCTTCACCTGGGTGTTCGCACTGCTCGCTGTCGCAGCCACCATCACAGCGATCGTGTTCGCGTTCCGAGTGCAACGCGTGGGATGGGCGATCGTCATCGGCGCGCTCGGCGGCGCTGCCGCCTCACACGCAGGCGACCGCCTCTTCCGCGACCCCGGATTCGCCCGGGGGCACGTCGTAGACTTCCTCGCCTACGGCAACTGGTTCATCGGGAACATCGCCGACATCGTGATCTTCGCCGCAGCGATCACCGGAGCAGTTTTCATGATCCGCACAGGCGATGAGACCACCGAGTGAGATCCGTTGTGCGGTGGTGGGATATCCGTCAACTGGCTCTCTACATCGGCGCGATCGCCGTGGGGGCGGCCGTCGGGCTGATAACGCCGCAACTTGCTCCGAGCCTCGAGCATTCGATTGAACCGGCACTGATGCTGCTGTTGTTCGCGACGTTTCTCGGCGTCCCGCTCATCGAGGTGAAACGCGCGTTCCGCGATATCAGGTTTCTAGGCACGGTGCTGGTGGCGAACTTCGTCATCGTGCCGATGCTCGCCTGGGGCCTCTCGCGCTTCGTGGTCGATGACCGGGGACTGTTGCTCGGGGTGTTGTTCGTCCTGCTGACCCCGTGCATCGATTACGTCATCGTGTTCGCCGGTCTCGCAGGTGGCGCTGGCGCACGACTGCTCGCAGCCGCGCCACTGCTGATGTTGGTCCAGATCCTGCTTCTGCCGGTGTTCCTGTTCCTCTTCGCGGGCGGCGCTGCGCTCGATGTGGTCGACATCGGCCCATTCATCCGGGCATTCCTGTTGCTGATCGTGGTCCCCCTCTCCGCAGCAACGGTGGTGCAGGCTGTTGCGCGTCGTCACCGGGGAGGCCGCTTCATAGAGAAGATCATGGCGGGCGCGATGGTGCCGCTGATGATGGTGACCCTCGCTGTGGTCATCGGCTCCCAGATCGCCGCTGTTGGATCGCAGATCACCGCCCTCCTGCGCGTCGTACCGCTCTACATCGCCTTCGTCATCCTCGCCGTCGCGATCGGGAAGCTCGCCGGCCGGGTCGCACGACTAGAGGTCCCCGCCACCCGCGCGGTGATGTTCTCCGCCGCGACGCGCAACTCGATCGTCGTCCTACCGCTCGCTCTCGCTCTCCCTGCCTCGATGAGCATCGCCCCGCTCGCGGTAGTCACACAAACCCTTGTCGAACTGGTCGCGATGATCATCCTCGTCCGTGTCGTCTCCCTCCGCGGGCGCGAACCGCGGCCCAGCCTCCCGGGAAACAGCTAGGGGCCAAGAAGCGACAAGAGAATCCGAAAGTGATCGGGTCGGGCATCGTGTGAACGTGAACTATCACCCCCGCTACAGCAACCGTCAACATGCGCTGACTGTACAGCTGGTAGTGTCTAATCGTCGGCTACCCTGATTCCACTTCGAACGTAGGACCGTCCAATGATCCGCGCGCCCTCACTGAGCGCGCTACCGCTGCGCGCACGAGTGGGCTAGCGGCGAGGCTGCTGATCGGCCTGGGGCTAGCATTGACGCTCCTGGTCGGATCGTGGGTGGCGACGCACGCGGGGACCGAGGACCTGCAGGTAGCGCCTATCGCGGAGCTGATCGCCACGAACGACTTGGGTGTCGTGCCCGGCGTGATGGCAGACGGTCATGCTGGCGAGGCTGAAGACCTTGGTGCCGCCCTATGTCTTTTGGGAGTGGCGTGCGTGCTGGCGCTCGTCATCTCTGCCTGGCGAGCACCGTCTCGCACATGCAGCACTGGACGTGTGACGCGGAGGGTGCGAGAGACAGTCGCGCGCCAGCCGTCCCAATCACCGATGCTCACACTCACGCAACTGCGCGTTTCCCGAACCTGAATCACGATCAACTCCCTCTCATCCGTGAAAGCACGCGGATTCTCGCGCTATCAAGCGCGTTTACTGAGTTCCCAATTTGGAGTAGTCGTGACCAACCCGTTCGGGGTGGCTTCCACCACCCGCGCCACACCATCTGATCCCCAGCGAAAGTTTGAACACACGTTTCGTGCCGTCGCCGCGATGGTCGCCGTCGCCACCGTGCTTACAGTCACGGGCTGCACGTCCCAAAGTGACCTCGCTGATGCGATGAACAACGGCACCGGTTCCACCAGCGTCGACGAGCGCGTCGTCGAGATACCTGCGGACGAGCGCGGCGAGACGGTGGTATTTGCCGGCGTCGACGAGCGCGACAACCCGATCAGTAGCGGCGAATTCGCTGGCGAGGTCTACGTCGTGAACTTCTGGTATGCGGCGTGCGGGCCGTGCCGGGTCGAGGCGCCGCTGCTGGAGGAGGTGTGGCAGAGCTATCAGACCGAGGGGGTGGGTTTCATCGGGGTGAATATCTACGACCAGCCTGCCACCGCGTTGTCCTTCACGGAGGACTACGGGATCACGTACCGCAGCGTGATCGACATCGTCGACGGGAAGACGAAGCTCGCGTTTGCGGCGGTCGCCCCCATTCAGGCGACGCCGACGACTCTTGTTATGGACCGCGAGGGTAGGGTCGCCGCGCGAATCATCGGTCAGCTACCGGCCGCGTCTATCCTGTCCACCCTGATCGCAGACGCGCTGGCGGAAAGCGAATGAATGCCGAGGGGCTCATTTTCGACGGTGCGCTGTGGGTGGCTGTGCTCATCGCCATGCTGGCGGGGCTGATCTCCTTCGTCTCCCCGTGTGTGCTCCCGTTGGTGCCCGGCTACTTCGGCTACCTCGGCTCTTCCCTCTCCAGCTCGCCGACACGGACTCCCGCTTCTGGTCGTGGACGACTGTTCGGTGGGGTGGCATTGTTTGTGGCAGGGTTCACGCTCGTGTTCATGACCGTCACGGTGCTCGGTGGGGTCGCGGGGATGTTTTTCCTCGAGTACGCCAACATCCTCACTCGGGTGCTCGGAGTGGTCGTCGTCGTTCTGGGTCTGGTCTTCATCGGGGCATTCCCCCGCACGCAACGCACCCTCCGACCCCGTTTCCGCGGCAACCTAGGCCTGCTCAGCGCGCCGCTGCTGGGAATAGCGCTCGGGATCGGGTGGACGCCCTGCATCGGACCGACGCTCGCGGCGATTATGTCGGTGTCGTGGAATCTCGGGGACCCCGGCCGTGCTGCGCTGCTGGGGCTGGCGTACTCACTCGGCCTGGGCATTCCGTTTTTCCTACTCGCGCTCGGACTGGGCTGGGCCACCCGATCGGTTGCTTTCCTCCGCCGTCATATCCGGGTAGTCAACATCATTGGCGGCAGCATGCTGATCGCGCTGGGTGTGCTGATGGTCACGGGCATCTGGGGCATGCTGATGTCAGTTCTGCAGGGGGTGATGCTCAGTGTCACGCTCCCTCTCTGACCAGCTTCCTGCCGACCCCTCTCGACCCGCCGATCACATCGATCAGGAAGAGCCGGACACCGTCACGTCCCCGACGCTGGGAGCCGTCGGGTGGCTGCGGTGGGGGTGGCGGCAGCTGACCAGCATGCGCACCGCCATCCTGCTACTGCTCCTGTTGGCCATCGCATCAGTTCCCGGGTCCATTTTCCCTCAGCGCACTGCGGACCCCAACGGGGTCGTCCAATACTTCCGGGACAACCCGGACCTGGCGTCTTTCCTCGACGGCATCCAGGTGTTCGATCTGTACAACTCTGCCTGGTTCTCAGGTATCTACCTGTTGCTTTTCATCTCCTTGATCGGCTGCATCATTCCTCGCACCCGACACCATTGGAAGGCGCTCCGCTCCCGTCCACCACGCACCCCGGCGCGGCTCAGTCGGCTGGGCACCCACCTCCACGTTGACGTCCCGCCGAAAGCTGAGGACATAGGCGCGGACGCGGACGCGGCGATCACCGCCGCGACAACAGATCTGCGTCGACGCGGATACCGTGTTCAGCGGTATGACACCGCCCGCTCGTGGTCGGTGTCGGCCGAACGCGGGTACCTTCGAGAAACCGGCAACCTTCTCTTTCACGCATCTCTCGTTGGGGTGCTGGTCGCTGTGCTCGCCTCCAGCGGGTTTTCCTACACCGGGCAAAGGGTCATCGTTGAGGGGACCACCTTCGTCAACACCCTCAACGACTACTCCTCGTTCAGCCCCGGCAGGTTCGTGAACGGTACACAGCTGGACCCATACTCGCTGACCCTCGACAGCTTCGAGGTCAACTACGTGCCCTTGGGGTCTGCCGGGGCCGGCCAAGCAGGCGACTTCGCCGCCAACCTCACTATCCGTGATGCCCGCGCCGGGACAGAGGGCACGGAGAAGGTGCGCGTGAACCACCCCATCACTGTCGGCAGTGAACGGGTTTACCTGCTTGGAAATGGCTACGCACCCACCATCACCGTCAGAGATCCTGAGGGGACGATCGTGTACAGCGAGTCGCAGCCCTTCCTCCCGCAGGACTCCATGATGACCTCGCTCGGCGTCATTAAGGTGCCGGATGGGCTTGCCGAACAGATCGGGCTCATCGGGTTCTTCTACCCAACCCAAGGTGTTCTTGACTCCGGGGCGTTCACCTCGGTGTATCCCGACCTGCTGAATCCGGTCGTCACGTTTAACGTGTTCTCCGGCAGCCTCGGCATCGACGACGGCGTACCCCGGTCGGTGTACACCCTCGACACCACCGACATGACCCAGCTCACGGGCGGCGGTAGCGGCACGGAGTCGATCGAGCTCACGCCCGGGCAGACCGCAGACCTTCCCAACGGGTGGGGAACTGTCACCTTCGAGGATGCGTCCGACGGCTCGGATCCGCTGGCAGCAGTGAAGAGGTTCGCGTCGTTGGATATCAAACGTGACACGGGTGGAACATGGGTGCTCGCCTTCGCCACCCTCGCCACCCTGGGCCTAATCATCGGCCTTCTCGTTCCCCGACGGCGGGTGTTCGTCAAGGCATCCGTCGTCGGCTCCCCGGTAGCACCCTCCCTGCACCTGGAATTCGCCGGCCTCGCGCGAGGAGAGGACCCGCAGCTTCCGGACGAAATAGCCCACCTCCGCGACAACCACATGGCCCGCCGCGGAGGCTCAAGCCCACAGATGCCCCGCCGAAGGAAGCCATGATGAAGTCCTCCCGGAAAGTCACCCTCATCACAATCGCTACCGTGATCGCGCTGTCACCGGCGCGATTATCTACACGATCGCCACCCGTCCAAAAGCGTCCACAGACGACAATGCCGCCGCACTTATTGGTGCTCGCGCCAACTCGCACGTGTTGGACAGCGCTGGACCCGATCCCCCGACACTGGTGGAATTTCTCGACTTCGAATGCGAGGCCTGCGGGGCGTTCTACCCGTTCACCACGGTGATCGCACTTGGTGCGATCACCGGTTTCGCGATGGCTGGAATCAGCCATCGGCACTTCCACTCCAGCCCCCGTTCCGCCCGAGGAGAGACTGATGCCTGAACCCGAATCCCTGACCATGGACGGCATCGCTCTGCTGTTGGTGTGGACCGCAATTGCCGTATATCTGCTCGCGTTCGTCGCCTACGCAATCGACCTTGCCCAACGCTCAGTGCGCCGCGATGAGGTCCAACGGGTACCCGCGCTCGTGGCCGCCAACGGCGAAGCAAAGGCGCACGATACCGACGACGAACGCCCAACACTGAACGAAGTCCGTACCCGGCCAGGCCAGCGGCAACGTCTGCTCTGGGCGCGCATCGGCACTGTCCTGACCGGGTTCGCGTTTATCTTTCACCTCGCTGGCACTTTAGGGCGAGGGATCGCCGCAGACCGGGTCCCGTGGGCGAACATGTACGAGTTCGCCCTCACCGGTACCCTGCTGGTCGTCGCGGTCTACATGGTCGTACTCCGCCGGTACGACCTACGCTTCCTAGGCTCGTTCCTCATCGGCATGGTCGCGCTACTGCTCGGGGGAGCGACCCTTGCCTTCTACGTCGAGATAACCCCTCTGATGGATCCACTCAAGAGCGTATGGCTCGTCATCCACGTCTTCGTCGCCTCCCTCGGCACCGCCCTCTTCGCCATCTCCTGCGGACTATCAGCCACACAACTCATGCAGGCCCGACGCGAGCGACGGATCGCGGCGAAAGGCGAGGCGGCGAAGATGGCCGGGGCGGGATATCTGCGCACGCTCCCGACCGCCGAAACGCTGGAGTCCCTCGCCTATAGGTTCGCGATCGTCGGGTTCATCTTCTGGACGTTCACCTTGGTCGCCGGATCAATCTGGGCCAACGATTCCTGGGGACGATACTGGGGATTCGACACCAAGGAAGTTTGGACGTTCGTGATCTGGGTGCTGTACGCAGGCTACATCCACGCGCGGGCGACCCGCGGCTGGCGGGGCAACCCGTCGGCATGGCTGTCGATCGTCGGCTTCACCGCAGTGCTGTTCAACTTCACGATCGTGAACGTGTTCTTCAAGGGCCTGCATGCATACTCCGGCCTCAACTGACGATCAACGCCGCTTCACTAACAAAGGACGCACCGCTCCGTGTTCACAGCACTGCTAGATCCCGGCCGGCCTCCACGGTCGCAGGCGGGTACGGCTACCCTCCACCGTCGCAATAACTTCTACGTGTGGGACCCACGTTGAGGGGCGATCGTAGTCGAAGATTGGTAACCGCGTGCCTGGTTGCACTCTCGATGGCTGTCATCGACCAGGGCACGAAGGCCCTGGCGCTTGCGCAACTGAGCGAGCAAGAGCGCACTCCGCTAGTCGGTGATCTGTTCGGCATGCAGCTCGCTTTCAACCCCGGCACCATTATGTCTTTCGGCTCAAGCAGCACCTTTGTGTTCACGGTGATCGGAACCGTAGCCGTAATTGCGTTGTTCTACGCCGCATGGCGGGCGACATCCACAACGTGGGCAGTCGCCATCGGATTTGTTTGGGGTGGAGCGGCCGGGAACCTCATCGACCGCCTCTTCGCCCCTCCCGGGTTCGCCCGCGGTCACGTCACCGATTTCCTCGCCTATGGCAACCTCTTCATCGGAAATATCGCCGACGTCGCCCTCGGAATCGGTGTCGGACTCGGCATCCTCCAGATGCTCCGCAGCCGCCAACCGCAACCGTCCAGTGAACATGCAACGGAGATCTCCGCCGACGAGAAGTAACCTCGGTTTATCAAGGTGAAACGCGCATTCCGTGACATCTACGCTTATGGCACGACGTGAGGAGGAGATATGGCGGCTGTGCGCCTGATCTACAAGCGGCCCGATGGTAAGTGGGCATGGAAGCTCACATCCCAGGGCCACGTCATCGCCACCGACGGGGGACGAGGCTATAGAAACGAAGCGGATTGCCGGCGGATTGCCGACGCCGTCATCGGGGGAGCCTTTTCCGACGCTGAGACGAGAGTTCTCCGCTAGCTCACATCAGGCAGACATCCTTAGTAGCACTCAACGAGGGGTGTTCATGTTCAGTCTCGGCAGTGGCAGCGTTGATGAGGCACTCGCGGTCGGCGATCCGCTCCGATATGAATTCTTTGACGCGGCGACCACGCCGGAAACGATCGTTTCCGGCGAACTCGCGTTACACGTCACCGGACGCTCGCCGCTAACGCCCGCCGGTATCTGCTTTCGGCAGGCGTTTCCGGCGTTCAGGTAGCTGATCTGGCTGCCCTCGCTCGTCGTCTGTCGATGCGAGTTGGCGTGGTTGGTTTCGTTCCGCGCGGAGTTGTGGCTCGATCTTGGCGTGTGCTTATCGCTCGCTGCGGTCGGCTCTGACGATGGACCGCAGGACGAACCAGAATGCCGCGACGACGGCGATCGTGGGGATGACGGACCAAAAGGCGTTGGTCCAGTAGTCATTGAGATTCATCCGCGCCTCCCGGGGGGTTCACGCAGCACGAGCGCCAGTCCGACGATCGCGAGGATGAACGCTGTTTCGTAGCTTCCAAGCGTGTATGCCCAGAATGACCATTGGTCTGGGACGGTTGTGTCGATGAGGAGATGAGCTGCGATCAGTGCGACGGCGACCAGGAGGAGGATGGCCCCGCCACGTACGAGACGATCGTGACGCAGCCGCGGGGACAGGCGGCTGGTGGGCGTGACTGGTTGAGCAGGAACGTCTCGTTGTGGTCTGAGAGGAGCAGGGTACGGGTGGCGGGTCATCTGAATATGGCTCCGATGAGGTAGAAGCTCGCAAGGGCGAGAAGTAGGGCGAGGACTGTGGCGCACGCGACGAAGACGGATATGCGTCGGAAGGGATTGCGGCGGGGGACCATGGGTGGCCGTTCTGGTGGTGGCTTTCTCTACCGGGCGGGGGCGAGGATGGTTGTGTCGTCTGCTGTGATCTGGACGATGCCGCGGTCGTCGACAACGATGAAGCGTTCGTCATCGATCGCGGTGAAGGCCTGAGCGGCCCCTTGAAGCGCGTCGAGGCGTTGCCATGTTCCTTCGGTATTCTGTGACCAGAGGGCACCGTCGGTTCCGACTCCTGCGAGCGAGCCATTGGGTTTGGCGTCGAGTGTGTAGAGCAGGGGGGCGTCGGCGATGGGGGTGAAGGTGGCGCCGTTGTCGGTGCTGAGGAGCAGTCCTTCTTCTGAGGCCGCGTAGAGACCGTCGCCGTTGGCGGCGAGGTCTGCCGCGGCAAGCGTTGCGCCGCGGGTCCATTCGAGACCGTCGTCAGTGCTGATGAGCAGATCGACGCCATCGGACGCGATCCCGTAGAGAGTGCCGTCCGGTCCGGCGGTGAGGACATGGAAGTCCGTGCTGCCAGTGAGCGCGATCGGTGACCACGACTCGCCGAAGTCGTCACTGCGAATGACACCTAGGTTCGGGGAGCCGAGCTCTGCGGGTGTCTGTGTGCCCGGGTGTCCGGATGCGAAGAGGGCGTCGTCGAGGACGGTAAAGCCCATCGCATCGAAATCGTGGCCTCCGATGGGACCGGCGATCGCACCTTCGGGTGTGAGGGTGAAGAGCCCTCCGTGGGTGGCTACGAAGAGGTCCTCACCGCGGGGGTCAGCGGCAACACCGTGAATGTGTTGGATGACGGGGGGGACCGCGTTGGTGCCGGAGGCCTGCGGCACGGCGCAGCCGGTGAGGGCGACGGCTACGAGAGCGATCGCGAAAGCGGGTAGGGGCGAGTGGCGGTTCATGAGACTCCGACTTGAAGAAATGCATGCGGGTGCGCGAGCGGTACGCGAATGAGAGTCGCGACAGGGCACCAGCGCGGTGGCGTGGGTTACTGCGAGATGGCCAGTTCGGGGGTGCGGGCGAGCGCCGCACCCCCGAAGGTAGATCAGAGTGTGGCGAGGAGATCTTTCATCGTGGCGATCTCCGTGGTCTGCGCCTCGATGATCGTCTCGGCCAGAGCGACCGCGTCGCTGTTCTGGCCGTTGTCGACCTCTTCTTGGGCCATCTCGACGGCACCCTCGTGGTGCTGAATCATCTGCTCGAGGAACAGGCGGCTGGCGTCCGCACCGGTGGCATCCTCGAGAGCCTGCATGTCATCCTCCGACATCATGCCACCGCCGTGATCCATGCCCTCCATGTCGGAGGTATCAGCGCCCCACTCTTCGAGCCACTGGTCCATCTTCTGGATCTCGGGCTCCTGCGCGGCCTTGATCTCTTCCGCAAGAGCGACGACACGTTCGTCGACACCCTCCTTGCTAAGGAGCATGTCGGACATGTCGATGGCCTGGGCGTGGTGCTCTTTCATCATGCTGGCGAACATGATGTCGGCGTCGTTGGCGTCCGCGGACGCCGGGGCCGAGGTGCTGCTTTCGTGGTTCATGCCGGGCATGTCGCCGCCGGAGGTGGTACCGGCGCAGCCGGCGAGTCCAAGCACTGCGGCGAGGGTGAGTGCGGCTGTCGCCGCAAACCGGGTCTTCATGATGGGGTTCTCCAAGAGTCGATGATGGTGCCCAGCGAGAGAGGCTGGGCGAGGGCGTTACCCGCGGAAAGCGGGCGCGCCTGCCATCACGTGCGACTGATGCAGAGAACGGTGAGAGACGGAGGCCGCAGCGGATGCAGCGCATCCCGGAGATGTAGGCGGGACACGGGCGTTCCCGGGGAATGTGCGACGGTTCGCCACCAGGCGGACGGCCGGGCGAGCAGCACGACAGCGATGAGGAGCGCGAGAACGCAGGCCATCCACGCCATGCCGTGATCGTCAGAACACGTGGCGCACCCCGCCTCGTCCACCGCTGCGGCGTCGCCAGAGGCGTGTGCGGGGTGAGCATCGGCATGCGCGGGTGCGACGGCGATGGTCTCACTGTGCCCGGAGGGCATGGTGTGCGTGTTCATCGAGTGCATCGCCAGAAGCCCGAAGATCACGGAAAAGGCGACGGCGACGACGGTCAGGAGGGTGCGGGTGAGGGTGCGCTGGTCATGCACGCGCCGTGCGATCGTCATCAACACTGTCCCACCTCCCTTTCTTCCAGGGTACGTCGCCGCCGCCCATGCGCCTACTTGTCGACGACGGCGTCCGGGCTGAGGTTCAGCCGTCGCAGCAACTGCGCATTCAGCGCGACAACGATCGTGGATAGTGACATCAACACCGCACCGACCGACATCGGCAACACGAACCCGACGGGGGCGAGCACACCGGCAGCCAACGGCACCGAGAGAAGGTTGTACCCGGCGGCCCACCAGAGGTTCTGTTTCATCTTCCGGTAACTGGCCCGCGACAGCTCAATCACGGAGATCACCGATCGGGGGTCGTCGCTGGCGAGGATGACACCTGCGGAGGCGATCGCAACGTCCGTTCCTGCACCGATCGCAATCCCTACGTCTGCCTGGGCGAGGGCGGGGGCGTCGTTCACGCCGTCACCGACCATCGCGACCTTGCGGCCTTCGTTTTGCAGTTCTTTCACCTTGGAGGCTTTGTCCTCCGGACGGACCCCGGCGAAGTACCGGTCGATACCCAGCTCGCCGGCGACGGACGCGGCGACCGCATCGGCGTCACCGGTGATCATCACCACCTGCACGCCCCGTTCGTGGAGCGCATCGACCGCGTTACGCGACTCGGACCGGATCTCATCCGCCAGGCGCAGCGCGCCCGTCACCTGACCGTCAACGAGCACGTGGAGGATGATCGCACCCTCACCGCGCCACTCGTCGGCCACCGGCAGCTCGGTGGCGTGTTCTTGCTCGAGCATGTACGGGCCACCGACCTGCACGACACGTCCGTCGACACGGGCACGCACCCCCACGGCGGGGGAGGATTCAAAATCGGTCGAGCGCGGAACGGTGAGGTTCTTCTCCTTCGCTGCGTTGACGATCGCACGGGCGAGGGGGTGCTCGGAGTCCGCTTCCGCGGCCGCCGCCCACGCCAGCAGCTGATCGGCGTCGGCTCCTGTGACGGGATCAATCGCGGTCACGGCGGGGGTGCCCTTGGTGAGCGTGCCGGTCTTGTCGAACAGGATCGTGTCGACGGTGCGCATGCTCTCCAGGGCGAGCCGATCCTTGATCAGCACGCCCCCTCGGGCGGCGCGTTCGGTCGCGATCGACACGACCAGTGGGATCGCGAGACCCAGCGCGTGCGGGCAGGCGATCACCAGCACCGTGATGGTGCGGATCACCGCCGCGTCGGGTTGGCCGACGAGAGTCCAGACAATCGCGGTGATCGCGGCAGCGCCGAGCGCGAACCAGAACAGCCACCCCGCTGCCTTATCCGCGAGTCGTTGCGCCCGCGACGATGAACTCTGCGCCTCCGTGACCAGCTTCTGGATACCCGCGAGAGCGGTGTCCTCGCCGATAGCGGTGATCTCTACCCGCACCCCGGAGTCGGTGGCGACCGTGCCGGCAATCACCGGATCACCATCGCTGCGGCGAACCGGGCGGGATTCGCCGGTGATCATTGACTCGTCCATGCTGGCCGAGCCCTGCACGATCCGCCCATCCGCGGGGACCCGCCCGCCGGGGCGCACCACAACGACATCCCCCACCTGCAGATCAGCCGGTGCGACGGTGACGGTGGTGTCTCCGTCGACCTTCTCCGCCTCGTCGGGCAGCAATGCGGCGAGGGAGTCCAATGCCGACGTCGTCTGGGCGAGCGAGCGCATCTCGATCCAGTGACCGAGCAGCATGATCACGATCAGGAGCGCCAGCTCCCACCAGAAGTCCAGCTCGTGGTGCAGCAGCCCGATGCTCGCCCCCCACGAGGCGAGGAACGCCACGGTGATCGCGAGGGCGATCAGCAGCATCATCCCCGGTTTGCGGGCACGGAGTTCGCTCACGGCGCCGGTGAGGAACGGTGCCCCGCCCCACACGTACATGACCGTTCCAAGAACCGGCGACACCCACGCGACCCACGCCGCGTCCGGCAGCGAGTACCCCAGGATCATCGAGAACATCATGGAGAGCCCGACCACCGGCACGGCGAGGAGCAGCATGATCCAGAACAGGCGCCGGAACTGCCCCACATGATCCCCGTGGCCGCTATGCCCGCTGTGACCCTCGTGGCCATCGTGGCCACCGTGCCCGGTGCGTTCGTGCGGTGCAGCCGGTTCGGGGCTCATCGCCGCGTGGTCGTGCTCCGTTGTGGCGGCCGCCGTGTGGTTGTGGTGCGCGGTGTGATCGGTGTGTTCGTCGTGCTGGCTCATCGGGGACTCCTTGCTCAGGTGCGCCCGGGGTAAGCCGGACGCCGACAGATGCAACTCAGGGCTGGCTGGTTGCGAGGGCGTAGCCGGCCTCTTCCACCGCACTCTTCACGGCAGCGGGGTCGACCGGGGTGGTGCTGTGGATCGTCACCCGGGAGGTGCCGCCCGCGTTCAGATCCACGGTGACGGATTCGACGCCTTCGACAGCGCCCAGTTCCTCAGTGACGCTCGACGCACAATGCGAGCACGTCATCCCGTTGACAAGCACCTCCGCCGTCACCGCGGCATCAACAGGCGCCGATGTCTCCGTGTTCGATGGGACAGCGCAGCATGCGCAACCAGCGTTCGCGTCCTTCAGCCCGAGCTCAATGCGATCAGTCATGGTGTTCTCCTTCAGTTAGACAGACGTGTGGTCATGAACGAACCAGGCGAGCAATCGCTTCGTTAGCCTCACGGACCTTCTCGGCCGCGACCTCCCCACCCTCCGCACTCGCTTCCGCGACACAGTGGCTCAGGTGATCACTGAGCAGTGACAACGCCACCGTCTCGAGGGCCTTCGTCGCCGCAGAGACCTGCGTGAGGATGTCGATGCAGTACTTGTCCTCATCAACCATCCGGGAGATCCCCCGCACCTGGCCTTCGACGCGATTCAACCGCTTGCGCAGGTCGTCCTTGCTTCCGTCGTACCCGTTCATGCCTCGAGCATACCCCCTGGGGGTATCTAACTCAATGTTTTCGCTTCTATTCCCGCTAGGCGAACGTGGTCGCCGACTCTGTTCAGCTCACAGGCTGATCTGCGCAGCGCGGCGGCATATCAATACCGGGTTACCAGACCCCAGCGGGGTATTCAAGGGCCTCAGTGCGCGGGCGATGCGAGCGTACTTTCGTGGCTCACGAAAGGAGTTCTCTCATGACCGTCACCGAAGAAATGCTCAGCACGTATCCGAAAGATCTGGGCGGAATTGATCAGAAGAAGCTCGTCGACTGCATCGACGCGTGTCTCGCGTGCGCGCAAGCCTGCACCGCATGTGCCGACGCTTGCCTCAGCGAGGACATGGTTGCTGACCTAATCAAGTGCATTCGCGCGAACCAGGACTGTGCAGACCTTTGCATAACCACCGCCCGGATCCTCTCCCGTCGCACCGGGCACGACGCCAGCGTCACCCGTGCCGCGCTCGAAGCTTGCCGAGCGGCGTGCCTGAGCTGTGCTAACGAATGTGAACAGCACACCATGCACGAACACTGCACGATCTGCGCTGAAGCATGCCGACGCTGCGAACAGGCGTGCGTTGCACTGCTGGAGTCGCTATGACAAGCCAGCACGCCGACAACGGTTCACGCCCGCCGGCCGGCCACTCCCAGGGGAAGAATCAGGGCGGGATGTCGAGCTACCTTAAGCTCGCCGTCTCGCTATCGCTCAGCTTCGTTGTGATGTACTTCCTCACGTTTGCGATGATCAACGTCCTGGACGATCTCTTCCTCAACATCAGCAACCTCTACATGGCACTGATGATGGTCTTCCCCATGGGCATCATCATGGTCATCGTCATGTGGAAGATGTTCCCGAACAAGGCCGCGAACATCAGCTTGCTCGTAGGTTTCGCCGCGCTTTTCCTTGTCGCCTTCTTCATGGGACGCTCGGAAGCGTTCGTCGGTAACGACCAGTTCCTCCGTTCCATGATCCCGCATCACTCTCGAGCGATTCTGGTGTGTGAGCAATCAGACATCAGCGACCCGGAGATCCAAGATATCTGTGAGCAGATCATCTCGTCACAGCAGGAAGAGATCGACCAGATGAATGAGATTCTCGACCGTCTCGACGATTAGTGGGGCGTCGGCACCACCCTTGCGACAAGTGGACCGGCTACCGCGCTCATGACGAGCGGACCGGATCACCGCCGTCGACAGGGTCCGGGTCGACCAGGCAACCTTACGCCTCAGCCTTACGCGAGAGCTGCCGAAAACGATCGTTTTCGGTGACCAGCGTGCTGAACGAGTGGCAGGCTCGGAGAGTAAGCCGAACGGGGACAGATAATAGGTACGAGCTTGAGCCAAGCTGTGTCGGCCAG
>NZ_JADDUD010000005.1:0-246605 GCF_015159725.1 Microbacterium sp. R1 | reverse complement strand
CGCCGGTCGGGCGGGTCGGGATCCTCGGGGGAGGAGAACCCGGCCGCCCGTCTCACGAGGGGGAACGAGGCCGCCGATCTGGGGAACGGCGGCCTCCCACCCCACCAATGCATGACCGGAGAGCGCAGAGCTGCGCGTCGCGCGCGGCGCCGTCTCAGACGAGAAGCCGTGGTCCTGACCACACGCGCGCGACGCGCAGTTCCGCATCCAGCAGCACGGCGTCGCCGAGCATCCCGGGACTGAGTCTTCCCAGGAAGGCGTCGCGCCCGATCGCACGCGCCGGGGTCTCGGTGAGAGCCCGGACGGCTTCCGCCAGGCTCGCCCCTGCCTGCACGGCGCGCTGCAGAGCCACATCCTGCGTCAGCGTGGAGCCGGCGATCGACCCGGTGTCATCGGCTCTCGCGACTCCGTTCTCGACCGTCACGCTCACCGCGCCGAGGTCGTAGTGGCCGTCGGCGCTTCCTGCGGCCGCCATCGCGTCCGTGATCAGCGCCACTCGTCCCGGCGCGGAGTCGAACACCAGCTTGATGACGTGCGGGTCGAGGTGGACGTTGTCGGCGATCGCCTCGAGGACCACACGGTGGTCTGCCGCCGCGGCGAGCACAGGTCCGGGGGCACGGTGATGGATGCCCGGCATCGCGTTGAACGCGTGCGTGAGGATGGAAGCGCCGGCCTCGAACGCCGCGACCGCCATGCTCGCGTCCGCGTCGGTGTGCCCGACCGCAGCCGCCGAACCGGCTGCGACGATCTGCCTGATCGCGTCGAGCCCGCCTGGAAGTTCGGGAGCGATCGTGACCTGGCGGATGGTGCCACGTCCGGCGTCCAGCAGTCGCGCGACGTCGGCGGTCGTCGGATGGCGCAGCAGTGACGGTTCGTGCGCACCGTGGTGACCGGGGTCGAGGAACGGACCCTCGAGGTGCGAGCCCAGGATGTCGGCATCCGTCTCGGTCAGGTCGGCGATCAGCCCGACGCTGCGGGCGAGCGAATCCAGCGACGCCGTGACCAGCGACACGACGGCGCGGGTCGTACCGTGCTCCCGGTGCAGATCGCGGCCGATGCGGATCGCCTCCGCCCCGTCGTCGAACGCCGCGCCGGCGCCGCCGTGGCCGTGGATGTCGACGAATCCCGGGGTGAGCAGAGCACCGGCACCGGCGACGGCCGTCGCGTCGACGACCTCATCCGCGGACGCCCACCCCGGACCGGTCCCGCGCTCGGTCACGATGCCGTCGTCGATACGGACCCAGCCGTCCTCGACGATGTCGCCGTGGTCGACGATCCGTGCGGAGTGGATGACCAGCGAACCGGTCGCGGAGGAGTGGGTGCTCAACGTGCGCTCCAGGGGATCTCGTCTGCGGGGTGGAAGTCGACCCCCTCAGCCTTCCACAACGGGGCGAGCGACCCGACGCGCACGCGGAACGACTCCCACGCGCGTTCCGGTGCCTCTCTCGGCGACCAGGCGACCTCGGCCTGCGCGGCTGCGCGAGGAAAGACCAGCTGTTCGACCTCGTCGAGCGTGCGGGTGGTCTCCGACCACAGTGGAGCCTCGATGCCGAGGATCGCGCTGTCCGGCACGTCGAGGACGTCGGTGGGTTCCCACTCGTAGGCGGAGCGCACATCGATGATCGCTGCCCAGGTGAGGCCCAGCGGGAAGTCCTCGGTGTACTTCATGTCGAGATACGTGACGTCCGCCGCCGACATGATCAGGGCGCCGCCGCGCTCGACGAAGTGGGCGGCCTCCTCGGCGTGTGTGCCCTCGGGGGTGGTCTTCCCCCAGTACTGTCCGACCGTGCCCTCGGCGATGTGCGCCGCCGAGCCCATCTCGTGCCAGGCCACCGGGATCCTGCCGGCTTCCACGACGATCGCGGTCGCGCGCTCCGCGAAGAGATCGAAGTCGGCTTGAGGTGTTCCGAGGGACTCGTCGCCGCCGATGTGGATGTAGGGGCCAGGGGTCATCTCGGCGAGCTCACGCACGACGTCGCGCACGAAGTCGTAGGTGCGCTCATCGTGGATGCGGACGCTGGAGTGGCCGACCCCCCACCCCAGGTAGGTCTCACCGGCGACGGGGAGGGGCTGGCCGAGCCGCTCCGACTCCGCGATCAGGTTGTCGTTCAGCACGGGTGCCTCGACGAGCTCGGGGTAGGCGACGCCGATCGCGTGGGTGTGGCCGGGAAGGTCGATCTCGGGGATGACGATCATGTGACGTGAAGCGGCGTATCCCACGATCTCGCGGTAGTCGTCCTTCGTGTAGAAGCCGCCGGGGTCGCCGTCCGCCGAGGTGAGGGATGCCCGCTCGGTCAGCAGGGGCCAGGAGTCGATGTGCACGCGCCACCCCTGGTCGTCGCTGAGGTGCAGGTGCAGGTGGTTGAACTTGAGGGCGCTGGTGCTGTCGATGAACCGCTTGACGTCGTCGACGCCGAAGAAGTGACGCGCCACGTCGAGCATGACTCCGCGCCGCGGGAAGCGGGGGGAATCCGCGACGTCCGCGCCGAGCAGGCCCCAGCCGGACTCGTCCTGGCGCAGCAGCTGCAGCAGTGTCTGCACGCCGTAGAACAGTCCCGCCTCGTCGGCACCCACGACGACAGCCCGCTCGCCGACCTCGAGTGTGTACCCCTCGGGTGCGGAAGAGGTCGCATCGATCAGCAGCTCGATGTCGGCGGGCGCCTCGTCCGCGAGCGACAGGCGGATACCGCTGCGACGCTCGACCGCCTCGATCAGCTGGTCGGCAGCAGGGGAGGAGCCGAGAACACGCGTCGTCGCGGTGATCGGCATCCGTCCTTCGCGCGGGACGGCCGAAACGGGTGCGGGGACCAGAGGGAGAGGATGAGGAAGGACCATGAACAAAACCTACCCGTCGGTGTCGTCGAGGGGAATGGTCGAGATCGAATCGATTCTGCGACGATGGCCGGATCAGCAACGTGCGCGCCGGCTCTGATCGGCTATGCTCGTAACCGTCGCGACTGGCGTCTGGGTGGACTACCACCGGGGAGCGACTGACCACGGAATTCGACCGCGCGCCTGGGCCGATAGGAACACCCCTTTCGAATCCGTCGTCAAAAGGAGCACGTCATGACCGACCGTTACTTCAACGCCCCGCTCTCCGAGGTCGATCCCGAGATCGCCCAGGTGCTCGACCGCGAGCTGAAGCGTCAGCAGACCTTCCTCGAGATGATCGCATCGGAGAACTTCGTGCCCGTCTCGGTGCTGCAGTCGCAGGGCTCCGTGCTCACCAACAAGTACGCAGAGGGCTACCCCGGTCGTCGCTATTACGGCGGCTGCGAAGAGGTCGACGTGGCTGAGGAGCTCGCCATCTCCCGCGCCAAGAGCCTGTTCGGCGCGGAGTTCGCGAACGTCCAGCCGCACTCAGGTGCATCCGCGAACGCCGCTGTGCTGCACGCGATCGCCCGCCCCGGCGACACCCTGCTCGGCCTGTCGCTCGACCAGGGCGGCCACCTCACGCACGGCATGAAGATCAACTTCTCCGGTCGTCTCTACGACATCGTCGCCTACGGGGTCGACCCTGAGACCTCGACGATCGACATGGACGAGGTGCGTCGTCTCGCGATCGAGCACAAGCCCAAGGTGATCATCGCCGGCTGGTCCGCCTACCCGCGCACGATGGACTTCGCGGCGTTCCGTGCGATCGCCGACGAGGTCGGGGCGCTGCTCTGGGTCGACATGGCGCACTTCGCCGGCCTCGTCGCCGCAGGTCTGCACCCGAACCCGGTTCCTCACGCGCACGTGGTCTCCTCGACCGTGCACAAGACCATCGGCGGACCGCGCTCCGGCTTCATCCTCACCAACGACGCCGAGCTCGCCAAGAAGATCAACACCGCGGTGTTCCCTGGCCAGCAGGGCGGGCCGCTCATGCACGTGATCGCCGCGAAGGCGACCGCCTTCAAGCTCGCAGGCACGCCGGAGTTCAAGGAGCGCCAGGAGCGCGTGCTCCGCGGTGCGAAGCTCATCGCCGAGCGTCTGTCGCAGCAGGACGTTCAGGACGCCGGCATCGCCGTGCGCTCAGGCGGAACCGACGTGCACCTCGTGCTCGTCGACCTGCGCGACGCCGAGATCGACGGCAAGCAGGCCGAGGACCTCCTGCACGACATCCACATCACGGTGAACCGCAACGCCGTGCCGAACGACCCGCGTCCGCCGATGGTGACCTCGGGTCTGCGCATCGGTACGCCCGCGCTCGCGACCCGCGGCTTCGGTGATGCCGAGTTCACAGAGGTGGCCGACATCATCGCGCTCGCGCTGCTCCCCGGTGCCGATATCGAGGCCCTCCGCGCGCGCGTAGACGCCCTCGCCGCCGCTTTCCCGCTCTACCCCGACCTGCAGCAGTAGCACCTCTCGCTCCTCGCTCCGCGAGTGCACGCGATATCGCCGAGTGCACGGCTCGTTCACGCGAACCGGCCGTGCACTCGCCGAGTACCGGTGCACTCGACGGGCCGAGTGGGGCGAGGGGGCAAGGTGAGCAGGAACAGGACACGACAGGGAAAGAAGGAAGAAGACATGACCGCGAAGATCCTCGATGGGAAGGCGGCCTCTGCGGTGATCCGTGCCGAGCTCACCGAGCGTGTCGCCGAGCTGAAGAGCAAGGGGATCACGCCGGGAATCGCGACGGTGCTCGTGGGTGCCGATCCGGCGTCGCAGCTGTACGTGGGCATGAAGCACCGGCAGTCCGAGGCGATCGGCATGAACTCGATCCAGCGTGAACTGCCCGCCGATGCGACGCAGGCCGACGTCGAGGCCCTGATCGACGAGCTCAACGCCGACCCCGCCTGCCACGGCTACATCGTGCAGCTGCCCCTGCCGAAGCACATCGACACGGACGCGATCCTCGAGCGGATCGACCCGGCGAAGGACGCGGACGGCCTGCACCCGACCAACCTCGGTCGGCTGGTGCTGAACGTCAACAGCCCGATCCACACCCCGCTGCCGTGCACGCCGCGCGGTGTGATCGAGCTGCTGCTGCGCAACGACTACGACCTCAAGGGCAAGCACGTCGTGGTGGTCGGACGCGGGGTGACCATCGGTCGCTCCATCGGCCTGCTGCTGACCCGACGCGACCTCAACGCCACCGTCACACTCACCCACACCGGCACCGTCGACATGCCGAAGTACCTGCGTGAAGCCGACGTGATCGTCGCCGCCGCCGGGGTGAAGCACCTGATCCGCGCGGAAGACGTCAAGCCCGGAGCTGCCGTGCTCGACGTGGGCGTGACGCGCGAGACCGACCCCGACACCGGCAAGAGCCTCGTGTTCGGCGACGTCGCACCGGATGTGGCCGAGGTCGCGGGGTACATCTCCCCGAACCCGGGCGGCGTCGGCCCCATGACGGTCGCCCTGCTCATGACGAACGTCGTGGAGGCCGCGGAGCGGTCGCTCTGACGACGACCGACCTCGAGACGAGAAGGCGCCCATCCTGGAGGATGGGCGCCTTCTCGTCTTCGCGGAGCGGGGTCGAATCAGCCCAGCTCGTCGAGCATCCGACGCTGCTCGGCCGTCAGACCGTCTCCGAGCTCGTCACGTGCGGCTCGGGTCTCGGGGGTCTCGGGGACGGGCGCGGCGGCGGAGGGCGCGGTCTTCGTCCCGCCCTTCATCTTCGCCTGCACCGAGTCGTAGATCTCGCCGGCCTTCGCCCGCAGGCGATCGTCGATCTGGTCGTAGATCATCCACCCGAACAGCAGCGCCAGGGGCGGCAGCACGAATGCCCAGAACCCGGAAGCGCGCACACCGCTCAGCCAGACCGTGAGCACCCAGATGATGAGTTCGACGAGGTACACCAGCACGTACTGCACGATCTTCTCGCCGGTCTTCGTGCGCTCGGCCGCCGATTTCGCCGCCGATCTGCGGAAGGCCCCGGCGAGCAGGGGCTTCACGAACAGGGCGGCGAGAGTCAGGACGACCGATGCCCACAGGGCGTTGAGGCCGACGGAGACGCCCGGCAGCAGCAGACCGATCAGCAACAGGGCCGCGACGTTGAACACGTAGAGTGCGGCGAACCGGACGATTCCGTTCTTCATGCGACCAGAATCCCACACCTCAGGAGGCGATCACCCCTGGGTCTGCAGGGTGCTCTCGATCCCGCTGATGCGGGCCTGCTCGTCGAAGCGGAAGCTCGCGGTTCCCGTGGCATCCGACACCGTCGCCCCGGAGAACGCCTCGTCCGTCCAGGTGAGGGTCCACCCCGCGAGACGCGCGAGGTCCCAGACCGCCGTGCGCGCGTCGGGGAGTGCCGTGGCGGAGAGGACACGGGGCAGTGCGATGACCGCATCCGCGACCGTGAGCGGTGCGAGCGGGGCATCGAGGAGGAACACGGCGCGGGTTCCGTTGCCGACCGGGGCGGAGTAGTACGGGGAGCGGCCAGTGAGCTCGACGGCGACACCGCCGATCGTGTGCGCAGCCTGAGCGATCCACGCGTCGTCGCCGGACACGCCGTCGGGGAACGGCACCTCCGCCGTCGTCAGTTCTGTGATCCCGTGCTCGCTGCCATAGGCGTGCAGCTGACCCGCGACGCCCTGCGGGTCGCCGCTCGGATGCGCCCAGGCCCAGAGGAGAGAGCGGGGGCCCGGCGCGATCGTCGCGATCAGGTGGGCGCGGGCGACCAGCTGGCGAGACGGATCCGCGTCGGACGTGAAGGTGATCGTGCCGGCGGCCAGGTCGGCGTCCCAGCGGTGCTCGCCGAGGGCGTCGGCAGCGGCGGAGAGGGCGTCCTGACGGAGTGCGACGAAGAGAGCGGCACGATCGGCGAGGGGCTGGAGCGCGGCGAAGGTCATGCCCACAGTCTCGCGGTCGATGCTATGAATCCGCTCGCTCATACGGGGAGCGTCGCGGATTGCGGCCTGCCCATCCGCCACACGCTCGGCACCGCGAGCGTGACGAGCGCGACACCCGCGTAGACGACCCCGGACGTGATCAGGACGGTCGCCGGATCCGCGTGCGTGATCAGCCAGCCGTAGACCAGGGTTCCTATCGGCATCACGACGAAGCTCCCGAGCATGTCGTAGCTCGACACCCGGGAGAGCTTCTCGCCGGGGATGTTCTCCATCATCGCGAGGTTCCAGCCGGTGCTGAACACCTCGGCGCCGGCACCCGCGATGAAGGCGGCCATGGCGAGCAGGACCACGGCGGGGTGGACGCCCAGCATCGTGACGGGGATCGCGAACGCGGCCATGCCGATCATCCCGTAGCGCAGCGGTCGTCGCAGCGGGAACCACATCAGCAGCAGGGTCATCAGCAGCACCCCGACGCCTTCGGCGCTGACCACCCATCCCCAGCCGGTGATGCCCAGCAGGTCGTTGTTCTTGGCGATGTACGGACCGACGACGCCCCACGCGCCCACATGGATGGCGTTCATGATCATGAACGCCAGCACGATCGTCCACAGCCACGACCGGCTCCAGAACTCCCGCCAGCCGATGCGCAGGTCGTGGAACATCGTGGTGCCGCCCGCGTGCGATGGCGGCGGGAGCTTCACGAGCGCCAGCACCGGGATCGCGATCACCCAGCCGGCGGCCTGCACCACCATCGCCCACGCCGGCCCCGCCGTCGCCACCAGGACGCCCGCGATGATCGGGCCGCCGATGGTCACGGCGGACCGCACGAAGGACAGCATCGCGTTCGCCTGCTGCAGGTGCTCCGGCGTCGTCAGCTGCGGGATGATGCCCTGCATCGCGGGCAGCACGAACGCCGTGGAGGCGCCGTTCACGATCGACAGCACGATGAGCAGGGGGATCGTGGCGGTGCCGGTGAACAGCAGAGCCGCGATCGTGCCGATCGAGAGGATGTCGACCACGTAGCAGGCCTGGATGATCAACGCACGGGGGAGACGGTCGGCGATCACTCCACCGAACAGCACGAACACGATGTTGCTGATCGTGAAGGCGGCGAGCACGAACGACAGCGACCTGGCGTCGTTGTCGATCTCGAGGACCGCGAACGCGAGCGCGATCGACGACATCGAGCCGGCGATCATCGTGATGGCGCGCGCCAGGAAGAACCAGCGGAAGTTGCGGTCCTGCATCGCGGCGAGCCCGCGGATCACCTCACGACCTCGCCTCTGTGCACCGGGCTATCCTGCCACGGCCTGGAGCCCTTCGAATCGCGCAAAGGGGTGCATCCAGGACCTGGATACGACGATTCGCGCGATTCGAACGGTCAGTAGCTGGCGCGGTCGGCGGCATCCACGGCGATGAAGCGAGCGGCCAGGGCCTCGGAGGCGCGGGCGAGCAGCGCCACATCGGCTCCGACCGCCACGAAGTCGGCGCCGGCCGCGAGATAGGCATCGGCGGCCGTGGGGTCGAAGGCGTTCACACCCACGGCCTTGCCCGCAGCCTTGACGGCGGTGAAGACCCTCTCGACAGCGGCCGTGACCTCGGGGTGGGTCTGCTGGCCGAGCAATCCCATCGACGCGGAGAGGTCGGAGGGACCGACGAACACCGCGTCCACCCCGTCGACCGCGGCGATGTCGGCGGCGGCTTCGACGCCCGCAGCCGTCTCGATCTGCACCGTCAACGACACGTGTTGCGCGGATTCCTGCAGATACCGGTCGACGCGATTCCAGCGGGCGCTGCGGGCCAGAGCGCTGCCCACTCCGCGCACGCCCTCCGGCGGGTACCGGGTCGCGGCGACGGCGGTGCGTGCCTCTTCAGCGGAGGACACCATCGGGACGATGAGGTTCTGCGCCCCGAGGTCGAGGACCTGCTTGATCGCGACGGTGTCATTCGACGGCACCCGCACGAGGGGAGCGATCGGGTAGGCGGCGACCGCCTGAAGCTGCACCAGCACGGACTCCAGCGTGTTCGCCGAGTGCTCCATGTCGATCAGCAGCCAGTCGAGACCCGACCCCGCGGCGACCTCGGCGAGCAGCGGGCTGCCGGAGCAGACCCACATCCCCACGAGCGATCGGTCGGAGTCGGCCAACTGCTCGCGGAAGGACGGAGCTAGACGAAGCGGCATGCGATTGTTCCCATCGGTCCGTAATCGCACAGCACCTCGTCGCCGCGCGACACCCACATCGGGCGCGTGAACGATCCTGCCAGGATGATCTCGCCCGCTTCGAGACGCGCGCCGTGCTGGTGGAACTTGTTCGCGAGCCATGCCACTCCGGTGGCCGGATGCCCGAGCACCCCGGCGGCGACACCGGTCTCCTCGATCTCTCCGTTGCGGGAGAGCACGCCGGGCACCCAGCGCAGATCGATCTCGTCCGGACGCCTGTGCACCGTGCCGAGCACCATCGCCCCGTAGGCGGCGTTGTCGCTGATGGTGTCGACGATCGTCCGGCCCTCGAGCTCGATGTGCGAGTTCAGCACCTCGAGCGCCGGCACCGCGTAGTCGATCGCCGCGAGAGCGTCCTCGAGGGTGCAGTCCGGCCCCTCGAGCGGCGTCTTCAGCACGAAGGCCAGCTCGACCTCGATACGCACGTTCGAGAAGTGGTCGACGGGGATCTCGGCGCCGGACTCGTACACGGTGTCGTCGAACATGACGCCGTAGTCCGGTTCGGTGATCCCCGTCGCCTGCTGCATGGCCTTGGAGGTCAGGCCGATCTTGCGCCCCACGAGTCGACGTCCCGCAGCGATCTGCGAGTCCCTCCAGACGCCCTGGATCGCGTAGGAATCCTCGACCGTGGCTTCGGGGTACCGCGCCGTGATGCGCGGTATCACGCTGTGCGCGCGGTCGGCATCGGCGAGTTCTGCGGCGATCGCGGCGATCGTCTCCTCTGGCAGCATCGGATCCTCCTAGAGCTGGTGGCCGAGCTTGTACTCGCCCTGCTTGTACTCGGGCATGTCCTTGTCGTCTTCCGCTCGCGTGTAGGAGAAGCCGTCGGCACCGATGGTCACTGCCATCTCGCTGGAGTCGGTGCGGGCGACCACGGGCTGCGGGTTGCCGTCGAGGTCGAGCACCAGAGACGCATCCGTGTACCAGGACGGGACGACGGGGTTGCCCCACCAGTCGCGGCGCTGGTTGTCGTGCACGTCCCAGGTGATGACCGGGTTGTCGGGGTCGCCGGTGTAGTAGTCCTGCGTGTACACCTCGACGCGGTGCCCGTCGGGGTCGCGCAGGTAGAGGTAGAACGCGTTGCTCACGCCGTGACGGCCGGGACCGCGCTCGATCGAGTCGGAACGGCGCAGAGCTCCGAGCTTGTCGCAGATCGCGAGGATGTTGTGCTTCTCGTGCGTCGCGAAGCACACGTGGTGCATGCGGGGTCCGTCGCCGCCGGTCATGGCCGTGTCGTGCACGGTGGGCTTGCGGCGCATCCAGGCGGCGTAGACCGTGCCCTCCTCGTCCTGGATGTCCTCCGTGACGCGGAAGCCGAGGTCCTGCATGAAGCCGACGGCGCGCGGCACATCGGGGGTGACCTGGTTGAAGTGGTCGAGCCGCACCAGCTCGCCGGGGATGTGCAGGTCGTACCGCCACGACATCCGCTCGACGTGCTCGGTGGCGTAGAAGAACTCGTACGGGAAGCCGAGGGGGTCGACCACACGCACCGAGTCTCCGATGCCCTTCACGAAGCCGCCCTCCTTGCGGCGCACGTCGCAGCCCAGCTCGGTGTAGAACTCGACGGCGCGGTCGAGGTCCTCCGGCGTGCGGACGCGGTACGAGAACGCGGCGACGGCGGCGATCGGGCCCTTTCGCAAGACGAGGTTGTGGTGGATGAACTCCTCGGTCGAGCGCAGGTAGATCGCCTCGTCGTCCTCCGCGGTCACGTACAGACCCAGGACGTCGACGTAGAACTGGCGCGACGCGGCGAGGTCGGTGACCACGAGCTCCATGTAGGCGCAGCGCAGGATGTCCGGAGGCGAGCTCTGCGGCGTCGCGATGGGGTTGTCCGAGCGGATCGGCGCCTCCTGGGAGACGTAGAAGCCCGAGGAGGTCAGGGTCATGTCGTCGCGGTGTGTCATGTCAGCGTCCTTGCTTACGGTTCCGGTCGCGATATTCCAGGGGATTCGGGCGAGAAGCCTGTCATATCGCGACCGGAGCGGAGGGGTTGTGGTCAGTTCTTGCCGAAGGTCGGGTTGTGCGAGTGCTCAGCGAGCGTGATGTGCACGCTCTGCTGGTCGGTGTAGAAGTCGATGGAGCGATAGCCGCCCTCGTGGCCGAGGCCCGATGCCTTCACACCGCCGAACGGGGTGCGGAGGTCCCGCACGTTGTTGCTGTTCAGCCACACCATGCCGGCCTCGACCGACTGCGCGAAGTTGTGCGCACGCTTGAGGTCGTTGGTCCAGATGTAGGCGGCCAGACCGTACTTCGTGTTGTTCGCGAGCGACAGCGCCTCGGCGTCGGAGTCGAAGGGCGTGATCGCGACGACTGGACCGAAGATCTCCTCCTGGAAGATGCGGGCATCGGGGGAGACATCGGCGAACACGGTCGGTGCGACGAAGTTCCCTTCCTCGAAGCCCTCCGGACGGCCACCGCCGGCGACCAGGCGGCCCTCGCCCTTGCCGATCTCGACGTAGCTCATCACCTTGTCGTAGTGCTCGGGGTGAACCAGCGCTCCGACCTCCGTGGCGGGGTCGTGCGGGTAGCCGACCTTGACGCGCTTCGCCTGCGCCGCGTAGCGCTCCACGAACTCCTCGTAGATCGACCGCTCGACGAGGATGCGCGAACCTGCCGTGCAGCGCTCGCCGTTCAGGGAGAAGACTCCGAAGATGGTCGCGTCGACGGCGGCCTCCAGGTCGGCATCGGCGAAGACCACGGCGGGCGACTTGCCACCGAGCTCCATCGAGAGCCCCTTGAGGAAGGGTGCCGCGTTGCCGAAGATGATCTGTCCCGTACGGCTCTCGCCGGTGAACGAGATGAGCGGCACGTCGGGGTGCTTCACCAGGGCGTCGCCCGCGTCTTCGCCGAGGCCGTTCACGAGGTTGAACACACCCTGGGGGAGGCCGGCCTCCTCGAAGATGCCCGCCCACAGGGATGCCGACAGCGGCGTGAACTCGGCCGGCTTCAGCACGACCGTGTTGCCGGTGGCGAGGGCGGGACCGAGCTTCCAGGACTCGAGCATGAACGGCGTGTTCCAGGGTGTGATGAGTCCGGCCACGCCGATGGGCTTGCGGTTGACGTAGTTCATCTGCTTGCCCGGCACCTTGAAGGCGTCGTCGGACTGCGCGACGATCAGGTCGGCGAAGAAGCGGAAGTTCTCGGCGGCGCGGCGGGCCTGCCCCAACGCCTGCGTGATCGGCAGGCCGGAGTCGTACGACTCCAGCTCGGCGAGCCGGGCGTCGCGCGACTCCACGATGTCGGCGATCTTGTGCAGCACCCGGGAGCGCTCGCGCGGCAGCATGCGCGGCCAGGGACCTTCGTCGAAGGCGCGCTTGGCTGCGGCCACCGCGAGCTCGATGTCGGCCTTCTTGCCGGCAGCGGCCGTCGTGTAGGTCTTGTTCGTCACCGGGTCGAGCACGTCGAACGTGTCGCCGTCGACGGAATCCACGAAGGCGCCGTCGATGTAGTGCTGGATGTGGTCGGGGAGGTCGGCGGGGATGCGCGAATCGGTCATGAGGTTTCTCCGGTCGTCTGTGCAGAAGTCGTCTGAGCTGAGGTCGTCTGGGCGGAACGGGTGTGCAGGGCGTCGAGGAACGCGTCCATGGTGCGCCAGCGGTGGTTGCGCGCGGCGAGTTCGATCTCGAGCGGATCGGCGCCTGCTCGGATGAGGTCGAGGATCTCGGTGTGCTCCTCGACCGAGTGCTGAGCGCGCCCTGGAATCGAGGCGAAGGTCGTCTCGCGGATGCCGGAGAGCCGCGACCAGCCGCGGTGCACGAGATCGAGCAGGTGCGGGTTGGGGCACGGCTCGAACAGCACCGAATGGAACTGGCGGTTGAGCTCGGTGAAGGCGTGCGCGTCGAGGTGGTCGAGCATCTGCGCCATCCGATCGTTGATCCGGGCGGCCTCCTCGAGGGCCTGGTCGTCGAGCAGGGGAGCGGACAGGGCGGTGGCGCAGCCCTCGACGAGGCCGAGCGTCTGCATCGTGTGCGCGTACTCGCTCTCATCCACGAGGGTCACCCGCGCGCCGACGTTGCGCTCGAACGTCACGAGCCCTTCGGCCTCGAGACGGCGGATCGCCTCGCGCACGGGGACGACGCTCATCTGGAGATCGTCGGCGATGGATCCCAGCACCAGCCGGTATCCGGGGCTGAACATGTGTCCCGTGATGCGGGAGCGCAGCCACTCGTACGCGACCTCGGACTTGCTCGCGGCCGTCGTGGTCATCGTGTGCTCCCGTCGGACACGGCCTTCTCGTAGCGTGCCCGCCACTCGGCGTTCAAGGGGAAGAGGCCGTCGACCGGGTGTCCTGCGGCGACCTGCTCGGCGATCCAGGCGTCTTCGATCTCCTGCGCGACGGCGCTCGCCGCGACCTCGGCGGCCAGGGCCGGTGGGATCACGATCACGCCGTCGCTGTCGCCGACGATGATGTCGCCGGGCTGCACGGTCGCGCCGCCGCAGGAGATCGTGACGTCCACGTCCCACGGCACGTGCTTGCGACCGAGCACCGACGGGTGCGCGCCCTGCGAGAACACGGGAAGGCCGATCTCGGCCACCGCGTCGTAATCGCGGACGCCGCCGTCGGTGACGACTCCCGCTGCGCCGCGCACCTTGGCGCGCAGGGCCAGGATGTCGCCGAGCGTGCCCGTCGTGGCATCGCCGCGAGCTTCGATCACGATGACCTCGCCGTCCTCCACGGCGTCGAACGCCCGCTTCTGGGCGTTGTAGCCGCCGCCGTGCGAGGCGAAGAGGTCTTCGCGGAACGGGACGAAGCGCAGCGTCTTCGCGGTGCCGACGATCTTCTGTCCCGGGATGTTGACCGAGACCCCGTCGATGAAGCAGGAGTGGTGTCCGCGCTTGCGGAGCTGCGCCGAGAGCCCGGCCGTCGGCGCCTCCAGCAACTGTGCGCGCAGTTCGGGGGAGAGGCCGGGAGCCTTCTCGACGGGAGGCAGTCCTGCTTCCGCCCGCGAGCCCCATGCTTCGGTGCGCTGCAGGTCGTCCACGGCGGGGAGCGAGCCGATCTGTCCGTCGAACGGAGTCTCGCCCTGGGTCACGGTGGTGACGAGGCGTCCCGAGCTCGGGGCTCCCGGTGCATCCGGTGCGTCCACCTCGACCTCGACGACGTCGCCGGGGACGATGACGGATGAGCCGGCGGGGGTGCCGGTGAGGATCACATCGCCGGGTTCGAGCGTGAAGTGCTGGGAGAGGTCGGCGACGAGTTGGGCGAGCGGGAAGATCAGTCCTGCCGTGGTGTCGTCCTGGCGGAGTCCGCCGTTGACCCAGGTGCGCACGCGCAGCGCCGCGGGGTCGACGGTGCGGGCATCGATCAGCTCGGGGCCGATCGGGGTGTAGCCGTCGCCGCCTTTGGAGCGGACGTTCGAGCCCTTGTCGTTGGCGCGCAGGTCGTACAGGCCGAGGTCGTTCGAGGCGGTCACCCAGCCCACGTGGGACCAGGCGTCGTCGAGGGAGACGCGGCGCGCGGCCGAGCCGATCACGAGCGCGATCTCTCCCTCGAACGCGAGCAGCTCGGTACCGGCCGGCCGCTCGACGGTGCCGCCGGAGACGCCGACGGAGCTGGCCGGCTTGAAGAAGTAGGAGGGGGCGGCGGGGCGCCGGCCGCGCTGATCCGCTCGGGAGGCGTAGCTCAGGTGGATCGCGATGATCTTGCCGGGGCGGTCGATGGGTTCCGTCACGGGGCGCCTCCTCGCGCTGTCAGTGTCCTGCGCGACGCCTTGTGCGTCGTATTCGAAATCATATATTATCGGTTCACCCCTCGGCAAGCACTCCGGATTCACGTCCGTCGCGCGCCGTGACAATGCGGTCACAACCAAAGGAGACACCCCATGAGCGGGCAGTCACAGGCTGGGTTCACGCCCACCGGAACCATCGCGACAGCGGCAGACAGACGTCGTGTCGTGTTCGCCACCGTCGTCGGAACCACTGTCGAGTGGTACGACTTCTTCATCTACGCCACGGCCGTCGGTCTCGTCTTCGGCCAGCTCTTCTTCGCCCCGCTCGGCGAGAACAGCGCCCTGATCGGTTTCGCGACGGTCGGCGTCAGCTTCCTGTTCCGCCCCCTCGGCGCCTTCCTCGCCGGCCACTACGGCGACAAGCTCGGGCGCAAGACCGTGCTGATGTGGACGCTGATCCTGATGGGTGCGGCCACCGCCCTCATCGGCATCCTCCCCACCTACGAGACCATCGGGCTGATGGCGCCGATCCTGCTGGTGCTGCTGCGCATCGTGCAGGGCATCTCGGCGGGCGGCGAGTGGGGCGGCGCGGTGCTGATGGCCGTCGAGCATGCTCCCCGCAAGAAGCGCGGCATCTTCGGAGCGTCCCCGCAGATCGGCGTGCCCCTCGGCCTCCTGCTCGCCTCCGGTGTGATGGCGCTCATGACGGTGATCGCCCCCGGCGACCAGTTCCTCGCGTGGGGCTGGCGCGTGCCGTTCCTGCTGAGCGTCGTGCTGATCCTCGTCGGCTACTACGTGCGTCGCAAGGTCGAGGAGAGCCCCGTGTTCACCGAGCTCGCGGCCCGCAAGGAGAAGGCCAGGATGCCGATCGCGCAGCTGTTCCGCAAGCACCTGCTGCTCGTGATCGTCGCCGCGTTCGTCTTCGCCGGCAACAACGCGGTCGGCTACATGACCACCGGTGGCTACATCCAGGGGTACGCCACGGACCCCGCAGGTCCCATCGGCCTCGAGCGCGGCCCCGTGCTCTGGGCTGTCGCCGGGTCTGCGGTCACCTGGCTGCTCACCACCCTCCTCGCGGGGTGGCTCTCCGACCGCATCGGCCGCCGCACCACGTACATCGTCGGCTGGGTGCTGCAGCTGGTGGGTGTGTTCACGCTGTTCCCGCTGGTCAACACCGGCGAGGTCGGGCTGCTGTTCGCCGGACTCGCGATCCTCACCATCGGACTCGGATTCACCTACGGCCCGCAGGCGGCGCTGTACGCCGAACTGTTCCCTGCGAGTATCCGGTTCTCGGGCGTCTCGATCTCGTACGCGATCGGTGCCATCGCCGGCGGTGCGTTCGCCCCGACGATCGCGACGGCCATCGTGAAGGCGACCGGCTCGACGGGGGCCGTCACCTGGTACCTGGCCGGCATGACCGTGCTGGGCCTCGTCGCGACCCTGCTGCTGCGCGACCGCTCGGGCATCCCGCTCGGACCGGATCACGAGGAGGAGCAGTCCGTCAGCCCGATCTACGGACTCGCGAAGGCCTGAGCCGCGCCGCTCGTCGACCTGCTCCCGTCGCGCTCCCTGTCATCTGCCCTACGGCGACCGACCGGAAGCGCGGCGGGAGTGTTCGTCTGCGCGCGGTCTCGGCGGAGCCGGACGTCAGCCGTCGAGAGCGTCGCGGATGTCCGATGCTGCACGCTGGAGCCGTGCGGCGATCTCGGCGTCGTCGAGGTCTGTGGACACGTGCACCACGGCGATCGCGGCGGGGCGCTGTCCGCGCAGGGCGAGGGGGACGGCGACGGCCTGCACCGTGGGGATGACCTCGTCGTGGCTCGTCGCATAGCCGCGGATGCGGGTCGACTCCACATCGCCGGCGAGGGTCGGCGGCACGACGTCCGGCCATTCATCCTCGGGGAGCAGCGACAGGATGGCCTTGCCGGGTGCGCCGACCGTGACCGGGTGACGGGCGCCAGGGCGCTGGGCGACGCTTGCGACGGCATGTCGGGGCTCGACGCTCGCGAGGGTGATGCACTCCTCGCCGTCCAGCACGCCGAGGAAGCAGGTCATGCCGAGCTCGTTGGCGATGGCCGTGAGCTCGGGGAGTGCCTCGGCCTGGAGGTCGTGCGCGACGCCGGCGGCGAGTGCGGCCATCCGGGCGCCGAGGCTCACGGCCCCTGCGGCATCGCGCGTGACCAGCCCGTGATCCTCCAGCGTGCGCAGCAGTCGATAGGCGATCGAGCGGTGCACGCCGAGGCGGGACGCGAGCTCGTCGATCGTCAGGGGCGTGCGGGCATCGGCCAGCACCTCGAGGATCCGGATGCCGCGGCTCAGAGTCTGCGAAGCGGGAGAGGTGGTGCTGCCGGGCATGGGGGCACTCCCTTGCGATGACGGATGGCGCGGTTTAGGCTGTGTTCAATAGTAGAACTCTCTGTTCGAATATAGAATACACCAGTTCTTCGCGCAAGAGCTCCTCACACACGACCCGAAGCGCATGACCCGACGCGCTTGACCCGACGAAGACGTCCGGAAGGAATCAACGACGATGCAGTTCCACCACCACGGCTATGTGTCCGCTGACCCGCGTGTGCAGGACGCCGCCGGCATCGGCGCAGCCCGCCCCACCGACCTCCCTGACGAGATCGACGTGCTCATCGTCGGATCGGGGCCTGCAGGAATGCTGTTGGCCGCCCAGATGGCGCAGTACCCCGAGATCTCCACCCGTATCATCGAGAAGCGCGACGGCCGCCTCCCGCTCGGACAGGCCGACGGCATCCAGCCGCGCAGCGTCGAGACGTTCCAGGCGTTCGGGTTCGCCGAGCGGATCATCGCCGAGGCCTACAACATCGGCTGGATGAACTTCTGGGGTCCGAACCCCGACAAGCGCGACGAGATCGTCCGCACCTCCCGGACGGCCGACTACGCCTACGACATCTGCGAGTTCCCGCACCTCATCGTGAACCAGGCGCGCGTGCTCGACTACTTCGCCGAGGCCGCGGCCAACGGCCCGGGGCGGATCGTGCCCGATTACGGGATCGAGTTCACCGGGCTCACGGTCCACGACGAGGGGGAGTACCCGGTCGAGGTGGGGATCCGCTACGTCGCCGGTGAGCGCGCGGGTGAAGAACGCACGATCCACGCGAAGTTCGTCGCCGGGTGCGACGGCGCACGCAGCGGTGTACGACAGGCCATCGGCCGCACGCATGTCGGCGCCTCCGCCGCGCATGCCTGGGGTGTGATGGACGTGCTCGTGAACACCGACTTCCCGGACTGGCGCACCAAGTGCGCCATCAACTCGGAGGCGGGCAACATCCTGCACATCCCGCGCGAGGGTGGATACCTCTCGCGCATGTACATCGACCTCGGCGAGGTCGCGGAGGACGACGACCACCGGGTGCGCCAGACGCCCATCGAGGAGATCATCCGTCGCGCCAACGCGATCCTGCACCCGTACACGCTCGACGTGCGCGAAGTGGCCTGGCACAGCGTGTACGAGGTCGGCCACCGCGTGACCGACGGCTTCGACGACGTCATCGACGGCTCCGGACGCACACCCCGCGTGTTCCTCACCGGCGACGCCTGCCACACGCACAGCGCCAAGGCCGGGCAGGGCATGAACGTCTCCATGCAGGACGGCTTCAACCTCGGATGGAAGCTCGGGTCTGTGCTCACGGGCCGCGCTCCCGAGGCGCTCCTGGCCACGTACGGCGCCGAGCGACGCCCCGTCGCCCAGCAGCTGATCGACTTCGACCGCGAATGGTCGAGCCTGATGGCCCGCAAGCCCGAGGAGATCTCCGACCCCAACGAACTGGCCACGTACTACCTCGCAACGGCCGAGTTCCCGTCCGGGTTCATGACGCAGTACACCTCCTCGATGATCACGGGGACCGCCGCGCACCAGGCGCTGGCGCCCGGCTACCCGCTGGGCAAGCGGTTCAAGTCGGCCGAGGTCGTGCGCGTCGGCGACGGCAATGTGGTGCACCTCGGACACCACGCGAAGGCCGACGGGCGCTGGCGCGTGTACGCGTTCGGCGACCGCACCGGCGAGGCGCTCGCCGCCTGGGCGGAGCAGGCCGCTCCGCTGTTCGCGCGCCTCACTCCGACGGATGCCGACGTGGATGCGATCTTCGACGTCAAGGCCGTCTACCAGCAGCCCTTCGAGGAGGTCGAGGTCACCTCGGCACCCGAGCTGTTCCAGCCGAAGACCGGCCCGCTCGGACTCACCGACTGGGAGAAGGTCTACGCGGCGGGCCCCAGCAAGTGGACGGAGACCGACATCTTCGCAGCGCGTGAGCTTTCGCGCGACGGTGTGGTGGTCGTGGTGCGCCCCGACCAGTACGTGGCGGCGATCCTGCCGCTGGACGACACGGCAGAGCTCTCCGAATTCCTCGAGGGGGCGCTGCTCCCGGCACGATGAGCCGAGGGTCTCGACATGACACGTGTCACGTCGAGGAGATGACACCGCCCTCCGGACTCCTCGTCGGCATCGGACGAGGCTGGAGGCATGGACGACACCTCTAGGGACGGATCGGCGACGCGGGTCATCGCGCGACCGGCTTCCGCTGCCCCGATCGATGACCCCGTGGTGCTGGAGCTCAGCGCCGTGAGACGACACTTCGGCGCAGGGGAGCGCCGTGTGCAGGCCGTGGACGGGGTCGACCTGTCCATCCGGCGGGGCGAGGTCGTGGCACTGCTGGGACCGAACGGGGCAGGCAAGACGACCACGCTCGACATGCTGCTGGGCCTCACCGAACCGAGCAGCGGCACCGTCCGCGTGCTCGGGGTGACTCCGGATCGTGCGACCTCCAGCGGTGCGATCGGCGCCGTGCTGCAGACGGGCGGATTGCTGGGCGACCTCACCGTCGGGGAGACCGTGCGCCTCATCGCCTCCCTCTACGGAGACGAGGCGCGGGGGAGGGTCGACGAGGTCATGGCGCGCGCTGACCTCACCGCTCTCGCCCGCCGACGGGTGTCGAAGTGCTCGGGTGGCGAGCAGCAGCGCGTGAAGTTCGCGCTCGCGATGATCTCCGACCCCGACATCCTGGTGCTCGACGAGCCGACGGCGGGGATGGACGTCACGGCCCGCCGCCACTTCTGGGACGTGATGCGTGCGGATGCCGACGCCGGCCGCACGATCGTCTTCGCCACCCACTACCTCGAAGAGGCGGAGCAGTTCGCTCGGCGGACCGTCGTGATGCATCGCGGAACGGTCGTCGCCGACGCCCCCACCGCGCTGCTGCGCGCCAGCCTCGGGGAGCGGACGGTGTCCGCCACGGTCGACGACGACCCGACCGCGCTCGTCGCGACGCTGACGTCGACGGAGGGGATCGCGGCCGTGCGTGTGGACGGTGATCGTCTCAGCCTGCGCGCGACGGACTCCGATGCGGCAGCGCGGATCCTCCTCGCCGGCGGCGCGCACGACCTCGAGATCGCCGCACCCACCCTCGAAACCGCCTTCACGGCTCTGACGGAGAACTGACATGCTCGTCTCACCCACCATGCTGCGCATCGAAGGCGTCCGCCAGCTGCGCAACCCCTACACTCTCGCGTTCACCCTGGCGATGCCCGTCGCGATGTACCTGCTGTTCGGTGCCGGGATGGGATACGGCTCGCTCTCTGCCGGCCACGGGAACGTCTCGTTCTACGTCATGACCTCGATGGCCGCGTACGGCACCGCTGTCGCGATGAGCTCGCTCACCTCCCTCGCGGCGACCGAGGCGAAGCAGGGGTGGGGACGGCAGCTCGCGATGACCCCGCTCACCACCGCGGGGTATGCGCTGACCAAACTGCTCACTGCCGTGTCCTTCGCCGCGCTCGCCCTGGTCGCGGTGTTCGTGGCAGGGATGATGACCGGTGCTCAGGCCGAGGACGCCTGGCGGTGGGTCGCGACGGCGGGCATCATCCTCGGGATCGGTCTCATGTACGGGCTGTTCGGCCTCGGCGTCGGACTGTTCTTCAGCTCGGACTCGGCCGCGGCGCTCGCTTCCATCTCGATGACGTTCTTCGCGTTCTTCGGCAACGTGTTCATGCCTCTCGACGGCGTGATGCTCGACATCGCCCGGTTCACCCCGCTGTACGGCTTCGTGGCGCTGAGCCGCTGGCCCCTCACCGACGGGGTGCTCACGACGGGGCAGACCGATCCGCTGTGGATGCTGTTCCTCAACGTGGCCGTCTGGCTCGTCCTCTTCGCGCTCCTCGTCGCGATGGGAATGAAGCGCTCGCGGGCGCGGCAGTAGTGGCACGCGGCGACACTAGGTTGGACGGATGACCCCGCACGAGAAGCGCACGACGAGCCGCGCCACGGGAAAGGACCCGTGGGCGCGGTTCGGCTGGCTGATGGCGGTGGTCTGGCTGGTGTTCCTCGTCTACCCCGTGATCGCCCTGCTCGGTTCCGAGGCGCCCCTCGCCTGGGTGGTCGGGGGATGGGTCGCTCTGGTGACGTTCGTCGTGCTGTACGTCACCGGGTTCATGCACGGCATGCGCGGGGGTGGCGGGCTGGGGCGCACCCCCTCGAAGCGGCAGTGGGCCACGTTCGCCGCGCTCATCGTCTGCGCATTGGTCTCGGTGCCGGCCGAAGGCGGATCGGCGCTCAGCTTCCTGCCTTTCATCATGTCGTTCGCGTCCTACGGCCTGACGCGCGTATGGCACTGGATCACGACCATCGCGGCGGTCGCCGTGACGGCGCTCTGCGTGTTCCTGCTCCCGGGCGGGCTGAGCTACCTGTCGGTGCTCGCGATCGTCGCGCTGCTCGGTGTGGTCAACACGGTGTCGACGTGGCTCATCCTGCGTTCGGCCGAGGCGGAGCGGCTCGGTCTGGAGCTCGCGACCAGCGAGGGACGCGAAGCCGTGGCCCGCGATGTGCACGATCTGATCGGGCATTCGCTGACGGTGGTGGGTCTCAAAGCGCAGCTGGTGCGGAGACTCATCGACTCCGACCCGGAACGCGCCAGGGCCGAGCTCGCAGACATCGAGCGGTTGACGGCCGAGGCGATCGCCGGAGTGCGCTCGACGGTCGCGGGCGCGCGGGCGACCACCCTGATCGAGCAGCTCGCTTCCTCGCGGGATTCGCTCCGCGCGGCGGACATCGAGCTGCGGGTCGAGGGGGAGCCGGAGGCGCTGTCGCCGGTGCAGGCCATCACGGCGAGCTGGATCCTCCGCGAGGCGACGACCAACGTCCTGCGGCATTCGGGTGCCCGCACCGTGCGGGTCATCCTGTGGCCGGGACGGCTCGCCGTGGAGGACGACGGAGTGGGCATCGGCGCGGGCATCGCCACCGCAGAGGGCAACGGCATCCGCGGCATGCGGGAGCGCGCGGCGGCTGCGGGGGCGGCGTTCGCCCTCGGCTCGACCGAGAAGGACGGAACCCGCGTGGAGGTGACATGGTGACGGCGCCTGACGATGGGTCCATCCGATTGCTGATCGCCGACGATCAGGCGCTCGTGCGTGGTGCGCTCGGTGCGCTGCTCGACCTCGAGCCCGACCTGACCGTGGTCGGCATGGCCTCGGACGGCGCGGAGGCAGTGCGGCTCGCTGAGGAGCTGCACCCCGACGTGTGCCTGATGGACATCCAGATGCCGGGCATGGACGGTGTGGAGGCGACGCGGCGGATCAGACAGGTGAGCACGAGGACGCGCGTCCTCGTGGTGACCACCTTCGCACGCCCGGGCTATCTGCGCTCCGCGTTGGACTCCGGGGCGAGCGGATTCATCGTGAAGGACACTCCCGCCGAGACGCTCGCCGACGCCGTCCGCCGCGTGCATTCGGGTTTGCGGGTGCTGGATCCGCAGCTCGCCGCCGACGGCCTGTTCGACGGAGCGAATCCGCTGAGCGACCGGGAACGCCAGGTGCTGCGACTCGCCGCCGACGGACGCTCGGCGGCCGCCATCGCCGCCGAGGTGTTCCTGTCGGCCGGCACCGTGCGCAACCACCTGTCCGCTGCCATCGGCAAGACCGGTGCGGCCAATCGTGCGCAGGCGGTGCGCATCGCGCTCGACAAGGGGTGGATCTGACGCCGAGGCTCGCGGCGGCTCCACATCGCGTCTCGGTGTCCTTGCGGTCTCGGCGTCCATGCACGATCGGCGACTGTGCGGTGTCGGTGTCTCTGCGGTGTCGGTGGCCCCGCGTACCGTGGGTGCCGACGGGCGACGGAGCCCGACAGGAGGAGTGCGTGATGGACTGGAAGATCGAACTCATCTTCGTGCCGGTCACCGATGTGGACCGGTCCAAGGAGTTCTACGAGAGGATCGGATTCACCCCCGATCACGACCAGACGCCCGTCGATGGGCTGCGCTTCGTGCAGATGACGCCGCCGGGGTCCGCCTGCTCGATCGCGTTCGGCACCGGGCTGGGCATCGAGCTCGAGCCGGGACAGCAGAACTCGATCCAGGTCGTCGTCCCCGATGCCGACGAGGCGCTCGCGCACCTGCAGGGGCTCGGCGTCGAGGCCCGTGGCGTCCAGGACCTCGACTGGGGACGGTTCGTGTCGTTCGACGATCCCGACGGGAACACCTGGACGCTGCAGGAGCTGCCCGACTACGGCGCCTAGGGGTCCGGCAGCAGGCCGGCTCGGCTACGACGGGTCCGCGACCACTTCGATCTTGAAGCCGGAGGCGTTCTCGAGCCAGCCCGCGTAGTGCTGGTCGCCGCCGGCGTGCGGGTAGCGCTCCGCATACAGCGGTCGCCAGCCGTGGCGCTCGGCCTCGGCCATCAGCGCATCCACCGCGGTGCGATCACCGCCCTGGAATGCCAGATGGTTGAGGCCGGCGCGTCGACGGTCGTGCGCGGAGCTCGACAGGTTCGGAGACATCGTGAGCGTGAGATAGCTGCCCCCTGCGGCCCACGACTCGCCGCTGCTCCATTCGCTCGTCAGGGAGAACCCCACGCGCTCGAGGATCCACCGCCACTGCGCGCGCACCTCATCGAGGTCGGCGATCCACAGCTCGACGTGATGGAGACCAGGCATCGTCCGATTCTGCCATTCACCTCACGGTCACGGTCCGGTCATCCGGCGGCCGTAGCTTTCGATGCGCCACGTCGTCGAAAGGACCTTCTCGTCATGACCTCCGCCACTCGGCCGAAGCGGGGGCTCCTCGCCCTGCTCGGCACCGGCATCGTTCTCGCCGGTCTCCTCGTCGTTCCCGCCGCTCAGGCGGCGGAAGGGATGCTCACGCTGGACACGCCCCGCATCGGGCTCGACGAGACGGTCACGTTCTCGTTCGACGCCGGCTCGGCGGTGCACGATCGCAACTGGATCGGGATCTATCGTGACGGCGCGGTGCCCGGCGGTCCGGCATCCCTCGACTGGCGATACGTCGCAGACCAGACCGGCCAGGTCACGTGGAACGCCTCGCGTCGGGACGGCTGGACCCGCAACTCGGCGACGATGGGGGCGGGCGAGTACGACGTCTACCTGCTCGAAGACGACGGCTACACCGTGCTGGCCGGGCCGATCGATCTCACCGTCACGGACGAGGAGGCGCAGCCGGTCGCCCCGGCCGAACCGAAGCCCGAGGTCGAAGGGAAGAGCGGCCTGAACGTGCTCACCTTCAACGTCTGGCACGGGGGCACCCAGGTGGCCGACGGTGCGCGTCAGATCGCCGATGTCATCACGCAGACCGACGCCGACGTGACGTTCCTCCCCGAAGTGGGTCAGGCGCCCGCTCAGGTCGCCGCACTGCTCGGCTACCAGCACCTCACGGCGACCGACACCGGGATCGTCTCGCGCTATCCGATCGTCTCCACCGACACGATCGGCCGCTGGTGGTCGAAGGCGGTTCTCGACGTGAACGGATCGGAGGTCGTGGTGTACGGCGGCCACCTGGAGTACCGCTGGTACACCACGTACCTCCCGCGCGGCTACGGCGGGGAGATCCACGGCGACTGGCCGGCCGGGTGGAACACCTGGAACAAGCTCGACGCCCCGGTGACCGACGTCGAGGCCATCCTGGCGGCGAACGCGCAGTCGGGCCGACCGGCCGCCGCTGCCGAGCTGCTCGCCGACATCGCCGCAGAGCGCACGACTGGACGGATCGCCATCGTGGGCGGCGACTTCAACGAGCCGCCGTCGCAGGACTGGACCGCAGCGACAGCCGAGCTGTTCGACCACAACGGCGTCGTCGTTCCCTGGCAGACGACGCAGACGCTGCTCGACGGGGGACTGGTCGATGCCTTCCGCACCGTGCATCCCGATCCCGCGGCGAATCCGGGCTTCACGTGGCCGTCGGACAATCCTCTGTTCCCCACGTCATCTCTGACCTGGGCTCCCGACGCCGATGAGCGCGACCGCATCGATTACGTCTTCGCCACGCCGGACGAGCGACTGTCGATCGACGGAGCAAGCGTGGTGGGACCGCAGTCGACGATCATGCGCAATCAGCGTGTCGTCGACGACAGTGCCGATGAGATCCTGACGCCGGATGCCGTCTGGCCCTCCGACCACAAGGCGGTGCTGGCGAACTTCACCGTCTGCGGCGGCGGGTGCACGACGCCTGAGCCCGAGCAGCCGACCGTGACGCTCGCTTCGGCATCGGTCGCCGCGGGCGATGCGATCACGATCTCCGGCGCCGGCTTCCCCGCCGCCACAGCGCTGCGGATCGAGCTGCGTTCGACGCCGGTTCCGCTCGGTGCCGTGACGACGGACGCGACCGGCGGGTTCCGCGTGACCGTGACCGTTCCGGCCGCTACGAAACCCGGCACCCACAGCATCGTGCTCATCGACCCGGACGGCGTGGAGACGACGGCGGCGATCGCCGTCACGGCTGCGCCCGGTGGCACACCTCCCGGCGGCGGAACCCCAGGCGGAGGCACTCCCGGTGGCGCTCCGGGTGGTGCTCCCGCCGACGGGTCGGGGAACGCGGGTTCCGGCCCCGGCACGACGAGCAACGGCGACCTCGCCGCGACAGGAGCCGACAGCGCACCGTTCCTCCTCGCCGGGGTGCTGCTGCTGGCAGTCGGAGCGGGCCTCGGCATCGCGCGCAGGCGCCGGCGTCTCGGATGATCGACTGAACGACGCTCGGGTGCGACGAGGGGGTCGACACGACGTTCGCGTCGTGCCGACGCCCTCGCGTTACCGACTGTCCCGCGGCGTCAGGAGTTCACGCGGATGATCTCCTGCTGGTACGGCGCGATCACATCGCCCGAGACGCGCAGATCGAGAAGCAGGAAGGGCCGTGAGGACGGGTCCTCCTCGACCCAGTTGGCGAGACGGTCGAGATCGGAGAGCGTGCGCACCACGACGCCCTCCGCGCCGACGGCCGCACCGAACGCGGCGAAATCGACCTCAGGGATGCGCATGGGTCCTTCCGCCAGTCCCTTGAGACCGTAGAGGTTGACTTCGGCTCCGTAGGCCGCGTCGTTCCAGACCACCGCCATGCCGCGTCCTCCCGCCGCCCGGACGGCCGACTCCAGATCAGCGATGGCCATCAGCCCGCCGCCGTCGCCGGAGGTGAGTACCACGGTGGACTCGCGGCGCGCGAGAGCGGCCCCGACGACGCTCGGCCAACCGAGCCCGATCGACTGGAACGCGGTGCCGACCATCATCATGCGGTCGGGGGCGGCGACCGGCCAGTACATGTTCGCCCACCCGATGAAGTGCCCACCGTCCGACACCACGACGCGGTCTTCCGGCAGCAGCTCGGCGATGCGACGAGCGGCGGAGCGCGGGTCGAGACGCCCGTCGGGGGCGAGGTCATCGCCGCGGTCGTAGGTGCGTGCGGCCGCCACGTCCACGCTCTCGCGCCAGGAATGCGCCGAGCCGGCGTCTCCGATCCGCGCCACGAGCTCTTCCGCGGCGAGACGGGCGTCCGCACGGACGAAGCCTCCGATGTGGGCGTGCGTCGCCGCCGCCGCGATGTCGATCTGGAAGACCCGGGTCCCCGGCGCGAACAGGTCGCCGAAACGCATCGTGAACTGGTTCAAGCCCGCTCCGAAGACGACGGCGACGTCTGCAGATCGCACGAGCTCCATCGCTCCGTCCGCCCCGAAGCCACCGGTCACACCGAGGTCGTACCTGGTGTCGGGGAACACTCCGCGGCCCAAAGCGGAAGAGGCGGTGAGAGCGCCGGTGGCCGCGGCCAGCTCTCCCAGCGCGGTGCTCGCACCGGACAGCCACGCGCCGCGACCGGCGAGCAGGAACGGGCGCTCTGCCCCGGCCAGGGCGGTGGCGATCTCGTCGAGCATCGCATCGGCGAATTCGCCGCGAGGGGCGAGCGGGGCCGGGATCCGGGGTGAGGGAGCCTCCGGCACCTCACCGGCTTCGAGCGCTGCGACGTCATAGGGGATCGCGAGGACGACGGGCACCCGGTACGTGAGGGCGTGCTCGATCGCGATGACCGTGGTGGCGGCGGCGTCGGCCCGTCCGACCGTATAGGTGCGGGCGCCGACCGCCGAGGCGAGGGCGATCTGGTCGACGTCCCACGGGCGGGGGCCGGACGTGGGCTCATCGCCGACGACCAGCACCAGAGGCACCCGTGCCTGCACGGCCTCGGCGAGGGCGGTCAGCGTGTTCGTGAAGCCGGCTCCGTACGTCGAGGTGCCTGCGGCGATGCGACCCGAGGTGCGGAAGTGGGCGTCGGCTGCGACCACAGCACCCTGCTCGTGACGGACGGCGGTGAACACCGCATCCGTCTGCGTCTCGATCGCGTCGAGGAAGTAGGCGTTGCCGTTGCCCATCACCCCGAAGACGGCATCGATGTGCTGGGCGAGGGTGAGGGCGACATGGGCGGACACGGAGGGCATGGGAAAGCCTTTCGAGACAGGGACGGAGGAACTGCGGGATCCGTATGTGTCTCGCCTCCGCGTCTTCGCGAAGTGCTTCGTGCCTCTTTTTCAGGCACCGGCCTGGCCGGACCAGCTCAGTCTATCGGCGAGCGAGCCCGCAGAGATGCGGGAGAATGCAGGAATGACTGATGCGGAGATCGAGCGCGAGACACTCACCTGGGACGGCTTCGGGGAGGCGACGCGCGATCTGGCACGAAGCATCCTGGATAGCGGCTTCATGCCGGAGGTCGTCGTCGCCATCGCCCGGGGCGGCCTGCTCCCGGCCGGGGCGATCGCCTACGGGCTGGGCGCGAAGAACTGCGGCGCCATCAACGTCGAGTTCTACACCGGCATCGGCACGGTGCTCGACGCGCCCGAGGTGCTGCCTCCCGAGCTCGACATGGCGTACCTCGATGGCCGCCGCGTGCTGCTGGTCGACGACGTCGCCGACTCCGGACGCACGCTCGCCCTGGCCGTGCAGCTGCTGAAGGACAAGGGCGCCGATGTGCGGTCGGTCACGATCTACACCAAGCCCTCCACGATCATCCAGCCCGACTTCGCATGGAAGGACACCGACCTCTGGATCAACTTCCCGTGGTCGTTCCGCGGCACCGTGCGGGAAGAGGACCTGGGACTCGCCCCGTCGGCCTGAATGCCGTCGGCCTGAATGCCGTCGGCCTGAATGCCGTCGGCCTGAATGCCGTCCGCCTGACTCGCGTGGTTCGTCAGCCGGGCAGCAGGGAGCGCAGCGTCTGGATCGTGTCGGCTTCGGCCGGCGACTTGTCGGGCCGATAGCCCTTCACCCGGGCGAAACGCAGCGCGACACCTCCCGGGTAACGCGGAGAGCGCTGCACGCCGTCGATGGCGATCTCGACCACGACATCGGGGCGCAGGAACACGGTCGACGCCGTGCGGTGGGTCTCATGCTCGGGGAACTCCTCGGTCTGCCAGCGCAGCAGCTCGTCGGTGAGGCCCTTGAAGGTCTTGCCCACCATGACGAATTCCCCGGGGTCGCCGAACTCGCCGTCGGGGTCGCGCGCACCCAGGTGCAGGTTCGACAGCCATCCCCGGCGGCGGCCCGAACCCCACTCCGCGCCGAGCACGACGAGATCGAAGGTCAGCACGGGCTTGACCTTGACCCAGGACTTGCCCCGACGGCCGGCGGCGTAGGGGGCGTCGAGACCCTTGACCACCACGCCTTCATGGCCGGCGGCGAGGGCTTCGTGCGACAGCTGCTCCGCGGCATCCGGGTCGTCGGTCACGATGCCGGGCATCCGCCAGTCGCCGGCCACGCGCTCGAGCTCGGCGAGGCGGATCGAGAGCGGCTCGTCGATCAGGTCGCGTCCGTCCACGTGCAGCACGTCGAAGAACCATGGCCGCAGCACCAGTTCGCGGGAGGCATCGGCACCGAACCTCGACATCGTCTCCTGGAAGGGCCTGGGCCCACCGTCTTCATCGAGCGACAGCGTCTCGCCGTCGAGGATGACATCGTCCACGGGGAGAGCGCGCACGATCTCGACGAGTTCCGGTACGCGGTGGGTGATGTCGGCCAGGCTCCGCGTGTAGACGCCGACGTCGTCGCCGTGACGGTGCACCTGGATGCGAGCACCGTCGAGCTTGTACTCCACCGACGCCGTGCCGGTGATCTCGAGTGCAGCCGATGGCGTCGCCGCGGTGGAGGCGAGCATGGGAAGGACAGGGCGACCGACTTCGAGGCCGACCGCGTCCAGCGCGTCTGCGTCTTCGGTGAGGGCGACACGTGCGGTCTCGCCGAGATCGCCGGAGAGCATGGCGGCGCGGCGCACGAGGGAGAGTGGCCGGTCGGACGCTTTCGCGACCGCGTCGAGAAGGACGCCGGACAATGCCCCGGTGCGAAGCTCGCCGAGCATGGCGCGGACGAGGAAGTCCCACTCGGCGGCCGTCGCTCGCGAGCCGAGCTCGCCGAGGATCCCGGTGCGGGCTGCCGCGGAGCCTGATCCGGAGGCGGCGGCGAGGGCGGTGAGCGAGGCATCGACGTCGCTCACCGTGAGGGTGGGATCTTCCGCATGCGTGATCTCGATGGCGGCGAGTCCCCGCCAACCGACGCCGAGCCGTCCCTGGCGCGGAGCGGCCAGCAGGAGCCCCATGACGGCTGGGAGCTCGTCCGCTGCGGAACGCGCCAGCAGCCGTGCGAGGGCATCGATCTTCGTGAGGCGGGACGCCGTGGCGGAGACCTCTTCTGCCGTGGAGACGACCTCGGAGAGCATCATCTCCGTATTGTCGCATCGGCCTCCGACGCTGGAGACGACGCTGCCGAAAAGCGGGAACCCGGGCGTCAGCGCCCGCGGAACTCGGGCCTGCGCTTCTCCTGGAACGCCGCGAAGCCCTCGCGATAGTCGTCGGTGTCGCAGAGCGCGGCCTGTGCGGCGTTCTCGATCCCGACCGCATCCCACAGGGCGAGTCGCTCGTCGCGGATGCGGGCGATGAGCTCCTTGCTCGCGAGGAACGCCGCCGTCGCACCGCGAGCGGCGGCGGCGGCCGCGTCGGTCGTGGCCCGCACCACCTCATCATCGGGGAACACGCGGGAGAACAGGCCGGACGCCACGGCCTCGGTGCCGCTCATCAGGCGTCCCGTGTAGATGAGGTCGAGCGTCTTGTGCGCGCCGAGCCGATCGAGGAAGAGCGCGTGTCCGCCGGAGTCCAGCGTCGCACCGAGGGCGGCGAACGGGGAGCCGATCTTCGCCGATTCCGCCACATAGACCACGTCGGTCGCGATCAGCAGGCCGAGGCCCACGCCGAGGCAGGCGCCGTGGGCGACAGCGAACGTCGGCGCGGGGAACCGCGACATGCGCTGCAGCAGAGGGGTCACCAGACCGCCGAGATAGCCGAGCACATCGTCGTCCCGTGGGTCGACGCCGGAGATGTCACGCCCCGCGCAGAACGCGCGCCCCTCGCCACGGAGCACGAGTGCTCGCACTCCCGCAGCCTCGGCCTCGACATAGGCGGCATCCAGTTCGGCGAGTGCCCTCTCGTCGAGAGCGTTCAGCTTCGATGGCGCGTCCAGCACGATCATGGCCACGTCGTCGGCGATGGTGAGGTCGATCATGGGCGCTCCTCGATCAGACGTCGTAGTCGACGACCACGCGGTCGCTGGTGGGGTGGGACTGGCAGGTGAGCACGAAGCCGCGCTCGAGCTCGTCGGGCTCCAGGGCGTAGTTCTCGGTCATCGTCACGCTGCCCTCGATCACGCGTGCGCGGCAGGTGCCGCAAACTCCGCCGGCACAGGCGAACGGAGCGTCGGGCCGTACGCGCAGTGCCGCATTGAGTACCGACTCCCTGGCGTCGACGGGGCTCTCCACGGTCGACGAGACGCCGTCGAGAGTGACCTCGATACGCACCGTCTTCTCGCCGGCACGCACCTGCACCGGCCGTGCCGCGCGCACGGGTTCATCACCCGTCGTGAACAGCTCGAAGCGGATGTGGGAGCGGTCGACACCGTGGTCGGCCAGCACCTCGCGACACAGGTCGACGAGAGCGAGAGGGCCGCACAGGAACCATTCGTCGACGGTCGACGGGGGGATGAGGGTCGCCAGGATCGTGCGGAGCTTCTCCTCGTCGATGCGCCCGGAGAGGACGGGAGCGGCCCGCTGTTCACGGGACAGCACATGGTGCAGCACGAGTCGGGTGGGGTAGCGGTCCTTGAGGTCGGCGAGATCTTCCAGGAACATCACGTCGAGCGTGGCGCGGTTCGTGTACAGCAGGGTGAATCGCGACGTGTCCGACCGGGTGAGCACAGTGTGCGCGAGGGCCATCAGCGGCGTGATGCCGGAGCCGGCCGCGATCCCCACCACGTGCCGGTCGTCGAGGTCGGGCAGAGCGGAGGTGAAGGTGCCCTGCGGGCTCATCACGTCGAGCTCGAAGCCGGCGTGGAGACCGGTCTGCGCCCACGTGGAGAAGAGACCTCCCTCGTCCCGCTTCACGGCGACGCTCAAGCGCGTGTCCTGACCGTCGCCGCGGTGTTCCGGGGCGCGGCACAGCGAGTAGGAACGCCGGACTTCGACGCCGTCGAGTGTCGTACGCAGCGCGACGTACTGACCGGGCAGGTGGTCGTACTCGTCGGCGAGGGCGGCGGGAACCGTGAAGGTCACCTCGACAGCGTCGTCGGTGAGCGGGCGCACGTCTTCGACCGTGAGGGTGTGGAACCGGGCGCGCTTGCGGGGTGCGGTCTCGCGGGGCGTCGTCGCCTGCGGGATGGGCGCAGGCGCGGAGGTGAAGAGCGACATGTCAGTGCACCTTGAAGTGGTCGAAGGGTTCGAGGCAGGCGCGGCACTCGAACAGGGCTTTGCATGACGTGGAGCCGAAGTGGGAGACCTCGCGCGTGTCGAGCGACCCGCAGCGGGGGCAGCGCACGCTCAACGCCAGGCGGATGGGGCCGGTCGACACGGCGGCGCGGCCCGAGGGCGGTGCGATGCCGTACTCGGCGAGCTTGCTCTTGCCCGCCTGTGTCATCCAGTCGGTCGTCCAGGCGGGGGAGAGGACCAGGCGCACGAACACCTCGTCGAAGCCGGCGGCGGTGAGAGCCAGGACCACATCGTCGCGGATCGTGTCCATCGCGGGGCAGCCGCTGTAGGTCGGGGTGATGTCGACATGCACCGCGGTGCCGTCGACCTCCACCGCGCGGAGCACACCGAGGTCCTCGATCGTGAGCACAGGAACCTCGGGGTCGGGCACGGAGGCAGCGATCCGCCACGCGGCCTGCGTCGGCGTGAGAGTCACCATGTCGCCCCCGGATGTCTGCGGGCGAGCACCTGCATCTCGGCGAGGATGTGGCCGAGCGGGGTCGCGTGCGCACCGGTGCGCCCGCCGGCCGACGACGACATCACGGCGGGCACCGAGAGCTCCGCTTCCGCGAACACCGTCTCGACCACGCCGTCGAAAGCAGGCCGCAGCGTCGACGGCACCACGGCCGCGTCGCCGAGCCGCGCGATCAGATCGTCGTCGCGGAACAGCTCATCGACGTACGGCCACACGTCGCCGAGTGCGCGGATGATCCTGGCGCGCGACTCCTCCGTGCCTCCGGCGAGACGCAGGATCCACTGCACGGCGTGGTCGCGGTGGTAGTCGACCTCCTTGAGCGACTTCTCCGCGATCGCGGCGAACGTCTCGTCGCTGCTGCCGCGCAGGGCCGAGTACAGCTCGAACATGTACGTGGCCACCACGAACTGGCGAGCGATGGTCTGGGCGAAGTCTCCGTTGGGCTGCTGCACGATCCATGCACAGCGGAAATCGGGTTCGTCGCGGAAGAAGGCCAGATCGTCTTCGCTGCGCCCGTCGAAGGACCCGGCGTAGTGGAGGAACGAGCGCGCATGACCGAGCAGGTCGAGGGCGATGTTGCCCAGGGCCACGTCTTCCTCGAGCTCGGGAGCGCGGGAGATCCACGCGCCCAGCTGCTGCGAGAGGATCAGCGCGTCGTCGCCGAGACGAAGTGCGTACTCCGCCACGTCGGCCGATGCGGCGACCGCGCCGGTGCCTGACAGCTCCTGCGCCAGGTCGAGTTCGTCGACCGAGACGTTCCCGTGCACGTCGATGTCCTCGTGCACCGTCTCCTCGTGCACCGTCTCCTCGTGCACCGTCTCCTCGTGCACCGCCTCCTCGTGCACCGTCTCCTCGTGCACCGTCTCCTCGTGCACCGTCTCCTCGTGCACCGTGTCCTCGTGTGCCGTGCTCACAGGTGCGGCACTCCCTCTGAGGCGGTGTAGTACACGGCGTGGCGGTAGTTCTTGCCGGCGGGACTCTCGAAGTAGGCGCCCTTGGCGTCGGGGTCGCTCGTGGTGATCGCGTGTGCGGGGGCGACCCAGATCGAGACGCCCTCTCCACGACGCGTGTACAGGTCGCGCGCATTGCGGATCGCCATCTCGGCGTCCGGCGCGTGCAGCGAGCCGACGTGCACGTGGCTCAGTCCGCGGTTCGCTCGGACGAAGACCTCCCACAGCGGCCAGGGCTCGCGCTCGTCGGCGCCGGGCGTCGCCATCACGCCACCGCCTTCGTCTTCGGCGACTGCTTGCGCGCGTACTCGGCCGCGGCCTCGCGCACCCAGGCGCCCTCTTCATGAGCCGTCCGGCGGCGTTCGAGGCGTTCGGCGTTGCAGGGCCCGTTGCCGCGCACCACCTCGAAGAACTCGTTCCAGTCGATCTCGCCGATCACGTACTGTCCGCTCTCCTCGTCGAAGCGCAGGTCGGGGTCGGGCAGCGTGACGCCGAGGATCTCGGCCTGGGGCACGAGCATGCCGACGAAGCGTTGGCGCAGCTCATCGTTGGAGAACCGCTTGATCTTCCACTTCATCGACTGCGCCGAGTTGGGGGACTGGTCATCGGGCGGCCCGAACATGGCGAGGCTCGGCCAGTACCAGCGGTTCACCGCATCCTGAGCCATCGCGCGCTGCTCCTCGGTGCCCTGCATCAGGGTGAGCAGGATCTCGAAGCCCTGACGCTGGTGGAACGACTCCTCCTTGCAGACGCGCACCATGGCGCGGCCGTAGGGGCCGTAGGACGCCCGGCACAGCGGCACCTGGTTGCAGATCGCGGCGCCGTCGACCAGCCAGCCGATCGCGCCCATGTCCGCCCAGGTCGGGGTGGGGTAGTTGAAGATCGACGAGTACTTGGCCTTGCCGCTGATGAGCTGGTCCATCATCTCGTCGCGCGTGGTGCCGAGGGTCTGGGCGGCGGAGTACAGGTAGAGGCCGTGACCGGCCTCGTCCTGCACCTTGGCCATCAGGATCGCCTTGCGCTTGAGGCTCGGCGCGCGCGTGATCCAGTTGCCCTCCGGCTGCATGCCGATGATCTCGGAGTGCGCGTGCTGCGAGATCTGCCGCACCAGTGTCTTGCGATAGGCGTCGGGCATCCAGTCGCGGGGTTCGATGCGCTGCTCGTTGGCGATGAGCTCGTCGAACAGGCGCTCCTCATCGGAGATCTCGCCCACCAGGGACAGGTCTGCTGGACTGGTCATCATCGACTCCTCGGCATCGGGCCATCTTTACTGACCGATCGTTTGGTAATTCTGACACAGTGGACTGCCGGATTCAAGACGGCGGGTTCAGCGCGAGCGGGAGATCAGATCGAGGAGGGCGCGGCCGTACGCCTCCGTGGGGTCGGGGTGCTCGAAAGCGAGCAGCTCGCCCCCGACCTCGATCTCGACGCGGAAGGAGTCCTCGAGGCGCACCAGCGAACGGAACGTGCCGCGGAGCAGATCGCGAAGCTGGTCCTCCCGCGGCAGCCATACGGCGTCCGCGAGCGTCACCGCGTCGAGCGCCCACTCCGTCGTGCCGTTGAACGCCAGATCGGTGCCGCTCGGCGTCTGACGGGCCTCGATCGTCATCTCACTCACGGTGAAGACGTCGGCCTCCGCTTCGAGTTCCACGTCGTCGGGGAGATCGAGCTGGAAGCGGTCGCCATCGGCCGGATGCCAGATCAGTCCGGTGTCCCGCAGGGCGACGGCGAGCTCGCGTGTGATCATCCCCTCACGCTAGACGACGGCACTCGCCCGGGGCCCGGCGAACCTGTGGAACGCGACCACGGGTGTCGGAGGTGTGGGAGGTGTCGGAGGTGTGGGGCAGAGTGGGGGGATGACCGCCGACGCCGCTGCAGCATCCCCCGAGGCCGCCGACCTCCGCGAGTCCGCCCGTGCGGCGCTGCGCGAACTCGTCGGACGCCCGGATGCCGATTTCCACGACGGACAGTACGAGGCGATCGAGGCGCTCGTCGAAGGACGCCGCCGCGCGCTCGTGGTGCAGCGCACCGGGTGGGGCAAGTCCGCTGTCTACTTCGTCGCCACGCTCCTGCTGCGTCGGCAGGGGGCGGGCCCGACCGTGCTGGTGTCTCCGCTGCTCGCCCTCATGCGCGACCAGATCGCCGCCGCCGAACGTGCGGGGGTGCGGGCCGTGGCGATCAACTCCACCAATGCGCACGAGTGGTCGGATGTGCTCGCGCAACTCGATCGCGATGAGGTCGATGTGCTGCTGGTCTCTCCCGAGAGGCTCAACAACCCCGCTTTCCGTGAGCAGCAGTTGCCGGCGCTCGTCCGGCGCATCGGGATGCTGGTGGTCGATGAGGCGCACTGCATCAGCGACTGGGGGCACGACTTCCGTCCCGACTACCGCCGCCTGCGCGACCTGATCGCCCAGATGCCGCCTGACGTGCCGGTGCTCGCGACCACGGCGACCGCCAACAGCCGTGTCGTGGCCGACGTGGCCGACCAGCTCGGCAGCCTCCGAGCGGACGACGGGCCGGCCGCCGACGCCGATGCGGTTCCGGTGCTCACGATCCGCGGGCCGCTCGCCCGGACGTCGCTGAGACTGGGAGTGCTGCGCCTGCGCGATTCGGCGAGTCGCCTCGCCTGGCTGCTGAGCCACCTCGACGACCTTCCCGGTTCCGGCATCATCTACACGTTGACGGTCGCGGCCGCCGTCGACACCGCACGCCTGCTGCGTGAGCACGGCCACGACGTGCGTGCCTACACCGGGCAGACCGACCCCGACGAGCGCGCCGAGTCCGAGGGGATGCTCAAGCGCAACGAGGTCAAGGCTCTCGTCGCCACGAGCGCGCTGGGCATGGGGTTCGACAAGCCCGATCTGGGTTTCGTGCTGCACCTGGGCGCGCCGTCTTCCCCCGTGGCCTACTACCAGCAGGTGGGTCGTGCCGGACGTGCCAGCGAGAGCGCGGACGTGCTGCTGCTCCCCGGCGTCGAGGACCGTGACATCTGGCACTACTTCGCGACCGCTTCGATGCCCGATCGTGAACGAGCCGAGCGGGTGATCGGGGCCCTCGGCGACGTTCCGATCTCGACGCCGGCGCTCGAGGCGATGGTCGACATCCGCCGCACGCCGCTCGAGTTGCTGTTGAAGGTGCTCGACGTCGACGGGGCGGTCCGGCGCGTGCAGGGCGGATGGGTCGCGACCGGTGCACCCTGGAGCTACGACGCCGAGCGGTATGAGCGCATCGCCGCCGAGCGTGTCGCCGAGCAGCAGCACATGATCGAGTACGAGCAGACCGACGGGTGCCGCATGGAGTTCCTGCAGCGCGCGCTCGACGACGACACGGCCGCTCCGTGCGGGAGGTGCGACAACTGCGCGGGGGAGTGGTTCCCGCGGGAGATCGGCGCCTCCGCGAGCTCGCAGGCCGTGGAATCGCTCGACCGCGTCGGAGTGCCGATCGAGCCTCGTCGTGCCTGGCCGACCGGTGCGGACCGGCTGGACGTGCCGGTCAAGGGGCGCATCCCGGCAGACGAGCAGGCGAGTGAGGGGCGCGCACTCGCGCGTCTCACCGATCTGGGCTGGGGCGGGGCGCTGCGCGAGCTGTTCGCGGCCGGGGCGCCCGATGCCGCGGTGACACCGCAGCTGCTGCAGGCGTGCGTCCGCGTGCTCGCAGGATGGGGGTGGGAGGAGCGCCCCGTGGCGGTGGTCGCGATGCCCTCGCGCTCGCACCCGCTGCTGGTCGACTCGCTCGCGCGCGGACTCGCCGATGTCGGGCGCCTGCCGTATCTCGGGGCGCTCGAACTCGTGGGAGGAGGGCCTTCCGGCGGGCCGGGTGGGAACAGCGTCTTCCGCCTCGCGGGACTCTGGGAGCGCTTCAGCGCTCGGCATCTGGATGTGCCGACCGGGCCGGTGCTGCTCGTCGACGACCTCGTCGACAGCCGGTGGACGATGACCGTCGCGGCGCGTGAGCTCCGTCGTGCCGGGGCGACGGGCGTGCTGCCCTTCGCGCTGGCGCTGCGCGGCTGACAGCCGGCCGTCGGGGTGGCGCTGCGTGGGACAGGTGTCAGTCGTCGGCGGGCGCGATGCGCGGGGGCCAGGCGGTGGCGCCGAGTTCGCGTGAGATGTTGCGTGCCGTCTCCCGCAGTGCGTTGAGGATCGCATCCGACGCCGGTGCTTGCGAGGTGGGCAACACGACGGCGACCGCGGCGACGATGTCGTTCGACGCGTCAGCGACGGGGGCGGCGATCGAGGACTCGCCGAGGACGGCCTCGTCGAACTCCCCGGCCATGCCGCGTTCGGCGATCGACGGCAGCTCCAGCGTCAGGCGCGCCACGTCGGTGACGGTGTCGCCGGTGAGGCTGCGCAGCGGCTGTTCGAAGACGCTCTGCTGGAACCCGAGGTCGTAGGCGAGGAGCACTTTGCCCATCGCCGAGGCGTGGGCGGGGATGGCGACACCGGTCTCGAGCATCTGCTGGCTGTCATCGGGGCGCAGATTGTGGTGGATGACGAGCACATCGGTGAAGTGCGGAGCGCCCAGCCGTACGGACAGGTCGGTGCGGCGTGCGAGCTCCTGCGTCCACCGCATGGCTCTGGCGCGCACGTCGAGGGTGTCGAGGTAGACGTTGCTCAGGCGCAGCAGGGTGGGGCCGAGCATGTAGCGCTGGCCACCCCGCTCTTTCGCGACGAGCCCGTGCGCGCGCAGCGACTTCACGATCCCGTGCACGGTCGACGGCGGCAGGCCGAGGGCTGCAGAGAGGTCGGTGATGCCGAGGTGGCGTGCTCCCTGGAGCAGTTCGAGGATCTTCGCCGCGCGGTCGATCGCCTGGATCACGGGGAGGGCCTCCTTCCGGTGCGTCGTCGAGCCGGTGTCGATGGAGCCGGGCTTCACGATTGATCTTGACAACCCGGCAGGCTCCGAGCATATTCGACATTAACGAATTGCTTTCGGATTTCTGCGAAAGAGTCCGCGAAAGATCAAAGGAGATCGAACGATGAAGAAGCTCATCAACGCCCCGGAAGACGTTCTCGTCGAGTCGCTGAGAGGCGTCGCGCTCGCTCATCCCGAGCTCTCCGTCGACCTGGAGAACCACGTCATCACGCGCGCCACGCCCAAGGCGCAGGGCAAGGTCGCGATCGTCTCCGGCGGAGGCTCCGGCCATGAGCCGTTGCACGGCGGTTTCGTCGGCACCGGGATGCTGGACGCCGCTGTCGCCGGAGAGATCTTCACCTCGCCCACCCCCGACCGCGTGCAGGTCGCGACCAAGGCCGTCGATCGCGGAGCGGGTGTGCTCCACATCGTGAAGAACTACACCGGTGACGTGCTGAACTTCGAGATGGCCGCCGAGCTCGCCGCCATGGACGGCATCGAGGTGGGCAGCATCACGGTGGACGACGACGTCGCGGTGCAGGACTCCCTGTACACCGCAGGACGCCGCGGGGTGGGCCTCACCGTGCTGCTCGAGAAGATCCTCGGGGCGGCAGCGGAGGAGGGGCGCGACCTCCCGGCCGTGGTCGAGCTGGCGAAGAAGGTGAACGGACAGGGCCGCTCGATGGGAATGGCCCTCACCAGCTGCACGGTGCCCGCAGCGGGCAAGCCCACCTTCGACCTTCCGGACGATCAGATGGAGATCGGCATAGGGATCCACGGGGAGCCGGGTCGGCATCGCGAACCCCTCGCCCCGGCCTCCGAGATCGCCCGGCAGCTCGTCGAGCCGATCCTGGCCGACATCGACGGCACCGGTCCTGCGATCGTGATGCTCAACGGCATGGGTGCGACCCCGCTGATCGAGCTGTACCTCATGTACGGCGAGGTCGCCGCGCTGCTGGAGAAGGCCGGAGTGCAGGTCGCCAGGAACCTCGTCGGCAACTACATCACCTCGCTCGACATGGCCGGGTGCTCGGTGACCCTGCTCAAAGCCGACGATGAGCTTCTGCGGCTGTGGGATGCCCCGGTGAACACCCCCGGTCTGCGATGGGGCGTCTGATGGCCGCGGTCGACACCACGCTCCTCGCCGACTGGATCGCACGCTTCGGCGCCGCCGTGACGGAGAAGCGCGACTGGCTCACCGAACTCGACTCGGCCATCGGCGACGCCGATCACGGGGCCAACATGGCTCGGGGCATGGGCGCTGTCGGCGAGAAGCTGTCCGCCGGCGCGCCGGCAACGGTGGACGAGCTCCTGAAGACGGTCGGCATGACGCTGGTGAGCTCGGTCGGCGGTGCCAGCGGGCCTCTGTACGGCACGTTCTTCCTCCGCATGGGCATGGCCGCGGGTGCCGTGTCCGATCTCGATGGCGACGCTCTCGCGGCCGCACTGCGGGCAGGACTCGACGGTATCGTCGCGCGCGGCAAGGCCGAGGCGGGGGACAAGACGATGTTCGACGCGATGGCGCCGGCGGTCGACGCGATGGACGCTGCGCTCGCCGCGGGCGCCTCCGTCTCCGACGCCGCCAGAGCCGCTGCGGATGCCGCGGCGGCAGGTCGGGACGCCACCCTCCCTCTCGTCGCCCGGAAGGGCAGGGCGAGCTACCTGGGCGAGCGCAGCGCCGGACACCTCGACCCCGGAGCGGCCTCGACGGCGATCCTCTTCGAGACGCTCGCCGAGACGATCGAGGACAGCGCCAGATGATCGGCATCGTCGCCGTCTCCCACAGTGCACGGCTCGGGGAGGCGGCGCTGGAGCTCGCCCTGCAGATGGTCCACGACGGCGAGGTGCGGGTGCGGGTCGCCGCCGGCGCCGGAGTCGACGCCGGGGGCGTACCGATCCTCGGTACGGACGCCGTCGCGGTGTCCGCCGCCATCGATGAGCTCGCCACGGAGTGCGACGGCGTCCTCGTGCTCATGGATCTGGGCTCAGCCGTGCTCAGCGCGGAACTCGCGGTGGAGCTGCGTTCGAGCGACGTGCCCGTCCGGCTCGCTCCCGCACCCTTCGTGGAGGGGCTTCTCGCCGCTGTCGTGTCCGCTGCGGCGGGCGGATCGCTCGACACCGTGGCGGCTGAGGCATCGACGGCCTTGGCGGCGAAGACCGGCGCCCTCGGTGTCGAGGAGGCGCACGAGGCGGAGACCTCCGATGCTCCGAAGGACGATGACGCGCAGGTGCGACGAGTGCGGGTCCGCAACCCGCAGGGGATCCATGCGCGTCCTGCGGCACTGATCGCGAAGGCGTCGTCCGGCGCGGATGTGCGCGTGCGCCGGCTCCCCGACGGCCCCGACGCGTCGGCGGCGAGCCTGACGCGGCTGCTCGTGCTCGGTGCGCGGCAGGGGGACGAGATCGAGCTGACCGCACGGGGCGATGGGGGAGAGGAGGCGCTGGATCGCCTGGTCGCTCTGTTCGATGACGGCTTCGGGGAGGGGACCGAGGAGACCGGACCCGATGGCGACGCGACTTCGACCGCGATCGCACCCGCACCCGGTCTGCCGACGCGCGCGTATGAACCGAAATCGCGTGAGCAGGAGGAGCCGACGCGAACCGTCGCGCCGGGCGCCGTGCTCCGCGGGCGCGGGGTGAGCTCCGGCCGGGCCGCCGCCCCCGTCGTGCATCTCGCACCGCCGCTTCCCGAACCCGATCCGGACGTGCTGGTGCCCCCCGCCGACCGCGATTCCGAGGTGTCGGCGATCGAGTGGGCCGCCGTCGCGGTCGCCGATCAGCTCCGCTCACGCACGGCGCAGGCGACGGGAGAGACCAAGGCCATCCTCGATGCCTCGCGCCTGCTGGCCTCCGACCCCGAGCTGGTGTCCGAGGCGACGGCTCTGGTCCTCTCCAAGGGGCGCACCGCCGCCCGTGCGGTCTGGGAGACCGCCGTCGTCCACGAGAAGGCCCTCGCCGCGCTGGGGGGTCGGATGGCCGAGCGCATCGCCGACATCCGCGATGTACGCGACCGGATCATCGCCGAGATCCTCGAAGTCGACATGCCGGGCGTCCCCGAGCGCGACGATCCCTTCGTGCTGGTGGCCGCCGACCTCGCTCCCGCTGACACCGCTCTGCTCGCCGGGGGCCGATGCGTCGCCCTCGTCACGGTCCAGGGCGGACCGACCTCGCACACGGCGATCATCGCGCGCTCCCTGGGGCTGCCGGCTGTCGTCGGTGTCGTCGACGCCCAGGCGATCTCGGTGGGGACGATGGTCCTCGTGGACGGCGACCGCGGCACGGTGGAGGTCGCCCCGGCGGAATCCCGCGTCGCCGAAGCGCGCGCCTCGGCGACCGCTGTCGACTTCGACGGCGTCGGAGCGCTCTCCGACGGGCAGCGCATACCGCTGCTCGCCAACGTCGGAGGAGCGGCGGACGCGACGGTGGCGGCCTCGGCGCATGCGGAGGGCGTTGGACTCTTCCGCACGGAGTTCTGCTTCCTCGACCGCGCCGAGGCGCCGAGCATCGACGAACAGGTGACCGCCTATCGCGGCGTGCTGTCCGCCTTCCCTGGGCGCAAGGTCGTCGTGCGCACCCTCGACGCGGGGAGCGACAAGCCCCTTCCCTTCGCCAACTCCGACAGCGAGGACAACCCCGCGCTCGGCGTGCGCGGGCTGCGGATCGCCCGACGCCGCCCGCAGCTGCTCGATGATCAGCTGGTCGCCCTCGCGCGAGCGGCTGCGGCGGAAGCGGCGGAGGTCGAGGTGATGGCTCCGATGGTCGCGACGGTCGACGAGGCCAGGGACTTCGCCGAACGCTGTCGGTCCGCGGGGCTCGACAGGGTCGGCATCATGATCGAGACCCCGTCCGCCGCACTGCTCGCCGCGGAGCTGTTCGAGGTCGTCGACTTCGTGAGCCTCGGCACCAACGACCTCGCCCAGTACACGATGGCGGCGGATCGGCTGCTCAGCGATCTGGGCGACCTCAACGATCCGTGGCAGCCTGCAGTGCTGCGACTCATCGCCGCCGTCGGTGCCGCAGGTCGGGCTGCCGGAAAGTCGGTGGGCGTCTGCGGCGAAGCAGGCGGCGACCCCGCGCTCGCTCCGGTCCTGATCGGCCTCGGGGTGACGTCGCTGTCCATGGCGCCGCGATCGCTCGGTCGCGTGGCCGCGCGCCTGCAGGAGTTGTCCGTCGATGACTGCCGACGAGCCGCGGAGGCAGCGGTCGGTACGAGCTCTGCGGATGCCGCGCGCGCTGCCGCTTCCTCGGCTCTCGTCGAGGGGTGAACGAGACGGTCCTGCCACGTCGTATGCGCATCTCGGCATGCGTTTCGTTCCATTCTGATATGGACATGGTCCAGAAGCGTGAGGGCGATGGATCCGGCTCTAGGCTCGTCAGCGAGGGGGCGTCGATCGTGGCGTCGCGAGCAATCGGAGGGTCCATGTCCACACGGTGGTCGTCACGAACTGTCCTGGGAGTGCTCACGGCGGGGGCGATCATCGCCCTGTCGGGGTGCGTGCCCGCACCGCAAGCCACACCGAAGCCGACTCCGGCAACCGAGAGCCCTGCTCCGGCGCCGTACGACGGTCCGACGGTGTTCGTCGGAGACCAGCTCGACTGGTTCCTGCCGAGCGCCGACGAGATCGCCGGTCTCCTCCCCGACGTCGGCGACGTGGGGTCGCCGTCAACGTCGCTGATCCAGATCTCCGACGGAGGCGGCCCCGAGCTCTCGCCGGCGATCTGCAACCTCTTCCTCTACGAGCCTTCCCAGGCGTCGATCGGCGCGCGCTCGGTCACGTGGACCAGCTCCCTCCCCGATGGGCGGGACGGCTGGATGCATGTGCTCCAGTTCGCGGACGAGGCGACGGCGCAGGGGCTGATGGACCGGTACGTCGAGGTGGCGAAGCAGTGTGCGGACTTCACCTACGGCAGCGGCGCGTCGACGTTCGACTCGACCACGCTCGACTCCGGGGATGGGATCCGCGCCGTCACCGGAGCGTTGGTGCTCGACGACGGACTCGGCGGCGGACACCGGCTCTACCAGGGGTACGCGTCGGTCGGCAACGTCCTCGTGAACTTCTGGCAGCCGTTCACCGGCGACGCCGCCTTCGACGCTGAGCGGGCCGCCGCGTTCCTGAGCGACCAGGCGTCCGACGCTCGGTCGCAGCTGATCGAGGAGTTGACCGCGAACCCGCCGGCGCCCGCAGCGACGCCGCCTGCTGTCGACCCTGCTGCGGCGTGGAGCAGCTGGCAGGTGAGCGCTACCGGGATCGGGCCGATCGTCCTCGGCTCCGACCTCGACGAGGCCATCGCGGCCGTCCCGGGAGCGACGGTGATCAGGCCGGAGTGGGACGGGGGGCAGACGCGGATCGTCAGTCCGGACGGTTCGGCCTCTGTGCTGTTGTGGACCGACGCGGGCGACTCCGTCGTCGATGCCGCATCCATCGGTTCCGCGAACGTCGGGAACGAGCCCCAGGAGGATCCTGCCGCGTTGCCGACGGCAGGCGAGGTGCGGATCGGCGACACCGTCGGCGAGGCCGAGGATGCGTTCCCCGGGGGCACGGCGATCCGTATCGTGTCCTCCGGCGAGTACTTCTATCAGTGGACGACGCGCGAGGGGGCGGCGATCCGGTTCCGCGTCGATCGCGACGCCGGCGACCCGAGTGCCGTGATCACCGGCATCCTGACGGAGGATGCGACACTGCGCCGGCTTCCCGACTTCAGCTGAGGGGTTCGTCCACAGGCCGGGATCCCGGAGCAGACGAGGCTGACCTGCTTGACTAACTGAACGATCGGTCGGTTAGTATGAGCGGATCGGGTACCGCAGGTGCAGCGCCCGAACCCGCTCGACGAGGAGGTCGACGATGACGGAAGCGACGGCGTGGACGACGGACGACGCGCGCCCGAACCGCGCGATGATGGAGCGCGACCGCGCCTCGGCTTCGCTGGGCCTCGTGGTCGAACGCGATGACCCCGGCCACGCGGTCGTCTCGATGCGCGTGCGGGACGACATGACCAACGGCTTCCACATCACCCACGGCGGCTTCGTCTTCGCCCTGGCGGACACCGCCTTCGCGATCGCGTGCAACGAAGACGACAGGGTCACCGTGGCCGCCGGCGCGGACATCTCCTTCCTGAAGCCGACCGTATCGGGACAGACCCTCACCGCCACCGCCGTCCGACGGTCGCTCAGCGGACGCTCCGGCATCTACGACGTGACCGTGGTCGACGAATGGGGCGATCCCGTCGCCGAGTTCCGCGGGCGCTCCCGCACCACCAGCCAGACCTTCTGAATGCTCCGGAGAACCTCGTGTCGATGACGACCGCAACACCCTCCCACGTCCACCCGCCCGCATCCGCCGAGCTCGACGCGGAAGAGCGGATGTCGCGCGACGAGATCGCCGCGCTCCAGCTCGGTCGACTCCAGCAGACCGTGCGCCACGCCTACGCGAACGTGCCTCTCTACACGCGCAAGTTCGACGAGGCCGGCGTGCACCCGGACGACATCCGCACGCTCGACGACGTGCGGCTGCTTCCCTTCACGACCAAGGCGGATCTGCGCGAGACCTATCCGTTCGGGATGTTCGCTGTGCCGATGTCCGACGTCGCCCGCATCCACGCCTCCAGCGGCACCACCGGCCGCCCGACGGTCGTCGGCTACACCAGAGGCGATCTCGAGCGGTGGGGCGCGCTGGTCGCGCGTTCGCTGCGAGCCAGCGGCATCCGCCCCGGCATGAAGGTGCACAACGCCTACGGCTACGGACTCTTCACCGGCGGGCTCGGCGCACACGCGGGCATCGAAGCGCTCGGCGCGACGGTCATCCCGATGTCCGGCGGCCAGACCGCACGCCAGGTGCAGCTGATCCTCGACTTCGAGCCCGACGCGATCCTGTGCACGCCCAGCTATCTGCTGACGATCGCCGATGCGATGGCCGCGCAGGGAGTCGACCCGCGCTCCACCTCGTTGAAGGTCGCGGTTCTGGGAGCGGAGCCCTGGTCGAACGAGATGCGTCACGAGCTCGAGCAGCGCCTCGGCATCGACGCGCTCGACATCTACGGTCTCAGCGAGGTGATGGGGCCCGGTGTGGGCAACGAGTGCCTCGAGACCAAGGATGGTCCGCATGTGTGGGAGGACCACTTCCTGCCGGAGATCATCGACGGAGAGAGCGGCGCCGTGCTGCCGGACGGCGAACTCGGGGAACTCGTGTTCACCTCTCTGACCAAGGAGGCGTTCCCGGTCATCCGCTATCGCACCCGCGACCTCACCCGCCTGCTTCCCGGGACGGCCCGGGCCGGGATGCGGCGGATGGAGAAGATCACCGGCCGCAACGACGACATGATCATCCTGCGGGGCGTGAACGTGTTCCCCACGCAGATCGAGGAGCTGGTGCTGGGGATCGAGCAGCTGACCCCGCACTTCATCCTCGAGCTGTCGAAGACGGGGCGCATGGACACGCTGAAGGTCCGCATCGAGCGGCACCCTGACCTGTCCGTCGAGACCTGCCGCAGCGCCGCGGAGGTGCTGGCGCAGCGGATCAAGATCTTCGTCGGATCGACGGTGGCCGTCCAACTCGAGGAGCCGGGAGCGCTGCCCCGGAGCGAGGGGAAGTGCAAGCGGGTGTACGACCTGCGCTGATGCGGGCGATGCGGGGATTGACACGGAGAGTCGTCGCGCCCGCCTCGCGGTCGGTGCTCCCGCCCGCCCGCCGCTTCGAGTGCGAGACTGTGGGGTGATGTCCGAGATGCAGAGCACGCGACGAGGCCGACCGGGGTACGACCAGCAGGGGATCCTCGCCGTCGCCGTCGCCGCGTTCAACGAGTACGGGTACGACGCCACGTCGATCGGGATGCTCGCCGAGCGCCTCGGTCTGTCGAAGTCGGCGATCTACCATCACTTCGGCTCGAAGGACGAGATCCTCGACCTCGCTCTGGACGCGGCGCTGAGCGGCTTGGAAGCCGTGGTGGACGGCCCGATTCCCGACTCGGCTGCCGCTCAGGGGGCATCGAGCGCGGTCGACCGGCTCGAGCAGGTGCTGCGCGGCGCCGTCCGGGTGCTCGTGGAGCAGCTGCCGGCCGTGACGCTGCTGCTGCGGGTGCGGGGCAACACCGAGGTGGAGCGCAGGGCTCTCATCCGTCGCCGGGCGTTCGACCGTCGGATCACCGCTCTCGTGTCTGAGGCGCAGCGCGAGGGGGAGCTGCGGGCCGACATCGACGCGAGTGTGGTGGCGCGTCTGGTGTTCGGGATGATCAACTCGATCGTCGAGTGGTATCGGCCCGGCGGGCGCGAGGGCGCCGACCGTCTCGCAGACGACGTGGTGGCCGTCGCCCTGGACGGCTTGCGCACGGACGATGAAGCCGGAGCCGCGGTCGTCTGACCGGGGCTCCGGCGCTCAGCGTCACGCCGCCGCACGCTCCTTCGCCACCAGGGTGAGCACGTCGTACGTGGCCACGATGTCATCGTGCTGGTTCTTCAGCACCGCATCCCACCGCACCTCCCCGTACTCGTCGGTCTCCCTTGGGGTGATCTGCTTCGCGGTCAGCTCGACCCTGATGTCGTCGCCGGGGGAGACGGGCGTGACGAATCGCAGATTCTCCAGCCCGGAGTTCGCCAGCACGGGGCCGGGAGCCGGGTCGACGAACAGCCCCGCAGCCCACGACACCAGCAGGTATCCGTGCGCCACGCGTCCGGGGAAGAACGGATTCGCGGAGGCAGCGTCCTCGTCCATGTGCGCGTAGAACGTGTCGCCGGTGAACGCCGCGAACGTCTCGATGTCGTCGAGGGTCACCGTGCGCGAGCCGCTGGCCACCTGATCGCCGACGTGCAGTTCGGCCAGCGACTTTCGGAACGGGTGCACGCCGTCGCCCCGCTCGTACGGGCGCGAGCTCGCACCCTGGTGCCAGACTCCCGTGAGCGCGGTCATCATCTCCGGGGAACCCTGCACCGCGGTGCGCTGCATGTGGTGCAGCACCGCCCGGATGCCGCCGAGCTCCTCACCTCCGCCCGCGCGGCCCGGGCCACCGTGCACGAGGTTCGGGAGTGGAGAGCCGTGCCCCGTCGAGGTGCGGGCGTCGTCCCGGTCGAGGAAGAGGACGCGCCCGTTGTAGGCGGCCATGCCGGTGGCGAGGGCGACGGCCACCTCGGGGTCGTGCGTCGCCACGCTCGTCACGAGCGAGCCGCCGCCGCGAGCCACGAGGCTGCTCGCCTCGTCGAGGGTGCGATAGCCGACGATGCTCGACACGGGTCCGAACGCCTCGATCTCGTTCACGGCGGGGCTCGTGGGATCGGGGAAGCGCAGCAGCATCGGCGCCACGAAGGCGCCGTCGGGGGCTGCTCCTTCGGTGCCGTCGGCATGGCGGACGATCGGCGCGTCGGTCGTGCCGATCACCAGTTCGCCGCCGCCGGCCTGCAGGCGGTCGACCCGGCGCAGCACCTCCTCACGCTGCGCGGTGGAGGCGAGCGGGCCCATGGTCACCCCTTCGGCGCGCGGGTCGCCGAGGATCACGCGCGACGACAGCCGCTCGCGGACCGCGGCGATCACGTCGTCGACAGCTTCCGCCGGCACGATCGCCCGGCGGATCGCGGTGCACTTCTGCCCGGCCTTCGTGGTCATCTCGGCGACCAGCTGCTTGACGTACGCATCGAACTCCGGCGTGCCCGAGACGGCATCCGTTCCGAGGACCGACGCGTTGATCGAGTCGGTCTCGCTCGTGAAGCGCACCCCTCCCGTCTGCACGGCATCGTGGGCACGCAGGCTCTCGGCGGTCGACGCGGAGCCGGTGAAGGCGACCAGATCGCCCAGCCGCAGTTCGTCGAAGAGACCCGGCACGCTACCGGAGACCAGCTGCAGCGACCCGTCGGGGAGGAGCCCCGATTCCACCATCACGCGCACCATGGCCTCGGCGAGGTATCCGGTGGGGGTGGCCGGCTTCACGACGGTGGGGACGCCGGCGAGGAACGCGGGTGCGAACTTCTCGAGAGACCCCCAGACCGGGAAGTTGAAGGCGTTGATCTGCACGGCGACGCCGCGGAGTCGCGTGTAGATGTGGCGGCCGAGGAACGAGCCGTCCTTGGAGAGGTTCTCGACACCCCCGTCGACGTACACTTTCGCGTTGGGCAGCTCGCGCCGGCCCTTGCTGGAGTACGCGAACAGCACGCCGATCCCGCCGTCGATGTCGACCCAGGAGTCCTGCGCTGTGGCACCGGTGCGGCTGGACAGCTCGTACAGCTCGGCCTTGCGCTCGGTGAGGGCGAGGGCGAGCTGCTTGAGCACCACGGCGCGCTGATGGAAGGTGAGCTCTCCCAGCGACGCCTGTCCCACGGTGCGGGCGTGGTCGAGCACGGGCCCCAGATCGAGCCCGTCGGTCGAGACGCGGGCGACGACCTCTCCCGTTGAGGCGTCACGGACATCCGTGGCCTCGGCGTCGGACGACGGCGTCCACCACGCTCCCTCGACGTAGCTGGGGAGGATCTCGATCATTTCTGTTCCCTTCCTGAGGCGTCCCATTCGTAGAAGCCGCGTCCGCTCTTGCGGCCGAGGTGGCCTTCGGCGACCAGGCGTCGCAGCAGGGCCGGAGGTTCGAAGCGCTCACCCAGCTGTGCGGAGAGGTACTCGGCGATGCCCAGGCGCACGTCGAGGCCCACGATGTCGGTGAGCCGCAGCGGACCGACGGGGTGCTTGTATCCGAGCGTCATCGCGGCGTCGATGTCCTCGGCGGAGGCCACACCTTCCTCCAGCATGCGGATCGCCTCGAGCCCGATCGCGACGCCGAGGCGGGACGACGCGAATCCGGGAGCATCGGCCACGACGATCGGTGTCTTGCCGATGGCGGCCACCCAGCCGCGGGCGGCATCGACGAGCGCAGGAGCGGTGCTCGCACCATGGACGATCTCGACGAGGGTGGAGGCGGGCACCGGATTGAAGAAGTGCATGCCCAGCAGCCGCGAGGGGCGATCGAGCACCGCAGCCAGCTCATCGATCGAGATGGACGAGGTGTTCGAGGCGATGGCGGCGTCCGGTGCGATCTGCGCCTCGACCCGACGGAGCGCGTCGACCTTGAGGGCGAGGTCCTCCGGAACGGCTTCGACGACGAGCGTGCACTGCGCGAACAGGGCGGCATCCGTGCCCGTGGTCAGGCGCGCCCGATAGGCCTCGGGGGAGTCGAGGGCCGTGCCGCGTGCGACCGAGGCGTCGATGGACTCGAGCACGCGTGCCGTGGCCGCCTCTGCCGCGTCGGCGTCGCGTTCGACGATGCCGACCCGGGAGCCGGCGAGCAGGAAGGCGTGCGCGATGCCCGCGCCCATACGTCCGCCGCCGAGCACCCCCACCTGTTCGGGCGCGATGAACGTGCTCTCGGTCATCGGTCTCTCCGTTCGAGGAAGTCGGTCATCCGTCGGAACTTCTCCGGGCTCTCGAAGAGCTCGGCCTGGGCTTCCAGATCGGCGGCGGGATGGTGGTCGCGGGGTGCCCGGAACACCCGCTTGGTCGCGATGGTCGCTGCGGGGTCGTTGCGGGCGATGCGGTCGACGATGGCGTGGGCGGTCGGCAGCAGGTCCGTCGTCTCGTGGATCGCCGAGACCAGCCCGATGCGCAGCGCCTCCTCTGCCTTCACCGTGCGACCCGTGAGCAGCAGCTCGATCGCCCTGGCGTCGCCGACGATCTCCTTGAGACGCCAGCTCGCGCCGGCCGCTGCGAGGATGCCCAGCCCGGTCTCCGGGTTGCCGATCGCGAGCGTCGGCGTCCCGATGCGGATGTCCGCCGCGTAGGCGAGCTCGGCTCCACCGCCGAGCGCGTAGCCGTCGATCGCCGCGATGACGGGCATCGGCAGTTCGGCGAGTCGGACGAACGCGTGAGCGTTGATCCCGCGCAGCGCGTCGGCGGCACGCCGTTCGCGCAGTTCGGCGATGTCGGCACCCGCCGCGAAGACCCCGCCGGCGCCGGTGAGGATCAGCGGGAGCGGCACGGTCTCCAGCTCGGTGCACAGCGCGTGCAGCGCGTCGATCGTGGCCTGGTCGATCGCGTTGCGCTTGTGCGGCCGATTGAGGGTGGCGACCACGCGGTCGTGACGCCTTTCGACGAGGAGGGGTTCGTCGTGCGCCTGCGTATCGCCGAGGGGAGACCGCGGCATCACACCTTCTCCACGATCAGAGCAGCGCCCTGGCCGACGCCGACGCACATGGTGGCGAGTCCGTAGCGGGAGCCCTCGCGCTCCATGCGTCCGAGGAGCGTGACCAGAAGGCGGGAGCCGGACGAGCCGAGCGGGTGACCGAGCGCGATCGCTCCGCCGTCGGCGTTCACACGGGATTCGTCCAGCCCGAGGCGTCGGAGGCAGGCGATGGACTGGGTGGCGAACGCTTCGTTGAGCTCGACGGAGCCGATGTCGTCGATGGAGAGCCGGGCGCGCTGCAGCGCCTTCTCCGTGGCGGGCACCGGTCCGAGGCCCATGATCTCGGGCGCGAGTCCTGCGCTGGTGCCGACGACGATCCGCGCCCGCGGTGTCAGCCCGTGCCGCTCGACCGCCTCCGCGCTCGCGACCATGATCGCGGAGGCACCGTCGTTGAGCGCGCTGGAGTTTCCGGCGGTGACGACCTGACCGCCCGCGACGACGGGCCGCAGTCGGGCGAGGCCTTCGAGCGTCGTCTCCGGTCGAGGGCCCTCGTCCACGAGCACCTCACCCGAGCCGACGGGGACTCCGACGATCTCCGCCTCGAACCGTCCGTCTGCGATCGCCGCGGCGGCCCGTTGCTGCGAGCGCAGGGCGAATGCGTCCGCCTCTTCGCGTCCGATGCCGTCGACGCGCGCGACCTCCTCCGCGGTCTCCGGCATCGTGTACGTCGCCTTCTCGCGGGCCAGGAGCCGCGGGTTCGGGAATCGCCAGCCGATCGAGGTGTCGAACGCGGCGCCGGGCTTCGCCCATGCCTTCTCGGGCTTGGCCTGCACCCAGGGTGCGCGGGTCATCGATTCGACGCCGCCGGCGATGATGAGGTCGGCGTCGCCGGCACGGATCGCCTGGGCGGCCATCGTGACGGCGGACATGCCGGAGGCACACAGTCGATTGACCGTGATGCCGGGGACGCTGTCGGGAAGGCCGGCGAGCAGGACCGCCATCCTGGCGACATTGCGGTTGTCCTCGCCCGCCTGGTTCGCGGCGCCGAGGATGACCTCGTCGATCTCCGCCTGGAGGGGGTCGACGCCTGCGCGTCGCGCGGCCTCGCGGACGACGATCGCTGCGAGGTCGTCGGGACGGACGGAAGCCAGGGCTCCGCCGTAGCGACCGACCGGGGTGCGTACGCCTCCGACGAGGTAGGCCTCGGTCATGCGGAACTCCTGACTGCGTTGTCTCGACGGGTTGCCCGTTGTCCGGACGATCGGCCCGAATTACTGACCGATCGTCCGGTAATTATGTCACAGGTGTGGCCGGCGCCGCGATCGGGGCGGCTTCAGCTGAGCAGGTCCACGCCCTTCGTCTCCTTGACGAGCGAGACGCCGATCAGCGAGATCACGGATGCCACCGCGATGTACACGCCGATCGTCCAGGCCGCGTGGAACTGGTTCATCAGCGCCTCCGCGATCATCGGCGCGAACGCTCCGCCGAGGATCGCACCGAGGGCGTAGCCGATGGAGACGCCCGAATAGCGCACGTTCGCGGGGAACATCTCCGCGTACAGGGCTGCCTGCGGGCCGTAAGAGAGTCCGAGCGCGAACGTCATCACGAACAGTGCCACGAAGTACCAGAGGATGTTCGCGGTGTCGATGAGGAACCACATCGGCACCGCCCAGAGTGCGAGCGCCACGTAGCCGATCTGGAACGTGCGGATGCGGCCGAGCCGGTCGGAGAGGTGTCCGCCCCACAGGGTGAAGATGAGCCACCCGAACGAGGCGAGGGTGGTCGCCAGCAGCACCGGGGGTCGGTCCATGCCGAGGGTGGTGACGGCGTAGGTCGCGAAGAACGCGATGAGCAGGTACCCCGCCGCGTTGTTCGCGATGAAGATGATCGCGGTGAGGACGACCTGCTTGGTGTTCTGACGGAAGAGCCGGCGCAGGGGAGCGGATGCCTCCTTGCGGCGGCGCCGCAGGTCCTCGAACACCGGGCTCTCATCGACCGCGCGTCGGATCACGTAGCCGACCGCGATGAGCACGATCGAGAGCAGGAAGGGGATGCGCCAGCCCCACTCGAGGAAGGCCTCCGGCGACATCGAACTGGTGAGCACCCACAGGGTGGAAGTGGCAAGGATCATGCCGACGGGGACGCCGATCTGCGGGAACGCCCCGAAGAGTCCTCTGCGGCTGTTCGGCGCGTGCTCGACGGCCATCAGGGCGGCTCCGCCCCATTCGCCACCCGCGGAGAATCCCTGCACGATGCGGAGCAGGATCAGCAGGATGGGCGCGGCCACGCCGATCGCGGCATACGTCGGAAGGAGGCCTATCAACGACGTGGACAGGCCCATCATGACGAGGGTGAGCACGAGCATCTTCTTGCGACCGAGCTTGTCGCCGAGGTGGCCCGCGACGATCGCGCCGAGCGGGCGGAAGAGGAAGGAGATGCCGATTGTCGCGAACGAGAGCACCTGGGCGAAGCCGGGGTTCTCCTGTGCGATCGGAGCCAGGAAGAGGGGCGCGAGCACCAGCCCCGCTGCTTGCGCGTAGATGAAGAAGTCGTACCACTCGATCGACGTGCCCACGAGGGTGCCGGCGAGTACGCGCCGTTCTTCGGCGGGCATCCGTGTGGATGGGGTGCGGTCGGAGACTGCTGACGTCATGAGAACTCCATTGTTCTGCGATTCCGGGGGAGAGAGCACTGTGGCGGTGCTCGGGACTTTCCTAACCGAATGATCGGTCAGTAATTGCCGAGCGTACCGCATCGGGGTCGCGTGGAACGTATGCGTTCGAGGGCATGCGATCGGTCTCGGTCTGATCTCGACACGGTCGCCCTTCTCGCGCCATCGAGTCCGGGAACCCTACGATCAACGCAGGGGGCGCCGGATCGGCGCTGTATGACACATCGGAGGGTTCGCATGGCGCGTTCTGGAATCGCTCGCATCCACGTCGGAGGAATAGCGGTCGCCGCACTTCTCGTGCTCTCCGGCTGCGCGCCGGGGGCCGATCCCGAGCCGACCGCTGCTCCGGAGACGACGTCGCCACCGGAGCCCTATACGGGGCCCGCGATCTTCGTCGGTGAGGAACTGGAAGGATTCCTGTTCACCGCCGACGAGATCGGTTCGCTCCTTCCCGGCTCGACCGACATCGGTGAGCCGTCCTCCGTTCTCGAGCAGATCTCCGATGGCGGCGGCCCGGCGATCGTCCCGGAGGTCTGCGGCGCGCTGTTCGCCGAGCAATCGTTGTGGAGCGTCGGGTCGCGCAACGTGTCGTGGACGACGACGGCCGACTCGGACTATCGCTTCGGGCAGATGCTTGCTCTCCAGTTCGCCGATGAAGCGCATGCACAGGCGCGACTGGACCAGCTCGTCGACGCGGCGGCACAGTGCGCGAGCTTCGACTACAACGGCCCTGCCTCGTTCGAATCCGTCACTCCCGCGGCCTCGGACAACGTGCGCGCACTGGCCGGCACGTTGACGCTGCCGGAGATCGAGGGGGGATGGTCGACGTTCAGCGCCTACGCCACGGTCGGGAACGTTCTCGTGCAGGTATCGCAGTCGCTCGACGGAGAGGCCCGGCCGGATGCCGAAGCCGTCGCGGAGAAGCTCCAGGAGCGAGCGGAACAAGCTCGCGCCGCGTTGATGGACAAGCTCACCGCGAACCCCCCGACGGAGCAACCGGAACCTGCTGAGAATGCCTCGGCCCCCTGGGGTGACTGGATGATCACGGCCGGCGGTGTCGGGCCGATCCGTCTCGGAGACCCCGTCGACGAGGCGATCTCTGCGGCGCGAGCGGCGCAGGTGATCCCCCCGCCCTTCCCGGGAGACCCCTCGAAGCTCGTGAACGACGCGGGCACGAGCTCGATGCTCGTCCAGGCGACCGAAGACGGCGCCGCCGTCGCATCCGTCACCGTCGGCGACGCCCGCTCCGTCTCCGGGACGACTCAGGTCGGCGCGGACCTCCCGGCGATCGACGGACTTCGCGTGGGGGCTCCGGTCGCGGACGTGGTCGCGGCGTACCCGCAGGGCACGACGGTCTCGGTCGTCTCCTCCGAGGAGCATTGGTACGACATGGCGTCGCGCGATGGTCGATTGCTGCGGTTCCATGCCGATCGCGATGTCGAGGAGCCGGGCGCCACGATCATCGGCATCACGGTGGAGGACGCCACGAAGCGTCCGCTCGTGTTCGGCTGACCCGGAGCGCGGCTCAACCGAGCGCGCAGCGCCTACACCCTCCCGAATGCCCGCAACGGATGCTCGATGAGTTCGGTCACCCGGCGCAGGAAGCCCGCGGCGTAGCCTCCGTCGCATACCCGATGGTCGAACACCAGCGAGATCTGCACGATGCGGCGGGCGGCGATCGCTCCGTCCACGACCCACGGGCGCTCGATGATCCGGCCGATCCCGAGGATGGCCACGTCGGGATGGTTGATGATCGCGGCCGAACCGTCAACGCCCAGGCTTCCGTAATTGTTGAGCGTGAAGGTCGATCCCCGCAGCCGCTCCGGTGGCATCGCGCCGGAGCGGGCCGTGGTGGTGAGTTCGCGCAGTGCCGAGTCGAGCTGGGTCACGGAGAGGGCATGGGCGCGGGGGACGACCGGGACCAGGAGCCCTCGTTCGGTGTCGGCGGCGATGCCGAGGTTCACTCCGTCGAAGGAGAGGATCTCGTCCCCGTTCTCGCTGAGGCGCGAGGCCAGCACGGGGTACTCCTCGAGGGCGAGCAGGACGAAGCGGGCGAGCAGTGCGGTCACCGACGGCGCCTTGCCTCCCTCCGGAGCCATCCGCGCACGCAGATCCCACAGCTCGGTGGCGTCGACATTCACCCAGACCGTGGCCTCGGGGATCTCGGACCGGCTGCGGGAGAGCTTCGCGCTGACAGCCTTGCGCAGCGGCGACATCCGCTCGCGCGCGCGCATCTCGAGACCGTCGACCGTCTCGCCTGCTTCGGGGCCCACGCCTGTTCCTGGCGTCGTCCGGCCGCTGTCGTGTGCGGAGGCGCCGTCGGCCACTGCGTCGACCGCGCCGTCCACCGCGGCACGCAGCACGTCGGCGCGGGTGATGGCACCATCGGCGCCGGTCGCTGTGATCGAGTGGACGTCGAGACCGAGGTCTCGCGCGAGACGACGCACGAGCGGGGAGCGGACGGCGACGGGGCGCCGCTCGGAAGATCCAGCGGGCGAAGTGCCCGCAAGCGTCCCCGATGCGGAGTGGATCGTCGTCGATGCGGGGTGAATCGTCGTCGATGCGACCGGGGGGCGCCGCCGTCCCCTGGTCGCACGAGCGGTGGTGCCGTAGCCGATGAGGACGTTCCCTGAGCCCGCGCGTTCCTCCTCGCGGTACGCCTCGTGCTCGGGCTGGGTGGGCGGAGCGGGAGTCGCCGCGGAGGACGGGGAGTCCGCCACCTCGAGCACGGGGGCGCCGACGTCGATCGTGTCCCCGGCGGTGCCGTGCAGAGCCGTGATGACTCCGGCGAACGGCGACGGCAGCTCCACGATGCTCTTCGCGGTCTCGACCTCGGCGATCGGCTGGTCCGTCACGATGGTGTCGCCGACCGCGACGAGCCACTGCACGAGTCCGGCCTCGGTCAGCCCCTCGCCGAGGTCGGGCAGTCGGAACACCCGCGTGCCTGTCTGCGGCTTCACCGGAGTGCTCATGATTCGTCCTCCCAGTGCAGGGTGTCGATCGCATCGAGCACGCGGTCGACGTCCGGCAGGTACCAGTGCTCGAGCTTCGGAGGTGCGTAGGGCGTGTCGAATCCGGTCACCCGTCGCACGGGCGCCGCCAGGTATTCGAAGCAGCGCTCGAACACGCGTGCCTGGATCTCGGAGGCGACGCTCACGTAGCCCGGCGCCTCCGCGACGACCACGGCACGGCCTGTCGACTTCACGGCGGCCGTCACGGTGGCGTCGTCGAACGGCGAGAGGGAGCGGACGTCGACGACCTGCACGCTCCGCCCCTCCGCAGCGGCCACCTCGGCGACCTCCAGTGCGAGCGGCACGGACGAGCCGTACGCGAGGAGCGTCACATCCGTGCCGTCGCGGGCGATACGCGCCGAACCGAGCTCCGTGGTGACTGAGGTGTCGACCTCGCCCTTGCTCCAGTACAGCTTCTTGGGCTCGAGGAAGATCACCGGGTCGGGCGAGGCGATGGCCGCACGCAGCAGGGAGTACGCGTCCTGCGGAGTGGCCGGGCTGACGACCGTGAGCCCGGGGGTGTGGGCGTAGTAGGCCTCGGACGAGTCGCAGTGGTGCTCGACGCCCCCGATGCCGCCCCCGAACGGGATGCGGATCACCAGGGGCATGCGCATGCCACCGCGCGTGCGGTTGCCGAGCTTGGCGACATGGCTCACGACCTGTTCGAACGCGGGGAGGGCGAAGGCGTCGAACTGCATCTCGATCACGGGGCGCAGCCCGTTCATCGCCATCCCCACCGCGGTGCCGACGATCCCGGACTCCGCGAGCGGGGTGTCGAAGCAGCGGTCCTCACCGAAGCGTGCGGTGAGTCCATCCGTGATGCGGAAGACGCCACCGAGGGCTCCCACATCTTCGCCGAAGACCACCACGTCCGGATCCGACTCGATGGCGTCGGCCAGCGCCCTGTTCAAGGCGGCGGCCATGGTCATCGTGGTCGTCGTGGTGGCTCCGCTCTCGATGCGCGTGTCGTCCTGTGCGATCGTCATCGGTGGCCTCCGGTCGTGGCGTGCTCGGCGTCGGCGAGACGCGAGCGTTCGATCTCGTCGCGCAGCAGGTGCCACTGCTCGTCGAGCTGAGGGGAGCGGGTCGCGGTCACGAAGCGGAACAGGTCTTCGGGATCGAGGTCTGCGTCGGTGTTCAGAGCTGCCCTCATCGCCGCCGCGATCTCCTCGGCACCCGAGGCGAAGCGCTCCTCGGCGGCGGCGTCGAGCGCCCCTGTCGCAGTGAGATGCGCGCGCAGGCGCAGGAGCGGGTCGCGGGCGAGCCAGGCCTGCACTTCCTCGCGCTCGCGGTAGCGGGTGTCGTCGTCGGCGTTGGTGTGCGCCTGCATGCGATAGGTGTGCGCCTCGACCAGGGAGGGGCCGCCCCCGGCGCGGGCGCGGTCGACGGCTTCCGTGAGCACCGCGAGGACCGCGGCCACGTCGTTGCCGTCGACGCGCTGCCCCGGCATGCCGTAGCCGACCGCCTTGTGTGCCAGGGAGGGGGCAGCGGTCTGCCGGGAGAGGGGCACCGAGATGGCGAACTCGTTGTTCTGCACGAAGAACACGACCGGGACATGGAACACGGCGGCGAAGTTCATCGCCTCGTGGAAGTCGCCCTCGCTCGTGGCGCCGTCGCCGCAGAGCGCGAGCACGACGGTGTCCTCACCGCGGTGCTTCGCCGCCTGCGCGAAGCCGACCGCGTGCAGGAGCTGGGTCGCGAGCGGGGTGGCCTGTGGGGCGACGCGGTGCGCGCGCACGTCGTAGCCCGAGTGCCAGTCGCCCTTGAGGAGCACCATCGCCTCAGCGGGAGCGATGCCGCGGGCGATCACCGCGACCGAGTCGCGGTACGTGGGGAAGAGCCAGTCGGTGTCACCGAGCACCATCGCCGCTGCCACCTGGCATGCCTCCTGACCATGTGACGAGGGGTAGACCGCGAGGCGGCCCTGGCGGACGAGCGCGCCCGCCTGGTCGTTGATGCGTCTGCCTTCGACGAGCCCGCGGTAAGCGGCGAGCAGGACGTCGGCGGCGGGGAGCGCGTATGCCTCGTCGGGGAGGGTGGTCCCGTCCTCGTCGATCAGTCGTACCGCGGTGTCTCGCGGGAGCATGTCATGGGGGTGCATCCGTCCGCCTTCCTTGCCGAACTCGATGAGGACAGCATGCCGCGCATGCGACAGTCATCCAAGAACCGCTGCGCAATCATGGACGATTGCGCTCGCCGTGTCAGAATGGCCTCCGAAGTGTCAGTATTTCCCGGAGGAGAGAGGGGTGCCATGGCGGCGCTCGACGACACGGATCGCGCGATCCTCGCTGAGCTGCGGCGGGATGCTCGCGCGTCGATGACCGCGATCGCCGAGTCGGTGCACATCTCCCGCGCCGGAGCGCACGCGCGGATCAAGCGACTCACCGACGCCGGGGTGATCACGGGGTACACGGTGCGCACCGACCCCGTACTGCTCGGACACCACGCGAGCGCCTATGTGACGCTCGCGATCGAGCAGGCCACGTGGCAGGAGGTGAGCGCGCGGCTCAGGGTGATCCCCGAGATCGAGCACATGGCTCTGGTCGGGGGCGACTTCGACGTGCTGCTGCTCGTGCGGGCCAACGACGCCCGCGACCTCCGTCGCATCGTGCTGGAGGACATCCAGGCGATCCCGTCGATCCGCTCCACACGGACGATCCTGATCTTCGAGGACTCCGACCTGGTGTGAGGGTTCTCCTGTCGGATACGACGGGGGAGGTGGGTTCGTGTTGTGGAGTGTTGATTGGGCTCTCTACGGGTGCAGGAGGAGTAAGTCAGGCGTACTGGAATATTGCTCTGAACGGGGGTTATCCGGCCTGGGAATGTCGGTGGCCCTCTGTTGAATCGACGTATGGAAGGCACTCCGGCAGCGGTTCTCGACGACACGGTCGTCGCTCTCGACGCCGTTCTGCGATCGGGCGCGGTGGGCGCTCTCGACCCACAGGAGATGATGAACCTGCTGCGGGTCGCGGGCGAGATCCAGCGACGCGCGGAGGCCGTGGTCGTCGAGGCCGTGGCGAGCGTCGATCAGCGTCCTGCCGGGTCGGGAGAGCCGGCGTTCTGCGGACTGTTCGGCTGCCGCTCGATGAACGAGCTGCTGCAGCGTGTGCTCCGCACCGACGCGGCGGGTGCCGCGCGCCTTGTGAAGGGCGCGCGGTTGGTGCGACGCGATGTCGACCTCTCCTCCGGAGAGTGGCTGCCGGCGCGGTGGCCGGCGCTGCGCGAGGCCCTCCTCGACGGGGCGATCGGCGTGACCGGGTTGCTGGCTGCGACCGGGCCGATCGAGCAGGCCGGTCCGCGCGTGCGCATCGCGGACCGGTGGGAGGCGGACGCGTACCTGGCGCAGGTGGCTCGTGGCGCGGAGAGCGACGACGGCGCCGAGAACGAGCCCGGTCCGGCACCGACGCCCGAGGATCTGCGGGTGCAAGCTCAGCTGATCGTGCAGTACCTGGACCCGGACGGGGCGGAGCCGGCTGAGGACATCGCGTTGCGAGCGCGGGGTGTGGTGCTGGGGCGCGCCAAGGACGGCGTCATCCCGGTCCGCGGCGCGCTGCTGCCGGAGGTCGCGGGGCAGCTGCAGCGGATCTGGGACGCGTATCTGAACCCGAGGGTCGACGGTCCGCCGCTTCCCGGCGTCCACTTCGTGCCGTCCGCGGAGCTCGAGGATTCCGACGCCGGGAGTCCGCATGCCCCGGTTTCCCCGGATGACGATGTGCTTCCGTCCGGGGACCCTGGCGGGATGATCGACGCGCGCACGCGGGCACAGAAGCAGCACGATGCACTCGCGGCGGCCCTGGGCATCGCGGCCCGACTCGACGAGATGCCGCGGCTGGGCGGTGCTGCTCCGACACTCGTGGTCACGGTCGCCGCCGAGGACTACGCGATGGGGCGCGGCTGGGCGCAGGTCGACGGGGTCGACACGCCTGTCTCGACCCGCGTCGCCGCGCACACGGCGTGCGGCGGTTCGATCCAGCGGGTCGTCTACGGGGCCGGCGGAAGGATCGTCGGGCTCGGGTCGAGCGACCGGATCTTCACCCCGGCGCAGCGCCGCGCGATCTGCGTGCGGGACCGCGAATGCCTCATTCCCGGGTGCCACGTCCCGGCCGCCTGGTGCGAGATCCACCACGTCACGGAGTACGCCCGTGGGGGTCCCACCCACACCGACAACGGGGTGGCGCTCTGCTGGCACCATCACCGCACGTTGGACACCTCAGGTTGGCAGATCCGCATGCGTGGGGGAGCGCCGCAGGTGCGAGGGCCGGCCTGGTGGGACCCGGTGCGGCGATGGCGCACGCCGCGACCGGCGACGGGGACTCGAGCCGATCGCGGGAGGCCTGCTCGCCGCGCACCTGCCAGCGGGCGCATCGTTCGCGCGAGGACATCTTCGGCGCGCTCCGCGACAAGTGCGGCGGGAAGGGGCGTCCGAGAATGAGAGGAAGGCCGGCGGCCACTCCGCCATCGGTCAGCGCCACGCTCGAAGGAGAGACACCGATGTCCGATTCCGCAGCTTCCGCAGCCGCCGCGCTGCTCGACCGCATCCAGGCGCCGGAAGGCGAGGGCCGTGAGATCCCCGATGCTGCGACCCGCGAGGTCATCGGCCGTGCACCCGTCGCCGCCGTGGACGACCTCGACGACGCGATCGCCCGTGCGAAGGCTGCGCAGCCCGCGTGGGAGGCGCTCGGTCACGAGAAACGGAGCGAACTGCTCCTGGCCGCGGCCGACGCGATCGATGCGAACGCCGAGGGTCTGGCCTACCTCCTGTCGCGCGAGCAGGGGAAGCCGCTCAACGGCCCGAACGCGCGGTTCGAGCTCGGTGCCTGCTCGGCATGGCTGCGCACCAATGCCAGCACCGTGCTCGAGTCGCAGGTGCTCGTCGACGACGAGACGCTGCACGCCGAGCTCGTCTACAAGGCGGCTGGTGTCGTCGGAGCCATCGGGCCGTGGAACTGGCCGCTCATGATCACGATCTGGCAGATCGGGCCGTCGCTGCGGATGGGCAACACGGTCGTCGCGAAGCCCAGCGAGTACACCCCGCTGAGCGTGCTCGCGATGATCGCGGTGATGAACGAGGTGCTGCCGGAGAATGTGCTGCTCGGCGTCTCCGGAGACCGTGAGGTGGGCGCTCGCCTCGCGTCACACCCCGACATCGCCAAGATCATGTTCACCGGCTCGACAGCGACCGGTCGCCGCATCATCGAGAGCTCCGCAGGCAACCTCGCCCGCCTCACGCTGGAGCTGGGCGGCAACGACGCGGGCATTGTGCTTCCCGGCACGGACGCGTCGGCCATCGCCGAAGACCTCTTCTGGGGGGCGTTCATCAACACCGGACAGACCTGCGCAGCCATGAAGCGCCTCTACGTGCACGACTCCGTCTACGACGAGGTCGTGGACGCACTCGCCGCGATCGCCGAGCAGGTGCCGATGGGCAACGGACTCGACGAGGGCAATGTGCTCGGACCGCTGCAGAACCGGCCGCAGTTCGACATCGTCAGCCGCCTGGTCGACGATGCGAAGAGCCGCGGTGCCCGGATCGTCACCGGCGGCGAGCCGGCATCCGACCTCGGCGAGCTGTTCTACCGGCCCACCATCGTCGCCGACATCGACAACGATGCGGCGCTGGTGCAGGAGGAGCAGTTCGGTCCCGCACTCCCCGTCATCCGCTACAGCGACGTCGACGAGGCCTTCACGCTCGCGAACGCCCTCGACGTGGGCCTTGGCGCCTCGGTGTGGGCCAGCGACCCGGAGGAGGCCCGCGCCGTCGCTGCGCGCATGCAGTCCGGCACGGTGTGGATCAACTCGCACGGTGGGCTGCACCCCATGGTGCCGTTCGGCGGTGTGAAGAGCTCGGGCTACGGGCTGGAGTTCGGCGTCGAGGGACTCAAGTCCGTCGCCGTCACCCAGGTCGTCTCCGGACCGGGCCGGAAGGCCTGAGCGTGACCGCGGCGAACAGCGGCGCGGTGCGCTCCGCCATCGTCGTCGGGGCCGGCACCTCGGGCGCCATCGTCGCCCGGCGTCTCGCCGACGCCGGGGTCGCCGTCACGCTCGTCGAGGCCGGCGGCTACGACACGAACCCGGCCATCCACGACCCGTCGCGGGCGGGGGAGCTCTGGCACTCCGCCGAGGACTGGGACTTCTTCACCGTGCCGCAGCCGCACGCGGCCGGTCGACGTCTGCATCTCCCTCGCGGCAAGGTCACCGGCGGCTCGCACGCGCTGAACGCCATGATCTGGGTGCGCGGCGCGGCCTCCGACTACGACGCGTGGGAGGCCGCCGGCGCGACGGGATGGGGCTGGGCCGAGGTCGAGCCGATCTACGACGCGATCGAGAACGACCTGCTGCCCGTGACCGACGATTATGCGCTCTCGCCCATCCAGGCTTCGATCATCGACGCCGCCGTCGAGGAGGGGCTGCCGCGCAACCCGAACTACAACGGGGGCACGCTCGACGGGGTCTCACAGGAGCAGGTCACGATCAAGGACGGCCGTCGGGTCAACACCTGGACGGCCTACGCGCAGCCCGTCGCCGACCGGATGACGATCCTCACCGGCCGCGCCGTCCACTCCGTGATCGTGCGCGACGGGCGCGCGGTCGGCATCCGGCTGGGGGAGGGCGATGAGACCGAGGAAGTGTTCGCGGACGAGATCGTCCTGTCGGCGGGAGCGCTCGGCACGCCCGTCATCCTGCTGCGCTCGGGCATCGGTCCCGCCGACGAGCTGAGTGCGCTCGGCATCCCCGTCGTGCACGACGCCTCCGCTGTGGGCAAGAACCTGCACGACCACCTCCTCTCCCCGGTGATCTTCGCGACCGAGAAGAAGCCCATCGGCCCGCCGCAGTCGGGGGTGTCCGTCACGCAGAGCCACCTGTTCTGGCGCAGCCGCGACGGCCTCACGCAGCCGGACACGCAGCCCATCCACTTCTCCGTGCCGATGTGGGGCGACCTGGAACCGCGGGGCGACGACGGGTTCACGCTCATGGCGGGCCTGGTGACGCCGTACAGCCGCGGCGAGCTGCGCCTCACCGGTCCCGGCCTCGACGACCTGCCGCACATCGACCTGGCGGCACTGGAGGATCAGCGCGATGCCGACGCCCTCGCCGCCTCCGTACGCCAGTGCCGCCGCATCGGCGCACAGCCTGCGCTCGCCGAGGAGTGGGGAGCGGTGGAGGTGTACCCCGGGCCGGACGTGACGGACGACGATGTGGAGGACTGGGTGCGCCGCACGGCCATCACCTACCACCACCAGGTCGGCACCTGCCGCATGGGCAGCGACCAGGAGTCCGTGGTCGATCCGCAGCTCCGGGTACGCGGGATCGACGGGCTGCGTGTGGTCGACGCCTCCGTCATGCCGACCGTGCCCACCGGCAACACCAACGCGCCTGCGGCCATGATCGGCGAACGCGGCGCGCGGTTCATCCTCGCAGGCTGAAGGCAGGACGACGGATGCGATCAGCGGGCGGGCGGGACGGAGGGGCGACGGAGCGTCGACAGCAGCGCGTCGAGGCCGTCGTTCAGCCGCCCGTCGCCCGCCGAGTCCGGCATCAGCACCGAGATCATCTGCCACCCCGCATTGCGCGACGCGATCTCGTTCACCGCGGTCTCGATGTCGATGCCGTCGGCGAGCTCGCCGTCGTCCCTGGCCTCGATCAGACACTGGCGGAACAGGTCCCGCCAGTGCAGGTTGTTCACGCGGTGGATCCTGGTGACCTCGTCGTCCTGCGACGCGTGATCCCAGAACGCGATGACCACCTTGGCGTACAGCGGGCCGTTCGGGCTGTAGGGGAGGATCTCCCTGCACATCCGCTCCAGAGCCTCGAGTCCTCGGACGCCCTCGATGCGGGCGTGGATGCGGTCGTTGGCGAGCGAGTACAGACGGAGGAACGCCGCCGTGAGGACGCTCCTCTTGTCGGGGAAGTACCGGGCGATCGCTCCATGCGCGTAGCCGGCCTCCGTGGCGATCTCGCGCATCGTGAGGTTGTCGAAACCGACGCGGATGATCACCTGTGTCGCCGCATCGGCGATGTGGGTCCTGCGTTCCTCATGGTCGACGATCTTGGGCATCGCGCCCCCCTCTCCGGTCCTGCACTCTCACATCCACGATTCTTCATTTGCTGTTTTTAGTCACCAAACGGTGACTAATGTAACCCGATCGTAATCAACAAAGTACTAAGCGCGACTACGATCTTTAAAATCACCAACCGGTGACTAACTCGAAGAGGAGTTCTCATGAACGTCACAAGACTCGCACGTCGCGCCTCCGGCGCCCTCGTGGTGGCCGGGACGCTCGCGCTCGCAGCCTGCACCTCCGCCCCCGCGTCCTCCTCCGGCGGCGACGGCGAGCTGACGACGCTCAAGGTCGCGACCATCGGCCTCGTCTCCGACGGGGCGCTGATACGGGGACAGGAGCAGGGCTTCTTCGAGGAGGAGGGGCTGAAGCTGGAGACCTCGGTGGTCGCCAACCCGCCGGCCGGACTCGCCGCTGCGCAGGGCGGACAGGTCGACATCGCGTACGCCCCCAGCATCCCGCTGCTGAACGCACTCAGCAGCGGCGTCCCGCTGAAGGTCGTCGCACCGGCGGACGGATTCGTCGCCGGAGCGGCTGACGCCGAAGACCCCGCGACCGTCGACGACACCGGTCTGTTCGCCTCCGCCGCCAGCGGCATCTCCTCGGTCGCGGACCTGAAGGGGGCGACCATCGCCATCCCCGCGCGCAAGGCGCAGCTCGAAGTCGTCATCTCCGATGCCCTCGACCGTGCCGGCGTCGACCCCGGCTCGGTGGAATGGGTCGTCTTGGACTTCACCTCGGCGGTCGCCGCGCTGCAGAGCGGCACGGTCGATGCGGCGGGTCTCGTCAGTCCCTTCACCGCGGAGGCGGATGCGGCGGGTGCGGTGCAGCTCGACTCGCCGTCCGTCGGTTTCTTCGAGGAGGGCGCCGTGGGGCTGTGGACCGCGGGGGAGAGCACGATCGCGGCGAAGGCCGATGCCATCGCCGCCTTCCAGCGCGCCGTCGCCAAGAGCAACGCCTACGCGAACGAGCACCCGGAGGACGCGATCCAGGCCGGGATCGACGCCACAGGCTCGACGCTGACGGTCGACGACGTCAAGCTGCCGTTCTGGCCGGCCGAGGTGGCGCCCGTGGATCTCGAACGCGTGAACGACAAGCTCGTCGCCCTCGGCTTCCTCGCGGCTCCGGTCGACCTCGAAGGCATCGTCCTCGCCGCCGGATGATGCTCATGAACCGCTCTTCTCTCCTCCCGCCGCTCATCGGAGCAGCCGGCGTCGTCTCGGCGCTCGCGCTCTGGGAATGGTCGGCGACCGCCGGGCCGCTCGCCGGGTCACCGCTGCCGGCAGCCACGGCCGCGATCGGCGAGGCGATCCGTCTGCTCGGAACCCCTGCGACGTGGACGGCCCTCGGTGACACGCTCACGATGGCCCTCGTCGGACTCGTCTTGGCGATCGTCGTCGGTGTCTCCCTTGGCGTCGCGATCGGCACGTCCCCGCTCGCGATGCACGCGACGCGGGTGCCGCTGGAGTTCCTGAAACCCATCCCGCCGATCGTGATCCTGCCCGTCGTCGTGCTGGTCATGGGGCCGACGGCGAGCATGGGCATCTTCCTGGTGTTCTTCGGCTGCTTCATCGCGATCGCGGTGCAGGCCTCGGCCGGCGTCTTCGACACCGATCCGGTCGCCAGGGCCACCGGACGCTCGTACGGCATGGGAAGAGCCGAGATCCTCGGCCGGATCGTGCTCCCGAGCGCGCTGCCCTACATCGGCACGGCCGTGCGGGTCGCCGCACCGACATCGCTCGTGGTCGCGGTGGTGGCAGGACTCCTCGGGGGAGGGCCGGGTCTCGGCCAGAGCCTGCTGCTGTCGCAGATCACCGGCAACCAGGCGCAGCTCTTCGCGTACGTGCTGATCCTCGGTGTGCTCGGCCTGTTGATTCAGGGACTCAGCCAGTGGGGCGAGCGCACGCTCCTGCACTGGCATCCGCAATACCGGAAGCAGGTCGTGTGATGACCCTCACCTCGTCGATCCAGACCCGAACCAGGCTCGCTCGACGACGCGGCCAGGACGGACTCCCGCGCGGCGTTCTGCTCGGTGCCGAGATCGCGGTGCCCGTCGCGCTGCTGGCGCTGTGGTGGTTCGCCTCGGCCGGGTCGACCAACGCGTTCTTCCCGCCGCTGCAGACGATCCTGCAACGGCTCTGGCAGCTCGCGCAGACGCCCGCCTTCCTGCTCGACATCGCCTCGTCCGTGGGCAACCTGGTGGTGTCCTTCCTGCTGGCGACCGTGATCGGTGTGCTCGTGGGGCTGCTGCTTGGCCTCGTCCGTCCGCTGAGCTGGTTCGCCGAGCCGACCATCCACTTCTTCCGTGCGATCCCGCCGGTCGCACTGGTGCCGATCTTCGTCTCGCTCATCGGTTTCGGCACCGAGACGCGCATCCTCTCCATCACCCTGGCCGCGGTGTTCCCCATCCTGATCTCGACGATCGACGGCGTCCGCGCCGGCGAGCCCACACTCGAGATGGTGAGCCGCGTGTACCGGCTGAGCGCCGGCGAGCGGCTGTTCTCCGTGATGCTCCCCGCTGCGAGTCCCCGCATCCTCTCCGGGATGCAGGTCAGTCTGATCACGGCGTTCGTCGTCATGATCGCGAGCGAGATGCTCGGCTCCTCGACCGGGCTCGGAGCGGCGACCCTGCTCGCGCAGCAGTCCTTCGCCATCCCGGACATGTGGGCCGGGATCCTCGTCCTCGGCGTCATCGGATACACCACGACCGCCGTGTTCACCCTCTTCCGGCGCCGCGTGCTGCGCTGGTACATCGCCTCCCAGCAACAGGAGAAGAACGCATGACCACCACCACCGTCACCGCGCCGGTGCGCCTGAGCGTGCAGGGCCTCGCGAAGTCGTACGAGACGAAGGCGGGTCCTGTGCCCGTGATCGCCGACCTCACCTTCGACGTGCACGCCGGGGAGGTGTGCTGCATCGTCGGTCCCTCCGGCATCGGCAAGACCACCCTGTTGAAGTGCCTCACCGGGCTGCAGAGCATCACCGCCGGGAGCGCGGCCATCGACGGGACCCCCATCGACGGCCCTCCCGAGGAGATGGCGCTCGTGTTCCAGGAGTACACCCGGTCGCTGATGCCGTGGCTCACGGTCGAGAAGAACGTGCGCCTGCCGTTGAAGCATCTGCGCCTGCCCGCCGCGGAGCGCGAGGAGCGCATCGCCGCCGCCCTCTCCGCCGTCGGACTGTCCGGTGCGGAGTCCAAGTTCCCCTGGCAGCTGTCCGGCGGCATGCAGCAGCGCGTCGCGATCGCGCGGGCGATCGCCTACCGGCCGGAAGTGCTCGTGATGGACGAGCCCTTCGCCTCGGTCGACGCGCAGACGCGCTTCGAGCTGGAGGACCTGTGCCTGCGCATCCGCGAGCAGTTCGGGATGACGATCGTCGTCGTCACCCATGACATCGATGAGGCGGTCTACCTCTCCGACCGTGTGGTGGTGCTCGGCGAACGCCCCGCGAAGGTCACCGAGATCATCGAGATCGACTTCAGCGGTCATCGTGATCAGCTCACGACACGAGCCCTCCCGGTGTTCGCCGAGCTGCGCACCCGCATCTTCGAGCTCATCCGGAAGGCGGGCTGAATGTCCGTGTCGTACGAAGCCCGTGGATACGAACGGTTCCAGGGCCGCGCCGAGGAGTTCACCTCGTCCTCCGAGCCCTGGTGGCCGGAGCCTCGCCGCGCGAGAGTGGGGGCTCCGAACGTGATCGTGATGCTGATCGACGATCTGGGCTTCAGCGACCTCGGGCCCTTCGGCAGCGAGATCGACACCCCGCGCATCGACGCGCTGGCCGCCGACGGCTGGGTCTTCACGAACTACCGCACCGCTCCGATGTGCTCCCCGGCCCGCGCCGCCCTGCTCACGGGCCTGAACCCCCACCGTGCGGGCTTCGGCTTCGTGGCGCACGTCGATCCCGGTTACCCGGGGTTCAGCTGCGAGCTGCCCGCCGACGCCCCGACCCTCGCCGAGTCGCTGCGGGCAGGGGGATACGCGACGTTCATGGTCGGCAAGTGGCACCTGACCCTGGAGTCGAGCCTGCACGACGGAGCCGACCGTCGCACGTGGCCGTTGCAGCGCGGCTTCGACAGGTACTTCGGCAGCATGGACGGCTTCACCTCGCTGCATCACCCGCACCGGCTCGTGCAGGACAACGCAGTGGTCGATCTGCATGAGTACCCCGACGGCTTCTTCCTGACGGACGAGCTCACGGACAGGGCGATCGGCATGATCGACGATCTGCGCGTGAACGACCCCGACAAGCCGTTCTTCCTCTATTACGCGCACACCTCGGTGCACGGCCCCATCCAGGCGAAGGACATCGACATCGCGAAGTACCGCGGTCGGTACGAGGCCGGGTGGAACCGGATGCGCGAGGAGCGATTCGCTCGGCAGCGCGAACGGGGCATCGTGCCGGCGCATGCCGACCTGCCGACGGACGCGATAGCCGACGGTGCGCAGATCCCCGCCTGGGACGACCTCGCCGAAGAGGACCGGCGCCTGTTCGCGAGGCACATGGAGGTGTACGCGGCGGCCGTGGACGAGATCGACCAGAGCGTCGGTCGCCTGCTCGATCGACTCGAACGCAGCGGGGAGCGCGAGAACACCATCGTGGTGATCGCCAGCGATAACGGGGGGACGGCGGAGGGCGGTCCGACCGGCACGCGGAGCTACTTCGCGCAGTTCGGCAGCCACGGCGGCATGCCCGAGGACTGGGTCACCGACGTGCCGCGCGACGTGGACGACATCGGCGGGCCGCGCCTGTTCGGGCAGTACCCCACAGGGTGGGCGCGGGTGTCCAACACCCCGTTCCGCTCGTTCAAGGCCACCACCTACGAGGGGGGAGTGCACGCGCCTCTGCTCGTGTCCTGGCCCGATGCACCGATGCGCGGCGGGCTGCGCGACCAGTTCGTGTTCGTGTCCGACCTCGCGCCCACGCTGCTGGAACTCTGCGGGGTGCCTGCCCTGGCCGAACGCAACGGCGTGCCCGCGCTCGACATGGACGGCGGCAGCATCGTGGATGTGCTCGCGAACCCTCGCGCGGACGGGCGTGAGGTGCAGTACTTCGAGTGCGTGGGGCGGCGAGCGATCGTGGACGGCCGCTGGAAGGCGCTCTCGACCGTGACCCCCACACCGGCCGAAGGACCGGCAGGCGGGAGCTGGGAACTGTACGACCTGGAGCTCGATCCCACGGAGACCGTCGACGTCGCGCATGCCCACCCGGAGGTCGTCGCCGCACTCGCAGATCGTTGGCATGCCGAGGCATGGCGGAACACAGTGTTCCCGCTGGACGACGAGGGTGCGCTGTTCCGGGTGCGACCCGACACCGAGGAGCCGTTGTCGGCACCGGTCGACCTGATCCCGTTCCGCCCGCCGCTGGAGAGATTCCGTGCGGCGAAGCTGACGGTGCTGCGCTCGTTCCGGATCGAGGTGGATCTCGAGGCCGGCCACGACGCCGCAGGGGTGATCGTGGCGCACGGCGACCAGGGCGGCGGCTACCTGCTCGCGCTCGACCGCGGCGCCCCGCTGCTCGTGTACAACGCGTACGGACGCATGCACCGCGCGCGAGGTTCCCTGCTCGGCGCCGGTCCGCATCGCCTCGTGGTGCGCATGGACGAACAGCCCGGTCTGCGCTGGAGCGCGAGCGTCGAGGTCGACGGGCGAGACGACGCCCGGATCGACGACGTGTCCATGCTGATCGGGATGTCGCCCTTCACGGGCATCAGCGTCGGCTACGACTTCGGTGGCCCCGTCGACTGGGAGCTGCACGAAGAGCACCGGTCGTATCCGTTCCGCGGCGGTTCGCTGCAGCGCGTGCGCTACGTGCCGGGTGCCCGTTCCGTGCACGATGCCACTGTGCTGCGCGCGGTGGGACGCGCCGTGCTGACGGTCGCCGACTGAGGTCGGCACCGGGTCCGGCTGGCACCGGGTCCGGCTGGCACTGGGTCCGGTCGGCACCGACGTCTGAGGGGGCGTCGGTGCCGACCAGTCACATCGCGAGCTGTGCGACGACGACGAGGACCACCGCGATCACGCCGAAGCCGGTCCCGAACACGGTGAGCGCGAGCAGGAGCGAACCACCGGGAAGGGGCCCCGCCGCCGTCTCTGTGAGCACGGCGGTCGTGCGGCGCTGTCGTCGTCGTGCGGCGATCCAGAGCACGCATGCGGTGCCGACGCCGATCACGCCTGGTGCGATGCCCCAGGCCCCGAACACGGGCGGCAGGACGAGCGGGAAGACCCGCAGCGACAGCAGCGAGCCGATCGCGATCGCGAGGGCGGTGCGTCGCCAGGCGAGTTCGGTGCGCTCCGGTTGCAGTCCGGGGTCGTACCGTCGTTGCGGTTCGATGGCACGTCGCATCATCCGCGCTGACCGATCAACGCCACAGCACGCCGGCGAGCACCAGCAGCCCGACCGTCACGACCACCGCCGCCAGCAGCACGGCGGACAGCGCGCCGGGCAGCGGCCGTGACTGCCGCATCGCGCGTTCCGCCCGCATCCACTCCCACCACGCGAGAGGCGCGACCACGGTACCGGTCGCCATCAGCAGCAGCGAGGCCGCGAGGCGGAACCCCGGATGCAGATCCAGGCCGAGCACCTCGAGCGCGACGCCCCCGGCGATCAGCGCGAGAGCAGTCCTGGTCCACGCCAGGAACGTGCGCTCGTTGGCGAGCGAGAACCGCGGGTCGGGCTCTTCTCCGACGCCGTACACGGAGGAGGGGAAGCGTCGCATCGCCTCATCGTATCGGCGCGACCGCCGCATCCGCGGGTCAGTCCCCGTGCACACGGCGACCGGCGAACCACGTCGACTCGATCGAGGTGTGCACGATCTCGTCGGCGGGCCCGGCGATCGCATCGCGTGCCAGCACCACGAAGTCGGCCGATTTGCCGGGGGAGAGGGATCCGGTCTCGTTTCCGAGGCCCATTGCGGTCGCCGCGTTGATCGTGAAGACCTCCAGCGCCTCCTGCGCCGTGATCGCCTGTTCGGGCCAGAGACGTCCCGGTGCGCGGCCGAGCGGATCGGCTCTGGTCACCAGGCCCTGCAGCCCCTCCAGCGTGTTCGGGGAATCGCTCACCGGCCAGTCGGATCCGCCGGCCACGAGCGCCCCGGCATCGAGGAGAGAGCGGTTGGGCTGCGAGTGCTCCGCCCGATCACCGAGCACGTCGGCCAGCGCCTGCGGGATCACCCCGGGGTACCAGATGAACGGGGAGATGTCGGCCGAGACGTTCAGCTCCGCCAGCCGAGGGACGTCGGACTCGGCGAGGAACTGCCCGTGCGCGATCTGCACGGGCGTGGTGAAGCCTGCTGCGCGCAGCTGCTCCGCGGCGTCGAGGACCAGTCGGGCGGAGCCGTCCCCCGTGCAGTGCACCTTGGCGCCGAGGCCACGCTCGGCCACGGCGCGCAGCCACCTCGTGAGCTCGTCGAGGGTCATGGTCGTCTCGCCGTGGAAGTGTGCGCCGTGCACCGGGTCGGCGGGGTACGGGTCGAGGAAGGCGGCGGTCCGGGCCGGCGGAACGCCGTCGAGGAAGATCTTGACGAAATCGGGCCGATGGTGCGGGGTGCGGAACTCCTCGCCCCGGTCGAGCAGGGGAGCGCCGATCGGGTCGAACCCGAAGATCTCGTCGTTGATCAGCAGCGATGACACGACCCAGGCGCGCAGGTCGTCCGCGCGGTCGAGGTCGGAGAGCGCGCGGAGGATGTCCACCGAGACCCCTGCATCCTGGAACGCCGTCACGCCGTAGGAGTTGAGGATCTCGACACCTCGTCGGGAGGCCGCGGCGTGCTGCTGCGGTGTGAGCCCGCCCGTGCGGTCGTACGCCTCCTGCACCGGGATCCCCGCGGCTTCGAGCAGGACGCCGGAGGGTGTGCCGTCGTCAGGGTCGAGCAGGGTCACCCCCGACTCGGGGACGTGCTCCGCCGTGATGCCCGCGAGCTCCAGCGCCCGACTGCTCACCCAGCGGTTGTGGCGGGAATCCTCCATGAGCATCACCGGGCGCCCGCCGCTCGCCTCGTCCAGGCGGCGTCGGCTCGCGGTGTTCGCGAGGGAGGGCAGCAGGGTGGTCGCCACCGCGCCGCCGACGATCCAGGCGTCCTGCGGCAGCTCCGCGGCCTTCTCCCGCACGCGGTCGAGCACCTCATCGAGACTCAGCGACGGCGCGAGCGACAACTCGAACAGGTCCGTGCGCCCGGCGAGCGCGTGGTGGTTGTGCACATCGACGAAACCGGGGTACACGGCCGCGTCGCCGACCTCGAGCAGACGGGTCCTGCGACCCCGGAGCGCTTCGATGTCCGAGCGCGCTCCGACCGCGATGATCCTGCCGTCGCGCACGGCGAAGGCCTCGACCACCGGGTTCGCGCGGTCGGCCGTGCGGATCGCGGAACCGGTGACGATGAGGTCGGCGACGTCGGTCATGTCAGACGGCTCCGAAGGTCGCGGGCTCGAGCTCCGGCGCGTGCAGCGTCGTGGAGAGCAGTCGTCCGTGGGCGCCGAACGTGAAGTGCGTCGGCACCTCCCCGCTCTCGTCGAGGCCGAACAGCACGCCGTGGGAGCGGATCGCGTTCACGTCGCGGTGGTCGGCGATCGTCACGGATGCGCAGGGGATGACCTTCTCGCGCCAGGCGAACACGTAGATGCCGGGGCGGATCTGCCACACGCTGTTCTCATCCGTGTCGGCGAGGCCGCGTTCCGGTCCCGCGAGGCACTGCCACGAGTACCAGTGCGACGACAGGTAGACGTGTTCGTACGCGTGCTCTTCGCTGTACACCCACTCGACCCTGCGACCGATGAGGGTCGTCGTGGGAGCGGCCTCTTCGCCGCTCTGCTCGATGCCCTCGATCGCCCCGGGGGCGAAATGGTGCTGCACGCGGGTGCGGCCCTGCTCCGGTGCCGGCAGGATCTCGGAGATCACGGCCAGAGCGCGGCCCTGTCGCAGGTCGAGGATGAGCGAGACGGCCTCGTGCGGCAGGTAGCGGTGGTGGAACTGCACGAAGTAGAGCTGTTCGTCGACCTCGAAGGCCTCGTAGTCGTCGGTGTCCGCCGCAGCCTCGGTGTCGTCCTCCGCTCCCGGCTGGTACTCCCACGAGACGGTCGAGTCGGCGAAGCGATGCACGATGCGGGTGCCGCGACCGTCGACGACGGTGACCTCGGTGCCGCTCAGCGCGGTCGAGTGCGGGGCCTTGTTGGCGTCGAAGCCGGGTGCCAGTCCCTCCAGGGGCAGCCAGGTCGAGGTGTCGGCGGGATTCAGAGTGGTCATGCGATCTCCTTCGATGGATGGTCTGGGGGCGGTCAGCGGTCGCTGAACTGCTCCAGGTCGGTGGCGAGGCCTTCGTAGACGGCCGGTCTGGCGCGCTTCAGGTAGGCCCCGTAGCCGATGCCGCCGATCAGGGCGACCACCAGCAGCAGCGGCATCAGCCGGATGGCGAGCTCCTCCGACCCGGCGACGATGTTGAAGTTCACGACGGCGAGGACGGAGATGGCCGCGATGCCGAGGAAGCCGATGCCGGGGGCGATGAACGTGCTCCACCAGCGCGGGTCCTGGCGGCGGCGGAAGTAGACGACGATCGAGATCGCGGCGAGTCCCTGCAGGATCAGCACGCTCAGGGTGCCGAAGCCGAGCATGGCGGGGACGAGCGTGACGATCGGGTCCGCTCCCGCGATGGCGAAGATCACCGCGACGACCGCGGCGAAGCCGGCCTGCACGATCCCGGCCAGCTGCGGCGCGCCGTTGGCACGCGTGCGGGCGAGGGCCTGCGGGAGGATCCTGGCCCGCCCCAGCGAGTACAGGTAGCGCGTCGCCGAGTTGTGGAAGGCGAGCATGGCGGCGAACAGGCTCACCAGGAGCAGGATCATCATCACGGTCGTGAGCGGGCCGCCCAGGTACTGCTGCGACAGCGAGAAGATGAGGTCGCCCGTTGGCAGGTGCTCGAGCGCGGTGGCCTGGGCCTGCGCCACACCGGTCGCGCTCACGACGGCCCAGGTGGTGACACCGAGGATCACGCCGATCGCGATGATCGAGGTGTAGGTCGCCCGCGGGATGGTGCGCAGCGGCTGCTTGGCCTCCTCGCTGAACAGCGCCGTCGCCTCGAAGCCGAGGAAGCCGGTCGCCGCCAGCAGCAGGCCGATGGGCAGCGACCCGGAGAACACGGCCTCGGGGCTGAACGCCGCCACGTCGTAGCCCGTCTGCACGAGCACGGAGATGTCGAACACCACGAGCATCAGCACCTCGAGCACGAGGCAGACCCCCAGGATCTTCGAGCTGAAGTCGACACCCACCCGGGCCAGCACGAAGCAGACGACGATGGACAGCAGACCCCAGACGAGCCAGTGCACGTCGAGGCCGGTGAGGTCGCGGATGATCGTCTGCATGAAGAAGCCGCTGGTGCCGATCGTTCCGACGACGAAGAAGTTGTAGCCGAGGGTGGCGATCAGACCCGCGATGAGGCCACCGGTGCGACCGAGGCCCTTCACCACGAACGCGTAGAAGCCTCCGGCGTTCACGAGCTGCTTCGACATCTGGGCGTAGCCGATCGCGAACAGCAGCAGGATCGCCGCGACCAGGAAGAACGACATGGGCGTGCCACCGCCGTTGCCCAGCGCGATGGCGAGCGAGGCCACCACCACGATGCCCGTGAGCGGGGCGACGGCGGCGAGGACGAGGAAGACGATCCCGGCGACGCCGAGGGCTCCGGGTCGGAGAGAGGTGTGCGTATGCGTCGTGGACGCGGATGTCGGGTCTGCCACGTCGGCTCCTTTGCTGGGTGACGGCCGTGCGGACACGGCATCGACGACGAGGGGAATCGTCGATAGAGCGAGTCTGCTCGTGCTGTCGACGACGCGCTTGACCCTGAGGGAAAGACGATGGTGCCAGCGTGCACAGCCTCCTCCCGAACCTTCGAACGGCCGGGAACAGGGGAGCAGGATGACCGTGATGACACCGCCGTCCTCTCCCGCACCACCGGTGCAGGGACGGCCTGCGAGGGACAGATGGATCTGCAGCTGCACGACAGGACGGCCCTGATCACGGGTGCCGGGAGCGGCATCGGGCGCGCCACGGCCCGCGCGCTCGCGCAGGAGGGGATGCGGGTGGCGTTGCTCGACCGCGACAGCGCCGCTCTGGAGGGCACCGCTGCGCTCGTGCGGGACGCGGTTCCGGAAGCGGCGGAGGCGGTTCTCGTCCTCGCCGACGTGACGGATGAAGAGCAGGTGCGCGCCGGCGTGCTCAGGGCGGTCGACGGTCTCGGCGGGGTGGATCACGTGGTGTGCTGCGCAGGCATCTCCGGCCCGGTCGGCTCGTCGATCGAGGACACCGACCTCGCTGCGTGGAACACCGTGCTCGCCGTCAACGTGACAGGGCCCTTCCTGGTGCTCAAGCACGCGCTCCCCGCGCTGCGGATCGCGGATCGGGGATCCATCGTCCTCCTCGCAAGCGACTCGGCCCTCGTCGCGTCACCAGGGATGGTCCCCTACTGCGCGTCGAAGGCCGCGGTCGTCCAGTTCGGCCGCGCCCTGTCCGTCGATCTCCTCGGCACCGGGATCCGCGTGAACTCGATCGCCCCGTCGATCGTCGACACACCGATGAGTCGCGGCGATCTGGGTGAGGCCGCTCTGGACGATCCCGGGTTCCCCGTGCAGACCGCGGACGAGGTGGCCGCCCACGTGGCCTACCTGCTGTCGCCTCACGCCGCGGCGGTGAACGGCACCACGCTGATCAGCGACTTCGGCTACACCGCCCGCTCGGGATTCCCCGCCTGACACGGACGCATCGGACCAGACCACCGCGCGCACGCGCATCGAGCGAACACCACACAGGAGAAGACATGGGAATCACGGTCGGATCGAGCGTCTCAGGGCGCGTCGTCGTCATCACCGGAGGCGGCACGGGCATCGGCGCGGCCATCGCCGAGCGCTACGCGGCAGAGGGGGCCCACGTCGTGGTGGTGGGTCGGCGAGCGGAGCCGCTGCACGAGGTGGAGCGGGCGGTGGGTGCGATGCCCGTCATCGCGGATGCCGCGGACACCGCGTCGGCCCAGGCCGCTGTCGCCGAGGTGCTGGCGCGCTTCGGTCGCATCGATGTGCTCGTCGCGAATGCCGGCGGCCACGGGTTCTCCCCGGTCGGCGACACCGACGATGCGAGCTGGGAGGCGGCGATCCGCGCGAACCTCACGACGGCGTTCACGATGGCGCGCGAGGCCCTTCCTGCGCTGATCGAGGCGAAGGGGCAGATCGTGATCGTCTCCTCGCTCGCCGGTCTGTTCGCCGGCCCGTCGGTGGCCGGGTACACGGTGGGCAAGCATGCGCTGATCGGTCTGACCCGCACGTTGGCACGTGACTACGGCCGGCACGGCGTGCGGGTGAACGCGATCTGCCCCGGCTGGGTGCAGACGCCCATGGCCGACGACGAGATGGACGAGTTCGCCTCGCACGCGGGGCTCGGTTCCCGTGAGGAGGCGTATGCGACCGTCACGGCCGACGTGCCGCTGCGTCGCCCGGCGCGCCCCTCCGAGATCGCCTCGGTTGTGCGCTTCCTCGGGTCAGGGGAGTCGTCTTACATCACCGGTGCCGTGATCGTCGCGGACGGCGGTTCGCACGTCGTCGACGTGCCGACCATCGCCTTCGACCACGCCGGGATGTGACCGACCGAGGGTGCGTCAGGGGCGGGTCCCGGCCGTTGCGCGGTAGCGGAGACCGTCCACGAGCAGCCCGACCAGGACCTGACTCTGCTCCTCCGACCCCGCGGAGTGGCAGAGGTTCGCTGCGGCGTACAGGAGTTGCGTCGCGTCGACGTCGCGGCGGATCGTCCCCGCCTCGGCTGCGGCGTCGAGAAGACGTTCGAGCGCTCCGCCGAGTTCGGCGGTGAAGTACGACGGCAGTGCCTCGAAGGCGGGATCTCCGGAGTGCAGCGCGGCAGCGAGCCCGCGCTTCGTGGCGACGAACTGCGTGAAGCGCTGCAGCCACAGGGCGAGCGCGTCATCCGGGGAGTGCGCGGCGGCGAGCTCGTCCGCGGCCGCCGCGGTGGCATCGACGGCATGCCGGAAGACGGCGACCACGAGGTCCGACCGCTGCGGGAAGCGGCGGTACAGGGTGCCCACTCCGACGCCTGCGCGCTCGGCGATCAGCCTCGCGGGCGCGTCGACCCCCTCCGTGGCGAAGACCTCGCGCGCGGCGTCGGTCAGTGCGTCGGCATTGCGGCGGGCGTCGGCGCGCATGGATCCTCCGGGGGTTGCATAAACGGAACACTGTTCCGTATGCTTCCGGAAAGGCGTTCCACTTCGGTCAACGATAGGGCACCGGACAGCAGAGCGCCATCGATGGAAGGAACACGACATGCACTACCGCACCCTCGGCAGGACCGGGATCCAGGTGAGCCCGTTCGCCCTCGGGGCCATGATGCTCGGCACGGACGGCAGCATCGGGAACGGCGACGAGCGGGACTCCATCCGCATCGTGCATCGAGCCATCGATGCGGGCATCAACATCATCGACACGGCCGACCGATACTCGCAGGGCGGCTCCGAAGAGCTCATCGGCAAGGCGCTCGCCGGCCGTCGCGACGACGTGGTCCTGGCCACGAAGTTCAACGGACCGATGGGCACCGACCCGAACAGGCGCGGCAACTCCCGCCGATGGATCATGCGCGCCGTCGAGGACTCGCTCCGTCGGCTGGGGACCGACTACATCGACCTGTACCAGGCGCACCGTCCTGACGACACCGTCGACCTCGAGGAGACGCTCTCCGCGTTGACCGATCTGGTCCGTAGCGGCAAGGTGCGGGCGATCGGAAGCTCGGACTTCCCCGCCTCGATGCAGGTCGAGGCGCAGTGGACCTCCGAGCGTCGGGGCCTCGAGCGCTTCCGCACCGAGCAGCCGACCTACTCGATCCTGAACCGTGGCATCGAACGGGAAGTGCTGCCCGTCGCGCAGCGCTACGGCATGGGCGCCCTCGTCTGGAGTCCTCTCGCCGGCGGCATGCTGACCGGACGGTTCCGGAGGGGACAGCAGACCGATCTCGCTCGCGCGACCATGTTCCGGCACAACCAGGACGAGCGGCGGATCGACGCCGTGGAGCAGATCGTCGCGCTCTCCGAGGAGACCGGCATCCGGATGACCCACCTCGCGATGGCGTTCGCGATCGCGCATCCCGGTGTCACGAGCGCGCTGATCGGCCCGCGGTCGATGGAGCAGCTGGACGACCTGCTTGCGGGAGTGGACATCGCGCTCACGGACGAGGTGCTCGACCGGATCGACGCGATCGTCCCGCCCGGCACCGATGTCGGACGCCTCGATCAGCAGTACAACCCGCCCGCTGTGCTCGAGCCCGCGCTGCGACGGCGACCGGTGGCGCACCGCTCCGCCGCCTAGGCGACCGGGTGTGAGCTCCGGACCGCTCAGCCGATCCGGAGCTCGAAGCCGTCGTCGACGGCGGCGATCGACACCTGCGTGAGGTCGTCCACGTGCGCGGTCGGGGCATGGGCGGCGGCGTGCGGGCCGACTCCGATCACTCGCATGCCCGCGGCGTGGGCGGCCTGGATCCCGGCGCCGGAGTCCTCGAACACGAGGCAGTTCGCGGGGTCGACGCCCAGCGTGCGCGCAGCGAGGAGGAAGCCCTCAGGGTCGGGCTTCGACGCGGACACGTTCTCGGCCGTCACGGCGAGGGCGGGCACGGTCAGCCCGGCCTGACGCATCCGCGCGGTCATCAAGGCGACGTTGGCGGAGGTCACGATCGCGTGGGCGAAGGGCTGCAGGGCATCGAGCAGACCGTCGGCGCCGGGGATCATGATGACGCCTTCCACGTCGGACGCCTCGTTCGCGAGCATGACCTCGTTCTCGCGGAGGTTGATCGCGTGATCGCGCTCGGGCAGCATGATCGCCATGCTTTGGTGACCCTGACGTCCGTGCACCACACTCAGCACCGTCTCGGGGGCGATCCCGTGCGGCTCCGCCCAGGCCAGCCACAGCCGCTCCACCACGGCGGTCGAGTCGACGAGGGTGCCGTCCATGTCGAGGAGGGCGGCGCGGGCGTGGATGGTCTGGGTCATCCTCTCAGGCTAATCCCCACGTCCCGGTGATCGCCGACGGTCGCTCGACCCCCGACACGTGCTCAGCCGCCGAGGTAGGCCCGGTGCAGCAACGCGGGGTCCTCCTGCAGCGCCTGCGCCGTGCCCTGGAACGAGACGCGCCCGCCGGCGACGACCACCGCTTCCTCGGCCAACCCGAGAGCGAGCTGGGTGAACTGCTCGACCAGCAGCACCCCGACCCCGGACTCGGCGATGGACTGCACGATCGGCATCAGCCTCAGGAAGACGACGGGGGCGAGGCCGAGCGACATCTCGTCGATCAGCAGGATGCGGGGTTTCGCGGCGAATGCCCTGGCCAGCACGACCATCTGCTGCTCCCCACCCGACAGCAGGGCGGTGGGGGCGTCGATGCGTTTCTCGAGTTCGGGGAACTGCGCCAGGACGGCGTCGAACTCCGAAGGGGTGCGCGCTGTGAGCGAGAGGTTCTCCCGCACGGTCAGCGACGGGAAGACGGCACGGCCCTGCTCGATGTGCACGATGCCGCGGCGCGCCCTGGTGACGCGGGAGAGCCGGTCGATGGGTTCGCCGTCCAGGGTGATCGTCCCCGCGGAGTGAGGGGTCACACCGGAGACGGATTCGATCAGACTCGTCTTCCCCGCACCGTTGGGGCCGACCAGGGCCAGCACCTCGCCGCCGGCGACCCGCAGCGAGACGTCGGAGATGACGGGTCCGGCTCCGCGACTCACCGTCACGGCGTCCAGCACGAGTTCGCTCATGTCAGCAGCTCCGTCTCTCCCATGTAGGCCTTCACCACGTCGGGGTTCGCGAGCACCTCGGCCTGCGGCCCGCTCGCCAGCACCCGACCGAAGTCGAGCACGGTCAGAGTGGGGCACACGGAGCGCACGAGGTCGAGGTCGTGCTCGATGATGATCAGCGCGACGCCGTAGCGCGCCGGCAGGTCTCGCAGACGTGCCGCGAGCGCCAGGTGCTCCTCGTGCGACAGGCCGGCAGCGGGTTCGTCGAGGATCAGCAGACGGGGTCGGGCTGCGACGTTCGCGGCGACCTCCACGAGCCTCCGGGTGCCGACGTCGACGCTCGACAGGCGCGCGCGGGACGGAGGGCAGCCGAAGAACTCCAGCACCTCGTCGATGTCGGCCTTCGCGAGCCGGCGTCTGGCTACGAACCGCACGTAGGCGCCGACCGTGAGCGCGGGCGGGACCCGATCCTGCTGGAACGTGCGCCGCAGCCCCAATCTCGCGCGACGGGTGGGGGAGAGGCCGGCCAGGTCGCGGTCGCCGAGCAGCACACGTCCTCCGTGCTTCGGCAGGAAGCCGCTGATCGCGTCGACGAAGGTCGACTTCCCTGCGCCGTTGGGCCCGATCAGCCCCATGATCGATGCGGCCGGCACCTGGAACGACACATCGTCCAGTGCCTTGAGTGCGCCGAACTGCACGGTGAGACCCTCCACGGTGAGCACGGGCGCACCACGCAGGTCCGCATCGTCGACCGTGGCCGTTGTCGTCGTCGTGACGGCCGAGGCATCGGCTCCGGCATCGGCAGGCAGGGCGGTGAGCTGCGCGTTCGCGGTTCGCCGGTCCGCGCGGCGGTAGAGCAGGTTGCGGATGCCCTGGCCGAGGTTGGTCCCGCTGGTGAGAGCCTGCACGCCCAGCACGCCGAAGACGACGAAAGCCCAGTCCTGCGGCACACCCCAGCGCTTGAGCAGCTCGGGAACGAGCACCCAGAGCAGCCCGCCGAAGATCGCCATGTCGATCAGGTGGGCGCCGGACATGATCGCCAGCACGTAGAGCGCGAGGGACTGCAGCGGAGTGAAGCTCGACGCGAACGGCAGCTGCACCTGACCGGCCAGCAGCCCACCCGAGATGCCGCCGAGGGCCGCGGAGACGGCGAAGGCGGTCAGCTTGGCCGCCTGCACGCTCTGCCCCGAGGCGGCGGTTCCCCGTTCGGAGAATGCCACGGCCTTCCAGCTCGACCCCCAGCGGCCCCGCTGCAGGAAGAACACTCCGAGAGCGCAGACCGCGAGCACGACGATGGACAGGAAGAAGAACTGGCGGTCGTTCGAGAACATCTCCGGTCGTTCGATGGCCGTGCCGTCCGCCGAGCCGGGGAACTGGATCTGCACCAGCGTGACGTCGGCCGCTGCGGCGAAGCCGAGGGTCACGACCGCCAGGTTCACCCCCCGCAGCCGCAGGGCGGGAAGGCCGACCAGGATGCCGACGAGCCCCGCCGCGACACCGCCGAGGATCAGCCATAGGAGGAATCCTCCCGGCGCCTGCACAACGTTGAGCAGCGACACGATCCAGGCGCCGACGGCTGCGAACGTGAGCTGGCACAGGGCGATCATCCCTGCGGAGCCGGTCACGATGCCGAGGCCGAGGATGGCGATGGCGGCGGTGACCGCGCTGATGGCGAGGAAGACGAAGTACCCGGGCAGGGCCGAGCTGAGGATCGCACCGACCCCGATGCCGACGAGGGCGACGGCGAATGGCCAGGTGACCCGGAACCAGGGGCGGTCAACGAGCGGCATCCCACACCTCCTTGCGCTGCGTCCAGAGCAGCAGGACGACGATGAACAGGAACGGGAGGAAGTTGCGCACCAGCGCGACCTCGTCGATCTGGGCGACGAGTCCGCCGAGCACGCCGAGGATGAGTCCGCCGGCGACGGCGAGGTCGAGACGGCGGAAGCCGCCGAGGAGCGCGGCCGCGGCGGCGGGCACGATGAGCATCGACAGGCTCGTCGCGTCGTTGGACTGCGACGGCGCCACGATGATGATCGCGATCGCGCTGATCACACCCGTGACGAACCACACCGCGATGGAGAGCGGCCGCGAGCGGATGCCGAGCAGTTCGGCCGTCGTGGGGCGCTCGGAGAGGGCGCGCAGCTGCGTTCCGACTCTGGTGCGACGCAGGACGATGCGCACGGCGATGGCCGTCACGATCGCCATCGCGACGGTTGCGACCGTGACCTGGCTGACGACGACGCCGCCGATCGTGAAAGCGGGCCCGGCGATGATCGGCGCGAACGGCTGCGGTTTGTTGCCGAACAGGATGAACGACATCGAGATCAGCAGCAGCAGCGGGCCGACGGTCATCGCCGAGCGGGTCGTGGTCGACGCTTCGGACAGCCACGTCGCAGCGATGAAGCCGATCGCCGCGGCCAGCAGCCCTGCCACGAGCACCCCGAGCACGGAGCCGACCCAGATGGGCAGCCCCAGTTCGCGCACGAACCACACGGCTGTGAAGCCGCCGAACATGCCGGTCGCGGCCTGGGCGAAGTTCACGACCCGCACGAGCCGGGACATGAGCGTCAGGCATACGCCGAGAACCGCGTAGAGACCGCCGGCGGCGAGCCCCGCGATGGCACCTTGCAGCATGGGCGTCCTTTCTGTTCCGAGGGGGGAGGGGGAAGGTGCCTGCCGCCGGTAATGCGCCCGGCGGCAGGCGGTCTGGTGGACTACTCGCCGATGCGGAGCCAGTCGTCGGCGACCTGCTCCCAGGCGTGGGTGCCGGACTTGAGGATGATCGGCCAGCCCGCGGTGTTCTGCGTGCCGAACGCGTAGGGCGTGCCGACCATCGGGTTCTCGATCGGCTCCATGTTCTTCAGCGCCTCGGAGACGCTCTCACGGGTGATGTCGCCGTCGATGCCCTTGAGCACCTCGATGAAGTAGGTCGCCGCGAGGTAGCCGCCCTGACTGAACGACGTCAGCGGGATGTCGTTGTCCTCCATCAGGGTGCGCCAGTCGGCGTTGATCTCGCTGTCGTCCGTGAACGGGTAGAACTCGGCGGGAACGTAGATGCCGGCTCCCGCATCGTCCACGGCCTCGGCGAAGTTCTCGCTGTAGACGCTCGTCAGGTACAGCCAGGTGACGTCGTCCCAGCCCTGGGCGTTCGCGGCCTTGACCTGACCGATCGCGTCCGGCTCGACGGGGTTGATCGCGAGGGCCTTGCAGCCGGCCTCGCGCGCCTTGACGATGTACGGGGTGTAGTCGGATGCGCCGTACGGGACGGTGTCGTCGACGTACTTCGGCTCCTTGCCGGTGATCTCCGACCACTTGTCGATGGCGGCCTGGTAGGTCGGCCGGGTGGAGCCGGCGATCTCCAGCAGGATGCAGATGTCGTCGAGCCCGAGCACCTCGGATCCGTACTGCAGCGTGAGGGTCATGTCGTTGAACGGGCCGACGTTCGCCGGCGAGATGTTCTCGCTGTCGAAGCAGCCGGTGTCGACACCGATTCCCGGCATCGACAGGATGCTCTCCTGCTCGTAGTACTTGGCGTTGATCTCGCACTCGATCAGGCTCGCGGAGCCGACCAGCGCGACGGCGCCGTCGCTGCCGACCAGTTCCCTGGCCGAGGCGGTCGCCGTGGCGGGGTCGCCCTTGTCATCGAGGGTCTTGTAGTCGATCTTGCGGCCGTCCAGTCCTCCGGCGTCGTTGAAGGCGTCGAAGACCGCGGCCGCCGCCTGGGAGGCCTCGGGGAAGGTGGCCGGCCCGCTGATGGTGTTGATGGACCCGACCACGATCGGGGCTCCGTCGCCCCCACCGGATCCGCCGTCTCCTCCGGCGCAGCCGGCCAGGGCGAGGGCTGCCACGGCGATGAGTGCCGCGGCGCCTGATGCGCGCTTGTTCATGTGGTTCCTGCCTCTCGTGTTCGGATCGTGCTGTGCGTGCCGTTCGTGTCGTGCAGTGATGGGGTGGCGTCGCTCAGTCGCGCAGTGCGCGGGACACGAGCTCGGTGTCGGTGAACTGCTCGAAGGCCACGACCTTGCCGTCCGCCAGGCGCCACACATGGGCCACCCGTGCGGCGAAGAAGCGGCCGGTGCGCCGATAGGTGCCGGAGTAGGTGCCGATGCCCACGACCGCATCGCCGGCGTCGAGGACCTCGTCGATGGCCACGGTGTAGTCGTCCCAGTCCTCCTGGATGCGCTGGAACACGTTGGCGGCCACCGCGTCGGGGCCGATGTAGGTTCCCGCGTAGGGGAAGCCGGCGGCCTCGGTCCACTGCACATCGGGTGCGAACGGCGCGAGCATCCCGTCGAGGTCGCCGCGGTCGCTCGCCGCGTAGTGTTCGCGGATGATGTCGGCATTGCCCATGGTGTCTCCTGTTCTCGCTGTCGATCAGACGGGCTGCGCGTCGGGATAGGCGACCGAGCCGAGCGGGTAGATGTGCCCGCCGGCCCTGGAGTGCTCGGAGTCGCCATCGCCGTTCAGCCCGAGGAAGATCCCGGTCGTCATCAGCTGGTAGCCGAGGTCGTGCAGCCAGACGCTCGCGACGGCGATGCGGAACTCGCGGAAGCAGAACAGGTACAGGCCGTCGGCGAACTTCCAGACGGTCGACAGGTCCATGTCGCCGTGACCGCGCTGCACGCCCTCGAGGCACTGCCACGCGTACCGCTGGCTCGACACGTACACGTGCTCGTACAGGTGGTACGGGCTGTAACGGTAGATGTTGCGCTTGCCGATCAGGTCGCGGCTGGGGCCGGGGACCTCGCCGGTGGCCGGCCCCGCATCCGTCGTGGCCGCCCAGAAGTCCTGTCCGACCTGCGGAGTGCCCTCGACGGCCTCGGCGGCGATGCGTGAGCGGATGACGGTCGCCCGATGCGTGGAGGAGGAGACCACGACCGTCAGGGCCTCGCGCTCCCGGCTCTCGAACGGGATGTTGATGAACACGACGTCCTCGCGCACACGGACGGCGTCATACGGGTCCGTGCCGCCGACCCCGAAGCCCTCCCAGGTGACGGTCTCCTCGTCGAAGCGCAGCGAGAGCGTGCCGCCGTCGTCGAGGGTCAGCGTCAAGGAGGTTTCGGCGAGCAGCGTGCTCGGCAGGCGGAAGGTGTCGATCCCGGCGGCGAACTCATCGTAGGTTCGCCATTCATCCAGTGCCGGGTCGGTCGTGATGTCGGTCATGCGGGTCCAGACGTCGCACACGGCAGGGCCTCTTCGCCCCGGGCACCGCGTCGTCGCGATGCGCTTGCCTCATGCTCGGTCCGACGCCCTCAGGGGCTCAAGGTCGCGAGGCCCATCGCGCGCCGAGAGTCAACCGGCGTGCCGTCCAGGGCAAGCGGTCATGACGGCGATTCCGCGCGCACCGATCACCGGTCCCGCACGGTGAGTCCTCGGGTCGCGCTCAGTGGGCGGCGCGGTACTCGCTGGGGGAGATCCCGAATGCCGACTTGAATGCGCGACTGAAGTGCGCCGCGTCGACGAAGCCCCAGCGGGCGGCGATCGCGGCCACGGGTCGGTCGGCGAGCATCGGGTCGAGCAGATCGCGGCGGCACTGTTCGAGACGGCGCGTGCGGATCCACGTCGACACGGTCACACCCTGCTCTTGGAACAGGCCGTGCAGGTGACGGGTCGAGATGAAGTGTGCCGAGGCGATCGATGCGGGACCGAGGTCGGTCGACGCGAGGTTCCGGTCGATGTGGGAGCGGATGCGCTGCACGAGCGCGCGATGCGGATCCGCCGAGACACCGTCGAGCCCGAGCTCGCGGGTGAAGACCGTGGAGACGAGGTCGAGGGCGCTGTGCGCGAGGCGTGCCCCGGTGGCACCGGCGAGCTGGTCGAGGTTCCCGGCGAGTTGGGTGAGGTACGGCACGACCATGCCGCCCAGACCCTCCTGCCCGGAGATGCGCACGGCGGTGAGCTGGCCGACCACGTCGGGGGGAAGGCTCAGGAGGTGCTTCGGGAACATGACGACCATCGTGCGGAACCCCTCGTCGAAGACGAGCGAGTACGGCCGATCGGTGTCGTACACCGCGAGATCCCCGGCCTGGAGCACGGCCTCCCGATCGTCCTGGATCAACAGGCCGGTGCCGGCGAGCATCAGGCTGAGCTTGAAGTAGGACCGGTCGCTCCTGGCGATCAGCTCCGGGGTGCGCTCGACGATGTGCGATGTGGCGCGCACTTCGGTCACGTGGACCTCGTCGACGGACGCACCACGGATGACGCCGCGGAAGTGGTCGGGCCCTGCCGTGGAGACCTGCAGCGGGACGAAGGACTCGGAGACGGCGGCTCTGAAATCACTGATGTTGCGCGCGACGAGAGTCGATACCGATTCGGCGGGGGCAGCGGGTGCACCGTTCATGACTGATCACCTCGGGTGGTGGAACGACGACGTTGTATACGATCCGTTCCGTGATGGTACCACCGGCCGCGCCGGATCTGCGCTCCTTCTATGATGTGGACCGGGAAGGACGAGGATGAACGCGCTGGCGAGCAGAGTCGTGCAGGTGCTGAGACAGGTGCGCGGCCCGGAGACGTCCGCCGCGGTCTTCGAGGCGACGGCACTCATCGTCGGTGCCGGCTTCTTCGTCGCGGGGTTCGCGATCGGCCTGCCGGTGTTCTGGGGTCACGACCTGGCGATCAGCGGCAGCGGGTCGATCGGCGTCTTCGCCGCATGCGGCGGGGCCATCACCGCGGTGATCGCGTTCACGCTCGGCCGGTTCGCGGTGCGACCGGAACGGCCCGACCCGCAGGCGGTCCGCGACGGCTTCAGCGTGCCGGGTGATCGGCTGCGCTGGTACGACCTCACCGCCATCGCGTTCGCCCACGCGGCGATCGCCTGCCTCGGCTGGCTCGGCATCGCCGAACTCCTCGAACGGAGCTTCACGGACGCCCCGGTGTTCCCGCTCCCCGGAGCGATCCTGGTGGCCGTGGCCTTCGCCCTGACCGGATACGTCTGCTTCCTCAGCGCGGTCGCTCTCAACCCCATGGTGCTCTCGCTGGTGCTCGCCGTGTTCCTCGTGGTCGGAGCGTTCGCCAGCATGCTCGCCTCGAGCGATGTGCACTGGTGGCGTGACAACCTCTCCGCGCTCGGGATGAGCACCAACAGCGCGTCCGTCGCCTTCAACGTGACGCTGGTCATCGCCGGGATCATGGTCACGACCATCTCCCGGTACGCCACAGCCGGCCTGCCGGCTGAGACCCCTGAGGAGCGTCGCGGCCGGTTCATGGTGCGCGGCGGGCTCATCCTGATGGGGATCTTCCTCGCGTGCGTCGGGCTCTTCCCCGTCGACGAGTTCTTCCTCCTGCACAACACGGTCGCGACGGGCATGACGGTCGTCTTCGGGATCATCGTCGTCGGGCTGCCGTGGTTCCTGCCGAGCATCCCGCGCGTGTTCGTGGCGTTCGGCTGGATCTACGTTCTGGTGATCATCCTGCTCGCCGCCTTCTTCGCGGTCGGCTACTACAACCTCACCGCGGTCGAGCTGATCGCCGCGGTGCTGATCTTCAGCTGGATCATCGTCTTCTTGCGCACGGCCGGGTCGGTCTCAGCGCCCACTCCCGATGCGCGGGCCGACCGGTCCCCGGTCGACGCCTAGTCCCGGATCGGCTCGACGCCTCGTCCCGGATCGGGTCGACTCCTAGTCCCAGATCGGGTCGTCGGGGTCGGGGGAGTCCGTGCCGTCCGCGTCGGTCATGATGCGGGCTCCGTCGATCCATGCGGTCAGGGACGCGTCGTGCAGCATGTGCGGTCGCGGTGCGCCGAGGAGGTCGGGGTCCATCACGACGCTCAGCGGCTCATCGCCCGCGAACATGACGACGTTGCCGAGAGGCCCCTCGTCATCTTCCGGCTCGGCGTCCAGGACGACGGCGACATTCTGGAACACCGACCGCAGCGTCGCCGCCTGTCGCCGCGAATACTCGAACGGGTGCCCGTCGAGGAGGTTCACCGCCACGACGGCGCCTGCTGCGGAGCGGGCGGCGACCCGACGGTAGAACTCCTGGCTGGCCACACGGTGTCGGATGACCGCGGCGTCCCACAGGTCGACGACGGTGAAGCGTGTATCCACCCAATCGGTGTCGACGGCGCTGCCACCCATCGTCGGGGCTCCGAGCCCCGGGAAAGGGGATTCCGGCACCGCCGATCGGTCCGTGTCGGGGTGATCCGCGTCGAGGTGATCTGTGTCGAGGTGATCTGTGTCGGGGTGATCTGTGTGGGGGAGTTCCGCGTCCGCGACGGCCCGCGCGTCGCCGAAGACGACTCGCAGATCGGCGCCTGGCGGGAGGGGCAGCGCATCGAGCACGGCAGCATAGAGCGCGGGTTCGAACTCGACCACGAGCTGCGGGGATCCGGGGCGCGTGGCCTCGACATAGCGTGCCAGCGTGAGCGCTCCGGCTCCCAGGTGCACGGTGAACAGCGGTGCACCGGGCTCAGCCGCGGCATCGATCGCTCTCGCGATGTGCTGCGTGTACGCGTACTCGAGTGTGGTCGGGTCGGTCATCGAGACCACCGACTGCGCGATCCCGTCGACACTGAGCTCGTAGTGCCCTGGGCGCCTTCTCGACTCCATCAGCTTCGCCCTGCGGTTGTCGAGCATGAGCGAGAACACCCGGCGATTCCTTGGCACCCGTCGATTTTAGATCGGGCGGAGCCGAACGACGATCCGGCCACCCGCCGCGGTTCGACGGCGGCGGTCGTCCTGGCGTCACCGGGCGCGGCTACCCTGGAGGGAACATGGCACATCTTCTCGGGGCTGAAGCCCTCCACCTCGAATATCCGACAAGGGTCGTCTTCGACTCCGTGACCCTCGGCATCGAGGAGGGCGATCGCATCGGCATCGTCGGCCGCAACGGAGACGGAAAGTCGAGCCTCCTCGGCATGCTGGCCGGCATCAAGGAGCCGAACTCCGGACGCGTCACGGTGCGTGGCGGAACGCGCATCGGCGTGCTCGATCAGGCCGACAATCTTCCGGACGACCTCACGATCAGCGCCGCGGTCGTCGGCGACACCCCGGAGTACGAGTGGGCGGGCGACGCGCGGGTGCGGGATGTCATCGAGGGGCTGCTCACCGATCTGCCGTGGGACGCCGAGATCGGCTCTCTCAGCGGTGGACAGCGTCGCCGGGTATCGCTCGCCAGGCTCCTGACCGGTGACTGGGATGTCATCGCGCTGGACGAGCCGACCAACCACCTCGACGTCGAGGCGATCACGTGGCTCGCCGGGCACCTCAAGAGGCGCTGGTCGTCGAACTCGGGCGCCCTCATGGTCGTGACCCACGACCGGTGGTTCCTCGACGAGGTCTGCACCGAGACCTGGGAGGTGCACGACCGCATCGTCGAGCCCTTCGAGGGCGGCTATGCGGCCTACATCCTGCAGCGTGTCGAACGCGACCGCATGGCGGCCGCCACCGAGGCAAAGCGCCAGAACCTCGCCAAGAAGGAGCTCGCCTGGCTCCGTCGTGGCGCCCCGGCCCGCACCGCGAAGCCGAAGTTCCGCATCGATGCGGCCAACGAGCTCATCGCCGACGTTCCCGAGATCCGCGACAAGGTGTCGCTGCAGTCGCTCGCGGTCTCACGCCTCGGCAAGGACGTGGTCGATCTGCTCGACGTCGGGGTGACCTACCCGACGGCCGACGGCGGCGAGAAGGTCGTGCTGCGCGACATCGAATGGCGCATCGCGCCGGGTGAGCGCACCGGCATCCTCGGCGTGAACGGCGCGGGGAAGTCGACCCTGCTCGGCCTCATCTCCGGCACCGTCGAACCCACCGTCGGTCGGGTCAAGCGCGGCACGACCGTGAAGGTGCAGACCCTCACGCAGCGGCTCGACGAGCTCACCCAGCACTGGAACGACCCGGTGCGCGTGATCATCTCCGGCCTGCGCACCTCCTACACGATGGGCGCGGGCTCGAAGGCGCAGGACCTCACGCCGGGGCAGCTCCTCGAGCGCCTCGGGTTCGACTCCGCTCAGCTCTCCACCCCGGTCAAGGACCTCTCCGGTGGACAGCAGCGCCGTCTGCAACTGCTCCTCGTGCTCCTCGACCAGCCGAACGTGCTGATCCTCGACGAGCCGACCAACGACCTCGACACCGATATGCTCGCCGCGATCGAGGATCTCCTCGACTCGTGGTCCGGCACCCTCCTCGTCGTCAGCCACGACCGGTACTTCCTGGAGCGCGTCACCGATCAGCAGTATGCGATCCTGGATGGCCATCTGCGCCACCTCCCCGGCGGGGTCGACGAGTACCTCCGCCTGCGCGAACTGCAGTCGTCCGCGGGCTCGAAGCAGACCGCGACGGCGGCAGCGACGGCAACCTCAGCCGCGGCGACGAAGGGTCTGGACGGAGCGGCGCTGCGCGCGGCGCAGAAGGAGATCTCCGCGCTCGAGCGCCGCATCCAGAAGCTCACCCAGCAGGTGAACGCCGCCAAGACCGCGCTGGCCGATCACGACCAGTCCGACTATGCGGGGCTGGGCGATCGCATGAAGAAGATCAGCGAGCAGCAGGCCGAGATCGAAGAGCTCGAGCTGCGCTGGTTCGAACTCACCGAGGAGATCGGCTGACGGAGGAATATCCTTCTCTCACCGCTGTTGGGAGGTAGGGATGGAAGGCCTCGAAGTAACAGTCCTGCTCGGACTCACGATTCTCGTCGGAACCCTGATCGCCCCGCGCGTGCGTCTCGCGCTGCCCCTCGTCCTCGTCATCTTCGGACTGCTGCTGGGCTTCGTGCCGCAGCTTCGCGAAGTGCAGCTGCCCCCGGAGACGGTGCTGCTGCTGTTCCTCCCGGTGATGCTCTTCTGGGAGAGCCTCACCACGTCCCTGCGGTCGATCCGCCGCGACTTCCGCTACATCCTGCCCATGAGCACGGTGCTGGTGGTCGCCTCGGCGTTCGCGGTCGCGGGCATCGGTGTGCTGTTCGGGATGCCCTGGGAGATCGCCCTCATCCTGGGCGCTGCGGTCGCCCCACCGGATGCCACCGCCGTCGCCGCCCTCGGTCGACTGCTGCCGCGCCGCATGTTCATGAAGCTCAAGGCCGAGAGCCTGACCAACGACGGCACGGCCCTGGTGCTGTACGCGATCGCGGTGTCGCTCGCGCTCGGCGGCCAGATCACCCCGCTGTCGGTGACGCTCGACGTGCTGATCTCCTACGTGGGCGGAATCGCCGCCGGCGTGGTCATCGCGGCTCTCGGCTACCTCCTGCTGCGGCGCACCTCGTCGACGATCGTGATCAACGTCACGCTGCTGCTGATCCCGTTCACCGCATTCCTCGCCGCCGAGATGGTGCACGCCTCCGGAGTTCTGGCGGTCGTGGTGGCGGGGCTCATCGTCGCGTACGTCTCTCCGCGGGTGACCACCGCCTCGTCGCGACGCCAGGCGGATGCGGCGTGGCCGTTCGGTGTCTTCCTGCTCAACGGCGCGCTGTTCGTGCTGATCGGTCTCGAGGTGCAGTACGTCGCGCATGAGATCTCGGCCGCCGCGATCGGGCGCCTGGTGCTCATCACTCTCGCCGTCTGGGCGACGCTGCTGGTGGTGCGCTATGTATTCCAGCTGCTGAACGTGGTGTTCCAGCGGCAGAGCGGTCCGCGTCCGGCGCCCGGCGCGAGAGCACGGGCCAGGGCCGTCTCCACCGTCGCCGGCATGCGAGGTGCCGTCTCCCTCGCCATCGCTCTCTCCGTCCCGACGAGCATCACCCAGGGCGGCGCGATCAACGGTCGCGACGAGATCGTGTTCGTGACGGCGGGTGTCATCTTGCTGAGTCTGCTCGTGCAGGGTCCGCTGCTGCCCGCCATCGTGCGATGGGCGCGGTTCCCCGTCGACCACGCCGAGGACGAGGAGTACGAGCTCGCAGAGCGGGCGATCTCCGGTGCCGCCCTCGCCGCCCTCGACGACCTGGCCGCCGAGCACGGTGTGGGCCAGGAGGTCCTGGATCGCGTGCGATCGGAGGGGTATCAGATGCTCGAGTTCGCCAACGCCCGGTCGCTGGCCCGCGAGCAGGCCCTCGTCGACGCTGAGGCCGACGTGCTGGACGAGATGCTCGGCGAGCCCGACCCGCTCAGCGCGGGAACCGCCGACGTCGGTGGCGACCCGGCGCCCGGAGGCGGCGTCTCGCAGGTCGTGGAGGGAGAGGCCACGGACGGCACCGTACTGCAGATCATCGCGACCTCCGCCGACGTCGATCTGGCACAGCGTTCGCCCTTGGTCCGACACGAGGAGCACACGCGCCTGAAGCTCGCCCTGCTCGACCGCAAGCGCGAGGTCCTGCTCGGACTGCGCGGCGCCGGCACCATCGACGACATCGTGGTGCGTCGCATCTCCGCCCGCCTCGACCTCGAGCAGGTGCGCCTGCAGGGGATCGAGGACTACGACTGAGCGTCCGGGCGTCCGAGAGCCGGACCCACCGATGAGAACGAGGAGTCCCATGCCCACGACGATGAAAGCCCTCATCCTCGATCGATTCGGTGACGAGACGGAACTGCATGAACACTCGGTTCCGGTCCCCACGGTAGGGGACAGCGACGTGCTCATCCGCATCCATGCCGCAGGGCTAGGGTCGTGGGACCGAGAGGAGCGCGAGGGTCACTATGAAGGCGCATTCGGCGTGCCGTCGACCTTCCCCTACATCCTCGGGTGGGAAGGGGCGGGGACCGTCGAGGCGGTCGGGGCCGAGGTGACGCGCTTCGCCCCGGGCGACCGGGTGTACGCCGCCTCGACCCCCGTCCCGAGAGGCGGGTTCTACGCCGAGTACGCCGTGGTCGACCAGGAACACGTCGCTCCGGTGCCCGCCCGTCTGACCGACGAGCAGGCAGGAGTGCTGGCCTGGGACGCGCTCACGGCCACGAGCGGACTCGACACCATCGATGCGAGTCCCGGTGATGCCGTGATGATCTTCGGCGCGAGCGGAGGGATCGGCCATCTCGCGGTGCAGCTCGCCAAGCATCGAGGGCTTCGTGTCCTCGCCGTGGCCTCGGGACAGGACGGAGTCGCGCTCGCGAGCAGACTCGGAGCCGACGCGGTCGTCGACGGTCGGAGTGACGACGTGCCTGCGGCCATCGCGCGCTTCGCACCGGACGGGCTCGACGGGGCGCTGGTCACGGCGGGAGGAACGGCGGCCGAGGAGGCACTGAGCGCAGTCGCACCCACCGGCCGCATCGCGTGGGCGCACGGCGTGAACCCGCCGCCGTCAGCGCAGCTCGTCGATCGGGTGTCCTTCTACGACGGCGATCGCAGCCGCGCCGCACTGCAGCGTCTCAACGAGGTCATCGAATCGAGTCACATCTCACCGCATGTGTCCCGCGTCTTCGACGCCGATGAGATCGCGACGGCGCACCGGGCGCTCGGAGAGCACTACGTGGGCAAGCTGGCCCTGAGGGTGCCGCGGCCCTGACCACGCCTCGCTGTGACGCCGTGTGACACTCGATTCCGCGTGCGCCGCGCGGCCTGCCTAACGTATTCGAGTCCCCCAAGAGAGGAACTCCTTCACATGTCACGCCGCACCACTTCCATCCTGGCCGCGCTCGCCGCGGTCCCGCTCTTCGTCGCGCTCGCCGGGTGCGCCACGGGGTCGTCCGATGCCGGATCCGGCAGCGAGGGATCCTCCGAGAACGAGGTCGTCAAGATCGGCGTCGTCGGCAAGGGCGACGAGCAGTGGCCGGCCTTCGTCGACGCCGCAGCCGAAGAGGGGATCACGGTCGAGCTGGTCGACTTCGGCTCCTACGAGCAGCCGAACCCCGCGCTCACCGAGGGGGAGATCGACCTCAACCAGTTCCAGCACATCGTGTACCTCGCCGAGTACAACAACGCCTCGGGTTCCGACCTCACCCCGATCGGCTCGACCGCGATCTACCCGCTCGGTCTGTACTCGAAGAAGTACGACGACGTCGACAGCATCCCCGAGGGCGAGACCGTCGCCGTCCCCGATGACGCCTCCAACCAGGCGCGTGCGCTGAACGTGCTGCAGCAGGCCGGCCTCGTCGAGCTCAAGAGCGGCGGCACGCCGTACTCCGACCTCGCCGACATCGACACCGACAAGTCCAAGGTCGAGGTCAAGGCGCTCGAGGCCGCGCTCATCCCGACCTCGCTGCCCGACGTCGCCGCTGCGATCATCAACAACGACTTCGTGCAGGACGCCGGCCTCACGTTCGAAGACGCGATCGCCCAGGACGACCCCGAGGATCCCAGCGCGCTGCCGTACGTGAACATCTTCGCCGCTCGTGCGGAGGACGCCGACAACGAGACCTACCTCAAGCTCGTCGAGATCTTCCAGACGAACGAGGCCGTCCAGAAGGGCCTTCTCGAGTCGTCGGGCGGCACCGCCGTGGCGCTGCAGACGCCGGTGGATGACCTGGTCGCCTCGCTCGCGAAGGTCCAGAAGGACGCCGACGCGAAGAAGTAGGACGCGGGAGATCCACCCCGTCCGATGAGGGAGAATCGGGTGGCGCGAAAACGCGTCACCCGATTCTTCGTTCCCGAAGCAGACCGGAGCACCACATGCCGATCGTCACCCTGACGAACGTGTCCAAGACGTACCCGCCCCGCACCCGTGACGGCGCGGAGGTCGTGGCCGTCGACGACGTCTCCCTCTCGATCGAGAAGGGCGACGTCTTCGGGATCATCGGCTATTCCGGGGCGGGCAAGTCGACCCTCGTGCGCCTGATCAACGCACTGGAACCGGCCACCAGCGGCACCATCACGGTGGACGGCGTGGACATCACCGCGCTGAAGGAGAGCGAGCTGCGCAAGGTCCGCGGCGGGATCGGCATGATCTTCCAGCAGTTCAACCTGTTCTCCTCGCGGAGCGTCAGGTCCAACATCGCGTATCCGCTCAAGCTCGCCGGCTGGTCGAAAGCCGATATCGAGACACGTGTGGCGGAACTGCTCTCGTTCGTCGGTCTCTCCGACAAGGCGAAGGCCTATCCCGAACAGCTCTCCGGCGGCCAGAAGCAGCGCGTAGGCATCGCCCGTGCCCTCGCCACCGGGCCCGCGATCCTCCTCGCCGACGAGGCCACCAGCGCCCTCGACCCGCAGACCACCCACGAGGTGCTCGATCTGCTGAAGCGCGTCAATCGCGAGCAGGGTGTCACGATCGTCGTCATCACGCACGAGATGGATGTGATCCAGACCATCGCGACCAAGGTGGCGGTGATGGAGAACGGTCGTGTGATCGAGCACGGCGATGTCTTCGACGTCTTCTCCGCGCCGCAGAACCCGGCGTCGCAGCGTTTCGTCGGAACGGTCGTCAAGGGCGTGCCGTCACCCGCAGAGCTGGCGGTGCTCCGCGAGCGCCATCAGGGCCGCCTGGTCACGTTCTCGTTCCGCGACGGCGACTCCTCGCAGGCGCAGGTCTTCCTCGATCTCGCCGGTGCCGGCCTCGACTTCGAGCTCGTCTACGGCGGCATCAACGACATCCGCGGACGGGCCTTCGGGCATCTGACACTCGCGATCCGCGGTGACGCCGCGGCGATCGATCGCGCCCTCGCGAGCATCGCCCGACGTGTCGAAGTGACCGAGATCGCCGGAGAGGAGGCACGCTGATGGAACGCCTGAACGAACTGTGGCCGGAATTCTGGGCGGCTGCCCTCGAGACGCTCTACATGACCTCCTTCGCGCTCGTGCTGGGTGGCGTGCTCGGTCTCGCTATCGGCATCATCCTGTACGTGACGCGGCCGGGCGGCCTCGCGCAGAACAAGCCGGTCTCGCTGTTCGCGAACCTCGTGGTGAACTTCTTCCGCCCCATCCCGTTCATCATCTTCCTCGTGGTCGCGCAGCCGCTGGCCCGTGCCGTGGTCGGTGTCGGCATCGGCACGACGGCGGGTGCCTTCATCATCGGTCTCGCCGCGGCCTTCGCGATCGGACGGATCGTCGAACAGCATCTGATCTCGGTCTCGCCCGGCGTGATCGAGGCGGCGCGTGCGATGGGTGCAGGGCCCTGGCGCATCCTGTTCACGGTGGCGATCCCGGAGTCGCTCGGACCGCTCATCCTGGGCTACACGTTCATCGTGGTCGCGCTCATCGACATGACGGCGATGGCAGGACTCGTCGGTGGCGGTGGCCTCGGCGCATTCGCCCAGATCTATGGTTTCCGGCAGTTCGAGCCGCTCGTGATGTGGGCGGCGATCGTCCTCATCGTCGTGTTCGTGCATCTCGTGCAGATGCTCGGAACCCGCCTGGCCCGCAAGGTCATGCGCCGCTGACGCGAGCGTACGGATTCTCACCACGAGGCGCGTGCTGCAGCGCCCGCCTCGTGGTGAAGACCCGCTCCGCGCCGCTCAGCGGATCGACGAAGCGCAGCTCGCGTGCGAGCAGCTGCAGCGGGCGGTCGAAGTCGTCCGGCACATCGTCGAGCAGCTCGGGGTAGAACCGGTCGTTGAGGATGCCCATGCCGAGGGCGGCGAGGTGCACGCGCAGCTGATGCATCTTCCCGCTGTGCGGGCGGAGCAGGGTGTGCACCACACGGTCATCGGCGCCGATCAGTTCGATCAGCGTCTCGGCGTTCGGCTCCCTGGTGTCGTCGACCTGCACCCGCACCTGGGCACGCGGCTTCTCGATGTGGTTGCGGTAGACGAGCGGGAACGAGGGGAGTTCGCCGTGCGGGGGCAGCGCGGACACCGCCTCGTAGACCTTCTGCACCTGCCGGTTCTCGAACATCAGCTGGTAGGCGCCGCGGGTGGCGGGTCGCGTCGAGAACATCAGCAGTCCGGCGGTCGCGCGGTCCAGACGGTGGATGGGCGCCAGGTCCGGGTTGTCGAGGAGGTTGCGCAGCCGCACCAGTGCCGAGTTCTGCAGGAACTTGCCGCCGGGAGTCGTTGGCAGGAAGTGCGGCTTGTCCACGACGACGAGATGCTCGTCCTGGTGCAGGATCTCGATCTCGAACGGGATCCGCGTCTCGATGGCGGGCTCGCGGTAGTACCAGATGAACTCGACACTCCCGAGCGGGGCATCGCGCGGGACCGCAGAGCCGTCGGCGCGAACGATGTCGCCGCGATCGAACCGCTCGAGCAGCCGCTCGGGATCGAGGTGGAAGAACCTCTCGATCATGTAGGCAGCGACCGTGGGCCACGAGCCGGTGAGGGGCACGTGCAGCCGTGTGGCTCCCACGCCGTCGCGCACGGGCAGGGGAGAGGGCATGCCCATCAGTTGCGGCCGGTCACGAGTCGAAGCTCAGGCTCAGCTTGCGCAGCAGCCCCGCGAGGCGGTCGCGGTCGGAGCGGGAGAGCGCCTGCAGCAGATCGGCCTCCACATCCACCAGACGCGTGATGGCGGCGTCCACGCGGATGCGCCCGTCATCGGTGAGCGTCACCAGCACGCTGCGACCGTCGCCTGGGTCGGCCTCGCGCCGCACGAACCGACGCCCGACCAGGCGATCGATCCGGTTGGTCATGGTGCCGCTCGAGACCAGGGTCTGCTGGAGCAGTTGCTTGGGGGAGAGTTGGAACGGCGCCCCCGCTCTCCGCAGCGCGGAGAGCACGTCCCACTCCCAGTGCTCCAGATCGCTCCGTCGGAACACATCGCGGCGGGCGCGATCGAGGTGCCGCGACAACCGGTCCATCCGTGACAGGACCTCGAGCGGGGAGAAGTCGAGGTCGGGACGCTGGGTGTTCCACGCGCCGACGATCCGGTCGACCTCATCCACCTCGCTCATCCGCCCATTATCGCGCGCGCGGCGACGAGATCAGGACGCGGTCGGGAGCGTGACCGTCATGAACGTGCTGTACGGATCGAGCGCGTAGCCGCCGAACGGGCCGCACTCGCGGAATCCCGCCGCGGCGTACAGCGCACGTGCCGGGATGAAGAAGTCCGCGCTCCCGGTCTCGAGCGAGAGGCGGCTGATGCCCCTGGACTCGGCGTCCGCCAGGAGGAACGCGAGCATGGCGCGGCCGAGGCCCTGTCCGCGCAGGGCGGGGTCCGTGCGCATCGACTTGATCTCCTCGTGTCCCTCCTCGACAGTCGCCAGGGCACCGGTGGCCACGGGGGCATCGTCGAGGTGCGCGGCGAAGAGCCGCACTCCCGGAGCCAGCAACCGCTCGAACACCAGGGCGTGGCGGCTCTCCGCAGGAGCGGTGTGCTCCAACTCCGCATGGTGGGCGACCAGGAACTCGGCCAGGGCGGGGCTCGCGGCCTGCACCCGTTCGATCACGATGCTCATGTCGCCAGCATTGCAGATCGGTATTTCACGCGGATGACGGGCCGCGGTGTCAGCGGAACCGGGGCCGGAGCATGGCAGACTTGTCCCCGCGGTGCCTTCATGGGCGGCGCGGTCCGCCGTGGTGTAATGGCAGCACGACAGCCTTTGGAGCTGTGAGGTCTAGGTTCGAGTCCTGGCGGCGGAGCATGACTGGGAACAATCTCGCGATCATCGTCCTCGCCGCAGGGCAGGGCACTCGCATGAAGTCGCGTCTGCCGAAGGTGCTGCACCCGATCAGCGGACGTCCACTCGTCGGGCACGTGCTCACCACAGCGCAGCGGTTGCAGGCGACGCACGTCGAGGTCGTCGTGCGGCATGAGCGGGACCAGGTGGTGGCCGCCCTCGCCGCCGATTATCCCGACGCGGTCTTCGTCGACCAGGACGACATCCCCGGAACGGGTCGTGCGGTGCAGGTGGCCGTCGATGCGCTGCCCGCCGACTTCGAGGGCGACGTGCTCGTGCTCTCCGGCGACTGCCCCCTCGCCGATGCCGGCACCCTCTCGGCCTTCCTCGCTGAGCACCGGGCGTCCGGGGCGCCTGCCACACTCATGACCGCGCTGGTGGAGGATCCCACCGGCTACGGTCGCGTGGTGCGCGATGCCGATGGCGGGGTCGACCGCATCGTGGAGCAGAAGGATGCGAGCCCGGAAGAGGCGGCCGTCCGTGAGATCAACGCCGGTATGTACGTGTTCCGCGCCGCGACGCTGCGTACCTACCTGCCGCAGCTGAGCCTCGACAACGCTCAGCGCGAGATGTACCTGACCGACGTGCCTGGACTGCTCCGCCGCGATGGCGACCGCGTCGCGGCGTCGGTCGTGTCGGATGTCACGGTCACCTACGGCGTGAACGACCGCACGCAGCTCGCGCTCGTCGGGCGCCTGCTCAACCAGCGGATCGTGCGCCGGTGGCAGCTCGAGGGCGTCACCGTGATCGACCCCGCCACCACGTGGATCGACGACGACGCGACACTCTCGCCCGACGTCACGATCCTCCCGAACACGCAGATCCTGCGGGCAACGGCCATCGCCTCCGGAGCTGTCATCGGCCCCGATACGACGCTCGTGGACTGCGAGGTCGGTGAGGATGCGGTCGTCCGCCGCACGGATGCGACGCTGGCCGTCATCGGCGCCGAGGCGACGGTCGGTCCGTTCTCCTTCCTCCGCCCCGGCACTGTGCTGGGCGCCAAGGGCAAGATCGGCGCGTACGTCGAGACCAAGAACGCCGAGATCGGCGAGGGCAGCAAGGTGCCGCACCTGTCGTACGTGGGCGATGCGACGATCGGTCGCGGAGTGAACCTCGGTGCGAGCACGATCACCGCCAACTACGACGACGTGAACAAGCACCGCACCGAGATCGGCGACGAGGTGCACACCGGGTCGCACACGGTGCTCGTCGCGCCCGTTAGGCTGGGAGCCGGTGCGAAGACCGGTGCAGGCGCCGTCGTCCGCAAGGACGTCCCCGCCGGCGCTCTGGCCATGAGCGTCGCTCCCCAGCGCAACATCGAGGGCTGGGTCGAGAAGAACAGAGCAGGGACGGGCGCGGCGGATGCTGCGTCCCGGGAGAATTCGGCGGAATAGGCGGACATGGCGCGCAAGAAGAAGACGGTCGATCTGGATCGCGACAACGGCGTGGCCCCCGGGATCATCGCCAAGACCAAGAAGCGGCTCGTCGTCGCCGGCGGTCGTTCGCACCCTGCCCTCACGGCGGCGGTCGCCGAGGCGCTGGGCACCGAGATCGCCCCGGTCGAGCACCGCACGTTCGCATCGGGTGAGATCTACGCGCGCTTCGAGGTCTCCATCCGTGGAGTGGATCTCTTCCTGATCCAGACGTTCGGCGAGCCGGTCAACGAGTGGCTCATGGAGACTCTCATCATGATCGACGCGGCCAAGCGCGCGTCGGCGAAGCGCATCACCGTCGTCGCGCCGTACTATCCGTATTCGCGTCAGGACAAGAAGGGTCGCGGTCGCGAGCCGATCAGCGCCCGTCTCGTGGCCGACCTGCTGAAGACCGCCGGTGCCGACCGCGTCATGAGCGTCGACCTGCACGCAGCCCAGATCCAGGGCTTCTTCGACGGTCCCGTCGACCACCTGTTCGCCAAGCCCGTGCTGCTCGACTACTTCGAGCGCACCCTCTCGCCGGAGGACCGCGAGATCCTCACGGTGGTATCGCCCGACATGGGCCGCGTGCGCGTGGCCGACACGTGGTCGGACAGCCTCGGCGCTCCGCTCGCGATCATCCACAAGCGTCGCGACCCGAAGGTCGCCAACCAGGTCTCGGTGCACGAGATCGTCGGTGCCGTCGAGGGACGCACCTGCCTCCTCGTCGACGACATGATCGACACCGGTGGCACGATCGTCAAGGCTGCGCAGGCTCTCAAGGCGAACGGGGCGCACCGCGTGATCGTCGCCGCGACCCACGCGATCTTCAGCGACCCGGCGTCGGATCGTTTGCAGGACTCGTCCATCGACGAGGTCGTCATCACCGACACGATCCCGCTCACCGAGTCGCGCCAGTGGGACAAGCTCACCATCCTCCCGATCGCCCCGCTCCTGGCCCGCGCGATCCATGAGGTGTTCGAGGACGGCTCCGTCACCAGCATGTTCGGCGGAGACGCGTAACACGTTACGTCAGCCCGTTCATAGGCGCGATGCCTAGCGTGAGGGGGTCGACGACCACGTCGACCGACACCGAGCCGGGAGGACCACCATGATCCGCACGACCGTACCGACCTCTGTCCGCAAGGGATCCGCACTCCTCGGGATCGCAGGTCTCTTCGTCCTCGCCGGATGCTCCGGCGCTGCCGATGCCGAGGGCTCTTCCGGAGCCGACAGCACTCCCGATACGGGTGCCTCCGCATCGTCTTCGGGAGGTGACGCCACGGCGACCTACACCGACGGCACCTACACGGCCGAGGGCTCGTACCAGACCCCCGAGACGGTGGAGAAGATCTCCGTCACGCTGACGCTCGCCGACGGCGTCGTCACCGATGTCGAGGTCACGGGTGATCCGCAGGCGCCCGAGAGCAAGCGCTACCAGGGCGAGTTCATCGACGGCATCGCCGCCGAGGTCGACGGCAAGCCGATCGACGAGCTGAACGTCACCCGTGTCGCGGGCTCGTCGCTCACCAGCGGCGGATTCAACGACGCCGTCGAGTCGATCAAGGAGCAGGCTGCCGCGTAGGCGCCTGAAAGCCGCATGGCCACCTGGAGCTTCGAGGCCATCGGAACGCACTGGGAGATCGAGACGACCGACCCGCTCCCGGCTGCCGCGAAGGCGGCGGTGACGGCGGAGATCGAGCGCTTCGACCGCGAATGGTCCCGGTTCCGTGCAGACTCCGAGGTCGTGCGCCTCGGGAGACTCGGTGGCGTTCTCGCCTCCGCCGACGCCGCCCCCATGCTCGACGCGTATCGCGAGCTCTCCGCGGCGACCGCCGGTGCGGTGAACCCCCTCGTCGCCGCGAGCCTGGATGCGCTCGGCTATGACGCGGCCTACACGCTGATCGCCGGGCAGCCGCTCCCGGCGCCGGAAGAGTGGGATCGGCATCTCTCATGGGATGGTGGCGAGGTCAGGGCTTCGGCTCCGGCTCTGCTCGACGTCGGCGCCCTCGGGAAGGGTCGCCTCGTCGATCTCGTGTCCACGGTGCTGGAGCGTGTGCCCGGCGATCTCGTGATCGATGCCGGTGGCGACATCCGGGTGCGCGGGGCCGGTGTGCGCATCGCCCTCGAGCACCCCTATGACGCGACGAAGGCGATCGGCGTCATCGAGGTGAAGGACCAGGCCCTGTGCGCCTCGGCCATCAACCGTCGGGCGTGGGGGAGCGGGCTCCACCACGTCCTGGATGCGCGCACCGGCACCCCGGTGCGCACCTGGGCGGCGACCTGGGCCGTGGCGCCCCACGCTATGAGGGCCGACGCTGTGGCGACCGCCCTCTTCTTCGACGGCGGCCCTGAGATCGCTGCGGCCTGGGGAACCGAGTGGGTGCGGATGAGCACCGACGGACGGGTGCAGCGTTCCCCCGGATTTCCGGCCGAACTGTTCCTCACCGTCCAGAACCAGGGAAGAGTGGAATCGTGATCACCTCATTCACCGCTGCGCGTCAGCGGGTCCTGGCCGTGCTGGGCTCGCTGTCGATGTACCGTCTGGTCCTGTTCGCGCTGATCGCCCTCGCCGTCATCGCCTTCGTGCTCTCGCTGTTCGGCGTCATCGTCTCGCCGACCCCGCTCGAGCTCGTGGCGTCCTTCCTCGTGCTCGCGCTCGTCATCTCGGTCGTCGACGCTGTCGCGCAGCGCATCCTGCGGCTGCCCTGGCGCATCGAATCCTCGGTCGTGACCGCCCTCATCCTGTTGTTCGTGCTCCGCCCCGGCGTCGAGCCGAGTGCACTCGTCGGCCTCGCGATCGCCGGTGCCGTCGCGAGCGTGTCGAAGTATCTGATCGCCTGGCGGGGCCGGCACATCTTCAACCCGGCCGCGTTCGGCGCCGCCGTCGTCTCGATCCTCGGGGCGTTCGGGGCCTTCGAGTGGTTGGGCACCTCGTCGGCGTGGTGGGTGGGCACGCCCGTGCTCACGATCCCGGTCGCGGTGCTCGGTCTCCTGGTGCTGTGGCGCACCGAGAAGATCCGCGTCGTGCTGGTGTTCCTGATCGTCGCGGTCGCCACCTCCGTGGTGCGGCAGGCAGTCCAGGCCGTGGAGTTCGATGTCGCCTTCGACGTCGTGACAGCCCTGCAGTTCGCCGTGCTGCAGTCGCCGTTCCTCTTCCTCGGGGCCTTCATGCTCTCGGAGCCGCTCACTCTTCCGCCGCGGCGTCGGCAGCAGCTCGTGGTGGCCGTCGTCGTCGGTCTGCTCGCGGGGTGGCCCCTCTCCGTGGCCGGCCTGTTCACCCTCGGACAGGAGCGCGCGCTGCTCATCGGCAACCTGGTCGCGTTCGCCTTCGCACTGCGCGGGTCGGTGCGGCTCGTGCTCGAACGGCGTCAGTTCGTCACCCCGACCGCGCAGGAGCTGACTTTCCGCGCCAAGGGCCGTGTGCGTTTCCTCCCTGGTCAGTATCTCGAGCTCGACGTGCCGCACCACCGCCCCGACGCGCGCGGCACCCGCCGGGAGTTCAGCATCGTGTCGGCGCCGGCCGACCTGCCCATGCTGCGCATCGCCTACAAGAACGGCGACCAGAAGCACCCCTCCAGCTACAAGCGGGCTCTCGCGGCCGCCGAGCCGGGGGCGACCTTCGCCGTGACCGGGACCTGGGGCGACTTCATCCTGCCGCGGGGCGAACAGCCGGTGCTCATGGTGGCGGCAGGTATCGGCGTGACGCCTTTCGTGTCGCAGCTGCGGCAGTTGCAGGCGACCGGGCAACGGCGCGACGTGGTGCTGATCTACGTCGCCGCAGACGCCTCGGAGCTCGCGTTCCGCGACGAGCTGGCCGAGACAGGCGTGCGCACCGTCGTGTTCACGCGCGACGAGCCGGCCGCCCTGCCCTCGCACTGGTCCTGGGCTCAGGGGGCGCGTCTGGACGCCGATACCCTCGAGCGTGCCGTTGCCGATCTGGCCGCGCGCCACGCGTTCATCTCGGGACCACCCCGCCTGATCGCCGATCTCGCGCCCGCACTGCAGAAGGCCCGCAGCCTCACCACGGACGCCTTCGCCGGCTACTGATCCCGCCGGCGCAGGAATCCTCTCGCGCGCGGCTCAGCATCGTGGTGGGCTCAGTGTCGTGGCGGGCTCAGTATGGTGGTGGGCGCTGTGCTCGTGGCGGGCGCTGTGCTGCGGGTCAGGCGTCCGTAGCGGCGGTGTCGGGGGAGGCCGCCGGATTCGTCGGGATGCGGACGCTGAAGGTGGTGTTCCCTGGCTCGCTGTCCACCGTGATGGAGCCGTGGTGGCCCTCGACGATGGCCTTTACGATCGCGAGGCCGAGCCCTGTCCCGCCGGTCTGGCGCGCACGGGAGCTGTCTCCGCGGGCGAAGCGGGCGAACAGCTCGTCTCGGATGGCCGGATCGATCCCCGGACCGTCGTCGTGCACGCGCAGCACCGCCTCATCGCCCTCCTGCGCGACGCTCAGTGTCACCGTCGTGCCGGCCGGCGTGTGCGTGCGGGCGTTCGCGAGCAGGTTGGCCACGACCTGGTGCATGCGTCCCGCATCTCCCAGGATCGTGACGGGCTCGTCGGGCACGTCGATCTTCCAGTGGTGGTCCACGGCCGTGGGGCGCGCATCCGACAGCCCTTCCAGCGCCAGCTGGGTGAGGTCGACTGTGCCGTAGACGAGCTCCCGGCCTTCGTCGAGGCGGGCGAGCAGCAGCAGGTCCTCGACGAGCCTGGTCATCCGCAGCGACTGCGCCTGGATGCGCTCGAGCGAAGAGGTGGTGCTCTCGATGACCTCCGGTCGCTCGGACGGTTCCTTCGTCTGGCGGAGAGCTCGCAGCGAGAGCTCGGAGTAGCCGCGGATCGAGGCGAGCGGTGTGCGCAGCTCGTGGCTGGCATCGGCGACGAACCGCCGCATCCGCTCCTCGTTCTTCTGCCGGGACGCGAGCGAGGTGTTCACGTGATCGAGGAGCTTGTTCAACGACGCCCCGACCAGCCCGGTCTCGGTGCGCGGATCGGCCTCGGAGGCGGGGACGCGCTCCGTGATGGTCACCTCGCCGCGATCGAGCTGCTGGTTGGCGACCCTGGTCGCGGTGGTCGCGACGGCGCGCAGCGGGCGCAGGCTCACGCGGATCGTGATCGCCGTGGTGAGGGCCAGCAGGATCAGGCCGCCGATCGTGGCGAGCGCGATCACCGTGAGGAGCTGCGTGAGCTGGTTCTGGATCTCGTCACGGGGGAGGCCGGTCACCACGATGACCCCGTTGTTCGTCGGCAGCGCCATCACCCGGTACGAGCCCACGTCGCTGATGGAGACTGAGGCGACCGATGAGTCCTTCAGCGCGCCGGCGATCTCCGCCAGCTGGGCCCCGCTGAGGGTCTGCAGCGACCCGGCGAGGGGGTCGCCGTCCGTGGTCTTGGCGACGACGCCGCTGAAGCCGGTCACGGGGCTCGAGACCACGAAGAGCACACCCACCGGCGGTGCGGAGCTGTTCGCGAGCACGTTCTGCGCGGTGGCGGACGACGGGGGGAACGCCTCGGTCACCCGGACGAGCTGGTGCGCATTATTGGAGAGCTTCTGGTCGAGCTGATCCTCCATGGTCTTGCCCAGCGTCGCGCTGGTGATGATGGCGACGATGATGAGGATCAGCGAGACGAACCCGATCACGGCGGTCATCAGCCGTGTCTGCAGGCTCATCGGCCGTCTCATCGTCGTCGCCGAGCTCACTGAGGGGCCTTGATCATGTAGCCGACGCCGCGGACGGTGTGCAGCAGCGGCGTGCGTCCGGCGTCGATCTTCTTGCGCAGGTACGAGATGTACAGCTCGACGACCGATGACTTGCCGCCGAAGTCGTAGCTCCACACCCGGTCGAGGATCTGCGCCTTCGAGAGCACCCGGCGCTCGTTGCGCATCAGGTAGCGCAACAGCTCGAACTCGGTCGCGGTGAGCTCGATCTCGGTGCCGTCGCGCACGACCTCGTGGCTGTCCTCGTTGAGGGTGAGGTCGGCGACGCGCAGGATCGACTGGCCGTCGTCAGCGGTGGCGTGGCCGGTGCGGCGGATGATCGCCCGCAGGCGCGCGATCACCTCTTCCAGGCTGAAGGGCTTGGTGACGTAGTCGTCGCCGCCGGCGGTGAGTCCTGCGACGCGGTCGCCCACGGCGTCCTTGGCGGTGAGGAAGAGCACGGGGACGAGGTTGCCGGCATCCCGGAGCCGCTTGAGCACCGACATGCCGTCGAGGTCGGGCATCATGATGTCGAGCACGAGGGCATCGGGTTCGAACTCGCGCGCGACCTGGAGGGCCTCCATGCCGGAGGAGGCGGTGCGCACCTCCCAGCCCTCCATGCGCAGGGCCATCGCGAGCAGGTCGGTCAGCATCTGCTCGTCGTCGACGGCGAGGATGCGCAGGGGGGAGCCGTCGGGGCGGCGCAGTTCGGGCAGGTCGCTGGTCATGTCCCTATTCTGCGGAATCTCCTATGCGATTTCTATGGAGAACGCTATGCATTTTCTGAGAAGCGGTCCGTCGGGGTGTTCAGATCAGACGGTCGTCGGGCAGTGCGAGGAAGTCGATGCCGTCCTGCAGCGCGAGTCGGTCCGACAGCTCGCCGACCGTTCTGGGGAGGTGGCCCGCCGCCCGCACGCCGAGGCGCTTCGGGCCGGAGACGGCGTGGTAGACCGCGAACTGCCCGCGCGGATCGACGGCGGGGTCGAGCACGGCCGCGCTCACGTGCACGGGCAGCCGCAGCCGCCGCGCCGCGATCGCCGCGTCGAAGTAGTCGAGCACTGTCCGGACCTCCGGGTGCTCGCGGAGGTGCAGGCGCACGGCCTCACCACTCCCGGTGCATCTCCGTGACAGGCGCACGTCATGGTTGCCGAAGCTCGGGACATCGAGCGCGGCGCGACGGAACCGCCCGTCCCACGGCAGGGCGAGCGCGCCGATGCCGCCGCCGAAGCTACCGCCGCTGAAGTCGAGCGCTCCCGCTGCGGATGGGGCCATCTCGAGGAGCACGGTCGCCGCTCGCCAGATGTCGGCGGCGCTGAAGCGGTGCGAGTAGGTGTCGCGGTGTTCGATCCCTGCCAGCACGTGCTCGTCGGGCGATGCGGGGAACCGGCTGCTCGTGCCGATATGGGTTCCGGGGGCGACCGGGAAGATCGCGGCGGTGTCGGAGGCGACGCGTTCGATGTCGGGGCCGGTGCGACCGCCGTAACCGTGGCCGACGACGAGGCCGCGGCGGGTCACGTCGGCAGCGTGCGGAAGCATCACGTACGCGACGGCCGCCTCATCGGCGGAGGAGTGGAAGCGGATCTCGGCGATGCGATGCGTCGGGGTCTCAGGGTGCTCCTGGGTCACCTCCCATGCCACGGCGCCCGTGCCGAACTCCTCGAAGGAGGCCCTCCAGAAGTCGTCGAAATCCGACGGTTCCACGGGGGGATCGAGCGGAGTCAGGAGCGTGCTCAGCGAGTACTCCGTCATCTCCTCAGGCGGGGTCTCGGGCGGGGTGTACGTCACCGCGTGCATCCTTTCGGGTGGGCTGCCTCGTCGACGCTACCGGTGTCGACAAGGCATGTGGGCTCGGGTGATCGGTGCGGCGCATGCATTGACATCATCGCATAGGGATTGCAGTATGTGCATCATGGATGCAACTCCTGGCGACGGTGCCGAACACAATCCCCTGATGTGGAGCCGACGCTCCGTGCTGCGAATGCTCGTGATCGCCGGCGTGCTCCCCCCGGTGCTCGGCTCGCCGGGCGGCATGGCCCCCGCGGCGGCCACCGAACTCACCACCGCCAGCGGGGTGTATGCCGATGCTCTGCGGCGACTGGACAAACCGAACCTCGCCTTCACGCAGGTCGCTCAGCTGGTGGGACAGAACCATCGCATGACCTTCCTGCAGGCGACGTGGGACGGCGGCGCGACGATCGTGCGCGACCTCGAGGTCAAGCACAACGGCGGATGGCTGCAGATCACCGACCCCGCCCACCGCTTCGACGAGCAGTGGCTCGTGCTGGAGGGCACGCTGCCGGCCGGGAGCGCTCCGGAGCTGTACGGCCCGCTCGCGCCGAGCTGGCTTGGGTTCACCTCGTTCCAGGTGCTCGGGCCGCAGTCGATCGAACTGACCACCAGCACAGACGACGTCGACCTGGTGGTCCGCTGGCGGCTGGAGGGCGCGCAGCCCGAGGCGCACTACGTGCTCACGGCCAAGACCGCAGGCGACTACATCGTCGGCTACCAGAGCCAGGACACCCGGTCGATCGATGACCTCGATGAGGTGCTCTGCGGGTCCTATCAGCACGCCCTCTCGGTGCTCGACGGCTCGGCGCCGCTGGGGGCGTGGGAGCTCTTCGCACCGATGGCGCTGACGCAGTACGCGATCGGCGACGTCGCCGTCACCTCGGGTGTCTATCTGCCGTCGGAGGTCGCCGAGTTCGTGCACGAGCGGCAGCTGATGTCGGACCGACAGCCGTACGGCATGAGTCTGCGCAACGACAGCCTCGACATCGTGCCGTCCATGTACGCACCCCAGCCGGGGCTGCGGACGGCGATGACGGTCGGTCAGCAGCGCGGGTTCGCCTTCGGCCTCGCCGCGCGCGCCGACACGCTGTACGGCACCTACACGCAGCTGTGCCGCAACGAATACGGCCTCACGGCGTACCGGCACAACGTCTACGACCGGTCGCTCACCGACGCCGTGCACGCCATGGCGGAGCTGATCGCCGTCGAGCCCAGCGGCGACGACTCCATCGACTACGTGCCGTCGTACTCGGGGTGGTGGAACCGTGCCAAGGGGTTCGTCGACGTCGAGAACGAGGATGCCGTCCGCGCGGCGGCGAGCGGTGTCGTGCTCTCCGCGCACTACCTGACGGGGACCGCGGACAGCACCCTCTACGACCGCCGTGCCAGGCCGCTCGTCGAGTATCAGCTCTCCCGCAAGGGCATCGGGCATACGCCGATGATCGGCAGCCCGGTCTACAACGACAAGACGCAGTACCGGATCGGTCGCATCCCCACCGACGCCGTGAACCTCGCGTCGCTGTATCAGCTCACCCACGGGCGCAACGCCGGCATCCAGCGGCTCGCGGTGCAGGCGACCAAAGCGGGTGTGGCCGGGCAGAGCAGAGCCCCGTTCTCGAACGCGCTGGCGACCTACCGGGTGACGGGGGATCCGGCCTATCTCACGGAAGCCACCCTGATCGCGCGGCGGTACTCGCAGGAGCAGATCCTGACGCCCTATCGCAGCAACGGTCAGCCGCCCGGCGGCTTCGCCTACAGCTTCTCGAAGTACTGGGTCGACCTGCTGGAGATGTTCGAGGCCACGGGGGAGTCCGAGTTCCTCGACGGCGCGTACCGCGAGGTGCAGCGCTTCATCACGCAGACGGCCGTGCGCCCGGTGCCGGACACGACGGTCACGGTGCCGGTCGGTTCCGTGATCAGGCAGCAGTACGACTGGGAGTCGCGCTCGTCCCTCCCGTCGTATCCCACCACCGACGTGCCGACCGAGACGGTGCCGGCCTGGTACGTGTCCCCGTCGGGGCTCACGTTCGAGGCATTGTCGTCGTTCAAGCTCGGTGTCAGCACGCTGACGAACCCGGGTGGCGGCTACGTGTTCAACCCGTGCTGGGCCGGAGCACTGCTGCGCCTGGCACACCACACCGGAGACGAGCTGCTCGCCGACATCGCGCACAACATGGTGATCGGTCGCTTCACCACGTACCCCGGTTACTACGGGCGGCAGTTCCAGGTCGCGCACATGAAACCCGACTTCGCGACAAGCGGCCCGGTGGGCATCACGGGGTACTACTTCCACCACGCACCGGCCCAGCTCGGACTCGCGATGGACTACCTGATCAGCGAGAGCTTCTATCGGAGCGCGGGGGCGATCGAGTTCCCGCACGTGTTCGAGGCCGATTTCGCGTACTTCAAGTTCTTCGCCTACGGCCATGCCCCGGGAACGTTCTTCGGTGAAGACGGGGTCTGGCCGTACCTTCCCGCGGGGCTCATCGCGGTCGACAACGCTCTGGTCAACTGGATCGGCGGTGTCGGCAACGGCGCCCTGTACATCAGCCTGACCAACTCCGCCGGGACCGCGCAGCAGGTGGTCGTCGACCTCTCCAGCGACCTCACCGGGGTGCCTCGCAACTCCTCGACGCCCGTGGAGCTGGTGACGGCGAACGGCACTCGATCGACCGGGGCGGCGAGCAGCGGACGGGTCACCGTGACGGTCCCCGCGCGCGGGCTGGTGGCCCTCGTGGTGCGCGACGTCGACGTGCAGCGTCCCGAACTGCCGTTCGACGACATCGTCGATCACGGGCCGGACAGCTTCCACGAGGTCGATTCCGACCCGGCGACCGAGTACGGCGTCGCGCGAGGGATGCTCCTGGTGCGCCCCGACGGTCAGGGGTACGACGCGTACGTGCAGATCGACACGGAACAGCAGGCGACGCTGTCGTACCGGATCGGCGGGAACGCGGTGCAGCAGGCGCCCCAGAAGGCGTACCCGTTCGAATGGACGATCCCGGTCGACGACCCGACCGACACCTTCCGGTACACGATCACCTCCGGCGGAGTGACCACGCCCGAGGTCACGCTGAAGCTGCCCGCACGGATCAGCGGTGCGAACCCGGGTCTCGCGGGAGATGTCATCGCGCAGGCGACGGGTACCGCCGGCGACCGTGTGCCGCTGACGATCGAAGTGCGCAACGCGACGGACGACCCGATCACCGGCACGGTCGCGATCACACTCCCGTCCGGGTGGCAGCTCGACGGCGCGGTCCCGGCCGTCTCCGTCCCGGCGCAGGGCTCAGCCCGCGTGGAATCGGCCGCGGTGATCGCCACCGCCGCACCGCTCGGTGAGGTCGAGGTGAAGGCGAAGCTCACGGTCACGGGCGAGGACCCCGTCACGCTCAGACCGGCCGCGATCGAGGTGATCGACCGGCGCCGACTGGTGTCGCTCACCTCCGATGTCGAGATCGTGAGCGGGCCGGGCGCCGTCGCGAAGCTGACCGCACTCGTCATCAACACCGGGGTGACGCCCCTGCAGGGCACGCTCGCCCTCTACGGCCTCACGGGGTGGAGCGTCGGACAGCAGAGCACGACGATCACCGTGCCACCGCGATCGGATCTGACCCATACCTGGACGGTGACGGCCGGCTCCGGTGTCGCACCCGGATCGTCGACGCGCTTCGAGGCACGCCTCGATCAGAGCCTCAGGAGGGGAGTGCTCGTGCGCGTCGCCGACGAGGGCGTGATCGCCCACACGCAGTCGCCGTGGCCGGGGTACCTCGAGGCGGGGAACTGGTACCCCAGCGGACTCTCCGGCTGGAACGGCACCCGCACGCGGTACAGCGATTCCGACTCGGTGGGCAGCACTGTGACGTGGAACGTCGACCTCCCGCAGGCAGGGCTCTACCGTGTCTCGGTCTGGTACCCGACGAACCCCACGACCACGACGTCGGCGGCCTACGTCGTGGAGCATCAGAACGGCAGCTCCGAGGTGATCGTGGACCAGACCCAGGGCGCAGCCGCCTGGCGCTCGCTGGGCTCGTTCCGCTACGCGGCCGGTGCGACGGGCACGGTGCGACTCGAGGTGCGCAACACCAGCATCCACCGGGTCAGCGCCGCGCAGTTCGTCCGTATCGGCGACTGACTCCCCGGTTCGAATCGCGCAAATGGTCGCATCCGCCAGGCGGATGCGACCATTTGCGCGATTCTGAGGAGAGTTGACGACTCAGTGGCGCACGTACTCCTTGATCGCGTCCTCGTCGACCGCGACGCCGAGGCCCGGGCCGGTCGGGACGACGAAGCCGCCGTCGGCGCGCACCTCGAGAGGCGTCGTGAGCAGACGGTTGGCGACCGGGAGCGTGAACGGCTGGTACTCGAACGCGAGGAGCGAGGCGGCGCTCGCCGCGACGTGAACGCCGGCGGCCATCGCGATGCCGAAGGCCGCCGAGTGGTGAGGGGCGACCTGCACGTGGAAGGCGTCGGCGACCGCCGAGATCGCGAGGCCCTCGGTGATGCCGGTACGGCCGATGTCGGGCTGCGTGAGGCCGACCGCGCGGCGGGTGAGCCAGTCGGTGAACTCGAAGCGGCTGCGCATCGCCTCGCCGACCGCGATCGGCGTCGCGAGCGCGGAAGCGAGGTCTCGGTGGCCCTCCACGTCTTCCGGAGCGAGTGGCGCCTCGAAGAACCAGGCCCTGCGGTCGTCGAGCTCCCGGCCGAGAGCACGGGCCTCGCCGAGGCGGTAGGTCCAGTGCGCGTCGAGCGCGACGTCGAGGTCGGGGTGAACGCCGTGGACCGCATCGTAGGTGGCGAGGTCGGTGCGGATGTCGACGCCGAGGTGCAGCTTGATGCGCCGCACGCCCCCTTCGACGAGCTCGGCCGTCTTCTCCGCGCGCTCGACGTCGTCTACGCCGCGGATGCCCGAGACGTACGTGGGCAGCACCTCGTGGAAGCGTCCGCCTGCGAGCTCCGAGACCGAGAGCCCGGTCGCGTGACCCCAGAGGTCCCACAGGGCGATGTCGACGGCTGCCATGGCGTCGGCCTGATGGCCGGTGAGGTGCCCGCGCTCGCGCATCGACTCGGTCATCCGGTGCCAGAGCGTGCGCACCGAACGCGGGTCCTCGCCGAGGATGAGCGGGGCCAGCAGGTTGTCCACGATCGCCGCGACCACGACCGGGGCGACCGGAGCGAGCGCTTCGCCCCACCCGATCAGCCCCTCGTCGGTCTCGATCTTCACCAGCAGGGTCTCGTAACCGGGGGAGTACAGGCTCCGCCACGGTGGGCGGATCACATAGCCGCGGTGGTCGACGGCGGTGTCGCCCGCGTAGGAGTTGTTCGCCTCCTCCTTCGAGAGGTAGAGGGGAAAGGTCTGGACGCGCGTGATTCTCACAGGGGTCTCCAAAGACATCGATGGGCGAGCGGTCGGCGGCTGGTGCCGCGGTCAGGGGTAGGGAGCGTCGCGGCCGGGCGTCAGAGCGCGGCGAACGCGGATGCGGTGCGGGAAGGGCTGTATCCGAGGGCGACGGAGATCTCGTCGGCGGCTTCGATCAGCTGCAGCGCGAGCTCCTGATGCGGGGCGTGCAGATCCAACACGGACAGCGGGCCGCTCGCCGAGATGCCGGCCACGATCTCGCCCGCACGGTTGCGGATCGGGGCGGCGATGCAGGCGCGTCCGAAGGCGAGTTCCTCGATCTCGGTCGAGTAGCCGCGGCTGCGCGTCTCATCGAGCGAGAGCTGCATGGCCTCGCGGTCGACGATCGTGTGCGGGGTGAAGCGCTGCGGTGCCTGCGCGAAGTACTCGTCCACCTGCGCGTCGGTCATGCCGGAGAGCAGTGCCTTGCCGATGCCGGTGGCGTGCAGGGGACCCGTGCGGCCAGCCATGTCGAACGACTTCGGTGCGAGCGCCCCCTCGAAGTTGCACAGGTACATGAAGGTGAAGCCGCTGAGCTCGGCGACGTTCACACCGATCTCGATTCGGCGGGCTAGGTTCTGCGCGATCTGCCGCGCTGCGCGGAAGATGGGGGAGCCGTTGAGGGCGATCGTGCCGAGCGAGACGGCGGCCGGACCCAGGCGGTACAGGCCGGTGCGCGGGTCCTGGACCACGAACTTCATGCGGTCCAGCGCCGACATCATCCGCGAGACCGTGGACTGGCCGAGCCCGGTGAGGGTGCAGAGCTCCGAGACCCGCAGTTCGCCCGACTCCTCGGTGAAGCAGGCGAGCAACGACATCGCCCGTTCGACGGTCTGGGTGCCGCCCACCGATTCCGATGCCATGGTCACTCCTCCTCAGTACTGCCGCCGCGTGGGCGACGTCGCGGCTGGTCACCGCTGCCAGTCATCCTATTCAGAGAAATGGCTTCGAGCAACACAAATGTGGGTGTCGTATGCATTTTGTGGATTTCGCATCCGCATTGTGGTTAACTGGCCGCACGTCGACGTCGACGACTGTGACGACGACGCGCAGGGCCCCGCGGGGGTCGTCTCTACTGGAAAGTGACTGCAATGCAACAAGCCATACTCGAGCGGCCCGCAGAGAGCGAGCAGAAGGCCGTCGAGCCACGCTCCGGGCGACGCTCCACGCTGGGCGCGAAGGATCGCACCTTCGGTTTCATGATCGCACTTCCCGCGGTCCTCCTGTTCCTCGTGATCGCGATCTTCCCTCTCGTGTCGAGCATCTTCACGAGCCTGTTCGATCAATCCCTCCTGCGTCCGGAGCGCACGTTCGTCGGTCTCGACAACTACGCGGCCGTCTGGGACGAGTTCTTCGCGCGGCTCGGCACGACCCTCGTCTTCGCGTCGCTCTCCACGATCTTCCCGCTCGTGCTCGGCGTGGCCCTGGCGCTGCTGCTGAACGCCCGCATGCGCGGACGGAACATCCTGCGCGGGGCCCTCATGCTTCCCTGGCTGCTCCCCGGTGTGGTCGTCTCCTTCCTCTGGGCGTGGATCTTCAACGACAGCTACGGCGTCGTCAACCACGTGCTCTCGGTGTTCGGCCTTCCCGAGGTCAGCATGCTGGGCACCCCGACCGGCGCCATGGCGGCCGTGGTCATCGCCAAGACGTGGCACTCGTTCCCCTGGATCATGGTCGTGGCCCTCGCGGTGCTGCAGACCCTTCCGAGCGAGCAGATCGAGGCCGCCACCATCGACGGTGCGACTCGCGCGCAGCGGTTCCGCCACATCTCCCTGCCGCACATCGCAGGCCCCGTGACCCTCGTCGCCGTCCTGGAGTTCATCTACAACTTCGGCAACTTCGACACGATCTTCGTCATGACCGGTGGAGGGCCGGGCAACTCGACCACGACGCTCGCGGTCAGCCTCTACGATCTCGCCTTCGGCAGCTACGAGCTGGGCAAGGCCTCAGCCATGGGCACGCTCTGGCTGGTCCTGCTGGCCATCATCACCACCGGATACCTGTTCCTCAACCGACGGCTGGAGAAGTGATGCGCCGTAGTCGCGATGTGGGGGAGTCGATCATCCGCCCCCACCTGTCCATCCCGGGACGTGTCCTGCTCCTGCTGCTGGCGCTGTTCGGCCTGCTCCCGGTGTACTGGCTCACGGCCACCGCTTTCACGAAGAAGGAGGACGTCTTCTCCCTCGACCGTCCGTTCTTCCCTGTGGATCCGACCTTCGAGAACTTCATCGGCTTCTTCCAGAACGACCTGCTGCTGAAGAACCTCCTCAACAGCATCATCGTCTCCACCGGAACCGCTCTGCTCGCCGTCCTGGTCGGCGGACTGATGGCGTACTCCCTGTCGAAGTTCCGCTACCGCGGTCGCAACGCCGTGATGTTCATGTTCCTCATCGGTCAGCTGATCCCCGGTGCGCTGCTGCTCATCTCGCTCTACCTGATGCTGAGCTCGGCAGGGCTGCTGTACACCTATACGGCACTGATCATCTCGTTCACGACGTTCACGCTGCCGCTCGCGGTGTTCCTGCTGAAGGGCATCATCGATGCACTGCCGGACGACATCATCGAGGCGGCCAAGGTCGACGGACTCTCGCGCACGGGGACGATGTTCCGCATCGTGTTCCCGCTCGTGGTCCCCGGACTCATCACCGCCGGGATGTTCGCCTTCATGCGGGGCTGGAGCGATCTCCTCTTCGCCCTCACGCTCGCAGGACCCGACAAGCAGACGCTGCCGGCGGGTCTCACCCAGGCGTTCATCCGCGAGGGCACGGCGGACTGGCCCGCGCTCATGGCGGCGTCCCTGATCACCTCCCTCCCACTCGTCCTCATCTTCATCCTCCTGCAGCGCTACTTCGTCTCCGGCCTCGCCGCCGGGGCGGTCAAGGGATAGCGCCGCACCGCAGCACCGCTCGTCACCCCTCATCCCGAAGGAGCAGTCTCCATGAACATCTCGAACTCGCAGCTGAGCCGCCGAGCCTTCCTCGGAGGCGGAACCGTCCTGGCGGCGTTCGGCGCACTCGCGCTCGCCGGCTGTGCGACCCCCGCCGCCCCCGGCACCGGAGCCGGAGCCACGGCCGCAGGAGCCACCAAGGCCAAGACCATCAACTTCTACGGCAACTCGCTCGGCGAAGAGGCTCTGAAGTCGGCGTGGCAGGGCATCCTCGACGGCTTCTCGAAGCAGGAGGGCGTCAAGGTCGCCCCGGTCATCTACCCCTACGATCAGGCCGCCACGCAGCTGGCTCTGACCGGACGCTCCGGCAACCTCATGGGGGTCGGGCAGTCGGGCGGGTGGCAGGTGCTGACCCCCATGAACGTGCTCGCCGACCTCTCCGACCTCGCGAAGGGGCTGGGCATCCCGCAGGGTGTGCTCGACTCCTACACGATGGACGGCAAGCTGCTCGTGCTCCCGCTCACGGCTGCCGGTATCGGCATCATCACCAACGGCGAGATCGCGAAGAGCGTCGGCATCAAGTCGGGCATGACCGTGGAGCAGTTCGCCACGGCGCTCGAGAAGATCAAGAAGCAGGACTCGTCGCTGATCCCCTACGCCGCCGTCACGAAGAACCCCGACCTGAAGGACGCCGTCCCGTGGATGTGGGGCTTCGGCAGCGACGTGGTCACCGACGACCTGAAGTGCACCCTGGGAGATGCCGAGAGCGTCAAGGCCGTCACCTGGTACAAGTCCCTGCAGGATGCCGGTCTGACGCAGACGAACGTGGCACGCAGCGATGCCCGCATCCTGTTCGCGAGCGGTCGGGCGGCCCTGTACGACGATGCCCCGCTCGCGTCGACCTTCGTCAAGACGAACGGTGCGGCGCAGAACATCATCGACAACATCGGGGCCATCTCGCGCCCGACCGCCGGTGGCAAGGACTCGTTCAACCGGGCTTGGGGCAGTGGTGTCTTCGCGACCGCGGGGGAGGGCGAGCTCACGAGCCGCGACTTCATCCTCTACGCCGCGACGAACGTCGAAGCGGCGACCGCGCTCTACGAGAACTCCGCGGTGGCACCTGCCGCCAAGAGCGTCGCCGACAAGATCCCGGCCCTCGCGGCGGACAAGTTCCAGGGCGCGTTCCGCACCGAGGTCTCCGAGCATGCACGCGGTGCCGCGTGGGACCGCGTCGCGGTGACCGCGCAGATCGACGCCGCGATCGGCGCGGGTGTCGCGACGATCCTCGCCGGGCAGGTCGAGGTGCAGGCCGGCCTCAACGCGCTGAAGAAGGAAGTCCAGGGGCTGCTCGACGCCAACTCCTGATCGAGAGCGGCGGGAGATACGAAGAAGGCCGCGTCCCCGGAAAGGGACGCGGCCTTCTTCGTAGAGGTGAGCGGGTCAGAGCCAGCGTTCGCGCAGCACCGGCTTGAGCCAGGCCGCGGGGGAGGAGATCGACAGGCCGCCGTCGACCGCGATCGACGTGCCGGTGACGAACGACGCGGCGTCGGAGGCGAGGAACGCCACGACGGACGCGACCTCCTCCGGACGGCCGATGCGTCCGAGCGGGTAGCCCTCGCTCTCGCCGGTGTCCTGCGCGGAGATGCTGCCCGGCTGCACGGCGTTCACGCGGATGCCTCGGGGGCCGTAGTCCAGCGCCAGCTGCCGTACGAGGCCGTCCACTCCGGCCTTGGCGGCTGCGTAGGCGGCCAAGGCCGGGGCGGCGAGCGACGAGTTCACGGAGGTCACCGCGACGATCGACGATCCGGCGGAGAGGCGGGGAAGAGCCGCGCGCGCCACGAAGAACGCCGAGTCGAGCGTGGCCCCCAGGGCGCCGCGCCAGTCTTCGTCGCTCGTGGTCTCGGCGCGGGCGATCGGCATGCGTCCGGCGGCGAGCACGACGACATCGAGTCGGCCGAGAGCCTGCTCCGCATCCGCGACGGCGCGATCGGCGGCCTCCGGCCGACTGCAGTCCGCGACGAGATACCGCGCGAAGACGGCGTCGTCGCTGTCATCGATCCCCACGCCGACGACGGTGTCCCCGCCGTCGGCGAAGGCGCGGGCGATCGCGAGACCGATGTCGGAGCTGCCGCCGATCAGCAGCACGCCGCGGCCGGTCACACGCGCACCGTGGTGGGGATGGGGGGAAGGGCGAGCTCGTCGATCACGAGCTTCACGGACGCACGGCTGCCGGAGTCGAGGCGCGACGCGGGGTAGCGGACCGTCGCGTGGTCGATGATGCCGCGCGCGACGAGAACCTCCTTGTGCACCGCCCATGCGATGCCGCCCTGCAGACCGATGAGCACGAGAGGGAGCATACGACGGAACTCGGCTCTGGCCTCGTCGACGCGCCCCTCCAGGAACCTGTCGAGCACCGGGCCGAGCAGGTCGGGGAACTCGCAGGCGGGCATCGTGCCGACGGCGCCCCTGGCGTACTCCTCCAGGCAGAACTGCGCGTTCTGTCCGCCGAGCACGGCAAAGTCGGGGTCATCGATCGCCGAGACCACGGCCCCGACCTTGGGTGCCGTCGGGGGAGCTTCCACCTTGACCGAGTCGACGCCGTCGAGCCGGGCGATCTCGGCGATCAGAGCCGGAGCCATCACCACGCCGGTGACGCCGGGAGCGTCCTGCACCATGACGGAGAGCGAGGTGGCCGCGGCCACGTCGCCGTAGAAGTCGACGAGCGTCGCTGCCGGCGGCTTCACCATGAACGGCGGAAGCACCATGAGCGCGTCGGCGCCCCCTTCCTCCGCGAGGAGCGCCTGCTCGATCGAGGTCGCGGTGGACGTGCCGTTGACGCCGGCGATCACCGGGATCCGGCCGTCGACCACCCGGACGACATCGTCCAGGATCGTCCGACGTTCCTCCGTCGTCAGTGCGAAGCCCTCGCTCGCCATGCCGAAGACGGCGACACCGTCGACCCCGGAGGCGAGCTGGAACTCGACCAGCCGACGCAGGCCGGCACGGTCGAGGGCGCCCGATTCGTCGAAGGGTGTTGCCAGGATGGGCATCAAGCCATGGAGTGTCGGAGCCATCAGCTGTTTCCCGCCTTCATCATCGTCTGTCCACATTTCTCGCAAGTGTTATGCATATTGTGAGATAGTCTGCCACATAACGGTTACGAGCTACCAGCGAAGGACGCCCCCGGATGTCGCACACCCCGCCCTCCCGAACCGTCGAGATCCTCTCCGACGCCCGATACGTCCAGGCCGAGTCTCCGCGGTGGGACGGTCGCGACGGCAGCCTCGCCTGGATCGACATGGCCACGGGTTCGCTGCACCGCGGGCGTATCGACGGCGGGCGAGTGATCCCCGGGTCCGCGGTCGTCGTCGGCGCGCAGATCGGTGCCCCGATCCCGCTCGCGCAGCCGGGGCAGGGCTGGCTGGTCGGAGTCGATCGTCGCGTCGTGCACGTGAGCGACGACGGAGCCGTCTGCCCACTCACGGATGACATCGCCGCACCGGGGGACTACATGAACGACGGCGGCGGTGATCCGGTCGGTCGCTTCTGGGTGGGCAGCCAGTCGATGCCCCGCGACCCGCACTGCACGCTGTGGAGCATCGACCCCGATGGTGAGCCGACTGCTCGCCTGGAAGGGGTCACGGTGTCCAACGGTCTCGCCTTCGACAGCACGGGATCCACGCTGTTCTACATCGACACTCTGCCGGACCGCAGCATCGAGGCCTTCGACGTGGCGCCGGACGGGGAGCTGTCGAATCGCCGCACGGTGTGCCGGGTCGAGGGCGGCAACCCCGACGGCATGGCGATCGACCTCGAGGGCATGCTCTGGGTCGCGGTCTGGGACGCCTCCGAGGTGCGCCGCTACTCTCCCGACGGTCAGCTCGTGGAGACCATCGTCCTTCCGGCGAAGCGTCCGACCGCCGTAGCCCTCGTTGACCGGTTGCTCGTGATCACCACCGCGAGCATCGGCCTGGCAGAACCAGCTGACGCCGACGGTGCGCTTCTCGGCGTGCAGGTCGAGGTCGGAGGGGTCCCCGCATACCCGTGGCGAGGTGCGGTGCCGACCGCCCGCATCGCAGGGGAGGGCGCGCTGTGAGCGCCGTCGACAACGACCAGCTGCGGGAACGGTTGCGCCGCACGCGGCTCGTCGCGATCCTCCGCGGAACCGACGTCGATGCGACGGTCGCCGCGGCACGGACCCTCCTGGAAGCCGGCGTGCGCACGCTCGAGATCGCGCTCACCCTCCCCGACGCGGAGGAGGCGATCGCGCAGGTGGTGCACGACGCTCCGGTCGACGCGCTGATCGGCGCCGGCACCGTGCTCGACGAGGCGGATGTCGATCGCGCCGTATCCGCCGGCGCGCAGTTCATGGTCACCCCGACGCTCAGCGCATCTGTGCCCTACGCCGTCAGCTGCGGCATCGGCGTCCTGCCCGGTGTCTACACGCCGACGGAGGTCCAGCGCGGTCACGACCTCGGCAGCGCGGCGGTGAAGCTGTTCCCCGCGTCGGCGCTCGGTCCCGGCTTCATCCGCGCCGTGCGTGATCCGTTCCCGCACGCGCGGATCATCCCCGTGGGAGGTGTGAGCGTCGACACCGTCGGCGACTTTCTCGCGGCCGGTGCCTTCGGCGTCGGGGTCGGTGGACCTCTGGTCGGCGATGCGGCGACCTCAGGCGGCGACCTCGACGCTCTCGCTGTCCGCGCCAGGGCATTCGTGGAGGCCGTGCGGGCGGTGTGATCCGCGCTCCATAGCGTTCTCATCACCGGACCCTCGATTCCGCTTATGCGCGATTCCTAACGTCGATCTCGCCCCGCGATGGCCGCGGTGGAAGGAGAGAGATGTACGGAACATATCTGCGGCGCGAACTCGCCGGACGCAGGAAGCAGACCCTGATCGTTGCGATCGGGCTGGCGATCGCGATCGCACTGGTGATCGTGGTCAACGCCCTCACCGCGGGGGTGCGGGACGCCCAGGCGCAGGCTCTCGCGTCCGTCTACGGAGTCGGCACCGACCTCACGGTCACGGGCGCTGCCGCCGAGCCGGGCCAGGGGGAGGGGCCGCGCTTCGACTTCGATGCGGATGCCGGTGAGAGCGATGGTGAGACCACCACGCTCGCACAGTCCACGCTGCGAACCGACTTCCTGCGCGGCACCCTCGACTCGTCCGTGCTCGACACCGTCGCCGCGACCGACGGCGTCTCGGCGGCATCCGGGGCGCTGAGCCTCACGAACTCCACGTTCTCCGGCGAGGTGCCCAGCGGTGGATTCGCGCCGCAGGACGGCGAGCAGCCCGCCGCGCCGGAGGAAGGGCAGACGCCACCGGATGGCGCAGCGGGCGGCGGGGGCTCTTTCGGGGTGGACTCCTTCTCCGTGCTCGGCATCGATCCAGCTGCCACCGCCGTGGGACCGATGGCCTCGGCCACGGTCACGGACGGTCGCGGTCTCGACGCCGATGACGCCGAGGCACTGGTCGCCATGGTCGACAGCACGTACGCCTCCACGAACGGGATCACGGTCGGAGACACCATCGACGTGGCCGGCTCCGATGTGGAGGTCGTCGGGATCCTCGGATCCACGTCCGACAGCGCGGACACGGCGGCGAACGTGTATCTGCCGCTGCGCACAGCGCAGACCCTCGCCGGAGTCGACGACGTGATCTCCACCGTGTACGTCCAGGCCGATTCGGCCGCTTCGATCGATGCGGTCCAGTCCGCGCTCGCCGATGAGCTCCCTGACGCCACCGTCACGTCGCAGTCCGAGCTCGCCTCGACGGTGTCGGGTTCCCTCTCCAGCGCCACGGCGCTGATCACGAACCTCGGCACCTGGCTCTCCGTCATCGTCCTCGCCGTCGCTCTGCTGCTCTCCGTGCTGCTCACCCTCTCGGGCGTGGGCCGTCGCACCAGGGAGTTCGGAACCCTCAAGGCGATCGGCTGGTCGAACGGGCGGGTCGTTCGCCAGGTAGCGGGCGAGTCGATGGTGCAGGGACTCATCGGGGGAGCCGCGGGCCTCGTCCTGGGTGTCATCGGCATCGTGCTCATCAACGTCCTGCGTCCCACCGTCGCTGCGAGCGGGGGAAGTCAAGCAGGTCCTGGCGGCATGGGCGGTGGCCCGACCGGAGGCGGGGCGGCGTTCCAGGGACAGCAGACGGCGGACATCGTGCTTCAGGCACCTTTCACGCCGGGGGTGCTGCTGGCCGCCGTCGGACTCGCCGTGCTCGGCGGTGTCGTCGCCGGAGCGTTCGGCGGCTGGAGGGCCGCCCGTCTCCGTCCCGCCGAGGCGCTGCGCTCGGTCGCATGACCAGGTCTCGGGCGAACGATGAGCGACCGAACCCGACATCCCCGCAGAAGGACACCCCAGAGAAGGAGAAGACCATGATCACGGCAGACCTCGCACCGACGGCGCCGACAGACGGGAGGGAGCAACCGCTCTACCGTGTCACGGGCGTCACCCGGACGTACACGCAGAAGGGGCGCATCGTGAAAGTGCTGACGGGCGTGGACCTCGACATCATGTCCGGCGAGTTCGTCACGATCCAGGGCCCCACCGGAGGGGGCAAGTCGACCCTGCTGCAACTGCTCGGCGCCCTCGACACACCCTCCACCGGATCGCTTCTGCTGGACGGCAGCGAACTCGCGTCCGCTTCGAGCGCCGAGCTCACCCGGATCAGGGCGGAGGAGATCGGCTTCGTGTTCCAGGGGTTCAACCTGATCCCGACTCTCACCGCCACCGAGAACGTCGACATGGCGCTCGAGCCGCTGGGGGTCGACAGGGCCGAGCGACGCGCCAGGGTCGCGGAGGCTCTTGCCCACGTCGGTCTCGACGACAGAGGTGACCATCTGCCGGCGGAGCTCTCCGGAGGGCAGCAGCAGCGGGTCGCCATCGCGCGTGCCCTCGTCAAGAAGCCGCGAGTGCTGCTCGCCGACGAGCCGACGGGCAACCTCGATGAGAGCATGCGGGACGAGATCCTGGCGCTGCTCGAATCGCTGTGCGCCGAGGGGATCACGGTCATCGTGGTGACCCACGACTCGGCGGTGGCGCGGCGAGCGACCCGGCGTCTCCGTCTCGCGAAGGGCACGGTGCGCGACATCACGAGGGAGGGGCTCGCTGCGGCGCCGTGAGCGGCGAGCCGTCGTGACCCGCGGGGGTCATGATGCACGAAGGGCCGGGTACCTCGCGGTACCCGGCCCTTCGTCGACGGGACGTCAGTGCGTGTCTTCCGCCTCGATCTCGGTGCGGTCACCCGACCACAGCGTGTGGAAGGTGCCCGGCTTGTCGATGCGCTTGTAGGTGTGCGCGCCGAAGAAGTCGCGCTGTCCCTGCACGAGAGCGGCAGGCAGGCGATCGACGCGGATGCCGTCGTAGTACGACAGCGACGACGAGAACGCCGGAGCCGGGATGCCCGCCTGCGCTGCGGTCACCACGACGCGACGCCACGACGACTGCGCCCGGGTGAACGCCTCGGCGAAGTAGGGTGCGGTCATCAGCACGGGGAGGTCGGGGGTCGCCGCGTAGGCATCGGCGATGCGGTTGAGGAACTGCGCACGGATGATGCAGCCGCCGCGCCAGATCTTGGAGATCGCGCCGAGGTCGATGTTCCAGCCGTACTCGGCCGCGCCGGCGCGGATCTCGTCGAAGCCCTGCGAGTAGGCGACGATCTTCGACGCATACAGTGCCAGGCGCACGTCCTCGATGAACTGCTCGGTGTCTTCGGCCGAGACCGTGAACTCCTCGTCGGGGCCGGGAAGGCCGCCGGCGACGGCGCGCTGCTCGGGGTGCGATGACAGCGAGCGGGCGAACGTGGCCTCGGCGATGCCCGACACCGGTACGCCGAGCGACAGCGCGGTCTGCACGGTCCAGGCGCCGGTGCCCTTGGCTCCCGCCTGGTCGAGGATCACGTCGACGAGCGGCTTGCCGGTCTCGGCGTCCACCTGGCGGAGCACCTCGGCCGTGATCTCGATCAGGTACGACTCGAGCTCGCCCCCGTTCCACTCGGCGAAGATCTCGGCGATCTCGGCGGGCGACTTGCCGGTGCCGCGGCGGATGAGGTCGTAGGCCTCGGCGATGAGCTGCATGTCGGCGTACTCGATGCCGTTGTGCACCATCTTGACGAAATGACCGGCGCCGTCGTGGCCGACGTGGGTGACGCAGGGCTCGCCTTCGGCGATCGCCGCGATGGACTTGAGGATCGGCCCGAGGGTGACCCACGACTCGTCCGAGCCGCCCGGCATGATCGAGGGTCCGGTGAGGGCGCCCTCCTCGCCGCCGGAGATGCCGGCGCCGACGAAGTTGATGCCGGTCTCGCGGACGGCCTTCTCGCGACGGATGGTGTCGGGGAAATAGGCGTTGCCGCCGTCGACGATGATGTCGCCCGGTTCGAACACCTCGACCAGCGAGTCGATCACCGCATCGGTCGGACCCCCGGCCTTGACCATGATGATCGCGGTGCGCGGCTTCTGCAGCGAGTCGGCGAACTCCTGGTAGGTGCGGGCCGGTACGAAGCCGGCCTCGGGGTGCTCGTCGAGGAGCGTCTGGGTCTTCTCGTAGCTGCGGTTGAAGATCGCCACCGTGTTGCCCTCGCGGCTGGCGAGGTTGCGGGCGAGGTTCGAGCCCATGACGGCGAGTCCGACGACTCCGATGTTCGCTGATGCTTCGGGCACAGAAGGCTCCTCGAGATCGTGAAGAAGGGGTGGTTTCAGAGTATCGCTGTCCGGGAGGTCAGTGGCGACCTGTGTCGTGAGAGGCGATGTCGCGGGAGGCGATGAAGCGCCGCGACACGGCGATGTCGCGGTCTCCGAGCCCGGCGGCGACGAGTTCGTCGAAAGCCGCACGCAGGGTGGGGAGCAGCACGGGCGCGGTGCCGGTGGCCTCGGCGATGTCGGCGGCGAAGCCGAGGTCCTTCACCATGTACTGCGCGATGCCGCTGGGGGAGTCGTCACCGGTGACGAGCTTCTCGCGGCGACTGTCGAGCAGGCGCGATCCGGCGTATCCGCCCGAGAGCAGCGACCAGAGCGCATCGAGGTCGAGTCCCGAGCGCTCGGCGAGCACCGTGGCTTCACCGAGCGCCATGATCGTGGCGGAGACCACGAGCTGGTTGCAGGCCTTGGCGACCTCGCCCGCGCCCAGCGGGCCGAGCAGCACAGGGTTGCCGCAGGGGGCGAGCACCTCGGCGGCGATCGCCGCGTCCTCCTGGTCCCCTCCGAGCATGATCGAGAGGGTTCCGGCGATCGCACCGTCCTCACCGCCGGAGACAGGGCAGTCGACGACTCGCACCCGTCCCTGCGTCTGTGCACCCACCCGCTCCGCGAGCGCGCGCACGGCCGGCGCCGACGACGTGGACCCGATCAGGATGAGCAGGTCGTCGGCGTCGGCCAGCAACCCGTCCGGCCCGTCGAGCATGGCTTCGAAAGGGGGGAGGTCGGGCAGCATCATGAGAAGGACGTCTACTCTGGAGGCGAGTTCGCGTGGCGTCTCCGCCCAGGAGGCACCGGCAGCCAGCAGTTCCGGCTGAGGGCGGCGGGCATGGATGACGAGCCGACCGTGCGCGGCGAGCAGATGGTCCGCCATCGGGCGACCCATCGCGCCGAGGCCGACCACGCCGACGGTGGCAGGTGTGTTGCTCATGCGCACACCGTAGCAACAATCCAACAGATAGAACAGTGTCCAACAGGATGGAACTGGGCTAAGGTGAGGGATTCAGACTTCCCGAGGAGGGGACCAAGATGACGGGGACCGAGAAGAAGCTGCGTGCCGTCGTGGCGGTGCCGCTGCGGGAAGAGCTGTGCCGACTGATCGAGGAGCTCGAGCCGCGCCTCGAGGTGCTCCGCGACCACGATCTGATGCCGCCGATGCGGGGTCCTGCCGACTGGTCGGGTGATCCTCAGTACACGCGCACGCCGGAGCAGCAGCAGGCCTTCGATGCGCTGGTCGATTCCGCAGACGTGCTCTTCGGGATCCCCGATGTCGACGCGGGGGCTCTGGCTCGCACGGTGGCTGCGAACCCGCGGCTGCGCTGGGTCATGACGACCGCGGCCGGGGGTGGAGCCTCGGTCAAGGCTGCCGGCCTCGACCGTTCCCAGCTCGACCGTGTGGTCTTCACCACCAGCGCCGGCGTGCACGGCGGCCCGCTCGCGGAGTTCGCGGTGTTCGGGGTCATGGCCGGTGCGAAGAAGCTCCCGCGCCTCCTCGCCGACCAGGGAACGCGCACCTGGCCGGATCGCTGGGAGATGCGTCAGCTCGACGAGATGACGGTCCTGGTCGTCGGTCTCGGCGGCATCGGCTCGGAATGCGCACGGCGCTTCCATGCGCTCGGCGCGCGGGTGTGGGGCACGACGCGCTCGGGTGAGCCGGTGGCGGGTGTGGATCGTCTCGTGCCGTTGGGCGAGCTGACCGAGGCCGTGGCCGGTGTCGACGCGATCGTCGTCACCCTTCCCGGCACGGCGCAGACGCACCATCTGATCGGCGCCGACGTGCTCGAGGCCGTCAAGCCCGGTGCGATCATCGCCAACGTGGGCCGCGGCACCGTTATCGACGAGGTCGCGCTGCTCGGCGCGCTCGACGATGGTCGCGTGGCCTTCGCCGCCCTCGACGTGTTCGAGCAGGAGCCGCTCGATGCCGCCTCGCCGCTGTGGGGGCACCCGAACGTGCTGGTGAGCCCACACACCGCAGCCCTCAGCTCCAAGGAGGAGGAGCGGATCGCTCGACGCTTCGCGGAGAACGCGGCACGCCTGCTGGACGGGGAGCCGCTGGCCGCGGTGGTCGATACGGTCGAGTTCTACTGATCGACCTGCAGGTCTTCACCGCCTGAGGGATCCCGAGCGCGAAAGGCGCGGCCATGGATGACGACACCCGCGAGGGGCGAGACCCCGCACCCGCCGTGACCCGCAGTATCCGCCTGCTCGGGATCCTCGCCGAGGCCGGTGGCCCGCGCACGCTCACCGAGCTGGCCGGGGACCTGGGACTGGCGAAGTCGTCGACCGCGAACCTCTGTCTCGCGCTCGAGGCCGGCGGCATGGTCGACCGCACGCCGCAGGGTTACCGCCTCGGCGTGCGCACCGCCGAACTGGGTGGTGCGTTCGCCGCGCAGTTCAACCAGGTGCGGGAGTTCTACAGCGTGTGCGAGGCCTCGCCGCAGCTCGCCTCCGAACTGGTGCAGGTCGCCATGCTCGACGGCACGGACGCGTTGTACCTCGCCCGTCACGAGGGCTCGCGCTCGCTCCGTCTCGGCACCCCGCTCGGGTCTCGTCTCCCGGCCCCGCTGTCGGCGACCGGACGCGCGCTCCTCGCCGCGATGAGCGACGACGAGGTGACCGAACTCCTCGGTGCTGACGCCGTCTTCCCGCAGCTCACCGAGCGCAGCGCGACCACCATGTCGGGGCTTCTCGAAGTGCTCGCCACAGCCCGCCGCAGAGGCTGGGCGCTGGACGCGGAGGAATCCTTCCGCGGCATCGTCGGCGTGGCCGTGCCCCTGGAGGGGTGGGCGCCGACCGATCCGCCGCTCGCGCTCGGTGTCGCGATCCGTGCGGCCGAGGCCGACTACGAGCGGATCGAGCGTGTGGGCGAGGCGCTGCGCGAGGCCGCCGCCGCGCTCACGAATCCGTTCAGCGCTGCCGTCCGACGCTGACCTCCCCGGACGCGCCGCCGCCCTTCTGAGGGGTGGCGATTCTTCGTGCGCGAGAAAGCGGGCCACAACCCGTCCAAAGGGTTGAACGGAATTCAACAGGCTGGTACAGTCGTCATCACGCCGCAGGCGAAGCCGATCGAAGGAGATGGCCGTGACAGACCCCCGCACCTCAGCCCGAGCAGCGTCGGACGACCCGGAATACGCGGCGAATCTGCGCCGCGCGACGCTCGCGTCGAGCATCGGCAGCGCGCTGGAGTACTTCGACTTCGCGCTCTACGGCCTCTCGACCGCCCTGATCTTCAACGTCCTGTTCTTCCCCCAGGACGACCCGGCCATGGCGACGGTCGCCGCGTTCGCGACCTTCGGCGTCGGATTCCTGGCGCGTCCGTTCGGTGGACTGTTCTTCGGTGTCCTGGGCGACAAGCTGGGACGCAAGTGGGTGCTGGTCGCGACCATCGTGCTGATGGGTGGAGCCTCCACGGCGATCGGGTTGCTTCCCACGTACGCCGCGATCGGCGTGTGGGCGCCGATCCTGCTGGTGCTGATGCGACTGCTGCAGGGCTTCGGTGCCGGTGCAGAGCAGGCAGGGGCGACCGTGCTGATGGCCGAGTACGCGCCGGTGAAGCGCCGCGGCTTCTTCTCGGCTCTTCCGTTCGTCGGCATCCAGGCGGGCACGCTGCTCGCCGCGGTCGTCTTCGGCCTGATCACCCTGCTCCCCGAGGACCAGCTGCTGAGCTGGGGATGGCGCGTGCCGTTCCTCGCCTCCTTCGCGCTGATCCTGCTGGCGCTGTTCATCCGGATGCGGCTGCGGGAGACGCCGACGTTCGTCGAACTCGAGAAGCACGAGCAGATCGCCGATCGTCCGATCCGGGAGATCTTCACGCATGGTCTCCCCGGCGTGATCGTGGGCGTCGGGCTGCGCATGGCGGAGAACGGCGGCTCGTACATGTTCCAGACGCTCGGCCTCGCCTTCTTCGTGACGGTGGTCGGCGACACCGCCGACAAGAGCCTGCTCACCTGGGGCGTCACCCTCGGCTCGCTGATCGGCGTCTTCTCCGTGCCGTTCACAGGGCACCTGTCCGACCGCTTCGGCCGCCGCACGGTGTACCGGTTCGGTGCGGTCTTCATGCTCGTCTACACGTTCCCCGCATGGTGGCTCCTGTCGCTCGGGAACTACGCCATCGCGATCGGTGTGATCGCGATCGGCATCGGCGTGGCGGTGAACAGCATGCTCGGACCGCAGTGCGCCATGCTCCCCGAACTCTTCGGGAACCGTCACCGGTACCTCGGCGTCGCCATGGCCCGCGAGATCTCCGCCGTGCTCGCCGGCGGCCTCGCCGGTGTCCTCGGCGCGTACCTGATCGCGGTCAGCGACGGCAACTGGGTGCTGCTGGCCATCTACATGGCGGTGCTCGCTCTCATCACGACCGCATCGACGTTCCTCGCTCCCGAGACCCTCCGTCGCGACCTCACCCGCGTCGACGACGCGATCAAGGTCTCGCGCGCCGAGGCCGGCGACGACGTGTTCGCCACCACCGTCTCGATCAAGGCCGTGGGGCGATGACGGCATTGCCTGCGGGACTGGCCGCCTTCGATCTCACGGGGCGGACGGCGCTGGTCACCGGGTCGAGCCAGGGCATCGGGAAGACGCTCGCCGCGGGGCTGGCCGGAGCCGGAGCGACCGTCGTCGTGCACGGGCGCGATGCGGCGAAGGCGCACGCGTCGGCGAGGGAGATCTCCCGCACGACCGGGGCCGACGTGCACAGCGTCGTCTTCGACGTGACCGATGCTGCAGCGGTCGACGAGGGCATGAACGCGGTCGAACGGCTGGTCGGCGCCCCTGACATCCTCGTCAACAACGCCGGTGTCCAACGACGCGCGCCCATCGCCGAGTTCGCGGACGAGGACTGGGATGCACTCGTGCAGACCAACCTGTCCAGCGTCTTCCACCTGTCACGTCGGGTCTCCGCCGGGATGATCGCGCGCGGTTCGGGCAAGATCATCCAGATCGGCAGTGTCCAATCTCAGCTCGCCCGTCCCTCGATAGCGGCGTATGCGGCGACCAAGGGCGCGATCGTGATGTTCACGAAGGGCCTGTGCGCCGACCTCGCCCCGCACGGCATCCAGGCCAACGCGATCGCCCCCGGGTACTTCGCCACCGAGCTCACGAAGGCGCTCGTCGCCGACGAGCAGTTCTCGGACTGGGTTCGCGGACGGACCCCCGCCGGTCGGTGGGGAGACACCGAGGATCTCGTCGGCGCTCTGCTGTTCCTTGCGAGCTCCGCGAGCGACTTCGTCAACGGGCAGACGCTGTTCGTCGACGGCGGCATGACGGCGGTCGTCTGATGCGCATCGGTCGCGTCGCCGCACCCGGTGGCCCCGTGTGGGTGCGGGACGGCATCCACGGCCCGGTGCCGATCACCGACCCCTTCGCGGCCTTCGCCGGCGGGACCGAGCCGGGAGACATCGGCGAGACCGTCGAGGGGACCGTCATCGCGCCGGTGGATCCGGTCGTCATCATCGGCATCGCCCAGAACGGCCCTGACCACGCCTCGCCGGTGCAGGCGTGGCTCAAGAGCCCGCGCACCGTGGTCGGCAGCGGGGTGACGGTGACGCTGCGCCGCGACGCCGGTGCACAGGTGGCTGAGGGCGAGATCGCCGTCGTGATCGGACGCCCGACCGCAGGGCTGACGGCGCAGAACGCGCAGGAGTACGTCCTCGGCGTCACCGCCGTGAACGACCTCTCCAGTCCCGAGCGTGCCGAGGTCGACCCGCGCAACTTCGAGTCGAAGTCGGGGGAGGGCTACACCCCGCTGGGTCCCTGGATCGACACCGACGCAGGCATCGACGATGTGACGCTCGAGGTGGCGATCGACGGTCGCCGCGTCGCCGCCACCGGGAGCACTCAGCTGCCGATGTCGATCCGGGAATGCCTCGCGTATGTGGCCGCGTGGTCACCGCTGGGTCCCGGGGACGTCATCATGACCGGCGCGCCGCACTCCCAGGCGGTCGTGGCGCCAGGACAGACCGTGACCGTCGACGTGGCGGGCATCCGATTGGTCACGCCCTTCGTGTGACCGGGGAAGGAGCGCGGTGGAGAACCTCGCTGTGGTGGCGCATGCCGCCGACGATCTGCGGATCGAAGACATCGGTGCGCCGATGGCCCGACCGGACGAGGCCGTGGTCGACGTGGCCTTCGGGGGCGTCTGCGGGTCAGACCTCCACTACTGGCGGCACGGAGCCGCCGGGGCCTCCGTGCTGCGGGAGCCGATGATCCTCGGGCACGAGGTGTCCGGTGTCGTGACGGTCGCCGCAGCCGACGGCTCGGGGCCGGCAGTCGGCACGCCCGTGGCCGTCCACCCGCTCACCGCGCACGGGGACGGGCGCACACCCTGGCCGGCCGAGCATCCCAACCTCGCACCGGCATCGACGTATCTCGGGTCGGCGATGCACCTGCCTCATACTCAGGGGGCCTTCGCCCGTCGCGTGGCGCTCCCCGCGCGGATGCTGCACGCTCTCCCCACCGGCCTCGATCTGCGCACGGCGGCGTTGGCCGAACCTGCCGCGGTCGCCTGGCACGGTGTGCGGCGAGCCGGCGACGTCCGAGGTCGCAGCGTCGTGGTCATCGGCGCCGGACCCATCGGCCAACTCGTCGCGGCCGTCGCCCAGCGGGAGGGGGCCACCTCCGTGACGGTCACCGATCTGCAGCAGCTGCCGCGGGAGATCGCCGAAGCGCGTGGCATCCGGTCGATCGACGCCAGGGCGGAGAGCGAGATCTCCGAGCTGCACGCCGATGTCGTGATCGAATCCAGCGGCACCGTCCCCGGTCTCGCGGCCGCCGTCTCCGCCGCCGTCCGCGGGGGCGTGGTGGTGATGCTGGGGCTGCAGCGTGGGGGCGACGTGCCCGCGCCGATGGCCACCGCGATCACGCGCGAACTCACCCTGCGCGGATCGTTCCGCTTCGGGGCGGAGTTCGACGAGGTCATCGCCGCTCTCGCCGACGGCAGCCTCGACGTGCGCGGTATCATCAGCCACGTGCTGCCGGTCGACGATGCGCTCGAGGCGTTCGCACGGGCCGCCGACCCTGCGAGCTCCTGCAAGGTGCTCATCGACTTCGGAAGAGGCGCATGAGCGTGCGCATCGTGGTGATGGGTCCGAGTGGCTCCGGCAAGTCGACGGTGGGCGCGTTCCTGGCCGACTCTCTCGGAGCGCGGTTCATCGACGGCGATGACCTGCATCCGCCGGAGAACGTCGGCAAGATGGCCGCTGGAGTTCCGCTGGACGATGCGGATCGACAGCCCTGGCTCCGCCTCGTCGGGAAGACCCTCCAGGCGGAGGAGCGCGTCGTCGTCGCGTGCTCAGCCCTTCGACGCGTCTATCGCGACCTCATCAGAGACGAGGCGCCGGAGGCATTCTTCGCCGAACTGGCGATCGGTCGCGACGTCCTCGAGGAGCGGATGCGCCTGCGCGTGGATCACTTCATGCCGGCCGCACTGCTGGATTCCCAGCTGCAGACCCTCGAGTCGCTCGATGCAGACGAAGAGGGCATAAGCATCGGCGCGGAGGCGGATGTGCGGACCGCGTCCGCGCTGATCGCCGCGGCGGTGGGGCAGCGCTAGCGCCGCTGTCGCTCGTCAGTCCTTGCGGTAGCCCGAGCGGCCCATCGCGAACAGCGCGATGAACGAGGTGACGGCCGCGCACACGGTCATGGCGCCGATCAGCCAGAGGAGTGCGTGCGAGAGGAAGGCGCCGTCGAGCATGGGGGTTCTCCGTGTTCTGCAGAAAAAGGACCGGTGTCCTCAGCCTATCGGGTCATCCGGTACCATTGAGGCTGTACCTCGGCGAGGGATGCTTCTGCGCGTGCGCGAACATCCGTTATCGACGCGGCGAAGCAAGCCCGGTGGCTTTCCTCCTGCGTCAGCGAGTTCGAAAATTCCAAGACCACCGCGCGGCGCCTTCGCTGCGTGCCCCGAAGGAGAACCCATGTCTGAAGACACCAAGGTCCAGGCCGAGCTCCGCGAGAGCTTCGGCAAGGGCTTCGCCCGCCGCCTCCGCGCCGCCGGCAAGATCCCCGCCGTCATCTACGGTCACGGCACGGAGCCGGTGCACGTCGCACTCCCCGGCCACCAGGTCTCGCTCATCCTGCGCCGCGCGAACGCGCTGCTCGAGCTCGACATCGAGGGCAAGTCCCAGCTCGCTCTGGTCAAGGACGTGCAGAAGGACCCGGTGCACCAGATCATCGAGCACATCGACCTGCTCGTCGTGAAGAAGGGCGAGAAGGTCGCCATCGACGTCCCGATCATCGTCACGGGCGAGTCGGCTCCCGGTACGATCGCGAACCTCGACGCCACCACCGTGTCGATCGAGGCCGAGGCCACGCACATCCCCCAGAACATCGAGGTCTCGGTCGAGGGCCTGGAAGAGGGCGCGCACATCACCGCCGCCGACGTGCAGCTCCCCAAGGGCTCCACGCTGCTCTCCGACCCCGAGGTGCTCGTCGTCGCGATCTCCGTGCCCGCCGCACCCGCGGAAGAGGACGAGGCGGAGACCGAAGGCGAGTCCGCCGATGAGGCGACCGAAGAGGCCGCCGCGGAGTGATCTCCGACTGATTCATCACAGAGGGGACGCGATCCGATCGCGTCCCCTCTGTCGTATCCTGACCGGGATGCTGCAGCCCCGGACAGGGAGAGGACGAGGACATGCCATCGACCTGGCTCGTGGTGGGGCTCGGCAACCCCGGCCCGCGGTATGAGAGCACTCGGCACAACATCGGACAGATGGTCGTCGATGAGCTCGCCTCGCGGCGTTCCGAGGCGTTCCGCGAGCACAAGGGGGGAGCGCGCGTCGTCGAGACCTGGCTGCGCCCTGGCGCGGACAAGCTGGTGCTCGCCAAGCCCAACACGTTCATGAACGTCTCGGGCACGCCGGTGGCGGCTCTGGCGCGGTTCTACTCGGTCCCCACCGAGCAGGTGGTCGTCGTGCACGACGAGCTCGACATCCCGTTCGACACCGTCAAGCTCAAGACGGGCGGCGGGCACGGAGGGCACAACGGTGTGCGCGACGTCGCCAGAGCGCTGGGCACGGCGGATTTCCCGCGCGTGCGAGTCGGCATCGGTCGTCCGATCGGGCGTCAGGATCCTGCGGACTGGGTGCTGGCACCCTTCGGCAAGGAAGAGCGGCCGAACCTGCCGATCCTCGTCTCGGATGCCGCCGATGCGGTCGAGCTGCTGGTCGACGAAGGACTCCTGGCGGCGCAGCAGAAACACCACGCGCCGCGCTGACGCGGCAGCCGCTTACCGGCCGTGCGGTCAGGCCGAGAAGTTCGACATCCCCGCAGCGGCGCCGGTCGTGAGAGCCACCACCAGTGCGATGAAGAAGATCACCGACGCCAGGACCGCCACCACGAGAGCGGCGATTCCTGCACCCCGGCCACGCTTCTTGGCGATCGCGATGATGCCGAGGACGATCGCGGCGACGCCGACGAGGGTCCCGAGCCAGAACGAGAGCTCCGCCCAGAGCACCTGATCCCGGACCGGGGTCAGCACCCGGAGGTCATCGGCGGTGACCGATGCGCCGTTGGGCAGATACCGACCGATCTCGAACGCGCTGACGCTGACGACGATCGCCGGCACGACCGCCGCGACGAGAGCGAAGACCAGGGCGAGCGTCCCGAAGAGCCGCGAGGACGAGGGAGCCGGTGCGGTGGGCACCTGGTAGGCGCCGGAGGGAGCCGTGTAGCCGCCGACGGGCACCTGGTAGGCGCCGGGAGGGGCTGCGGGGTAGCCGGGGGCCGGGGCCGCGGGGTAGCCGGCCGGTGCTGCCGGGGGATACGCGGGAGCCGCGGGAGGATACGTCGAAGCCGCCGGAGGATATGCGGGTGCGGCCGGCGGCGGGAACGCGCCGGCCGGGAAGCCCGTTGCCGGAGGCGCCGGCACCGCGGGCGGCGCAGGCGGATCGGAGGGCACGGCGCCGGACGGGGGAGGCAGCTGCGGATCGGTCACGACCCCCATCCTAAGGCGAGCGTCAGACGCGCCGGAGCAGACCCACCCGGTCGTACACGTTCGAGAGCGTCTCGTCGGCGACGGCGTCGGCGCGTGCGGCGTTCTCGGCGAGGATGCGGTCGAGCTCCGCGGGGTCGTCGAGCAGCTCCAGAGCGCGCGCGCGCACCGGCTCGAACTCGTTCACGACGACCTCGGCGAGACCCTTCTTGAAATCGCCGTAGCCACGACCGGCGTACTCGTCCTCGATCGCCGGGATCTGGCGTCCGGTCAGCGCCGCGTAGATGGTCAGCAGATTCGAGACACCGGGCTTGTTCTCGCGGTCGAAGCGCACCGAGCCCTCGTTGTCGGTCACCGCGCGCATGACCTTCTTCGCCGACTTCGCCGGGTCGTCGAGCATCCACAGCACGCCGGCGTCGCTCTCGGCCGACTTCGACATCTTGGACGTCGGGTTCTGCAGGTCGTAGATGCGCGCCGTCTCCTTCTGGATGACCGGCATCGGAACGGTGAAGGTCTCTCCGAACCGCGAGTTGAAGCGCTCGGCGAGATCGCGCGTGAGCTCCACATGCTGCTTCTGGTCATCGCCGACCGGCACGACGTCGGTCTGGTAGAGCAGGATGTCGGCGGCCATGAGCACCGGATACGTGAACAGTCCCACGCTCGTCGAGTCGGCTCCGTAGCGCGACGACTTGTCCTTGAACTGCGTCATCCGCCCGGCCTCTCCGAAGCCGGTGATGGTGCTCAGGATCCACGCCAGCTCGGCATGCGCGCGCACATGGGACTGCACGTACAGGGTCGACAGCGACGGCTCGATGCCCGCGGCGATGTACTGCGCAGCGGTGCGGCGCGTCTTCTCGCGGAGCTCTGCCGGGTCCTGGGCCACCGTAATCGCGTGCAGGTCGACGACCGAGAAGTAGGCGTCGTAGGAGGTCTGCAGGTCCCGCCACTGGAGCAGCGCGCCGATGTAGTTGCCGATCTGGAGGGAGTCGGCGGAGGGCTGCATTCCGGAGTAAAGGCGAGGTCTCGTCACGGGATCAATCCTATGCGGTTCGTGCGGTGCCCCTACGATGGGCGCATGGCCTCCGCATCTCCCCGTCAACGGTCGCGGAAGGATCGGGCCCTCTACGTCGAGGTGCTGATCCGGGCTCCCCTGGACGAGGTGTGGCGGCTCACCCAGGACCCGGCTTCGCACGTGCGATGGGATGCGCGTTTCACGGACATCGCGCCGCAGCGCACCAGGGCGGACGGAGCACAGGAGTTCCGATACGAGCTCGATCTCCGGCTGCACACCATCCGCGGGACCGGCATCTCGCTGGCGACGAAGGAGAGCGCTGCGGGGGAGCGCACCTCCGCGTTGCTTTTCGATACCGAAGACGCGTTCTCGCCCCTGGGCACAGGGCGCGGATACTGGCGGTACGTGCCGACAGAGGACGGCGTGCGGTTCCTCACGGGCTACGACTACGCCCCAGGATGGGGCTGGATCGGACGAGCGCTCGATCCGCTCATCACCCGACGCTTCGTCTGGTGGCTGACCGCGAGGAGCTTCGACCGTCTCCGGCTGTGGGCAGAGGCGGGGATCCCGCCCGAGCAGACGAGTGGATGGAGGTCGTTGCGCCGAGGCCGACGTCCCCGTGCCCGCAATTGCCTCTCGCGCCCGCCCCGACATGGCGGACGCACCATCATGCAGGACGCGCCCGAGTCGCTCGAGGCCATCGGATGAGCGCGGGGCGGGGGATCTTCGAGCGTGCGCTGGGAGACGATTTCGCCCGGCTCCACCCCCAGCTGCAGCGACGATTCGGGGTCGGGGTGGATGCGGGATACGGCTGCATCGGACGCGGCGTGATGTCAGAGGTGCGTCGCGGACCGTGGTGGACGTTGCCTTTCCTGCTGGTCGGCACCTTCCGCAACATCCTGTTCCCCGAGCGCGGGAGCGAGGTGCCCTTCCGTATCGACAACCACGCGTATATCGACGACTTCGGGCGCGAGACCGTGACCTTCGTGCGGACCATGGATGTGCGGCCGGGGCGACGCCGCCGGTTCGACGCGACCATGATCTACAGCGACGCCCGCCGGAGGGTCGTCGACTACCTGGGCACCCATCAGCACCTCGCCGTCGACCTCGACCTGGAGGTGACCGACGACGGCGCACTCCTGCTCACCTCGGGCGCACAGCGCTTCTACGAGGGGCGGTTCGCCTTCCGGTTCCCGATGCTGTTCAGCGGTCGCGCCAGACTCCTCGAGCGCTACGACGATGAGCAGAAGCGGTACCTCATCGACCTGGAGATCCACAACGACGTCTTCGGGTTCCTGTTCGGCTACCGAGGCACCTTCACGTGCGAGTTCGTCGAGGGGCCGGCACCGGCGACCGTGAAGCCCTACCGCGAGGAGGTGAGGGAGTGACCGCTCGCGGTGCGGCCTTCCTGGAGGCGCTGGGCGAGGAAGCCGAGCGGCTCCACCCCGAGATCCTCGCGCAGATGCGTGTCCACGCGGATCCGGGTCGACCGGACCTCGACAGCGCCGACGGCGTGTTCACCGTCGCCGGCAGCAGGTTCGGCCGGCTCTCCGTTCTCGCTCGCCCCGTCGTCGGGCCCGGTCTGCTCGTCACCCGGCTCGCGAGGCATGTGCCGTTCCGGATCGAGACCGCATCGGCACGCACATCCTCGGGCCGGGGCGTGCTCGCCACCGTCCGCGAGTTCCGCTTCCCCGGTGCGACGCAGTATGTCAGGGATCGGCTCTTCGCGACGGGGCATCCTGGGCTGGTCCAGAACGCACTGGGCGATCGAGGCCGGGTCGAGATGCTCGAGCATTGTTCGGTGACGTCGGACGGCGCGCTGCGGATGCGCACTCGTGCCGTCCGCCTGCGGTTCGGGCGGTTGCGCATCCCGCTGCGTGGACCTCTTCGCATCGACGTCGATCTCGTCGACGGCTGGGATGAGGTCCACGGTCGTCGCACGATCGACATGCAGGCAGTGAGCCCCCTGGTGGGAACAGTGCTGGAGTATCGCGGCTGGTACCGCTACGCGCCCGGCAACGGCCACGCCGTCACGGATGGCGACGGCGTGGCCGGCTCCGATCAGTAGCGGTAGTCGACGACCACCGGCGCGTGGTCGCTCCAGCGCTGGTCGTAGGCGGCGGCGCGCGCGACGTGATAGGTCTCCACGCGCTCCGCAAGAGCGGGCGTCGCCAAGTGGTAGTCGATGCGCCACCCGGAATCGTTGTCGAACGCCTGCCCACGCATCGACCACCAGGTGTAGGGGCCGTCGACCTCCCCGTGGAATGCCCGGCCGACGTCGATCCAGCCGAGGCCGGTGCCGACGGTGCCGTCGACACCCGAGACCTCCGTACCCGCCTCTCCGAGGAACCGGTCGAAGTAGGCGCGCTCGCGGGGCAGGAAGCCCGCCTTCTTGCGATTGCCGCGCCAGTTCTTGATGTCGAGCTCACGGTGGCCGACGTTGAGGTCACCGGTGACGAGCGCCAGCGCACCTTCGGTGTTGAGCTCGCCGAGACGGGTGCCGAAGGCGTCGAGGAACTTCCACTTCTCATCCTGCTTGGGCGTGTCGGCCTCTCCGGAGTGCACGTACGCGCTCACGACGGTGAGGGGGCGGTCGCCGATCAGGTAGTCGGCCTCGATCCAGCGGCCCTTGGAGTCGAAGTCGTCGGGGCCGAAATCGGTGCGCGAGGCGAGCGCGGGCGTGCGGCTGGCGATGGCGACGCCTGCCCGTCCCTTCGCGGTGGCCTCGTCGTGCACGAACGACCACCCGGGAAGCGCGGCCTCCAGATGCTCGTCCTGCCCGCGGACCTCCTGGAGTGTGAGGATGTCGACGCCCGCCTCGTCCAACCAGGAGCTCATCCCGTTGCGAGCCGCCGCTCGGATTCCGTTGACATTGACCGAGGCGATACGCAGATGAGGCATGGTCCCCAGCCTAACGAGGGTCGCCGACATCCCGTCCGGAGCGGTGGTTCAACTCGGCCAGCAGGCGTCGAGCGAGCGGTGTGCTCATGTCCGCCGGCGGGGGAGGGGAGGCCTCGAGGTCGTGAAGTTCATCCTCCGCATCGCGCAATGCCCGTCCCGCGGCCCACGCCCGATACCAGGGCGCGTCGAGTCGGGCCGCACGGGCGTCACGTACGCGGATGCGGGCGGCGGTCAGGAGGGTCTGGTACTCGGCCACGCGGCGTTCCGCTTCGGTCTGCTCCAGGAGGGGTTGATCGCGATCCTGTGCGGCGACCGCGATCCAGGACGAGGCGACCAGCATGACCACGCCGTTGATGCGGAACCAGAGCAGGAGACCGATGAAGATGGCGAACGTGGCGAGCAGCGGGTTGGAGGGCGTGTAGCTGAGGAGGAAGCCGGCACCGAACTGCAGGATCGTCATCGCTCCACCGCCCAGGAGAGCGCCGGGCCAGATCGTCCCCCAGTGCAGGGAGGTGCCGGTGAGGAAGCGGACCATCGCCGCCAGCGCGCCCGACATCAGCGCGAATGACACGATGACCGCGCCGACGCGGATCAGGATGACGCCGTTGGAACCGGAGTCCCAGCCCAGGAGGCCGAGGAGCCAGCTCAGGACGGCGGCGCTCGCGGAGCTGAGGATCGATCCGGCCACCAGCGAGGCACCGAAGATCACGGCGGCGAGGAGATCGCGCGCCTTCAGGATCACGTAGCTGCGGCGATCGGGCGGCAGGCCGAAGATGTCTCTGGTCGCGCGCCGGGAGAAGGTGACCCAGCCGATCGCCGTCCAGATCACGGTGCCCAGGGCGATCAGACCGGTGATGCTCAGCACACCGGTCGTGCTCGAGGCGATCTCCTGCACCTGCTCCGGTGTGATCACCCCGCCCTCGGGCTGGATGAGGTTCGGTATGTAGCTGTTGATCATCGCGATCAGACCGTTCACCGCGTCTTCACTGCCACCGAGCCAGAGACCGGCGATCGCGAAGGCGAGGTAGATGGCCGCGAAGATCGCGAACAGCGCCTGGTAGCTAACGCCCGCGGCGAGGAGGAACCCGTTGTGCTGGAGGAAGTGCCGCCACACGCGAACGGGGAACAGCCCGAGAGTGCGCTGAGTGAGCGCTGAGGCGCGTTCGACAGCGGCATCGAGACGACCGGACTCGGTCGTGGAGCCATCGGGATCAGCCACGGTCCCACCTTATCCAAGCGTCGTGTTCATCCCCGCCTCCGCCATCTCCACATGCGCCGTCTCAGGCAGAAACGCGAGGACAGGCGGCTCCGGAACGGAACCGCCTGTCCTCGCGTGATCGCCTGATACGGCTCGTGCGGGCGAAGCCCGGTCAGGGGCGGCCGCGCAGGACAGCCTGCTTGACCTCGGCGATGGCCTTGGTGACCTCGATGCCGCGGGGGCACGCCTCGGAGCAGTTGAAGGTCGTGCGGCAGCGCCAGACGCCTTCCTTGTCGTTGAGGATGTCGAGACGCACGGCGGCGTTGTCGTCGCGCGAGTCGAAGATGAAGCGGTGTGCGTTGACGATCGCCGCCGGGCCGAAGTACTGCCCGTCGGTCCAGAACACGGGGCACGACGAGGTGCACGCGGCGCACAGGATGCACTTGGTGGTGTCGTCGAAGATCTCGCGGTCGGCGATGGACTGCGTGCGCTCCTTGCCCTTCTCCGGAACGGAGTTCGCGACGAGGAACGGCTGCACCTCGCGGTACGAGGCGAAGAACGGCTCCATGTCGACGACGAGGTCCTTCTCCAGCGGCAGACCCTTGATGGCCTCGACGTAGATCGGCTTCGAGATGTCGAGGTCCTTGATCAGCGTCTTGCAGGCCAGACGGTTGCGTCCGTTGATGCGCATGGCGTCGGAGCCGCAGATGCCGTGGGCACAGGAGCGGCGGAAGGTCAGCGAGCCGTCGACCTCCCACTTGATCTTGTGCAGGGCGTCCAGCACGCGGTCGGTGGAGTAGAGCTCCACGTCGTAGTCGACCCAGTGCGGCTCGGAGTCGACCTCGGGGTTGAACCGGCGGATGTTGAAGGTGACGATGAAGGACTGGATGCCGGTCTCTTCGGTGGTGTCGGCAGGTGCCTCTGCGATGGCGGTCGACATGCTCAGTACTTCCTCTCCATCGGCGGGTAGTTGAACTCGCCCTGCTCGTTCTTCGTGAAGACGACGGGCTTCCAGTCGAGCTTGATGTGATCGCTCGGCGTGGACGAGTGCGGGTCGCCGGTCAGGTAGGCCATGGTGTGCTTCATGTACTTCTCGTCGTCGCGCGTCGGGAAGTCGTCGCGCATGTGTCCGCCGCGGCTCTCCTGGCGGTTCTGCGCGGCGTAGACCACGACCTCGGCGATGTCGAGCAGGAAGCCCAGCTCGACGGCCTCGAGCAGATCGGTGTTGAACCGCTTGCCCTTGTCGTCGACGTGGACGTTGAGGTAGCGATCGCGCAGTTCCTTGATGACGCCGAGCACGTGCTCGAGCGACTCGTGCGTGCGGAACACCTGCGCGCCCTTGTCCATCTCGTCCTGCAGCGTCTTGCGCAGCACCGCGATGCGTTCGGTGCCCTGGTTGTTGCGCAGACCCTCGATCATGCCGGACACGAAACCGGCCGGGTCCTCCGGCAGCGGCACGAACTCGGCGGTCTTCACATACTCGACGGCCTTGCGACCCGCGCGCTTGCCGAACACATTGATGTCGAGCAGCGAGTTGGTGCCGAGGCGGTTGGCGCCGTGCACCGAGACGCAGGCACATTCGCCGGCGGCGTACAGGCCGGGCACGACGGTGTCGTTGTCGGCGAGTACTTCGGCGTCGTTGTTCGTCGGGATGCCGCCCATCGCGTAGTGCGCGGTCGGCATCACGGGGACCGGCTCGACGACGGGGTCGACGCCCAGGTAGGTGCGGGCGAACTCGGTGATGTCCGGCAGCTTGGTCTCGAGCACCTCGGCACCGAGGTGCGTGCAGTCCAGCAGCACGTAGTCCTTGTGGGGACCGGCGCCGCGGCCCTCCGCGACCTCCTGGACCATGCAGCGCGCGACGATGTCACGTGGGGCGAGGTCCTTGATCGTCGGGGCGTAGCGCTCCATGAAGCGCTCGCCCGAGGCGTTGCGGAGGATGGCGCCTTCTCCTCGCGCTCCCTCGGTGAGGAGGATGCCGAGTCCGGCGAGGCCGGTCGGATGGAACTGGAAGAACTCCAGGTCCTCGAGCGGGAGGCCCTTGCGCCATACGATGCCGACGCCGTCGCCCGTGAGGGTGTGCGCGTTCGAGGTGGTCTTGAAGATCTTGCCGAAGCCGCCGGTCGCGAAGATCACGGCCTTGGCCTGGAAGACGTGCAGCTCGCCCGTGGCGAGGTCGTAGGCGACGACACCGGAGACCTGCGTCTTGCCGTCGGCGTCCTTCACCGTGAGGAGGTCGAGCACGTAGAACTCGTTGAAGAAGTTGATGCCGAGCTTCACGCAGTTCTGGAACAGCGTCTGCAGGATCATGTGGCCGGTGCGGTCGGCGGCGTAGCACGCGCGGCGGACCGGGGTCTTGCCGTGCTCGGCCGTGTGACCGCCGAAACGGCGCTGGTCGATCTTGCCCTCGGGGGTGCGGTTGAAGGGGAGGCCCATGTTCTCGAGGTCGATGACCGCGTCGATGGCCTCCTTCGCGAGGATCTCGGCTGCGTCCTGGTCGACGAGGTAGTCGCCGCCCTTGACGGTGTCGAAGGTGTGCCACTCCCAGGAGTCCTCCTCGACGTTCGCGAGGGCCGCCGCCATGCCGCCCTGCGCCGCACCGGTGTGCGATCGCGTCGGGTAGAGCTTGGAGATCACGGCGGTCTTCGCGCCGGGGCCGGCCTCGATGGCGGCGCGCATGCCCGCCCCACCGGCTCCCACGATCACGATGTCGAACTGGTGGTAGTGCACGCCGTCTCGGACGACGGAATCCTGCGTCTCGGTAGTCACTTCTCGTATGCCTTCTTCTAGTACCCGACGATCGCGGCGCATTCGGACCAGAGGACGCTGTCCTCGGTCACACCCAGGCACGGGTCGAACGTGAAGACCACGAGCGTGCCGAGGATGATGAGCAGGCCGGCGGCCAGCCCGAGCGCCCAGACCAGCGACTTGCGCGCCGTGCTGTTCGTCACGTAGTCGTTGACGATCGTGCGCATGCCGTTGGCGCCGTGGATGAGGGCGAGCCACAGCATGAGCACGTCCCACCACTGCCAGAACGGCGTGGCGAACTTGCCCGCGATGAACGCGAAGTCCAGTGCGTGGATGCCTTCGCCGACCATGAGGTTGACGAACAGGTGGCCGAAGATCAGCACGACGAGCACGACGCCCGAGACGCGCATGAAGATCCAGCCCCACTTCTCGAGGTTGACCCCGCGGCGGCGGCGGGCCGGAGCGGCGGCGACGGTCTGTGCGGACATCAGTGTCCCCCTCCGAATCCGGCGAACGCGAGCATCAGATGGCGGGGCACGAAGCCGGCCATGATGATGCCCCACACCAGCAGGACGCCCCAGAACAGCTGACGCTGGTACTTGGCGCCCTTCGACCAGAAGTCGACGGCGATGATGCGCAGACCGTTCATCGCGTGGAACACGATGCCGGCCACGAGCACGACCTCGCCGAGGGCCATGATGGGGTTCTTGTACGTGCCGATGACGGCGTTGTACGCCTCCGGCGACACCCTGATCAGCGCCGTGTCGAGCACGTGCACCAACAGGAAGAAGAAGATGGCGACTCCGGTGATGCGGTGAAGCACCCACGACCACATGCCTTCGCGACCCCGATAGAGGGTGCCGCGGGGGGTCTTTGACGTGGTTTCCGAAATCGACGGTGTCAAGCGGGCGCTTGTGGACACGGTCGTCCTCCCTGGATCGATGTGAACCGGTCGCGTGCGCTCAGGCACGCCCGATCGGTGTCCATCCTATTCCTGTCAGATCACTGGGAGCGACGAAGGGGAGCCTAAGTGTCTCGATGTCGAGATGTTCCGTGGGGCTACCCTGGGCAGGGTGAGCGCACCAATCAAGGATTTCTACGCAGTGATTCCCGCCGGCGGCATCGGCAGCAGGCTCTGGCCGTTGTCCCGAGCCGACGCTCCGAAGTTCCTGCACGATCTGACCGGCTCGGGGCATTCGCTGCTGCGCGACACCTGGGATCGGCTCATTCCGCTCGCGGGGGAGGATCGGATCGCGGTGGTCACCGGGCGTGCGCACCGTGCCGCCGTCGAGGCCGAATTGCCCGGCATCCCGGATCTGAACGTCTTTCTGGAGTCGGAGCCGCGAGAGTCCGCGGCTGCGATCGGACTCGCCGCGGCGATCCTGCACCGCCGGAATCCCGACGTGGTGATCGGCTCGTTCAGTGCGGACCATGTGATCCGGGGAACGCGCGTGTTCGAGTTCGCCGTCCGCGACGCCGTCGAGGTCGCGCGGGAGGGGTACATCTGCACGATCGGCATCACCCCGACGGAGCCGGCGATCGGGTTCGGATACATCAAGATGGGCCCGGAGCTCGTGGTCGACGGTGCACGGGAGGCCGCTCTGGTGGCGAGCTTCGTCGAGAAGCCCGACCTCGAGACGGCGAAGGAGTACATCGCCGATCGCGGCTACCTCTGGAACGCCGGCATGTTCATCGCCAAGGCCAGCGTGCTGCTGGACGAGCTCGCTGCGAACGAACCGGAGCTGCACGCCGGTCTGCTCGAGCTCGCCGAGGCCTGGGACGATCGCGAACGTCGAGGGCCGGCTGTCGATCGGATCTGGCCGCGCCTGAAGAAGATCGCCATCGACTACGCGGTCGCCGAGCCCGCCGCGCGACGTGGACGCCTCGCCGTCGTCCCCGGTCACTTCGACTGGGACGATGTGGGTGACTTCGCCTCGCTCACCAAGCTCATCACCAACGGCCGCAAGAACGACCTCGCGGTGCTCGGGCCCAAGGCGCGCGTGCTCGCAGACGGCGCGAGCGGGATTCTGGTCAGCCAGACGACACGCGTCATCAGCCTGGTCGGGGTGCAGGACATCGTCGTGGTCGACACCCCTGACGCCCTGCTCGTCACCACGGTGCAGCACGCGCAGCGGGTCAAGGGCGTCGTCGAATCGCTCAAGCTCACGGGACGCGGTGACGTGCTCTGACACGTGCTCCGATGAGCAGGTGCTCACGCTCATCGGCTGTCTTGATTTCAGCTTGGTAACCATTGGCCAGCACGTGCGGCGCCGGTGTGCACAAAAACCGAAACACTAGGTAACTTTGATCGATCCGCGATGGCCGCGGTTTCGTTGAGGGAGGCATCAGTTGACCATCTCCACCACCAAGAAGCTGCTCGGCGTCACCGTCGCCGCTGGCGTCGTCTTCGCACTCGCCGGTTGCGGCCAGGCACCGACCGACAAGCCCGCCGGCTCCGGCGAGCCGGTTGCCTCGGACTTCCTGCCCTGCCTCGTCTCCGACGCCGGCGGCTGGAACGACAAGTCGTTCAACCAGTCCGCCAAGGAGGGCATGGACAGCGCCGCCGAGGAGCTGGACATCAAGCCGCTCGAATTCGAGTCGGCCAATGACAACGACTACGCGCCGAACCTGGAGACCGCCGTCTCCGAGGGCTGCTCGCTGATCGTCTCCGTCGGCTTCAAGCTGTCGGCCGCCACGGTCGAGTCCGCGCTCGCGAACCCCGAGATCGACTACGCGATCATCGACGACTGGGCCGACAACGACTTCGACGGCAACGTCGACGCTCCGAACATCAAGCCGCTGGTCTTCGACACGGCTCAGGCCGCCTACCTCGGTGGCTACGCCGCCGCGGCATGGTCCGCGCAGAGCGGTGTGAACAAGGTCGGCACCTTCGGCGGAATGCAGATCCCGTCGGTCGCCGTGTTCATGGACGGCTACCAGCTCGGCGTCGAGAAGTACAACGAGGACAAGTCGGCCGCTGTCGAGGTCTTCGGTTGGGACGAGGCCACGCAGAAGGGCTCCTTCACCGGTGGCTTCGACGCGAACGACACCGCCAAGCAGACCGCGCAGGGCGTGCTCGACCAGGGCGTCGACGTGATCCTCCCCGTCGGCGGTCCCGTGTACCAGAGCGCCGCGGCCGCGATCGCGGACAGCGGCAAGGACACCCTGATGCTCGGTGTCGACAGCGACCTCGCCGTCGCCGACCCGCAGGTCGCCGACATCACGCTCGTCTCGATCATGAAGGCGATCGACGTGGCTGTGAAGGACGCGACCCTCGCCGCTGCGAAGGGCGAGTTCGACCCGGCTCCCTACGTGGGCACGCTCGAGAACGAGGGCGTGAAGCTCTCCGGCTTCGGCGACTTCGAGTCGCAGCTTCCCGACGGCCTGATGGACGAGCTCAAGACCCTGCAGGAGCAGATCGTCTCGGGTGACATCAAGGTGGAGTCCCCGAACTCCCCGACGGCCAAGTAGATCCGTCGCAGTTCCCGCACGGGGCGAGTGGTGAGCAGTACGCCACTCGCCCCGTGCCGTGGGCGGACGACGAATCCGTCCACGACTCCTCTGGATAATCTTCTGGATACTCTTCTGGATAAGGTGCAGATATGAAGCTCGAACTTCGCGGCATCACCAAGCGCTTCGGCACCCTCGTCGCCAACGATCACATCGATCTCGTTGTCGAACCGGGGGAGATCCATGCGCTGCTCGGTGAGAACGGCGCAGGCAAGTCCACCCTCATGAATGTGCTCTACGGCCTGTACCAGGCCGACGAGGGCGAGATCCTCCTCAACGATGAGGTGCAGCGCTTCCGCGGTCCCGGAGACGCGATGGCTGCGGGGATCGGCATGGTCCACCAGCACTTCATGCTCGTCCCCGTGTTCACGGTGGCGGAGAACGTGATGCTCGGTCACGAGCAGACCAAGGCCCTCGGCAGGCTCGACATCGCGAAGGCGCGAGAGCACGTGCGCTCGGTCGCCGCCCGCTTCGGCTTCGACATCGACCCGGACGCCCTCGTCGGCGACCTCCCCGTGGGCGTGCAGCAGCGTGTCGAGATCATCAAGGCGCTCTCCCGCGATGCCAAGGTGCTGGTGTTCGACGAGCCGACGGCCGTGCTCACCCCACAGGAGACCGACGAGCTGATGGGCATCATGCGTCAGCTGCGTGACGAGGGCACGGCGATCGTCTTCATCACCCACAAGCTTCGTGAGGTCCGCGAGGTCGCGGACAAGATCACCATCGTCCGCCTCGGCCGCGTCGTCGGCGAGGCTTCGCCGACGGCGACCAACGCCGAGCTCGCCTCTCTCATGGTGGGACGAGCCGTCGAGCTCACCGTGCACAAGGAACCGCCCCGCCTGGGCGAGGGCGGTTTCGAGGTCAAGAACCTCCGCGTGCTGACTCCCGCGGGCGCGATCGTCGTCGACGGTGTCGACTTCGCCGTCCGCCCAGGGGAGGTGCTCGCGATCGCCGGCGTCCAGGGCAACGGGCAGACCGAGCTCGTCGAGGCGATCGTCGGTCTCGCCGCCCGCGTCGAGGGCAGCATCGAACTGGATGGCAACGAGCTGGTCGGCAAGAGCGTGCGGGCGATCCTCGATGCCGGTGTCGGCTTCGTGCCGGAGGACCGCACCGAGGACGGCCTGGTCGCCGGGTTCTCGGTCGCGGAGAACCTGATCCTCGATCGTTCGGACGACCCCGCGTTCAGCCGGGCCGGGACCCTGCGCCGCGGGGTGCTCGACGAGTTCGCCCGCGCGCGCATCAAGGAGTACGACATCCGTACCCAGGGGCCGGAGACGCCGGCGGGCACGCTGTCCGGCGGAAACCAGCAGAAGGTCGTGATCGCCAGGGAGATGAGCCGAGAGCTTCGTCTTCTCGTCGCGGCACAGCCCACCCGTGGTGTCGACGTCGGCTCGATCGAGTTCATCCACAAGCGCATCATCGAGACGCGAGACGCCGGTGTGCCGGTGATCGTCGTCTCCACGGAGCTCGACGAGGTCGCAGCTCTCGCCGACCGGATCGCGGTCATGTACCGCGGCACGATCGTCGGCATCGTCCCCGGCGACACGCCTCGGGAGACGCTCGGACTCATGATGGCCGGAGCGGCCGAAGGGGAGGTGGCCGCGTGAGCGGAGCGACACCCGGCGCAGGAGACGTGACCAAGGGGATCCCGCCGCAGGAGCTCGCCACGAGCACCGGCACGGTTCCGCGCGACCCCAGCGATGTCCCCCCGCCTCCGCGCGGAAACGTGATCCTCAAGGAGATCCTCCGGGGGAGTGCCGTCACGACGATCCTCGCGATCGTCCTGGCCCTCATCGTCGGCGGCATCCTGATCGCCCTGACGAACGAAGACGTGCAGGCGGCCTCCGTCTACTTCTTCGCGCAGCCCGGCGACACCTTCGTCGCCGCCTGGAACGCGGTGTACAACGGGTACGAGGCGCTGTTCCGCGGGGCGATCTTCAACGCCCGCGGAGCCGACTTCGCCGCGCAGATCCGTCCCCTGACGAACACGCTCGGCTTCGCGGCACCGCTCATCGCGGCCGGTCTCGGCGTCGCACTCGCGTTCCGCGTCGGTCTGTTCAACATCGGTGCCCGCGGCCAGATGCTCATCGGTGTCGCCGTCGCGGCCCTGCTGACGTTCTCGCTCGACCTGCCGATCTGGCTGCACATCCCGGTCACGCTCATCGCGGGAATCGCGGGCGGTGCACTCTGGGGTGCGATCGCGGGGCTCATCAAGGCGCGCACCGGTGCGCACGAGGTGATCCTCACCATCATGCTCAACTACATCGCCTACTACCTCCTGCTGTGGATGATCCGCACCCCCGGACTCCTCCAGAAGCCGGGGACCAACCAGGCCCTGGGTTCCGCGACTCCGGAGAGCGCGCAGTTCCCGACCCTGCTCGGTCCGCAGTTCCCGCTGCTCGACCTCGGTTTCGTGATCGTGATCGTCGCCACGCTGTTCGTGTGGTGGCTCATCGAGCGCTCGTCCCTCGGCATGCGCATGCGCGCAGTGGGTGAGAACCCGCATGCGGCTCGTGCGGCGGGCATCAGCGTGCAGCGCATCTACGTCTACGCGATGCTCTTCGCCGGCGGTCTGGCCGGCCTCGCCGGCATGAACCAGATCCAGGGCGCCGTCACCACGGGTGTGACGGAGACCATCGACGCCGGCATCGGCTTCGACGCGATCACGGTCGCGCTCCTCGGACGCAGCCGCGCCTGGGGCACGTTCGCGGCCGGCATCCTGTTCGGTGCGCTCAAGGCGGGTTCGTTCTCGATGCAGGCGCAGAACATCCCGGTCGACATCGTGCTCGTCGTGCAGTCGCTCGTGGTGCTCTTCATCGCCGCACCGCCGCTGCTGCGCACGGTGTTCTTCCTCCCGAAGACCGACATCGAGAAGGCGGCGAGGCTCAGAGCCAAGGCCGCGAAGAAGGCGGTGGCGGCATGATGTCCCTCGTGCAGACCCAGGCCGCGGACGGCACAGTGCAGCTCGCGACCGTCAAGGAACGGCACCTCAAGGCGCCGATCGTGCTCGCCGGAGCCGCCGTGCTCCTGGCGCTGCTGTTCCTGCTCGTGCCGCGCGACGGCATCAGCACGTTCCGGCTCTCCGACCAGTCGTCGGCACTCGCCCTGCCCGACGTCGCCCTGCCGACCGCCTCGACCTTCTGGGTCGTCTTCGGCATCCTGGTGGTCCTGACCGTCGGAGCGTTCCTCCGCGCCTGGACCTATCGCAAGCCGTCGCTGTGGCTCGTGGTGGCCTACGGCGTGCTCGCCGTGTTCGCCTTCCTGGTCTGGGCTGCGGCAGGCGGGCTCGTCCCCGTCACCAGCCTGCTGTTCGGCGCGGTGTCGCTCTCGGTGCCGCTGGTGTTCGGCGCGCTGGGTGGTGTCATCGGCGAGCGTGCCGGTGTGGTCAACGTCGCGATCGAGGGCCAGCTGCTGCTGGGCGCCTTCTCCGCCGCGCTGCTCTCCAGCATCACCGGCAACCCGTTCGTCGGCCTTGTCGGCGCGATGATCGGCGGCGTCCTCGTGGCGAGCGTCCTCGCCGCGTTCGCGATCAAGTACCTCGTCGAGCAGGTCATCGTCGGTGTCGTGCTCAACGTGCTCGTCACCGGCCTCACCGGGTTCCTCTACGGCGCCCTGCTGGCCCCGAACGAGGCGACGCTGAACGCCCCGGTGCGGTTCCCGCGCTTCGAGATCCCGCTGCTCAGCGACATCCCCATCATCGGCCCCGTGCTCTTCAACCAGACGTTCATCGGGTACCTGATGTTCATCACCGTCGCGGTGGTGGCATGGGGCCTGTACCGCACGCGCTGGGGTCTGCGGCTGCGTGCCGTCGGCGAGCACCCGCAGGCGGCCGACACGGTGGGCATCAAGGTCAACCCGACGCGATTCTGGAACGTGCTGCTGGCCGGCGCGATCGCGGGCATGGGTGGCGCGTACTTCACACTCGTCTCGGTACCGCAGTTCGGCAAGGACATGACGGCGGGACTCGGCTTCATCGCCCTCGCCGCGGTGATCTTCGGTCGCTGGGATCCGATCCGTGCGACCCTCGCCGCCCTGCTGTTCGGCTTCGCCACCAACCTGCAGAACCTGCTGTCGATCCTGAAGACGCCGATCCCCGGCGAGTTCATGCTGATGCTGCCGTACGTCGTGACGCTGCTCGCGGTCGCCGGGTTCGCCGGCCAGATCAAGGCGCCTGCCGCCGACGGCAAGCCCTACATCAAGTCGTAGCCCTGCCGGGAAGAGAGAAGCATCGCAATGACGGACATCGACTGGGATGAACTGCGCCAGGTCGCGACCGACGCCATGACCAAGGCCTACGCGCCCTACTCGCGCTATCGCGTTGGGGCTGCGGCCCTCGTGGGCGACGGTCGGATCGTGGCCGGCTGCAACGTCGAGAACGCCTCCTACGGTGTGACGCTGTGCGCGGAGTGCGCTCTGGTGGGCGACCTGCACATGTCGGGCGGCGGTCAGCTCGTCGCCTTCGTGTGCGTGAACAACGAGGGGCAGACGATCATGCCGTGCGGGCGCTGCCGCCAGCTGCTGTTCGAGCATGCGATGCCCGGGATGCTGCTGGAGACCGTCTCCGGCATCCGCACGATCGACGAGGTGCTGCCCGATGCGTTCGGGCCGCGCGACCTGGAGGAAGCACGATGACCGCTGGACAGGCTCAGGGAGCCATCGAACCGTTCGATGCGATCGATGTGATCCGCGCCAAGCGCGACGGCGGTGCGGTACCCGAGCCCGCGCTGCGCTGGATGGTCGACGCCTACACGCGGGGCTACGTGTCGGACGCGCAGATGGCATCGTTCGCGATGGCGATCTTCCAGCGCGGCATGGAGCGCGTCGAGATCCGGGTGCTGACGGATGCGATGATCGCGTCGGGGGAGCGGATGAGCTTCGCCTCGCTCGGCAAGCGCACCGTCGACAAGCACTCCACCGGTGGTGTGGGTGACAAGATCACGCTGCCGCTCGCGCCTCTGGTGGCATCCTTCGGTGTGGCGGTGCCGCAGCTGAGCGGTCGCGGTCTCGGACACACCGGCGGCACGCTCGACAAGCTCGAGTCGATCCCCGGCTGGCGCGCGGCTCTCAGCAACGAGGAGATGTTCGCGCAGATGCAGGGCGACGTGGGCGCTGTCATCTGCGCCGCCGGCTCCGGGCTCGCTCCCGCCGACAAGAAGCTCTACGCGCTCCGCGACGTCACCGGCACCGTGGAGGCGATCCCGCTGATCGCCTCCAGCATCATGTCGAAGAAGATCGCGGAGGGGACGGATGCCCTCGTGCTCGACGTGAAGTTCGGATCCGGTGCGTTCATGCAGGACATCGACCGCGCTCGCGAGCTGGCGCGCACGATGGTCGCCCTCGGCACCGACTCCGGCGTCGCGACGACCGCCCTGCTGACCGACATGAACGTCCCGCTCGGCCTCGCGATCGGAAACGCGAACGAGGTGCGGGAGTCGGTGGAGATCCTCGCCGGTGGCGGACCCTCCGACGTGCGGGAGCTGACCATCGCCCTGGCGCGCGAGATGCTGGCCCTCGCCGGACAGCCGGACGCCGACGTGGAGGCCGCGCTCGACGACGGGCGTGCCATGGACACCTGGAAGGCGATGATCCGCGCGCAGGACGGCGATCCGGATGCCGCGCTGCCGACGGCACGGGAGACCCACCAGGTGCTGGCACCGGCCGACGGCATCGTCACGCGCATGGACGCCCTTCCGTTCGGCGTCGCCGCCTGGCGTCTCGGTGCGGGTCGCGCCAGGGCGCAGGATCCCGTGATCTTCGAAGCGGGAATCGATCTGCACGCGAAGCCCGGCGATCGCGTCGTCGCCGGTCAGCCGCTGTTCACCCTCTCCGCCGCAGACGATGCTCGTTTCGGCCGGGCGCTCGACGCGCTCGATGGCTCGTGGGAGATCGGGGACGAGGCGCCGGTCACCGGTCCCATCGTCCGCGAGCGCATCACCTCGTGACGTCGGACCGCTAGCCTGATCTGAGCACATCCGCGACCGAGAGGATCACCATGTCGATCGATGCGAACGGCGACGTCACGCTTCAGGGCGTCTCCCTGCGGAGCCTGCCCAAGGTGTCGCTGCACGACCACCTCGACGGTGCGGTACGGCCCGCCACGATCATCGAGCTCGCGGATGAGATCGGACTGGACGTTCCCGAGTCGAAGCCTGCTGCTCTGGGTTCGTGGTTCGCGAAGCAGAGCGACTCGGGTTCTCTGGTCGAGTACCTCAAGACGTTCGACCTCACCACCGCCGTGATGCAGACCCAGGAGGGACTCACCCGCGTCGCGCGCGAGTTCGTGCAGGATCTCGCCGCCGACGGAGTGATCTACGGCGAGGTGCGCTGGGCACCAGAGCAGCATCTGGCTCGCGGTCTCACGCTCGAGCAGACCGTGGAAGCCGTGCAGCAGGGCATCGAAGAGGGAGAAGACCTCGCCGACCGCTCCGGACGCAGCATCCGGGTCGGGCAGCTCATCACCGCGATGCGCCACACCGACCGCGCCCTCGAGATCGCCGAGCTCGCGGTCGACTTCCGCGGTCGCGGTGCGGTGGGCTTCGACATCGCGGGACCGGAGGACGGATTCCCGCCGTCGAACCACCGCAAGGCGTTCGACTACCTCGCCGAGAACTTCTTCCCCGTCACCGTGCATGCGGGCGAGGCGGCCGGCCTGGCCTCGATCCGCTCGGCGCTGCTGGACGGGCGCGCCCTGCGCCTCGGCCACGGCGTGCGCATCGCGGAGGACCTCCAGGTCATCACGCAGGAGGGCGACGAGGTGCAGGTGCAGTTCGGCGACCTCGCTCGCTGGGTGCGCGACCGTGAGATCCCGCTCGAGCTCTCGCCGTCGTCGAACCTGCAGACCGGGGCGATCGCCGCGTGGGGCGACACGATGGTGGATCACCCGTTCGACCTGCTCTACCAGCTCGGGTTCGCGGTGACCGTGAACGTCGACAACCGCACCATGAGCGCCACGTCTCTCACACGGGAACTCGCCCGGCTGGTCGAGACGTTCGAGTACGACCTCGACGACCTCGAGACGTTCCAGTTCAATGCGGCTGCTGCGGCGTTCCTGCCCGTCGAGGAGCGCGAGGAGCTCGTGGAGATGATCGCCGAAGGCTTCGACGCCTGATCATGGCTTCCGGGGGGAAGAAACGGGCCGCACGAACCGCCGTCATCGTCGGCACCATCGCGGCGGCCGTCGTGGTCGGAGGAGGCATCGCCGCCTTCGCCTGGATGAACCGCACGCCGGAGAACACCGTCCCGAAGGCGCAGTCCACGACGATCGAGCATCCGCTGACTCCCGCGGAGCAGATCGTCGCCGATGCGGACGACCCGCGCGCCTGCGCTGTCACGTTCTCGGGCGAGGGTGCGCCCACCGATCCGATGCTGCAGTTCCAGGACGACCTCTACCAGGGACTGCCGATCCCGCAGCTCGACGGCAGGGTGTTCGCCGGCTGGTACTCGAGCGCTGCGGACGCCGGGGCGCTCACCGTCGCCGCGCGTGTGAACGGCGCAGACCCCGTGGTGTGCGCCGATCAACAGGTCGAGCTCTTCGCGGCCTGGAGGACGCCGGAGGACAACGCGGCGGAGAACGTGCGAGTGCCCATCCTGATGTACCACCAGTTCACGGCGAATCCGGAGGGGGAGAAGGGCTGGTTGCGGGGCAACTACGCCTACATCGGCGACTTCGACGCGCAGATGAACCACATCGCGACGACGGGGTTCTACCTGCCGACGTGGGACGAGCTCAGCGCCTTCATCGACGGTCGGCTCTCGCTTCCCGCCAAGAGCGTGATCATCACCGATGACGACGCCGACCAGTCGTGGTTCGATCTTGCGGTGCCGGTCGTCGACAGGTACAAGCTGCTCAGCACGTCGTTCATGATCACGGCCTACCGGCAGGATCCGGCGCCCTCGATCTACGTGCAGCGTCGCTCGCACACGCACGACATGCACCAGGCCGGAGACAACGGCAAGGGCCGGATGGTCAACTGGACGGCCGATCAGATCGCGGCCGACCTCACCACGTCGGCCGGCGTGCTCGGCGTGGGGCAGGTCGTCGCGTATCCGTTCGGGCACTACAACGACACCACCAAGCAGGGAGTCGCCCAGGCCGGATTCGAGATGGGGCGCACCATCGAACCCGGATACGTGACGATCGGCACCGACAAGCTCGCTCTCCCCGTCGTGCGCATCGACTACGGCATGGGGCTCGACGCGCTGGTCTCGCGCATCGGCTGAGGGCGGAGCACGCGGCAGGATGGTGCCATGCCCTCCTCCTCAGAGTCCGCCTCCGTCGTCATCGTCGGGCCGGCGTCGTGGAACACGATCGTCGTGCTCGACCGGCTGCCGGAGCCGGTACCGCACATGCAGTTCGCCGAGAGCGCCTGGGAGACGGTCGGAGGCACGAGCGCGGGCAAGGCGCTCAGCCTGACCGCGCTGGGCAGGTCTGTCCGGCTCCACGCCACCGCCGGGGTGGACAGGGAGGGCGTACACGTCCGAGAGGCCCTACGTGCCGCGGGGGTGCCGGTGGACTGGCATGACGGTGTCACGGAGCGGCATCTCAATCTGATGACGCGCGCGGGTGAGCGGGTCTCGCTCTACCTGGCCACGCCGGGGGAGACGACGGGTGAACACGACCGGCTCGCGCACGGGGAGATGGCGGCAGCCGACGCCGTCGTGCTCGACCTTGCGGCCGAACCCCTGCGCCTGCTGCCCCTGGCCCGGTCGACCGGTACGCCGATCTGGGTCGACGTGCACGACTACGACGGGTCGGCGGACTACCATCGGCCTTTCCTCGACGCCGCCGACGCGGTGTTCTGCAACGCCGACAGACTCGACGACCCGATCGGGTTCCTCCGATCACTCATCGCGGAGAGAACCCGTCTGGCCGTCTGCACTCTGGGCGCGGACGGTGCCGTCGCGGTCGACGAAGACGGCACCGTCCACCGGGTTCCTGCAGAATCCGTCGATGTCGTCGACACGAACGGGGCGGGAGATGCCTTCCTGGCTGGGGTGCTCGATGCGCGGCTCGATGGAGCCGACGTCCCTACCGCCCTCCGGGCGGGAGCACGGTCAGCGGCGACGGCGCTGCGAACGCGACACCTGCATCCGTTGCTCGACCCCGTGCTCGACCCCGTGCTCGACCTCGGGTTCGACCCTGTGGGGGAGTGAGGCTCAGGGGGCGAGCGGGGCGAGGAAGTCTCCGGCGAGACGCGTGACCTCCGCATGCATGTCGTCGCTCGAGATGGTCGGGGTGCCGTCGCCGTCCTGTGGACCGTAGTCGCCGAAGGAGGCGTGAGATGCGCCCTCGATCTCGACCAGGTCGGCATCGCCGGGCAGCTCGGGCCGGGCATCCGCGATCTTCTGGGGCGTGGACAGCCCGTCCTCGCTCCCCGCGAGGCTCAGAACGGGCAGGTCGCTTCCGGAGAGGTCGTTCGCGCAGTAGGACGCGAACAGCACCAGCGCGTCGGCATCGGACGCGAGCTGACAGGCACGCACCCCGCCCAGTGAGTGGCCGCCGACGCTCCACACGTCGATTCCGGGGGCCGCGGAGGTGAACGCGTCGAGACCGCGCGGGTCGAAGAATGCCAGGTTGAGCCATGGGCGCGTGATCACGACGGTGACCCCGTCCTCGGCCAGGCCCTGCAGGATGGCCGCGTATGCCCACGGGTCGACCTTGGCTCCGGGGATGAACACGAGGCCGAGGTCCGAGTCTCCGTCCGCGGGAGCGAGCACGATGCCCTGGTCGGCGTCGGTCACCGTGATCGCCGGGTTCTCGCGCACGGCCGCGAGCGGTTCCGGCTCCGCGGACATGACGCCGATCTGGCTCCAGGCGAGTACACCGCCGACGGCGAGCACGAGCACGATGGCGATGCTCCACAGCACGCGCCTCAGGATCCGGTGGGACTTCTTCTTCACGGGACAACGCTACTCCGCGCGGTGACCCGGTGATGCACGACGGCGCTCTCGCGACGGCGACCCGCGACGGCCGCTGCGCTCAGGCCGGCACCTCGAGTGCGCCCTTCTCCCGTCGCACGGCCGTGCGGTAGGCGTCCTTGTTCACGTAGTAGGCCATCCGGTCGAGGCCCAGGTAGTGGTAGCCGCCGGTGACATCCGGCCACGGGGTCTCGGTCACGCGTCGGCGGAAGCGTGCGGCGCGCGTCGGCTCCTCCTCGGCGGCGCTCAGATAGGCCGCCAGCAGCTCGGCCTGCTCGTAGCGGCCCTGCCAGCCGATGCCGGAGGCTTCGATCATGCCCATCACGTAGAGACCGTTGAACGACGACGGGAACACGTTCAGGAACAGTCGCGGCGAAGCGCCTCGCCAGTGCAGGTGCTCCCTGTCGACGAACGGATAGTCGAGCGTGTACCCGGTGGCCAGCAGCACGAGGTCGTAGTCGTCGGCGCCGCCGTCGCGGAAGTGCACGGTCGGCCCGTCGAACCGGTCGACGTCGGCGCGGATCCGCAGATCGCCCTGCCCGAGGTGGTTCAGGATCAGGGTGTTCACGATCGGGTGCGACTCGTAGATGCGGTAGTCGGGCTTCGGGAATCCGAAGCGCACGGGGTCGCCCGTGAAGGCGCGCAGCACGCGGCTGTCGAGCGCCTGCTTGATCCTGGCGGGCAGTGGGCGGCCCTGGTTCAGGGTGTCGCTGGGTCTTCCGAACAGGTAGCGCGGCACGAAGTAGTAGCCGCGCCGCACGCTCATGTCGACGGACACCGCATGATGCACGGCGTCCACCGCGATGTCGCAGCCGGAGTTGCCCGCGCCGATCAGCAGCACCCGTCTGGACTTCAGCTGCTCCGGCGACTTGTAAGCGCTCGTGTGCAGCAGTTCGCCCGTGAACTCGCCGGAGAAGGAGGGAACGTTCGGCCGGGCGAGCGTTCCGTTCGCCAGCACGACACCCGTGTACCACCGGGTCTCGACGCCGTCGGGGCCGGTGCTCGTGAGATCCCATCCGCCATCGCGCGGTTCGAGCCGCGTCACGCGCGTGTCGAACCGGAACAGAGCGGTGAGGTCGAAGTGGGCGGCGTAGTCCTCGAAGTACTCCTTGAGAACGCGGTGACCCGGGTAGTCGACCGAGGAGCGCATGGGGAACTCGGTGAACTCCGTCGTGGTCCGCGAGGAGATGAGGTGAGCCGACTCGTACATCGTGCTGCGGGGATTGTCGATGTCCCACAGGCCGCCGACGCCGTGCGAGGCCTCATACCCGTCCACGCCGATCCCGCGCTTCTGCAGCGCTCGTGCGGCGGCGAGGCCCGATGGTCCCGCACCGATCACGGCATATCCGTTCATGTGGCTCCCGCACCTCGCTGTCCTCCCGCACGCCGTCGTGTCGAGAAACGCCCCCGCCCACCGATGGTATCGGCAGACGGGGGCGTCTCTGAGCGAGGGGTCAGACAGCTCCCAGACGCTGTTGCCTGGCCGCGACGGCGTCCCGGATCAGCGGGAACAGCGGGTGCTCCGGGTCGAGGCCTGTCGTGGTGGTGGTGAACGCGGCAGGGTCCTCGGCACGGAGCAGCTGCTGCAGTTCGACAGACTGCTCGTCGGCGGGATCGTCGAACTCGAGCGCTGCGGACACGGCGGCGACCAAGGCGTCGGTGGGCAACCCCCGCTCTGCGGCCATGGCCGCCGGGCCAACGAAGCGCTCATGCCGTGAGATCTTCCGCAGCGGCTGACGTCCGACGCGCTGCACGGTGTCGACGAGCGCGGGGTTGCGGAAGCGCTCCAGGATCGTCGCGCGGTAGTCGGCGAGGTCTGCCGGGTCGAGCCCGTGCTCGGCGACCAGGACGGCCGACGTCTCCTCGAGCGCCGCCGAGACGCTCGAGGAGATGTCCGAGTCGGCGAGGGCGTCCGAGATGCGCTCGATGCCCGCACGCGCCCCGAAGTACGCGGTCGTCGCATGGCCGGTGTTCACCGTGAACAGCTTGCGTTCGATGTACGGCGCCAGGTCGTCGACGAAGTGCGCGCCGGGGATGTTCGGCAGCGCGCCCTCGAAGGGTCCCGACTCGATGGCCCACTCGAAGTAGGGCTCGACCGTCACGTCGACCCCCGATCCCTCCGGCTGCGCCGGGACGATGCGGTCGACGGCCGTGTTGGCGAAGACCGCGCGCGCGAGCAGCGTCTCTGCATCCGCGCCCGCTGCGGCGACGATCTCCCGCCGCAGCAGCTCCGTTGCCCCGATCGCGTTCTCGCACGCCATCACCTGGAGCGGCGCGGAGTCCGGACTGCGCAGGGCGAGTCCGGCGACGATCGACGGAGCCACGAACCGCAGCACCGTCGGGCCCACCGCGGTCGTGACGACATCCGCGGTGGCGACCTCCTCGGCCACCGCGGCCGGATGCGTCCTGCTGTTGACCGCGCGGAACCCGGTCACGACGTGATCGGTCCCTCCGGGGCCGGCCTCGTGCACCGTGTACGAGTCGACCTCGTTGATCGCGTCGACGAGCGCATCGGCGACGTCCGAGAAGACCACCTCGTACCCGCCGTCGCTCAGCAGCAGACCGACGAACCCGCGCCCGATGTTGCCCGCCCCGAAGTGGACCGCCTTCATCCTTCGTTCACCTCCGAGAGGAGGGCGTAGAGCTCCTCGGCGGTCTGTGCCGCCGACAGCCTGGCGACATCGTCCTCCTCGGAGAACAGGATGGCGATGCGGGAGAGGATCTCCAGGTGCTCGTCCCCGACGCCGGCGATGCCGATCACGAAGGTCGCGGGCTCGCCGGACCAGTCGACGCCCCCGTCATAGCGGACGACCGACAATGCGGAGGCGAGGATCGTGTCCTTCGCCTCGTTCGTGCCATGCGGTATGGCGAGGCCGTTGCCCATGAAGGTCGACACCGTCTCCTCACGCTGCCGCATCGCGTCGACGTAGGCCGGGGTGACCGCACCGGCGGCGACGAGGATGTCCGTCGCCTCCTGCAGAGCCTCGTCTCGTGTCGCACCACCGGGGTGGATGCGGACCTGATCCTGGGTGAGGACGCTCATTCTGTTTCCTTTCGCTGCTCGCGCACCATCTCGACGACTTCTTCGTAGCGGGGCGAGTTCATGAAGTTGTCCACGGAGACGTGGACGGAGTTCGGCGACTTCGCCTCGGCGCGCTCGGTGAGCTGCTGCTGGGTGATGACGACGTCAGCCGTTCCGTCGAGGTTCGCGATCGCCTGGTTGGTGACCGTGATGTCCTCGATGCCGGCCTTCTTGAGCTTGTTGCGCAGCACGCTCGCGCCCATGGCGGACGAGCCCATCCCGGCGTCGCAGGCGAACACGATCCGCTCGATCGGTGCGGAGATCACGGTCGCGCTCGTGGCGGTCGCGGCTTCCGGAGCCGCGGATGCCGTCGACGTGCGCAGCGCGTCCATCGCGGCGGACGACTTGCCCTTGTTGGCCTCGGTCTGTGCGATCGCGGCGCCGAAGGTGTCGCCCTCGGCCTCGAGGTCGCGCTTGCGGGAGGCCCGCAGGATCACGCCGGTGATGAGGAAGGTCACGGTCGCTGCGACGATGACCGAGAGGTAGACGACCAGGAGGTTGCCGACTCCCGGGCCGATGGCCGCAGCCGTCACGGCGATGATGCTTCCCGGTGCTGCAGGGAAGGCGAGACCCCCGCCGAGGACCATGTTCGTGGTGACCCCGGCTGCACCACCCGCGATGAGGGCGAGGATCGTGGTCGGCTTGCTGAGGGCGTAGGGGAAGTAGATCTCGTGGATGCCACCGAAGAACTGGATGATCGCCGCGCCGGGAGCGGATGCCTTCGCCGCACCGACCCCGAAGAAGGTGAAGGCGAGGAGCAGACCGAGGCCGGGCCCGGGGTTCGCCTCGATGAGGAACAGGATCGACTTGCCGGTCTCGGTCGCCTGCTCGATGCCGAGCGGGGTGAACACGCCGTGGTTGATGGCGTTGTTCAGGAACAGCACCTTCGCGGGCTCGACGATGATCGATACGAGCGGAAGCAGCTGCAGCGAGACCAGCCAGTCGACGGCCGTGCCGAGCGCGGCGCTGATGCCGAGCATCACGGGGCCGAAGGCGAAGAAGCCGAAGATCGCGAGCAGCATGCCGAGGATACCGGCGGAGAAGTTGTTGACCAGCATCTCGAAGCCGGGCTTGATCTTGCCGTCCCACAGCCGGTCGACCTGCTTCATGACCCAGGCGGCGAGGGGGCCCATGATCATGGCACCGAGGAACATCGGGATGTTCGTGCCGACGATCACGCCGACGGTGGCGATCGAGGCGACGACGCCCCCGCGCTCGCCGTAGACCATGCGGCCGGCGGTGTTCGCGATCAGCAACGGCAGCAGGTACGTCACCATCGGGCCGACCAGTCCGACGTAGGCGAGGATGTTGCCGTCCGCGCCTTCGGCCACGGCGGTCATCGCGCCCTGCCAGCCGATGATGACGGAGTCGCCGCCACCGCCGAGGATCTCGGACACGCCTGCCCAGTGCCAGCCGAACGGGCTCTCCGCGCCGAAGAACCCCTTCGGGATGAACAGCATCGTGATGAAGCCCCAGGCGATGAAGGCGGCGATGTTGGGCATGATCATGCCTGAGAGGAATGTGCCGAAGCGCTGCACTCCTACGCGCAGGCCGCCGGGTCTGGTGGCGGCAGGTGACGTCGTCGTCATGATGTCGTCTCTTTCTTGTGGAGGGGGAGTTCCGCGGCGAGGGCTGCCACGGCGTTTCGGGCGGAGGAGGCATCGTCGGCGGCCAGGGCGGCCTTGGCGAGACTCCGCGCCTCGGACGGGGTGCGCTCGGACAGCGCATGACGGACATCGGCCAGGGCGGCAGGCGCCATCGACAGGCTCGTCGCGCCGAGACCGACCAGCACCACGGCGAGCAGCGGATCGGCGGCGGCTTCGCCGCAGATCCCGACGGGTTTGCCGAGTCGGGCACCTGCATCGCCGACCTCGCGGACGAGGCGGAGGACGGCAGGGTGCCAGGGGTCCTGGAACCCTGCGACCGAGCCGAGCATCCGGTCGGCAGCCATCGTGTACTGCGTGAGGTCGTTGGTGCCGATCGAGGCGAAGTCGGCGTGCGCGAGCACGCGATCGGCGAGCAGAGCGCTCGCCGGGATCTCGACCATCACTCCCGCGGTCTTCAGCCCGTACTCGCGTGCGAGTCCCGTGAAGTAGACGGTCTCCTCGACCGTTGCGACCATGGGAGCCATCACCCAGAGATCGGCCTCGGTCACGGCGGCGGCCTCGGCGAGTGCGGTGAGCTGCTCCCGCAGGATGTCCTCGCTGGCGCGCAGCGCCCGCAGACCCCTGAGCCCGAGCGCCGGGTTCTCCTCGTGTGCATCGTTGAGGAAGGCCAGAGGCTTGTCAGCGCCGGCATCGAGCATCCGCACCACGACCTTCCGGCCGGGGAAGGCCGCGAGCAGCTCGCGGTACGACTCGCGCTGCTGAGCGATGGTGGGCGCCTGGGCGGAGGAGAGGAACAGGAACTCGGTACGGAACAGCCCGACGCCCTCGGCCCCCCGAGCGACCGCGTCGGCCGCATCTGCAGGCTTCCCCAGATTCGCGAGCAGCGCGACAGGCGTGCCGTCGGCGAGAGCGCCGGGAGTGGTTGGGGCCGCGTCGGCCGACCGCCGAGCGGCAGCGCGCTCGGTGGCGCGAGCCTTCTCGTCCTCCGTCGGTTCGCGCGTGACCACGCCGCTGGCCGCATCGACGATCACGGTCTCGCCGGTGGTCAGCATCTCGCCGTCGGCGACGCCCACGATCGCGACGATGCCCTTCTCCCTGGCGAGGATCGCCGTGTGCGAGGTCGGGCCGCCGTCGGTGGTGATCAGTGCCAGGACCTGATCCAGGTCGAGGAGTGCGGTGTCCGCCGGCGCGAGGTCGCGGGCGACCAGCACGAACGGGTGTCCCGGGTTCGGGACACCCGGGGCGTCGACGCCGCGAAGATGCGCGAGCACTCGCTGCGCGATGTCGTCCAGGTCCGCGGCGCGCTCGCCCAGGTAGCCGCCGACCGCCTCGAGCGTGGCGCGGAACCCGGCGAATGCGTCGTGCACGGCCCACTCGGCCGTCGCCCCCGCGTCGATCCGTGTGTCGACCTCGTCCTGGAGCGTCGGGTCCTCGGCGATCATGGCCTGCGCCTCGAGGACCTCCTGCGCGGATCCTCCGGCTGCCTCGCCGCGCTCGTTCAGTTCCTTCGCCACGACCGAGACGGCGTCGCGGACCCTGGCTCGTTCGGCGTCAGCCCCCGCGGTGCTCGGCGTGTTCTCCGGGGCCGGCATCGCCTCGGCCATGCGGACGATCGGCCCCTGGGCGACCCCGAGACCGATGCCCACTCCGCGCAGCTCGCTCATCCGGCGGCGTCCTGGTCGTGGTCGGTGGTGAGGAGCTCGGTGAGGGTGTCGAGCACGTTCTCCGCGCCGTCGCCGTCCGCCGTGAGCGTGACGTAGTCGCCGTGCTCGATCGCGAGGGCGATGACGCCGAGGATGCTCGCCGCGTTGACGGGTTTTCCGGAATCCTTGGCGATCGTCACGGCGATGCCGGAGTCCTTCGCCGCCTGCGCGAACAGCTTGGCTGGACGGGCATGGAGTCCATGGGAGGAGCCGATCCGGACGGTGCGGGTGGCGGTCATGATGTTCCTTTCGGGGTTTCGCCGGCGGCGAGGAGCGAACGGGCGAGGACGAGCGTGCGCGAGCCGTCGAGATCGGAGAAGACGTCGTCCGGGAGGATGGCGACCGGCGCGTTCGAGCTCTCGCGGATGGCGTCGAGGCGGTCGGCCAGGTGCGGGCCGACCAGGATCAGGTCGTGGTCGGAATCCGAGGCGGAGCCCTCGGTCCCGGCGGATGCGTCCCAGGCCAGACCGGCCGTCTCCGCGGCACGGCGGAGCCGTTGTGCGACGAACGTGCTCGATGCTCCCGCACCGCACACCACGAGGATCCTCATCGATGCCCACCTACTTCCTGAGAACAGTCTGGGAACCAGGAAGGGGTGCGCGCCAACAGGATCCTTTCCGCCCCCGCGGAACGGCGCCTTCCGCCCCGAGGCGCCGGCCACCTGACATCATGGAGAGCACGTCGAGACGGTGCAGTCAGCACGCGGGAGGGGAGGATCATGTCGCGCCAGCGTCAGGACCAGCTCCTCGCCGCGCTGCTGCGTCAGGAGGGCTGGGCTACGGCCGCGAGCCTCGCCGACCTCATGGGGGTCACCCCGCGCAGCATCCGTTCCTACGTCGCGGCGCTGAACGCTCGCACGCCCGGAGCCGCCGTGATCGAGTCTGGTCCCGCGGGGTATCGCGCCGGATCCGGTGCACGAGGTGCGATGCGCATGCGTCAGGGCGGGGAATCGGCCCCTCGCGATCGCCTGCACACCCTGGTGCGACTCCTGCTCGATGAGCCGGCCGGCATCGATGTCTTCGACACCGCGGAGGATCTGCACGTCAGCGAGGCGACGCTCGAAGCGGATCTGGTGCGCGTGCGCGGCCTGCTCGACGACACCGACCTGACGCTCGAGCGCGAGCGCGAGATCGTGCGTCTGCGCGGCAATGAGACAGCGCAGCGCCGTCTGCTCAGCAGGCTCGCCCACGACGAGATGGATGATGCCTCCTTCCATCCCGAGACGTTCCGGCGCGCGCTGTCCGGATCGGCGGTGGACGCCGGCGCGGTCGGTCCCTTCAAATCGGCCCTGGTGCGCGAGTTGGGTGAGCTCGGCTACTACGTGAACGAGCTCGCGATCTCCGACGTGCTGCTGCACATCGCGATCGCCGCGGAGCGGGTCGCTGCGGGACACACGCTCGAATCTGCACCGGCGGGCACGCGCGAGGAGATCCCGCGCGTGGGGGCGGTCATCGCCCGCCTGGCCTTCGAGCACTTCTCGGTGGTCCTCGGCGATGGCGACAGCGGCCACCTCGCCTCCCTCGTGCTGACGCGCATCGTCGCGCCGGGGGAGGCGACGACACGCGAGGTCGCCCGCAGCGGCGTCGACCCGATGGTCGAGGCCGCCGTCCGTGCGGAGATCACGCGTGCGGCCGAGGACTTCGAGGTCGACCTCGTCGATGAGACCTTCGTCCTGCGTCTCGCCCTGCACGTGCAGAATCTGCTGCGGCGGGCGGAGGAGAGCGCCCTCACGCGGAACCCGCTCACCCGGTCGTTGAAGGCGACGTACCCGATGATCTTCGAGGTGGCCGTGTCGATCGCGAGCGGCCTGCACGACCGCGTGGGCACGCCGATCCACGACGACGAGATCGCCTACATCGCCATGCACGTGGGCGGCCGTCTCGAACGCAGCCGCAAGGCGGAATCCATACTCACCGCCACGATCGTGTGCCCGGGGTATCACGAGCTGCACGAACTGCTCCGCTCCAGCGTCGACCGTTCCCTCGGGACGGCCATCGAGGTCACCACCGTCGTCACCAATGTCGATCCGGACTGGTCGTCGTTCGATACCGATCTGGTCCTCAGCACCATCGAACCGGGATCCTCCGGCGACCGCTTCGTACGCATCCAGCCGTTCCTGACCGATGCCGACGTCGACCGCATCCAGCAGGCGGCGGCGCGGGTGCGGCGGGGACGGCGTCTCACCCGCCTCCGCGGTGAGCTCGCCCGCTACTTCCTCGCGGACGCCTACGTGTTCCCCCTGCCGGATGAGGGGGAGGAGGCGATCATCCGGCGTCTGGGCGGTCTTCTGGTGCAGGCAGGCCTGATCGGCGAGGACTACATCGAGAACACCATCGTGCGGGAGCGGATGTCGTCGACCGCCTTCACGGATGCGCTCGCCGTGCCGCACGCGCTCCAGATGACCGCCACTCGCACGGCCATCGCCATCGGCGTCGCGGACGGCTCAGCGGCCTGGGGCGGAGGGCGAGTGCAGGTCGTAGCCCTCGCGGCGTTCAGCGAGAGCGACCGTGCGGCTTTCCAGACCGTGTTCGAGCAGCTCGTCGAGGTGTTCAGCGAGCGCGAGAGCGTGCAGCGGATCGTCCGGAAGGGGACGACTTTCGAGGCGTTCCTCGACGAGCTCGTCGCCGTGATCGACGGGTGAGGGTCGCGGTCAGCCGCGGGGAGCGAGAACCTCCGCGAGCTGATCGAGGACGGCCTCGGACGTCGGAGACGGTGCGGTCTCGATCTCGACCGGATCTCCTGTCGCGATCCCGAGGTCCATCACGGCCAGCACGCTGCTCAGGTCGACGGTGGTGCCGTCGGCCGTGCGGAGGGTGACCGGAGACCCGTGCGACTGCGCGAGTCGCACGAGCTCGGCCACCGGACGAGCGTGCACGCCGTTGTGCGCGCTGACGATGATGCGTCGGATCGGCATGCTCAGGAGCGTTCGTCGAGCAGGGTGCGCACCCCGGCTTCGAGTTCGGCGACGGCCTCTCGCGCGCGCTCGGCGGAGTCCGCCTTCGCGTCGATGTAGACCTTCAGCTTCGGCTCGGTGCCGCTGGGACGCACGATCACGCGGGATCCGTCCGTCAGCCGGTAGCGGAGCACGTCACCGGACGGCTGCCCCTGGCCCGCCTGCAGCAGATCCTCGGCCGAGGCGATCGACCGACCGGCGATGTGTGTCGGCGGAAGCGTGCGCAGGGCGAGCATCACGGTACCGATGATCGAGAGGTCTTCGACGCGCACCGACACCTGACCGCTGGCGAAGTGCCCGTAGGTCTCGCCGAGTTCGTCCAGCAGGTCGCTGAGCGTCGCTCCACGGTCGCGCGCCTCTGCCGCGAGGCCGAGGACCGCGACGGCGGCCGACACGCCGTCCTTGTCGCGCACGGTCTCCGGGTTCACGAGGTAACCCAGAGCCTCTTCGAAACCGAAGACGATGCCAGGGGCGCGTGAGATCCATTTGAAGCCCGTGAGCGTCTCGTGGAAGTCGAGTCCGTGGTGGGTCGCGACGGCGCCGAGGCCGGGGGAGGAGACGAGTGAGCAGGCGAGTGATGCCCCTGGCGTGCCCGCCGCAGCACGTGCCGCCCTCGCGCCGAGCAGGAGTCCGACCTCGTTGCCGGTGAGGCGACGCCAGCCGTCCGCTGCCGAGTCGTCGGGGATCGCGACGGCCAGGCGGTCGGCGTCGGGGTCGTTGGCGAGGATGAAGTCCGCCTTGACGCGCCGAGCCCTCGCGAAAGCGAGATCCATGGCACCGGGCTCCTCCGGGTTCGGGAAGGACACGGTGCGGAAGGTGGCGTCGGGCGTGAGCTGCTCGTCGACGACGAGCGGCTGCGGGTATCCGGCGTCCTTGACGATGCGGGACAGCGTCTCCCAGCCCACGCCGTGCATCGCCGTGTACACCCAGCGCATCCCGGTGGTGCCGGCGGGGGCGGGGGCGACGGCGGCGGTCGCTGCGATGTAGGCCTCGACGACGTCCTCGCCTGCGACCTCGTATTCCGTGGAGCGCGGCAGTGCCGTCACCGGTCCGGCGTCCGCCATCCGCTGGATGTGCGCGGCGATCTCCGCATCGGCCGGAGCGACGATCTGCGACCCCTGATCCGCGCCGCCCAGGTACACCTTGTACCCGTTGTCGTTCGGCGGGTTGTGGCTCGCGGTCACCATCACGCCGGCATCGGCTCCCAGGTGGCGCACGGCGAACGCGAGGACGGGGGTGGGGAGCAGACGGGGGAGCAGGACCGCCCGCAGTCCGGCTCCGGCGAACAGCTCGGCGGAGTCGGTCGCGAACACGCGGGAGTTGCGACGCCCGTCGTATCCGATCACCACCGTCGGCGTCTGGCCGTTCGACTTCTGACCGTTCGACTTCTCGCGCAGGTAGGCGGCGAATCCCGCCGCGGCCTGCGCGACCAGCACCCGGTTCATCCGGTTGCTCCCGGCGCCGAGCTCGCCGCGCAGACCGGCGGTGCCGAAGGCGAGACGCGTGCGGAAACGGTCGTCGAGGTCGGCGATCGCGTCCGCATCCCCGGCGGCGGCCCGGGTGATCACACCGGCCAGTTCGTCGCGGGTCTCGTGGTCGGGGTCCTGGCGCAACCAGGCGCGGGCCTGCGCGAGCCGCTCCTCGCTCACAGGGCCTCGACCACCCTGGCCAGAAGCGCGGAGATCACGGGCTCCGCCTCCCGTCCGGCCTCGATCACCTCGGCATGGCTGAGCGGGGTCTGCTGGATTCCCGCGGCGAGGTTGGTGATCAGGGAGAACCCGAGGATCTCCATGCCGGCCTCGCGCGCGGCGATCGCCTCGAGCGCAGTCGACATGCCGACGATGTGGCCGCCGATGTGCTTGGCCATCTGCACCTCTGCCGGGGTCTCATAGTGCGGGCCGCGGAACTGCGTGTAGACGCCTTCGTCGAGTGAGGGGTCGATCGAGCGGGCGACGTCCCGAAGACGTTTCGAGTACAGATCGGTGAGGTCGACGAACGTGGCCCCCTCGAGCGGCGAATCGGCCGTGAGGTTGATGTGATCGCTGATCAGCACGGGCTGGCCAGGGGTCCAGGTCTCGCGGATGCCGCCGGCTCCGTTGGTCAGCACCATGATCTTGGCGCCCGTCGCGGCTGCCGTGCGGACGCTGTGCACGACGCGGCGTACGCCGTGGGCCTCGTAGTAGTGGGTGCGCGCGCCGATGACGAGGACGTTCTTGCCGCCGGGGGTGCGGATGCTGCGCAGTGTGCCGACGTGGCCTTCGAGCGCGGGCTTCGAGAAGCCGGTGACCTCGGTCGCGGGGATCGTGGCGACGGTCTCGCCGATGATGTCGGCCGCCTTGCCCCAGCCGCTGCCGAGGGTGAGGGCGATGTCGTGGTTCTCGACGCCGGTCAGACGGGCGATGTCGGCTGCGGCCTGCGCGGCCACCTCGAACGGGTTCGCGGTCGGGTCGTCGAGGGGGTTGCTGTGCGTTTCGGGCATGGATCCACTCTAGGAAGGTGCAGGCTCGGGTGCCAGGATTGCGCGAGAATGGATTCCATGTCTTCCACCACTTTCGAGCGCACTCAGCGCGTCGCCGTGCTCGGCGGCGGTCCCGGCGGCTACGAGGCGGCCCTCGCGGCCGCCCAGTTGGGTGCCGAGGTCACCCTGGTCGAACGGGTGGGAGTCGGCGGATCAGCCGTGCTCACCGACGTCGTGCCTTCGAAGAGCCTGATCGCCACCGCCGATGCGGCCGTCGCCATCTCCGAGGCCAGCGACCTCGGCGTGAACTTCTATGCCAAGGGCGACCACTCCCGCCCCCTCAAGCCCGAGATCGCGATCAACCTCGCCGCCGTGAACAAGCGCCTCCTCGCGCTCGCCGGCCAGCAGTCCGAGGACATGCGCGCGACGCTCCTCGAGGCCGGTGTGCGCATCCTGTCCGGCCACGGACGCCTCGAAGGGCCCACGGCGATCATCGTCTCGACCGGCCAGGGCGGCACCGACTTCGACCGGGTCGAGGCCGACACCATCGTCGTGGCCGTCGGCGCCTCGCCGCGCGAGCTGGACTCCGCGAAGCCCGACGGCAAGCGCATCCTGACGTGGACGCAGCTGTACGACATGAAGGCGCTCCCCGAGCACCTCATCGTGGTCGGATCCGGTGTCACCGGAGCGGAGTTCGCCTCCGCGTACATGAACCTGGGCGCCAAGGTGACCCTGATCTCGAGCCGTGAGCAGGTGCTCCCCGGCGAGGACAAGGACGCGGCTGCGGTGCTGGAGAAGGTCTTCAAGCGCGGGGGAATGCAGGTGCTCTCCAAGTCGCGCGCCGACAAGGTGGAGGTCACGGACGACGGCGTCACCGTCACGCTGTCCGATGGGCGCACGGTCGAGGGCAGCCACTGCCTCATGGCCGTCGGGTCCATCCCGAACACCGCAGGCATCGGTCTCGAGGAAGCCGGCGTCGAGCTCGACGAATCCGGGCACGTCCGGGTGAACAAGGTCGCTCGTACCTCGGTCCCCAACGTGTACGCCGTCGGCGACTGCACGAACTTCTTCCCGTTGGCCTCCGTCGCGTCGATGCAGGGGCGCACCGCGGTGTTCCACGCCCTCGGCGACATCGTGATCCCGTTGGAGCTGATCAAGATCACCTCCAACATCTTCACCGCGCCAGAGATCGCCACGGTCGGCTACGGCGTCAAAGACGTCGAGGATGGCGTCGCGGACGGCATGGTCTACAAGCTGCCTCTCGCGGCGAACCCGCGCGCGAAGATGATGGGCATCAAGGACGGCTTCGTGAAGCTCATCGCGCGGAAGGGCTCCGGTACGGTGATCGGCGGTGTGATCGTCGCTCCGAAGGCCTCGGAGCTGATCTACCCGATCGCGGTCGCCGTCGAGCGCCGCCTCACGGTCGATCAGGTCTCGCGGGTCTTCGCCGCCTACCCCTCGCTGTCCAGCAGCATCACCGACGCGAGCAGGGCGATGCACCTCGTGAACATCTCCTGACGCCCGTAGGCACAGCAAAGGCGCCCCACTTCGGTGGGGCGCCTTTCGCGTGTCAGCGGGAGGATCAGCTGATGGTGAGCAGCTGGTGTCCCGCGGAGACCGTGGCGCCGGCATCGGCGTTGATGTTGCCGACGACGCCGTCCTTGTGCGCCTGCAGCGGCTGCTCCATCTTCATGGCCTCGAGCACGACGACCAGATCGCCCTTGACGACCTGCTGTCCGTCGGCGACCGCGATCTTCACGACCGTGGCCTGCATGGGGGACTTGACGGCATCCCCCGAGGCTCCGGCGTTGGCCGTTGTGGCATGGCTGCGGCGCGACGGGGGAACCGCGGCGGGGCGCCCAGCGGTGCCTGCGGCGACGGCGACGCGGTCCGGCAGGCTCACCTCGAGGCGCTTGCCGGAGACCTCGACGACGACCGTGTGCCGGGCTTCGGAGGCAGCCGGCGCCTCGAGCTCTCCGTCCCAGGCCGGGATGTCGTTGACGAACTCGGTCTCGATCCAGCGCGTGAAGATGCCGAACTCGCCGCTCTCCGCTGTGAACGCAGGATCGCGCACGACCTTGCGGTGGAACGGGATGACGGTGGGAAGGCCGGCGACCTCGAACTCGTCGAGGGCACGGCGCGAGCGCTCGAGGGCCTCTGCCCTGTCCTTGCCGGTCACGATGATCTTGGCGAGCAGCGAGTCGAAGGCACCGGAGACCGAGTCGCCCGCAGTGACACCGGAATCCAGACGGATGCCGGGGCCTCCGAAGGTCTTGAAGACGTGGATCGGGCCCGGCTGGGGCAGGAATCCGCGACCGGGGTCCTCGCCGTTGATGCGGAACTCGATCGAGTGGCCCTGCGGCTTCGGGTCGTCGTAGTCGATGGTGCCGCCGGCCGCGATACGGAACTGCTCTCGTACCAGGTCGATGCCGGTGACCTCCTCGGAGACCGGGTGCTCGACCTGCAGACGTGTGTTCACCTCGAGGAAGGAGACGGTTCCGTCGGCTCCGATGAGGAACTCGCAGGTACCGGCGCCGACGTAGCCGACCTCCTTGAGGATGGCCTTGGAGGCGGCGTAGAGGAGGTCGTTCTGCTCCTGCGTGAGGAATGGAGCCGGCGCCTCCTCGACGAGCTTCTGATGGCGGCGCTGCAGCGAGCAGTCACGCGTCGAGATCACGACGACGTTGCCTTCGGCATCGGCCAGGCACTGGGTCTCGACGTGACGCGGCTTGTCGAGGTACTTCTCGACGAAGCACTCGCCGCGGCCGAAGGCGGCGACGGCCTCGCGCGTGGCGGACTCGAAGAGCTCGGCCACCTCGTCGAGCTCACGCGCGACCTTGAGGCCGCGTCCGCCGCCGCCGTAGGCGGCCTTGATGGCGATCGGGAGGCCGAACTCCTTCGCGAAGGCGATGACCTCGTCTGCGCCCTCGACCGGTCCCGGCGTTCCGGGGGCGAGGGGCGCGCCGACCTTCTCGGCCACGTGACGCGCGGTCACCTTGTCGCCGAGGGCCTCGATGGCTTCGGGGGAGGGGCCGATCCAGGTCATCCCCGCGTCGATGATGGCGCGGGCGAACTCGGCGTTCTCGGCGAGGAAGCCGTAGCCGGGGTGCACGGCGTCGGCGCCGGCACGGCGGGCGATCGAGAGGATCTTCTCGATCTGGAGGTAGGTCTCGGCGCTCGTCGAGCCGCCGAGCGCGTAGGCCTCGTCTGCGAGGCGGGTGTGCAGGGCATCACGATCCTGGTCGGCGTAGACGGCGACGGAGGCGATCCCGGAGTCACGGGCGGCGCGGATGATGCGGACGGCGATCTCGCCGCGGTTGGCGATGAGCACCTTGGCGATAGCAGGCATGCTTGCCAGCCTAGCGAGAACGACCGCGATCCCTTTGACGACTCCCCACAAGAAAGTCGGGAAAACGTGGATGGGAGTCTACGACCAGAGGTCGGTCCAGCGAACGCCGAGCTCCGCGGCGAGACGGCGGACGGTGGAAAGGGACATGCCGACGACCGTGGACGGGTCGCCCTCCACGCGGGTGATGAAGGCTCCCCCCAGGCTGTCCACGGTGAAGGCCCCCGCCACGAGCAGCGGTTCGCCTGAGGCGACGTACGCGGCGATCTCGGCGTCGGTCACGTCGGAGGCGAACGTCACAGCGGCTTCGGCGACGGCGGTGGCTTCCGTGGGCTCGGCACCGGGGGCGACCCGGAAGACGGAGTGGCCGGAGTGCAGGATGCCCGTGGCTCCGCGCATCTCTCGCCAGCGCCTGGTCGCTTCCTCCGGAGTGTACGGCTTGCCGTAGACGCGCCCGTCCAGCGCGAACATCGAGTCACCGCCGATGACCAGGCCGTCGAACCCGCCGTGCTCGACGAGGCTGTGTGCCACGGCGGAGGCCTTCGCGCGGGCGAGCAGCAGCACCAACTCCTCGGGCGCCAGGGGCTCGCCCCTTTCCGCCTCCGCAGCGGCGGCGACGGCGTCCTCGTCGACGTCCGGTGACACCGTGAGCGGCTCGATGCCCGCCTGACGCAGCAGCATGAGTCGGGCGGGAGAGGTCGAGGCGAGGCAGACGCGCATGTCCACCACCGTATCCTCGAAGGATGACTTCCTCCCCAGCCGACGTGCTCGAACTCGACATCACCGGCATCGCTCACGGGGGCACGTTCATCGCGCGGCACGAGGGACGAGTGGTGTTCGTGTCCGACGCGATCCCCGGTGAGCGCGTCCGTGCCCGACTGATCGCTCCGCAGGAGGGGGCCGATGCCGACACCCGCAGTTTCTGGCGGGCCGAGACGATCGAGGTGTTGGAAGCGTCGGAGCACCGCCGTCCCCACATCTGGGCGGAGGCCGACGTGTCGCGCGATCCCGCTGATCGTCCAGGAGGAGCTGATCTCGGGCACATCGATCTCGATCACCAGCGTGAGCTCAAGAGGCGCGTGCTGACCGAGGCCCTCGACCGCTTCGCGGGGAAGGGTCTCGTCGCGCCCGAGATCGAGGCCGTGGAGTCCGGAGACGGTCGAGGATGGCGCACGAGGGTGACGCTGCACGTCGACGACGCGGGAGTGGTGGGGCCGTATGCCTCACGCAGTCACCGTGTCGTGCCGGTGACGTCGTACCCGCTGGCGCGGCCGGCGATCGCCGCGGCAGCGCTCGCGCTGCAGGGGGAGGCTCCCGGTCGCATCGAGCTCGTGGAGCCCGCCGACGGCACCGTGCGCGTGATCCGTCGTGAGGAGACCGAGCGCGCCCCGCGCGTGCAGAGGGGCTTCCGCAAGCGCCCGGCGCCCGAGGTGATCCAGGAGATGGTCAACGACCGCCGCTTCGACGTCGACTCCACGGGCTTCTGGCAGGTGCATCCGCGCGCCGCCTCGGTGCTCGATGCCGCGGTCTACGGCATCCTCGACGGTCACGTCGACGAGGAGAAGACCCATTTCGACCTGTACGGCGGGGTCGGGCTGTTCGCGGCGACCCTGGCCGACCTCGGGGGCACGGACATCGTGACGGTCGAGTCGAGTGCACGTGCCACTCAGCATGCTGCGGCGAACCTCGCCCCTCTCGAGATCGACGCGGTGACAGCCCGAGTCGATCGGTTCCTCGCCACGCGCAAGGGCGGCGGTCGGGCCGGGGCCGTCGTGCTCGATCCGCCGCGGGCCGGAGCGGGGCGTCAGGTGGTCGAGGCGATCCACGGGCTCGCCCCCGACGCCATCGCCTACGTCGCCTGCGACCCGGTGGCGCTCGCACGCGATCTCGGCACGTTCCGCACGCTCGGGTGGAATGTCGACCGTCTCCGCGGCTTCGATCTGTTCCCGCACTCCCACCACTTCGAGGTCGTGGCACTGCTCACACGATGAGCGATCCACGGCCTTCCGAGGGGACTCAGTAGGCTGAGGGGATGAGCACGGTCGCACTCATCGACGATCACGAGTCCGTTCGCCTCGGTCTCGAGGCCGCGTGCGAGCGGGATTCGCAGACCGTGGTCTTCTCCGGGAGCACCGTGGTGTCGTACATCGACTGGCGGAAGGCGACGGGGGCCGCGCCGGCCGATGTGGTCGTGCTCGACCTCACGCTGGGAGACGGCACGACCGTTACTGAGAACGTGACCGCCCTCGTGAACGACGGCGCCAGCGTGGTGATCCACAGTGTGGCGGATCGTCCTGCAGCCGTGCGGGAAGCCCTCTCCGCCGGTGCGGCGGGAGTGGTGAGCAAGTCGTCAGCACTCGACGACGTGCTGGACGCGATCCGCACGGTCGCACAGGGCGAGGCCCTCAACAACGTGGAGTGGGCGAGCGCTGTCGACGGAGACCGCGCGTTCGCCGACGCGCAGCTCGCCACCCGCGAACGGGAGGTCCTCCGCCTGTACGCGACGGGTCTGCCGTTGAAGGCCGTGGCCGAGAAGCTGGGCGTCGCGTACTCGACCGCCAAGGAGAACATCACCCGCATCCGCGTGAAGTACGTCGAGGTCGGGCGCCCGGCGCCCACGAAGGTCGACCTGCTCCGGCGAGCGATGGAAGACGGGATCGTCACAGCCGACGAGGCACTCGGTGGCCGCTGAGCCGCTGAGCATCCGCGACGCCTGGAGCAAGATTCCGTCTCCGGGCAGCACGGAGACAGCATACGAGCGCTTCACCGGCAAGCGCATGGAGCGGATCCTCGCCATCGTGGTCGCGATCGGCTCGGCTGTGCTCGGCGCCCAGGCGCTGGTCTCCGCGATGGCATCCCTGTCGGACGCGGACCCCGCGCATGTGGTCGCGTTGTGTGTGGTGTTCGTGCCCCTGCTCGCGATGCTGGTGGCGTGCCTGATCGGACGCGGGGTGCGCACCGTCTCCGGCATCTTCGCCGTGGTGTACGTGCTGGTGCTCGCCGCGTGGCCGACGATCGTCGACCCCTCCGACAAGGGGGCCGGAGAGCAGCCGTGGATCTTCTTCCTCGTCAACGTCGGTGTCGTCGCGGCCATGCTCGCCTTCCCCCTGGCGCTGCAGTTCGTCTGGGCGGCGGGAGTGCCGTTCGTGTACGGCTATGTCCGTCTCGTCCAGGGCGAGTTCTCGCGCGATTTCTGGGTGACGACCGCCTTCGACGTCTCGTTCACCCTCATCCTCGGCGTGGTGATCGTCTCACTCGGCTGGATGTTCCGCTCGGTCGCCGCCGGGGTGGACGAGGCCAGGGGGCAGGCGGTCGCGTCGTACTCCACTGCTGCGGCAGCGGCGGCGGCCGAGGAGGAGAGGGCGGCGATGTCCGCCCTGATGCACGACAGTGTGCTGGCCGCTCTGATCGCCGCGGAGCGTGCCGAGGGCGAACGCGCCAGGGAGCTGGCCGTGGCGATGGCGCGAGAGGCTCTCACGCGCCTCGCGAACACCGAGGCCGCCGTCGCACAGGAGGGGAGCGACGAACCGGTCGGAACGGTGCAGATCGTTGTCGAGCTGCGTCGGGCGCTGTCCGAGCTCGGCGCCGATGCGATCGTGGAGGAGCGCGGAGGCATCGGACTCATCCCCGGACGTGCTGCCCGCGCGCTGGTGCTCGCGGCAAGACAGGCAATCGGCAACGCGGTCTCGCATGCCGGCGGGCGCGGACTCCACATCATCGTCGAAGGGCACGGGGACGAGGGCATCGGCGTGACCATCTCCGACACTGGACCCGGATTCGACGTCGAGTCGATCGGCGTCGACCGACTCGGGATCCGTGCGTCGATCTTCGCGCGCATGGCGGGGGTGGCCGGCACCGCCGACATCCTCTCCGACGGGCACGGGACCACTGTCGTCCTGGGGTGGGAGCGCTCGTGAACCGCACCGTCCGGAGTGTCGCCACCTCCCTCGCCGTCGGCTTCGCCCTGTACTTCGTCGCCAGGGGGATCTGGTGGATCGAGCAGCCGACCGCACCGCTGGTGATGGTGCTCGCGATCGGGTTGTACCTCGTGGTCGTGAACGTCGCGATCCTCGGACACGGCGCCGTCGTCAGGATGCCGATGTGGTCGGCGATCCTGGCGCTGGTGGCGAGTGCGCTCATCCCCATCCTCGTCACCTCGTCGCTCGACCCGGCGGATCGGACGGCTCCCTTCGCCACGTGGTACATCGGGGCGCTCGGACTGCTCGGCGTCGTCTGCGTCGTCCGGAGGCGCGCTCTGATCGGTGTTCTCGTTCTCGGGGTGCTCGTCGTCACCGCGTCGGCCTATCTGGGATTCGTCGTCGCCCTCAACCTCGGACTCGTCGGCTCCATCATGTGGGTGGTGGTCGCTGGGCTCCTGGTGATGTTCTGGGACCGCGCCGTGCGTGACACGGAGCGCCTCGCCGAGATCCAGCAGGCCGTGTCCGCGTGGCATGCGACGCAGCGGGTGCGTCAGCGGGAGCGGCGCCTGCGCACGCAGTTCGCGCTGGCCGTCGCCGGTCCCGTCCTCAGCAGAGTGGTGGCCGCGCGGGGTGTGCTGGACGAGCAGGAGCGGATGGACGCCCGCCTCGCCGAGGGCAGGCTGCGCGACGAGTTGCGCGGAGCCGATCTCCTCAACGACGCCGTGCGCAACGCGATCGAGGCGGCACGACGCAGGGGGGTGGTCGTCACGGTCTTCGATGAGGGCGGTTTCGACGGGATCGACGAGACACGGCGAGAACTGATCAGGGACGAGCTGGCCGTCGTGCTCAGTCGCGCGCAGACCGCTCGTCTGATCATCCGCTCGGCGCGTGATCCCCGTGTCGCCGTCACGGTGGTCGGCCGCGCCGGCTCACGGGCGTCCGGCGACGATGACGCCGTCGACCTCTGGCACGAGATTCCGCGCTGACAGGCGGGCACAGGGCTGACGGGCGGGGTCAGGGCTGGCAGGCGGGGACAGCGGACGAGCGCATGCGTCCTCGGCTCCGGCCTGGGGAGATGACCGGAGTCGAGGATGGTGAGAGTGGGAGAGGGGCGGCGAATCCGCCTGCCCCTCTCCGTGCGGACAGTTACCCGAAAACCGTCCGCTGGTGGCCGATCAGCGTCTGTCTACCCTGGGACAGAGAGACCAGCCGAACGCGAAGCGTCCCCCTCAGTCTGATGGTTCGCGCGAGCATTGTCTGTAGGTATTTTGGGGGACACGATTTCACCCCCGATAGGCCATCATTGGACGATGGCAACGCGTCGTGGCACCAACCTTCCGCGCATGGGCGACTTCAATCAGTCCGTGATCCTGGAGGCCATCCGGCAGTCCGGCGAAGGGCTCAGCAGGATCGAGCTGTCGACGGCGACGCGCCTCTCGGCGCAGACGGTCACGAACATCACCCGCAGACTCCTCGATGACGGCTTCATCAGGGAAGCGGGTCGAACGATCAACGGACCAGGCAAGCCGCGGGTCACCCTGCGGCTCGTCGCGGACAGCCGCTTCGCCGTGGGGGTCCATCTGGATCCCGCGCTGATGACTTTCGTGCTGTTGGATCTGGCCGGCGCGGTCGTCCGTCGTCTGAGCGTGCGAACCCCTGCCGAGGATCCCCACCGCATCGTCGAGGCCATGGCGTCGACGATCGATGCGTTGATCGTCGGTTCGGGCGTCGACCGCTCCCGGATCGCCGGGGTGGGGGTCGCGGCTCCCGGCCCGCTCGACGCGGAGCTGGGGACGGTGATCGACCCGCCTAAGCTCGCAGGCTGGCACCGTGTGCCGTTGCGGGCAGTGCTCGCGGAGGCGACGGGGTTGCCCGTGGTCGTGGAGAAGGACACGACCTCGGCTGCGGTGGGCGAGCTCTGGACGAGGCGGGAATCGGCGGACGACTCCTTCGTCTTCGTCTATCTGGGGATCGGTATCGGCGCGGCCATCGCACGTGATGGAGAGGCGGTCCGGGGGAGCACACGCAACATCGGCGAGATCGGCCACATCATCGTCGACCCCGACGGACCGTCCTGCGCGTGCGGGGCCCGCGGATGCGTCGAGGTGGTGTGCACCCCGCAGGCGATCATCGAGCAGGCGGAGAGGGCAGGGGTATTCGACGACGAGCATCAGACGAGCGACGCCGCGGCAGTCGACCAGCGATTCGGGCAGCTGTGCGAGCGAGCGGCTGCCGGGGACGAAGCCGCGGGGGAGGTGCTTCGGCGCTCCGCCGCGCACATCACGGTGCTGACGGCGGTGCTCACGAACATGCTCGACGTCGACCGCGTCGTCTTCGGTGGGCCGTTCTGGTCGCGGCTCGCTGATGTGTACCTGGCAGAGATCCCCGACCTGCTCGATCGGGCCAGCGCCACCAGGGCGATACGCACCCTCCCCGTCGACGGCACGGTGGTGGGCGACGATGTCGGTGCGGTGGGAGCGGCGTGCGTCGTCCTCGACTCGGTCCTGAGCCCGCGTGCCTCCGACCTCCTGCTCGACAGCTGAGTGCTCGACAGCTGAGTGCTCGGGGGTCACCTTTGCGAGCATAAGTCGAATCGATATAGTATTTGAGTTTCGTCCTTCGGACAGATCAGCGGAGTCCGCCTTCTGCTGTGCGCACGGCACCGTCGCACGCCGCGGAGCACGCAGGTCTTCACGAGGGGGGATCCGTCCGGCTCTCGAAGAGGGGCGGACGAGGCGGCGACGGGGACGCGGCCGCGCAGGGCGCTGGGGGTCCTGCGACGATCGTCGACGTGGTTCGTGAAGCGGAGGGTTCGCGGACCACGCCGACGGCGTTCTTTCCGTGTTCCGAGCGGCGTCAGCCGGAGAAACGGCCCCACGGTATGTCGCGACGGAGCGGGCGACGCAACGGACGCTGCGTCCTGGCCCAGGCGGAGACGGCGGGCTCGTCGGCCACGGCTGCGGCCTCCTCGGTCGCGTACGCCTCGCTGATCACCGCGATGAGAGCGGCGAGCTCCTCCTCGGTGGCCGCGCCCCGGGTGATGTCGAGCAGCGGCGCGTCCGAGGAGGGGCCGCCCTGCGGGTTGTGCTCGGTCACAGGGGGATGTTCCCGTGCTTCTTCGGGGGCAGCTCCGCGCGCTTTCCGCGCAGGGCGCGCAGGGCCTTCGCGATCGAGACGCGGGTGTTGGCCGGTTCGATGATGCCGTCGAGCTCCCCGCGCTCAGCTGCCAGGAAAGGAGACGCCACGTTGTAGGTGTACTCGTTCGCGAGCCGGGTACGCACGGCGGCGACGTCCTCGCCGGCCTCCTCCGCCTTCTTGATCTCACCGCGGTACAGGATGTTGACCGCCCCCTGACCGCCCATGACCGCGATCTCGGCGGTCGGCCACGCGAGGTTCACATCCGCGCCGAGCTGCTTCGAGCCCATCACGATGTACGCACCCCCGTAGGCCTTGCGCAGGATGACGGTGACGAGGGGCACGGTGGCCTCCGCGTAGGCGTAGAGCAGCTTCGCACCGCGGCGGATGACGCCGGTCCACTCCTGGTCCGTGCCGGGAAGGTAGCCGGGCACGTCGACCAGCGTGACGATCGGGATCGAGAAGGCATCGCAGAATCGCACGAAGCGACTGGCCTTCTCGCCTGCCTCGATGTTCAGGGTGCCGGCCATCTGCGACGGCTGGTTGGCGATGATGCCGACCGAGCGACCTTCGACACGACCGAAGCCGATCACGATGTTGGGCGCGAACAGCGGCTGCACCTCGAGGAAATCGCCCTCGTCGACGACGTGCTCGATCACCGTGTGGATGTCGTAGGGCTGGTTGGTCGAGTCGGGGACGATCGTGTTGAGCACGCGATCGGCGTCTGTCGTCTCGAACTCGAACGCGCTCTCGTACGACGGGAGTTCCGCCATGTTGTTGTCCGGGAGGAAGCTCAGGAGCGTGCGCGCGTAATCGATGGCGTCGTCCTCGTCTTCCGCGAGGTAGTGCGCGACACCGGATCGGGTGTTGTGGGTGTAGGCGCCGCCCAACTCCTCCATCCCCACGTCTTCGCCGGTCACGGTCTTGATCACATCGGGACCCGTGACGAACATCTGGCTGGTCTTGTCGACCATGATGACGAAGTCGGTCAGAGCGGGGGAGTACACCGCACCACCCGCGGCCGGGCCCATGATGATGGAGATCTGCGGGATGACACCGGAAGCGCGGGTGTTCAGGCGGAAGATCTCACCGTACTTGCCGAGCGCGACGACGCCCTCCTGGATGCGCGCGCCGCCGGAGTCGAGGATGCCGATGCAGGGCATCCCTCCGGCGAGGGCGAACTCCATGATCTTCACGATCTTCTCGCCGGCGACCTCGCCGAGCGAGCCGCCGAAGGTGGAGAAGTCCTGCGAGTACACCGCGACGGTGCGCCCGTTGATGGTGCCGACGCCGGTGACGACGGAGTCGCCGTAGGGGCGGGAGCGATCCATGCCGAAGGCCGTGGTGCGGTGGCGTACATACTCGTCGAACTCGACGAAGCTTCCCGGATCCACGAGCAGCTCGACGCGCTCGCGGGCGGTCATCTTGCCCTTCGCGTGCTGCTTCTCCTTCGCCTTCGCTTCCGCGTCGACGACGGCTTCCGTGTAGCGAGCGCGCAGGTCCGCGATCTTGCCGGCGGTGGTAAAGAGGTCGGGCTTGTCCGTCACGGATTCCACCCTATCGTCGGCTCGCCCCCCGCTGTTGGATGCTCGCCACAACGGCTCAGCGGATCCTTTGGCGACCTGCGCTCAGCGCTCTTCGCGCTCGTCGCCGGGGTTCGAGGGCAGGGAGTGGTCGCCGGTGCCGGCCTCGAGCTCTTCGGACGGGCTCTCTCGTCGGCGACCTGCACGTCCGCCGACACGGTGCCCGACCCACTCCGCGCCTCGTGCCACGGTGCCGGCGGCACCCACCACCGCGTTCCCGGCGTAGCGGGCGCCCCGGAGCATCCGCAGCTCGAGCTTCTCGGCCCCGGGGACAGGCTCCAGCTCGAGCGGCAGGTCGATCGGCGCAGAGCCGAAGGCCTTGTGCGAAGTGGTCAGCACGCGGCGGCCGAGGATGTTGTTCCCCGCGCCTCCGATCGCGGCGCCGATGCCGAACGGGAGAGCCTTGCCGATGACCGACGCGCCTCCCTTCGCCGCGAACTGCTTCACGAACATGCTCTTGAGCTGGTCGACGAGGGGGCCGACTGCGGCACGGGGGAGGGATTTCGTGACGAGCTCACCCCAGTACGAGGACCTGCTGCCGCCGCGCCCAGCGACCTGGCCGGCGAGCTGTCCGACGAGGTCGACGCCCTCCTTGCCGAGCATCAGCGTCATCACCAGGGCGCGGGCGCGATCCGGGTTCGCCACGGCGATCCCGTGCACCTCGGCGACCGACTGGGCGAACAGGGCGGTGGACTCCACGAAACCTACAGTCTCGACCCCGGAGAGGGCGAGGGTGACACCGGTGCCGATGCCCGGCACGACGGCGGTCGCTCCCACCGCCGCACCTCCGGTCGTCACGGCCGCGAGGTAGCGCCGCTCGAGGATGCGGATGAGTTCCGCGGGTGAAGCCTGGGGATTGCGCAGCCGGATGCTGCGGATGTGCGCGAGGACGAGTGGGCGCTGGATCGCCAGCACGCGATCGAGACCACGCACCATCATCGGGTGCTCCGCCGAGCCGGCGGGGGGAACGCCCTTGTCCCACGGAGCGTCGTCCGGGAGCGAATGGATCTTGTGCACCTTGGGGGCCATGCAGAGATCCTATGGAGACAGCCCGCGAAAACGCCGAAAGCCCGGTCCCGCGAGGGGAACCGGGCTTTCGTGTCGTTCGATCAGACGAAGAGGTTCGCGCGCTCCAGGTCTTCGGCGAAGTCGACCTCGACCGCGTACAGGTCGGAGACGTCCATCGGCTCGAGCAGCAGGCCGTCCTCGGCGATCGCGAGTTCGAGGCCGCGCTCGAAGTAGTCCTGGTCCTCCACCCGCTGCAGCTGGCGCATGAAGGCCTTCTTCTGCGCGGAGGAGATGTAGTTGATGCCCACAGCCTCGCCCAGTCCGCCCTTGACGGTCTTGGACAGTTCGTTGATGAAGCCCTCGGCGGTGACCGTGTACTTCACCTCTTCGTCGCTGACCTTGGAGGTGTTCACCGTGACGAAGGACTGGTCGCGCTCGATGTATTCGAGAGCCCGGCCGAGGATCATCGGGTCGAAGACGACATCGCCGTTCATCCACAGCACACCGCCGCGACCGGTGGCACCGAGGGCGCGCAGCAGGCTCTTGGAGGTGTTGGTCTCGTCGTAGCGCTCGTTGTGGACGTAGTTCACGTGCGGGAAGGCATCGATGATGGTCTCGGCGCGGTAGCCCACCACGGTCGTGATTCGGGCGTCGGAGCCGAATGCGGCCCGGATGTTGTCGTGCTGCTGGCCCATGATCGTGCGGCCGTCGCTCAGTTCGGTGAGCGGCTTCGGCAGCGCGCGGCCGAGGCGCGAGCCCATTCCGGCGGCGAGGATGACGGTCTGAAGAGTCACGAGTGCTCCTAAAGGAAGTTGTGTTCACGGTCGATTAACCGACCAGACACTTCGTCGTGCCGCGTTCATGGTATCGATTCCGCCTGGGAACCTCAGGGCCAGGAGGGCCCCGTTGTCATTTCGTGATCGACTACACACGTGATGCACAGGCTTGCGACCATCCTGCAATCGCTGTGAAGTCACAGGATCCGAGGGCAGTTTATTGCGCGGCGGCCTTGGCGCACAGCCGCCCGTTGATACCGTAGGACGGTGACTGCCTCCCCTGACGACCGCACCGCCCAGGTGGACCTGACCGAGACCGCGCAAGAGAAGACGTCGGCGAAGCGCCCGCCGGTGAAGAAATCGAGTTCCGACGAGGCATCGGCGGCCGGGACGACGGCGAAGCGACCTGCAGTGAAGAAGCCGGCCGTGAAGAAGCCCGCCGTGAAGAAGCCCGCCGCGAAGCGTCCGGCCACGAGCGGAACCACGACTGCCGCGAAGACATCGACCGCGAAGACATCGACCGCGAAGGCTGCGGCGGAGAAAGCCGCACCGACTGCCGACATCGTCGTGGAGCCTTTGGTCAAGGCGTTGCCCGACCAGAACGGAACGCCCGCCGCTGCCGCGCGCAGCGGCGCAGCCAGTCGCAGCACCGCAGCGAAGACCACCGCAGCGAAGAACACGGCACCGAAGTCGACGACGAAGACGGCTGCCAAGACGACGACGGCCAAGGCGACGGCGGCGAAGACCACGGCGGCGAAGACCACGGCCGCGAAGACAGCTGCCGCGAAGACAGCTGCCGCGAAGGCGACGGCTGCGAAGTCGACGGCTGCGAAGTCCACGGCCGCGAAAGCTTCGGCGGCGAAAACGGTCGCGGCGAAAGCGGCCGCCTCCAAGGCTGCAGCGACGAAGTCCACTGCTCGCGCGGCCGCAGCCAAGTCCACGGCCGCGAAGACAACGGCGGCGAAGGCCGCGGCAGCGAAGAATGCTGCAGCGAAGAAGGCCGCCGATGAGGCGGAGAAGGCGGCGGCGGACGCGGCGAAGAACGCCCCGGAGTCTCCGAGCCCCGAAGCGGCTCCGCTGGACCCGATGCGTGCCACCGAGACAGCCGCAGTATCGGTGCTGCCGGTCGAAGTCACCTCGGCGCCGGAGCCCGTGGCTGAGCCTGCTCCGGAGCATGATGCGATCGCCGAACCCGAACCCGAACCCGAGCCGGTTGCCGAGCCCGTCGTTGCACCCGCCCTTGCGGCGGAGGTCGCCGGCGCCGAACCGGTCGAGGCCGAGCCGATCGTCGAGGAGCCGATCGAGTCGGGAACGTCCCCGTCGGTCGAGGTCGTCGAGGCTGAAGGGGGTTCGGACGACGCGGCTTCCGAGGTCGTGGATCCCGTGGACGGACTCTCCGGGGGCGAAGCGATCACCATCCGCGGCCTCGTCAAGCAGTTCGGAGACAACCGCGCCGTCGACGGCATTGACCTGACCGTGCCGGCTGGATCCTTCTACGGGGTGGTCGGCCCCAACGGGGCGGGAAAGACCACGACTCTCTCGATCGTCGCCGGGCTCCTGCGCGCAGACGAGGGCAGCGTCGTGATCTGTGGCATCGACCAGGCGAAGCAGCCGCTGGCCGCGAAGAAGCTGATGGGCGTGCTGCCGGACAGGTTGCGCACGTTCGACCGCCTCACCGGTCGTCAGCTGCTGTACTACTACGGGCTGCTGCGCGGCCTTGCGGCTGATGTGATCGAGAAGCGCGCGGCAGATCTCGCTCGGGCGTTCGACCTCGGCGATGCGCTCAGCCGCGTCGTCTCGGACTACTCGGCGGGCATGACGAAGAAGATCATGCTGGCAGGGGCGATGATCCATTCCCCGCGCGTGCTCGTGCTCGATGAGCCGTTCGAATCGGTCGATCCCGTCTCCTCGGCGGTGATCCTCGACATCCTCCGTGCGTATGTGTCGCACGGTGGCACGGTGATCCTCTCCAGTCACGGCATGGATCTGGTGGAGCGCGTCTGCTCCCGCGTGGCCATCATCGTCGGAGGGGAAGTGCTGGCCGAGGGGACCGTCGACGACGTGCGCGCAGGGCAGACGCTCGAGGCGCGCTTCGTCGAGCTCGCCGGCTCCAGCGGAGAGGTGGAGGGGCTCGAGTGGCTGCACACGTTCTCCGACTGAGGCTCGCGCTTCTGATCGGAACTCTGCGCGGCGACCGTCGGGTCCGTTCGATCATCTCGTTCGTCGCTGTCATCGCGATCACGTCCGTGGTGTGCATCGCGGTCTTCAGCCTGTCGTCCGCTCCGGTGCCGGTCGCCCGTGCGGTCACCGTCCTCGGTGGCGCTGCCCTTCTCGTCGGTTTCCTCGTCGGACCGCTCCTCGTCGGGGCAGTCGACCAACTCGATCCTCGCCGCTTCGCGGTCTTCGGCGTCGATGAGCGGCAGATGCCGTGGGTACTCACGCTGGCCGCGTTCGTGAGCGTGCCCAGCCTCGCGCTCCTCGCCGTCTACATCAGCGTCTGCATCGTCGCGATCGATGCCGGGACGCCATGGCCTCTCGCGATCCTGATGACGGTCGTCGGCGTCGTCACGACGATGCTGGTCTCGCGGATCGGAATGGCGCTCAACGCCCTGCTCCTTCCCGAGCGTCGATCACGAGAGCTCACCGCGCTGTTCGCGCTCGCCCTGATCGTGATCGCGTTCCCCGTGGCTGTGTTCTTCGGATCCCTTCGCTGGGACGGCCTGGTGCCCCCCTCGCTGGCGACCCTTTCCAGCGTCTTCGGCTTCAGTCCGTTCGCGGCAGCGCCGGCATTCCTCTTCGACTCCGCGGCAGGGGCGACTGCTTCGGCGTGGGTCACCGGGATCATCGCGGTCCTCACCGTCGTGCTCCTCGGGATCGCGTGGGCATGGCTCGTCCGGCGACTCCTCACGACGACCGAGCGCCCGGTCGCCTCGCGGGAGCGCACCGGGCTCGGCTGGTTCGGGCTGCTGCCGTCGAACGCCTTCGGGGCGATCGCCTCGCGAAGCCTCGTGTACTGGCTCCGCGACCGTCGCTACATCATGAACATCATCGTGGTCCCGGTCGCCGGTGTGCTCACGGTGCTGCCGCTCATCGTCGCCGGTGTCCCGGTGGAGATCGCCGCGCTGGTCCCCGTTCCGGTGATGGCACTGTTCTTCGGGTGGTTGCCGCACAACGACGTCGCCTACGATTCGACGGCCCTGTGGACGCACGTGGCGAGTGGCGTCCGGGGGCTGCCCGATCGTCTCGGTCGCCTCGTGCCCGTGCTGCTCGTCGCCATTCCGGTGCTCGCGATCGCTGTGCCGCTGAGCCTCCTCCTGGTGGGGAACTGGAGTCTCCTGCTGCCCATGGGCGGTGTGGCCGCCAGCCTCCTCTTCAGTGCACTCGGCATCTCGAGCATCGTCTCCGTCGTTGCGCCCTACGCGGTCTCACGGCCCGGAGACAGCCCGTTCCAGCAGCCGCAACGGCCGACATCCCGCGGGATCTACGGACCGGCCGCGACGTTCCTCGGGGCGATCGTGCTGAGCGCGCCCACCATCTGGCTGTTCGCTGCCACGATCCTCGAGGGGTCGGCGTATGCACCGGCCACCTTCTGGGTCGGGCTCCTCGTCGGCCTCGGGGTGCTGGTGCTGGGCGCCGTCATCGGCGGCCGCATCTTCGAGCGCAGCGGAGAGCGTCTCATGGAGTTCGTCGAGACGGCATGACGACCACCCGCGAGGCTTTCGACGCGGCTAGACTCTCGGGATGAGTACTCCGCTGGACAGCCCCGATCAGGGCGGCGTGGCAACGCTTGATCGCGAACTGGAAGAGCTCCTCCGCGAGGAGAACCTCGAACCGGGCGACCATGAGCGCTTCTCGCATTATGTGAAGAAGGACAAGATCCTCGAATCCGCGATCACCGGCAAGCCGGTGCGCGCGCTGTGCGGCAAGAAGTGGACCCCGGGGCGCGACCCGGAGAAGTTCCCGATCTGCCCCACGTGCAAGGAGATCTACGAGTCGATGATCGGCTGACCTCAGTCGGCTTCGACGTATACGGTGGGGATCGCAGGGTCGGATTTGCTCAGCGCGAGAGCCCGCACCGGCAGTTCTTCGCGCACCCGAAGGTGATGAGCGCGAGCGGCCGCGGTACCCGCGACCCCCTCGTACGACGTATCGATGTCGCCGGCCTCGACGAAGGTGACCTGCAGCGGTCGGCCGTCGGGGTGGTCGGCTGCCGTGTCGAGCTGCTCGAAGCCGTCCGAGACGACGACCGTCTCCGCCGTGGCGACTCCGTCCGCAAGGGTGCGGAACGCCGACTTGCGTCCGCCGTGTGACGCCTTGTCCGCCGATGCCTTGGCGACGCCGACCCACGACCCGGCGGCATCCTGGCGCGCCACGAGCTTGTAGACCATGCTCGCTGTCGGGTATCCGGAGCCGGTCACGACCGATGTGCCCACCCCGTACGCATCGACCGGCGAAGCGGCGAGAGCGGCGATCGCGTACTCGTCGAGATCGCTGGTCACCGTGATGCGCGTCGATGTGGCACCGAGCTCGTCCAGCTGCGCCCGGACATCGGCGGCGACGATCGGGAGGTCGCCCGAGTCGATCCGCACACCACCGAGTTCCGTTCCGGCGACGCGGATGGCGGTCTCGACGCCGGTGCGGATGTCATACGTGTCGACGAGCAGGGTCGTGCCGGAGCCCAGACTCTCGACCTGGGACCGGAACGCCTCCTCCTCGGTGTCGTGCAGCAGCGTCCAGGAGTGCGCGGCCGTGCCCATGGTGGGGATGCCCCAGCTTCGTCCCGCCTCGAGATTGCTCGTGGCGCCGAAGCCCGCGATGTACGCAGCGCGCGCCGCCGCGACCGCGGAACGCTCGGCGGCCCGACGGGAGCCCATCTCGGCCAGTGGACGCTCGCCGGCGGCGATGCTCATGCGCGACGCGGCAGTGGCGACGGCGGAGTCGTGGTTGAGCACGCTCAGCGCGAGCGTCTCGAGCACGACCGCATCCGCGAACGTTCCCTCCACGGTGAGGATGGGGGAGCCGGGGAAGTACAGCTCGCCTTCGCGATAGCCCCGGATCGAGCCCGTGAACCGGTAATCCTCGAGGTGCTTCAGCGACGCCGGGTCGACGACCGCCTCGTCGCGCAGGAAGCGCAGCTCGTCCTCGCCGAAGCGGAAGTCGCGGAGGAGGCCGAGAAGCCGGCCAGTGCCGGCGACCACACCGAAACGGCGGCCACCGGAGAGGCGTCGGGAGAACAGCTCGAACACGCTGGGGCGGAAAGCAGTGCCGTCCCGAAGGGAGGCGGCGAGCATCGTCAGCTCATAGCGGTCGGTGAGCAGCGCCGTCGACGTGGTCATGCGCTCAGTTTAGTGAGCGCCCCGATGCGCGCGGCGGGCCACGCGCAGGTAGGCTGGGGAGTCATGAACGACGCGCCGATCGGGATCTTCGACTCCGGTGTCGGCGGGCTCACGGTGGCGCGGGCCATCCGCGCCCAGCTGCCCCGAGAGTCGTTCGTCTACATCGGCGACACCGCGCACTCGCCGTACGGGCCGAAGCCCATAGCCGATGTGCGCCGCTACTCGCTCGAAGTGCTCGACACGCTCGTCGACCAGGGCGTGAAGATGCTGGTGATCGCGTGCAACACCGCCTCCGCGGCCATGCTGCGCGATGCTCGGGAGCGCTACGACATCCCCGTGGTCGAAGTGATCGGTCCCGCGGTGCGCCGTGCCGTGTCGACGACCCGCAACGGTCGCGTCGGCGTGATCGGCACGGTCGGCACGATCGGCTCGCGCGCCTACCAGGACATGCTCGAGGTGAACGAGCGGCTGCAGGTCTTCACCGCCGCATGCCCGCGCTTCGTCGAGTTCGTCGAAGCCGGTATCACCGGCACGCCCGAGGTGCTCGCGGTGGCCGAGGAGTACCTCGCCCCCCTCCGCGATGCAGACGTCGACACTCTCGTGCTGGGCTGCACGCACTATCCCTTCCTCCGTGGTGCCATCAGCTACGTCATGGGTGAGGGCGTCACGCTCGTCTCCAGCGACGATGAGACCGCCGGCGACGTCTATCGCCAGCTCGTCCGCGGTGACCTGCTCGCCTCACCGGATGCGACCGCAAGCTACGTGTACGAGGCCACGGGGGCCGCGACCGACGACTTCACCGCGCTGGCCAACCGACTGATGGGGCACGAGGTGCGCGATGTGCAGCTCGTGCAGACCGGCGTCATCACCCTCCCCGACACCGCCTTCGACTAATCCCGATCGTCTCGCTCCGACGCGATCAGCCATCCCGACCTGAGAGAAGCACATGTCCGAAATCGTCCGCGTCGACGGCCGCTCCACCGATCAGCTGCGCGAGATCACCATCGAGCGCGGCTGGAGTGCTCACGCCGAGGGATCGGCATTGATCAGCTTCGGCGGCACCAAGGTGCTGTGCACCGCGTCCTTCACCAACGGCGTGCCGCGGTGGCTGACCGGCAAGGGCAAGGGATGGGTCACCGCCGAGTACTCCATGCTGCCGCGCGCCACGAACAGCAGGAACGACCGCGAGAGCGTCAAGGGTCGCATCGGCGGACGCACACACGAGATCTCCCGGCTGATCGGCCGCGCGCTCCGTGCGGTCGTCGACACGAAGGCCCTCGGCGAGAACACCATCGTCATCGACTGCGATGTGCTCCAGGCGGATGGCGGCACCCGTACGGCAGCCATCACCGGTGCCTACGTGGCGCTCGCGGACGCGATCGAATGGGGCCGGGAGAAGAAGTTCATCGGCAAGAACTCCACCCCGCTGCTCGATTCGGTCGCCGCGGTGTCCGTGGGCATCATCGACGGCGAGCCCATGCTCGATCTGGCATATGTCGAGGATGTGCGCGCGGAGACCGACATGAACGTCGTGGTCACCGGCCGTGGACTCTTCGTGGAGGTGCAGGGGACTGCGGAGGGAGCGCCGTTCGACAAGCGCGAACTCGACGCGCTCCTCGAGTTGGGGCTGGGCGGATGCGCCGATCTGAAGGACGCGCAGCTGGCCGCACTGGCGGGGGAGTGACGATGCAGGTCGTGCTCGCGACGCACAATCCGCACAAGGTCGCGGAGTTCCAGCAGATTGTGGAGCGGACACGTCCTGATCTCGAGATCATCGGTTACGACGGCCCTGAACCCGTCGAAGACGGCGTGACATTCGCCGAGAATGCGCTGATCAAGGCGCGGGCGGCCGCAGCGCACACGGGGCTTGCGGCCCTCGCCGACGACTCCGGCATCTGCGTCGACGTCCTCGGCGGCTCTCCGGGGGTCTTCTCCGCGTACTGGGCCGGGCAGAAGAAGGATGCGACCGCGAACCTCGAACTGCTGCTGGACCAGCTGCGCGACATCGCCGACCCGCACCGCGCCGCGCACTTCACCTCCACCATCGCCCTCGTGCTGCCGGACGGCCGCGAGCAGGTCGTGGAGGGGCGGTGGCCGGGTCGCCTGGCGCACGCGGCGTCGGGAACGGGCGGCTTCGGCTACGACCCGATCTTCGTGCCGGATGGCCAGCCTGCAGGGGAGGAGCGCTCGGTGGGCGACTTCTCCTCCGCGGAGAAGCAGGAGCAGTCGCATCGTGCACGCGCCTTCGCCGAGCTCGTTCCGCTCCTCGCAGCACTCTGACGCGTCGGCCGCGGAAAAGTGCTGCTGAAGCTGAGAATCGTTACCCTTCCCGACTAGCCGCAAGACGCCTTCCCAGGCTGTTTCCCGGTCTAGCCTGGTGGCATGCACGATCACGCACCCGCGCCCGGCGGCATCCGTTCGGCCAGCAGCAGACGCCTGCTCGCGATCTCTCTTTCCCTCACGGCGACGGTGATGGTCGTGCAGGTCGTGGGCGCGCTGCTCTCCGGGTCGCTCGCGCTGCTCGCAGACGCCGCGCACATGTTCACGGATGCATCCGGCCTCGTCATCGCCTTGATCGCCGCGACAGTGGCAGCGCGCCCGGCGGATGACCGTCGCACCTTCGGGTATCAGCGTGCCGAGGTCTTCGGTGCGCTGATCAACGCGATCATCCTCATCGCCCTGGCGACGTGGGTCGCGATCGAGGGCGTAGGGCGTCTGATGAATCCGGGGGAGGTCGAGGTCGCCGGCGGACTCATGCTGGTCGTCGCGGTCGTCGGTCTCCTGGCGAACGCCGTCTCGATGTGGCTGCTGAGCCGCGCGCAGCGCACCAGCATCAACGTGCGAGGGGCCTACCTGGAGGTGATGGGCGATCTGATCGGGTCGGCTGCCGTGATCGTGGCCGCTGTCGTCATCCTCCTCACCGGCTGGATGCCCGCGGATGCGATCGCGTCCCTCTTCATCGCGGCGATGATCATCCCCCGGGCCATAGCGCTGCTTCGGGAGGTGTTCTCCGTGCTCGCAGAGTCGGCCCCGAAGGGCACGGCGGTGAGCGAGATCCGTACGCACCTGCTCGGATACGACGGCGTCGTCGGTGTGCACGATGTGCACGTGTGGCAGCTGACTCGCGGAGCGCCCGTGTTCACCGCCCACGTCAGCGTGGAGCCGGCGCTCTTCGCCGACGGACGCTCGTCGCAACTGCTGACCGAGATGCAGGCGTGTCTCGCCGACCACTTCGACGTCGAGCATTCGACCTTCCAGATCGAGCCCGCCGAGCAGTCCGACTGCGAACCGCACCACGCCTGATCCGGCGCCGTGATCTCGGGTCAGATTTCAGGAATCGACGGGACCTCGACGGGGCTCTCGACAGTGATCTCCAGAGGACTCTTGTCCGGGCGGAGGCCTCGCCAACGGGCATGGCGGAGCACTCCGTCGGGCGTCCAGTTCGCGAACTCGACCTCGCCGACGACTTCGGGGCGCACCCAGAGCGCGTCGGAGGCATCAGGGGCGGGGACGCCGTCGAGGGGGGCATCGTCCACGCGAAGAGGGGTGAGCCGTGCGAGGAGGTCGCGCAGGATCCGATCGGTGAATCCGGTGCCCACACGGCCGACGTAGCGGAGCCGTCGCCGGCCCGATGAGGTGTCCGGAACGGCGAGAAGCAGCGATCCGAGCGTGCTCTCCCTGTCGCCTTTGCCCGGTCGGATACCCACGATCACGGCTTCCTGCATCCGGGTGTGCTTGAGCTTCAACCACGAGGGTGAGCGCTGCCCCGGACGGTAGCGCGATCGCGGGTCCTTGACGACGACGCCCTCGAGACCGAACTCCCGGCTCGCGATGAGTGCCGCGTCGACGTCGTCGAACACGGGAGGGACCTGCACGGGAGCGTCGAGGCCGGCGATCACATCCTCGAGAAGTGTCCGTCTCTCCCGGAGCGGCAGGCCCGTGAGGTCGTGCCCATCGAGGCGGAGCAGGTCGAACAGCATGTAGACGATGGGAGTGCGGATCACCTCGCGCTCGATCTCGCGGGGGCGGGTGAGGTGCATCCGGTTCTGGAGGAGCGAGAAGCTCGGTCGGCTGTTGGCGTCGAACGCCACGATCTCCCCATCGACCACCGCGTCCTTCACCGGGAGGAAGGGGGCGCCGTCGGCGGTGAGCTCGGGGTAGCGGGCGGTGATGTCGGTGCCTCGACGCGCGTGCAGGAGCATCCGTCCGTCCACCCACGTGCCCACCGCGCGGATGCCGTCCCACTTGACCTCGACCCAGGAGGGATCGCTCAGCGCGCGCGCGGTTCCGGGGGTGCCGTTCTCGGCGAGCATCGGCGCCACCGATGCCACGGATGCCACCGATGCCACGGATGCCACCGATGCCACGGATGCCACGGATGCCGCGGGTGGCGGGGCGGCGGGTGCGGCTGAGCTCCGGGGATATCGGTGGGAGCTCCGCGTCTTCGCGGGTTGCGGCAGCGGAGCCGTCATGGACGGGCGGAGCGTGGCGAGCGGATCGACTCCCGCGGCGGCGCGCTCGAGCACCTCGTCGAGGTCGAGCTGGGCGAGATGCGGATCGGCGAGCTCGTCCCAGGTGCGAGGAGCGGCGACCCACGGCCGCGCACGGCCGCGGAGCGAGTAGGGGGAGATGGTGGTCTTCTTGCCGTTGTTCTGACTCCAGTCGAGGAAGACCTTGCCACCCCTGACCGCCTTCGCCATGACGCTGGTCGCAAGATCGGGGTGGTCGTTCTCGATCATGCGGGCGAGTTCTTTCACGACAGCGGAGACCTCGTCGCTCGTCTGCTCGCCGGGGAGTGAGGCATAGAGGTGGATGCCCTTGCTGCCACTGGTGACCGGCAGTGGATCGAGACCCATGTCCGACAGGATTCCACGGGCGATGCGGGCGACCTCGGCGCACTGCGGCAGTCCGACTCCCTCACCGGGGTCGAGGTCGAGGACGAGCCGATCAGGGTTTCCGGGAAGGCCTTCGGAGGAGAACCGCCACTGCGGCACATGCAGCTCGATCGCGGCGACCTGCGCGAGCCAGACGAGGGTGGGGACGTCTTCGACGAGCGGATACTCCTTGGGCCCGTCCGAGTGCTGGATCGCCTGCCGCGGGACCCACGACGGTGCCCCCGGTTCGAGCTGCTTCGTGAAGAACGCGTCAGCCGGCGCCTGCGCTGTTCCGACACCTTCCACCCATCGCTTGCGGGTGACGGGGCGGCCGTCGAGGAGGGGGAGCAGCAGAGGTGCGATGGCCGTGTAGTACGCGATGACCTCGCCCTTGGTGGTGCCGGTCTCGGGGTAGACGACCTTGTCGAGGTTCGTCACGCGCAGGCGGCGGCCGTCGACCTGGACGATCTGCGCATCTCCCACCATGGAGCCAGCGTAGTCAAGGGCTGGTCGTGACGGCTGTGGCTGGTGTCTACTGGTGTGATGAGGACGATCTGGAAGGGCGCACTGACGTTCGGGCTCGTGAACGTCCCGGTCAAGGTGTACTCCGCGACCGAGGACCACGACGTGCCGCTGCATCAGGTGCATGAGAAAGACGGCGGTCGCATCCGCTACCAGCGCACCTGCGAGGTCTGCGGAGAGACCGTCGCCTACGCCGACATCGACCGCGCGTACGTCGAGGAGGGCCAGACCGTCGTCCTCACGAAGGACGACCTCGCCGCGCTCCCCGCCGAGAAGAGCAGGGAGATCGACGTCGTGGAGTTCGTGCCTTCCGATCAGGTCGATCTGCTCACGCTCGACAAGCCGTACTACCTCGAACCCGATTCCAAGTCACCGAAGGCGTACGTCCTCCTGCGCAAGACGCTCGAGCAGACCGACCGCACGGCGATCGTGCGGTTCACCCTGCGGCAGAAGACGAGGCTCGCCGCGCTGCGCGTGCGGGGGAAGGTGCTCGTGCTGCAGACGCTGCTCTGGGCCGACGAGGTGCGCGAAGCCGCGTTCCCCGCGCTGGACGAGGATGTGCGGATCTCGAAGAAGGAGTTGGAGCTCTCGGCGTCGCTCGTGGACAGCTACTCGGCGGACTTCGATCCCGAGGAGTTCGTCGACGAGTACCAGAAGGAGCTCCGCACGCTGATCGACGCGAAGATCGAGGCAGGCGAGACGTTCGACGTCGCGGAGACCTTCGGCGAAGCCGAGAAGGCGGCCGAGGGCGGCGAGGTCATCGATCTCATGGAGGCTCTGCGTGCGAGTGTCGCCCGCTCGAAGGAGGAGCGCGCCAAGAACGCGGGCTGACCGACCGCGGTCAGTGCTTGCCGTCGCCGTCCAGGTCGGGAGCGCGGTCGAACACGTCGGCGTCGAGCACGAGCTCCTGCGCCTCCTCAGCGTCGGTGACGACGTCTTCCCCTGCCGCGGCAGCCTTCCTCGCCTTGTGGCGCTCCGACAGGTAGTGCCACAGCGTCACCAGCGCCGTGCCGCCGACGGCCGCGAGCAGGATGAGGTCGATGTAGTTCTCCACGAACGTCGCGACCGGCGGGATGAACCCGATGAGGTAGCCGAACATGGTGAGCCCGAAGCCCCACAGGATCGCACCGATCAGGTTGTAGAGCGTGTACTTGCGCCACGGCATGTGACCGACACCGGCGGCGACCGGGGCGAACGTGCGCACGATCGGCACGAAGCGCGCGAGGATCACGGTGATGCCTCCGAAGCGCTCGAAGAACGCGTTCGTGCGCTCGACGTTCTTCTTGCTGAAGAGTCCCGACTCCTTGCGCTCGAACACGGCCGGTCCGCCCTTGTGCCCGATCACATAGCCGACCTCGCCGCCGACGAAGGCCGCGAGGCCGATGAGCAGGGCGACCCACCAGACGTTGATGCCGAAGACACCGTGCTCGGAACCCGCGATCGGGTGCGAGAGAAGGCCCGCGATCACGAGCAGCGTGTCGCCGGGAAGCAGGAAACCGACGAGCAGACCGGTCTCCGCGAAGACGATGAAGCACACCACGAGGAGCGCCCACGGCCCGGCGGTCCCGATGATCGTGGCGGGGTCCAGCCAGGGGATGAGAGCGGTCGGTGCGTGCAGCATGGTTTCGAGCACTGGGAGAGTCCCGTCGGTCGCGATTGGTCGGCGGTGTAACAGAGCGATGTCATGGCGACCTGAGAAGGCTGCCGTCGTCTCTCGTGCGGAAGGTGGGACTTGAACCCACACGCCCTGGGGCACAGGAACCTAAATCCTGCGTGTCTGCCAATTCCACCACTCCCGCGCGGTGGGATAAGTCTACTGATCGCCGAAACCGGGTATCTGGGGATCCGCCCGCAGTCCGCGCCGGGCCGGGACTCTGCGGAGGGGATGGGACTCCACGTCGGCTTGTGGATAACTTCGGAGGCCGCGCGTCGAATGTTGCGAGGATGCCTGAGTGATTCGTCCGTCCGCCCTCGTCGCCGAGCGTGTGCGTTCGCGTCTGCGCGCCGAGGGCATCGACCCGTCGATCGATCCGGACGGGGCCTGGCGCATCGCCCACGCCGAGGTCCGCCGACACGACGATCTCGCCCTCGCCCGCGGCGAGGCGTTGATCGACGATGAGGCCGCATGCGTGCGGGAGGTCCTGGCGACCTTGAGCGGATTCGGCGCGCTGCAGCCGCTGCTCGACGATCCACAGGTCGAGGAGATCTGGCTGAACGGCGCAGGGCACGTGCACGTCGCGCGCGAGGGCACGGCCGAGCGGACCGACGTCGTGCTCGATGAGGTGTCGGTGCGCGACCTCGTCGAGAGGATGCTCCAGTCAACGGGGCGGCGCGTCGACATCAGCCAGCCGTTCGTCGACGCTTCGCTGCCGGACGGGTCCCGTCTGCACGTGGCCATCGCCGATGTAGTGCGCGGTTCGTGGGCTGTCAACATCCGCAAGTTCCTCCCGAAGTACCGATCCCTCGCATCGCTGACGGATCAGGGCATGATGCCTCGCGGTGTCGCGGATCAGCTGCGCGTGGCGATGGACGCCGGCCGCAGCGTGATCGTCTCCGGAGCGACGCACGCAGGCAAGACGACGATGCTCGCCGCGCTGCTGGCTTCCTGCGCCGACACCCAGCGCATCGTGACAGTCGAGGAGACGTTCGAGCTGGCCGTTCACGGACCCGATCTCGTCTCACTCCAGGGACGCCAGGCGAGCCTGGAGGGTACGGGGGAGATCACGTTGCGGCGACTGGTGAAGGAGGCGCTGCGTATGCGACCGGACCGTCTCGTCGTCGGCGAGGTCCGGGACGCGGAAGCCCTGGACCTCGTGCTCGCCCTCAACACGGGGGTTCCCGGCGCCTGCACCGTGCATGCGAACTCCGCGGCGGAGGCGATCGAGAAGCTGACGATCCTCCCGCTCCTGGCCGGGCGCAACATCGACCGCGCGTTCATCGCGCCCGCGCTCGCCGCGTCGATCGACCTGGTCGTGCACTGCGTTCGAGACCGGGCAGGTCGGCGATACGTCCAAGAGGTCATCGCACCGACCGGCGACGTCGACGAAGGCAGAGTCCGGACCGAGCAGGTGTACCGGGTGGCAGACCGCAGGGATGTCGTCGTGGAGCGCATCGCCGCTCGCCGGGTCGGAGCCTCATCGTGACGGTCTTCGTCGGTGCCCTCCTCGCGGCGGGGGTGCTGCTGTGCGTCTCCCCGTGGATGTGGCCGCCTTCCGACGATGCCGTGATGACGATGAGGCAGGGGCGACTCGCCCGTCTGATCGAGGAAGCGGGCATGGAGGGGCTGTCGCAACGTGGACTCCTCGCCATCGTCGTCGCAACCGGACTGATGACGGCATCGGGTGCATGGCTGCTGACGGGGATCCCCGTGCTCTCCGTGCTGGCCGGTCTTGCAGGCGCGACTGCGCCGATCGTGTTCCTGCGAGGGCGACGGATGCGCCTGCGACGGTTGCGTCGCCAGCTCTGGCCGGACGTGTGCGATCTGCTGATCGCGTCGATCCGCGTTGGCTTGTCGCTTCCCGACGCGGTGGCCGGTCTGGCGGAGTCCGCGCCGAAGATGCTGCGGCCGGCGTTCATCGTGTTCGCGCGGGACCTGCGGGCGAGCGGCAGGTTCGAGACCAGCCTCGATCGACTCAAGACGACGCTGTCCGACCCCATCGGCGACCGCATCGCCGAGACGCTGCGGATGGCGCGTCAGGTGGGCGGCACCGAGCTCATCAGCGTATTGCGGGCACTCTCCAGCTCGGTGCGGGCGGACGCGGCTCTCCGTGGGGAGGTCGAGGCGCGGCAATCCTGGATCCGCGGTGCCGCCGTCCTCGGTGCCGTCGCCCCGTGGGTGATCCTCGGCCTGCTCGTGCTCCGACCGGAAGGGGCGGCGGCGTACGGCACTCCCGAAGGCGTGCTCGTGATCTGTCTGGGCGCGGCCGTCTCTGTGGTCGCCTTCCACATCATGGTCCGCATCGGTCGACTCCCCGAGCCTCGGCGGTGGTTCGGATGAGCGGGATGACGGCTCTCGCGAGCGCCGTCCTGATCGGGTGCGGCTTCGCCGCCGGGGTGCTGAGCGCGCTTTCCGCGCTTCCACGGTGGAGGGCGGCATCGCTGGCCGTAAGGATCGGTCCGTACGTGCGCGACGTCGTCGCCGATGATCGTCTGCCACGAGGTGTCCTCCCGGCCGCGGGCGCGCTGCCCGCGAGTTCGCGGACGCTGTGGGAACGCGCACGAAATGCGTTCGAGAGTCTGCTCGGCGGGGGAGAGCCCCTCCGCCGGCGTCTGGCACAAGCCGGCGTGCGGACCGACCCTGCGGCGTTCCGCGGCAGGCAGCTCGGGTGGGGCCTCGCCGGGATAGGGGTGGGGGCGATCGGGGTGACCGTGCTCGCACTCACGGGCCGCCTCTCCGTGCCGACAGGCGTGATGCCTCTGCTGTGCGGGGCGGCGGCGGCCGCCGCCTACGACCTGCAGCTCTCCGCGCGGGCCAAGGCGCGACGGGTGCGGCTCACGGATGAACTGCCGACGACACTCGAGTTCCTGGCCCTCTGTCTTTCCGCGGGAGAGGGGTCCCTCGATTCGCTGCGCCGGGTGTCCGAGGTGGGCTCCGGTGAACTGACCGTCGAACTGCGTCACGTGGTGCTCGCCGTGGGCACCGGGTCGCCGCTGGCCGACGCGCTGAACGAGATGGCGCGACGTCTGCAGCTTCCCGGCCTGTCACGTGTCGTGGATCAGGTGATCGCCGCACTCGAGCACGGTGCACCGCTCGCCGCAGTGCTGCATGCCCAGGCGTCGGATGCACGGGAAGACGCGAAGCGTGTGCTGATCGAGCAGGCGGGGCGCAAGGAGATCCTGATGCTACTCCCGCTCGTCTTCCTGATACTTCCGCTCTCCGTGCTCTTCGCCGTCTATCCCGGGCTCTTCATCCTCCGTCTCGGCATCGGCTGACCCCTCAACGAAAGGATCCACCATGACGACACCCACCTGTGACCCCGGGCGACTCCCATCGACGGGAACCACTGCTCGGCTCCGCGCATTCTTCGCGGATGAAACCGGGGACGTCCCCGGCTGGGTCCTCGTCACGTTGATGACCGCCGGGTTGGTGGTGCTCATCTGGGCCGTCGCGGGCCCCGCGCTCACGTCGCTGTTCGAGCAGGCGATCCAGCGGGTGTCGGGACTCTGAGATGGACGACCGGCGTGTGTGCGCGGATGATCGCGGGTCGGCTCCGGTGGAGTTCGTGCTCGTGGGCACCCTCCTGACCGCGCTCACGCTCGCGGTGCTGCAGCTCGCATTCGCGGTGTACGTGCGCAACGTGGTCCACGATGCCGCCGTCGAGGGGGCCTACCACGCTGCACTCGCCGACACGACGCCGCGAGAGGGCGTGGATGTCACCCGGGAGGTCATCTCGCGCGCGGTCGGGTCGGAGTACGCCGATGACGTCCGCATCGGAGTCTCCGGTATCGCACCGCACGAGACGGTCGACGTCCGAGTCCGTACGACGTTCCCCCTGCTGGGGTTGATCGGCATTCCCCTCGCGATGGAGGTGGAGGCGCATGCACCTGCCGAGACGTTCGGGGAGGAATGACGAGGGATCGGCTGCCCTCGAGTTCATCGCAGCCGGGGTGATCCTGCTGGTCCCGCTCATCTACCTCGTGATCGCGCTCGGCACCATCCAGGAGCAGACCTTCGGAGCGGAGGCGGCAGCGCGGCACATCGCCCGTGTGATCGCCCGTGCTCCGGACGCGACGACGGCCGCGGAACGGAGCGACGCTGTGCTCGCCGGCATCGTCGAGGAGTACGGTCTGGACGAGGACACGGTCGACCTGACGCTCTCCTGCACACCGCAGTCTCTCGAGTGCCCGGCGGCTGGCGCGACGATCGTCGTCTCCGTCTCCACGCGGGTACGGCTGCCCCTGATGCCGGAGGTGATCGGCCTCGACAGGTCAACCGCCGTCGCCGTTCAGGCCGAGGCCGTGCAGAAGATGTCCAGACAGTGGGGTACCGAACGGTGACGCCGGGCCGTCGCACCCTCGGCGCCGGGATCGAGCACGACGAGGGGAGTGTGCTGCTCCTCACACTCGGGTATGTGCTGCTCGCGCTGGCCGTGCTCTTCGTGTGTGTTTGTGCCACCGACCTTTACATCGCCCAGAAGCGGTTGGATGCGCTCGCCGATTCCGCAGCGCTCGCCGGGGCTGACGGGTTCACGCTGGTGGTTCGCGACGGCGGCGCGCGAGCCGAGCTGACCGACGCCGGTGTCGAAGAACAGGCCGCGTCGCTCGTGGTAGCGGTGCCGGGCGATGCTTCGCTCACCGCTGCCGGAACGCCCGACGGCGTCACGGCGCGCGTCACCGTCGCCGCACAATGGCATCCGCCGTTGGTATCCGTGTTCGTGCCTGACGGAGTCCCGCTCGAGTCGACGGCCACCAGCCGCACGGCGCTGCGGTGAGAACCCCGCTCAGCGGGGGCTCTGCAGCTGCGTGAGCAGTCCGGTGAGACGGGGCACGAGCTGGGGTGGCACCTCCGCTGGCAGGGCATCGACGGGCCACCAGCGTAGGTCCTCCGACTCCTCGCTCACGGTGAGCGCCGACTCTCGGTCGACCACGACGGCGATCCCGATGTCGAGGTGCGAGGCGCATGCGCCGAAGCGCGAAGACAGGCCGTGGTGGTCGAGGTCATAGGCGAGCGGCGGGTTCACCGGGTCCACCACGATGCCGGTCTCCTCACGCAGCTCCCGCAGCGCGCCGGCCATGACCGATGCGTCGCCGTCCTCGACGTGGCCTCCCGGTTGCACCCAGAACTGCCCCTTGCGGTGGAACACCAGCAGCGTGTGCTGGAACGTGGCATCGAACACCACACATGATGCCGTGAGGTGGTCAGGGCCTGCCTCACGGTGCACAGGCCCGCCGTCGGCATCGAAGAACGAGGCGAAGTCCGCCTGCGCTGCGCGGTCTCGTGCGGATCGGGGGACGAAGGTCGAGACGAGGCGATGAGCATCCGCCTCGAGGTTCGGGATCATTCCGGGTCTCCTTCCGGTGGCTCTTCGCTGGACTCGGGTCGTGCTCGGGGGACGAACTGCGGGATCCAGCGCAGGAAGCCGAGAGCACCCACCAGGCCGATGACGCCCATGGCGGCCGCGGCGAACGGGAGCGAAGCCACGGCCGTGATCCCCGAGACGAGCAGCGGGGCGATCGCGCCGCCGGCATCGGTGAGCGTGCGCCACGAACCGAGGAAGGCGGCGGGATCCCGCTTCGGCGCGACATCCGCCCCCAGAGTCAGCAGGATGCCGCTGGACAGTCCGTTGCCGACGCCCAGGACAGCGGCGAACATGCCGAACCACAGCACAGCCGCATCCCCGTCGTGCGTGAACGACAGCGCCAGGAAACCCGCTCCCATGAGCACCATCGCCGGCATCGCCGCCCACAGCCGGCCGAAGCGGTCCATCACCTGGCCGCTCGCATAGAAGAGCGCGAAGTCGATGGCCCCGGAGACGCCGACGACGAGGGAGATGGTCGAGGCGTCCAACCCCAGGGACAGCCCCCACAGGGGGAGCACGACCTGGCGGGCCGACCGGACGGCGGAGAGCGAAGCGGCGGCGAGGCCGAGGCGTCCGAGCACCGCACGCTGGCGCCACATCGTCTGGAAGATGCCGAGGCGCTCGACCGTGGGGATCGAACCGCTCACGGCCTCGCCGGAGTCCTCCGCATAGCGCTCGCGCGTGGCCGTCGTGACCGGCGGGACCATCTTCTCCGGATCGGGCCCGAAGAGGACCAGCGCGACCATCACCACGAGGCAGCCGAGGAAGAACCAGATCGCTGCGCTCTCGCTGCCGAAGAGCTGAAGCAGTCCTGCCGCGATGAACGGACCGACGAAGATGCCGAGGCGGAAGCTCCCGCCGAGCAGCGAGAGCGACCGCGCGCGGAAGGCGACAGGAACCCGCGTGGTCATGAACGCATGCCGGGCGAGGCCGAAGGCCGCCGCGCAGATGCCCAGCAGGAACACCGAAGCCGCCAGCACACCGAGCGACGGCGCGAACACCATTCCGATGCCGGCGACGATCGAGATCACCCCGGCGATCACCATGGTGTAGCGCTCGCCGATCCTGCCGACCGCCCATCCGGCGGGGAGGTTCCCGCACAGCTGGCCGATGACGAGGCAGGAGGCGACGAGGGCGGCGAACGCCACGTCCGCTCCCATGGAGACGGCGAGCACCGGGATGAGCGGGATCACCGCACCCTCGCCGAGCGAGAACAGGATCGTCGGCAGATACACCATCGGTCCGAACTGCCGAAGGACCGTCGATGCGCTGCTCACGACTTCACGCTACTCCCGTTGCCCGGAGCTCCCGGACGATGGCGTCCCCGTGCGGGCAGGCGGCACGTTAGGCTGAGGTGTCATGCTCGAACTAGATCTCTCCGCCGAAATCCAGGCGCTCAGGCACACCTTCGGCGACATCAGCGAGGTCGTCGATGTCTCCCGTCTCCGCGACGACATCGCGCGTCTCAGCGAGGAGGCCGGCGCTCCCGACCTCTGGGACGACACCGAGAACGCGCAGAAGGTGACCAGCGCCCTCAGCCACCGCCAGTCGGAGCTCGCCCGCATCACCGGCATCGCCCAGCGTCTCGACGACCTGGAAGTGCTGGTCGGTCTCGCGAACGAGATGGGCGACGAGGACTCAGCGCAGGAGGCCCGCACGGAGCTCGCTGCGCTGACCGATCTGATCAACCAGCTCGAGGTGCAGACGCTCCTCGACGGCGAATACGACGAGCGCTCCGCGATCATCACGATCCGCTCCGGGGCCGGCGGCGATGACGCCACGGACTTCGCCGAGATGCTGATGCGCATGTACCTGCGCTGGGCCGAGCGGCACAAGTACCCCGTCAAGGTCATGGACACGTCTTACGCGGAGGGCGCCGGCATCAAGTCCGCGACCTTCGAGATCGACGCTCCCTACGCCTTCGGCACCATCTCGGTCGAGGCCGGAACGCATCGTCTCGCCCGCATCAGTCCGTTCGGCTCCGCCGACAAGCGGCAGACGTCGTTCGCCGCCGTCGAGGTCATCCCGCTGATGGAAGAGGCCACAGAGGTCGACATCCCGGAGAGCGACATCCGCGTCGACGTGTTCCGCTCCTCCGGCCCGGGTGGGCAGTCGGTCAACACGACCGACTCCGCCGTGCGCCTCACGCACCTCCCGACCGGCATCGTCGTGTCGATGCAGAACGAGAAGTCGCAGATCCAGAACCGTGCCGCCGCCATGCGCGTGCTGCAGACGCGACTCCTGCTGCTGCAGAAGGAGCAGGAGGCTGCGAAGAAGAAGGAACTCGCGGGCAACATCACCGCGAGCTGGGGCGATCAGATGCGCTCGTACTTCCTCTACGGCCAGCAGCTGGTCAAGGACCTCCGCACCGGCCAGGAATCCGGCAATCCGGCTGCGGTCTTCGACGGCGACCTCGACGACTTCATCTCGGCGGGTATCCGCTGGCGCAAGCGCAAGACCGAGGACTGAGTCCACGAAGAAGGCCCCGGAGCGATCCGGGGCCTTCTTCGTATCGTTGTGGTCAGCGACCGGAATCCCGCAGGGTGCCAGTTACATCGTCATAGCTGAAGAGGATGCACTGCACGGTGCGGTCCCCCTCCCGGATCCACGTGCCCTTCGTCGGCTGGTAGTTGTAGAAGTCGAGCTCCGAGGCCTCGTACGAGGTGCCGACGTACGCCTGGAACGCCTCGTAGCAGCCGTTCCACGAGGTCTCGGTGAGGGCGTCGTCGCCCGGGAACTCACCGTCTTCCACGTCGTAGATGAAGAAGACCTCGTCGGTGTGCGGCTGCTCGCAGGGCACGACGGGCAGCTCGAAGACGAGCTCGTCCTCGTCGTACACGACCAGGGGCAGACAGTCACCGACCTCGAGATCGGCGAAGGTCGTCATCTCGGCGCCCTCGATCGCGGACGGGTCCGGACGTTCCGTGGACGTGCCTCCATCCGTCGGCCGTTCGCTCGGGATCGCGGACGAAGCACCGTCCGACGATGTCGCGGCGAGCAGCAGCAGCGACACGGCAGCCGCGAGCACGGCACCGATCACAGCGAGGGCGAGACCGGTGATGCCCGGCCACTTCCGCCCGCGCAGGAACAGGGAGACGAGCGACATCACGAACCCGACGGCGAGGAGCGCCCACCCGGCGATCGCGATCACGGGGATGCACGCGCAGACGACGCCGATGACCACGGCTGCCAGGCCGATGATGCCCACGACAGGGACGCCGGGGCGGGCTTGCGGGGTGGAAGGCGTGGGCCACGAGGCTGCCGGATACCCGCCGTATGGAGCGGAGATCGCACCGTTCGAGGGCACCGTCCCGGCGGGGGAGGCAGGCATCTGGTGCGCGAGCGTGTACGGCGGGGCGAAGGGCGCGGGTTCGAGGTCGGCCACGGTCCCGAGGGGCTGACCCGTGGCGGCGGTCGTCGGGACCCCGGGGTCCGTCGCCGCTGCGGGCGCCGTCGGGTCAGCAGCGACGTGCGCGTCCTCGGCAGTCGAGGTCGTGACCTCCGATTCCGTGACGGCAGCGGGGTGCCCGGTGACGACATGCTCCGTCCAGCTCAGCCCATCCCACCACCGTCGGTTCCCGGAGCCGTCGTCGTACCAGCCGGCAGGTGTTGTCATCAGGCGTTCCCGTGCGTCTTTCTCGGTCGGCGATTGCGTGGTGAGGTCGTCCTCGCGACGCCGGCCGTTCTGCGAGGGGCGGCCGTCAAAGATGACGGTAGCGCCGGGGACGCCCCTGTGTCGAATACCGGTTCGATCACACGAAGAAGGCCTCGAGAGCATTGCCCTCGAGGCCTTCTCGAATTGAGCTGACGTCGCTCAGGGAACGAGGCAGGCCGTGATCGCCTCGGTATCGCTGAGCACCTCGGCGACACCGTACAGAGCGTCCGTGTCGGTGAGGTTGCCGTCGCTGTCCGCGATCGTGCGCAACGTCGCGTTGTCGAGATCCGAGGCCACGAGCAGATCGGCGAGGCAGGACACCTGGGGCTCCGTGTACCCCTCAGCGCCCGACGAGGCGAGGATGGCGGTCAGTCCCTGCGCCACTTCCGGCGAGGTCGGACGCACACCGGCGTCGGGCCCCTCGCTCTCCGGCGGTGCCGATGCCTCGATCGAGGGGGAGGAGGTGGGCAGCTTGTCGATCTCCTCGCTCACGCCCTGTGCGAAGGCGAAGAGGTAGACGAACGACATGATGATCCCGATGATGGTGCCGACGACCGCGAGGACGAGGCCCGCGATGCCCGGCCACTTCTTGCCCTTCAGGAAGAGCGAGATCAGCGAGACGACGAAGGCGGCCGCGAGCAGCACGAAGCCGATGAATCCGACGACCGGGATGAAGACCAGGATCGTGCCGAGCGCAGCGACACCGAGACCGACGAGCCCCAGGACCGAGAGCTTCTTCGGCTCCTCGGAGACCGGCTGCCCGTAGGGGGCGGCGGCGGGGTAGCCCGTCGTGGTGCCGGGGTAGGCGGGCGCGACGCCGGGGTAGGCGTCCGTGGACTGTCCGGGGGCGGCTGCCGGGTATGCGGGAGGGGCCGCCGGCGCGGAGTAGGCGCCGAGGTCGTCGCCGAGCGGGGTCGTCGCGGCGGTCGCACCCGCAGCATCGACATCGCCCTGGTCCGCGGGGGCCGACGAGCCGTGCTCCTCGGGAATGATCACCGTCTCCTCGGACGGACGGATCACCGTGTCTTCGATCACCGTGTCTCCGATCACCGTCTCCTCGATGACCGTGTCCTCGATCGGCGTGGTCTCGGAGACGTTCGGCTCCTCAGAGGCCGACCCCGCATCCGTCGCCTCAGGGGCGAAGTGTTCCGTCCACTGCTGGCCGTCCCACCAGCGCTGCCGTCCGGATCCGTCGTCGTACCAACCTGCAGGTGTCGTCATGGCTCCCCCTCGAAAGAATTCGGCGACCGCTTCGTGCGGTCGGCATCTTCATGTATAGCAGTGGCAGGTGACGCGGCGGTGGCGTGTGCATGGGGAGCAATCCCCATCCGGGTGGAGGGCGGACGTGCCTCTGCGGGGTGTCGCTCGCCGTCAGGGAAGAGCCCGCGCTTAGGCTCGTAGCGCCATGATTCGGTTCGAGAACGTCACGAAACGCTACCGCGGGACGTCGAAGCCCGCCCTCTCCGGTGTCGACTTCGAAGTGCAACGCGGGGAGTTCGTCTTCCTCGTCGGGGCCTCGGGTTCCGGCAAGTCGTCCTGCCTGCGCCTCATCCTGCGCGAGGACGTCCCCACCTCGGGACGGGTCGCGGTGCTCGGGAGGGACCTGCGAGCCCTCGCGAACCGCAAGGTGCCGTACTTCCGCCGCCATATCGGGTCGGTGTTCCAGGACTTCCGGCTCCTCCCGTCGAAGACCGTCCATCAGAACGTCGCGTTCACGCTCCAGGTGACCGGTGCCTCCCGCGGCTTCATCCAACAGGCGGTGCCTGAGGCGCTCGCTCTGGTGGGCCTCGACGGCAAGCAGAAGCGGATGCCCCACGAACTGTCGGGCGGTGAGCAGCAGCGCGTCGCCATCGCGCGCGCTCTCGTCAATCGGCCCCAGGTTCTGCTCGCCGATGAGCCGACCGGAAACCTCGACCCTGCGACCTCGGTCGACATCATGCAGCTGCTCGCCCGCATCAACGCGGGGGGCACCACGGTACTGATGGCCACCCACGAGGCCGGTTTCGTCGATCAGATGCAGCGCCGCGTGATCGAGCTGCGCGACGGCGAGATGGTCCGCGATGAGGTGCATGGCGGATACGGCGACACGTCCAACATCCCGCGCCTCGTGCCAGAGGAAGTGCGTGGTGCGGCAGCCGCTGCCGCACTGACCGCCGTCCAGGAGGTGCAGCGCCAGACCGCCGATCTCTCGGTGGTGCGTGCCGCACTCGCAGAAGAGCTCGCCAGTCAGCGTCAGGCTGCGGCAGTAGTCGATCGCGACGGGGAGACGGTGGTTCCGCCCGCCCCGCGCACGGTCGAAGCGCCGGAGCCGCAGCCCGCGGTGCAGGAGGGCGCAGCTGCGAACGTCGTCGAGCCCCCCGCCGTGGTCGAGCCTCCCGCTGCCGTCGAACCTCCCGCGGTGGTCGAGCCGCCTTCGGCCGTCGAACCCGCTCCGGCGGCACGCCCGCGAACGCATCCGATCGTCCTGCCGACGGTCGACGTCGCCGAACTCGGTGTCGCGGATCGCCTCGGTCTCTCCGACGAGGACGACGAGGAAGTGGGCCCGACCTCATGAGAATCGGACTCATCCTGACCGAAGCCCTCGTCGGACTCCGGCGGAACATCTCGATGGTGATCTCCGTCGTGCTGGTCACCTTCGTGTCCCTGACCTTCGTGGGCGCCGCGATCCTCATGCAGGGGCAGATCGGCGTCATGCGCGGCTACTGGGCCGAGCGCGCCCAGGTGGCTGTGTACATGTGCTCGGCCGTGTCGGAATCCGAGACGTGTCTCGACGGTGCGGCGAGCGAGGAGCAGGTCGCAGCCGTGCGTGCGCAGCTCGAGGGCGACGCGCTCAAACCGCTCATCAGCTCGATGACCTTCGACACCAAGGAAGAGACCTACGCCAAACTCGTCGACCAGCTCGGCGCGGACCAGGCGAGCGTGCTCACTCCCGACCAGGCCTTCGAAGTGTTCTTCGTGACCATGAAGGATCCCGGCCAGTCCCAGGTGCTCGCCGAAGCCTTCAGCGGACAGGCTGGGGTCGAGCAGGTGAAGGATCAGCTGCAGTACCTGGAGCCCCTGTTCTCCGCTTTGACCGTCGCGACCTACATCGCGGTCGGGATCGCCGTGCTCATGCTCATCGCCGCGACTCTCCTGATCGGCACGACGATCCGCCTGTCCGCGTATGCGAGGCGCAAGGAGATCGGCATCATGCGCCTCGTCGGAGCGTCCAACCGCTTCATCCAGACCCCGTTCGTGCTGGAGGGCGTGTTCGCGGCCTTCCTGGGGTCGGCCCTGGCCAGCGCCGCGGTCGTCGCCGGCGTGCACTTCGGCGTCAACGGCTATCTGCGGGGAAGGGTGCCGTTCATCACGACGTGGGTCACGATGCAGGACGCGGCACTGGTCGTCCCGGTGCTGATCGGCATCGGAGTGATCCTCGCCGCCCTGTCCGCGGGCTTCGCGATCCGACGCTGGCTGCGCACCTGATAGCGTGAAAGGCTGCGCGGTCGGATCGATCGATCGGGCTCATCACGGCAACAGGAGAGCATCATGCCCAGGGAACGCGGAGAGAAGGTCGTCGCGACCAATCGTCGCGCACGTCACGACTACGCCATCGAGAAGTCGTACGAGGCGGGGATGGTGCTCACCGGCACCGAGGTCAAGTCGCTGCGTCAGGGACGAGCCAACCTCAGCGACGGCTACGCGTTCGTCAAGGGGAACGAGGTCTTCCTCGACTCGGTGCACATCCCGGAGTACTCGCAGGGGCATTGGACGAACCATTCGGCCAAGCGCATCCGCAAGCTGCTGCTGCACCGTGAGGAGATCGCGAAGATCGCCCACGCCGTCTCGGCAGGGGGATACACCCTCATCCCGCTGAAGCTGTACTTCTCCGACGGTCGTGCCAAGGTCGAGATCGCCCTCGCCAAAGGTAAGCGCGAGTACGACAAGCGACAGACCCTGCGTGAGCGTCAGGACACCCGCGAAGCCGACCGCGCCATGCGTCTGCGCAACCGCGTGGGGGAGTGACCCTCGCGGGGGAAGTCGTCCTCACAGACGCGGCTCGAAGCCGAACACACGGCCGAGGAACGTCAGCTCGCGCTCGAGGGCGTCGACGATCGTGTCGGCGCTGCGGAATCCGTGCCCCTCGGCGGGGTACAGCACATACTCGTGGTCGACTCCGCGTGCCGCGAGCGCGTCTCGGATCGCCTCGGACTGCGAGGGCGGAACCACGCGATCCTCGCCGCCCTGCAGCAGCAGCACGGGCGCGTCGATCCGGTCGGCGTGCGTGAGCGGTGAACGCTCCACGTACAGGTGCTCGTGCTCGGGGAGGGGACCGACCAGACCGTCGATGTACGACGCCTCGAAATCGTGGGTCTCCGCGACGAGCATGCGCAGATCGGCGACCCCGTAGCGGCTGATCCCGGCAGCGAAGGCTCCGCCCCGCACCAGCGCCGACAGCACGGTCCAGCCGCCGGCCGACCCGCCGCGGATCGCGATCCGGTCGGGGTCGGCCAGGCCCGCGTCCGCCAGACCGCGGGCCGCGGCGATCACGTCGTCGACATCGACGATGCCCCACTGGCCGTCGAGACGTTCACGGTATGAGCGGCCGTACCCCGTGGATCCTCCGTAGTTCACGTCGAGCACGCCGATGCCGCGGCTCGTGTAGAACGCGATCGCCTCGGACGCCGCCCCGGTGACGTGCGCCGTCGGCCCCCCGTGCACGAGGACGATGTAGGGCGGGAGCTCGCGATCGGGAGCCGTCGCGTGCGGGTTCGCCGGCGGGTACGCGAACGCGTGCACCTCTCCGTGCGGGCCCTGGATCTCGATCGGCATCGCAGCGGGCATCCACTGCGGATCGACCGGTTCGCCGCCGCGCACCGCCACGGTGGCACCCGATACGACGTCGACGCACCACAGCCCGGCGTTCGCACGCGAACCGTTGCCGGAGAGGAGCACGCGGGTGCCGTCGACATCGTCGACGCTCACATGGCCGTCTCCGGGGAACGAGATGACGTCGACGCGGTCGTCGGCAGCATCATCGGTATCGATCACCACGACCTCGTCGCGCCCGTTCGTCCGGACGGCGACGACACGGCCGTCGTCGAGCAGCTGATACCAGCGGTTGCCGAGGACCCAGAGTCCATAGCCCGTGTCGGCGTCCGAGGGTGAGACCTGCCGTGCGGTGCCGACCGGGACCACACCGTCCAGGGAGATGCGCTGCAGGGCCCAGCGCCCACCCGGATCATCGGCGAAGATCAGCTCCGAGTCGCTCAGCCACTCCGGCTGCAGCGCCGCCCGTGAGGGGATCGTGCGCGGAGTATCCTCACCGACCTCGGCGACCTGCACGTGCGCGTCCTCCCACGGCATGCGGCCCCTGTCCCACGCGACCCACGCGGCGCGGGTGCCGTCGGGGGAGAGCGCGGGATGGGCGAAGAAGCCATCGCCCTGCACGATCACCGTGATCGCGGACGCATCCTCGGCTGCGGAGCCGTCGAGCGGGATCTCGACGATCGCTCGGAGATGCGGCGTGCGGGAGAGGTCTTCGCGCACGGCCAGCAGTCGACCGGACTGCACACGCAGGCCGCCGTGGGAGGGCCCGGGAGGGGTGAGAGCAACGGGCTCGCCTCCCACGCTCAGACGATGAACCCGCTGGTCGTTCGCGTCGACGAAGTAGAGCGTGCCGTGCTCGTCCGCCGTCCACGCACCCCCGCCGTACTCGTGCACACGTGAGCGTGCGCTCCAGGGGGAGGGGAGGATCTCGGCTCCGGAGGAGCTCCGCACCGTCACGCGGCCCTTCTGGGCCGGCACCGACTCGCCCCACCAGATCTCCGAGCCGACGAAACGGGCGCCGTCGATGCGCGGTGAAGACGCGGCGACCGAGGCGGCGGAGAACGGGGATGACCAGGAACCGTAAGGGGACGACGACATGTCTCGAGCCTATGCGGCGTCGCACCGCGTGTGCGGCCACGCCGTGGGCCCGACCACTGTCCGCGCTGACCGGATCGAGGGTCAGACGGCGCGGAGCACCGCCACGACCTTGCCGAGGACGACGGACTCGTCGCCGAGGATGGGTTCGAATGCCGAGTTGCGGGGGAGGAGCCAGGTGTGGCCGTCCCGGCGGCGCAGCACCTTGACCGTCGCCTCGCCATCGAGCATCGCCGCGACGATCTCGCCGTTCTCCGCGCTGTTCTGGGAGCGGACCACGACCCAGTCGCCGTCGCAGATGGCGGCGTCGATCATCGACTCGCCGGAGACCTTGAGCATGAACAGGTCGCCCTTGCCCACCAACTGACGGGGGAGCGGGAAGATCTCCTCGACCTGCTGATCCGCGGTGATCGGCACGCCGGCGGCGATCCGTCCCACCAGGGGGACGAGCGCGGCGTCGCCTACGGGAGTCGCGACGTCGGCCGGGTTCTCGGTGCTGGCGCCCGGCAGATCGATGAGCACCTCCATCGCCCTGGTCTTCCCCGGGTCGCGGCGCAGGTAGCCACTCAGCTCGAGCTGTCCGAGTTGATGGGTGACGCTGGAGAGGGACTTGAGACCGACGGCGTCTCCGATCTCGCGCATGCTCGGCGGATAGCCGTGGTTCGCGATCGAGTTCTGGATGACCTCGAGGATCGCCATCTGCTTCGGGCTGAGGCTCTTCCGGCGGCGCGTGCGCGGTGCCTCCGACTCGGCGGCAGAGTTCTCGCTCATGGTGCTCCTTCAGTGCGTGATCCGACGTCCCTCTTCGAATGTCGGAGGCCCGTGGTGGGGTGTCCTTATCGAAACCGTATCCGAGAATCGGGCCGATCTGGAAGATCTGTTCGAGCGTGTCGGCCTCTTTCCCCGGTGTGGTTTCGAAGAATACTTGACAGATGTTCGAACTCGAAGATATCTTCGGTACGTAGCTTCGCATTCCCGGCTCCCGGCCGAGTCGTGAATGCGAACGCTACGCCAACTTCCCCGGCAGCCTCACCGCTCCGGGACAGGCTAAGGAGCACCACATGAGCAGCATCGGCTTCAGCACCGCAGCAGTCATCCCGGCATCGCCCCGTCCTTCGACGAGACTCCGGCTGACGACGCGTGGTCGCGCTGTACTGCTCGCCCTGGCGTCGGTGCCCCTCGCCGCCGGCATCGCGTTCGCGGCGCTCAGCGGCGGCAGCGCGGTCGCGTCGGGTGCCGACACCGCACCCGCCGGCGTCGAGACCGTCACCGTCATGCCCGGTGACACGCTCTGGTCCATCGCCACCGGCGTCGCGCCCGACGCCGACCCGCGCGATGTGATCGGCGACATCAGCCGGATGAACCTGTTGCGCGGCGGGGAGCTGCAGATCGGGCAGACTCTGGCGATCCCGGCTCAGTACGCGCGCTGATCCGGCGGAGGGCTCAGACGAGGAGTTCCTGGGGCGGCGACTTTGCGTCATCAACCTCAAGCGCCGCCTAGCATGGGAAGGGTGACCCTCTCCCTCAACGATCTCCCGCTACGTGACGATCTCCGCGGATTGAAGCCATACGGTGCTCCACAGGCGCCGCTTCCCATCGCGCTCAACGTGAATGAGAACACGCATCCGATCCCCGATGCGGTGGCGAGCGACATCCTCGATGACATCGCCGTCGCGATCCGTGATGTCAACCGCTACCCGGATCGTGAGTTCACCACGCTTCGCGAGTCTTTCGCGGAGTACCTGGGCCACGGTCTCGTCCCCGAGCAGATCTGGGCGGGCAACGGGTCCAATGAGGTGCTCCAGCACATCCTGCAGGCCTTCGGAGGCCCTGGTCGCACGGCTTTCGGGTTCGCGCCGACCTATTCGATGTACCCGCTCATCGCGCAGGGCACCGGTGCGCGGTGGATCGCCGGTACGCGTCAGCCCGACTACACCATCACTCCGGAGGAGGCGGCCGAGCAGGTGCGGGCCGCCGAGCCGGACGTGGTCATCCTCTGCTCTCCCAACAACCCCACCGGCACGCCGCTCGGACTCGACGTCATCGAAGCGGTGTATGAGGCTGCCAGGGGCATAGTGATCGTCGACGAGGCCTACCAGGAGTTCGCGCCGCATGACGCGGTCTCCGCACTGACGCTGCTCGAGGGGCGGCCGCGTCTGGCCGTCTCGCGCACGATGAGCAAGGCCTTCGCGTTCGCCGGAGCCCGTGTCGGGTATCTCGCGGCCGACCCGGCGTTCATCGACGCGCTGCGGTTGGTGCGTCTGCCGTACCACCTGAGCGCACTCACCCAGGCGGCGGCCATCGCGGCGCTGCGCAATGCCGACGTCATGCTCGGCATGGTCGAGGAGATCGTCGAGCAGCGCGACCGCATCACGGCGACTCTCGAGGCGCTGGGTTACCAGCCGCACGAATCCTGGTCGAACTTCGTGCTGTTCGGTGGAGTCTCCGACCCGAAGGCCACCTGGCAGCAGCTGTACGACCAGGGGGTGCTGGTACGCGATGTCGGCATCCCAGGACACCTGAGGGTGAGCGCGGGCACCGAGGCCGAGACCACCGCGTTCCTTGATGCTCTTGCCTCGATAGGATCGGCTTCATGAGCACTTCCGCACCGACCCCGCGCACCGCGAGCCGTGTGCGCCGCACGTCGGAGTCCACCGTCGAGCTCGAGCTGAACCTCGACGGGACCGGCGTGAGCCACATCGACACCTCGGTGCCCTTCTTCGACCACATGCTCACGGCGTTCGCGAAGCACTCGCTGACCGACCTCACCGTGCGCGCCTCGGGTGACACCCACATCGACGCACACCACACCGTGGAAGACGTCTCGATCGTGCTCGGACAGGCGATCCTCGAAGCCCTCGGCGACAAGTCCGGCATCTCCCGGTACGGAGACGCCCTCGTCCCCCTCGACGAGGCGCTCGCGCAGGCCGTGGTCGACATCTCGGGCCGCCCGTACCTCGTGCACACGGGGGAGCCCGAGGGGTTCGAGCACCACCTGATCGGCGGACACTTCACAGGGTCGCTCGTCCGCCACTCCTTCGAAGCCATCACGTTCAATGCCGCTCTCACGGTGCACGTGCGTGTGCTCGGCGGCCGCGACCCGCACCACATCGCGGAAGCGGAGTACAAGGCGTTCGCGCGTGCGTTCCGTCAGGCGAAGGCGCTGGATCCGCTCGTCGACGGCATTCCGTCCACCAAGGGCGCGCTGTGACGTCGGCTCCTCGCGTCGCGGTGTTCGACTACGAGTCGGGCAACGTCCACTCGGCCGTCAAGGCTCTCGTGGCTGCCGGTGCCGACGCCGTGCTGACGCGCGACCGTACCACCGCCCTCGAGGCGGACGGCCTGGTCGTTCCCGGCGTCGGCGCGTTCCAGGCGGTTCGCGATGCCCTGCGTGCGCACGGAGGCGACGAGATCATCGACCGCCGTCTGGCCGGTGGCCGTCCCGTCCTCGGCATCTGCGTCGGGATGCAGGTGCTGTTCGAGCACGGCGTCGAGCGTGGGCGTGATACCGCAGGGCTCGGAGAGTGGCCCGGAGCCGTCACCGAGCTCAACGCGCCGGTGCTTCCGCACATGGGCTGGAACACCGTCGCGCCCGGTTCCGACAGCGTGCTCTTCCGCGGCATCGAGCAGGAGCGCTTCTACTTCGTGCACTCCTACGCCGCCCAGTCCTGGCAGCTCGAGGTCATTCCGCCGTTCCCGGAACCCGTCCTGACCTGGACGACCTACGGCGATCCCTTCCTCGCCGCCGTGGAGAACGGCCCGCTGTCGGCGACGCAGTTCCACCCGGAGAAGTCCGGCGAAGCAGGTATCCAGCTGCTGCGCAACTGGGTCGAGAGTCTCTGACGACGCCCGCCGGCGTCACCCGTTTTGTTCCCCGCCGCCCGGCGGACTACCCTCGGTTCTCGTGCCCGCACCGGGCCGAAGAGCTTCCCGATCCAAGGACCCCATGAACGACTTCGCGCAGTCCCCCTCGCTCACGCTCCTTCCCGCGGTCGATGTCGCCGGGGGCAAGGCCGTCCGACTGACTCAGGGCGAGGCCGGAACCGAGACCAGCTATGGCGACCCGTTGGACGCCGCAGGGGAGTGGGTGTCGCAGGGCGCCTCCTGGATCCACCTGGTCGACCTCGACGCGGCCTTCGGTCGGGGCAGCAACGCGCCGATCCTGCGCAAGGTCATCAAGCAGTTCAAGGGCGTGAACATCGAGCTTTCGGGTGGTATCCGCGACGACGCGACGCTGGAGGCGGCTCTGGAGAGCGGCGCGACGCGGATCAACCTGGGCACGGCGGCGCTGGAGAATCCGGAGTGGGCTGCCGACGTGATCGGCCGTTACGGCGAGGCGATCGCCGTCGGTCTCGATGTGCGCGGAACGACGCTCGCCGCCCGCGGATGGACCAAGGAGGGCGGGGACCTCTGGGAGGTGCTCGACCGCCTCGAAGACGCCGGCTGCAGCCGCTACGTGGTCACCGACGTCACGAAGGACGGAACCCTCCGCGGTCCGAACCTCGACCTTCTCCGTGAGGTCACCTCTCGCACCCCGAAGCCGGTGGTCGCGTCAGGCGGCATCTCGAGCCTGGACGACATCGCCGCGCTCCGCGACCTCGTGCCGTTGGGCGTCGAGGGCGCGATCGTCGGCAAGGCACTCTACGCCGGCGCCTTCACGCTGGCTGAGGCACTGGATGTCGCAGGAGACTGACGCGCACGCGTGCGGCCCCGAGCCGCACAACCACGGCGATTCAGCAGGCGTCCCGTGGGAGGGGCGCAGCTTCGAGTCGAATCCGCACGCCGCGGACGACGGTTCCGCCGACCCCGCGCTGCTGGCGGCGCTGCTGCGCTTCCGCGCCGGCCAGGGCAGCCAGTCCGAGGTCGTCGACGCCTTCCGTGCCGCCCGTGTGCTGGTGCCCCTCATCGCGGAGAAGGGGGAGGAGGGGATCGCCCCCAACGGCCTCACCGTTGACAAGACGCAGGAGCTCTCCATCGTCACGGTCGCGGCTCCGGATGGTCGGCGCGTGCAGCCGGTGTTCTCGTCGGTCCAGGCGATGCAGGCGTGGGACCCGACGGCGCGACCCATCCCCGTCGAGGCTATCCGCGCGGCGCTGGCCGCCTCGTCGGAGGACACCGACCTGATCGTGCTCGACCCGACGTCCGACACCGAGTTCGTCATCCGGCGTCCTGCCGTGTGGGCGATCGCTCAGGAGCAGCGCTGGGAGCCGAGCTTCCTGTCGACCGAGGTGTTCACGGCGCTGCAGGAGAGCGTGGCCCACGAACTGGCCGTCATCGACGTGGCTGTGGCTTCCGGGGACCCCGACGCCCGTCTGCGCGGGCCCGAGCTCATCGTGGTCCTCGAGCTGGTCGACGGACTCGAACGCGAGGTGCTCGACGCCGTGCTCTCGCGTCTCGCGTCTCGCTGGGCATCGGACGACCGGATCGCCGTGCTCGTCGACTCCCTCACCGTGAAGCTCCGCCGCAGCGCCTGAATCGCTTCGCTACGCTCGGGGACATGCCCCGGACTCTGTTGCGAGCCCTCGCCGCCGTCGTGCTGCTCGGAGGCGCCGTCGCCGGCACTTCCGGCTGCGTGGTCAACGCGTGCCCGGCGATCGCCTACATCAGCACGGTCGTCGTCGACGTGAGCGCCTTCCCGGCGGCGACCGACCTCCAGTTCTGCGCGGACGGGCAGTGCTCACCGGGGCCGGGGGAGGATGCGAGCTCGTCCGCGAACTTGTTCTCGGCGTCTCCGTCGGCCGACGGCACGTGGAGCATGTCCTTCGACATGTCCACGCCCGACCTGGTCGACATCCGGTTGTTCGATGCGCAGGGTGCCGTCATCCACGAGTCGGAACAGGAGATCTCCTGGACTCGCACCGAAGGGCAATGCCCCGGCCCGGCCTCGGCCGACCCTCTGGTCGTCGAGCCCGCGGCAGCTAGTTGACCGGGCCGGTCCACTTCTCGCCCGGTCCCTTGCCGATCGGATCGGGGATCGTGGACGCCTCGCGGAAGGCGAGCTGGAGTGAGCGGAGACCGTCGCGCAGGGACCGCGCGTGCATGTCGCTGATCTCCGGAGCGCCGGCGGTGATGAGCCCGGCGAGGGAGTTGATGAGCTTGCGCGCCTCGTCGAGGTCGAGCTGCGCTGCGGCGTCCGGATCGTCGGCGAGCCCGAGCTTGACGGCTGCCGCGCTCATGAGGTGCACGGCGGCGGTGGTGATCACCTCGACTGCGGGTACATCGGCGATGTCGCGGGTGGCCGACGATGCGGCCTCCTCCTGACGTGCCCAACGCTCTTCGCGCTCGCGTGCCGCCTCGTCCGGTGCCTGGTTCGTCACTTCGCCTTGCTTTCTGTTAGACTTTGGCGGGCTCCGGAGCGTCATGCTCCGGAACGAAAGAGGATTCACTTCCCACCCGCGCTTGCCGTTCAAGGCTACCGGGTCTTGCACTCCACCGGCTCCGTTCGAAAGAAGGAGCCGGCAGACAGGGTGCGGAGCCGGCGTCTGAATGCCGGTGGGTGGGGACGATTCCGATTTCGCCCGTGATGCAGACAGCGTCGCGGTGGCCGAATCACATCGTCTAAGGAGTTCCGCATCAGCGATCCCCGTACCAATGAGCGCATCCGCGTCCCCGAGGTCCGCCTCGTCGGCCCCGCGGGTGAGCAGATCGGCGTCGTCCGCATCGAAGCCGCACTGCGCCTCGCGCAGGAAGCCGATCTCGACCTCGTCGAGGTCGCCCCGAACTCGAAGCCGCCCGTCGTCAAGATCATGGACTACGGCAAGTTCAAGTACGAGGCCGCCCAGAAGGAAAAGGAAGCTCGCCGCAACCAGGCGAACACGATCCTCAAGGAAGTGCGCTTCCGTCTGAAGATCGAGGCTCACGACTACACGACCAAGCTCAAGCGTGCCGAGGGCTTCCTCAAGGCCGGCGACAAGGTCAAGGCCATGATCCTGTTCCGCGGTCGCGAGCAGTCGCGTCCCGAGCAGGGTGTGCGTCTGCTGCGCAAGTTCGCCGAGGACGTCGCCGAGTTCGGCACCGTCGAGTCGAACCCGACCATCGACGGTCGCAACATGGTGATGGTCGTGGCTCCGCTCAAGAGCAAGTCCGAGGCGAAGCAGGAGCAGAACGCCGTGCGCGATGCTCAGCGCGCGGACAAGAAGCAGGCTGCGCGCGAGGCGAAGAACGAGGCCGCCGCCACCACTGCGGAGTAGTACCCGCCCCAGAACTCCCGCACCGCGGGTTGACACCGTCGCCTGAGAAGGCGCCATACGAAGGAAGAGAAGATGCCGAAGCAGAAGACCCACTCGGGTGCTAAGAAGCGCTTCAAGATCACCGGCAGCGGAAAGCTGAAGAAGCAGCAGGCCGGGATGCGCCACAACCTCGAGCACAAGTCGAGCCGTCGCACGCGTCGTCTGAACCAGGACCAGGTCCTGTCGAAGGCTGACACCAAGGTCGCGAAGAAGCTTCTCGGTCGCTGACGCGCGCCGAACGCACGAATAGGAACACAGGAAAATGGCAAGAGTCAAGCGGGCAGTAAACGCCCACAAGAAGCGCCGGGTCATCCTCGAGCGCGCCTCCGGTTACCGCGGACAGCGTTCGCGCCTCTACCGCAAGGCCAAAGAGCAGGTCATCCACTCGCTGGTCTACTCGTACCGTGACCGTCGCAAGCGCAAGGGCGACTTCCGTCGTCTGTGGATCCAGCGCATCAACGCTGCGGCCCGCCAGAACGGCATGACGTACAACCGCTTCATCCAGGGCCTCGGCCTCGCGGGTGTCACGGTCGACCGTCGCATGCTCGCCGACCTCGCGGTCAACGACGCTGCCACGTTCACGACGCTGGTCGAGACGGCGAAGAAGGCTCTTCCCTCCGACGTCAACGCGCCGAAGTCGGCTGCGTAAGCACCTCTTCACACAGGGCGCTCTCCTTCGGGAGGGCGCCCTGTGGTGTTTCCCGGCGTGGCGAGGACTGCCGCGCGGCTGACCGCGAGGTCGACGAGAGCGGCCATGGCGACGGCACCCGCGTAGACGAGGATGTCGCGTCCATCGAATCCGGAGCCGAGGACGAGGCGGATCGGGGGGAGTGCCGATCCCCACTCGCGAGGGATACCGGTGAGCTGGAACAGTTCGACGCCGGCGCAGAACACGAAGGAGACGAGGGCCGGCGCGAGGGGGCGGCACCGCGCGGCGATCAGGGCGACGAGCAGATAGATGAGCACGGCGTACAGCGCATCGCCGATGACGTCGCCCACGACCCCGCCCCCACTGCGATGGATGACGAGCCCGATCGCGACCATCGCGACGGCGAGCACTGCGAGGACGATCCGCCGACGGGAGCTCCTCACCGCGGCATCGATCGTCATGCAGGCACCCTACCCGGATGGTGCGGGAGAGGGCCGTGCGTTCCCTAGACTGTGATCGTGCTGGAGAACCCCCGTTCGCCCCGAGTCCGTGCTGTCGCGAAGCTGACCAAACGCAGCGCGAGGACTGAGACAGGCCTGTTCCTTCTGGAGGGCCCGCAGTCGGTGCGCGAGGCGCTCACCTACCGTCCCGAGGCGATCGTCGAGCTCTTCGCGACGCCGAACGGCTGGGAGCGGCACCCCGACATCCGCGCGAAGGCCGCAGAGGCGGACATCGAGGTCGAGTACGTCACCGAGTACGTGCTCAACGCCATGGCCGACACCGTCACACCGCAAGGCCTCGTCGCCGTCGTGCAGCAGACGCCGACGTCGGTGCGCGACATCTTCGACGCCTCGCCGCGACTGGTGGCGATCTGCGAGGAGGTGCGGGATCCAGGGAACCTCGGCACGATCATCCGGGCAGCGGATGCCGCGGGTGCGGATGCCGTCGTCCTGACCGGTCGCACCGTCGATCCGTACAACCCGAAGGTGGTGCGCGCGACCACAGGGTCCCTGTTCCACCTTCCCGTCTCGGTCGGGGGCGACCTCGCCGAAGTCGTGAAGCGTGCTCACGCCGCAGGTCTGCGCATCCTCGCGGCGGACGTGAAGGGCGATGACCTGTTGGAAGCGCGCGCGGAGGGCGTGCTGGCCGAGCCGACGGGATGGCTCTTCGGCAACGAGGCGCGCGGACTCGAAGACGAGGCGCTGGATCTCGCGGACCGCGTGCTCAAGCTTCCGATCTTCGGCCGAGCCGAGTCGCTCAATCTGGCGACGGCCGCCAGCGTCTGCCTGTATGAAAGCGCATTCGCTCAGCGGGCGACGTCCGTCGACTGAGGTGACGGACGCCGGGGGAAGCGGGAAGCGGAGTCGATGAGGATTCTGATCGTCGAAGACGACGACCGGGTCGCAGGCGCACTGGAGGCGTTTCTCGCCCGGTCCGGGTACGCGACCGTCCGCGCGGCGGATGGAGCGTCTGCGCTGGGTCTTCTCGGAGCGGACACCGAGGTGGTGCTGCTCGATCTCGGTCTGCCCGACGTCGACGGGGTCGACCTGTGTCGCCGGATCAGGGGCCGCTCCGAGGTCCCGATCGTGATCGTGACCGCCCGCAGCCAGGTCGCGGAGCGCATCAAAGGGCTCCGCGCCGGAGCCGATGACTTCGTGGTGAAGCCCTACGATGTGCACGAGCTCCTGGCGCGGATCGAGGCGGTCACACGGCGATCCAGGCCGATGAGGCCCGAGGCGGATGCGCGCGTCCTGCTCCACGGAGGCGGCGTGCAGGTCGATCTGATCGCTCGCCAGGTGCTGGTCGACGGCGCGGCCATCGACCTCACGCGCAAGGAGTTCGACATCATCGCCGTCCTGGCCCGCTACCCGGGAGTGGCGGTGCCGAAGGACCGGCTGATCCGCGAGGTGTGGAACACCGACTGGCGAGGATTCGGCCATTCTCTGGAGGTGCACGTCGGGGCGATCAGGAAGAAGACCGGGGTCCGCGGGGTCATCGAGACGGTCCGCGGGGTCGGCTATCGGCTGGCAGGGTCCTGAGTCGTGCGTCGTCGCCTCATCCTCGTGTTCCTGATACCGCTCGTCGCGATCCTGGCCGGACTCGGCGGTGCCGCGGGGTGGAGCGCCGCCCAGAGCGTGCAGCAGGCCTTCTATGCGCAGCAGATCGGCGACCTCGGCTACTTCGTCACGAGCGCGCGCCAGGCTCTGCGTTCCGGCAGTGCTGCCGTGATCGAGGCGGAGGTGGAGCGGTTCCGCGAGGTCTACGGGATCGAGGTGACCGTGTTCGATCTCGGGGGCGGCGTGTGGGCCGCAGCGGATCAGGACCCGGCGGTGCTTCGCGAAGACGATGCCGAGCGCGTCAAGCTGGCGCTCTCCGGTCGACGAGCCGAGCAGCCGACGGTGGTGTTCCCGTGGAGCGTCTCGGATTCCGCATTGGCCGAGCCGGTGTTCGATGACGGTGACGTGATAGGCGCCGTGCTCGTCGCCGGAGATGTGGCGGCTCCGCGCGCCGCGATCCTGCACCAGCTCCTGCTCATCTCGGCGATCGCGGGCGTGCTCATCGCGCTCGGCGTGCTCCTGGTTTTCCGGCTCGCGCGTTGGGTGCTCTCGCCGGTGCGCCGACTCGACGAGGCCATGGTCGCGATCGAGCGCGGCGAGATGGACGCGCGCGTTGCTGCGGACGACGGTCCGCCGGAGCTCCGCCGCATGGCGCAGGTGTTCAACGGCATGGCCGACGAGATCGAACGGGTGATGACGAGGCAGCAGGAGTTCGCGCTCAACGCCTCACACGAACTGCGCAACCCCCTCAATGCTCTGCTCCTGAGAGTGGAGCATCTGGCGACGGGACTCGGCGACGAGTGGCAGGGAGACGTCGAGGAGACGAGGGAGGAGGGGCGCCGGATGACCCGCATCCTCGAGACACTTCTCGGCCTCGCGCGCGGCGGCCGTGGCGACTCGACCATCTCCGCTGTGGATCTGGCGACTCTGGCCGCTCGTCGCCGGGAAGCATGGCGCGATGTCGCGGCTCAGCGCGGAGTCGGGCTGCGCTCCACCGGTGTGTCATCGGTGATGAGCGTGACCGACCGCACGATCGTGGAGAGCGCGCTGGATGCCGTGATCGACAATGCCGTGAAGTTCTCGCCCGAGGGGGCGCACATCGAGATCGGGGCAAGACGGGAAGGAAGCGTCTGTCGGATCACGGTCCGCGATCACGGTCCGGGCCTCACCGACGAGCAGGCAGCTGCGGCGACCGACCGGTTCTGGCGCAACGCCGACACCGGGGACACACCGGGGTCAGGACTCGGGCTGGCGATCGCGAGCGATCTGCTGGAGACGATCGGGGGAGAGCTGGCGGTCTCTTCGGCACAGGGTGGCGGACTCGAGGTCGCGCTCGTCCTGCACGACGGGTCCACGCCATGAGGTCGGCCGCCAGGGGACTTCTCGCGGGAGGACTCGCGTTCGTGCTGCTGACCGGGTTGACCGCGTGCGTCCCTCGCTCCGACGAGTGGAGCGACGTCGAGTACGCGATCGCCAGCGGGGGTTCGACCGGTGTGTACTACGACTACGGCAGCCACCTGGCGGAAGAGCTGTCGGACCGGCTGGACCTCCGGATGGTCGCGCAGGAGACCGCGGGATCGGTCGACAACCTGCTGCGGGTGAGTTCGGGCGAGGCCCTGCTCGGATTCGCGCAGGGGGATGCCGCCGCCGACGCGGTGTCGGGCACCGGCGCCTTCGAGCGGCCGTTGGAGGTGGAGGCTCTCGCCCGCCTGTACGACGAGTACGTTCAGGTCGTGGTGCGGGGGGATTCGGACATCGACGACATCGGCGATCTTGCAGGCCGCACCATCTCGCTCGGCGCCGAGAACTCCGGCGTCAACGTGATCGCCGGCCGAGTGCTCGACGCGGCAGGCGTCGCGTTCGATTCCGTCCGCGACCCCCAGCTCGACCTCAGCGCGTCGATCGGTGCGATGGAGCGTGGTGAGATCGACGGCTTCTTCTGGGTGGGGGGCCTGCCCACTCCCGGCGTGGCCGAACTGTCCTCGCGGGCTCCGGTGCGTCTGCTCCCGATCGAGCCCGAGTGGGTCAATGCCGTGAACGAACGGTACTCGCATGCCTATCGGCAGGCCGATGTCCCTGCGGGGACATACGGCCTACCGGACTCCGCGCCGACGATGGCCGTTCCCAACTATCTCGTCACCGCCGCGTCCACGCCGGATGCCGTCGTGCACGATGTCCTGGCCGGGCTCTTCGACGCGCGACTGCGCATCGCGGGGGAGGTGCCGACCGCGGCGCTGCTGGATCGGCGCTCGGCGATCTTCACCGGTCCGGTCCCTCTCCACGATGGTGCGATCGACTACTACCGCGACCTGCGCGGTTGACTGCTCAAGAAATCCTCAAGAAGTCTGACAGCGGGCCGGCGCTCTGCCATTGTGAGGTCGATCGCGCACGATCGTCGCCTGCTGCACAACTGTCGTTGGGGCATCGCAGCAGGACGATTCCGCGGCCCGTGGGGGCGGGCCGCGGGGTACCCATGCACAGCAGCATTGGTGCCGCGATCAGGTGATTACGAACGTGTAAATCTCACCGAGGTGCCTGGAGACCCGCGCCCGACGTGGCTAGTTTGGAGAAATGATGACCTCTGATACCCCGCTCGTCGTGGTCGAGAACGTCCAGAAGCACTACGGCGACTTCCAGGCGCTCACCGACATCGATCTGACCGTGAACTCGGGGGAGGTCGTCGTCGTGATCGGCCCGTCCGGCTCTGGGAAGTCGACACTGTGCCGCACGATCAACCGCTTGGAGACGATCACCAGCGGGAGCATCCGCATCGACGGCAAGGAGCTCCCGGCCGAGGGCAAGGGCCTGGCTCATCTGCGCGCCGACGTCGGCATGGTCTTCCAGTCGTTCAACCTCTTCGCCCACCTCACGATCCTCGAGAACGTGACTCTCGGACCGATCAAGGTGCGCGGCATCAAGAAGGCCGACGCCGAGAAGGAGGCGATGATGCTTCTCGAGCGCGTCGGCGTGGCCCAGCAGGCCTCGAAGCTCCCTGCCCAGCTCTCCGGTGGTCAGCAGCAGCGCGTGGCCATCGCCCGCGCTCTCGCGATGCAGCCCAAGGTGATGCTGTTCGACGAGCCCACCAGTGCGCTCGACCCCGAGATGATCAACGAGGTGCTCGACGTCATGGTCGAACTCGCCCAGGACGGGATGACGATGATCGTCGTCACGCACGAGATGGGCTTCGCGCGCAAGGCCGCCGACCGCGTCGTGTTCATGGCGGACGGACGGATCGTGGAGGAGGCGACTCCCGAGGAGTTCTTCACGCACCCGAAGAGCGATCGCGCCAAGGACTTCCTCTCGAAGCTCCTCACGCACTGACGCGCCCGCACACTCACACACAGACCCTGCACACACAGCACACGAAGGAGACGCACATGCGACGCACACGGACACTGGCAGGCATCGGAATCGCGGCAGCCGCGCTGCTGACGCTCACCGCCTGCAACAGCGGAACCCCGTCCAGCACGGGGGCCCCGGAAGGCGGCGACGAAGGTGACTCCTCCAGCAGCACGCCCTGGACCGTCCTGACCGACGTCAGCATCGACGGCAGCCCGACGTTCGACCGGATCGAGTCGTCCGGAAAGATCAAGGTCGGCGTCAAGGAGGACCAGCCCGGTCTCGGCTACCTCGACCCCGTGACCGGTGACCGCACCGGATTCGACGTCGACATCGCCCGCTGGATGGCGGCATCTCTCGGTGTCGACCCGGAGAAGATCGAGTTCCAGGCGATCGCCTCCGCGAACCGCGAGCAGGCCATCGTGAACGGCGACATCGACTACTACGTCGGCACCTACTCGATCACCGACAAGCGCAAGGAGCAGATCTCCTTCGCCGGTCCGTACTTCGTCACCGGTCAGGGCCTCCTCGTGGCAGCTGACAGCGATATCAAGAGCGTCGACGACCTCGACTCCTCGACGACCGTCTGCTCGGCGACCGGCTCGACGCCGATCCAGAACATCAAGACGAACTACCCCGACGTGCCCACCAAGGAGTACGACACGTACTCCAAGTGCGTCGAGGACCTGAAGAACGGCCAGGTGGACGCGGTCACCACCGATGAGGCGATCCTCATCGGCTACGCGGCTCAGGACCCGGACAACCTCAAGGTCGTCGGTGAGCCCTTCAGCGAGGAGCGCTACGGCATCGGCGTCGCCAAGGGCGACGACGCCCTCGTGGAGTACTTCAACACGCAGCTGACCGACGGTGGCGAGATCTGGCTGCAGATCTTCGACAACAACCTCGGTGCCTCCGGCGTCAAGGCGACGCAGCCCGAGGTCGACCCGGTCGGTTGATCTCCGCGGGGCGGTCGGCATGGTCGGCCGTCCCGCTCATGCAGGACACTTTCGAGAACCCGAATCGACAGGAGCAGCAGTGGGAGTCATCTCCGACCACCTCGACCTCTGGGGAGAGGCACTGTGGGGAACCATCGTGCTGTTCCTCGGCGGCGGCATCATCGCGCTGGTCCTCGGACTCATCGTCGGGGCCGCACGTGTCTCGCCGGTCCCGATCGCCCGCGCCGTCGGTGGCGTGTACGTGAACTGGATCCGCAACACACCGCTGACCCTGGTCATGTTCTTCTTCGCCTTCTGCCTTCCGATCCTGCTGGGGGAGCGGGTGAACTCCCTGCTGCTGGCCGTGATCGCGCTCGGCATCTACACCGCGACCTATGTGGCGGAGGCGCTGCGAGCCGGCATCAACACCGTGCCGGTCGGCCAGGCGGAAGCCGCACGGGCGATCGGCCTGAACTTCGGCCAGGTCATGCGCTACGTGGTGCTGCCGCAGGCGACGCGCTCCGTCGTCCCGCCCATGATGAGCGTGCTCATCGCCCTCATGAAGAACACCACGGTGGCCGCAGGGTTCTCGGTCGTCAACCTCGGCACCATCCGCGCGGCGCTCAGCGAACGCGGTGAGAACGCGCTCGTCGTGCTCCTGTGGGTCATGGTCCTGTTCGTGGTGCTGGTGCTGCTGCTCGCCTGGGTGCAGCGCGTTCTCGAGAACAAGTGGAGGATCGCGCGATGAGTTCCGTCCTTTTCGACGTCCCCGGCCCCCGTGCCGTCGCCCGCAACAGGCTCATCGGAGTCGCCACGGTGCTCGTGGTCCTCGCGGTGCTCGGCTGGGTGGTGTGGAGGCTGTTCGCCACCGGGCAGTTCTCCGCAGAGAAGTGGAACATCTTCACGTTCTCCGCGGTCTGGGTCCGCTTCGGCGAAGGCCTGCTGGCCACGCTGGCCGCGTTCGCGGTCGCCGGCGTCGGATCCATCGTCCTCGGTTTCCTTCTCGGCATCGGCCGCCTCTCGGAGCACGCCTGGGTACGTGAGCCGGTCCGGTGGATCATCGAGGTGCTGCGAGCGGTGCCCGTGCTCATCCTGATGATGCTGCTGTACTACGGCCTTCCGGTGATCGGCGTGAAGATGCCGCCGTACTGGGCCGTCGTGATCGCCCTGATCGTCTACAACGGCTCCGTGCTCGCCGAGGTGCTCCGTGCCGGGATCGAGTCGCTGCCCCGCGGACAGAAGGAGGCCGGTTACGCGATCGGACTGCGGAAGACCGGGGTGATGTACTTCATCCTGATCCCGCAGGCCGTGCGAGCCATGATGCCGGTGATCATCGCGCAGCTCGTCGTGGCGCTCAAGGACACCGCGCTCGGCTTCATCATCACGTACCAGGAGCTCCTCTACGTCATCAACCAGATCGGCAACCAGGCGCCCTACGGCTCCCCGCTGATCCCCGCGGCGATCGTCGGCGGATCGATGTACGTGGCCGTGTGTCTCCTGCTCTCCTACATCGCCTACCGCCTGCAGAAGCGTGCCAAGCGCTCGCCGAAGGCAGGGCTTGCGGTGCCGGATCCCCGCCAGCACGGAGGCGAGACCAACACCTCGCTCATCGTGCTGCAGGGAGATGGGTCCGAGAAGGCGCGCTGATCCGCGAAAGGGACCCGCACGCCCCCGGTAGACTCGATTCTCGTGTCAGAGTCTCCTGAAATCACCCCGGAAGCGGTCGAGTCCGCTGTTGCCGATGCCCTCGCGGCGATCGCCGCAGCCGCCGACACCGCCGAGCTGAAAGCAGCCCGCGCCGCACACGTCGCCGACGGATCGCCGCTCGCGGTACTGAACGCCTCGATGCGCCAGGTCGCTCCCGAGAACAAGGCCGCATTCGGAAAGCTCGTGGGCCAGGGGAGAGGGCAGGTGACCCAGGCGCTGGCCGCGAAGGAGGCCGAGCTCGCCGAGGCCGAGGTCGCCGCGCGCCTCGAGTCCGAGCGGGTGGACATCACCGCCGTGCCCTCGCGCACGCGCGTCGGCGCCCGACACCCGCTCACGCTCCTGCAGGACCAGGTGTGCGACATCTTCGTCGGCATGGGCTGGGAGATCGCGGAGGGACCGGAGCTCGAGCACGAGTGGTTCAACTTCGACGCACTGAACTTCGATGTGGACCACCCCGCACGCCAGGAGCAGGACACGTTCTACGTGGACCCGCCCTCGCGTCACCTCGTGATGCGCACGCACACGAGCCCGGTGCAGGTGCGCTCGATGCTCGACCGCGAGGTGCCCATCTACGTGCTGTGCCCCGGCCGGGTGTATCGCACCGACGAGTTCGACGCCACGCACCTGCCGGTGTTCACGCAGTTCGAGGGACTCGTGATCGACAAGGGCATCACGATGGCGCACCTCAAGGGCACGCTCGACCACTTCGCGAAGCTGCTCTTCGGCCCCGAGGCCAAGACGCGCTTCCGCACCAACTACTTCCCCTTCACCGAGCCGTCCGCCGAACTCGATCTGTGGCACCCCACCTTCAAGGGCGGTGCGCGCTGGATCGAGTGGGGCGGCTGCGGCATGGTCAACCCGAACGTGCTGCGCGCGGCAGGGATCGACCCGGAGGAATACAGCGGCTTCGCGTTCGGCATGGGCATCGAGCGGGGCCTGATGTTCCGCAGCGACGTCCAGGACATGCGCGACATGGCCGAGGGCGATGTCCGATTCAGCGAGCAGTACGGGATGGTGGTGTGATGCGCGTCCCGCTTTCGTGGTTGCGTGAGTACGTCGATCTGGCAGCGGACGCCACGCCCGAGGATGTCCTCGCGGCCCTGGTGACCGTCGGCTTCGAAGAGGAGGACGTGCACCGCTTCGACATCACGGGCCCCGTGGTGGTCGGCCAGGTCGTCTCGCTCGAGCCGGAGCCCCAGTCCAACGGCAAGACCATCAACTGGTGCCAGGTCGACGTCGGCGAGGCGAACGGCGGCATCCGTGGCATCGTCTGCGGCGCGCACAACTTCGTCGTCGGGGACAAGGTCGTCGTGACCCTGCCCGGTGCGGTGCTGCCCGGTCCGTTCCCGATCGCCGCCCGCAAGACCTACGGTCATGTGTCGGACGGCATGATCGCCTCTGCGCGCGAGCTGGGACTCGGTGACGAGCACAACGGCATCGTCGTGCTGTCCGACCTCGGCATCGATGCGCCCGTCGGCACCGACGCGATCGCCCTGCTCGGCCTCGACGACGTCGCGGTGGAGATCAACGTCACGCCCGACCGCGGTTACGCCTTCTCCCTGCGCGGGGTGGCTCGTGAGTACGCGCACGCGACCGGAGCGACCTTCCGCGACCCGGCGGAGCGTGACTTCGCCGAACTCCAGCCGGGCACCGGACACACGACCGTGGTCGACGACGTCGCACCTGTGCGTGGGAACGTCGGCGCCAGCGAGTTCGTGACCCGCGTCGTCCGCGACGTCGATCCCTCACGTCCGACTCCTCCGTGGATGGTGGCGCGGCTCAGCCTCGCCGGCATGCGGTCGCTGGGCGTGCTCATCGACATCACAAACTACGTGATGCTCGAGCTCGGACAGCCGCTGCATGGCTACGACCTCGACAAGCTCACCGGGGGGATCACGGTTCGCCGCGCACACGAGGGCGAGAGGATGACCACCCTCGACGGCGTCGAGCGCGCGCTGCACACCGAAGACCTGCTCATCACAGACGAGTCGGGTCCGATCGGCCTGGCCGGCGTCATGGGCGGCGGCACGACGGAGATGAGCGACTCCACCCGGAACGTGATGATCGAGGCGGCGAGCTTCGACCCGACCACGATCGCCCGTTCGGCTCGTCGTCACAAGCTGCCCAGCGAGGCGTCCAAGCGTTTCGAGCGCGGCGTCGACCCGCTGATCCCCTTCGTCGCGGCCCGGCGCGCGGCCGACCTCATGGTCGAGTTCGCCGGGGGCACGCTCACGGAGGAGGGCGGCGCGCTGTTCGCCGAGGTCTTCGTCGCGGAGATCGAGCTGCCCGCCGGCTTCGTGCAGGGGCTCATCGGCGTCGACTACACCGATGAAGAGATCACCGGTGCGCTGACGACGATCGGCGCGGAGGTCAGCCCTTCGACCGGCTCAGGGACCCAGGGCGGGTGGACGGTCATCCCGCCGACCTGGCGCCCCGACCTCACCGACAAGTGGACGCTCGCCGAGGAAGTCGCCCGCATCCACGGGCTCGACCGCATCCCCTCGGTGCTGCCGACGCCTCCCTCCGGGCGCGGCCTCACCGCGCACCAGCAGGGCCGCCGCCGCGTGGCCGATGCTCTGGCTGCTGCGGGGCTGGTCGAGACGCCGTCGTTCCCGTTCACCACGGAGGCGCAGAACGATCTGCACGGCTCCGCGTCGGGCGAGCACCTGCCGAGCATCCGTCTGGCGAATCCGCTCGACGGGCAGGCGCCGTACCTGCGCCGGTCGCTGATCCCCGGTCTGCTGCAGACCGCGCACCGCAACATCTCCCGCGGGCTCACCGACCTCGCGATCTTCGAGACCGGGGTGGTCTTCCTGCCCGAGCCGGGTGTGCAGTACGGCACCGATGAGGTGCCGCCGCTGGGGGAGCGTCCGTCCGACGAGACGCTCGCGGAGCTGAACGCCTCGATCCCGCCACAGCACCGGTTCGTCTCCGGACTCCTCACCGGCCATGTCGCACCGCGCCAGCCCGGTCGCCCCGCCGAGGCCGCCGGCCTCGTGGAGGCTCTGGACGCGGTCCGTGTGATCGTGGCAGCCGCCGGGGTCGACATCGACGTGCTCCAGGCCGAACGCGCCGCCCTCCACCCGGGGCGCACCGGGTCGCTCCTGGTGGCAGGCGAAGAGGTCGGATACGTCGGCGAGCTGCACCCCGCTGTCGCCGAGGGGGCCGATCTTCCCGGGCGCGCGACCGTGTTCGAGCTCGACCTCGACCGCATCCTGTCGCTTGCCGGCGGACGGGTCGTCGCGGCTTCGCTGTCGACGTTCCCCGCCGCTACGCAGGACGTGTCGCTCCTGGTTCCGGCCGGGGTCCCCGCCGCGGATGTGCAGGCCGCCCTCGCCGAAGGTGCGGGCACGCTGCTGGAGTCGGTGCGCCTCGTCGACGACTACCGCGGAGAGGGCGTTCCGGAGGGTTCCAAGAGCCTGACCTTCGCGCTGAGGTTCCGGGCGGATGACCGCACCCTCACCGCGGCGGAGGCCACGGAGGCCAAGCTCGCCGGAGTCGAGGTCGCTGCGCAGCGCTTCGGAGCGACGCTGCGCGACTGAGGATCGATCCGCGGTGTGAGGCGGACCGTGTCGTCGCTCGGACGATCCGGGCCGTCGCCGGAGTACCGTGGCGGGATGAGAATCCTCCCCCAGGGCACTCCGGCCGCCGTCCCCGACGGGGCGCGACCGCTCGGCGAGGGGCCGTTCCTCGAGCCCGGCGCGCAGATCGACTGGCATTATCGGAAACCGGGGTGGCAGCCGGGAGAGCCGTCCAGGATCTCGCCGATGCGCGTGGTCCGTGATGATGAGCGCGGTCTCGTGGCCTGGCTCGCTCCGGGGACCCTCCAGGAGGCGCCGGGATCCAGCGACGGTCAGCGCGTGCGGGAAGTGCCTCTCGCCCGGCGCTGGCTCGAGCCGCGGACGCGCATCGTGGAGCGCTGGCGGGGCAACGGGGTGCTGTGCATCGCCCCTGCGGGGATGCCGTGGTCGATCTGGCTGTTCTGGAGCGACACCACCGGGCCGGACTGGGCGTTCTCCGGGTGGTACGTGAATCTCGAGAACGCGCATCTGCGGACAGACCGGGACACCTTCTCGTCCGACCATATCCTCGACGTCGAGATCGATCCGGCGGGCGGCATCCACCTCAAGGACGAGGATGAGCTCGTCGCCGCGATCGCCCAGGGACGGCTCAGCTCCGAGCAGGCCGCGCAGATCGAGCGGCACGCGGACGCGGCCATCGCGTCGTTCGAGGCCGACGACTGGCCGTTCGACTCCGCGTGGACCCGCTGGCGGCCCGACCCCGCCTGGACGGTTCCGGTGCTGGCAGGCCTTGACCGGTTGGGTGCAGGCACACCATGACGGATGTTCTGATCCTGGGCGGCACCGGGTGGCTCTCCGGGCGCATCGCCGGTCACTGGCGCGACCACGGAGCCACGGTCACCTGCCTCGCTCGAGGCACACGGCCCGCGCCGGAGGGAACGGTCCTGGTGCGTGGCGATCGCGAGGAGGCTTCGACCTACGCCGACCTCGCACGACGGGAGTGGGACCACGTCGTCGACATCTCCTCCCAGGCGGCGCATGTCGATCGGGCAGTCGAGATGCTGGGCGATCGAGCGGCACGATGGACGTACGTGTCATCCGTGTCGGTGTACTCCGATGACGAGACGGTCGGTGCGGACGAATCGGCTCCACGACACCCGGCGGCGGTTCTCGGCGACGAGTACGAGTACGCGGCGCAGAAGGTCGCCGCCGAGGACTCCGTCGCCCGATTGGGGGAGCGGGCACTCGTGGTGCGTCCCGGCCTGATCGTGGGCGACGGAGACCCGAGCGACCGCTTCGGCTACTGGAGTGCCGCGTTCGCTCGTGCCGACGCTGACGCCGTGCTGCTGCCCCCGCTGGACGGGCGGAGCGCTCAGTTGATCGACGTCGACGATCTGGCGGAGTACATCGTCACCGCGCGAGGCAGCGGACCGTCAACGCCGTCGGCGACGAGAGGCCTCTCGCGGATGTGCTGCGGATGGTCCGCGCTGCATCCGGGCACACCGGGGCGACCGTCGTCGCGGACGAGGAGTGGCTCATCGCGCGTGACGTGGACCACTGGGCCGGCCCGCACTCCCTGCCGCTGTGGCTCCCGCCCGAGATGACGGGATTCATGACCCGCTCGAACGCGGCATTCCATGAGACCGGTGGGATGCTCCGTCCGCTCGTCGACACGATCGAGCGCGTGCTCGCCGACGAACGGGAGCGCGGACTCGACCGCGAACGACGTGCCGGGCTCACGCGGGCGCAGGAGCGGGCGCTGCTGGCCGATCGATAGACTGCGGACAGTGACACGGGGTGCCGCGATCCGCGGCTGAGAACAGACCCGTCGAACCTGATCTAGTTCGTACTAGCGAAGGGATGTCGCGATGAGCGATCTTCTGCGTCCTGATTCCACACACGATCTCGCCGAAAAGGCTGCGGTGCTGCTGGGGGTGTTGCGTGAGGCGCCACCGCTGACGCACTGCATCACCAATGCCGTGGTCACCGGCTTCACCGCCAACGTGCTGCTGGCGCTCGGGGCTGCTCCCGCCATGGTCGACATCGTCGGGGAGGTCGGCATGTTCGCCGGTGTCGCCTCGGGGATGCTGGTCAACCTGGGGACGCCCACCCCGGAGCAGCGCGCGGCGACTCTGGAAGCCGTCACCGGTGCGAGGGCAGCCGGTACGCCCTGGGTGCTCGACCCCGTCGCGGTCGGTGCGCTCCCGGTGCGCACCGCACTCGCGCGTCAACTCGTCGAGCAGCGTCCGACCGCGATCCGCGGCAACGCCTCGGAGGTGCTGGCTCTCGCGGGGCTCAGCGCCGGTGGGCGAGGTGTGGATTCCACCGACAGCACCGAGTCCGCGGCCGAGGCCGCATCGGCGCTGGCTCGGACGACACGCGGTGTGGTGGCCGTGTCCGGCCCGATCGATCTGCTCACCGACGGCGAACGCGTGCTGCGGTTGTCCAACGGGCACGAGCTGCTCACGATGGTCACGGGCGGCGGTTGTGCTCTGGGCGCGGTGATGGCGGCCTTCCTCGGCGCTGCGCGGGCGACAGGGCACGACGCGCTCACGGCGGTCGCGTCGGCGAGCCTCGTGTACACGATCGCGGCGGAGCAGGCAGCGGAGCGGTCCACCGGGCCGGGGAGCTTCGCCGTCGCGCTGCTGGATGCCCTCGCCGCGGTGGATTCCGCTGACATCAGGGTCCGTGCCCGCGCCGAAGGCGGTGCCCTGTGAACGCCGACCTCTCGCTCTACCTCGTCACGGATGCGGAGCTGTGCGGAGACCGGGGCGTCGTCGAGACCGTCCGGCACGCGGTGGAAGGCGGGGTGCGCATCGTGCAGCTGCGCGACAAGGACGCGACCGACGAGGAGACGGTCGAACAGCTGGTCGCGCTGTCGCAGGCGATCGACGGTCGGGCGCTGCTCGTGGTGAACGATCGGCTGGGCGCGGCCGTGGCTGCTCGTGAGCGTGGAGCCAGGGTCGATGGCGTGCACCTCGGTCAGGGCGACGCCTCGGTGCTGCGCGCCCGTGAGGCACTCGGACCCGATGCGTTGATCGGCCTCACCGCCAACACTGCCGCGCACCTCGACGTGCTGCGGGCCCTCCCGGCCGGGACGGTCGACTACCTCGGGGTCGGCGTCATCCGTCCCACCCTCACGAAGCCGGATCACCCCGTGCCGCTGGGCGTGGAGGGATTTCGCGACTTCGCCAGGCGCAGCGCACTCCCGTGCGTGGCGATCGGCGGTGTCCACATCGACGACACCGAGGCCCTTCGCGATGCCGGTGCGGCGGGGGTGGCCGTGGTCTCGGCGCTGTGTGCCGCCGACGATCCGGCCGCCGTAGCGACGCGGTTCCTGCGGCGCTGGCGCTCCGGGGGTGTACCGCGAGTGCTCAGCATCGCCGGGAGCGACCCGTCCGGAGGTGCGGGCATCCAGGCGGACCTCAAGTCCATCGCCGCGAACGGCGGGTACGGGATGGCTGTGCTCACGGCGCTGACCGCGCAGAACACGCAGGGCGTGCGCGCTGTGCACGTGCCGCCGGTCGACTTCCTCCGCGCGCAGCTCGATGCCGTGTCGGACGACATCGTGATCGACGCCGTGAAGATCGGGATGCTCGCCGACGCCGAGGTCATCCGCGCAGTGGGGGCGTGGCTCGACCGCGTGCGCCCGCCTGTCGTGGTGCTCGATCCCGTCATGGTCGCGACCTCCGGCGACCGGCTGCTGGATCCGGAGGCGGAGCGAGCACTGCACGGACTCCTCGCGCGGGCGACTCTGGTCACTCCGAATCTCGCCGAACTCGCGGTGCTCGCCGGTCGGGAGATCGCCGACTGGGAGGATGCCATCTCCGCGGCGCACGAGCTGTCCGCCCGGATCGATGCGGCCGTCCTGGTCAAGGGCGGCCATCTCGTCGGGGATGAGGCCCCCGATGCGTTGGTCGACGCGGCGCGCGGTCTGCGCAGAGACTTTCCAGGACGACGGATCACGACCGGAAACACCCATGGCACCGGCTGCTCGCTGTCGTCCGCGCTCGCGACCCTGCTCGCGCGGGGGCGCGACGCAGAAGCGGCCGTCGGCGCCGCGCGCATCTGGCTTCGCGAAGCCCTGCGGGCGGGGGACGCGTTGCGCGTCGGCGGTGGGCACGGGCCGATCAACCACTTCTCCGGACTCTGGGAACGGGCGGGAACAGAGGCCCGTCCGATCGCGGACGACATCGCGGCGGACTGGTGGCACGACATCAGGGAGATCCGCACCGCGATCGACGAGCTGCCCTTCATCCGCGCGCTCGCCGACGGGACGCTGGAGCGCGGACCGTTCCTGTCCTATCTCGCCCAGGACGCGCTGTACCTGCGCGAGTACGCCCGTGTGCTCGCGGAAGCGTCCCGGCTCGCGCCGACATCCGATGAGCAGGCGTTCTGGGCGGAGTCGGCCCGCGGTTCGATCGTGGGCGAGATCGAGCTGCACGCGTCGTGGTTGACTCCGACGCAGGGGGTGAGCGCGGACACGTTCTCCGCCGAGCCGGGGGCGGCCACCACCGCCTACCTCGATCACCTGCGCTCTGTCGCGTTCGGTGGGGACTACGCGGAGATCGTCGCGGCCGTCCTCCCGTGCTTCTGGCTCTACACCGACCTCGGCCGACGCCTGCACGCCGGGGCCTTCGGTCAGTACGCGCAGGATCCCCAGCACCCCTACGCCTCGTGGCTGGCGACCTACGCCGATCCCGCGTTCGAAGAGGCGACCGAGACGGCGATCGCCTACGCCTCCGAAGCGGCGGCAACGGCTGATGCCGCGACCCGCGCCAGGATGCGCCACGTCTTCGAGGTCTCGAGTGCCCACGAACTCGCCTTCTTCGCCGCACCGCTGGAGCCCTCACCCCGCAGATGACGAACCGGATTTGCGGTGGCAGCCGAGGCCGCGCTACTGTCGCGACATGCCTTCGGCCGCCACCGCTTCTCCGACGCTCGCTCCGAGCGTCATCGCTGTGCGCCGACGCCGCGGCCGCCGACTGTAGGCGACCCCGCCCTTCTGCCCGTGCGCGCACGGCGGTCGAGTGCCGGTGTCGCCGCCTCCGGCCCCGTCCACGGTCCCGATTTCCTCGAGGGCCTGACCGTTAAGGTAGAAGCATGACGTATTCCGTCGCCGTCTCCGGCGCATCCGGCTACGCAGGCGGCGAGATTCTGCGCCTCCTGGCCGCCCATCCCGACATGGAGATCCGCACCGTCACGGCGCATTCGAACGCCGGGCAGCCTCTCGTCGATCACCAGCCGCACCTGCGCTCACTCGCACACCTCACGCTGCAGGACACGACACCGGAGATCCTCGCCGGCCACGACATCGTGTTCCTCGCCTTGCCGCACGGGCAGTCGGGGCAGTACACCGATGCGCTGGGCGATGTCCCGCTCGTGATCGATGCCGGCGCCGACCACCGACTCACGTCCGCCTCGGCGTGGGATGCGTTCTACGGCGGCGACTTCCACGAGCCGTGGACCTACGGTGTGCCCGAGCTCCTCATCGACGGGGTCAAGCAGCGTGAGCACCTCCGTGGAGCCACGCGCATCGCGGCGCCGGGATGCAATGCCTCCACCGTGAGTCTCAGCCTCGCGCCCGGTGTGGCCTCCGGGGTGATCGACCCCTCCGACATCGTCTCCGTGCTCGCCGTCGGACCGTCCGGCGCGGGGAAGAGCCTCAAGACGAACCTGCTCGGCAGCGAGATCCTGGGCACCGCCAACCCCTATGCGGTCGGCGGCACCCACAGACACATCCCCGAGATCCGTCAGGCGCTCGCCGCGGCGTCCGGGGTGGAGTCCGACGGCATCCGGATCTCGTTCACGCCGGTGCTGGTGCCCATGTCGCGCGGGATCCTCGCCACGTCCACCGCACCCATCGTCGACGGTGCGACGGATGCGCAGATCCGTGACGCCTGGCAGAGCGCCTATGGCGACGAGACCTTCGTGCAGCTGCTGCCCGAGGGACGCTTCCCCCGCACGGCCGACGTGCTCGGAGCCAACACCGCGCTGATCGGCCTCGCGATCGACCGGGCCGCGAACCGGGTCACGGTCGTCACCGCGGTCGACAACCTCGTCAAGGGCACCGCCGGCGCTGCCGTCCAATCCATGAACATCGCGCTGGGTCTTCCCGAAGCCCGCGCCCTCTCAGTGAACGGAGTAGCGCCGTGAGCGTCACCGCCCCCGCAGGATTCGAAGCGGCCGGTGTCGCCGCCGGGCTGAAGTCGACCGGGAAGCCCGATGTCGCCGTCGTCGTCAACCGCGGACCTCGCAAGGTGGGTGCCGCGGTCTTCACCAGCAACCGCGCCAAGGCGAACCCGATCATCTGGTCGCAGCAGGCAGTGGCCGACCGGGTCGTCGAGGCCGTGGTGCTCAACTCCGGCGGTGCGAACTGCTTCACCGGCGCGTTCGGGTTCCAGACCACCCACCAGACGGCGGAGAAGGCGGCCGAACTGCTCGGCGTCAGCGCCGGGGATGTGCTGATCTGCTCCACCGGTCTTATCGGCACCGGGGACGAGACGTTCCGCTCGCGTGTGCTGGCCGGCACCGAGCAGGCGATCGCCGAGCTCAGCGCCGACGGCGGGGAGAGCGCGGCACAGGCCATCATGACCACCGACACCGTTGCGAAGACCGCCGTGATCAGCCGTGATGGCTGGACGATCGGCGGTATGGCGAAGGGCGCCGGCATGCTCGCGCCGGGACTCGCCACGATGCTCGTGGTGATCACCACCGATGCCGTCCTCGAGCCGCTTCAGGCCGATGAGGCGCTGCGCCGTGCGACAGGGCAGACGTTCGACCGTCTCGATTCCGACGGCTGCATGTCGACGAACGACCAAGTCACGCTCCTCGCCAACGGGGCATCCGAGGTCGTGCCGGACCTCGACGACTTCACCGCCGCGCTCATCGAGCTCTCCCAGGAGCTCGCGGTCAAGCTGCAGGGTGATGCCGAGGGCGCGAGCCACGACATCACGATCGAGGTGCAGCATGCGGTGACCGAGCAGGACGCCGTCGAGGTCGGCCGGTCGGTCGCGCGCAACAACCTCTTCAAGGCAGCGATCTTCGGCAACGATCCGAACTGGGGGCGGGTGCTCGCGGCGATCGGAACGACGAATGCGCAGTTCGACCCCTACGACGTCGACGTCTGGATGAACGGCGTGCGCGTCTGCAGCCAGGGTGGTCCGGACCGCCCCCGCGAAGAGGTCGACCTCACCCCGCGCGCCACGCACCTCGTTATCGACCTCAAGGTCGGGGAGTCGACGGCCACGGTGCTCACGAACGACCTGACCCACGACTACGTGCACGAGAACAGCGCCTACGCCTCATGACCGACATCCAGGACACCACGCCGGACGTCGCCGCGCAGAAGGCCACGACGCTCATCGAGTCGCTGCCGTGGCTGAAGAAGTTCCGCGACCAGATCGTCGTCATCAAGTACGGCGGCAACGCCATGGTGTCGGAGGAGCTGCAGGACGCCTTCGCCCAGGACATCGCCTACCTCCGCTACGTCGGGGTGCTTCCGGTCGTGGTGCATGGTGGAGGGCCGCAGATCTCCAACATGCTGCAGCGGCTCGAGATCCCGAGCGAGTTCAAGGGCGGCTACCGCGTCACCAACACCGAGGCGATCAGCGTCGTGCGCATGGTGCTCACCGGTCAGGTCAACCCGCAGCTCGTGTCGAAGATCAACTCGCACGGCCCGATCGCGACCGGCCTCAGCGGGGAGGACGCCGGACTCTTCGGAGGGCGCCGTCGTGGTGTCGTGATCGACGGCGAAGAAGTCGACCTCGGTCGGGTCGGCGACGTCGTCGAGGTCGATCCGACGCCCGTGCTCGACCACCTCGCCGCAGGGCGCATCCCGGTGGTGTCGAGCATCGCGCCCGATCTCGATCACCCCGGGCAGTCGCTCAACGTCAACGCGGATGCCGCGGCAGCCGCTCTCGCGGTCTCGTTGCACGCGCGAAAGCTCGTCATCCTGACCGACGTGCCGGGGCTGTATGCCGACTGGCCCAACCGCGACTCGCTCGTCTCCCATCTGACGTCGGATGCGCTCATCCAGATGCTTCCGACGCTCGAGTCGGGGATGATCCCGAAGATGCGGGCCTGTCTCGATGCGGTCGAGGGCGGCGTCGACGCGGCGGCGATCATCGATGGGCGGGTGCCGCACTCGGTGCTCGTCGAACTCTTCACCAGCAAGGGAATCGGGACCGAAGTGGTCCTGGGAAAGAACGAGGTGACGGCATGACCGTCTGGCAGGACGATGCGGCACGCGATCTCGTGCTCAACGCGGGGGAGCGGCTCGCGCTGCTGGTCCGCGGTGAGGGCTCGTACCTGTGGGATGCCGACGGCCGACGCCACCTCGACTTCCTCGCGGGCATCGCGGTGACCTCGCTCGGGCACGCGCATCCGGCCTTCGTCGAGGCGGTCTCGACGCAGGCGGCCACGCTCGCGCACGTGTCGAACTACTTCGCCACCCCGCCTCAGCTCGCGCTCGCGGCACGCCTGAAGCGTCTGGCCGGTGCCGGCATCGACGGTCGCGTGTTCTTCTCGAACTCGGGTGCCGAGGCCAACGAGGCCGCGTTCAAGCTCGCGCGTCTGCACGGCGGCTCCGAGCGGCCGCGCATCCTCGCTCTCGAGAACGGCTTCCACGGTCGTACGATGGGCTCGCTCGCGCTCACCGCCAAGGTCTCGATGCGCGCGCCGTTCGAGCCGATGCCCGCCGGGGTCGAGCACATCCCCGCCACGATCGAGGCTCTCGAGGCCGCGATGGATGACCGCGTCGCCGCGATCATCGTCGAGCCCATCCAGGGCGAGGCCGGAGTGGTCGAGCTGCCGGAGGGCTATCTCGCCGCTGCGCGCTCGCTGACCCTCGCTCACGGCGCCCTGCTGATCGTCGACGAGATCCAGACCGGTGCCGGTCGTACCGGTGAATGGTTCGGGTTCAGCCACGAGGGCATCACCCCCGATGCGATCACCCTCGCCAAGGGCATCGGCGGCGGCTTCCCGATCGGCGCGCTGGTCACCTTCGGCAGCGCCAGTGCGCTCTTCACCCCGGGATCCCACGGTTCCACCTTCGGCGGCAACCCGCTCGCGACCGCGGTCGCAGACGCGGTCCTGGCCGAGATCGAGAGTGGCGGCCTGGTCGAGAACGCCGCCCGTCGTGGTGCCGAGCTGCGCGAGATCCTGCTCGGCATCGACTCGCCGCTGATCGACGGTGTGCGCGGACGTGGTCTGCTCATCGGCGTGGCGCTGACTGCGCCCGTCGCCGGTGAGGTCGTCGCGGCCGCCCAGGCGCGCGGTCTCATCGTCAACGCCGCCAACCCCGAGACGGTTCGCATCGCACCGGCTCTCACGATCGGCGACGCCGAGCTCGCCGAGTTCCGCGAGCTGTTCACGGCTTCGCTCGCCGACGTCCAGGCCTCTGCTGCCGGAAAGGTATCCGCATGACCCGCCACCTGCTGCGTGACGACGATCTGACCCCCGCCGAGCAGGCCGAGATCCTCGATCTCGCGATCGAGCTGAAGAAGGACCGGTGGGCCGACAAGAGCCTGGCCGGCCCCCAGACCGTCGCGGTCATCTTCGACAAGTCCTCCACGCGCACCCGCGTCTCGTTCGCGGTGGGGATCGCCGACCTCGGCGGTTCGCCGCTGATCATCTCGACAGCGAGCAGCCAGCTCGGCGGCAAGGAGACCCCGTCCGACACCGCTCGCGTCCTGGAGCGCCAGGTCGCGGCCATCGTGTGGCGCACGTATGCGCAGTCGGGTCTCGAGGAGATGGCGGAAGGTACGCGTGTGCCGGTCATCAATGCGCTGTCGGATGACTTCCACCCGTGTCAGCTGCTCGCCGACCTGCTCACGATCCGCGAGCACAAGGGCGACCTGAAGGGGCTCACGCTGACGTTCTTCGGCGACGGGCAGAGCAACATGGCGCACTCCTACGCGCTCGCCGGTGTGACTGCGGGCATGCACGTGCGCATCGCGTCGCCCGAGGACTACGCTCCTCGTGCGGATGTCATCGAGGCCGCCGATCGACGCGCCGCCGAGACCGGCGGGTCGATCACCCTCTTCACCGACCCGGTCGAGGCCTCTGCCGGTGCCGACGTCGTCGTGACCGACACCTGGGTGTCGATGGGCAAGGAGGAGGAGAAGCTCGCACGCATCCGCGACCTCGGCGGCTACAAGGTCACTCCGGAGACGATGACCCTGGCCGATCCTGAGGCGATCTTCATCCACTGCCTCCCTGCCGACCGCGGCTACGAGGTCGATTCCAGCGTGATCGACGGTCCGCAGAGCGTGGTCTGGGACGAGGCCGAGAACCGCCTGCACGCGCAGAAGGCGCTGCTGGTCTGGCTCCTCGGCAAGAAGGACGCATGATGAGCGACGCGACGCACGAAGGCACCAACGAAGGCGCGCTCTGGGGCGCCCGCTTCGCCACAGGGCCCTCGCCTGAACTGGTGGAGCTGAGCCGTTCCACCCACTTCGACTGGATCCTCGCTCCGTACGACATCGCGGGCTCCCACGCGCACGCCACCGCGCTCGAAGCGGCCGGGTACCTGGAACCGGACGAGGCGCGGCGGATGCACGAGGGGCTGGACGCGGTCGCGCGCAAGGTCGCCGACGGCACTCTGCGCCCCGTGCCGACCGATGAGGACGTCCACGGCGCGCTGGAGCAGGCGCTGATCGTCGAGCTCGGGCCGGAGCTCGGCGGGCGGCTGCGTGCCGGTCGCAGCCGCAACGACCAGATCGCCACGCTCGTGCGCATGTACCTGATCGACCATGCGCGAGTGATCGCCCGCGACATCCTCCGGGTGATCGATGCCCTGGTCGCTCAGGCCGAGGCTCATCCGACGGCGATCCTTCCCGGCCGCACGCATCTGCAGCACGCACAGCCGGTGCTGCTCGCCCACCACCTGCAGGCGCACGGGTGGCCGCTGGTGCGTGAGCTCGAACGTCTCGTGGACTGGCGTCGTCGCGCCGGCGTCTCGCCGTACGGCGGCGGAGCGCTGGCCGGTTCCACCCTCGGGCTCGATCCCGCACTCGTGGCGACCGAGCTGGGCCTCGACCGCCCCGCGGAGAACTCGCTCGACGGCACGGCGGCTCGCGATGTCGTGGCGGAGTTCGCCTTCATCACGGCGATGACCGGCGTCGACATCTCGCGCCTGTCCGAGGAGATCATCCTCTGGAACACCCGCGAGTTCGGCTTCGTCACCCTCGACGACGGCTACTCGACGGGCTCGAGCATCATGCCGCAGAAGAAGAACCCCGACATCGCCGAGCTCGCTCGGGGCAAGTCGGGGCGTCTGATCGGAAACCTCTCCGGCCTGCTCGCCACCCTCAAGGGCCTCCCGCTCGCGTACAACCGCGACCTGCAGGAGGACAAGGAGCCGGTCTTCGACTCGGTGCAGACCCTCGAGGTGGTGCTTCCCGCGTTCGCAGGGATGATCGCGACGCTGCGTTTCGACACCGAACGGATGGCGGCGCTCGCGCCTCAGGGGTTCTCCCTTGCGACCGATGTCGCCGAGTGGCTCGTGAAGCGCCGCGTGCCGTTCCGGGATGCGCACGAGATCTCCGGTGCGCTCGTGCGGGCGTGCGAGGAGCGGGGGATCGGGCTGGAGGATGCTTCCGATGAGCTGCTGCTCTCGGTGTCGCCGCATCTCGTGCCCGAGGTGCGCGAGGTCCTCACGATCGAGGGCTCCGTCGGGTCGCGGACCGGGATCGGCGGCACCGCACCGGAACGGGTCGCCGAGCAGCGCGCGGAACTCGTCGCGCGCGCACAGGCGGCAGCCCACGCCCTCGGTATCTGACCGGAGGCTTCTGACCGGAGGCGCAGGCGGCCGCCGTCGCTGCCTGCTCAGTGCAGGTCGGCGTCGGCCTCCGACCGTTCCCAGCGCGTGAAGCGCACGGTGAGGCCGGCGCGGGTCGGTGCCGCGAGGAACGGACCGGCTGCCGCGGCTGCCTGTCCGTCGAATGGGGCGACCCTGACGAGTCGCCAGGGGCCGTCGTCGGCGCGGGCGCGAACGATCAGGGAATCCGCCCAGCGGCTGACGCGCACGGTGATCTCGCTCTCGAGCCACTCGTCGACGTGGCCGACGGACCAGTCGGAGACACCGGCTGTGACCACGGCGCCGAGTCCCAGATGGCCGTCGGCGTACTCGAGACCCGTCTTCACCCAGTGCTCCTCGTCGATGCGCACGAAGACGCCTGCCTGGTCGAACTGGCCGTCCCACGGTGCGCGGAAGGAGACCTCCATGGCCTCGCCGACCCCGAGCGGGGCGAGCAGGGCGTGCTCGGTGTCGTGCACGAAGCCGTAAGCGGTGTGCCGCCAGGCATCGCTGCTCTCCACCGCGGTGACATCGAGCGGAGTCGTTCCGGCGGGTAGCGCGGCGGGGGAGGTCGGAGCGTTGGTCCAGGTTCCGTCGGACCAGGGGATCATGTGCGATTCAGGCATGATCTCAAGATATAACCAATTGACGCATAAGTCGAGGATTATTCGTGATATGGTTATGCCATGGTCATCGCGGTACTCGCAGACATCGTGGGTTCTCGTCGTCTCGACGATCGCACAGCCGCGCAACGCGTGCTCGACGACACCATAGCCGACGTCGAAGCAGACCTCCCGTTGGCGGCGCAGCCGCTCACGCCCACCGTCGGCGACGAGCAGCAGGGTGTCTATCTCGATCTGGCCGACGCCATGGTGTCGCTCCTGATGATCCAGCTGCGGCTGCCGGACGGTGTCGCCTTCCGCTTCGGCATCGGGGTGGGGGAGGTGCGCCCTGTCGAGTCCGTGCACGGTGAACTCGCCGACGGACCGGGCTGGTACGCGGCCAGAGCGGCGATCGAGACCGTGCACGCGCGAGAGAGTCGCGCCGTGCCGCGCACGCGGTCGTGGATTGTCGGATCATCCGGGCAGGATGAGGTCATGGAGAGCACGATCGCGGCATCGAACGCCTACCTCCTCGTCCGCGATGAGCTGGTGGGGGCGATGAGCGAGCGGGAACGACGGCTCGCCTACGGTCGTCTGCTCGGTCGATCCCAGCAGGAACTCGCTGCGGAAGAGGGCATCACCCAGCCCAGCGTCTCCAAGTCGCTGCGCAGTGCGGGAACGGCTGCGCTCATCGAGGGCGTAGCCGCGCTTCGAGGGGCGCGCGCATGATCGTCGCGGGGTTCCTCCTCCTGGCGGTCGGCGCCGCCGATCTGGTGCGTCAGTTCGCGCCCCGCCGCTGGGTCGGCTATCTCGTGATCGCCGTCATCCTGCTCCTGCTCGGCAGCGTCGGCGATGCCCTTCTTCCCATGGTGCTCGCCCTCGTCGTCGGCGCGCTCTGGGTGTGGTGCATGCCGACGGAGCGTCCGGCGCCCCTGGGGTTCTGGCCGGCCGTCCTGCTCGCGGTTCTGAGCGTCGGAGCCGTCGTCTGGCTCGGCGCCCGTTCCGACTCCGGTCTCATCGGTGCGATCTGGCACCTCCGGTCGCCGTTCGGGGAGGTTCCGTTCGATCTCGCCATGCTCGCGCTCGGTGCCGGGGTCTTCCTCCTCGAGTCGTCGAACCTCGTGGTGCGTGCGGCACTCGATGGCGAGCACACGTGGCTTCCCCGTGACCCGGCGATGCCGACCGCGGAGGCAGCACCTGTCGTGGCCGGAACCGTGGAAACAGGAACCACCGAAGCAGACACCGTCCAGGCAGACACCGTCGAGGAGGAGGGCGCCGAGACGGCACCCGCACCCCGCGATCCGCGCAGCGGCTTCAAAGGCGGTCGACTGATCGGACCGCTGGAGCGCATCCTCGTCCTCATCCTCACCCTCGCCGCGGCGTATCCGATCCTCGCCGCGATGCTCGCGGCGAAGGGCATCGTCCGATTCCCCGAGATCTCCCGCGATGGCGAGACCGGCGCCCGCGCCGAGTACTTCCTCGTAGGCAGTCTGGTGAGCTGGGTGATCGCGCTGGGTGCCGCTTTCCTGGTGTGGTGGGCGGCGCACAGCTGAGCGACCTCAACTCAGCGATCGATACCAGTCCAGCTTCTCCGCGAGGCGTCGCTGCTGCGCGAGGACCTCGGCGAGCTGCTGTTCGACCGTCGCCGCATGCTCTTCGAGGAGTGCGATCCGTTCGGGGATCGTCTCCTCGCTCCGACAGAGCTGTCCGTAGCGGCGCAGTCGTTCGACCGGCATGCCCGTCTCGCGAAGGCACTTGAGGAAGTCGAGCAGCCCGAGGTCGGCGTCGGTGTAGGCGCGATGCCCGCCGGCGGTGCGGGTGACCGTGGGCAGGATGCCTTCCCGTTCGTAGTACCTGAGCGTGTCGATGCTGAAGCCGGAACGCGCTGCGGTCTCCGCCGGGGTGTACGTCGTCATCTCCTGAGCATAGGTCTTGACCTGGAGTGCGCTCCAGGTTGCACAGTGAGGTCATGACCACTCGGAACGCACCCGCATCCCCGCTCGTCCTCGGCGCGATGTCCTTCGGCACGCTCGTCGACGAGGACACCTCCTTCGCCCTGCTCGACCGTTTCGTCGAGCGAGGCGGCACCTGGATCGACACGGCAGACTGCTACAGCTTCTGGGCGAGCGAGAGCGGACACGGGGGAGCGTCGGAGGAAGTCATCGGACGCTGGCTCGCGGCACGACCAGGCGCCCGGCAGCAGGTGCGCATCTCCACCAAGGTGGGAGCGGAGCCGCTGTGGCCCGGCTCCTGGCCCGAACACCGGACCGGGCTCTCGCCACGCGCGATCGGTGCCGCCGTCGAGGGGATTCTCGATCGCCTCGGCGTCGACAGGATCGACCTGCTCTGGTTGCACCAGGAGGACCGCGCCGTCGCGATCGAGGACACCGTCGACGCCCTGGCCGCGCTCACGTCCGCCGGCACGGTGACCCGTGTCGGCGCCTCCAACCATCCTGCCTGGCGCATCGAACGCGCCCGCGCTCACGCCAAGTCGATCGGCAGCGTCCCCATCGATGCCTTCCAGCTGAACAGCACCTACCTGCGCACCCGACCGGGCACCCTCCCACCCGGTGTGGCGCATCCCTTCGGCGTGCTCAGCGATGAGCAGCGGGACTTCGCCCGAGACAACGGCATCGAGGTGTGGGCGTACACGCCGTTGCTCTCGGGGGCGTATGACAACCAGGCCAAACCGGTACCCGAGGTGTACGACCACCCGGGGACCACGCGGCGGCTCGCGGTGCTGGAGGAGATCGCCGCCGCTCGCGGAGTCGGCAGAGGGCAAATCGTGCTGGCCTGGCAGCTCGCACGGGGGATCCGCCCCATCGTCGGGGGAAGCAGAGTAGAGCAGTTGGACGCCGCCATGGATGCGGCATCGATTTCGCTGACGGCGCAGGAGTTCGACCGTCTTGACACGCCTGTCTGAGCGGAATTCGAGGCTGTACCGCGCTGATAGCCTGGAGCGCGTGTCAACTCCCGATCTGACGACCGCACCCCAGGCGATCGATCCCGCGTTCGAGAACGTGTGGGACGAACTCGTGTGGCGTGGCCTGGTCCATGTGTCCACCGACCAGGAGGCGCTGCGCGCCCTGCTCGCGGGAGACCCGATCACGTACTACTGCGGTTTCGATCCGACGGCGGCGAGTCTGCACCTCGGAAACCTCGTGCAGCTGCTCACGCTGCGTCGCATCCAGCTCGCCGGTCACAAGCCGCTCGGTCTCGTCGGCGGCTCGACCGGTCTGATCGGCGACCCTCGTCCAACGGCCGAGCGCACGCTGAACACGCGGGAGACGGTCGAGGACTGGGTCGGACGCCTGCGTGCCCAGGTCGAGCGCTACCTCAGCTTCGAGGGTGAGAACGCCGCCCGCATCGTGAACAACCTCGACTGGACGGCGCCGCTGAGCGCGATCGACTTCCTGCGCGAGATCGGCAAGTACTTCCGTGTGGGCACGATGCTCAAGAAGGATGCGGTCGCGGCGCGACTCAACTCCGATGAGGGCATCAGCTACACCGAGTTCAGCTACCAGATCCTGCAGGGCATGGACTTCCTCGAGCTGTACCGGCAGTACGACTGCGTGCTGCAGACCGGCGGCTCGGATCAGTGGGGCAACCTCACCAGCGGCACCGAGCTCATCCGCCGTGCCGAGGGGGCGTCGGTGCATGCCATCGGCACACCCCTCATCACGAACAGCGACGGCACGAAGTTCGGCAAGAGCGAGGGCAACGCCATCTGGCTCGACGCCGACATGTGCAGCCCGTACCGGATGTACCAGTTCTGGCTGAGCACCGCGGACTCCGACGTGATCGAACGTCTGAAGGTCTTCACATTCCTCACCAGGTCGGAGATCGAGGAGTACGCCGAGCTCGTGGCCGCGGAGCCGTTCCGCCGAGCCGCTCAGAAGAGGCTGGCGCTCGAAGTTGTGGCGACCGTGCACGGTGTGGAGGCGACAGCTGCCGTGATCGCAGCTTCCGAGGCTCTCTTCGGCCAGGGAGACCTGACCACGCTCGATGCCGAGACGCTCCGCACTGCTCTGGAGGAGCTGCCGAATGCGACCGTCGGCGCCGGCACCCCGGTGGTCGAGGCCCTGGTGTCGACGGGGCTCGTGTCGAGCCTGTCCGAGGCGAGGCGCGCGATCACGCAGGGCGGCGTCACGCTCGACGGCGAACGCGTCGACGACGAGACGGCGACGGTCCAGGGCTCGCTTCCCGGCGGGGTCTCCGTGCTCCGCCGTGGCAAGAAGACCCTCGCCGGCCTCTTCGTCGGCTGAGCCCGAGCTCGATGCCGTTCACGCCCAGCCACGCCCTGGTAGCGCTGCCGTTCATCCGCACGCCGCTCGTGCCGGCTGCGATCGCGATCGGCGCGATGACCCCGGACCTGCCGTTGTTCGTGCGTGGCGTAGGACTGAACTACTCGTTCACGCACACGTTCGGCAATGTCGTGTGGACAGGGCTTCTCGCGTTCGTGCTGTTCCTGATCTGGCGGGTCGTGCTCCGTCCGGCTGTTCCCGAACTCGCTCCGCTCTGGCTGGCTCGGCGGTTGCCTGAGGAATGGAATGACAGGGGTCTCACGGCGGCAGGAGCTGCAGTCGGTGTGGGGCGCACGCGCGCGTATCCGTTCCTGCTCGCGGCGTCGTTCGTGATCGGTGTTCTCTCGCACATCGTGTGGGACCTCTTCACGCATGAGGGACGGTGGGGCGTGCACCTGATCCCCGGCCTCGACGACATGTGGGGACCGCTGCCAGGGTTCAAGTGGCTCCAACACGGTTCGAGCCTGATCGGCCTCGGGGTCATCGGCATCTGGGCTCTGCTCCGGCTCCGTCGGCAGACACCGCGTCAGGGCGTCACGCAGTCATCGCCGCCGTGGGTGCGCGTGGCGTGGTGGATCTCGCTCCCCGGGTTCCTCGTCATCGCGTGGGTCGGGGGTCTCGTCGTCTTCGGCCCCCTCGACGCGGAGTTCACCGTTCAGCACCTCGCGTATCGGGTGCTCCCTCCGGCCTGTGCCCTCTGGGGTGCGCTCACCGTGGCGCTCTGCATCGCGCTGTCGGTGCGAGGACGCCGTCACCAGACGGGCTGATCGGACCCCCAGGCGTGCGGGGCCGCGAACTCGAGTCCCGTCAGCGCGGGTCGAGCGGTCACCACTGCGCTCCCGTCGACACCGAACCGGGCGGCATGCGGCCGCACGTCGAACTCGACCTCGGCTCCGGCCATCCCGCGACGCGGCATCCCGAGCAGTTCCGCCGCGATGCGACGAAGCGATGTGCGGACCACGCACGAACGCTCCTCTCGGCGGTTCCCCCGGAGCAGAGAGGTCACAGCGGCAGCGAGCAGATAGCCCGCGCTGTGGTCGAGAGCCTGCGCGGGAAGTGCGCCGGGACGATCACCGTCGACCGATTCGATGAGCGCGATGCCGGATTCCGCCTGCACGAGGCTGTCGAAACCGGCTCGCTCCGGTTCCTCCGTGCCCCAGGCGCTCAGTTGCGCGACCACCAGGCCCGGGTATCGGCGCACGAGCAGGTCGGGGTCCAACCCCAGCCGGTCGAGTGACGCCGGACGGTATCCGAGCACGACGGCATCGGCCCGCGCGAGCAGATCATGGAAGCGAGCGCTCCGCGCGTCCAGCACGGCCGACCGTTTGCCATGGCCCGTATCGAGGTGCTGCCACTCCGGCTCTGGCAGCGTCGGCGGATCGATGCGCAGCACATCGGCACCGAGCAGGGCGAGTGTCCTCGTGCACACCGGGCCGGCGATGACCCTTGTCAGGTCGAGGACGCGCATGCCCTGAAGTGGTCGACGGCCCGCACGCACGGAAAGACCAACGGCGGGTTGGTCGAGCGCATCGGACATCCCGTCCGGTCGGCTGATCTCCAGGAGCGGACGCTCTCTGGCGGCACGATCGAGGGCGGGATCCTCCGCAGCGACGACGACAGCGAGCCCGCCGGCAGCCGTGATCTCGCGGACGGCATCGTGAGAGTCCCGTTCGGCGAGGGTACCCCCGACGAGATCGCCGCCCGCACCATCTCGCAGACCGAGTCCCGCACGCAGCGCCGCCGCGTGATGGGGATAGTTCCCGTGGGTGCGGATCCATCCGTCTGCTGTCCGCCAGAACCCTGAGTACTCGGACCAGACCGGGGGAGCGACGTCATCGATCGTCAAAACACGGTCACTGCGGAACGCGACCGCGATCCGATCCGGATCGAGCGAAGCCGGGACCCCGCCGGCAGCAAGCATGGCTGCGCTCACGCTCGCCCAGGCGAGGTCAGCGGTGGCCAGTCGCGAGGGAAGTGGGACCGCACGGAGCGGTCGGACAGCGTCGTCGGCGTCACCGAGGCCGAGCTCCCGCCCGATGCGCGCGAGCAGCTGAGCTGCCGCCCGCCCCTCATGTGCGCCGCCGTCGGCGTCCATCGAGAACAGGCCTGGGGTGGGGAGGCGATCAGCTGAATCCGGCATGGCGTGATCGTACTGCGGGTGCGCATCGCCACCGAAACTGCCCCTGACCCGCAGGAAATCACTCGACGAGTCAAGGCGACACGCCCGGGTGGGGTGGCCCGATTTGCCAGATCCCCGGGACCCGCGTAACTTATTACTTGTTCGCCCCACAGGGAAGCGGAGGAGCCAAGAGCTTCACCCCCCTCAAGCGGAGAACCACTCCCGATCCACTCTCACTTGAGAGAACAGGCGCTTGCGTCTAGGATAGGGACTCCACCTCTTCTGCGGCTGTCATCAGCTGCGCTGCGGATCTCTGATTCGCACAGCGCGCCGATTTGACAAGCGGGACAAGGTGGGTAAGATAGAGAAGTTGCCCTTCGGGCCTGGCTGTGATGGCTGGGTCGTGGGAGCATCCGATCCTTGAGAACTCAACAGCGTGCACTTGTCAAATGCCA
>NZ_JADDUD010000004.1:0-337789 GCF_015159725.1 Microbacterium sp. R1 | reverse complement strand
ACACCTCCGCAAATCGAGAGAACCGGACCCCTCCGGCCCGAATAACCCCACCCTACGCGGCACCCACGAACACCGTCGATGGGGACAACTCCCCATCCACGATTGCGGCCGTCGTCTACCCCTCGACGAGCGGCAGCTGCACCGTGACCTGGCGTCCGGCCTGCACGAAGATGCCTCGCCCCTCGGGGAAGTCGGTGCGCTTGACCTTCGGGAACGGCACCTTGAACACCGCGTCGCCGTCGAAGGAATCGGGCTTGAGGATGATGCCCTTGCGCCCGGCCTTGAAGTCGCCGATGAACCCGAAGCCGCTCGTGACCTGCGTGACGTCGGCATCGCCGATGAGCAGGTGGTCGCTGCGGTTGATCGCCTGGAAGAGGGCCTTCATCTCGCGCTCGGCCGGGCTGTCGGCGAACTGGGGCACGTCTTCGACCACGATGAGCACTCTCGTCGGGAGCGAGTCGTCGGCGATCAGCTCGGTGATCTCCTTGGCGAGCTCCTTCGCGTCCTCCGGCGTCACGGCGCTGCGCGTCCAGCTCGTGTAGTCCTTGAGCTGGGCACGACGGCCTCCGAAGTGGAACAGCACGGTCGCCGGGTCGAGTCGCCCCATCGAGGTGATGAGCGACTTGAGGGCGTTGGTCTTGCCCGACGACGGCGGACCGGCCACGACGAACGTGCCGACCGGGTCGAAGTCGCGCGCCGCCAGGGTGTCCTCCGCGACACCGAGCACCGGGAACTCGCCCAGGCGATCGGGCAGGTCGCGCACCGACAGGCGGGTGGGCAGCGCACCGATCTCGGGCACCTCCCTCGCTCCCGCCGCACGCAGCCTCTCGGCGACGCCCTCGAGCAGCTTGGTCTGCTCCGCCACGTTCGGGGTCCCGCCCAGCGTCGCGATCTGCGTCTCGCGGCCATCGACGATGGCGCGACCGGGCGCGGAACGCTCGTCCAGCACATCCTTGGGCGCGTTGAGCATCGCATACCCGGACTCATCCGAGAGGCGCAGCACCACGCGCCGCGAGACGTTCGCGCTGACCGCTGTGGGCACGGAGCCGGAACGGTCAGCGCTCGCGATCACGTGCACGCCCAGCGGGCGACCCTCGCCGAGGATGCGCATGAAAGTCTGGTAGAACGGCATCCGCGCGGTGGTCGACTCCCACTCGCTGCGGAACTGCGGGAAGCCGTCGATCAGCAGCAGGATGCGCGCCTCGTCCCGCCCGGTGAGCTCGCGGTACTCGGTGAGGCTCGAGGCGTTGGCAGCGCTGAAGCGCTTGCCGCGGTCATCCAGCACCGCGGCCAACGAGCGCAGCACGCGCTGCACGCGCTCGGAGTCGTCGCCCGAGATGATCGAGCCGACGTGCGGGAGCATCTCCAGGCTCTTGAGCGAGCCGGAACCGAAGTCGAGTCCGTACACCTCGACGTTCGAATGCGCGGGGTCGAAGCCCGCCGCGATCGCGATGGTGCGCAGCACGGTCGACTTGCCCGACCCGCTCGTTCCGTAGACGAGGAGCGAGCCGTCCTTGTCAGGATGGAAGTACGCCGGCTCCTGCAGCTGCCGCTCCGGCACGTCCATCTTGCCGAGCAGCACCTGTCCGTCGCCGAGCACCGGGAGGTCGCGCATGTCGACGGCCCCCTCGAGGTCGTCGAGCCACGGACGTCGAGGCGCGGGGATACGAGCCGCACGTGCCGCGTTCACGAGCGTCGCCACGATGCGCTTCTGGTCGTTGGGTCCGAGATCCTCGTCGTGGGACTCGGACTCCGGAGCCTGCTCGGCCTCCCAGGTCTGGATGGAGCCGAACCGGAGTTCCGCCACCTTCACCTCGGCGACCTGCGCCTCGTCCGTCGTCCATCCGCCGGCGTAGGCCGACTGGAACGGCACGAGGCGTCCCGGACCGGTCTTCGCGATGCCGCGCCCCGGCAGCGAGGGCGGGAACGTCGCCGCCACCGGATCGTCGACGACATCCTTCGAATCGGATTCGTCCGCCATGCGCAGCGCGACGCGCAGGTTCGTGTTCGCCCGCAGGTTGTCCTTGATGACACCGGCCGGTCGCTGCGTCGCCATGATCAGGTGGATGCCGAGGGAGCGACCGCGCTGGGCGATGTCGACGACGCCGTCGACGAACTCCGGCACCTCTCCGGCGAGCGCGGCGAACTCGTCGATCACGAGCACGAGCGCCGGCGGAGTCTCCGGGTCACGCCGCTTCTCGAGTTCGAGCAGGTCCTTGGCCTTCTTGCGGTTGAAGAGGTGCTCGCGGTGGTGCAGCTCGGCGCGCAGGCTGGTGAGGGCGCGACGCACCAGGTGCGGGCTCAGGTCGGTGACCAGGCCCACCGTGTGCGGCAGGTCGACGCAGTCGGCGAACGCGGAGCCGCCCTTGTAGTCGACGAAGAGGAAGGTGACGCGATCCGGGCTGTGGGCGGCTGCCATGCCGAGCACCCAGGCCTGCAGGAACTCGCTCTTACCGGCACCGGTCGTCCCGCCGACGAGGGCGTGCGGACCCTGGGTGCGCAGGTCGAGGGTCATCGCGTCGGTCTGCGACTGTCCGATGATGGCGCGCAGGTTCCCCGCCTTCTTCAGCCGGGCCTGCGGGGCGCCGGAGCGGTCGATGATCGTGTTGTTCTGGCGCCAGCGGTCGATCACCGCGTTCGCGTCCTCCGCGACCTCGGTGCCCACCAGGGAGAGGAAGCTGACCGAGTTCGGGATGTCGGAGGAGTCCTCGATCACGGTGCTGGAGTCGACGACGGGGGCCAGCCGCTTGGCGAACATGGTCATGTAGGCGTGCGAGACGCCCTCGACCTGCACTCCGCGATAGTCCACGCCGCTGCGGACCGTGCCGACCACCGCATCGCCGAGCCCTGCGCTCACGTCGACGAACGTGCGGCACGCGGCGGGCAGCGCCTCGACCACGGGAGCGACGAACAGGGCGTACACGCCGACGTCGGCACCGCGTTCCAGGATCTGGGTCAGCCGGGCGCGATCGACAGGAGCATCGTTCGTGATGATCACGAGGATCGCCGTCTGGCCGGGGAATGTCGCGTCCTCGGCGGCGCGCTTGACGTCGGTGCCGTAGCGCATCGGGTCCCAGTCGGCGCCGTACGGGGGCCGGGCGGACTTCGACTCCCGCGAGCGACGCAGGACGATCTCCTCCAGGCCGCTGAGCAGTGCCGTGCCGGTCGAGGCGGAGTCTGCCAGAGGCATCTCCTTGAACGGGTTGCGCTCACTGGAGGTGTGGGGCAACCACTTGAGCCAGTCGAGCTCGTTGGCCCAGCCCGGCTCGGTCAGCGCGACCGTCACCAGCTCGTTCGGCGAATGCGTGCCGAACAGCTGCACGGCGATGCCGCGGAGCGCGTCGCTCGCCAGCGATGTGGGACCGGCGACACCGATCGACCCGACGCTCTGGAGCGACTCCAGGATCGGCACGTCGTCGATCATCCGGTACCGCTCCTCGAGGCGGTCGACGCGCTCGACGTACTCGACGAGCGCGTCAGGGCTCTCGGTGCGCTTGATGCGCGTGCGCGCCTCGCTCTCGCAGACGCCCAGGCGCATCGCGAGGAAGTTCCAGTGCTCGGGGCGTCGCGTCCACAGCAGGGGTCCGAGCCGCATCGCCTCGTCGAACACGACGGCGACGGCCGGTACCTCGTTCTGCCGCACCTCCCGCTCCCGCGGGTGGGAGTGGTAGAGCGTCTCCTCCAGGCGTTCGAACTGCTCCTCGAACGACTCCGCCTCCTTGCGCAGACGCTGACCGAGGTTGGTCTTCTGCGAGATGAAGTTCCCGAACATCATCATCGGCGACGCGGCCGCGATCAGGAGGGATGCCGGACGCTGCGTGATGCTGAACATCGTGACGGCCAGCAGGATCGGAGCGACGAGCATGGGCCAGGGGAACAGCCGGGACGGCTGGTCGCGGGGGTAGCGCGGTTCGTCCAGTTCCTGCCCGGTGAAGCGCTCCTCGACGCGCGGGCTGCGGTTGAACATCAGAGCGCCTCCGCGCTCGAGCACCGGGTCGCCGCTGGCGGAGCCGTCGAAATCGCTCACCATGTGCACGACGAACTCGCAGTCGCCCAGCACGAAGCTCTGTCCCGGGATGACCCGGAGCCGCTGCACGAGTCCGCCGTCGACGAGGATGCCGTTCGCGGAGTTCAGATCGACCAGTTCGACGAAGGTCGCCGCGACCTCGATGCGGGCGTGCCGCTTCGAGACCAGCGGGTCGGCGATGGTCACATCGTTCGCGGCGTCGCGTCCGATCAGGAAGTGACCGATCGGCAACGGGAACTCCTGGCCGGCGGCAGGACCGGCGACGACCGTGAGGACGGCGGCCGGGTGCGTGCCCGCCCCGCCCACCGACGCCCGATGGGATCCGACGTTGATCACCTCGGCGAGGAACCCGGAGCCGATCGGGGCATCGCCCACGAGCAGGTCGGGGTTGAGCATCGTGAGCTGCTCGCTGGTCGGCGGGGCGACAGACAGCGTGAGCACATCGCTGGGCGCCGCCATGATGCTGCGCGCGGGGTCTGTCGTGGCGATCTGCCGCGCCACGTCGGCGATCGTCGCCGTCGAGTCGGCCATCACGACCACGTCGGTCAGGGGTGCCGCGGGTCGACGCAGGGTCAGCTTGACTCTCATCGCTCGTCCTCACCGCGCCGAGGGCGCATCTCACTGCTCAGGGTCATACCCACTCCACCAGGAGGGACCGGTCGCCGAAGCGCACCGTGTCGCCGATCTGCAATTCCGCGGGGTGTCCCGCCGGCAGCGCTGTCTCAGAACCGCCTCGGACGATCGCGCTGCCATTCGTGGAGGCCCGGTCGACGACGAAGACGCCCCGTCGGGCCGGCATCACCGCGATGTGGGTCTTGGACACCGAGCGCGTGTCGTCGACGACCGGCACCAGGAGCGCCTCGCCCTCGCCAGCGGCGGCACTCGGGGACCGCCCGAACAGCGTCGTCCCCCGCACCTCGATACGCTGCCCGGTGTCGAGCACCAGGAGCGCTCGTACTCCCATCGGCGCGGGGGAAGCGGCGGGTGCGGACGCGGGAGATGCGGCAGGTGCCGGTGCGTCCGGGGCTGCCGGCATTTCCACAGCGGGTGCCGCTGTGGCGGCGGCAGAGGCGGCGACAGGAGCGGATGTCGGGGGCCGAACGGGCGCCGGTTCCGGGACAGAAGGAGCCGGAGCCGGTGCGGGAGCCGGAGCCGGTGCGGGAGCCGGAGCCGGAGCCGGAGAGAATGCTGCCGGGCCGGGAGCACCCGTCGCCAGGGACGGGGGCACGGCCGACACCATGGATCCGACGCCCGGGGCCTCCTGCGGCTCCGGCGCGGTGCCCCCGGCGGATCGATGCGCGCCGATCACGCCGCCGGAGAACCGTGCACTCGGAACATACTCCGCCGGGGCATCGCGATGTACCGGCGTGGCCAGGGACGGGAGCGGCGCCTTCTCCTCGTGCTCCGGCGTCTTCACCCGCTTGCGCGCGATGCGCATGCGCTTCTGGTCGTAGGGGTTCAAGCCGCCCCGCACGTCCACGAACCAGGTCGCGGCGGCCAGGTCGAGCCATCCACGGCCGCGCTTCTCGATATCGAAGAGCGGCGAGAGCATGATCACCAGCACGGGGCCGACGATCGGCACGATGAACGAGGCGTACGCGACGAGGTACCGGACCACGGCGCCGCGCCAGAATCCCGGGCGCTCGAGAGTGCGGACGTTCACCGAGCGGATGCCGCAGATCGCCTTGCCGAGCGTCACTCCCTTGCGTCCGTGCAGCACGAGCTGGACCACCACATACGCGATCATCAGCCCCTGCGAGACCGCGGCGGCGACGATGAGCCACACCAGGTCACCCCGGGCAAAGAACGTCTCCGCGTCGAACTCCCCCGACACCGCCTGAGCGAGCACGGGAGTCAGCGCGATGATGGCCGGAAGCGCGATGAGCACGGCCACCGTCCACTCGATGAGAGCGGCGAGAACACGCGCTCCCCGTCCCGCCGGTCGCAGCCCCAGCGACGCCGCGTACGCGGGGTCGGGGCGTCCGTGCGCGTCGAGCCCTTCGACCTCGGGAGCGTGGTCGTCGATCTCCCAGATCACTCCTGCTCTCCCTCGGCCTCGTCGACGGCGTGCGCGGTGTCGAGCAGAGGCAGGTCGCTCTTGCCGACCAGGCGCGAGGCGATCACGTGTTCGACCAGCCGCGCGCGACGGTTGGTCGCGAAGCTGCGCTGCCCACCGCGCATGCCGGGCACACCGATCCGGTCGAACTTGTCGCACACGTTGTCGAGTTTGCGGTTGAAGCGGGTGACCGTCCACCCGAGTCGCTCCGCGGCCTTCGCCGAGGTGGGGATCTCGCTCATGCCCGTGCCGTCCCTGCGCAGCTGCGGCTCGGCCAGCGCGAGGATGAGGAGCTTCTGGCTGAGGGTCAGCGGTACGTCTCCGATCGTCGATGCGCCGCCGTCGTCGTGCTCGCGTCTGGTCGCACGGAACGTCGGCTCGGCCGCGTGCAGGGTGAGCTCGTACGTCGTCGGTCCTGCGCTGAACACGACCGTGGTGGTCTCGAAGACCAGCGGAAGACGGGCGCCGGGCGCGAGCCATGCCTGCACTCCGCCGGCCGAGTCGGTCACGGTCGCCGTGAGGCGCGTGCCGACGTTCGACAGCCACCACAGCCCGTCGGCGTCGGTGATCTCCAGGAAGTGCCGGTGCAGGAACAGATTGTCGTCGAGTTCGAGGTCGCCCTCGCGTCCGACGATGAACCGCCCGCCTCGACGGACCGGGAAGTACTCCCCCGCGAACTCGACGGTCACACCGCCTTCACCACTCACTCCACGCACCCCCGCACGGTCTCGGACGCGCGCCCGTCGTCGCGTCGCAGCATCACGTCGATGCACACGGTCCCCGCTGTGGCAGGAAGGGTAGCGGTCGGATCCGGCGTCTGCTGCGGATCGACCTCTCCCGACACGGCCACCGGGGTCCAGATGTACGAGTCGCCGTCGAGCGGGCTCGGGTTCGTCCAGGTGAAGACGACCTGTTCGCCCTGCCGCGTCCCGGCGAGCCCGGTCACCTTCGGCACCACATCCGTGCCGACATCCTTCGGGTCGACGGCCTCGGCCGTCTCCTGCGGTTCGGGTGTGATCCCGGCGACCAGCAGGTTCAGACCGACGATCCCGCCGATCACGATCACGACGCCGGCGGCGGCGAGCCCGATCCAGAGGCCCTTGCGGCTGCGCGGCGCTTCGGGTGCGGCCGGAGCTGCGACGGGCGTGCCGGGCACCATCGCCGGCGGCACGGCAGCGTCGGGGGCGACCACCTGCGGGGCTCGGGCGATCGTCCGGTCATCGGCGCTCGGGGGCAGCGGCTGCGGCGGAGCAGGAGTCGGAGTCGGAGCACGCAGCTGCGTCTGCTCGACGGACGGCACGGACGATGTCTCGGCGAGTGGCGCGTCGAAGCGCGGGATGCCGGGCAGCGCGGCCGGAGGCTCTTTGCGCTGCGTCGTCGCCGACGGGCGGGTGAACGATGCCACGTCGGGGTCGATGCTGACGATCTCGCGCACCCGCGTGAGGCCGTCGCCGTCGTCGTCCAGATCCTCCGCCGGCGGGTGGTCGTCGACGATGTCGATCGGCGTCACCGAATGCGAGAGCTCGATCTGCACCTTCTGCAGTGCCCGCGCGAACGCCACGGCGCTCGGGAAACGATCGTCGGGGTTCTTCGCCATCGCGCGCTCGAGGAGGCGCTGCAGGCTCTCGGGCGAGTCCGGCCGCTTCAGCGAGGGGAGAGCTGCACGCTCGATGCGCTCGATGAGGTCGGCGCTCGAGTTGCGCTCCCCCGGACGCTCGAACGGCGAACGGCCGGCCAGAAGGGTGTACAGCGTCGCTCCGAGGGCCCACACATCCGTTCGGGGTCCGCTCTGCGGCGGCTCGGCGAACGATTCGGGGGGCGACCACGGGATCGACATCCCCGACGCCTCTCCCGTGGCTCCGGTGGTGGACGCGATGCCGAAGTCGGTGAGCGCCGGCCTGTTGTACTCGGTGACCAGGATGTTGGCGGGCTTGATGTCGCGGTGCAGCACACCGGCGCGGTGCGCTGTCTCGACGGCACCGGCCACCTGCACACCGACCCGCAGCGCCTCGGCCACCGAGAACGGGTCCTTCCGCGCGCGCAGCTGGAGGTTGGGCCGCGGGCAGTACTCCATCACCAGGTACGGGCGTCCGTCTCCGGCGACCCCTGCCTGGTAGATCGTCACGATCGCGGGGTGCGTGGAGAGCATCGCCATGACGTTCGCCTCATCCGCGAACTCCTGGGCGGCGCCGCTGGAGATGCGATCGGCGAGCAGCACCTTCACCGCGACCCGGCGGCGGGGCATCTCCTGCTCGTAGAGGAAGACGTCGGCGAAGCCGCCGGTGCCCAGCGGCTCGACGTAGGTGAAGCCGGGAAGGTCCGGCGGCGGGGAGGGGCGACGCGTCACGGCAGATCCTCGAAGGCGACCGTGACACCGTCGCCGAGGTCGACGACGTCGCCGGAGAGCACCAGCGTCTGCTCGCCGGGGTGCAGCCGCACGGGGTCGGCTCCCGGCCGCAGCAGGGTGGACCCGTTGGTGGTGTGCAGATCGATGACCACCACGGTGTCGCCCTCCGGCCGTACTTCGAGGTGGCTGCGCGAGATGTCCTGCTGAGGGCTCTCGACGGCGATGAGATGCGGAAGATTCGCGCCGCTCGCCCGCGTCGACCGCGGGCGGCGCCCGATGATCACGGTGCGATCCAGAGCCGTCTCCTGCCCTGTGGACAGGCGGATGCGGCCGACGGAGGCCGCGGCCGGTGCCGGGGCGACATCGAGCACCTCCGTCGGGGCGTCACTGGAGACCGGCGGCTGCTGACGGAGCGCGCGGAGGTCTGCGGCCGAGATCGTCGCGCCGTCGTGGTCGCCCTCGACGGCGATCGGCGCGGCCGGTGTCGCCGCCCCGCCGACGGAGTGCACCGTGGCGCCCCACAGCTGGTCGAAGTCGTCGTCGACCGGCGGAGCGAGTGTCACCTCGGTGGGCGGCAGGAAGGCATCGTCGATGACGGGGAGCGGTTCCTCGGGCTCCGGCTCCGGCTCCGGCTCGGGAGCTGCCACCGGCTCCGGCGCGGGCTCCGGCGCGGGCTCGGGCTGCGGCGCGGGCTCGGCCACCGGCTCCGGCGCGGGTTCAGGAGCCGCGACAGGCTCCGGCGCCGCGACGTTCGCGGCCGGCGCGGACTCCCCGACGACCGGGGCAGGGCCGAGGATGGAGGGGAGCGGATCGGCATCGCTCGGTTCGAGCTCGGCGCTCACAGCCGCCGCCCGGACGATTCCGCTCTGCACGGGCAGACCGTCGGCGTCGGCATCGGCGCTCTCGACCGTGATCTCGACCTTCGTCGCACCGCCGAGGTAGCGCTCGTTCCAGGTGGTGACATCGGCGCCGGAGAGCTCGAACGACTCCGAGCCGGTCTCCACACTCGCGGTGACCGCCCCCCGCAGGGCGATCCGCATGTCCGATCCTTCGGCGACGGCCGCGACGAACGAGGGCAGCGAAGTGAACGAGACCCCCGACTGCGCGGTGAGCACATCGACAACGGTCGCGAGCGTCTTCTCCTCCGGCAGGCGCTCCCACAGCCGCGCGACGACATCGCCTGGCACCTCGGGCGGGAGGGCGACGAGCGCTCCCGGGATGACGATCAGGTACCACTGTCCCGGTCGGTAGCTGGTCTGCATCAGCGAACCCCTCCTGCTGCGGCTTCTCGTGGACGTGTGTCCTGGTCGATGTCCGTATCGGTGGCCATCAGCGTCCCCGGTCTCGAGGCGACGGAGACGGCATCGATGACGAGCACCGTGATGTTGTCCCTACCCCCGGCGCTGACGGCCTCGTCGATGAGCACGTCTGCCGCCCGCTGCGGGTCCTTCTCGGCGATCAGGATCTCGCGGATGCGGGCGTCGGCGACCTCGGAGGTGAGTCCGTCCGAGCACACCAGCATCCGGTCGCCGAGCTCGGCGGGGAACATCCAGTAGTCCGCGTCGCCCGTGCTGCTCGCGCCGATCGCCCGCGTGATGATGTTGCGGCGGCGGTCGGAGACGGCATCCTCGACCGTGAGCTCACCCGATTCGATCAGCTCCTGCACCACGGAATGGTCCACCGTGATCTGCTCCAGCTCGCCGTCTGCGAAGCGATAGGTGCGCGAGTCGCCGATGTTGAGTGCGAGCCAGTAGCCCATGCCGTCGACCGAGGCGACGAACACACCGCTGAGTGTCGTACCTGCGCGGCCGTTGCCCGAGGTGGACAGCTCCTCGACACTCTCCCTCGCCAGGGAGAGTGCCAGACGCACGTCGTCGAGTTCGAGCGCGGACCGACCGATGTAGCGCGCGAACTCCGCGATCACGGCGGCGCTCGCGCGCTCCCCCGCTTCGTGCCCACCCATTCCGTCGGCGACCAGGAAGATCGGCGCCGATGCCAGATGCGCGTCCTCGTTCAGCGCACGCCGGAGTCCCGGATGCGTGGCCGACCCGGTCGAGACGACCAGTCCCGGCCTCATGCGTATCCGCCGATCGTGACGATGCGGTCGCCGATCTCGATGGCGTCGCCCAGTCGCACCGGGACGCGCTGCCCCGCGGGACAGGCGATCCGCTGGCCTGCGCGGACGATCGTCATGCCGTTCGTGGAGTGTCGGTCCATCACCCAGCCGCCCGAGGTCTCGGCCGCCGCCTCGAAGTGCGTCTTCGAGAGCGAGAGCGTCTCGTCGCGCACGGGCACGAGCGTCGCTCCCTCTTCCGGTGCGGGGTTGCGCCCGAACACCGTGCGGCGGGAGACGGAGACACGCGTCCCGTCGTCCCACGTGAAGACGAGCCGGTGTCCCGGAACACTGATCCTGGTGTCCTCGAGGTCGTCCTCCTCGGTGGTGCGCGACGCGGCAGGCGCCGCGGGGGCGGCAGGCGCGGCGGGCGGACTCACCGGAGCCGCAGGCTGCTGCTGGATCGTCTCGTCGAGTGCAGGTGAGGGTGCGGTCTCGGGCTCGGGCTCGGGCTCGGGCGCTGGGCGTGCGGGAGCATCCTGCGTGATGCCGGGGACGAAGGCGATGAGGGATCCCGCGTCGGCGACCGGTGCCGCGGGAGCGGCCGGTCGCGGAGGGATCGAAGCGGAGGGCGGCGTGGCGGGAGCCGTCGCCGGAGCCGGAACAGGAAACGGCGCGGGACCCGGAATCGGGGCCGGAGCCGAGGCAGGAGCCGGCTGCGGGAGTCCGGGGATCGCCGGTGCGGGCGCCGGGGCCGCGGCCCCGGATCCGGTCGAGGCGGGGACCGCGGTCGTCGCGGTGGCGGGTGTCGCGGTGGCGGGTGCAGGCACGCGCGCGTCCACCATGAGGGAGCCGGCCACCTTGTCGTGCCACCCCTGGTACCGACCGGAGCCGTCGAACAGCGGCGTGAAGTAGCCCACGACGATGGCGGCGGCGAGGCCGAAGATGACGTTGCGCAGCAGCGTCCGTCCGAAGCCGAGGCCGCTCCCGTCCGTCGCCGAGACCAGCCGAAGGCCCTGGGCGCGCATGCCGATCGAGCCGGTGCCCGCCTGCATCACGGTGTAGACGACGAACCAGCCGAGAAGGATCAGGCTCACGACCGGACCCCCGATCAGCAGGACTCCGACACTGCCCTCGAGGCTGCCGGTGAGCGAGGCGCCGACCAGGAGTCCACCGCCGAGCACGATCGCGAGGCCCCCGGCGATCAGGGCGTCGATGAGGTAGGCGACGGCGCGACGGGAGACCGGCGCGATCTGGTCGGTCGCGGGCTGCGTCATGAGGTCTCGCTCTCGGAGGACGGGGGCGTCGTGCTGTTCTTGATGGTGCCAGGTTCACGGCGGACGCGCACGGCCGCCGCTTCCTTCAGATTCTGGAATCCGTTCGAGATGGCCGTGCCGCCGACCAGGGAGCGGATGCTCAGTCGCGCCTGAAGACGCTTCCAGAAGCCGGCCTCCTTGCCGAGGCCGCCCACGATGTCATCGACCTCGTGCCAGAAGGAATCGACGTCCTCCTGGCTCGGCTCGGCGGGACCGAACACATCGGCATCGGCCCGCTCGGCGAGGGCGGTGACCTGCGGAACCGTCAACGAAGACGCGACGACCACCGCCTCCTCGATCCGCGTGCCGCCGGGAGGGATGCGCGCGCCGTAGTCCACGGCACGGTCGGTGAGCTCGTCCCATCCCCCGCTGATGCGGTCGGCGTTGCGTGCGGCCGCGCGTCGGGAACGACGCTTCGCCGCCTTCCACGCACCGATCACGATGAACGGCGATGCCAGGAGTGCGATCACTCCGAGGGAGATGCCACCGATCACGAGGATCGCACCGATGATGCCCGCGATGTTGAGACTCTCGTCCTCGCCCTCGCGGTCGTCGGGCAGCGTGGGCGGCAGGTCGACGGGCTCCTGCGGCGGAGGCGGGGGCTGCAGCACCTGCGGCTTCGGGTCGACGCGCGGCTTGGTGTTCTGATCGTTCGGCACCTGGTCTTCGGGAGGGGTGGGGTTGAAGGCGATCCACCCGAGCCCCTCGAAGTTGACCTCGACCCAGGCATGCACGTCGTCGCCGGTGGCAGCGAACGTGGCTTCTCCCGCATTCTCCTCGTCGGGGTAGTAGCCCATGACCACACGAGCGGGGATGTCGACCTGTCCGGCGAGCAGGGCCATCGCCACGGCGTACTGCTCGTCGTCGCCGATCATCTGCTCGCCGCCGACGAGGGTCGAGATGCGCTCGGCGGTGTGTCCAGCCCGGGAGATGACCTCCCCCTCGAGCCCGTGGCTGAAGAAGCCCTCCTTCGCCAGGAAGTTCTCGAGGGCCCGCACCCGCTCGATGGGCGTCTCCGCGCCGACCACCGTCTCGGCGGCGAGGGCTGTGAGCTCCTCCGGCACGTTGCTCGGCTTGGGCATCGAGACCTTGCCGAACGGCACCTCGGCGAGCTGCTCGTCGTCGGGAATGTTCGGCATCACGGCGTCCACCGTGTACTCGTCGCCCTTCGTCAGCTTCGTGGTGGAGACGGCAGTGCCCGTCTCGGTGTTCACGTAGGTGCCGCGGCGCAGCTGCTCGGCGTCATCGCCGGAGAACCTGATCTCGGACAGCTCGCCCGCGGTCGGCATCCACACACCGCGATAGGCACCGATCTCGACGTTGAGCGTCACCGGGACGCCCTCGGCATCCGGTGACATGTTCGAGCGCAGCGGGCTGAAGGCGCTCGACGAGGTGGGTCCGCCGTCGGTGACGTTGTAGACCATGCCGTCGAACTGATCCATGACGGCCGTGCGGATCCGCGCGCCCTTGGGCAGTCCCTGCACCGTGAAGAGCGTCTCGTCCGCCTCATCGCGCACGTTCTTGCGGAACGCCTGCAGGGGGCTCGGGTAGTCCCGGATGTCGAACGGCGGGATGATCACGTCGCGGAACACGTGCCGCGGCTGCGCCGGGTTCGCGACCGCGCTCGTGGCCACCCCCGCACCACCGGCGATCGCCAGCACGGCCACGCCGGCGAGCAGACGACGGGTGCGCATGTGCGAGGCCCTGGAGGGGTCGACCTCGCTGACGGAGATCGCCGTGTTCTGCGGCGCCCACAGCTGGCGAAGCGCGAGCCAGGACATGCTCACGACCGCGAACACGAGTCCCTGCACCAGCGGGAACGCGGGTTCAGGGGTGCCGAGGGCGATCACGAGCATGAGCAGCACGCCGGCCGGGATCAGCGCCCAGGCCACCTGCGACAGGCGCAGCGCGAGCGACGCGGTCACCGTCGTGAACACCAGCGCCAGGAGGAAGGGGACCACGAGGTGACCGTCCGCCGCGGCCACGGGCGCCACCGTGGTGAGCATCTGCTTCCACGCGGTGACCGTCCCGAGCGCGAGCTTCTGCAGCGTCTCCAGCGTCGGGATGAAGCCGAGGATCGAGGTCTGCGGCAGGGCGAACGCGCCGCCGAACACGAAGTAGGCGGCGACCGTGAGGCCCGCGATGATCAGGATGCCCCAACGGCGCCAGGTCGTGACCGCCGCGATCGCGAGGCCGAGCACGACGCCGCCGACCACGGCGGGGAGGAAGGACGGACCGGCGAACGTCGGCCAGAAGCCGACCAGCGCGGTGACCACCAGGAGAGCGGAGGCACCGAGATCGAGGATCCAGCGACGCACGGGAAGACCGGCGAACGCGGCGGAGGATGCGGTCATGCGAGCACCTTCTGCAGGGCGAGGGGGATCTGCTCCAGCGCACCGACCGTCACGACGTCGGCATCGCCGATGCGGCGCAGGGCCGGAGCGGAGGCGGTGGTGTCGGCGACGACCACGAGCACGCGGGCGCCGAATGGAAGACGCGCACAGGCGAGACGGAGGTCGTCGGGCTTGACCCGCGCCCCGCACACGAGCACCACGACGCTCGCGAGCGGCATCGTCGCCGACACCACTCCGGCGAGCTCGGCGATGCCGCCCTCCTTGGGCTTGCTGTTCTCGACGGCCGAGAGGGAATCGAGCAGCTGCTTGCCCGTGCCTGCCGGCAGCTCGCGCCCCTGCACCCGCATGTCGACGCGCTGCGAGTCGCGGAGAGCACGCAGGCCGATCGACCCTGCGGCCGAGACTCCCAGCTCGAAGTCGTCGGGGGTGGCGTAGTCGGCGAGGGAGCGCGACAGACCGATCACGAAGTGCGAGCGCCGGGTCTCCTCGTACTGCCGGACCATCATGGTGCCGGTGCGGGCCGTCGAGCGCCAGTGCACGTGGCGGAGGTCGTCGCCCGGCTGGTACTCGAGCAGGGCGTGGAACGACACGTCGTCGCGGGACAGGTCGGCGGCGGGAAGACCCTCGAGGTCACGCAGGTAGCCGAGGGACTGGCCGTCGAACAGCACCGTGCGCGGGTGCACGAAGAGGTCGACGGGGTCGTCGCGACGGTGCGCCCGCTCGAACAGGCCGAGGGGGTCGCCGCGCACGACGCTCACAGGGCCCACCTTGACCACACCGCGCTTCTGGGTCGGGATCGCGAAGAGCTCCTCCGCCTCCTCCCCCGGCGCGAGCCGCTGGATGCCGAACTCGCCGCGCCCCGAACCGACGGGGAGCACCACTCGCGACGGCAGGATGGCCCTGCTGCCGCGGTTCGCGAGGGTCAGGGCGCCGACCGCGCGCTCTCCGACGACGACGCGGGTGCGGGCGAGGTCGAGGGCGACGTCGTAGGCGGTGCGGCCGATCAGGAACAGCGCGCACAGGGCGACGGCGATCGCGATGACGACCGCGGCGATCGTGAACTCCGACCAGCCGGCGATCTGCCCGAGCACCCAGAAGCCGACCGCGAGCGCCATCAGCACCCACGCCAGCGGGCGGATGGCGGAGGTGATCTTGCGGAGGCGCGTCAGGGCGCGCGCACCGAGGACGGCCGCGATGTCACGCCATCCGGCGTCGCGCTCCGTCTGCGGCGTCGACGCCGGAAGGGCCTCCGCGGTCATCAGGCCGCCGCTCGGGCCTGGGGGGCCGCAACGGCGTCGAGCACGCGGGCGATGACGGTGTCGCTGCTGGTGCCGGCGAACTCGGCCTCGGCGTCGAGCAGCAGACGGTGCTGCCACACCGGGCGGGCGAGCACCTTGATGTCGTCCGGGAGCACGAAGTGGCGTCCCTGAGCCGCGGCCCAGACCTTGGCGATGCGGATCATCGCGATCGCACCGCGCACCGAGACGCCGAGACGGATGGCGCCGTCCTCACGAGTCGCCTCGGCGAGCTCTGCCACGTAGCGGAGCACGGCGGGCTCGACGTGCACGGTGGCCGCGAGGTCGGCCATGTCGGCGACGGCGCTGGTCGTGATGATCGCGGACAGACCTGCAGACGGGTTGCGGTCGGAGGCGCCGGCGAGGATGCTCTCGGTCACCGCGAGGTCGGGGTATCCGATCGAGGTCTTGATCAGGAAGCGGTCGAGCTGCGCCTCGGGCAGCTTGTAGGTTCCCGCCTGCTCGATGGGGTTCTGCGTGGCGATCACGAGGAACGGGCGCCCGGCCTCGTGGGTGACACCGTCGACCGTCACGCGCGACTCCTCCATGACCTCGAGCAGCGCCGACTGGGTCTTCGGCGAGGCACGGTTGATCTCGTCGGCGAGCACGATCGACGCGAAGATCGGGCCCTTGTGGAACTCGAAGCGGTGCGACTGCTGGTCGTAGATCGTCACACCCGTCACGTCGGACGGCAGCAGGTCGGGGGTGAACTGGATGCGCGTGCTGGTGCCCTGCACGGTCGCGGCCAGCGCCTTGGCGAGGCTGGTCTTGCCCGTGCCCGGTGCGTCTTCGAGGAGCACATGGCCCTCGGCGAGCATCGAGGCCAGCACGAGACCGACGATCTCCTGCTTGCCCTGCACGGCCTTGTCGATGTTCTCGACGAGGCGCTGGAAGGTGCCCTGGAACCAGGCGGCCTGCTCGGGGGTCATTGTCATGAGTGTGTCGTTCCTTGTTGTTGTTCAGAACCGGTGTTCACAGCGGGGTTGGGGAGACGGGTCACTGCCAGACTCGGTGCTCGAAGGCGGTGCCGTTGACCATCACCCAGGCTTCGATCACGCCACGGCGGTTGCCGAGGTAGCAGCTGAGCCGGCCGCCGTAGCTGCCGTTGCCGTCCATGGTGATCGAGTACGGTCCACCCCATACGCCGCCGTACGTCGCGTCGTTGTTGTTGCACTGCACGGAGATGGTCTGCCCCGGGTCGAAGTCCTGAGCGTTCAGGTAGAAGTACGCGCAGGTGCCGTCGTTGCAGTTCGGCTGGCCGTTCGCGTTGCCGGTCGAGGTGACCCAGGCGCGCGGATTGGGCTTCGGACCCGACGTGCCGGCTTCGCTCCGCGTGATCTTCTGCCCCGCGTCGTCCGTCACCTCGACGTCGATCGTGTGGCGCTGGCTGTAGCCGTCGCCCACGGTGGTGCTTCCGTTCGCACCGACGTGCGTCCACCCGCCGCCGTCGATCCGGATGCGCACGACCTTGATCCCACGTCCGTTGGCCGAGACGTTCGCGTTCCATCCGAACGTCACGCTCTTCGGGTTCGAGTTCACCGTCACCGAGGGCTGCCTCAGCGGTCCATAGGGATTGCCGGACATCTGGTTCGAGGCGTCGCTCGAGTAGGTCTGGCCGTCGACCGTCGAGACGGCACGGACCCGCACGTTGTAGTTCGTGCCGTTCGAGAGGCCGGTGATGACGTTGTTGCCCGGCATCGCCGCCCAGTTGCCCCCGATGGAGTACTGGTACTGCACCTCGTTCGACCTCGCACCGTTGAGCGCGCCGGGAGACCAGGTGAGCGTGAGCGACCGATCGCCTTCGGCGACGTTCGACAGCGAGGGCGCACCCGGCTTGTTCACACCGCGACGCGGTGCCGACATCGGGCTCCATTCACCCCAGTCCGCCTTGTTGTGCGCGCGGATGCGATACGTATACGGCGTCTCCGAGGTCGGGACCTTCACCGCCTGCGACCTGGCGTCGGCTCCCGGCGTGATGGTGTTCCGCAGCGTGCCGCCCTCCCACACCTGCAGCTGGAACGAGTCGATCGGGTCGCCGTTCGCGTTCCCCGGCACCCAGTTCACCTGCATCTGCGCCTCGGTGCCCACGCCCTGCAGCTGTGTGACGGTGGGCGCGGCGGCGGGCATCGGCGGCCCCGCGGGCACCTCGGAGGCCGACCAGCCGCTCCAGCTCGACGGCTCGGGCGCGCGGTTGTGGGCCTGCACGCGCACCTGGTAGATGCCGCCGTTCTCGAGACCCTCCCAGGTCATCGAGTTCCCGGTGGCCTGCTTCTGCGAGACCCCGGACGGCGGAGCCGGCGAGATCTCCAGCGTGTAGCTCTCCACCGGAGAGCCGGGAGTGGTCGGGGTGGCCCACGCGACCTTGAGCGACTTGTCGCCGAAGGTCAGCGTCGGCGGGGTCGGGGTGTCGGGACGAGCGTCCGGACGGGCGACCGCCGACGTGCCGGACGGCTTCGACTCGCCGACCCGGTTGGTCGCGGTCACCTGGAAGGTGTACTCCACGTTGTTTGTGAGGCCGTCGAGCGTGCACGTCGTCGAGCGGCATTCCTTCGAGTACGGGCTGCCGCCGACCGACTTCACCGTGTACTTGGTGATCTCGGCGCCGTTGTTCGACGGTGCGCCGTAGGAGACCACGACGGTGCGGTCCTGCACGCTCGACACCAGCGGGGTGCCCGGTGCCTCCGGCACGCCCTGCACGGTCACGACGATCTGGCCGTTGGCCTCGCGGTCGGGGTCCTTCGTCGCATCCTGGATGCGGTAGCGCACGACCATGGTTCCGACGAAGCTGGCGTCAGGCGTGACGACCACCTGATCGCCCTTCACGGCCGCGCCGCCGGAGCCCGACTCCGTGGCAGCAGTCATCAGCTTGAGCGGGGTCTCCGGGAACGGGTTGTAGTCGTTCGCGAGCACGGGCACCGTGATGCTCTTGCCCTGATCCGCTTCCGAGATCGTGTCGGTGTTCGCAGCAGGAAGCGGGCGGGTCGAGGCGCCGACGCGCACGGTCACGGTGCCTTCGACGGCTTCCGTCGTCCCGTCGGTGATCTCCAGCTTCAGGGAGGACACCGTGCCCTTCTCGACGTCGGACGAGGCCTCGACGAGCAGCTTCGAGCCGTCGATCTTGGCGGTGATGCCCTTGCCCGCACCGCTGACGTACTTGTACCTGTGCTTGCCCTCATCCTCCGGATCGGGGTCGGCCGTGAGGGCGGCCAGGTCGAGCGTCGATGCCTTCTCGCCCGGAGCGACGATGACCTCTGCGCCCGTGAACACCGGCTGCTGGTTCTCCGGCGGCAGCACGTTGATCGGGATGCTCAGCGTCGCCGTACGGCCCTCGGGGTCGTCCGGCCCCGTGCCGTCTGTGACCTCGAACGTGAGCGAGTCCTGCCCGAAGTAGCCCTCGGCCGAGGTGTACACCAGGGTGGTCTCGTCCTTCACGAGGTCGTCGCCGTTGGCGTACACGGCGTTCACCTTGGCATGCTCGGTGATCCGCGCGGTCCCCCCGCCTGCGACGGTGACGAACTTCGAGAGCGGGATCTCCCTGGTCTCGCCGCTCATGACCTCGAGCGGCTTGGTCGAATCCAGGATCGGCCGCAGGTCGGACTCGGCCGGCACGAAGATGAACGCGGATGCGGCCAGATCGTCCTGATCGGTGATCGTGTAGCGGATGAGCTGCAGCTGCTCGGTGACGGTGACCCGCACCTTGCCGTTCTCCAGCTGGGTCGCGCCTTCTCCGAGCACGAGCTTCAGGCGATCGGTGGTGCCGTCCGGGTCCTCGTCGTTCTTGAGGATGTCGAGGTCGGCACTCATCGTGCCGTCGGTGAGGTCGGTCGGCCGCACACGGTCGTCACGCGCGACGGGCGCCTGCAGCGGGACGTCCTCGTCGACGGTGATCTGCAGCGCCGCGGTCGCCTCGGCGCCCCTCGCGTCGCGGATCGTGTACTGCAGCGACGTCTCGAGCTCGCGGTTCGGCGCCTGCACCAGCACCCGATCACCCGAGACGCGGGCCGTGATGCCCGTCTCGGTCGGAACCTCGAGGCCGTCCTTCACGAGGATGATCTTGTCGCCCTCGGGGTCGGAGTCGTTCAGCATCACCGGCACCGAGATCTCGCGACCCGGCCGCACGACCACGGCATCCTTCACCGCGAACGGTCTCTGATTGATCTGCTCGCCCGGTGCGATGCCCACCCGGATCGTGGCGATGCCCTCCTTGCCGAGGCGGTCGCGCACGCGATAGCGGAACACGTCGACACCGGAGGAGTCGTCGAACGCCTCGTACGTGAAGTAGTTCTGCGCCGTCTCGGTGATGCGCCCCTTCTGCGGGCTGGAGGCGATGTCGATCAGCTCGACCGAGTCGCCGTCGGCGTCGATGCCGTCGAGAGGGACGGCGATGTTCGCGGTCGACCCGGCGAGCACGCGGGCCACCAGGTCCTGCGGGCGCGGAGCGGCGTTCGTCTCCTCGTCGACCGGAAGGATCTGGATCGTGACGTAGCCGGCGTCCTTCTGCTGGCGCGAATCGACCGCCTCGTAGGTGAGGTACACGGTCTTCGCGACGGGTCCGGCCTTGAACCGGATCGTGTCCTGCGAGACGAACGCCTCGCCGTCCTCCGGGTCGACCAGCGGCTCGACCAGCTCGGGAACGACGTGCATGACGTCGTCGTTCGGGTGCGTGTCGTTGTCGAGCACCGGGATGGTGACGACGTCGCCCGCGCGCACGATCGCCGTGTCGTCGTTCACGACGGGTTGCAGGAGCTTGTCCGGCGCGGGGATCGGGATGACCACCACCTCGCCCTCCGCCGACTTGGAGCCGTTGGAGATGCGGTACTTGATGCGCGCCTGGTCGGTGAGCGAGCCCTGATCGGTGATGCGAAGCGTCTCGTGGTTGATGACTGACACGGAGATGCCCGAGTCATCGTCGATCGAGACGGACTGCACCACCAGGATGCCGCCGGCGGGGTCGACGTCGTTCGCGAGCACGCCGATGAGCACATCGCCGCCCGTCGGCAGCAGGGCCACGTCGCGCACGGCGACCGGAGGGAGATCCGTCTCGCTCGCCTCGAGCACGTCGACGCGCACGATCCCCTCGCCGTTCTCGGGGCCGGCGGTCGCCAGGTACAGCACGTAGTAGGTGCCGGGAGCATCAGCGGTGAAGGAGAAGGTCTTGTTCGGCCCGTCCGTGACGATGGTCGCGCCGGGAACCTCGTTCACGCGGCCGAGTCGCAGCAGCTCGCGCCCCGAACTGGTGTCGTTGGCCAGCGGTGCCACGGTGACCTGCTCGCCGACGCGGGTCACGACGTGGTCGGCGTTGGTCTTGGGCTTGGTCGAGCCCTCAGGCCGCACATCGAGGGTCACCGTCGTGGTGGCGCTCTCCCCGTATCCGTCGGCGACGGTGACCTGCACGTCCTTGCGTCCCTGCTGGCTCGCGGTCGCCTTGTACGTGATCTGGCCGTCGGTGCTGAAGTCGACCTCGTCGCCCGGCGCGGGGACGACCTCCTTGAGGTAGACATCGTCGCCCTCGGGGTCGATCCAGTCCGGGAGGATGTTGTACGAGATCGTTCCGCCGGTCTCCACGGTGAGACTGGTGTGCCGTTTGGGCACCGGAGCGGTGTTCACGCTCTTGTCGTAGACGGTCAGCGTGACCGCTGCCGTGTCCTTCCCGCCGCGACCGTCATCGGCCTCGTAGGTGAAGGTGGTCGATCCTGTCGCGTCCTCGTCGACCGCGATCTGCAGGGATCCGCCGTTCTGCACCTGCTGGATCGTGCCGAGGGCGGGCTGGGCCTCGGCGAGGGTCGCGACCAGGACGTCGCCATCCGGATCGTTGTCGTTGTCGAGCACGGGAAGCATCGTCGTCACACCGGGGCGCACACCGAACGTGTCGTCCTCGGCGATCGGAGGAGTGTTCTCCTCCTTGCGCTCGGGGAGCGTGGTCTCGACGGTCTCCTCGGTCGAGTCGTCCTCGTTCTCGGTCTCGCCCTCCGGCGGGGTGAGGTCGTTCCAGTTGTCGACGCGCTGCAGGCTCTCGTTCGCCAGCCAGGCCGCTCCGCCCACCGCGTCGTTGAGGATGATGACGTCGCGGTTGACGCGGAACACGAGGCTCTTCGAATCCTCGGCGCCGTCGACGTTCGCGTTGACGTCGTTCGCCGACCCCGGGCATTCCCGGATGAACGTGGCCGTTCCTGCCCATGCGCCGTAGGTGCAGCCGCGCAGCCACACCGGCGCCGCCGGCACGCCGTTTCCACCCGCCTCGACCTCTGTCGGCTCGCCGCCGTCGAGGGGAACGCTCACCAGTGCGTTCGCCGTCGAGACCGCCACCGCGTCGGTGTTCTCGGAGGCCTGCTGCAGAACGGCCTTGTCCGCGCCGGGGATCTCGGTGCGGACGCCGCCCGGGGAGGTCACGACGCCGGCTGCGCGATCCAGCACGACCGGGGTGCGACCCACGGCGGTGATCGCGGGCTTCGCCGAGGCGTCGAGTTCGCCGACCGAAGCGGCGGAGGCGTCGAGCGCCTCCCCCTCGTTGTCGACGGGGACGGTGACGACCTCGCCGCGCTCCGGGGCGAGTCCGAAGACGGTGCCGTCCTTGGCCACAGCGACATCGGCGCCAGCGCCCAGCTCGGCCACCGGCTCGTTGACCTCGGCCTCGAAGGACGCGACGCCCTGCGCCGGCACGACCCAGAGCTCGCCGGTCTTCTGATCGAGGATCGCAGCCGTGCGGTTGCCCAGCGCGACCTTCGCGGAGGAGGGGACCTTCGCAGAGTCGCCGAGCGAGACGCGTGCAGGATCGACGGCGGTCAGCGTGGACGCGTTCTCATCGACGACCAGGATGTTGTTCGTGTCCTGCAGGATGTCGTAGTTCTCACCCGTGGTGCGCAGCCCGCCGTCGAGCACCGTCGACTCGTGGTTGAAGTGCCCCACGAGAAGGCTCGACGTCTTGGTGATCCAGACGCCGCCGTCGTTCAGATCGACCTTGGTGGTCGGGAACCCCTCATAGGTGAAGGCCATCGTGGTGATGGCGATCACGCCCACGGTGACACCGGCCGCTGACGCCAGCGTCTTCGGTCGTGCGCGCATCCATGACAACGCCTTCATACCCGGTTCCCCCCCAGGGTGACACTCTCTGTTCTCCTCGATCGCGACCCGACGGGCCCACGAAGCACCCGTTCATCCTAACTGCGTCCTGGAATACCGCTCGATGGGGAGTTTTGCCCATCGAGCGGGGCGACGTCGAGAAGACCTCGAAGCCGCCCCGCCCATGGAGCATGAGGGCGCGTGCGTCAGCTGCGACCCCGACGCCGTCGGAGGACGAGCGCGCCACCGAGGCTCAGAAGCAGCAGAGCGCCGCCGACGAGGTACCAACCGGGTGCACCGCCCGTCGTGGCGAGGTCACCGCCCGTGGACGACGCATCCGCTCCGCCACTGGATCCCGAGCCGGGGGCTGTGCCCGTCCCCGTTCCCGGTGCGACGCCGCCGGAGCCGTCCCCCGCGCGGGTGACCGTGATCGGCGCGGTCGCCTCGGTCCCGTCGGGGAGGATCACCGCCAGTGTGTGCGCACCGGCCGGCGTCTTCGCGGGGATCGTGACAGCGGTGCGGAACGACCCGTCGGCATCGGCGGTCGCGACGCCCACCCGCACCGGTGTGGAACGCAGCTCGATCGCGAGCTCCGCAGCCTCGGGGAATCCGGTTCCGGAGATCGTGACCCGGCCACCGGCCGCGACCGTCTGCGTGCTCAGCGCCACGGCCGGATCGACGGGATCGACCGGATCGACCGGATCCACCGGATCCACGGGGGCGTCGGTGGGACGCGGGATGTCGACGTGCTTGATCTCCGTCGCTCCGGCCGTCGAGAAGGAGTACACCGTGACGCGCACGCGGTCGTCGTACAGCGCGGCGCGCAGCCCGACGGGGTCGGCACCGCCGACGGCCTTCTCCTCCCAGTCCCCGCTCGGTCCGTACATCGTGGTGACGGCTCCGGTGTTCACGACCGTGGGGCCGTGCGCGCGCGTCGGATCCGGCCGCAGCTCTGTACTCCAGTCGTTCAACGTCGGCGACCAGTGCGTGTGGCTGTTGAACATGATGACGTTCGGGTTCTGTGCGAGCAGGGCGGCGAACCGGGCCTCCTCCTGACCGAAGTCGTTCTCGTAGAACCGCGCGTACGATCCGGAGACCGAGTACGGCAGCAGGTGGTGCGAGAACAGCAGCACCGGCTGGTCCTGGGCGCGCCAGTGGGCGAGCCGATCACGCAGCCAGGTGAACTGCTCCTCGCTGAAGTCGACGAACGGGCCTGCGCCGGTCTTCGCCGTGTAGTCGTAGAACTCGCTGCCGATCCAGATCAGGGGAAGCTGACCGTCCACGAGCACCTCACCCCACAGCCCACCCTGGCCACCGATGTCGCGCATCCCCGTCGAATCGAGGAAGCGCTCCCGGTACACCGCCGATCCCTCGCTGCCGTAGTACTCGTGATTGCCGATCGTCGAGACGACCGTGCCGTACTCGCCGCCGCCACCCGCCGCGAGCGCCGACAGATAGGAGGTGTAGTTCGCGGTCGATCCGTTGCTGACCAGGTCGCCGTTGGACACGAGCACGTCCGCCGTCTGCGCCATCGCGCGGAACCCCGGCAGCACGTTCTGGCTCAGTCGCGTCGTCGCCCCCTGCACGTCGCTGAAGATGTCGACCACGGTGTTGGCCTCGACTCCTTCGGCGAGTGCCGCGAGCGGGCGCACCACCTGCACGTCGTCGAGCATCCACGATCCCGCGGCGCCGGGGGCGTCGAAGACGAACCGCAGGGTCATCGCGGATGCGCCCGCCGGCACCGTGACCGGCAGCCGGAGCTGCGCTGACTCCTCGTCGGCATCGGAGAGCTCGCGCAGCACGGTCTCCGTTCCCTCGTCGAACACCGCCGTCACGGTGCCATGCTGGGTTCCGCCCCTCTTGCGGTAGTGGCTGTCGAGGCGCACCTCCAGCGCATCCCCCGCCTTCACGGCGATCGGAGAGGAGGCGAGGCTGCCGGCGAATGCCCCGCTCGTCGCCTCCGCCACGGCGATCCGCCCCGAAGCGCGGGTGAACGCGTGTCGGCGATCGGTGCCGTACTGAGCGATCACGCTGTCGAGGTTCGACAGCGTCCACGCCCCCGCTCTCGTCCAGCTGTCCGTCTCGAAGCCGTCGAACCAGAGCAGCTGCTCGGTGGTCGAGGTGTCCGGGTCATCGGCGGTGAGCACGGTGATCACGAGCGGGGTCGACACGATGCCGGCGCCACCGAGAGACAGCGTCACCGAGCCGGGCGCGAGGTCAGCGGGCAGCGCGACCGAGAACGACGTCTCCCCCGCGGCGTCAGCGACCGGGATACCGGGAACCGCCGCCCCGGCTTCGCCGAACGACGCCGTCAGCTGCTGGCCGGGGCGCAGTCCGCCGACCTTCACCGGAACCGTCGCACCTGCTCTGGCGACGGGCTTCGCGGCGGAGAGGATGCGCGGTGCTGCATCTGCCGGCGGGGCCTCGCTGATCTGCACGTCGTCGATCATCCAGAACCAGTTGTTGCTGCTCTCGGCGTACGACCAGCCCACCGTGACGGCATCGCTCCCCGCAGGCACCGGGATCGAGACGTCCACCTGCTCGTCGAGACGGTTCCGGGCGAACGACTCGACCACCACCGGCGCTGCGTCGTCGAAGCGAGCGACGAGCTGCGCGGTCTGCGGCGACTGCCCCTGCTTGTAGTGGCTGTCGAAGCGCACCCGCACCGCCCCGTCCTGACTCTGCAGGTCGACGGCTGGGGCCCACAGCACGGAGCTGAAGCGCCCGTCCGTCGGCCGGTTGGCGTCGGAGTGCACGACCGCGGTGACACCGTCCGCACGTGTGAAGGAGCCGCGATCGCCGCTGTTCCCCCAGGTCGACACGACCTCGGCCGAGGTGTGGAACGACCAGCCCTGCCAGTCCGCCCGCATACCGGTCACGTTGGTGTTGTCGATCGACCATCCGGCAGGGGGCTGCGAGGCCGTCGCGTCGGTGAAGCCTTCGGTCAGCGGCGGGGCTGCAGCGAAGGCGGGCGTCGCCGCCGCGCCGACGAGCAGCGTGAGGGCGCACGTCACGGCGATGGCGCCGATTCCGTGTCTGGTTCTCATGTCTCTTCCTAGGGGTTGGTCGACCGCTCATGTCGGCCGAGGCAGGGGGATTCCGTCTCTTCCGAGCATGAGGAGCAAAAGTAGTCATGACAACTTTTTCTACGGAAATTCCCCGATTGTTCACCGATGTGCGTCAGAGTGAACATGTCGCGGTCGCCGCGGGGATGAGAAGTCACGACAACAGGAGCACGAACGAGAATGCCCAGACCTCTGCACGAGCAGCTCTACGAGCGGATGCTCGATCGCATCAGAAGCGGCGAATGGCCGGAGGGCGAACGTGTGCCGAGTGAGCACTCCCTGATCGCCGAGTTCGGGACCTCTCGCGGACCGATCAGGCAGGCTCTCGCGACGCTGCGAGCCGAAGGTGCTGTCGACGGCGGGAGAGGCGCACCGCCTCGGGTGCGGCGAATCGTGCCGACGCAGTCGTTCCAGACCTTCGTCTCGTTCACCGACTGGGCACGTTCGATCGGACGACGCCCCGGCCAACGCGTGCTCGAGGCCGCACGCCGACCCGCCTCGGAAGCGATCGCCGATGACCTCGGAATCGAGACGGGCGCCGCGATCGTGGAGATCGTACGGCTGCGACTGCTCGACGACGAACCGGCGATGCTCGAACGCTCGGCGTTCCCGCTCCCCGTCGGCAGACTGCTGCTCGCCGCCGATCTCGATGCGGGGAGCATCTACCAGGCGATGCAGGAGCATGGCATGGCGCCCGTTCGCGCACGTCATGTCTTCGACGCGGTACCGGCGGACGAGATCGATGCGGCGGCACTGGCGGTGTCCGTGTCCACACCGCTGCTGCGCGTACGACGAACGGGATGGGCGGCCGACGGTTCCCTCGTCGAGGTGGCGGACGACCGCTACCTGCCGACGATGGCCACCTTCGCCGTCGAGAACACCTCCGACGCGCGCTCAGCGCTCACCCGGGAGGCTGCCGGGCACTGAGCGCCGACGGAGCCGACATCACGCTCTCCAGCACCCCGCGATGTGGTCGTCGACCATCCCACCCGACTGCATCAGGGCGTACATGGTGGTCGGCCCGACGAAACGGAACCCGCGACGGCGCAGTTCTTTGCTCAGAGCGGTCGATTCCGGTGTGACGGCCGGGACGTCGGCGAACGATGCCGGGCGCTCACCGGAGACCGCAGGAGCGAACGACCACATCAGCTCGTCGAACTCGCCATCGGCCATGCCACGGACGATGCGGGCGTTGCCGATCGTGGCCTCGATCTTCGCGCGGTTGCGGATGATGCCGGCATCCCCCATCAGACGTTCGACGTCGGACTCGTCGAACTCCGAGACGATCTCGGGCACGAACCCCTCGAACACCTCCCGGAACCGCGGACGCTTGCGCAGGATCGTGATCCAGGAGAGCCCGGCCTGGAACCCCTCCAGCGCCATCTTCTCGAACAGCGCGCGGTCGCCGTGCAACGGCGTGCCCCACTCCTCGTCGTGGTAGCGGCGGTACTCGTCGTCGTCGCCCACCCAGGCGCAGCGGTCGCGGGCGTCGGGGCCCGTGAGAAGAGAGGTCATGCGCTCAGGCTATCCGCGGCGACCGACACCGGATGCCTTCGCGCCTCGCGGCTGCAATCGGCGAACGCTCAGGCGAAGGTGGCGGCGTCGATCACGAACCGGTACCGCACGTCGGAGGCCAGCACGCGCTCGTAGGCGGTGTTGATGTCGGAGGCGGGGATGACCTCGATCTCTGCCGCGATGCCGTGCTCGGCACAGAAGTCGAGCATCTCCTGCGTCTCGCCGATGCCGCCGATGTTGCTGCCGGCAAGCGAGCGCCGACCACCGATCAGCGACATCACGCCCACCTCCAGGGGTTCGCCGGGAGCGCCGACGCACACCATGGCTCCGCCGACGTCGAGCAGGCTCAGGTAGGAGCGCAGATCGATCACGGCGCTCACGGTGTTGAGGATCACATCGAACGATGAGCGCAGCTCGCGGAAGGTCTCCCGGTCGCTGGTGGCGCGATAGTGGTCGGCGCCGAGCCGCAGACCGTCGTCCTTCTTGCTCAGGGTCTGCGAGAGCACGGTCACCTCCGCGCCGAGAGCATGGGCGATCTGCACTCCCATGTGCCCGAGGCCGCCGAGCCCGACGACCGCGACGCGTGTGCCGGGCCCGACGTTCCAGTGCCGCAGCGGCGAATAGGTCGTGATGCCCGCGCACAGCAGCGGTGCGGCGACGTCCAGCGGCAGAGCGTCGGGGATGCGCAGCACGAAGGCCTCGGTCACGACCACCTGCTCCGAGTAGCCGCCCTGGGTGACGGTGCCGTCGCGATCGATGCCGCCGTAGGTGAGCACGGCCCCCTGGGTGCAGAACTGCTCTTCGCCGCGCAGACAGTTGCGGCACTCCCCGCAGGAGTTCACCAGGCATCCGACGCCGACACGATCGCCGACCGCATACCGGGTGACGGCCTCGCCTACCGCAGCGACCGTGCCGGTGATCTCGTGCCCGGGAGCGAGCGGATACTGCTGCGGACCCCAATCGCCGCGGACGGTGTGGATGTCCGAGTGGCAGATCCCGGCGAAGGCGATGTCGATCAGCACGTCGAGCGGGCCGAGTTCGCGTCGCTGGATGACGGTCTTCTCCAGCGGGGCTGCTTCACGGGGTGCGGCATAGGCGTTCACGGCAGGCATCTCGGACTCCTCGGATCGGGTACCTGCCGAGACTACCCAGCGCGGGAGGTGAATCAGCCGTGCCGCGCGAGTCGACGGTCGTCGAGAGGAGAGCGAACCCCGGGCGGGTCAGCGCTGCTTCTTCTTGAGCGCCTTCTCCTGGATGGGGGCCTGTCCGCTCGCCTCGAGGTCGGCGTAGTACGCACGGGCCTCGTCCTGCCGCTGCTTCTCCAGGCCGCTCGCGATGGGAGCGCGCACGTGCTCGGGCTCGTAGCCGAACGCGTTCACGAGGTCGAGGGAGTACGGGCGCAGACGGGCGCACAGGCGGTCGATGTAGCTCGACACCGCCGCGCCGCGCTGCATCGACAGACGTCCGTGGATCAGATGCCAGGCGAGGTGCTTCTCGATGAGCTGCAGGCCGAACAGGTCGCGCAGCCAGGTGAGCACCTTCTTGGTGTCCTCGTCGTCGATCTGGTGCACGGCGTCGGTGAACGCCTCCCACTGCAGCAGCTCTCCGTGCGCACGGGCGGCCTCGATGAGCTCGGCCTGGTTCTCGTTGAACAGGCGAGCGCCGAGGGCCTTGTCCTTCGCACCGGGGCGGAGGCGCGAGGCGATGTCGGCCACCATCTGCTGCACACGTCCGGCGAGCAGATCGTGCTGCTGCTCCTCGCGCAGGCCCCGCTCGACCGATCGGCTCACCTGACCGAAGTCGGAGACGGCCTGACCGAGCTGACGCAGGCCCGCACCGTGGAACAGCTTGCCCGCGGTCATGCCCACGGCGAACTTGGCGAGGGCCGCCGCATCCTTGCCCTGGAACTGCTTCGCGTAGTCGGTCAGCAGACGCTTGCCCACCAGCTGCAGCAGCACGTTGTTGTCGCCCTCGAAGGTGACGTAGATGTCGAGGTCGGCACGAAGCCCGACCAGACGGTTCTCGAACATGAAGCCGGCACCGCCGGTGGCCTCTCGGGCCTCCTGGAGGGTGTCGAGCGCATGCCACGTCGACAGCGGCTTGAGGGCGGCGGCCAAGGTCTCCAGGTCTTCCCGGTCCGCCGGGGTGTCGGTCCGGCCGGAGAAGACACCGTCGAACTTCTGCAGGAACTCGTCGTGCGCGAAGATCTGCGCGTAGGTGGTCGCCAGGCGCGGCAGCAGACGGCGCTGGTGCTTGCCGTAGTCCATCAGCACCACCTCCTGCCCATCAGCACCGTCGAACTGACGGCGCTGGGTGGCGTAGGTGATCGCGATGTGCAGACCGAGGGCGGAGGCCCAGGAGGCCGCGCCGTCGAGGGACACCCGCCCCTGCACGAGGGTGCCGAGCATCGTGAAGAAGCGGCGGCCAGGGCTGTCGATCGCACTGGAGTAGGTGCCGTCGGCCGCGACGTCGCCGTAGCGGTTGAGCAGGTTGGTCCGCGGGATCCGCACGTGGTCGAACGAGAGGCGCCCGTTGTCGATGCCGTTGAGTCCGCCCTTGAGACCGTCGTCCTCGCGGCCGATGCCGGGGAGGTCCACCCCGTCCTCACCGCGCAGCGGCACATAGAAGCAGTGCACGCCGTGGTTCACGCCGTTCGTGATCAGCTGCGCGAAGACGGTCGCCGCTACGCCGTGCAGTGCGGCGTTTCCGAGGTACTCCTTCGTCGCCCCGCGGAACGGGGTGTTGATGACGAACTCCTCCGTCTCCGGGTCGTACGTGGCCGTGGTGCCGACCGCAGCGACGTCGGAGCCGTGGCCGATCTCGGTCATCGCGAAGGCACCGGGGATCGAGAGGTCCATCACTCCGGGGAGCCACTTCGCGTGGTGCTCCTCCGTACCCAGCTGCAGGATCGCCGATCCGAAGAGACCCCACTGCACACCCGACTTGATCTGCAGGCTGGGGTCGGCCACCACGAGCTCCTCGAAGCCCGCGATGTTCGCGCCGTTGTTCTCCTCGCCGCCGAGCGACTTCGGGAACGCGCGATGCACGGCCTTGTTCTCCACCAGCAGGTGCAGCTGGCTGAGCACGCGCTCGCGGTGCTCGTCCTTGCCGAGTTCGTCCTTGCGCCAGAACGCCGAGTCCTTGATCATCTCGCGGGCCTGACGACGCACGTCACCCCACGTGCCCATCAGGGCGTCGTTCACGCGGGCGACATCGAGACGCGGGGTGGCGGCAGCGTTGTCGGGGGAGGTGCGGGTCGTCTTCGGACGGACGGCGGCGTCGACCATGAGCGTTCCTCTCAGAGGGAAGTGGGAATACTGCCATGGTAGGTCTGCCACAACGGGAGTCCTACTGCCCTGTCCACTTCCTCCAATGCGCTGCGGGGGCATCTCCCCGTCGGCTTGTCGTCAGACCACAGTCCGGGCCGGCAGCGCATCTTCCGGCACGGTAGGCGGTGGCGCTCCTGCCTCCCGCCAACGCCGCTTCGTCCCCGCGCTCAGACGCGCCCACGTGCGATCGCGGATGAAGATCGCATCGATCGCGATCATCGTCAGCGAGAACCACGGCAGCCCCATGAGCACGGCGATGCCGATGTGGAACGACAGGATGCCCAGCAGTCCGATCAACCGCGTGGGACGGGTGAGCAGCATGAGCGGGAACGCCACCTGCAGGATGATCGAACCCCAGCTGGCGACGGTGACCATCGGTCCCCATGTCGTGACGAGGTCGCTCAGCACCGGCCAGGTGCCGAACCGGGCGGTCTGCAGCGGGTTGTAGACCGCATACCCCTCTTCCCACGGTGCGCCGCCCGCCTTGTAGAGAGCGCCGGAGGCGTAGACGAAGCAGACCTGTGCCGTGAGAGCCACGAGCGCCAGGTTGTGGAACATGGTTCCCAGCAGCGCCGGCTGGCTGTTCGAGGCGAACCACTCCCCCGACTTCGCCCGACGCCGGGCATCCAGCGACCAGCGCGCCGCCGGGTCGGCGAAGAACAGCAGCAGCAGGGCGATGCGGAACATGTTGTCGCCCTGATCGCCCACCATGTCGTTCGCCTCGATGAACCCCACCCAGAGGCAGAAGAAGATCGGCAGCACGATCCGGAAGCGCCACCCGAGCACGAACAGCACGGCGAGCACTCCGAGCAGAAGGTAGAGCGCCGTGTAGAGCGCATCGTTCCCCATCGCGGCATGGAACGCACTGAACACCCAGATCCTGGGGAACTCGCTCACCGGCTCCGCGAGCTCGCCGTTCCAGGCCGACCCCGATCCGAACGTGTAGAGCCGGGTGCTGAAGTTCGAGATCAGCAGGCCGATCGCGGTGAGTCCGAAGAGGATGCGCGTGACCGCGAGTCCGTAGAGCGCCTTCTTCCCGTGGAAGAGCCAGTCGCCGACGAACGCCGAGATGCGGTCGATCGCCGACAGCACCATCGACCAGAGACCACCGATCATCGACGACACGAAGGTCAGCAGCCGTGTGACGAACGACCGCGGCGGCACGGTGCTCGCCGGAGCCGGTGCCGGAGCGGGTTCGCGAGGAGGGGTGGGCGGCGCGGACGCCGGGGCCGGAGCGGTGATGGTGCTCCGTGGCGCGGAGTCCTTCTTCTTCGCGTCCTTCCGGCGGTCCGCGGTCTTGACCGGCGCGCTCACGGCTGGATCCGCTCGAACTGGCCGCGGAAGGTGTTCGCGAAGTTCTCGCGACTCTGCCCTTCCTCTTCTATGGGCAGACGCCATCCGGTCGTCGAGAACGTCGGGTCGGGGCGCTGCGCGCCGGGGTCGTTGCGATCCTTGTAGGGGACCACGTTCTGGCGGCTCACGCGGTACTGCACCGCGACCACCGCATCCGCTCCCCAGATCGCGTAGGCCACCTGGGTCGCGTACGCGGTCGAGAGGTGCTCCTCGGCCATGTAGGCCTCGGTCGATGGATTGTCTTCACCCTGCAGCTCGTCGAAGGAGCGCACCATCCACTCCTCCCAGTCGTCCTTCATGAAGTCCAGGCCGATGACGGCCTGCTGGTCCGCGTTCAGCTTGTTGTAGGCGTTCATCTGTCCGCTCGCCACCTCACTCGACTGGATGCCGGCCCGCGGAGGGAAGAGGTTGTACCGGATCATCGAGAGCTCCACGTCGGTGGCGCTGACCCACCCGGTCTCGACCTGTTCGCCGTCCTTCTCGATGAGGGCGCGGACGTTGAAGTGGTAGTCGCCGTTGATGGGCTCCGGAGCGAACACGCTCCAGGACTGACCGAACATCGGCAGCATGTACCCGGCGAGGACCTGCTGGGTGGGGATCTCCCGTAGTGCGGAGTAAGGCGCTATCCACAGGAACGAGGCGCCGATGTGCCACAGCGTCAGGAGGCAGGCCGCGAAGGCGATGAGCTTCACCCACCACGTCGGCCGTGGCCGCACGGCTGCTGAGGGTTCCGGCTCGACCGTGTCGGAACCTGCCGCGTCGGAGTGCGGTGCGGACTCGAGTCTGGTGCTCATTCACTTCCCTCCATACCGCCGAGGGGTCGGGACCGCCGTGGGGAAACGGTCCCGACCACTCAGCGTTCCTGCATCGCGATCACTCCGTACGGATCAGTCGCCGTCGGGATGTCGCGAGTCTCATCGTCCCCAGGCCGAGGACGAGGAGCAGTGCGGCCAGGGCGATCCAACCGCCCTGCGCCTGTCCACCGGTCGTGGCCAGGCCCGAGGCCACCACCTGGAACGAGGCCGATACGCTGCCCGAGGTCGCCCCGGTCAGTGTCACGGTGTGCGGTCCGAGGTCGGTGGCGGTCGGCACGGTCCAGGTGAAGGTGACCGTGCCCTGCGCGTTCGCGACCTGGCTGCCCAGCGCGACCGGATCGGAGGCCATCACGCCGGTGACCTTCTCTCCGGGCTTGAAGCCGGTGCCGACGGCGGTCTGCTGCTGTCCGCGTTCCAGGACCGGCGACCGGAGGGCGATCGCGATGTTCCCGGTCGGGTCGGCTGCCGCGTCCGCCGAAGCGCTCGCGGTGGCGGATGCGGATGCCTCCGCGGTGGCTTCGGCCGAGGCGTCGGCCGCAGCCGATGCCGATGCCGTCGCCGACGAGGACGCGTTGGCCGCTGCGGCCGCAGAGGCGTTCGGGTCTGCATCGGCCGCAGCCGAGGCATCCGCCGCGCTCGTCGAGGTCGCATCGTTCTGCGCCGCCGCCTGAGCCGCCGCAGCCGCGGAGGCGTTCGCCGCCGTGGTGGCCGTGGTCGAGGCATCGGTGGAGGCATCGGTGGTCGCCGCCGCCTGAGCCGCTGCGTTGGCCGACACGTCGGCCGCCGCGGATGCCTGGCTGGTCGCGTCCGCGAGTGCCGCAGCCACTGCCGCGGCCTCAGCCGAGGCGTTGCTGTCGTCGTCAGCCTGGGCGGAGGCCGCTGCCGACGCGGACGCGTTGGTGTTGATCTCCGCCGACGCGTCAGCCGAGGCGACCGCGTCGGACGAGGCATCGGTCGAGGCGTTCGCGATCGCCGCCGCGCTCGCGTTCGCCGCAGCGCTCGTGCTGGCATCCGACGTCGCGGTGGCGTCAGCCGCCGTGTTCGTCGTGGCGTCGGCGAGGGCCGCGGCCTGGGCCGCGATGGCCGCGCCGGCGTTCGCCGCCGAGGTGGCATCAGCCGTCGCCGCCGTGGACGAGGTCGCCGTCGCCGCCGACTCCGATGCGGCGTCCGCTGCCGGGTCGGCCGCCGCCGAGCCCTGCGCTGTCGCATCCGCGAAGGCCGCTGCCTGCGCGGACGCTTCCGCGACGGCCGCGGTGGTGGCGTCGGCGTTCGCCGAAGCGGATGCCGAGGCAGCCGCGTTCGCGTTGGTCGAGGCTTCCGAGGATGCGTCGGTGGACGAGTCGGAGGTCGCTGCGGACTCCGACGAGGCCGCGGAGTTCGCTTCCGCTGCCGCGGAGGCTGCGGCGTTCGCGTTCGTCGAGGCATCAGCCAGCGCCGCGGCCTGGGCGGCGACGGCCGCGGAGGCGTTGGCGGTCGATGTCGAGTCGGTCGACGCTGTCGTCGATGCCGTCGTCGTCGCCGCAGCCTCGGCGGCCGCGGTCGCGTCAGCGGTGGCGGCTGCCGACGCGGACGAGGTGGCATCGGCCAGAGCAGCCGCCTCCGCAGCGGCCTGGGCCGACGGGTCGCCGTCCGCGGTCGCGTCCGCCGAGGCCGACGCTGACGCCGCTGCGTTGGTGTTGACATCACCCGGGTCGCCCGCCGTCACCTCTGTGGTGTCCGTCGCGGTGACGGCACCGGCGGTCGCAGTCAGCGTGTATCCGGTTCCGGGAGTGGTGCCCGCCGGTACGGGATAGTTCGCAGTGAAGGCTCCCGAAGCATCGGTCGTCGCCGTCACCGGGCCGCCGACGTTCGCGCCTCCGCCCGGAGCTGTCAGCTGCAGCGAGACCGAGGAGCTCACGGGCCAGCCCGAGCCGGTCACGTCGAGGTTGCTGCCCGCCGGAACCTGGGCGGCCGCGTCGACCACGACGGGAGCCGCGGTGACCTCCGTCGTGTCCGTCGCCGTCTGCGCACCGACCGAGGCCGTGACCGTGTAGCCGGTGCCTGCCGGGGTGCCGGCCGGGACCGGGTAGTCGAGCGCGAAGCCGCCGAGCGCGCCGGTCGTGGCCGTGCGCGGGGTACCGACGGCCGCGCCGCCGGGTGCGCTCAGCTGCACCGAGACCTGCGTGTTCGCCGGCCAGTTCGCTCCGGTGACGGGCAGATCGTCCCCTGCCTGCACCGTCGCCGCCGCGTCGACCGTGGCCGCCGCAGTCACGGTGGTCGTGTCGGTCGCGGTCTGGGTGCCGACGGTCGCCGTCACCGTGTAGCCTGCGCCGGGCGTCGCGGAAGCGGGAACCGGGTAGTCGAGCGTGAACCCGCCAGACGGGTCGGTCGTGGCCGTCACCGGACCGCCGACGTTCCCGCCACCCGGCGGCTCGCCGGCCAGTTCGTACCGGTCACCGGAAGGCTCGTGCCCGCCTGCACCGTGTCAGCGGCATCGACAGCCGCGGCGGCCGTGACCTCCGTGGTGTCGATCGCCGTGACGGCACCTGCGGTCGCCGTCACGGTGTATGCCGCACCCGGAGCCGCAGAAGCGGGAACCGGGTAGTCGAGCGTGAAGTCACCCGAAGCGTTCGTGGTCGCCGTGACAGGGCCGCCGACGTTCGCGCCGCCGCCCGGAGCTGTCAGCTGCACGGACACCTGGGTGTTACCCGGCCAGTTCGATCCCGTGACCGGAAGGCTGGTGCCCGCCTGCACGGTGGCTGCGGCATCGACGGCGGCCACGGGGGCGTCCGTCACCTCGGTGGTGTCGGTCGCCGTCTGCGTGCCCACCGATGCCGTCACCGTGTAGCCGGTGGCCGCGGGTGTGCCGGCCGGAACAGGGTAGGCGACCGTGAAGGCGCCGGAACCGTCGGTGGTGACCAGTACGGGGCCGCCCACGTTCGGGCCGGAAGCCGGAGCCGACAGCTGCACCGAGACCTGGGTGTTCGCAGGCCAGTTGGCACCGGAGACCGCGAGATCCGTCCCCGCCTGTACGGCCGGGGCGGCATCGACCGTCGCCGCGGCCGTCACCTCGGTCGTATCCGTCGCCGAGACGGCGCCTGCCGTCGCGGTGACCGTGTACCCGGTGCCCACCGTCGTCGCCGTCGGGACGAAGTAATCGACCGTGAATGCACCGTTGCCGTCGGTCGTGACCGGAACAGGGTCGTTCACGATCCCCCCGCCGGGTGCGGTCACCTGCACGGAGACCTGCGTGTTCGCGGGCCAGCCGGAGCCGGTCACGGGCAGGTTCGTCCCCGCCTGGACGGTCGGGGCCGCGTCGATAGCCGCCACAGCTGCCGCGGCAGCCTTGACCGTCGAGGAACCGAGATCGAGAGCGACCCCGCCTCCGACGGCCGGGAGCAGGTTCACTCCGAGCGCACGCACCGTGAAGCTGCCGCCCGGAATGTCTCCCGTCGCCGGCTGCTCGTTGATGGTGATGGTCGCGATGTCCGACAGCACGCCCTGGAGCACGGGATCGAGCGTCGTCAGCACGGGACCCGTGAGAGCGGCGAGTGCCGGCTGCACGAGCGGGATCACGCTGGTCAACGCGGTGTTCACGAGCGGACCCGTCGTCGTGGCGACCGCATTCGTCACCGTCGCGACCACCGGGTTCAGGAGCACGCCGATGTTGAGGCCGGCCAGGGTGATGTCGGTCGCGACCGTGGGAACGGGAGTGGCGGTGCCGGCGAACTGCGCCAGTGAACCCTTGACCGTGACGTCGCCCGACACGAGCGGCGTCCCGGTGAGCGGCACCGTGAGGTCGACGCCGACCGTGATCGTCACCTGGAGGGCGTCGAGCGTCGACTTCAGGATCGTGGAGACCTTGCCGTTCAGGCTGTTCGGGTGCGTGCCCGTGAGTGCGGAGGTGATCCCCTGCTGGATGGCGGAGATCGTCGTGGCGGAGAGCACCGGGGTGTTCGCCGGCAGTGTGTTGAGGTTCGCGCCCGCGCCGGTCTCGACGAGGATCTTGGCGAGATCGACCGAGACCGTGCCGGTGCTCAGGTCGACGAGAACCGAACCGGTCGTGTTCTCGACCGGGGTCTGCAGCACCTGCGTCGTCACGGTCTGCCCGACCGTGTCGAGCCCCGCGATCGAGACCGTGCCCCCTGTCGCGGTGAAGGCGGCGACGAGCGGCACATCGGGGATCGCGTTGATCGTGTTGACGATCGTGGTGGTGAGGGCGGTCAGCGCGCCGCCGGGACCGGCGAGGTTGCTCACGGGAGTGACGGTGCCCTGGATCGCGGAGGCGAGGGTGCCGGAGAGCCCGGCGACCAGGTTGCTGTGCAGATCGAGGTTCAGGTCGGCGATGCGGTACTCGGACGTCACCGTTCCCGCGTTCGACTCGGCACGCGACGCGAGGGCGCCGATGCCGATGGAGGCCTGGTCGAGGACCGCATCGGTCAGCCCCGCCACGGCGAGCTGGTCGAAGAGGTCTGTGAGCTCGAGGGTGCCGGGGTTCACGCTGCCGTCGATGGCGCCGGTGTCGACAGCCCCACCCGAGGTGATCGTGCCCGAAGAGGCGATCGACTGGGTCTGCGTCGGCGAGGAGCTGAAGCTCTGCGCAGCGCCCAGGTCGCCGAGCCGCAGCAGACCCGGCGTGGTGCCGTCGGTCAGCAGCGGCACGTTGAGGGTGCCCACGTCGATGTTGAGCGCCTCGAGCAGTCCGACGTTCAGTCCGCCGAGCTCCGAGCCAGGGGCGGCCGGGTTGCTCGTCAGCGTGTGACCGAGCGCGGCGATGTCGAGTCCGCCGAGCAGTGCGGCCGGCAGCTGGATGATCTGCCCCTGCGCGACCGACGGATCGTTCGGATTCGCCGCGTCCAGCGCATTCGCCGCTGTCGGCACCAGTGCACTTGCGAGGATCACCGCGCCGACGGTGACGCCGGCGATGCTTCCTCCTGCTGCTCTGCGTCGCCGCAGAGTCCTCTCCTGCAATTCCATTCGCTACTCCCGTGTGATGCGATCTTCCGCGTCACATGGCCCCCCCACGGGTCGACGTCAGTCGGCCGAGCGATGTTGAGGACAGTTCTACGGGATACGGGACGCGTTGTCCAGCATTCGTCCAGAGAACTTTTCAGCCATCGTCATCGTCCGAGACACTTCGCCATCGGCCGACATCGGACCCGCGATCGAGGGTTCGCCGACACGACGAAACGCCCCGCGGCCGAAGCCGTCGAGGCGTTTCGCGAATGCCCTCGGGTGTTACAGCGAGAGCCCGTGACCGAAGCGGAACAGCGGGTCGGTCGTGTCGAACGGGACGTCGGGACGCGAGGCCTCGACAGCCGCCATCGAGCGCGGCAGGTCGAAGGGCAGTCGACCCTGCGCGGGGAACGCACCGCTGAGCACGTCCAGCAGCGCCGTCCCGGAAGCACCCCAGTTCACCGTGATCGCAGCCGCCACCTCGGCGAGCGGCGACAGGATCGGCGGGCGATCGGCGAGCACGTCGACCACTGTGGGCACGACGGCCGCGACCTCGCCGACATGGGCGATCACGTCATCCGGGAAGTCGAGGGAACCGGCGTGGAAGAAGTTCTCGAACATGGTCGCGCGCTCCTCGAACGGAGCCTGCAGCCGGATGATCGCCAGATCGGCTTCCGACGGCGTCTCGACGACGTCGGCGAACTTTTCAGCCACGGCGACGTCGATGCCCTCGACGTAGAGCTTCGCCCCTCGGGCGAAGGGCAGCGCGCCGTCGTTCGCGAGCACCGTGATCGACGCACGCTGGGCATCCTCCCCCGCGGCACGGAAGTCGGCACGACCCACGATCTCGTCGGCGGCGTCCTCGTCGACGTAAGGGTTCTCGAACAGTCCGAGCTCGAACTTCTCGCGCAGGATGCGTCGTGCGGAGATGTCCAGCCGGGCCTCGGTGATCTCACCGTCGGCGATGAGCTCGAGCAGCAGCTCCGGGTTCGCCTCACCGCCGAACTGATCGGCGCCCGCATCGAGCACCTTCTTCATCCGCTCGCGAGGGGTGAGATCTTCCACACCCCAGGCACGCGCAGGGAACGGCTGCCCGAATATCTCGGAATCGCTGATCAGACCCCAGTCCGTGCACACCAGACCGTCGAAGCCGTAGCGCTCGCGGAGCAGACCCGTGATCACCGACTTGTTGAAGCCGAAACCCACCTCCTCGTACTCCGTGCCGACGGGCATCCCGTAATACGGCATCATCTGCCGGGTACCCGCGGCGAGCGCGTCTTCGAACGGCTTCAGGTGAAGCTCGAACTCGCCGCCAGGATAGACCTGCTCGCGGCCGTACGGGAAGTGCGGATCCTCGCCGTCCTTCTGGGGGCCGCCGCCGGGGAAATGCTTCGTCATGGTCGATACCGAGCCAGGCCCGAACGACTTCCCCTGGAAGCCGCGGATGTAGGCCGCGCCGAGCTTTCCCGACAGCTCGGCGTCTTCGCCGAACGTCGCCGTCTGGCGCGCCCAGCGCGGCTCGGTCGCGAGGTCGACCTGCGGGTGCAGTGCCACGCGCAGACCGACGGCCGTGTACTCCTGGCGGGCGATGTCAGCGAAGCGCTCGACGAGCTCCTCGTCGCGGGTGGCCGCGAGGCCGAGCGTCTCCGGCCACTGCGAGAAGGGCCCTGCCAGGATCGACGCTCCCGGATTCTCGCTGAACGAGTGCCGGGGGTCGGTGGAGAGCGTGACCGGGATGCCGAGGCGCGTGGACGCCGCGAGCCGCTGCAGGGCGTTCTGCCACGCGGCGATCTCCCGGCCGGTGGGCGCGGCACCCAGCAGGTTGAAGTGCGTCATCTGCTTGGACTCGAGGAACTCGCGGGCCGACGGCGTCGCGAACACCGGGTTGGGCTCCTCGAGGTCGCCGATCGCGATCATGGTGTGGAAGAAGAGCCCTGCCTTCTCCTCGATGTTCATGGCATCGAGCAGCAGCTGCACCCGCTCGTCGACCGAGAGATCGGTGTCGAGCCAGGGGCGCGCGATGGTGGTCTCTGTCATGGTCACTTAACTCCCTTGATGCGGTAGACGAGCACGGCACCGGCCAGCGCGACGACCGCACCGAACAGGTACCACGTGGTGTAGCCGCCCAGCGGCGTGGCCGCCCCGATGGCGATGATGCCCGGCGCGATCGCGGGGGCGATCGACTGCGGCAGCGCGTTGGCGATGTTCAGCACCCCGAGGTCCTTCGCCACGTCGTCCGGGTTGGGCAGCACCTCGGTGGCGAGGGCGAGGTCGACCGAGAGGAACGATCCGGCCCCGAGCCCGATGATGGCCTGGGCGATGATGACGGTCGTGATATCGGGGGCGATGGCGAGGATGACCAGGCCGACCACCATGATCACACCGGCGACGGCGACGAAGGGACGGCGCTTGCCGATCTTGTCGGAGAGGAAGCCGCCGAGCGGGGAGGAGATCGCCATCGCCGCCATCGAGGCGAGGTTGGCCGCGAGGATGACGCCCACCGCACCCTGCTCGTCGAGGCCGAACTTGGTGACGAGGTACAGCGGCAGGAAGGTGGCGATGCCGGCGTAGCCGAACATCACGAAGAACTTGGTGAGCCAGGTCCAGCCGAAGTCGGGGTGCTTGCGCGGGTTGAACACGAACGAGCCGAAGAACATCCCGATCGTGAACTTCTCGGCGGGCTTCTCGGTGAGGCGGCGGTCCTTCAGGATCAGGACGAAGATGATCACCAGGATCAGTGCGATCACGCCCGGCACGACGAAGCGCTCGAAGTCGCCGGGCAGGAAGTTCACCAGGAAGCTGCCGGCGAGGATGCCGATCGGGGTGGTGATGCCGATGATGCCCGACACCTTGCCGCGGCTCGTGACCGGCACCTGGTCGGGCAGGGTCGCGTTCGCCGCCGCGAGCACGGCGTTCATCGCGGTCTGCACGAGGCACCAGGCGAGCAGGACCATCCAGACGGAGTTCGCGGACCCGATGAGGAAGAACCCGCCGAGGCCGACGACGGCACCACCCAGGATCCACGGACGACGCATGCCCCAGCGCGAGGTCGTGCGGTCGGAGAGCCTGCCGACGAGGGGGTTCGCCACGAGGGCGAAGATCGCACCGACGCCCATCACGAGTCCGAGGCTTCCCTCGGTGTTGACGGGGTCGATGTGCTGGATCTTGAACGCCATGGACACCATAACCGGGGTGAGAAGCGCCAGGAAGACACCGAAGTTCACCGCGGCGAGGCCGGGGGTGTAGCCGCGCGGAGTCTTGGGCGGCGTGGTCCCTGGGGCCTTGAATCCCGTGGTGCCCACCGCGGCCGCGTTGGCGGCGGATGACAGCTCTGTCATGACAGTCCTTTCGATTCACCGCACATCTTCGGGCGATGCGGTTCTGGCATGACAGTACACCAATCTCGACCGGTTGGTAAGTCAAACCAGACCGATTGGTAATGAGCGAGGATAGAGTGATGACGGAGGATGTGATGACGATGACGGCGACCGGCACCCGTCACTCGCGCGCCGTCGCGACGAGGCAGCGCATCCTCAACGCCGCGCACGATCTGTTCGTGACCCGCGGTTACCGATCCACGTCGCTGCGCGACATCGCCGCAGCCGCCTCCGTCAGCCACCCGGGGCTCCTCGGGCACTTCGCCTCGAAGGACGATCTGCTCGGAGAGGTGGTCGCCGGGCTCGAAGCCGAGAACGAGACCGTGTTCAGCGCGATCTCGGCCGCATCCGAACCGGGCGAGCTGGTCTTCGCCGGCATCGCCGAGCGCAATGCGCGCACCGCCGGCTACCTCGAGCTGTTCGCGGCCCTCACCGGGGAGGCCTCGGCGCCGGACCACCCCGCGCACGAGCGGATGCGCGAGCGCTACTGCCGGATCCGCGCACTCAGCAACGACGTGCTCGAGGATGCCCAGTACCACGGGGTGGTCGCCGCCGACCGCGATGTCGACGGCGAGGCCGTCCGGCACACGGCGGGGTGGGACGGGCTGCAGCTGCTGTCGCAGTACCTGCCCGATCGGGTGGACGTCGTCGAGATGCTCGAGGAGCGCGAGAACCTGTGGGCTCTGCCGCACGCGTGGCGGGACCCCGACGACGAGCCCTCATCCGGGTCCGCGACGGCCGCCGGTCCCCTCCCGCGACTGCGCGCCACCAGTGTCGCCGACACCGACCCCGGCTACGCGGTCGGCCGCCGCAGGCGCGCACAGATCCTCTCCGATGCGATGCGCCTGTTCGCCCGCGACGGCTACGGCGACACCAGCCTGCAGGACATCGCCACCGCGGTCGGAGTGTCGAAGTCGACGCTGCTGCACCACTACGCGTCGAAGGAGCTGCTGCTGAGCGCCGTGCTCACCGAACGCGACAGCGCCATCAACGAGAACCAGATGTTCACGAGCACCGCGTCGGCTGCCACGGTGCTCCGCAGCATTCCCGAGGGCGCGGCGCTCAGCGCACGGGACGAACCGGGACTGATCGAGGTCTACGCGGTGCTGTCGTGCGAGGCCGTCCCCGTCGCACACCCCGCACACGACTACTTCACGATGCGGTTCGCGAACGCCCTCGACTACTTCGCTGAGCTCTTCCGCCTCGCCCAGGTCGACGGCGACCTGCCAGCGCACCGCGATCCCGTGCACGAGGCCACCTGGCTCATCGCGATGTGGGACGGGCTGCAGTACCAGTGGCTGTACGACCGCGACAGGGTCGACATCGCCACGCACCTGCGGGCTCATCTCGACGACGTGCTGCCTCCGCGCTGAGACGGCGCTGCGCTGAGACGGCGCTGCGCGGAGACGGCGCTGCGCGGAGACGATGCCGCGCGGAGACGATGCCGCGCGGAGACGACGCCGCGCGGATCAGCGCAGACGGACGGCGTAGCGCAGATGCGTCGTCTGCGGGGAATCCTCCGCGCCCACCAGGTCGAGCGAGAGGCGTTCCCCGTCCACACCGTCGAACAGGCGCACTCCTGCCCCGAACAGCACAGGTGAGAGAGCGATGTGGAACTCGTCGACCAGACCGGCATTGAGGAACTGGACGATCGTCTCACCGCCGCCCGAGATGCGGACGTCGAGGTCGCCGGCAGCAGCGCGCGCCTGGTCGAGCGCCGACTCGATGCCGTCGGTCACGAAGTGGAACGTGGTGCCGCCGCGGCGCTCCCACGGCTCGCGCTCCTCATGGGTGACGACGAAGACCGGCGTATGGAACGGCGGGTCCTCCGGCCACGCGTGCTCGCCGGCGTCGAACATCCGCTTCCCCATCACACTCGCCCCGGTGCGCTCGAACGTCTCGCGCACGATGTCGTTGTCGCGTCCCTCGTCCCCACCTTCGCCCAGGTGCAGATTCTCGCGGAAGGACCGCAGCCGGAACACCCACTTCTGCAGCTCCATCCACTGCCGACCCATCAACTCGTCCGGCGACTCGGGGGCGATGAACCCGTCGAGAGACATCGAGACGCTGAAGAACACCGCTCCGGCCATCAGCGCTCCCCTCGCGCGATCGCCATCTCCGCGACGTGGACGGCGAGGTTGTCCAGTGTCTGCCGGCCACCCTCGAGTGCGCCATGCCGCTCGATCGCCCGGTCGCGCAGCTCCGGTGTCGGGAACACCGTGCGCATCTCGATGCGGGTCCGATCGCCGTCCAGCACGAACGTGAGGTGTGATTCGAATGCCTCAGGATCGTCGCGGTGCTCACCATGGAGCATCACGATCCGCTCCGGCGCGACGATGTCGGTCCACACGATCCACTCCGGGTATTCGGTGCCGTCCGGTCCGTGCATCACGAACTCCCATTCGCCCCCGACACGGAACTCGAACGATCGCGTCGTCGTGGTGAAACCGTCGGGGCCCCACCACCTCGAGAGGTGCTGCACCGTGGTGAACGCCTCGAACACCAGCGCCGGCGCGGCGTCGATCACGCGCGAGATCACGATCTCGCGATCAATCGTCGTATCCATCCACTACTCCTGCCTTCTTTCCGCTTTCAGGTCCTGCACGTAGGCGTCGAGCCGGTCGAAGCTCTCGTTCCAGAACTGCTCGAAGCCGCCCGTCCACTCATGGACGGCCCGGAGCCCCGTGGCGTCGAGCCCGTAGACCCGCTGCTTGCCCTCCCGGCGGTCGCGCACGAGACCGACCTCGCGCAGCACACGCAGGTGCTTGGAGGCACCCGGCTGAGTCATCCCCAGCACCTCGGACACCTCGGTCACGGGGCGGTCGCCACTGCGCAGCAGCGTCAGGATGTCCCGGCGTCGCGGTTCGGCGATCGCGTTGAAGACATCGGATGTGGTTGCCGCTCGCGCCATGTGATCAACATATACCCATATGGGCAAGTGTTCAAGACGCCACGATCCGGAGTACGCCCGAAGGCGAGGCGTCGGGCGTCGGCGTCAGGCGCCGGCGATCACCGCGAGCACGCCCTCGCCGTACGCCTCGCGCTTCTTCGCACCGATGCCGGTGATGCCGTCGAGGTCGGCGAGAGCAGCAGGGCGGCGCTCCGCGAGCGCGCGCAGCGTCGCGTCACCGAACACGATGTACGCGGGCACGCCCTGCTCGCGAGCGGTCTCGGCACGCCATGCACGCAGTGCCTCGAACAGTGGCCGATCCCCCGCGTCCAGGGCATCGGCGGCGCTGGCCTTGCGGGCCCGGCCCGAGGACGTCGGACGCCCGATCGTGTCCTTGCGCAGGGGTACAGCGGTCTCACCACGCAGTACTCCTGCCGCCTGCTCACCGGGCGCGAGGGTGCCGTAGTCACCCTGCGCGACGAGAATGCCGCGGGCCAGGAGCTGACGGACGACGCTGCGCCAATCCTGATCCGAGAGATCGCTGCCGATGCCGTAGGTCGCGAGCTTGTCGTGACCCTGCTGCCTGATGCGCTCTGTCGAGGCCCCGCGGAGGATGTCGATCAGGTGCCCGGCGCCGAACGCCTGATTGCGCTCGCGCTTCAACCGCACGATCGTCGAGAGCAGCTTCTGTGCTGGGACGAGCCCGTCGAACGTCTCGGTGTCGTCGAGACAGGTGTCGCAGTTGCCGCACGGCTGCGACTCCTGGCCGAAGTAGCCGAGCAGGTTCTGCCGACGACACTCCACGGTCTCGCACAGCGCGAGCATGGCGTCGAGGTGCTGCCCCATGCGCATCTTGAAGGTGCGATCACCGGGACTCTGGTCGATGAGCCTGCGCTGCTGCACGACGTCGCCGAGCCCGTAAGCCATCCAGGCCACCGAGGGCTCGCCGTCTCGACCGGCGCGCCCGGTCTCCTGGTAATAGCCCTCCACGGACTTCGGCAGATCGATGTGCGCGACGAAGCGCACATCCGGCTTGTCGATGCCCATCCCGAATGCGATGGTGGCGACCATGACGACGCCGTCCTCGCGGAGGAAGCGCGCCTGGTTGGCCGCGCGCACCTCGGCGGGAAGACCCGCGTGGTACGGCAGCGCATCGAGACCCTGGGCGGCGAGGTACGTCGCCGTCTGCTCGACCGACTTGCGACTGAGCGCGTACACGATGCCCGCGGGCTGCGCGGCGTCGTCGGTCACCGGGGTCTGCGACTTGATGAACGCGACCAGCTGCTTGCGCGGGTCGACCTTGGGCACGATCCGGTACTGGATGTTCGGGCGATCGAAGCTCGCCACGAAGTGCTTCGCCGGCGCCCGCCCCTCTGCGCCGTCGAGGTGCAGACGTTCGGTGATCTCCTTGTGCGTCGCTGCGGTCGCAGTAGCCGTGAGCGCCATGCGTGGAACACCGGGGAACCGCTCGCCCAGATCGCCGAGAGCCAGGTAGTCGGGCCGGAAGTCGTGACCCCACTGCGACACGCAGTGGGCCTCGTCGATCGCGATCACGCTGAGGGTGCCGCGTTGCAGGAGCGCCGTGGTCTGCGCGTTCGACAACCGCTCCGGGGCGACGTAGATGAGGTCGAGTTCACCGGCGACGTACGCCCGCTCGACCTCGCGGCGCTCGTCGATCGCCTGCGTGGAGTTGAGATAGGCGGCGTTGACGCCGTTGGCCCGCAGAGCGTCGACCTGGTCGTGCATGAGCGCGATGAGCGGGCTTATCACGAGCCCCGTGCCCTCGCGCACGAGCGCGGGCACCTGGTACGTGATGCTCTTGCCGCCACCGGTGGGCATCAGCACGACGGCGTCTCCGCCCCCGATGACCTGATCGACGATGCCTGCCTGGTCGCCGCGGAACTCGTCGTAGCCGAAGACCGTGTGCAGGGCCTCGCGTGCGGTGGAGTAGCGGCTCGGCGTCGCTCGGCGCACGGCCGGCGCGGAGGCCGCGGGGGCCACCGGGGTGACCGGACCCTGACCCCAGTCCAGCGGCGGTTCGAACCCGGCGCCCTGAGGCTCCCAGTCCATCGGCTCGGGCGGGATGGACGACTCCCACCCGTCGTCATAGGGCTCGTCGGCGTACGGCAGGTCCGCGTACGGGTCACGGGGAGTCTGCGGCATCCCTCCAGCGTAACGACCCCCGCCGACGTGGGCCGCGCCTCATCCACAGGCGCAGTCTCGATCAGCTCGCGGTCGACCGGTCGTAGGCGCGGATGAGGTCGTCGAGGAACTTCGCCACCGTCGCCCGCTCGCCCTCGCTCATCGCGGCGATCTGCGCCTCGACCTCGACGATGAGCGGCTCCACCAGGCGCTCGGCATCGGCGGCGGCATCCTCTGACGCGGTCACGATGAGTTTTCGCCCGTCGGACGGATGCCGATCTCGGCGCACATGGCCGCGATCTTCGAGGCGATTGAGGACGAGAGTCATGGCTGCGGTCGAGATCTCGACGCGGTGGGCCAGCTCGGTCGGAGTCGTGGGGCCGCGGGAGATGAGGTGGTCGAGCACCTCGAGGCCCGGGGCGTCGAGTTCGAGCTGCTTGGCGATCGAGCGCTCGAAGCGCTGCTGACGCATCGTGAGCTGCTGCACGCGGGTGCGGATGTCAATCTCGTCGATCTCGCCGGCGTCGTGCCGACGTGACGGGTCATACGTCGAGGCCGATTCCGTCGCCCGCTCGGACCGTTTGACATCCATGCGCACCATGGTAATACTTCATATTGCTAATTTGATTGATAATCAAGGATTGAGACGATATGACAGACGCGACAGAAGCGCCCTACCGCTGGCGCTGGGCGATCCTCGGAGTGATGCTCGCGGCCGAGATCATGGACATGCTCGACGCGACGATCGTCAACGTCGCCGGCCCCTCGTTGGAGTCCTCCCTGGGGACGAACGCCCTGGGCCTGCAGTGGGTGATCGGCGGCTACGCCCTCGCGTTGGGGGCGGGACTGATCCTGGGCGGTCGCCTGGGTGACCGCTTCGGGCGGCGCCGGATGTTCCTCCTCGGCCTGTCGGCGTTCACGATCGCATCGCTGTTGTGCTCCCTCGCGCCGACCGCTGAGCTACTGATCGCCTTCCGTCTGCTCCAGGGCGCGGCCGGCGCGCTGCTGCTCCCCCAGGGCCTCGGTCTGCTGCGTGAGAACCTCTCCGGCGCCGAGCTCGCCGTCGCATTCGGCATCTTCGGTCCGGCGCTGGGCCTCGGCGGCATCCTGGGCCCCATCATCGGCGGCGGACTGATCGAGGCCGACATCCTCGGGCTCGGATGGCGCTCGGTCTTCCTCGTGAACATCCCCATCGGGATCGTCGCCCTGGTCATCGCCTGGCGCATCCTGCCGCGACGCTCGGGGGATCGGGCGGTCCGCATCGACATGCTCGGCGCAGCCGTCATCGTCGCGGCATCCGGCATCCTCGTGCTCGGCCTCACCTTCGGACCCGAGCTGGACTGGCCGCTGTGGGCCTGGGCGTGCGTGGCCGCCGGCCTTGCCGGCTTCATCCTCTTCGGGGTGCAGCAGCGCGCACTCCTCGCCCGCGGCGGAGTGCCGCTGGTCACGGCGACCATGTTCACGCGTCGGGCCTACACCTTCGGGCTCGTGGGCATCGCCCTGTTCTTCAGCAGCCTGACCGGCACACAGCTGGTGCTGACGCTGTTCCTGCAGGTCGGCAACGGCTTCAGCGCCGGCGAGGCGGGGTTGAGCAACCTGCCACTCGCGATCGGCTCCGCGGTCGGCGGTGCGATCAGCGGCGCATGGCTCGCCGAGAAGATCGGGCGGTCCGTGCTGCAGCTCGGAGCAGTCACGCAGCTGCTCGGCGCGGGACTGCTGTGGTTCGAGCTGCAGCAGCCGGGCGACTTCAGCATCTGGACCATCGCCCCGGGCATCGCCCTGTTCGGGGTCGGCGGCGGCGCGATCATCGCCGCACTGTTCAGCACGATCCTCGCCGCGGTGAAGGACGACGAGATCGGTTCGGCTTCGGGCGTTCTCACCGCGGTCCAGGCGATCGCGAGCGCAGTGGGTGTCGCGATCTTCGCCTCGGTGTTCTTCGATGCGATCGACTCCGGTACCCCGGCGGAGGCGTATCAGCAGACCCTGATCGTGCCCGCGATCATGCTCGTCGCCTTCCTCGCACTCACCTTCCTCTTCCCGAAGAAGAGTCGGGAGGATGCGCACGGGGTAGCCGTGATGGAAACAGCGGGCTGACCGGATCGGTGGGCGAGAACCCGGACCGTCTGCGTCGGCGCCAGACGGACCGGGTTCTCGCCCGCCCCAGCGATCTCACGCGGGCGTAGGTTGGAGTCAACCCGTTCGAAGGAGCCTCCGATGACCGACATCACCGTGACCCGCAACGACGACGAGTCGCGCTACGAGATCCGCTCCGACGACGTGCTCGCAGGTTTCGCGGAGTTCGACCTGCGCCCCGGATCGATCCGCTTCATCCACACCGAGGTCGACCCGGCGTTCCAGGGCCAGGGGCTGGCGGGAAAGCTGGCATCGGCAGCGCTGACGGATGCCGCAGGACGCGGTGAGGCGATCGTCCCGCTGTGCCCGTACATCGCGAAGTACCTCGAAACGCACGAGATCGCCGGAGCCGAGATCCGCTGGCCGCGGGCGTCGCCGAGCCATGGCGCATCGACGGGCGAAGAGCCGACGGGCCGAGCCGAATGATCGGGCAGCACCGCCTCATCCTCGAGCCCCGCGAGGTGCCGCTGGGCGGAGTGCGCGGCATGAACGTGCTGCGGGCGCTGCCCCACCGCAACCTGCCGACGATCGGCGCCTGGTGCTTCCTGGACCGGTTCGGTCCCGCCGACACAAAGATGCGGGTCGAGCCGCATCCGCACATCGGACTGCAGACCGTGACCTGGCCGCTCGTCGGAGAGATCCGCCACCGCGACTCGCTCGGCAGCGACGCCGACCTGCGCCGCGGGCAGCTGAACCTGATGACAGCGGGCGACGGCATCTCGCACTCGGAGTACTCGATCGGTGAAGAACCGGTGCCGCTCGACGCCCTGCAGTTCTGGGTGGTGCTGCCCGACTCGGCCCGCCGCGGTGCCCCCGGCTTCGAACGGCACACCGCGCTGCCGACACTCGCACTCCCGGCCGAAGAGGGAGCAGATGCCGAGGCCACGGTCGTGCTCGGCGAACTCGCCGGGGTGCGTTCGCCCGCCACCGTGCACACCCCGATCGTCGGCGCCGAGGTCGTCATCTCCCCCGGCTCGCGCGTGCGCCTGCCACTGCGTTCCGACTGGGAGCACGCGCTGATGCTCGTCGAAGGCGATGCCGTGGTGGCCGGGCATCCACTCGACCGCAACGGACTGCTCTACCTCGGCGACTCCCGCGATGCGGTCGAGGTGTCGAGCACCGAGGGCGCCCTGCTCTTCCTGCTGGGCGGTGAGCCGTTCGAGGACGACATCGTGATGTGGTGGAATTTCGCCGGACGCACACACGAAGAGATCGTCGAGGCCCGCGAGGAGTGGGAGGCGGCGTCCGACCGTTTCGGAGTCGTGGCCGGGCACGATGTGCGCATACCCGCGCCGCCCCTCCCCCCTGTTCGGCTCATGCCGCGCAGCCGCAAGCTCTGACTCAGCCGCGCTCGGGGGTGTGCACGCGGGCGAGGAAGCGCTCGGTGCGCGGCGACGGACCCCGCGGATCCAGCAGCGAGACGACGACCGTGACCGCTGTGGCGAGCGGGATCGTCCATGCGGCGGGCTGCGCGAGATAGGGCGCCGCTGCTCCGATGCCGCCGACCGCCGCGTGCACGAGCAGGGCGAGTCCCGCAGCGCACCCACCCGACACCATTCCGGCCACCGCACCTCGTGCGGTGAGCCCCCGCCACCACACGCCGAGCAGCACGACCGGCGAGAGGGTCGACGCCGCCACCACGAACACGACACCCACGCTCGACCCGAGGCCCGCCGGGGCCGTGAGCAGCGCCACGGCGAGCGGCACCAGGGCACAGAGCACCGCCGACAGCCGGAACGACCGCACGGATCCGGAGAACACGTCCTGGCTGATCACACCGGCGAGCGACACGACGAGTCCGGCCGATGTCGCGAGGAACGCAGCGAACGCCCCGGCGACGATCAACGCGGTCAGCAGCTCGCCGAGCACACCGGGGAACACACGCGAGGGCAGCAGCAGCACCACCGTGTCGGCGACACCGGGCACCGCGAGGTCGGGAGCGGCGATGCGCGCGAGCAGCCCCATCGTACTCGACACCGCGTAGAAGGCGCTCACCATGCCGATCACGATCACGGTCGTGCGCCGTGCGGACACCCCGGTCGGACTCGTGTAGAAGCGCACCAGCACGTGCGGTAGACCCATCGTGCCCAGCAGCAGCGCGAGCAGGAGCGAGGCGGTCTCGTAGGCGTCGAACCCCGAGGGCCCGGCCTCGACGGGGAACACCAGCGCCGGATCGAAGTCGTGCGGCCCCCCGCTGAGCGCGAACGCGATGAAGACCACGGGAACGAGGAGCGCGGTGAGCTTGAGCCAGTACTGGAAAGCCTGCACGTAGGTGATGGCGCGCATGCCCCCGGCCGCGACCGCTGCGGCGACGAGCACCGCGACGGTGACGGCGCCCACCCACTCCGGCAGCCCGGCGACGACCAGCAGCGTCAATCCCGCGCCGTGCAGCTGCGGCACGATGTAGAGCCAGCCGATGACCAGCACCGCGACGCTCGTGACCCGGCGCGCCGACGGCGACTCCAACCGCGCCTCGATGAAGTCCGGGATCGTGTAGGCCCCGCTGCGCCGAAGGGGTGCCGCGACGAATGCCAGGACCAGGAGATAGCCGGCCGCGTAGCCGATGGGGAACCAGAAGCCACGGGCGCCGTCGAGCAGCACGAGGCCGGACAGCCCGAGGAACGTGCCGGCCGAGAGGTATTCGCCGCTGATCGCCGAGGCGTTCCATACCGGCCGCACGGTGCGGGACGCGACGAAGAAGTCGCCGGTCGTGCGCGAGATGCGCAGACCGTAGATGCCGATCAGCAGCGTCGCGACGATCACGAGCGCGACGCCGATGAGGTCGAGCACGGCATTCATTCGCGATCCCGGAGGGCACGATATCGACGTTCGTTGCGCGCTGCGGTGCGCACGTAGAGCACCGCGAACACCACGATGATCGGATAGAACGCGTACGCCTGCAGCAGCCATGACAACGGCAGGCCCCAGACCATGACCTGCCCGATCTCCGGGATGAGCGCGATCGCCAGAGTCAGCGCGATGACGACGATCACGAACCCGGCGACCGTTCCGAGTGCGAGTCGCAGCTGACTGCGCATGAGAGCCCTGGCGTAGACGGCATCCGCCTCGTCGACGGGTGCGCCCGGCAGCGCGATTCCCCGGGTGAAGGCCGCCGGCCGACGATCAGGCAGATCAGCGGTCACCCGCACCCGCACGCGCTTCGGCTTCTCCGTCATCCCCCGACCTCCCCGCGCAACAGGGCATCGCGCACCGCTGGCACCAGGCGTCTGCTCACCGGCAGCGAGACGGAGCCGATCGAGACCGAGGGTTCAGCGCCGGAGAGCCGGGCCTCGGACACGACGGCGATGCGCACGAGCGAGGAGCGATGGATGCGCAGGAACCCGGCGTCCGCCCACCGCGTCTCGAGTTCCGAGATGGGCGTGCGCACCAGGTGCCCCGCACCGTCGCCGGTGTGCAACCGGGAATAGTCCCCCTGGGCCTGCACCCAGCGCACCTCGCTGCGACGCACGAACCGCACCACGGATCCGATCGTGACCGGCAGCATCTCGTCGTCGCCGGGCGTCGGAGCCTCCGCGACCTCGACCACCCGTCCGACCGCCTGTCGGAGCCGCTCGATGCGCACGGGCTTGAGGAGGTAGTCGGCGGCACGCAGCTCGAACGCCTCCACCGCCCTGGCATCATCGGCGGTCACGAACACGACGGCGGGCGGTTCCGCGAGGGCGAGCAGCGCACGCGCGAGCTCCATCCCGCCGAGCCCCGGCATGTGGATGTCGAGGAATGCGATCCGTACGGCCCGCTCCGACAGCAGCCGCAGGGCTTCCGCACCCGATGATGCGGTGACGATCGCGCCGATGCGCGCGTCCGTGCGCAGCAGATGGACCAGCTCATCCAGGGCGGGTCTCTCGTCGTCCGCGACGAGCACATCGATCGGCTGCACGCTTCTGGTCATGCTCGGCCGTCGCCGTCCGGGTCGTGCTGCGGCTGGGACTTCGGGACCCGCATGCGCACCAGGGTACCGGCGCCCGTGTTCGTCTCGACCACCAGAGCGCCGTCCGCCCCGTAGAGCTGGCGGAGCCGGGTGTCGACGTTGCGGAGTCCCACGTGGACCCCGTCGTCGCCGGCGGTGAGCGTCGCATGAAGAGCCTCGGGGTCCATGCCCACCCCGTCGTCCTCGACCGTGATCTCGGTGTGGGTGCCGTCGTCGCGTGAGGCGATGCGGATCTCCCCTCCCCCTTCGCCGGGCTCGAGCCCGTGACGGACGGCGTTCTCGACCAGCGGCTGCACCGAGAGGAACGGGATGACGGTGGCCAGCGTCTCCGGTGCGATCTGCAGCGTCACGCGCAGACGGTCCCCGAACCGCGCTCGTTCGAGCTCGAGATACGAGTGGATGCTGCCGAGCTCGTCGGCCACCGTCGTGAACTCCCCCTGGCGCCGGAAGGAGTAGCGGGTGAAGTCGGCGAACTCCAGCACCAGCTCGCGCGCGCGTGCGGGGTCGGTGAGCACGAAGGAGGCGATCGCCGTGAGGGCGTTGTAGATGAAATGCGGCGAGATCTGCGCACGCAGCGAGCGCAGCTCCGCCTCGGCCAGCTGCGTCCTGGACGCGTCGAGTCCGCCGAGCTCGACCTGCGCGGCACACCAGTCGGCCACCTCCTCCGAGGCACGCACCAGCGCGGCACGGACGGGCGCCGCGAAGGCGACCACGACGCCGATCACGCGTCCATCGACCAGGATGGGCGCCCCGACGGCCTCGAGGTCGTCGTCGGCACCGGGCGCGGGGAAGACCTGCCTGCGTCCCGACTCCCCGACCCTGGCGGCGATGCGGCGGGCAGCGGATTCCAGTCCGTCGGACGGCCCGTCGAACGACACCGTGCCCTCGGCGCTGACGATCGCGACCGCCGCGCTGCCGAGGAGCACCCGCAGGTGACGCGCGGCCTTGACGACGTCGGGGGCGGACAGTCCAGCGCGTAGATGCGGTGCCGCCAGACTCGCCTGATGCAGCACGGTGAGGGCGGCCTGTTCGGCGTCGCTCCCCAGCTCGGCGGCGCCGCGGGCGAGTCGACGTGCGAGCAGGAGGAGCACCGAGAGGACGATGCCGCCGAGCACGCCGAGGATCGCTGCGAGAACGACGTCGGTCATGGGTTCAGCCTACGGAGCCGCGCACGCCTCAGCAGCAGCGGGCACCGGGGTTGCGATCCTGGTCGTCCATCCGCTGCCGCCAGAACTGCCGCTCGGTCAGCGGCTCCTCGCCGGGATGCACGCGACCGTGATGGGCGACGTACGTCGCGTAGGCGCTGTCGCCCATCAGGGTCGTGATGTACCAGCGGATGCCGCGGCCGGCCCGCACCGCGGCGCTGAGCAGCGTCCGCAGGAGGGTGGTCGCGGCATCCGTCCGACTCGTGGTGTCAGCCATCTCAGTGTCTCGACATCAGTGGGTCGACGCCTTGCGCTCGTCGGCGAGGATCGGCTCCCACTGCTTCTCGAGCTCGCGTTCTTCGGCGCTGGGCAGGAACCCGGCCGGGGCGAAGCGGCGCGAGGCCACGGGTGCGTCCTCGGTGTTCTCGCCACCACCGTTGCGGATCGCCCTGATCGTGACGATCACGGCCGCCACCATCACGATGATCGCCAGGGTCACGAAGATGATCGACAGCGTGCCCTGCACGGCGGTGTTGCGGATGACCGCATCGAGCACCGCCGGCTCGCCGAGCGAGGTGTCTCCGCTGTCGCGGGCGGCGACGTAGCGGAAGTGATTCGCCCAATAGCCGATGGCCGGCACGGGAGAGGCGATCTTGTACAGCGACGCCGTGATCGTGACCACCGCGGTGAAGGCCAGAGGCAGCCCGATGATCCACAGCCACTTGATGTAGCTCTTGCCGCGCTTGGCGACGATGGCCATCACCACGGCGAGCGCGATCGCGGCGAGCAGCTGGTTGGCGATGCCGAACAGCGGGAAGAAGGTGTTGATGCCGCCGAGCGGGTCGGTGACGCCGAGGATGAGGATCGCTCCCCAGCCGGCCACCATGATCGCGGTGCAGATCCACACCCCGGGGCGCCAGGAGACGTCGCGGAACTTGGGGAACCAGGCGCCGATCGAGTCCTGCAGCATGAACCGGGCGACGCGGGTTCCTGCATCGACGGCCGTGAGGATGAACAGCGCCTCGAACATGATCGCGAAGTGGTACCAGAACGCCATGAGGGCCTGGCCACCGAGAGCCTGTTGCATGATGTGCGCGAGGCCGAGCGCCAGGGTGGGGGCACCACCGGTGCGCGAGACGATCGACTCCTCCCCGACAGCCGCTGCCGTGCCTGTGAGCATGTCGGGCGTCAGGTTCACCCCCGTCAGGCCGAGCGAGTTCACGAAGGCCACGGCCCCCTCGACCGTGCCCCCTGTGGCGGCGGTCGGTGCGTTCATCGCGAAGTAGATGCCCTGGTCGATGGAGATCGCGGCGACGAGTGCCATGATCGCGACGAACGACTCCATGAGCATGCCGCCGTAGCCGATGAAGCGCGTCTGACGCTCCTTCTCGATGAGCTTCGGGGTGGTGCCGGAGGCGATCAGGGCGTGGAAGCCCGACAGTGCTCCGCAGGCGATCGTGACGAACAGGAAAGGGAACAGCGGACCGGCGAACACCGGCCCCATGCCGTTCTCACCGAAGATGCTGATGGCGGGGACGGTGATCTCGGGACGGACCAGCACGATGGCCCCGGCGAGCATCACGATCACGCCGATCTTCATGAAGGTCGACAGGTAGTCGCGGGGGGCGAGCAGCAGCCACACCGGGAGCACCGCGGCGATGAAGCCGTAGATGATGATGCCCCAGGCGATCGTGGTGCGGTCGAGGTGGAAGATCGCCTGGCCCCACTCGGTGCCGGCGACCCAGCCCCCGCCGATGATCGCGGCCATGAGCAGCACGAAGCCGATGATCGAGACCTCGGTCACCTTGCCCGGGCGCAGGTAGCGCAGGTACACGCCCATGAACAACGCGATCGGGATGGTCATCGCGACCGAGAAGACGCCCCACGGGCTCTCCCCGAGCGCGTTGACGACGACGAGGGCGAGGATCGCGACGATGATCAGCATGATCAGCAGCGAGGCGATGATCGCGGCGGTTCCACCGATCTTGCCGAGTTCCTGACGGGCCATCTGCCCGATCGTGCGACCACCGCGTCGCATCGAGAAGAAGAGCACCGTGTAGTCCTGCACGGCTCCTGCGAGCACGACGCCGACGATGATCCAGATCGTGCCGGGGAGGTACCCCATCTGCGCCGCGAGCACGGGGCCGACGAGCGGGCCGGCACCGGCGATCGCGGCGAAGTGGTGACCGTAGAGCACCCGGCGGTCGGTGGGGACGTAGTCCTTGCCGTCCTGCTTCACCTCGGCGGGGGTGGCCCGGCGGTCATCGGGTCGGGTGATGTACTTCTCGATCACCTTCGAGTAGAACCGGTAGCCGATCAGGTACGTGCAGACCGCGGCGAACACGAACCAGATCGCGTTGACCGTCTCGCCGCGGACGATCGCGAGCATGGTCCAGGCGACGGCACCCAGCAGGGCGATCGCGGCCCACAGGATGATCTTCGGCAGGGTCCAGCGGTTCGCCTTCTCGTGGTGCTCTTCGGTGAGGGCCACGGGAGGGAGGTTCGGGTCGGTGACGATGATGGGCTCGTCGTCGACGAGTCCGGCGCCGTCGCGGCGGCGCGACGAAGGTGCGGTCATGGGGGTCTCCTCGGGATACGCGACGTTGCGTTCCCCCACGTTAGGAAGATCCCGCTCCCGACATGACCGCTCGCCGCGGTTGCTGCGACGAGCGGCGCGGATGGCGCGATGAACGGATACCGGGGATGTCCGTTCGCCCCGCCGCATCAGGCCCTCCCGCCACATCAGGCGGCTGCCTCGCGAATCGGCCTGTCTCCGCGGGATCGCCTGTTTCCGAGCGCCACGCACACGACGCCCCGCGGAAGGGAGACCGCGGGGCGTCGTGTGTGTGTGGAGGGGCTACTCCGGCTTCGCCGTCTCCGGCGCACTCGTCGGAGGCGCGCCCGTCGGTGATGCCTCGGGTGCCGGGGTCTCCGGTGCCGGGGTCTCCGGTGCCTTCGTCTCCGGTGCCGGGGTCTCCGGTGCCTTCGTCTCGGGCGCCGGAGTCTCCGGAGCCTTCGCCGCCGGCACGTCGACCGTCAGGACGGTGCGCACGTCGGATTCGCCGTACTGCACGACCCCGAGGTAGCGGGTGCCGGCGGTCAGGCCGGTCCAGCCGAGGTTGTACGACGTCTTCTTGCCGCGCACCGCGGCGAGCGGGTTCGGCGTTGCCGTGAGGTCACCCTCGCCGTCGGCCAGCACGTTGGCGTAGGTCATGTCCCACGTCATCGGGCCCGTCGTCGAGTAGATGTTCGCCACCACCAGGTAGGTTCCGGCCTTAGGCGACGGGATCGTGACCTGTTCGTCCGCCGAGCCGGTGGCCGAACGCCAGCGCTCGTAGTACTGCAGGTCGTCCGGGCTCACCACCCGGTACACGGTGAGGTCGAGGTCGCTGCCCTTGTCGTCCGACGAATCGAGGTCGAACCGCGAGAGGGTCGTGCCCTCGGGTACGTTCACGATCCACGAGACGTCCTTGTTGGCGTCGCCCGACTTCTCGTCACCCGAGTGCCCCTCGACGGGGTTGTCCGCGTCGGCGAGCAGTTCGAACGGCGTCAGACCCGAGAGTCCGAGCGCGAGGTCACCGGTGAGACCGGGGGTGATCTCGACAGCGGTGCTGCCGTCGACGCCACTGCCCGTGACCTCGGCCGGCGCATCGGCCGTGACCGGGAACAGCGCGATCGGCGAGCGCACCGAGTTCTTCGCACTCGTCCAGGTGAGCGAACCGGTGGCCCACCGCTCCACCGGAGCCGTGGCGTTGTCGAAGGTCACCGTGAACGTCTTGGTCTGGCCCGGACGGTCGAACTTCAACTGCTGCGGCGTGACCTTGACGTTCACTCCGGGCACCGAGGCTTTGGCCGTGAAGGTGCCCTTCTCGGTCGAGGTCACCGTGCGGGTGACGGTCTGTGCGCTGGTCAGGGAGCCGATCGAGATCGACGCCTGGTTCAGATCGCTGCCGTCGATGGGGTCGATGCCGGGGAAGTCCGACAGTCCCTTCCCGTCGAGGAACGCCGCCCAGTCCTTCACACCGTTGAGGTAGAGCAGACCCGGGTTCAGGTAGCGCTTCGGGTCGACCTGGCCTGCACCCTGCTCGAACGGATTCGTGTTCTTCGATCCGTCGGGCAGCACGGTGTCGTAGGCGGTGGTCATCATCGCCGACTTGATCTCCGCTGGCGTCGCCTTGGGGTGCTCGCCGAGGTAGAGCGCGGCGAGGCCGGCCACGTGCGGGGAGGCCATCGACGTGCCGGAGAGGATGCCGAACGTCGGCTTCTCCCCCGGAGCGTTCTCGGTCGCCGCGAGGATCGCGACACCGGGAGCCGCGACATCCGGCTTCATCACGTCGCTGCCGTCGGCCAGCATGGGCCCGCGGCTCGAGAAGCCCGCGATCTGCGGGGTCGGGGTGACGACGCCGGTGGTGTTCTCACCCACGAGGGTGATGGGACGATCCACGCCGCCCTGCACATACGCGAGCACGGCCGCGCGGTGCACGGCGTTCAGGTGCACGGTCGGCACCGCGTGGAAGTCGTTGTCGAGCGAGTCGGCGCCGCCGGGCACGTTCACGAGCACCATGCCCATGCCGCCGGCGTCCTTCACGACCTGCGACTTCTCGGCGCGGGCGTTGCCGCCACGGTCGCAGACCACGATGTGTCCGGCGACCTTGGCAGGATCGAGGGTGCCGGGCAGGCAGAGCTGCGGGGTGACGGCGCCCGCCGCCGCGGCGTCGACTGCGGCGATCGACGGGCCGGTGACCTTCTGACCGAACGGCACGCTCACCGAGGCTCCGGCCTGCGCGAACCCGTCGAACTGCACGGTGCCCTCCCAGGTCGGGATGGTCGATGCGGCCACCGTGGTGTACCAGGGCGAGGCGTGGTCGGCCGTGACCGGGTCAGGTCCGTCGTTGCCGGCGCTCGTCGCCACGAAGACGCCTGCTGCTGCGGCGTTGAAGAACGCGAGGTCCTCCGGGGCCATCACGGTGCTCGCAGCTCCGCCGCCGATGGAGTAGTTGATCACGTCGACACCGTCGGCGACGGCCTGGTCGATCGCGGCGATCAGGTCGCTCTGCGCGCAGATGTCGTCGGTGGTGACCGTCGTGTCGGGGCCGACGTAGCAGGCCTTGTACGCCGAGATCTTCGCGGCCGGGGCGACACCCGAGATCGTGCCGAAATCGACGTTCTCGATGCTGGCCTTGACCTTGAAGTTGCCCGCCGCCGTGCTCGCGGTGTGCGAGCCGTGGCCGTCGCCGTCACGCGGCGAGAGGTAGTCGTACTGGAAGTCGAAGCCGGCGGCCTCGGCCCCGGCGTAGAAGTACTGTCCGCCGATGAGCTTCGAGGAGTAGTCGCTGGTGTCCCAGTCCTGACCCTCGACCATCGCGGCCTGGAACTGCCCGCCGTCGGACTTGTCGAAGTAGACGTAGGTGCCGTCGGTGTAAGGCTGCCCGCCCTTGTTGCGGTTGTGCTGCTTCTTCTGCTTCTTGATCTTCTTCCCCTCGAAGGAGGGGTGCTCGGGGGCGATGCCGGTGTCGATCACACCGACGACGACGCCCTCTCCGGCGGTCGCGACCCCTCCGGTCTGCTGCCACACTCCGCCCTTGCCCTTGCGGTCGTCGCCGAGGCCGAGGTAGTCGGTCGAGCTCTGCGCGTCGGGGTGACGGATCTCATCCGGGTAGACGCCGAGGACGTCCTTCGAGGCGCGGAGCGCATCGACCTGCTCGCCGCTGAGGTCGGCGCTGAAGCCGTTGAGGACGACCTGATAGGTGGTGTCCGGCGTGACCCCGATGTCGCTGACGAGGTCTTCCTGCTCGGTCTGGAGATGTTCGACGTAGCGCTGCGAATCCTGCGACTGCGTCTCGAGCTGGTCGCCTTCGGCGGGCTTGGTGGCCTTCAGACCCTTGACGTCGCCCTCGTAGGTGGCGAGCGGATCCGACTTCATCACCACGATGTAGTGCCCTGGTGTGCCTGCGACGGGGACGGGGTGCGTCACCTCCTCCGTCGCGTAGCCCGCGGTTGCCGTCGATGCGATGAACAGCGTGGCCAGGGTGGTGGCTGCCGCCATCCGGAGGGGTGTTCGACCCATGTGGTGCTCCCGATGATCACGGTGCGGCCCTCTTGCTGCACCGCGGCCAACATATGCCCGACCCTGGCGATTCTCAGGAAGTCTGGCCGATCGGTCACCCGGCATTCGCCGATCGGCCAGGGTTATCCACGGCCGCCCTCGCGATACGTCGACAGTAAGCTGGAGAGGTGGCCCGCACCTCTGTCCTGACGACCCGCGTCCTGCTCGTATGCGCGGCCATCGGGGTCGCCACGGGCATCCTCGCCGGTATAGCCGGGTGGGTGACTCCGGTGCTGCTGGCGAGCCCCCTGCTGTTCTTCTACGGCCTGGTCCTCGGCTCGCACGTGCTGCCGGGCATCATCGCGCAGGAGGTGCTGCGCCTCCCGCTCGTCGCGCTGATCACCCATGTGTTCGCCGCTCTGATCGCGAGCGCCTTCAACCCGGCCTGGGCGCTGCGGTTCATCGGCACCGCTCTGCTGTTCGGCCTGATCCAGGAGGGGGTGGCCGCCCTCACCCGCTACCGCTCCTGGGGCCCGTGGCGCTTCTTCCTCTCGGCGGCGATCATCGGCGTCTTCGTGGCGGTCGTGGTGTTCTTCGCCGCCCACCTCTCGGTGATGCCGCTGTGGGCGCAGATCCTCTACCTCGCGATCTCGGTGCTCGGGCCGATCGCGTGGACAGCCATCGGCCTCGCGATCGGCTCGGCACTCAGCCGCGCCGGCGTCGCCCGCCGCTAGGCACTCCGCCCAGCCGCCGCGCGACGGCGCCCGAGACCGAGCTCACGAGCGCCTCGAGTGGACCGCGACGCTTCAGCGCCGCCAGGATCGCGCCGATGACGATCGCGCCAAGGATGTGGACACCGAGGATCGCCGGCCCCAGGTACCACCACGGGAGATCCGTCGACGCGTCGACCGCACCGGAGAGCAGCACGAACGAGGTGGCCGCCGCGGCGAGCACGTGCACCGTGTAGACCGTGAGCGGAGCGGCCCCCGCCGCCCTGACGGGCTCGAGCACGCGAAGCGCGGACTTGGGGAGGACTCCGGCGAGGAACAGCATGCTCGCGATGACGAAGAGTGCGATGCCGAACCCGCGCAGGATGTCGAGGGTCGTCCCCGTGTGCGGCGTCTGCAGCACGAGCGCCCACCACTGCGGAGAGAGTGGAGCGCCGAAGCCCGGCGTGCCGATGATGCTCTCGGTGGCGGCAGCCGCCTCGGGCGGCAGGGTCGCGACGAGGACCGCGCGCCCGAAGAACTCGTAGACGAGGGCGCTGGTCGACACGGCGAACACGGCGAGGAAGGCGCCGATGCCGGCCGTCCACGCGAGGAATCGCTTCTCCGTCCCGTTGCGCCGAGCGGCGATCAGCAGTGTGGCGAAGGCCATCCCGACGAGAACGTAGACGATCCAGGTCACGACGGGATAGGTGCCGGTGACGAAGATCGCGCGCAGCGCCACCGCCGGCTCCCCCCACTGCGGCCAGGACACTCCGCCGCCCTCCCCGATGACCCCCAGGGCCTGTCGCAGGAAGGCGTTGAGGATCGGCCCCGCGATCGCGAGGATCGCCGCGGAGACGAGCAACCAGCGCGGACTCACCCTGAGGAACGGGATGCTGCACAGCATGGCGACACCGAAGTAGACGAGGACGACCACGATGCTTCCCGGCGCCAGGGCGAGTGTCGCCCCGATGAGGATGACGAGCACACCCCGCACAGCCATCGCCCACCGTGCGGCGGCGACGTGGCCGCGTTCCAGGTAGGAGCGGGTGGCGAGCACGACGCTGATCCCGCCGACGACGGCGAACAGGGTCGAGGCGTTCCCGTCGACGATGGTCGACACGCCTTCGACGTGGCCTGGCAGGCCGGCCGGCGGGAGCAGGTGGGCGCAGAACATGCCGATGATCGCCAGGAAGCGCGCGAAGTCGATGCCGACCATCCGGCCGAGCTCGCCGCGACGACGTGCCGCATCCGACTCGGGTGGAGGCGTCGGCTGCTCCCTCCGCGCCGTACGGTGCGGTCGGGCGATCGTGTGCGTGTTCGTGTCTTGTGGCACGGTGCTCCCTCGTTCCTGCGGCGCCCGGTCGGCGCCTCTACGACGATGCCGGTTCTTCGGCCGCTCCACGTCCGTCCACCGGATGATCGATGTCATCCGCCGGAGGGCTTCTGTGCGCGTGGATAATCAGGTAAGGCTCAGCTAAGTTAGAAGGGTACGATCCGCCGACCCGGGACTCCGCCGTGCGCCCATCCGCGCCCCTGCTGAGCGTGCGTGACCTCTCCCTCACCCACGCCGATGCGGCGCACCCCTCTCCGCGTGATGTGACCTTCGACATCGATGCGGGAGAGGTCGTGCTCCTGCTCGGGCCCTCCGGTTCGGGCAAGTCGACGCTCACCCTCGCCCTCAACGGGCTCATCCCGCACGCCCTCCCCACAGCCATGATCGGCACGGTGGAGGCCGGCGGCATCGACACGGCGAGCGCCCCGACCGCGACTCTGAGCACCCGCGTGGCGATGGTGTTCCAAGACCCCGATGCGCAGATCGTCACCGGCAGTGTGTACGACGAGGTCGCGTTCGGCCCCGAGAACCTGCGACTGCCGCTCGACGTGGTGGAGAGTCGCGTCGAGGAGGCACTGCGCCGCGTCGGGCTCTGGGAACGGCGCACGGTGAACCCCGACCACCTCTCCGGCGGCGGACGGCAGCGACTCGCGATCGCCGGTGCCCTCGCGATGGGCTCACCCCTCATCGTGCTCGACGAACCGACCGCGAACCTCGATGCCCAGGGCATCGACGACGTGTACGCCGCGCTCGCTGAGGTGGTCGCTGCGGGTGACCGCGCCATCCTGCTCGTGGAGCACAACCTCGATGCGGCTATGTCGTTCGTCACGCGGACGATCGTGCTCGACCGCGAGGGTCGGGTGGCTTTCGACGGACCGGCGGCCGAGATCATCCGCGAGAACGCCGACGAGCTGGTCCGGATGGGCGTGTGGCTTCCGGCCGCCACCCTGACGGCGCTCCGACTCCGGGGTCAGGGGTTCACACTCGATCCGCTGCCGCTGTCTCCCCCGGAACTCGCCGTCGCACTCGAAGGTCAGCCGGTCTCGTCCCTGCCATCGAGCCAGACGACGTCGTCGAGCCGCACGACGTCGTCCGCCTCGACGACGAAGAGCGACGCCACGACACGGGTCGAGCCGATCATCCGCGCGCGAGGGCTGACGGTGCGCCGGCGTCGTGCCGAGATCCTCCACAGTGTCGACCTCGACCTTGCCCCCGGCAGTCTCACGGCAATCGTGGGTGCGAACGGGGCGGGCAAGACCACGCTGATCCAGGCACTCGCGGGCGTCGTACCGCCACCGCGTGGACAGGTGTCGGTCGACGGCATCGACCCGGGGACCGCGTCTCCCCGCGACCTCGCCGCACGGATCGGGTTCGTGTTCCAGAATCCCGAGCACCAGTTCATCGCCCCGACGGTGTTCGACGAGCTCGCCCATGGGCTGCGGCTGCGCCATGTGCCCGACGCCGAGATCACGGCGAGAGTCGACGAGATGCTCACGCGCTTCGGACTCGAGCACAAGACGGACGTGCATCCGTTCCTGCTCTCGGGCGGTGAGAAGCGGCGCCTGTCGGTGGGCACGGCGCTGATCACCCGGCCCCGTGTGCTGGCGCTCGATGAGCCGACCTTCGGACAGGACCGTGCGAGAGCCGCTGAGCTGCTCGATCTGCTGCAGGAGCTGCGCGCGGACGGGACGACCATCCTGATCGTCACGCACGACCTGCAGTTGGTGGCCGAGCACGCCAGCCACGTCGTGCTCCTCGCCGAGGGTAGGGTGCGGGCGACCGGGCCCACCGCCGCGCTCCTGCAGGACGAACTGCTGTTCACGGATGCAGGGCTGCAGCTGCCGGCCCTGCAACGCGTGCTGGCGTCCGCCGGCCTCGGGGTGAGCTCATGACCGCGACGACGTTCGACCCCTATGCACGCATGACGGCGACGTCGCGCCGGCAGTTCCTCTACACACTGAATCCGCTCGCGAAAGTCGCCGGCTTCGCACCAGCGATGGTGCTGCTCGTCTTCGTACGGGATCTGGCGACCCCCGCCGCGTTCCTGGTGCTCGCCTATGCGCTGATCCTGGTCGGCGCGCGTCTCACCGTGCGGCTCCTCGCCCTGCTGCTGCTCGCTCTCCCCGCCGGGATGCTCCTGATCGGCATCGGCTTCTCCCTGTGGGTCGACACCGGACTGGTCCACGACTCCACTCCGGTCGTGCGCATCGGGGACTGGACGCTCTACAGCGGGGCCCTGCTCCTCGGCTTCGCGACAGCGCTGCGGCTCGGCTCGATCGTCGCTCTCGCGCTCGTCGGCGGGCTCACCACCAGCGGGCCCGACCTGGTGCGGGCCAGTGTGCAGCAGCTGCGGGTACCGTATCGGATCGGCTACACGGCCCTGGCGGCCTTCCGTTTCGTGCCGCGGTTCGGGCATGAGCTCTCCGTGATCAGGGCGGCCCATCGGGTGCGCGGGTATCACGGCGGTCGCGGTCCGTTCGCGCGCATCGCCCGGGGGTGGGGGTACATCGTGCCGCTGCTCGCCGGCGCGATCCGCCACGCCGAGCGCGTCGCGTTGGCGATGGACTCGCGGGCGTTCGGTGCACATCCGACGCGCACCGAGCGGCACCTGGTCCCGTTCCGGACGCGAGACACCGTCTTCACGGTCGCGACCCTGCTGGCCTCTGCAGCCATCTTCGTCGTCTTCTTCCCCTGGCAGCTTCCCTGAAAGGCGTCCTGATGGCGTTCAGCAAGATGGTCAAGCCCGAGTCGTCCGAACTCCTCCACCTGACGGTGCTGCGCACGGAGCAGCTCTCGGCGCACTGGATCCGGGTGACGCTCGGCGGTGGCGAGATCGAGAAGTTCCGGCCGATGGGGTTCGACCAGTGGTTCCGATTGTTCCTGCCGATCGGAGGGGATGCCGGGCTCGACCGGGTGCCGGCGAAGGCGAACAAGGTGTTCGGGTACCTGAAGTTCCTGCGCATCCCCGACGGTGAGCGTCCGGTGATGCGCAACTACAGCGTGCGCGCGTACCGTCCGGCGACCGCGGAGGCCGGCGCCGAGATCGACGTCGACTTCGTGCTGCACGGCTCGGCCACGGACGGCACCGCCGGCCCCGCGTCGCGATGGGCGGAGACCTGCGAGCCTGGCGAGCACGTGCTGATCATCGACGAAGGCCTCACGTTCAACCCGCAGCGCGGGGTGGAGCGGGTCGTGCTGGTCGGCGACGAGACCGCCCTGCCCGCGATCTCCTCCATCTGCGCCTCGCTGCCTGCCACTGCGACGGGCACCGCGATCGTGGAGGTGCCGAGCGACGACGACGCTCTCGCGTTCACGCATCCCTCGGGCGTCGAGGTCGTGTGGATCGTGCGGCCGCATGGCATCGCTCCCGGGGCGCTCGCCCTGGAGACGCTGGCACGCGCTGCCCTGCCGGATGCGCCGTTCCACGCATATGCGGCGGGCGAGCAGGCACTCGCCTCAGGGGCGCGCAAGCATCTCGTGGGCACGCGCGGGGTCGACAAGAATGCTGTGAGCTTCTGCGGCTACTGGAAGATCGGCGCCTCATCCCCCGCCTCGAAGGCCGCGCGCGACGCTGCAGCGGAGCCCCTCGCGTGAGCGGAACGGATGCAGCCGATGGCCTCGCCTCCAGGGGATCAGTGGGAGATGCTCCCGCAGCAGCAGCCGGACATCGCGCGTCAGTCGCCGGTGGACGATTCCGCTTCCCCACCGCCATCCTGCTGACCTGTGCCGCGCTCGGCGTCGCCGGGGCGGTGCTGCTCGCGCCGATGAACTGGTTCTCGACGCTGCTGACCGGGCCGCTGCCCTTCGTCGGCATGGCCCTCGCCGGCCTGTGGCTGTTGCCGTCCGTGATCGCGCTGAGGCTGCTGCGGAAGCCGCTGGTCGGACTCCTCGTCGCGCTGATCGCCGGCCTCGTGATGGTCCCGTTCTCCGGGTACGGTTTCAGCAGCGTGCTGACGAATCTCTGGTGGGCGGCGTTCACGGAGCTGCCGTTCCTGTTCGTGCTCTGGCGCTACTGGGGAACGTGGATGCACTACGTCGGCGCCGTCGTCGTGGGCGTCGTCTACCCGATCTCGGCGTGGGCCTGGTTCGATCTCGGATCCATGTCTCTCTTCGCCCAGGTCGCCTTCTTCGCCGTGACGATCGCCAGCTGCGTCGGCGGCACCGCCCTCGGCATCCTGATCGCCGACCGTCTGCGCAGGGCAGGAGTGGGCAGGGCAGGAGTGGGCAGGGCAGGAGTGGGCAGGGCAGGAGTGGGCAGCGCCGGAGTGGGCAGGGCAGCTGTCAACGGGCGCCGCTGAGCCTCAAGAGCACAGCCGCCCTCATCACACTCCTCAGGCGGGGTCGACCGGTGCGGTAAGACGGAGCACATCGCACCGTCGGGCGGCGTCCTCACCCGAGACCCCCCCACCGGACGACCGTCACCAGAGACCAGCCTCACCAGAGACCAGCCTCACCAGAGACCAGCCTCACCAGAGACCAGCCTCACCAGAGACCAGCCTCACCAGAGACCAGCCCACCAGAGACCGACATCCTCACGCAGCGACGTCGAGGCGTGCGCGACCGCCGAGCCTCGGGGTCTGCGCAGGATCGACGTATCGCGGCGGAATGAACCACACCCGCGCGCCGCTCCCAGTCCCCCTCCTACTCCCGCCCCCACTCCTACTCATACTCCCGGCATCGTCGATACGGATCTCCCACCCGTTGTCGTGGATGCGGTGGTGACACGTTTCGCACAGCAGTACCCCGTTGGAGAGGTCGGTCGGCCCGTGATCTCGTTTCCACCAGCGGATGTGATGGGCCTTCGTCATCTCGGGCGGCAATCCGCACATCGCGCATCCCCCGTCGCGCTCCACCAGCGCCAGCCGTTGTGCGCGGGTGAACAGCCGCTTCTCCCGACCCCATTCGAGGATCTCGCTGTCGCCACCGAGAACACACGGGATCACACCGCCACCGGCCGCCATCCTGCGCGCAGCTCCGACGCTGACCGGGTGATCGACACCATCCAGGGTCGCCGACCCCGTGCCGGCTTCCAGATCGTCGAGGTTCATCCGCACGATCACTGTCGCCCCCGCTACCGGCACCCGCTGCTCGCACCCGAGCACGTGCGCACAGAACACCGCCAGAGCATCAGCTTGGATCATCGGCACCGTCCGGCGGTCCGCATCGGGCGCACCCTCGTCGGGCGCATCTTTTCGCGCGGCGAACGCGGCGGTCACGTACCCCCGGATCGCGGTGACCACCGGAGCCGCGGTCTCGACGTCGAGCACCGCGTTCAGATGCACCATGCCGTCACGCTCGAACAGCGATAGCGCACGTCTGTTGCGCCGTTCGTCCTCCCTGGGCTCCAGACCGTCCGGGTCGAGCCATGCTTCCGCGCGGACCACGAGCTTGCGCACATCGTCGAGCGCCAAACCCGCCGCTTTCTCCGCCAGCACCCGCTCGCCTTCGGCGATACGCTCCGCTCCCGCGGCGATCCGACAGCGATCGAGGAGCGCGATGATCATCGCGGCGGCCGGGGCGCCGAGCGCACCCGAGTCGAGTGCCGTACTCACCGACGGGTACTTCGCCGGCAGAGGGGCGCCCAGGAGGTCGCTGCGGGGTGCAGTCGCTTCGCCCACCTTGACGAGGCGCGAGGCATCGCCCGTCGACACTCCCGTCGCAGCCGCGATCAGCGTCGCCGGATTGCGGTAGCCCTGCTGCTTCGCCAGGCTCTCCGCGCCGAGCTCTGGACGCGACTCACGCGATATGCACGCCGCCACCGAGACATGCACGGCATCCAACCGACGCCGCAGCACCCCGATCGACTCGCTCACCGCCATCAGCTGCTCGCGCGACAGGTCTCCGGAGTCGTCGGCATCCGACCACGCCTCATCGAGGCGGGACATCGCCTCGTGCAACGCGGTCAATCTGGACATGCTTCATTTTATCGCGGATCGTGCCGAGATTCGAAGATTTGTTCGATCGCATGCCGGTGAGACCGGTATCCCGAAAGCCGCCCTCCCCGGACCGACCCACCAGGCCCACCAGGCCCACCAGGCCCGCCAGGCCCGCCCGACCCGCCCGACCCGCCCGGCCTGCCCGGGCCACCCGGACACAGGAGCCGCCGGAGTGCCTCACTGCACGTCGGTGAACAATCCCATGACCTCCGGTCCCATCTCGACCTGGCTCAGGACGACGCGGAACGAGCCGTCCTGGTCGATCCAGAAGTCCGTCCCCTGCCCACCCGACCAGCCGAACCGGCCGACGTGCTCACCCTCGGTCTGCACCGCGACGCCGAATCCCCACCCCGTGCCCTCCCAGAATCCCGGGAAGAAGCTGTCCGCGGTCTTCGCTGCGGCCGGCACCTGGTCCGAACGCATCAGCGCGAGCAGCTCCGGGTCGAGGACGACACTCCCGCGATGGCGCCCGCCGGCGGCCAGCATCCCCGCGAACACGGCATAGTCGGCGGCCGTCGACACGAGTTCCGAGTGATTGAGATCGAACGGCGCAGGCGCGACGGAGAACCCTGCGGCCGCCGGCTCGATCTCGACCAGCTGGCCCTCCTGGTGCCGGTATGCCGCGGGCAGCCGATGCGCCTGGTCGACGGGAACCGTGAAACCCGTGTCGACCATTCCCAGCGGTCCGAAGAGGTCACGCCGAAGGTGCTCCTCCAGCGACCCGTCGACCACTCGTGAGAGCAGGATCCCGAGGATGCCGAAGGAGTGGTGGTAGCGCCATCCGGTGCCGGGCTCGAACGCGAGCGGGAGCGCGGTCAGCGCGTCCAGCCACTCCTGTGCGCCCATCGCGACCGGCTTCTGCCCCGCGACCGTCCGATTCCTGATCATCGCCTCGGCGAGCGGCGACGACACGACCTGCACGCCGTAGCCCGAGGTGTTGGTGAGCAGATGACGCAGAGTGATGGGCGTCGTCGCAGGCGCGACGTCGTCGAGGGGAGCATCCGGCACGCGCAGCACCTGACGATCGGCGACCTCAGGCACCCACTTCTCGACGGGATCGTCGAGAAGGAGGCGCCCCGCCTGCACGAGGCGCAGTGCGGCGACCGCGAGGATCGGTTTGGTCATCGACTGGATGCGCACGATCGCATCCGCCGGCAGGTCTCCGGCCGCGACGATCTCGAACGCCCCACCGGGTTCACCGTGCACGCCGATGATCCCCGGCGCCGTGCCTCGCGCGACGTGTTCATCCAGGATCCGTGCGAGCGACGTCGTCATGCAGTCGATTCAACCGGGCCGCAGCACCCCTGTCCACGCCTCGACGGCGATAGGGCAACGACGAGAAGAGGCCCCGGATGCGAAATCCGGGGCCTCTTCAGGGGAGGCGCGTCAGCGCTTGCCGGCGATCTGACGCCCGACGAGGTCGCGCATGATCTCGTTCGTGCCGCCGTAGATGCGGTGCACTCGGGCATCGGTGAACGCGCGGGCGATCGGGTACTCCATGATGTAGCCGTAGCCCCCGTGCAGCTGCACTCCCGTGTCGAGCACCTCCCACTCGCGTTCGGTCGCCCAGAACTTCACCTTCGCGGCATCCTCGGCGGACAGCTTCCCCTCCGAGTAGGCCCGGAGCGCGCGGTCGATGTAGGCCCACATCGCATCGGTGGTCGCGGACATGTCGGCGAGGCGGAAGCGGGTGTTCTGGAAGTCGGCGATGCGCTCACCGAACGCCTCGCGGTCCTTCGTGTAGGCGATGGTCCAGTCGAGGGCGGCCTGTGCGGCTGCAGCTGCGGCGACGCCGATCGAGAGGCGCTCGAGTGGCAGGTTCAGCATCAGCTGGATGAAGCCCTGACCCTCTTTGCCACTGATGAGGTTCTCGTCGGGGACGAACACGTCCGTGAAGCTGAGCTCGGCCGTGTCCCAGCCGTGGAAGCCCATCTTGCTGAGCTTCTTCCCCTGGTCGAAGCCCTCCATGCCCTTCTCGACGAGCAGGAGGCTGAACGCGTCCGGACGGTTGCCCTCACCGGTCTTGACGAAGGTCACCACGACGTCGGCGGTCGTGCCGGAGGAGATGAACGTCTTCGCACCGTTGAGGATGTAGCCGCCGTCGACCTTCTTGGCGTTGGTCTTGATCCCGCGCAGGTCGGAGCCCGCGCCGGGGTCGGTCATCGCGAGGGCGCCGAGCACCTCGCCGGTGGCCATGCGGGGCAGCCACTTCTCCTTCTGCTCCTGCGTGCCCATGTGCACGAGGTAGGGGACGGCCAGGTCGTCCTGGATGCCGAACGCACCGGCCAGCGAGCCCGCACCGGAGGCGATGACCTCCTCCATGACGATCGTGCGGAAGCGGTAGTCCTGCAGCATCCCCGCGCCGCCGAATTCCTCGGGGACGGAGAGCCCGATCAGACCGGCCTCGCCGGCCGCCAGCATGGTCGCGCGGTCGATCTCGCCCGCGGCATCCCACCGCTCGATCGCTTCGCCTGTCACGTGGCGCTTGACGAAGTCCTTGACCAGGTCCCGGAAAGCCTCGTGATCCTCGTCATAGATGTCGCGTTCCATGCCGTCCTCCTGAACGTGTCGTGCATCATTGCTCCGGAGATTCTACGACGCCGCGGAGGCCGGGGACAGGACGTTGTGAGAATGCATCCCATAAAACGTGAGACTGGGTTCCGCGGTTGTCGGATGCCGCAACCACGGCCTTCCCACCCGGTTCAGTGCGAGTAATCGGGCGCAGCGGGGAGCCCGAAGAACTCCTCCAGCGTATGGAATCCGCCCTCGTGGTATGCCGCCGCGAGGTCGACCCCGACGTAGCGGAGGTGCCACGGCTCCGGGGCGTATCCGGTGACCGGGGTGCCGACCTGCTCGTAGCGCACGATGAATCCGTACTCCCAGGCGTGAGCGGCGACCCAGTCGCTCTGGGCGGTGCCGCCGAAGCCGTCGAGTCCGCCGCAGCCCGCACCGCACGCCACCACATCGAGGGCGAGACCCGTCTGGTGCTCGCTGTGACCGGGGCGAGCCGAGCCGGCATCCGCCTCCGCCTGCCCCTGCGAACGCACGTGCGAGCCGTAGGTCGTCACCTGAAGACCATAGGAGCGGTAGCCGTTGTTCGCCCCGATGCGTCCCACGCCGGCCGCGGCTGCCGCATCCGCCATCCGGCCGACGGCGGCGGCCACGTCGGAGCGCACACGTCCGGACGGCGTCGTCATCTGCAGCGGCACCTGAGCGAGGTCCGCCGGCTCGTAGGCGGGGGGATTCAGCGGCAGCGACTTGTTCACCACCACCCAGAGGCGTGCGGGGTCGCTGAGCGAGACGCAGGGGGCATTGCCCGCCACCACCGCCTCGCGGAAGGCCACCCCTCCCCCGAAGCCCGCGATCGCGCCCGCATCGTCGCCGTTCGCGATGGCCTGCTGCACCGACGGCTCGGCACAGGGGTCGGCCGCCGTGGTCGCAGCGACCTTGACCGGCGGGACCTGCATGACCGCGACCGGCACGGGCATGACCTCGGCGTCGGACGACGGCACCGGACCGGACCCGATCGAGCAGAGGATGCCGATCGCCGTCAGGGCGACGCCGATCGGGAGAGCGGGTCCGCGGATCGGGGACCGCGGCGCCGCATGCTGAGCGTGCGGCAGAAAGGGCATTGGTCCATCATCTCATTCGAAGATAGTTATGAGAGCGGCTTGCATCAGGATCGATCATCTGTTCGAATAGTCGAATGCGGTGGCAAGGACAGAAACTCGGCGAGACGGATGCATCCGCGCTCCCCGGCCTCGAAGACCGATCCAGCGTTCTGCGCTCGGTGACCACGCCCGAGTTCGCGGGCATGACGTTCCACGAGGTGCTGTCGAAGTCGGCACTGAACCATGTCCCCGGCGCCTCGCGCATGCCGTTCGCATGGACTATCAACCCGTACCGCGGATGCTCTCATGCCTGCGTCTACTGCTTCGCCCGCGGCACGCACGAGTACCTCGACCTCGACGGCGGCTCCGATTTCGACTCGCAGATCGTCGTGAAGGTGAATGTCGTCGAGGTGCTCGAACGCGAGCTGCGCAAGGGCAGCTGGGAACACGAGACCGTCGCCCTCGGGACAAACACCGATCCGTACCAGCGCGCCGAGGGCCGCTACAAGCTCATGCCGGGGATCATCCAGGCCCTCGCCGCATCGGGAACCCCGATCTCCATCCTCACGAAGGGAACGCTGATCCGTCGAGACATCCCGCTGCTCGTGAAGGCCGCGCAGCGTGTGCCGATCGATGTGCAGATGTCGATCGCGATGTACGACGACGACCTGCAGAAGGCCATCGAGCCGGGGGCACCGACGACGCAGGCCCGCCTCGACACCGTGCGAGCACTGGCGGATGCGGGTTTCCCCGTGACCGTCTTCCTCATGCCGATCATGCCCCATATGACCGACTCCCTCGCCGCGATCGACAGCGCCCTCGTGCGCATCAGAGAGGCCGGTGCACGCTCGGTCATCTACGGAGCCCTGCACCTGCGACCCGGCGTGAAGCCGTGGTTCTTCCAGTGGCTCGACGCGAATCGCCCCGACCTCGTCTCGTCGTACCGCGGCCTGTACCCGGGAGCCTCCGCCGAGGCGCCGAAGGGGTACAGACAGTGGCTCGCGAAACGCACTCGTCCGCTCATCCGCATGCATGGACTCGACGGCCGCCACGAGGACGACTACCCCCGGCGAGGCCTTCGACCGGGGCAGGGTCACGTGCAGTCGGGCCCTCGAGTCGCATTCGCACCCAGCGCGCGATCCGAGGCATCACCCGCACAGCCGATGCTCTTCTGAGAGCGCTGGTCCGGCGCTCCTTCGCCGGCCGCGTAGGCTCGGGGATCATGGCGATCGGTTCCACAGTCCACACATTCGAGGTGCAGCTCGCTGACACCGATCGCGGCGTCTACGAGGACTACTCGCTGCGCGCGGCCCGGCATCCGTCCGAGACCGATGCGTACATGCTCACCCGGGTGCTCGCCTACGGGTTGGAGTTCGCCGAGGGCATCGCGTTCGGTGGCAGCATCTCCTCGACGGAGGAACCTGCAGTGCTCGTACGCGACCTCACCGGGCTCATCACGGCCTGGGTCGAGATCGGCGCGCCCGATGCCGAGCGCCTGCACTACGGCAGCCGTCTCGCCGAGCGCACCGTCGTGTACACGCACCGCGACCCCGCCAAGGTGATGGCACCGTGGACGGACAAACGCATCCACCGCCGCGAGGACATCCGCGTCTACAGCTTCGATCCCGGGTTCATCGAGACCGCTTCGGCCCTCATCGAGCGCCGGAACACCATGACCCTCACCGTGACCGAGGGCGTGATCTACCTCGACCTCAACGGCACGAACCTGACTTCCGCCGTGCACGTGCACGAGCTGGCCTGACCCCGCGCCCACACTCCCCGCACGACGAAGGCCCCGCCTGCGAGCGCAGGACGGGGCCTTCGTGAAGGAGACTCAGGCGGTCAGGTCGGCCGCGGTCGGCACGCGACCGGCGATCTCCTCGATCACGTCGTCGTCCAGACGGGCGTTCTCGAACGGGGCGTCGATCTCGGCGCGATCGAGCAGCTCGGTCATGCGGCGCTGACGCTGACGCGTGATCAGCGTGACGACGCGACCCGAGCGACCGGCACGACCGGTGCGACCCGAGCGGTGCAGGTACGTCTTGTACTCGTCGGGCGCATCGGCCTGGACGACCAGGTCGATGTCGTCGACGTGGATGCCGCGGGCGGCGACGTCCGTGGCGACGAGCACGTTCACGCGACCCGAGGTCAGCCGCTCCAGGTTGCGCGTGCGCTTGGCCTGGTTCAGGTCTCCGTGCAGCGAGACGGCGGGGATCCCGGCGTCGTCGAACTGCTCGGCGAGCATGTCGGCGTAGGCGCGGGTGCGGGCGAACACGAGCGTCTTGCCGTCGCGGTCGACGAGCGACGTGAGGATGTCGGCCTTGTCGCGGTGCTCGATCACGAGAACGCGGTGCTCGATCGTCGAGGAGTCCTGGTCCTCACCGGCGACCTCGTACACGGCCGGGTCGACGAGGAACTCGTCGACGAGCGCGGCGACCTCGCGGTCCAGCGTCGCCGAGAACAGCAGCTTCTGGCTGCCTTCCGCGGTGTGACGGAGGATGCGCTGCACGGGCTCGACGAACCCGAGCTCGCACATGTGGTCGGCCTCGTCGAGCACCGCGATGCGGCAGTCGGAGAGGTCGAGCTTGCCCTGGTTGATGAGGTCCTCGATGCGACCGGGGGTGCCGATCACGATGTCGACGCCCTTCTTGAGCGCACCCACCTGACGGCCCTGCGGCACACCACCGTAGATCTGCGTGGTGAACAGGCCGACGCTGCGCGCGATCGGCTGGATGGTGCGGTCGATCTGCAGCGCGAGCTCGCGGGTCGGAGCGAGGATGATCGCGCGCGGCGAACGTCCGAACTCACGGCGCTTGCCGGCCTGCGACTGCAGCACACGCTCGACGAGCGGTGCGCCGAAGGCGATGGTCTTGCCGGAGCCGGTGCGGCCACGGGCGAGCACATCGCGACCGGCGAGCACGGCAGGGATGCTGGCGGCCTGGATCGGGAACGGCGTCGCAGCGCCCATTCCGACGAGTGTCTCGACGATGTTCGAGCCGAGACCCAGATCGCCGAACGTCACACCATCGACCTCGACGGCCGCGACGGACTTCGCTTCGAGGCGCTCGTGGACGACATCGTCACCGGGCGCGAACTTCGCTCCGGTCGAGGCCGGACGGCTGGTGGCATTCCAGTCGTTGCGGCTCGGGCGCTCATTGCGTGCCGGGCGGCCACGGGTGTCCGAGGTCAGCGGACGGGGACGCTCGGTGCGGTAGGCGCCGCCGGTCGACGGACGCTCGCGCCCACCCTCGAAGGAACGCTGGGTGCGGTCGCGGTCGAAAGCACGACGTGCGCGGTCGGCGTCGAAGGAACGCTCGGGGCGCTCGGCGCCACGGTCGTTCGAGCGGGTGCGGTCGAAGCTGCGGTCGTCGCGCCGCGGACGCTCGTCGCGCTCGAACCGGGGACGGTCGTTGCCGCGGTCGTTGAAGCGGGGACGCTCGCCGCCACGGCGATCGTCCCGAACCGGACGTCCGCCATCGCGGTGGTCGTTGTCGCGGAAGCCCTGACGCTGGGTGCCGGCACCGCGGTCGTCACGACGCGCACGCTCGTCACGGTCATACCGGGGGCGGTCTCCGCCACGGTCGTCACGGTAGGTGCCGGGGCCGGTCGGACGCTGTCCGCCACGGTCATCGCGACGCGGACGGTCGTCGAAACGGCCGCCGGCGCTGGGACGGTCGTTGTAGCGAGGGCGCTCGGAGCGGTCGTCGTTGCGGTGGTGCGGAGCCTCACGGCGCCCGGACTCGGCACGGTTGCGAATCGCGCGGGCCTCATCGCGGCCTGCGCGCTCGGACGCACCCCACCGCTGCTTGGGAGCACCGCCCTCGGCCTCGGCCGGGCGGTAGCCCCGGTGACCGGCGCTGCGGCTGCCCGGACGACGGTCGTATCCGCCTGCGGCGGGAGCGGAGCGGCGGTCACCGGCATCCGCGCGTCCACCGCGCTCATCGCGCGCACCGTCGCGGGCGGGCCCGCCGTTGTGGCGATCGTGGAAGGAGGTCTTCTTGGCGCCGTAGCGCGGCTCGAAGTTGGCGGCGGGACGCCCGCCGCGGGGCTTCTTGTTCTTCGGCATTGCGGTGTTCTTTCTGTGTTCTCGCACGAGAACAGCGCCGCGCACACGCGCGAGCACCCAGCGCGTGGTCGGATGCGACCAGCGGGGTTCCGGACTGTCAGCGGCCGGGGCCATTCATGTGATGGTTGATTTGCGTCGATCGACGCTCACCATCGGCCCCTGGACTCACACTTCACACACATAAAACGTCCGCGCCAACGCGCGGGTGTCCGAAGCCGACCGTTCAAGTGTAGCCGACGCTCCTGAGAGACCGCACGGACCCCCGGTGCCGACCGGGTGCCTCTACGCTGAGGGAGTGATTTCCGTCTCCCCCACCGGCACCCAGATCGCCCTGCAGCTCGGCGACGTCACCGCCCAGATCGCTCAGGTCGGCGCCTCCCTCCGTTCGCTGCGCATCGGGGGCGTCGACCTCGTGCCGCCGTATCCCGAGGACTCTCCGACCCCATCATGCTCCGGAGTGGTCCTCGCCCCGTGGCCGAACAGGGTGCGTGATGGCCGATGGGACGATGCGGGTACGGTCAGACAGCTCGCCATCACGGAGCCCAAACTCGGCAATGCGAGCCACGGCCTGCTGCGTTTCACCGCCTACGAGGTCGCCCAGACCGAGACGGCAGCGGTGCTCCGCGCGACGATCGTGCCCCAGACCGGATACCCGTACCTGATCGAGACCGCCGTCACATACACCCTCACCGCCGACGGCATCGATGTCGTGCACACCCTGACCAACCGTTCGACCGGCCCAGCCCCGGTCGCTCTCGGAACCCACCCCTTCGTCACGATCGGCGACGTCGATCCGCACGACCTCGTCCTGCGGATCCCCGCGGAGACCGCCATCGAAACGGACGAGCGGATGCTGCCGACCGGCACCCGACCGGCCGACGCCACCCTGCGAGAAGGGGCGCGCCTCGGCGATGTCTCCCTCGACACCGGCTTCGCAGACCTGACCCGCGACGCGGACGGAATCGTCCGTCACTCCCTCACCGCACCGGACGGCCGACAGGTCACGCTCTGGCAGGGAGAAGACTTCGACTACGTGCAGGTGTACACCACGCCCGCCTATCCCGGACAGAGCCTGGCCGTCGCGATCGAACCCATGACCGCGCCCGCCGATGCGCTGAACAGCGGCCTCGGCATCCGGCGCCTCGACCCCGACGAGACCTGGACCCTGCACTGGGGCATCACCCTCAGCTGACAGCCCCACGCTCTCTCCGCGACAGCCCCACACTCCCTTCGCGAGCATCCTCCGCGAAAACGGAGACCGAATGACGCCCGGCCGGCGAGTCGGATGGGGACTCGCCGGGCGAGGCGCACATGGTCTCCTTTTCGGCCGGACGGAGCCGGGAGCGTGCTCTACTCTCCGCGCTCCCGCAGCTCACGCCGTGTGAGCTGCGGCGCGTGCGGCAGGCCGGACGCGTCGATCAGCACCGGGCCACCGGAGCCCGTCGCGGCGGCAGGCGCGGCGGGGTCGGCCGGGGCGTCCGGACCGGGCGCCGCACCGGCATCCGAGCCCCCGGCCTTGCGGGCAGCGCGGCGCTCCTTGGCACCCTCGACGAGGTTGTACAGCGTCGGCAGCACGATCAGCGTCAACACGGTCGACGAGATCAGGCCGCCGATCACGACGATCGCGAGGGGCTGCGAGATGAAGCCGCCGTGGCCCGTGATGCCGAGCGCCATCGGAGTCAGAGCCAGGATCGTCGCGAGCGCCGTCATGAGGATCGGCCGCAGACGCTTCTCCCCACCGGCCTTGACCGCCTCGATCGTCGACAGACCCTTCTCCCGGTACTGGTTCACGAGGTCGACGAGCACGATCGCGTTCGTCACCACGATGCCGATGAGCATCAGCACGCCGATCAACGACGCGACGCCGAGCGGCACACCCGTGATGATCTGCAGCAGGATCGCCCCGGTCGCCGCGAACGGCACCGAGATGAGCAGCAGCAGCGGCTGGCGCAGCGACTTGAAGGTCGCGACCATGACCACGTAGACGATCAGGATCGCCGCGAGCATCGCCAGCCCCAGCTGCGAGAACGAGTCGGCCTGCTGGGACGCGACACCGCCCACCTCGGCGGATGCACCGTCGGGCAGGTCGACCGCCGCGAGCGCGGTGTTCACCGACTGCGTGGCCGTGGCGAGGTTGTCGGACGCCGGCGGCACGGTGATCGTCGCAGTGCGACGGCCCTGCTCCGTGGTGATCGAGGTGGGTCCATTCTGCTGCTCGACGGTCGCGATGTCCTGCAGCTGCACGATGCCGGCGGGCGTCGGGATGGTGAGCTGCTTGAGCGCATCGACCGTGGTCGGTGGGTTCGGAGTCACGATGTAGACCGTCAGCGCGGTGTCGTCGATCTCGACGGATCCGGCCTGCTGCGGGCGCATGGTGCCCGAGACGATGGCACCGACCGCGACCTCCGAGAGTCCTCGTTGCGCGGCGGCTTCCCGGTCGACCACGACGGCGATGTACGGCAGCGACGCGGCGAGGTTGTCGCTCACCTGGCCGACGCCGTCCTTCCCGTCGAGTTCCTTGACCAGCGCGGTGGTCGCCGTCTGGAGGTCGTCCGAGTTCGAGGCGCTGACCGTGATCTCGATGTCGCTCGATCCGAAGCCGGCCGAGGCCGAGACCGCGACGTCCCCGACCTCGTCACCGAGGCCGTCGATCGCATCCTGCACATCCGCGCGGAGCTTCTCCTGATCGGCGTTCGAGTCGGTGAGCACCGAGTACGTGACGCCCGCACCGCCCGAGAAGGCGTCGCTGAGCGCCGAACCGCTGGTGCCGATCGAGGCCTGTACGTGCTCGATGCCGTCGATGTCGAGCAGGGCGTCTTCGACCGCCACCGCCGCATCCGACTTGGCCTGCAGACTCGCCGTCGGGCCGAGGTCCTGTGTGATCGTCATGGTGTTCTGACCGGAGTCACCGAGGAAGTTGACCTTCATCAGCGGCGCTGCGGCGAGCGTGGCGCCGAGCACGACGACCGCGAGGATCACCGTGATACCGGAGTGCTTGAGCGTCCAGCCCAGGATCGGCCGGTACTGGCGCTGCAGCCACGTCGGCGGAGCGTCGGGGTGCTCCGGGTCGATCGCGTCGCCGTGCTCGTCGAGCAACGGCTTGCCCGGCTTGAGGAACCAGTAGGCGAGCACCGGCACGATCGTCAGGGCGACCAGGAGCGAGGCGACCATCGCGATCGTCACGGTCATCGCGAACGGCCGGAAGAGCTCGCCGACCATGTCGCCGACGAAGACGATCGGCAGGAAGACCGCCACGGTGGTGATGGTCGACGCCGTGATCGCCATCGCGACCTCGCGCACCGCGAGGCGGATCGCGTCGCCCTTGTCGGCGTCGCCCACGTAGTGACGTTTGATGTTCTCGATCACGACGATCGAGTCGTCGACCACACGGCCGATCGCGATCGTGAGCGCACCGAGGGTCAGCACGTTCAGCGAGTAGCCGAACGCTTGCAGCCCGATGAAGGTGATGAGCACGCTGGTGGGGATCGAGATCGCGGTGACGAGCGTGGAGCGCACCGACATCAGGAAGACGAGGATCACGAGCACCGCGAACACCAGGCCGAGCATTCCCTCGGTGGCGAGCGTCTCGATCGACTGCACGATGAACGGCGCCTGGTCGAAGATCACCGTGAAGGTCGCGTCCGGGAAGGCGTCGCCGATCGTGTCGAGCGCGGCGATCACGCCGTTGGACACCTCCACGGTGTTCGCGGCCGGGAGCTTCGTGATCGAGATCGACAGCGCATCCTTGCCGTCGACACGGGAGATGGAGGTGACGGGATCGGACTCCTGCACGACCGTCGCGACATCGCCGATCGTGACGTCGCTGCCCACCAGCGGAAGGGCGGCGATCTCCTCGACCGAGGTGATCTTCGCGCCCGTCTGCACCGTCAGCGTCTGACCGTTCTCGGTGATGTCGCCACCGGGGAACAGCGTGCCGTTCTGGTCGAGTGCGTCGTTGATCGCCGAGGTGCTCTGGCCGGCAGCAGCGAGCTTCGCCACGTCGGGCGTGATGCTGATGCGCTGACCGACCCCGCCCACGATCTCGGCCGCGTTGACGCCGTCGACGTCTTCGAGTTCGGGGATCGCGACGGATTCGAGCTGGGCCTGGGCGTTGTCCGCGTCCTCGAACCCGGTGACGGCCACCTGGATCACGGGGAAGTCGTCGATGGAGACCGACAGCACCTGCGGCGTCACATCCTCCGGCAGCTGGGACGAGATGCGGTTGATCGCCTGCTGGATCTTCTGCTCTGCCGTGGCGAGGTTCGTGCCGTAGGCGAACATCGCCTGCACGATCGACGCGTTCGTGGTGCTCGTCGCCGTCGTCGACTCCAGGCCGGGGACGCCCTGGATCGCCGCTTCCACCGGGGTGGACACGTCGTTCTCGACGACCTCGGGCGATGCGCCGGGGTAGGTCGTCATGACGACGAGCGCCGGCAGCTCGAGCGAGGGGATGAGCTCCTGCTTGAGGTTCGTGAGCGCGAGGCCGCCGAACACCGCCGCGACGATGGTGATCAGCGCGATGAGCGCGCGGTTCTTGAGGCTCAGGATGGCGAGTTTCGACAAGGCGGTTTCCTCGGTGTCAGGGTGTGGCTGTCGCTGCGGAGGGGGTGGAGACGGAATCTCCGAGGATCCGCGCCAGTGCGGACTCGATGAAGGACTGGGCAAGGCGGTCGTCGCGGATCTGCGTGCTCCACATGACGCCGTCGATGAAGATCATCGCCGCTCTGGCACGGTCTTCGCCATAGGTGGGCGTGAGCAGATCGACCAGGCGGTCCGACAGATGACGAGCGAGATCGCGCAGGCGGGGGTCGTGCACGGCGGCGGTGACCACCGCACGGTCGGCCTGCACGGCGTGATGGTCGTCCATGCTCTCGAACACGAGGGCAGCGATGACGTCGGGCGTGTCGCCGCGTTCGGCGATGGTCTGACGCACTCCGTCGAGGCGGGCATCGACCTCTTCCGCGAGGGCGCGGAACGCGGCAGCCCTGAGGTCGTCGAGGGTGTCGAAGTACTGGGTGGTGGCCCCGAGAGGCACCCCGGCACGCGCGGCCACCATACGGTGTGTGACCGCTTCGGCACCCACCTCGACGATGAGCTCGGCGGTCGCGGTCACGATCTCCCGACGGCGCGCCTCAGGGTCACGTCGCCGACGCTCCCCGTGCCTCATCCCGCCCCCTTGGACATCCGTACATGTACGTTTGTACATTTTCCGGATGTGAGGGCGCTGGGAGGGGCGTCGCCCCAGCGTTTCGAATCGCGCACATGGTTCGATCTGGGCCGCCGATGCCCCCCGTTGCGCGATTCGAAGACGGGTGGGTTCAGACCAGCGCGGCCTCGACCTGCCCGCGCTCGAAGTAGGCGACGAGCTCGGGATCCAACGGCGGAATCTCGATCGCCGATCCGTCGCCACGCAGTGACGCGGTGGCGAGGATGCCGGCGGCGACGGCCTCGCGGGCCGCGACGGGCGACGTCTCGGTGAGTCCGCCGTGCCGCACGAACCGCAGGAACTCCGCGACGAGCAGGGCGTCCGCACCGTCGTGCCCGGCGTCTGGCACCTCCGGGACGATGAAGGTCTCGTCGGCCGCCGCCGCTCCGGCATGACGCCGATTCCACAGCTTGACCTCACTGCCGGCCACGTCGCCGAAGTTCTCGATGCGACCCTCGGTGCCGATCACGGTGTAGTTGCGCCAGTAGTCGGGCGTGAAGTGGCACTGCTGGTATGACGCGAAGATCCCGCCCTCCAGCTGCATGTTCACCATCGAGATGTCCTCGACGTCGACCACCGGGTGCAGGCCGGTGAGCGCGGTCGGCGGCCAGTTGTCCATGCTGAACCAGTCGGGCATCCGCTCCCCCGTCCTGTCGCGCCGGTCGGTGATGTCGCCGTACACGCTGAGCGCTCCCATCGCGGAGACCCGCTCGCTGTAGGCACCCGCGAGCCAGTGGATGATGTCGATGTCGTGGGCGCCCTTCTGCAGCAGCAGCCCGGTGGTGCGGCGACGGTCGGCGTGCCAGTCCTTGAAGTAGAAGTCGCCGCCGTGCCCGACGAAGTGGCGCACCCAGACGGCCTTGACCTGACCGATGCGGCCGCTCTGGATCAGCCCGCGCATCAGTGTGATGACGGGCATGTGCCGCATGTTGTGGCCGATGTAGAGCCCGGTGCCGGTACGGCGTGCGGTCTCGAGCATGCGGTCGGCGTCGGCGAGGTCGATCGCGAGGGGTTTCTCGCAGAACACCGGCACGCCGGCTTCGAGCGCGCGGATGCTGAGCGCGGCGTGCGTGTCGTCGGGGGTGAGCACCATGACGGCGTCGACGCCCGAGGAGAGCAGCTCGTCGAGCGAGTCGGTGATGAGCGCGTCCGGCACGAGCAGGCGGGCGTCCTCCCGGGCACGCGGGGCGAGGTCGCACACGGCGGAGATGCGCGAGCCGTGCCCCGGTCGATGCACCTCTTCCTGCAGGGTGGAGCGCGCGCCGAAGCCGATGATGCCGATCTGGAGATCCACGATGGTCCTTCTTGTGTGATGAGTCTGTGCGGGATGCCGAGGTCAACGGGCCCGCGGGGCGGGGGCGTCGAGGTCGGTCGATCCGCCGGGGAAGAGCGTCCATGCGAACTCGTGCAGACGCCCTGGTGCGGGGTCGGTCTCGAGAGCGCGGTCGACGATGATGCGCGCCTGCCGCTCGTAGAAGTCGGTCGGACCGACGGTCGTGAGGGTCGGCGCGATCAGGCGGGCGTCCGGGGTGTTGCCGACCCCCACCACCGCGACATCGTGCGGCACGCGGAGGCCGAGCATGTGCGCGGCATTGATCGTGGCGATTGCGGCGAAGTCGGTCGTGGCGTACACGGCATGCGGCCGGTTCTCGCCGGACAGCAGCTCGACCGCAGCGGTGAAGGCGCTCGCCTGGGTATCGGCGTAGGTCACCGTCCACGCAGGATCGGGAACGATGCCGGCGGCAGCGAGCTTCTCGACATACGGCGTGTAGCGGGTGATCTGCTCGTCGGCGAGGCGCACCGCCCCCTCCGCGGCGATGCACCCGATCGCGGTGTGCGTCTCCAGCAGATGATCCATCGCGATCTCGCAACCGGGGATCGCGTCGGAGCGGATGACGTCGAAGCCGTCCGGGTCCAGATGCTCGGAGAACACCACGAGGCGCTGTCCGCGGCGCACGAGGTCGGCGAGGTTCTTCCGCGCCGCATCGTCGAGACCCACGCCGTCGAGGTAGGCTACGTCGCTCTCGACCCGGTCGAGGGCCGCGTGCCAGTCGCCGTCGGCGAGGATCAGCGTGGTGAGCCCGTGCCTGTTCGCCTCGGCGTTCACGGCATCGGCCACCGCCAGGGACCACGGGTCGCTCAGCATGTGCAGCGAGAGCTGCACCATGCCGCTGCGTCCGGTGCGGATCGCCCGGGCCGCGCTGTTCGGTCGGTAGTTCAGCTCGTCGGCGGCCGCCAGCACCCGCGCCGCCGTGGCTTCGGCGACACCGGCCCCGTTCGTCCCCGACCGACCGGAGAACACGTAAGACACCGTCGCCGTCGACACTCCCGCCCGTTCGGCGACCATCCGCAGCGTCGGCCTTCGGGGCGCCTGGTGCTCGCTCTTCGCCATGTCTCAGCCCTTCGATCCGCTGAACGCGATGCCCTGGATGAACTGTCGCTGCAGCACCATGAAGGTCACCAGCATCGGCAGCGTCGCCAGCAGCGCGCCCGCCATCAGCACCGGATAGTCCGTACCGTGGATGCCGACCAGCTGCGACAGGCCCACCGACAGCGGCATCTTGGCGGGATCGGTCGTCACGATCAACGGCCAGAGCAGATCGTTCCAGGACCACAGCACAGTGAACACCACAAGTGCGATGATGCCAGGCTTCGCGAGCGGAACCATGATGCGCCAGAAGGTCTGCCACGGATTCGCGCCGTCGATGCGTGCGGCTTCCTCGAGCTCGGCGGGCATCGACATGAAGAACTGTCGCATCAGGAAGGTCCCGAAGGCGCTGAATATGCCGGGCACGATGAGCGCCTGCAGCGTGTTGAGCCAGCCGAGCGACTGGATGATCTCGTACTGCGGCAGCAGGTACAGCTGTGACGGCACCATCAGCACAGAGAGGAACACCACGAACAGGGCGTTGCGGCCGGGGAACGGGATGCGCGCGAACGCATAGCCCGCCATGGTGCAGAGCACCACCTGACCCACCGTGCGCCCGACCGTGAGCCACACGGAGTTCAGGAACATCTGCGCGAACGGCATCGAGTCGAACACCTCAGCGAAGTTGGTGAACACCCACTCGCGCGGCAGGAACGACGGCGGCACCTGCACCGAGTCGGACAGCGTCTTGAACGAGGTGAGCAGCTGCCAGACGAACGGGAAGACCATCAGCACTGCGCCGACGAGGAGCACGAGGTGCACGATCCAGAGACCGCGGTTCTTGGGCTTCCCCGCCCCGGAGCGCGCGGGCTTCGCGCCCACGATGGCGCGTGTGTCGAGGGAAACGTCACTCATAGTGCACCCACTTCTTCTGCAGACGGAACTGCACGATCGTGAGGATCAGGATGATCACCAGCAGCAGGAAGGCCACGGCGGCCGCATAGCCGCGGTCGTTGTCGAGAAACCCCGCTTCGTAGAAGAGGTAGACGACGGTGCGGGTGTTCGGCATCGCGGGATTGCTGCGTCCGAGCATCATGTAGATCAGGTCGAACACCTGCAGCGCCCCGATCACGCTGATGACGCTGACGAAGAAGATCGACGGCGACAGCAGTGGGATCGTGATGGAGAAGAACTTGCGCACTGGACCGGCGCCATCCAGGTCGGCCGCCTCCATGATCGTGTCGGGGATGCCCTGGAGCCCGGCGAGGAAGATGACGATGTTCGTGCCGAGTCCCGCCCAGATGCCGACGACGGCGATCGCGATCAGGGCCGTGTTCGGATCGGTGAGCCAGCTGCGCCCCTCGATGCCGACGGCGGCGAGCGCGGCGTTCAGCACGCCGTAATCGCCGTTGTAGATCATTCGCCAGACCAGCGCGATCGCCGCGGGCATGGTGACGACGGGGATGAAGTACAGCGTGCGATAGGCGCTGCGGCCCTTGAGCCCCGTGGTGTTCAGCAGGGCGGCGATGCCCACGGCGAGCGGGATACCGATGAGCGCGATGACCGTGTAGATCGCGGTGTTGCGCAGGGCTCCGATCAGCTCGGGGTCCTGGAACAGGCGCGTGTAGTTGTCGAGGCCCACCCACTCGGCCCCTCCGAACGGGCCGGACTTCGTGAACGAGATGATGAGCGTGCGGACGGTCGGCCAGAGGTAGAAGACGGCGATGCCCAGGGCGGTGGGGCCGAGGAACACCAGCGCCCACCAGGCCGAGGCCGCTGGGCTCCGTCGACGGCGGCGGGGGGCGGATGCCGGGGTCGCCGGCATCCGCCCCGCCGTCTCGACCGCGCGTGGCGCGATGACGGTCATGCGATCACTCCTGCTCGGCGTCCAGTGCCGCCTGCATCTGCTCGGCGAGGTCCTGGAGACCCTCCTCCGGGGCGACCGCCCCCGACCAGACCTGCGAGAGCACCTCGCTCTCGATGCTCGTCCAGGCCGACGTGTTCTTCGATGCCGGGTAGGGGACGGCGTCGTCGAGCGCGTCGATGTAGACCTGCAGGTCGTACTGCGGCAACGCATCGACCCACGCCTGCTGGGTGCCGTCGAAGGCGGGGATCACGGTGCCGGTCTCGGCCTGGATCTTCGCCGCCTGCTCGCCGGAGGCGAACTCGGCGAACTGCTTGGCCTCGGCGAGGTGCGCGCTCTTGGCATTGGCGACGTTGCCGACGCCGTGGATCACGCTCTGGTTGCCCTCTGCTCCGGCGGGAAGCGGGGCCACGTCGACGCTGCCGCCGATGTCGGCGTTGTCCGCGTAGGCGATAGCCGCCCACGATCCGTTCTGGAACATGGCGACCTTGCCGGAGAGGAAGAAGTCCTCGGGGTTGGTGTCGGTCATCTGCTGCGCCGTGGGCGACGATCCTGCGGCGATCAGGTCGGTCCACAGCTCGATACCGGCGAGCGCCTCGGGCGACCCGTAGCCGCTCTTCGTGCCGTCGGCGGAGATCACCTCACCACCGGCCTGCGCGATCGAGTTGTAGAAGTTCTCCTGCCCGTACTGGCTTGCCGCGACTCCGAACTGCCCCGTGGCAGGATCGGTGAGCTTCGCGGCCGCGGCGGAGAAGTCGTCCCACGTCCAGCCCGCCGACGGATATCCCACCCCGGCCGCGTCGAACAGCGCCTTGTTGTACCAGAGGGCGACGGTGTCGAAGTCCTTCGGTGCCCCGTAGAGCTTCCCGTCGTAGGTGTAGAGGTCGATCAGGCCCTGCGGGTAGTCGGCCGCGTCGATCCCGCCGTCGTCGAGGGGAGCGAGCTGACCGTTCGAGGCGTACAGCTGGAAGTTCGGGCCGTTCATCCAGAACACGTCGGCCGCCGAACCACCGGTCGCGGCAGTCTGCAGCTTGGTGAAGTACTCCTTGTACGGCGTGACCTGGATGTCGATCGTGACGTTCGGGTGCTCCTTCGTGAACGCCGCGGCGATGTCCTCCATCGCAGGCTTCTGGTTCTCGTCCCAGATGGCGTAGCTCAGGGTGACCTCGCCGTCCGAGCTCCCTCCCCCGGTTCCGGACGAGCAGGCGCTGAGGGCGAGAACGGCTGCGGCTGACGCGGCGATGGCGCCGAGAGCGCGGCGGGTCGTACGGGGCATCGGTGTCTCCTTCGACAGTGCACGGTGCGCGGATTCACGGTTGTTAATCGTTTAGCGCTAATCGATTAACAAGGAGAGTACCCCGAGGTTGACACCCCCGCAACCATCGAGTCGTTCGAATCGCGCGAATGGCCCGATCGCGGGGGCGGATGCGCGATGAGGGAAGGCCCGACGACTACAGAACGGAACCGAGAGCCAGACCGAGAGCCGCGGCGAGCAGACCGAGCAACAGCATCCCGACCGCGTTGAAGGCCGACGCCGGGCGCTCTCCGTCACGCCACAGGGCGACCGTGTCGAGCATCGCCGTGCTGAAGGTCGTGTACCCACCGAGCAGCCCCGCCCCGAGGAGGAAGGCCGCGTCGGGCAGCGCAGTGGCGACGACTCCGAGCGCGAACGAGCCGCTGAGGTTGACGAGGAGGATGCCCCAGGGGAAACGGCGGCCCGTGAAGCGGGCGACCCCGAGATCGACGAGGTAGCGCAGCACCGCGCCCACCCCTCCGGCGAGCGCTGCACCGATGAAGAGGAGCGGACTCACGATGCCCCTCCTGCGCGCGGCCGACCGAGACGCAGTCCCAGACCCGCCGCGGCGAGCCCGAGCGTGAGACTGCCGACCGCATAGGCGACGGCGATGACAGGCGCGTCCGCCCACAGGGAGAGGGTGCCCGTCATGAAGGCGCTGTAGGTGGTGAAGCCGCCGAGCACGCCGGTGCCGAGCGCGAGTCGGAGCTCGGCTGTGGCGGGCAGGCGCGCGGCCAGCAGTCCGATCAGGAGGGCCCCGACGACGTTGGCGACCAGCACGGCCACGGGGAAGCCCCCGACATCCGGCAGCATGAGCCCCAGCCCGAGCCGTGCCGCAGTTCCCGCCGTGCCGCCGGCGGCGACCAGGAGGATGCGGCGAAGGTTCACGTCCGCCACTGTAGTCGCCGCCTGACAGCGGACCGTCCGGATGTCAAGGCGGTGGATACCGGGATGCGCGCCGCGTTGACTGAGCGCATGAATCCCCTGTGGAAGTTCGACCGGACCCTGCCGACCGGAACACCTCTCGAGTCCGGCGCGCGCCATGACGTCGTGATCGTGGGCGCGGGGCTCACCGGGCTCTCGACGGCGGTCATGCTCACCAGAGCGGGCCTCGACGTGGCGGTGATCGACGCCGGCGGGATCGCCGAGCTCGCCAGCGGTGCGAACACCGGAAAGCTGTCCCTGCTGCAGGGCGCGCAGCTCGCGACGATCCGTCGACACCATCCGGCAGAGCTCGTGCGCGCCTACGTGGATGCCAACCGCTCGGGAATGGAATGGCTGCTCGCATTCGCCGAGCTCTCGGGTGTTCCGTTCACCCGCCACACGGACCATTCCTACGCCCAGGGCCCTGACGGCATCGACACGGTGGACGAGCAGCATGCCGCCGCTCGTGAGGCGGGTCTGCCGGCCAGGGTGCTGTCGCCCACCGAGCTCCCGCCCACCCCGTTCCCCGTGGCGGCCGCAGTGGCGCTGGACGATCAGGTCGCCATCGATCCCGTCGCCGTCGCGGTGGCGCTGGCCGCGGAGCTGCTCGCCTCGGGCGGGACTCTGCACACAGGCGTCAGGGCGACGGGGACCAAGGCGTTCGCCGGGCGCGTCGACACCGCACAGGGACCGCTCTTCGCCGAACACATCGTGCTCGCGACCGGCACGCCCATCACGGACCGCGGGCTCTACTTCGCCAAGGTGCGGGGGCTGCGGTCGTACTGCGTGTCGTTCCGGGTTCCCGGCGATGTGCCGGAGGGCACGTTCCTCTCGGTCGACGGACCCACCCGGTCGATCCGTCCCGTGACGGTGGCGGATGGCCCAGGCAGCGGAGCCCGGCTCGTGGTCGGAGGCAACGGCCATCCGGTCGGCCGGTCCGACAGCGAGGCGGCCGCAGTGGAGGACCTCGTCGCCTGGGCGCAGCTGCATTTCCCCGGTGCCGAGGAGACGCATCGGTGGTCGGCACAGGACTACGAGTCGCACGACCTCATCCCGTTCGTCGGGTCGATGCCCCGTGGCCTCGGCCGCATCCGCTTCGCGACCGGCTACGCCAAGTGGGGTCTGTCCAATGCGCCCGCCGCGGCCCAGCGCCTCACCTCCGAGATTCTCGGCACACCGCGGCGCGATCGCCCCACCTGGGTCACGACGATCGGCACGCGCCTGACGGTTCCCGCCGACCTCGGTCGCGGCGCCGTGGAGGGCGGAAAGGTCGCTGCCGCCCTCGCCTCCGGGTGGGTGGACGCGGAACGGCGCCGCACGCCGGTCCCTCAGCCCGCGGAGGGCGAAGGGGTGGTCGCGAATCGCGCGGGGCGTCCGGTCGCGATCTCCACCGTCGACGGCGTGACCCGGGCGGTGGGCGCCGTGTGCACGCACCTCGGCGGAGTCCTCAGCTGGAACGACGCGGACTGCACCTGGGACTGCCCCCTGCACGCATCGCGCTTCGCCCCGGACGGGACGCGCATCGAGGGTCCGGCGCTCCGCGACCTCACCCCGCTGTCGTCGGCGGACCCGGAGTGACGTCGGCCGAAGGGGGCGGGCCGTCCCACCCCTGCTGCGGTGTGTCCCCGTTCTCGCGGAACACGTACTGCGACACGAGTTTGCGCTGGCTGCTCGACCAGTCGATCGCAGGACGACGCTGCTCCGGCGGCAGGTAGCCCAGCCGGTAGACGGCCATGAGCTCGAGGTCGTCGGGCACGCGCAGCAGCTCGACGATCTCGTCCCAACGCCCCGGCACCTCCATCGGGAACGAGATGAACTGGATGCCCATGCCGAGCTCGACTGTCGTGAGCCACACGTTCTCCATCGCCGCGCCCATGCTGAACACCGAGTAGAACGACGACAGCTGTCCCGGTCGGTACTCGCTGCGATCGAGCATGACGCCCAGCAGCAGTGGTGATCCCGCGACGAGCTTCCGGTTCTCGGCTCCGAGGGTCTTCGGCACTCCGAACGTGTTCATCAGCGTCTGGCCGCGCTTGGTGAACACCTGGCTCGTGAACGGTCGGAGCGCTGCGGGCAGCTTGTCGAACAGCATGCCGCTGCGCTTCTCCTCCATCTCGGCCTGACTGAAGCGGAAGTACGGCTTGTAGCGCTCGAAGAAGGTGCCGTTCGACATCGCCTCGGTCATGCTCTCGCCGGAGATGCGGGCGATCTGCTCGATCGTGTCCCGGCTCTCGATCACGACGAACCGCCAGGGCTGACTGTTCAGCTGCGACGGCGCACGCCCCGCCGCCTCGAGAAGGATGCGCTGATGCTCTTCGGAGACCGGGTCGGGCAGGAACGCGCCGTTCGTGGTCTTACGGCGGCGGATGGCGTCGAGCAGCTCCATGCGTTTCACTTCCGGTCGGCGGTGGACCGCGAGAGCAGCAGCCCCGCGATGATGAAGGGAGCGGCCGTGAGGGCGACCACCGGGTGCCGTCGGCCGTGCGTGCCGAGATACGGGATCGCCGCAAGCGGCGCGGCGACGGGGAGCAACGCGAGTGCGGCGCGACGACTCTGTCCGCGCGGGCGGCCCCACAGTGCTGCGCTCAGCGCCAGACCGGTCGTGAGGCACGTGGCGATGTACAGCAGGTGGTGCAGCCACCGGAAGTTCCGTGTGTCGACGACCCGCGCCGCGACGGCCGTGCCGAGAGCGCAGTTCGCTCCGTACGCCGTTGCCGCGGCGACGAACAGCGGCGCCGCATTCGTGCGCCGGGGTCCGTGAGCCATGCCCCGACCCTACGCCCGGGGCTGCTCTGCGATCGCCCCCTTGCGCCCCGCGCGCCCGTTCGGTACGGGCCCGACGCACTTCCGGTCGCGATATGACAGCCGAAACCGTGGCTGAGGCTGGCATATCGCGACCGGAGGGGGCGACTCAGAGGTTGCCGTCCGCGTAGATGCGAAGGGCGTCGCGGACGAACTCCGCGCCGTGCGTGCCGCCGGACGACGTCGCATAGTTCGCGCCGAAGCGCGGATCCGCGACGTACATCTCGCCGAGGCCGATCACGTACGCCTTGACGTCTCCTCCGGGCGCGGCCGCAGGAGTGCCGGGGATGCCCGTGAGCCACTCCACGTGGCGTCGCGCGATCTCCTGGGCTTCGCGGGAAGACGGATCGATGCCGCTCTCCGCCGCCGCGATCCAGTCGCGTCCGAGGTCGGACACGCGCTTCTGCCACTCGCCGCGCTCGGAGTCGGTCATACCGCGCCACCAGCTGTCGCTGTCGGCGTATGCCTTCTTCCCCCAGCGTTCCTCGACCTCGTCCTTGTACTTCGTATGGTCGAAACCGTCGAACATGTTCTCTGCCATGAGGTTCTCACCTCCTCTCAATGCCGTGATGGTGGATTCGACCGACGCGATCTGTCGCGCCAGCCTGGTCTGTTCGTCGCGCAGCAGCGCGAGATGGGTCTCGAGCGCCGAGGCCTCGACCGCCCCGGCGTCCGCGCTGGATGCCGATCCCAGCACCTCCGCGATCTGCGGCAGCCCGAGTCCGAGCTCCCGCAGCAGCAGGATGCGCTGCAGACGCACGAGGGCGTTCCTGTCGTAGTGCCGATAGCCGTTGGACGCGATGCGCGACGGCGGCAGCAGCCCGACCTCGTCGTAGTGCCGGAGCGTGCGACTCGTCGTACCCGCCAGCCGCGCGATCTCCTGGATAGACCAGTCGTCCTTCTCCATCGCCCCTCCGTTCTCCATCGCCCCTCCGTTCCTCGCTCAACACCCTCGACTCTGCCCAACACCTCGACTCTAGAAGTTGACGCAGCGTCAAGGTCAACCACGCTCCGGTCGCGATATGTCAGCTGAAAACGCGCGGCAGGGTGTCATATCGCGACGGGAGAGGTGAGTGCCCTTGACAAGAACGAGATATATCGTGTTATCGTGGCAACACACGATATATCGTGACCCCAACCCAGGAGAAGCAGACATGACCGAGAAGTGGCTCATCGCCCCCGGCGAGGAACGTGTCATCGACATCGAATCCGTCACCCGCCTCAAAGTGGGCCTCGTCGGCGGACAGGTCGACATCATCGCCCACGACGAACCGGGCATCCGCATCGAGGTGCACGGCGTCACCACCAAAGACTTGCGCATCGAGTCCCACGACGGCGAGGTCGAGATCGACCACCCGCAGCTGGGATGGGACAACTTCCTCGAGGTGTTCCGCAACTTCGGCTCGGGCGGCCCCCGCGCCGAAGTGAGCGTCGCCGTCCCCCGCGCGATCGCCCTGAACCTCGGTGTCGTCAGCGCCGGCGCCCTGGTGTCGGGACTCCGCAACGACGCCCGCCTCAACACGGTGTCCGGCGACATCATCGTCGACACCCTGATCGGCGACCTCACCGTGAACTCCGTCTCGGGCGATGTGCAGGTGCGCGGACTCACCGGCTCGATCAGCGCGAACAGCGTCTCGGGCGACGTGGCCGTCACGGGCGTCGTGCGCCGGGCAACGGTCGACATCGTCTCCGGCTCCACGCTGGTCGATGCCGCAGGAGACGTGAACACCATCACCGTCAACTCGGGCTCGGGCGGGACCACCGTGCGTCTGGACGAGTCTCTCGCCGCGAACTACGTGATCCGGTCGCTGAGCGGACGCCTGCTGATCGACGGCGTCGAGCGCAGCACCTCGGGCCCCAGCAACTACACCGGCACCACCGGGGAACTCGCGGGGCGCTTCGTCGACCTGCGCGCGAACTCCGTCTCCGGTGGAGTGACCGTGCTCCGCCGCTCCCCCGCTTCGATTGCCGACGACCCGGAGTGGGAAGCATGAGCCCCGCGGTCTTCTCCCACGGCGACCTGCGCCTGTATCTGCTGTCGCTCCTCGCCGAGGCGCCCCAGCACGGTTACGGCATCATCCAGTCGCTCACCGATCGCACCGGTGGCACCTACACGCCGAGCGCCGGCACCATCTACCCGCGACTCGCGAAGCTCGAGGAGGAGGGCCTGGTCTCCAAGACCGTCGACGGCCGAACCACCATCTACGCCATCACCGAAGCCGGTCGGGCCGAGCTCGCCTCGCGCGAGGGCGACCTCGCCGGCATCGAGGCGGGACTCACCGACTCGGTACGACTGATCGCGAGCGAGGTGCGGCAGAGCGTCAAGGATGCGATGAAGAGCCTCCGCGCAGATCTGGCAGCGGCGGAGAAGGACGAGCGGAGCGCGGCGAAGAACCGTCCACGCACGGCCACCGACGACTCCCGTCTCGTGAGCCGCGAGGAGATGCACCGTGCGGATGCCGTGATCAACGCCTTCCGGGCCAGGGTGCGCACCGACCTTCGCACCCACATCGCCAAAGGCGGCACGCTGTCCCCGTCGATCGTCACCGAGCTCGAGGAAGCCCTGGATACCGCAGCCCGCGGCGTGACGGTCGCACTGAGCGGCTCCGGTTCGTGAACAGCTCCGGGTCCTGAGCCCCCGGGACCCGATTCCCCGACCACACGGAACCCGCCCGACCACGCAGAAGGTGTCGGCATCCATCGCGGATGCCGACACCTTCTTTCTGCTTCTCTGTGCGGTCGGACGGACTACTTCTCCGGCCAGATCTCCTTCTGCTCGTCCGGCACCGACTCCCCGAGCGGCACCACGAGGACGGAGCGATGCTGACGATGGGCCAGACGAGCGGCGACCGACCCGGTGAAGAACTCCCTGATGGACTCGCCGATGCCGCGCTTGCGAGTGCCCACGATGATCAGCTGGGCGTCGAGCTTGTTCGCGAGCTGCTTGATCGCCAGCGCGGGGTCTCCCACCAGCTGCCGCGCCGTCCACGTGATGTCCGTGCCAGCGAGCATGCCCGCGGCCGCCGCCTCGACCGCCTCGAACTCCGCAGCACCGGCATCGAAGTTGATGTCGATCGGAGCCGAATGCACGTAGCCGTCCGGGTCCTCGTACGTGACGAATCGAGTGACGTCGACATGCGCGACCACCAGCGGCGCACCGAGCAACCGCGCATAGCGCACGGCCTCGTCGATGACGTGTCGGTCCTGGTCCACCTGCATGCCGACGATGACGGCTTTCTGCAGCGCCGCGTTCTGTGCGGCCTCGTCGGAGGGAGTGGAGGTGTCGTCGGTCATGAAGATCGTTCCCTTCAGCAGCCTGGCGTCAGCCAGAGGGGCTTACCCGCGTGCTATTCTGAATGCTACTCTTACCGGCTTTGATCCGGTGTCGTGAAAAATGCCGCGGGCCTCGAACCCCGCCGCTTAACTCGTGAGGGGGTCTCGCGCATGGGCCGTGGCCGTCAGAAGGCGAAGCACACAAAGATCGCCCGCGAACTCAAGGCGTACAGTCCGTCGGTGAACTACTCCGCGCTCGAGCGCGAGCTGGGTCATCCGACAGACGAAGACGCATATGTCGACAAGTGGGCAGATGACTACGCCGACGAAGATGAGGACGAACTAGAGAAGGCCTGACCGCCCCTCTGTTCGTGACACCCGCACGACGTGCGGGTGTTTCTTCGTGCTCCGGGGCCGGCAGCTGAGAGGATCTCCTCATGCCTCGCGTCGTCGCCCTCTACCGTCACCCGATCAAGGGCCTCACGCCCGAACGACGTGAGTCCCTGACGGTGCAGTCCGACGGCAGAGTCGGCGGCGATCGCGTGCTCGCGTTCCGGTTCGCAGACGCGACCGAGCCGGAGGACCGCGACGGTTTCGACTATTGGCCCAAAGCCAAGGGGCTCGCCCTCCAGGATTTCCCCGCGCTCGCCGCTCTGCGCACGAGTTACGACGACGGGAGCCGCCGCATCCGTATCGTTCACGCCGGTGCGACACTCGTCGACGCAGGTATCGACGAGGAGGGGCGCCGGGAGATCGCGGATGCCGTCACCGACTTCGTCCTCGCCACCCCCGAGGGTCGCCGCCTCCGACGGCCGGGCCGCCTTCCGATCGTGCTCGTCGGCGACGGCGAGACGTCCCGCTTCCAGGACCGCTCGCGCGGCTACGTCTCGGTGCACAGCCGGGGCAGCATCCGCGCACTGGGCGAGGCGCTCGGGATGAGCATCGACGATCGGCGATTCCGTTCGAACATCGTGATCGATGACGCCGACCCGTGGAGCGAACTCGAGTGGACGGACGACGTGCGCATCGGGGAGCTGTGCTTCCGCGCCGCCGGCCCCATCGTGCGCTGCCTGGCGACCCACGCGAACCCCGACGACGGCCGGCGGGACGCGAAGGTCCTCACCACCCTCACCGGAGCGTTCGGCCAACAGGAGCCGACCCTCGGACGGCTGCTTCTCCCCGGCTGGCCGGCCGCGGATGACGACGGCGCTCAGCACGGTGGCGTCGTCCACGTCGGCGACGAGCTCCTCGCCCGCTGAATGCCACGCTCGAACGGGCGGGTTGCTCGATGTCAGCGCTCCCTTTCCGCATCGCGTTTTCGGCCGAGAGGTCATCATCTCAGGCTTGTGAGCGCAAACATTTTCTGATTTGATGTGCATGTGATCGACGGCGCCACGACGCCAATCCCCCGCCCAGGGCGATCCGCAGGAACATGACCTCAAAGAGGAGAACAGCATGGCAATCACCCCTCGCTTCACCCGCACCGCCGCGATCGTCGCCGTCGGCGCGGTGTCGGCCTTCGGCCTCGCAGCCTGCTCATCCGGTGGTTCCGGAGACGACGGCGCCGGCGGCGCCGGCGGCGAACCCGTCACGATCGAGTACCTGCACCGTCTTCCCGATGGAGAGGGCATGACCCCGACGTCCGAGATCGTCGATCGCTGGAACGCCGAGCACCCCGACATCCAGGTCAAGGCGACGAAGTTCGACGGCAAGTCGAGTGACATGATCCTCAAGCTCGAGACCGACGTGAAGGCGGGCAACGGACCCTGCCTCGCGCAGACGGGATACTCCGAGGTGCCGCAGCTGTTCGTCAAGGGTCTGCTGCAGGACGTCGCGGACGAGGCCAAGAAGTACGAGGACGACTTCTCGGCCGGAGCCTTCAGTGGCATGAAGGTCGGCGACGCCATCGTCGGCCTCCCCCAGGACACCGGACCCCTCGTGTACTTCTACAACGAGGCCGAGTTCCAGGCGCTCGGGCTCGATGCCCCGAAGACGCTCGACGACCTGACGGCGGACTCCGCCACGGCAGCGGCTGCCGGCAAGTACGTCACGGCGTTCACCCCCGATGAGGCGCAGAACTGGCTCGCCGCCCAGTCGGCTGCGGCAGGCGACACCTGGTTCAGCACCGCCGGCGACGAGTGGAAGGTCGACGCCGAGGGTGCGGGCTCCGAGCGCGTCGCCGCGTTCTGGCAGGGTCTGCTCGACGGCAAGCAGACCCTCGCGACCGAGCGCTGGGGCGAAGGCTTCACGGCCGCCCTCAACGACGGCAGCCTCATCGGCCACGTCGGCGCGGCATGGGAGGCCGGATTCCTCCTCGACTCGCTCGACGGCACCCCGGCAGAAGGACAGTGGCGCGTCGCCCAGCTCCCCGACTTCGGTGCCGGCGCCATGAGCGGCCCCGACGGCGGTTCCGGTGTCTCGGTCATGAAGGGCTGCGAGCACCCCGCCGAGGCGATGGAGTTCAACGACTGGTTCAACACCCAGGTCGACGACCTCGCGTCGCAGGGCCTCGTCGTGGCCGCGAAGGGCGACGTGGAGACCCCCGAGAAGATGCTGCGCCAGTTCGGCGGACAGGACGTGCTCGCCGAGCTCGGCACCGCCACCGAGAACCTCAACCCCGACTTCCCCTACGCGCCGGGCTTCTCGACGCTGTCGAAGATGAACGAGACCGCAGCGGCAGCCGTGGCCGGCACCGCGACGGTCGCCGACATCTTCACCACGGCGCAGGACACGGCAGTGGCCTCTCTGAAGGACCTCGGCCTCCCGGTCGCGGAGTGACCGGGCGAGAAGGCATCATCGGATGATCGACGGCGGAGTGCACGCGCAATCGTGCACTCCGCCGTCGTCTTGACATCGAGAGGCGACACCATGGTCACAGTGACCGAGACGCGGGGCGCGGCACCGGAAGCTCCGCCGCGCAGCCCCACGGATCCGGCCCGCAGACGCCGGTTCGGAACCCGGAGGGAAGGCCTCACGGGCTGGCTGTTCATGACGCCGTTCGCGGTGCTGTTCATACTGGTCTTCCTGGTCCCGATCATCGTGTCGATCCGGTCGTCGTTCTTCGCACAGGTTCCCGCGGGTGACGGACTCTACGGCGGCGGTGAGCTCGTCGACACGTTCGTCGGTCTGGAGAACTTCATCACCGCCGCGACCAACGGGTCGTTCTGGACCGGCATGGGTCGCGTGGTGCTCTATGCCGCGCTGCAGATCCCGGTGATGATCCTCGTCGCCCTCGGACTCGCCCTGCTGCTGGACTCGTTCATCGTGCGCCGTCCCACCCTCTTCCGGCTCTCCTTCTTCCTCCCCTACGCCGTTCCCGGCATCATCGCGGCGATGATGTGGCTGTACCTCTACACCCCGGAGGTCTCACCCTTCCTGCCGTTCCTCCCCGAGGGCACCGACTTCATGGCGCCGGGAACGATCCTGTTCTCGATGGCGAACATGACGACCTGGACCTACACGGGCTACAACATGCTCATCTTCCTGTCAGCACTGCAGGCCGTCCCCCGTGACCTGTACGAGGCCGCGCGCCTCGACGGCGCGTCCGGCTTCCAGATCTCGATGCGCATCAAGGTGCCGCTCGTGCGGGGAGCCGCGCTGCTCGCCGTGCTGCTGTCGATCATCGGCACCATCCAGCTGTTCAACGAGCCGGTCGTGCTGCAGGCCGCGAACTCGTGGATGGGCAAGGACTTCACGCCCATGATGCTCACCTACAACACGATGATGGGCGAGATCTCGCCGTCCGGCAGCGGCCCCGCATCGGCATACTCCCTGCTCATGGCTCTGATCGCGGGTGTGCTCGCGATCGTGTACGCGCTGCTGCAGCGCCGGAAGGGCGACGCATGACCACCACGCGCCTCATCACCACAGGAGCTTCCCCGCGCCGACGGCCCCGCAGACCGCGCGACGTGGACGCCCCGCCACCCTCGATCGCCCCCACACCGGCCGCTCGGGCGTTCGGCATCGTCGCGCTCGTCGTGGCCACGCTGTACTTCCTCGTGCCCGTGTACTGGCTGATCGTCGCGTCGACAAAGAACAACACCGACCTCACGTCGACCTTCGGCTTCTGGTTCGCCGACTGGAACCTCGGCACGAACTACGACAGCCTCATGAACTGGACACAGGGCCTTTTCTGGCGGTGGGTCGGCAACTCGATGCTGTACTCCGTGAGCGCGGGCGTCATCGGCACCCTGTTCGCGGTGATGGCCGGTTACGCGATCGCGAAGTTCGCCTTCCCCGGCAAGCGCATCGCGGTGGGTGTCATCATGGCGGGGCTCCTGCTCCCGGTCGCACTGCTGACCGTTCCGCTGTACATCGAGTTCCAGGCGCTCGGACTCACCAACACCGTCTGGGCGATCATCATCCCGTCTGCGGTGTCGCCCTTCGGCGTCTTCCTCGGAATGGTCTACGCCCAGTCGTCGGTGCCGACCGAACTGCTGGAAGCCGCCCGCATCGACGGTGCCGGCGAGGCGCGCATCTTCTTCACGATCGTGATGCGGCTTCTGGGTCCGGCGATGGTGACGATCTTCCTGTTCATCTTCGTGGCCACGTGGAACAACTTCCTGCTGCCGCTCATGATGATCTCGAGTCAGGATCTGAAGCCCGTGACCCTCGGGCTCTACGGGATGGTGAGCTACTTCGCCCCGGACAAGGGAGCCGTCATGCTCGGCGCCCTGCTCGGAGTCATCCCGCTCGTGCTGTTGTTCTTCGCCCTGCAGAAGTACTGGCGCTCCGGCCTCGCCGCCGGCGCTGTGAAGGGTCCCCACCCGTCGGCCCCCGCACGGCACCCCGTCCGCCCTCGGCACTGCGCCGAGGGCGGACTTCTGCGTGTGGGGAGGTGATTGCGCCCGTGATCTTCCTCCCGACGGGGAGAAGTCCTCCCGTAAGGGTGGGCCTGAGGAGGGCCCGAGGAGGGTGGGCATGGCCCGGCCCGCCGCAGGCCCCTTGCATGTGCTGTCCTCGTGGGGAGGAGAGCTCTTCAACCGGCGGCAACTGCGGGAGGAGACCACCGCCCAACGAGGAGAACTCCTCCCGACACGGAGAGCTCCTCTCGACGAGGCGAACTCCTCCCGACACGGAGAGCGGGCCGGCACCGTGACACACGGAAAGAGGCGGTCCGGGAGGGATGCTCCCGGACCGCCTCTGCTCATCACGCGAGGGGTCAGCTGTGGCGGCGCCTCCGCAGCCACAGGGTCAGACCGAGGCCCATGGCGGCGAAAGCCGCGAACGCCGCGCCCGCCCAGATAGCGCCGTCAGCGCCGGTCGTCGCGAGGTTTCCGCCGCTGCTGCTTCCAGCTGCTGCGGTGACCGCGAGATCGCCCCTGGCAAGCTCCACGCCCTGGGCATCAGTCACGACGAGAGCGTGTGCTCCGGCCGGCGTCGCCGCGGGGATCGTGACCGTGGCCACCGCATCGCCCTCGGCCGACACCGTCACCTCGCCGATGCGCACCGGTTCGGAGTGCAGCCAGAGCTGCACCAGAGCGTCGGGCTCGAAACCGCTCAACTGCACGGTCACGCTCGCTCCGGCGACAACCGAACCGATGGAGGCCGTGACGGTCGCCTTCTTCCCCGGCTTCGCCTTCTTGACCTTCAACGGTGCGCTCGCGAGTTCGGCGCCTGCCGCATCCCGCACGATGACCCGGTGCTTCCCGACCTCGGTGTTCGTCGGGATCAGCAGCCGCGTCGTCAACGCACCCTCCGCATCGACCGTGGCCTCCGTCAGTCTGGAGCCGTCGAGCCAGACCGAGACCGTCGACCGCGGCGCGAAGCCCGTGAGCGCCATGCCCACCGTCTCGCCGGCGCGCACCGTGTCGCTGTCGAGCCCGAGCTTCGGGTCGATCACCGGGTTGCACGCACTCAGGTCATCCGCAGGACGGGTCGCCGGGGCGTGGCCGGCCCGCGGTGCAGAGGATCCGTAGACGGCCATCTCGGCGACTGCGGCGAACTGTGTTCCCGAGATCGACGAGAGCGCCGTCACGCGGATGTAGCGAGCCGTGGTCTCCGCGAAGTCCACGTCCTGCCACTCGGCGACGTTCTTCCACTCCCCCGAGGCGACGGGTGTGTACGCCTGTCCGTCCGTCGACACCGCGACCTCGTATCCCTTGATGGGTCCGTTCTGGTTGGCACCGCGACGCAGGTACGAGATGCCGTCGACCTGCTCGGCAGCACCGAGGTCGAACGTCAGCACGTGCGGGTACGAGGTGGCCGCCGAACTCCACCGACTGTGCCAGAAGGTGCCGGCGTTGCCGTCGAGCATGTTCGCGGCAGCGCCGTCTTCGCCCGAGGTCTCCTCCGAGCTCGCCGTCGCGGAGATCTGCGCGTTGGGGATGCGTGCCCGCGAGGACACCGACACCTCCTGGGTCGTGCTGACCGTACGCACATCGCAGTCGGCGAGATACGTCGCCGCTATCCCGATGCCGACCGTCGTACCCGCCCCCTCTGCCGGCGCGGTGACCAGCCAGGTGGTCTCCACACTGTCGCCGGCCGCGACCTCGTCGAACAGGTTCGACGAACCGTCGGCGACCTCGACCACATAGCCCTCCGGAACCTCGAGCTGCACGCCGATGTTCTCCACGGCGATCGACTCGCTGTTGGTGAAGGTGGTCGTGAACGCGGTCTGTGCCCCGGGGCTCAGGACGCCCGCTTCGCCCGAGACGGTCGCGCAGGGCGTGCCGCCGGCCGTGGGGCCGAGGTCGGTGACGGTGAAGTCGTCCAAGACGAAGTCCACGTCCGGTCCGCCCACGCGCTCGAGTCCCACCCAGGTGTAGTCGCCGCAGCCGACGATCACGTCCTGCGAGAACGGCGTCGTCTCCAACGCCTGCGTGATGCCGGTGCGACTGAGCGTGGTCGAGGTGACCTTGCCACCCGCCACCGCATCGGTGCCGGTGAGCCAGCGGTACGCCCCGCTCGCGCCGGCCTGATAGTCGAAGCCGATGCGGTACGAGTGCCCGGCCTGCAGCGGCACGAGCGTCGGATCCGTGCGGTAGACGACCCCGCTGTTCTCGGAGTGCGACATGAGCGAGTGGTCGCCGTTGAGCGTCGTGTCGACGGCCAGACCGGCGAGGGGCCCCGCATCGAACGGCTTGGCGGTGTTGCGCCACTCGCTGCTCGCGTACGGGTCATGCCGGCGCGAGATGCTGGTGCGCGGGTCGTCGATGCCGTTGGCGTCGCCCTTCACGAACGGTCCCCAACCCGCCTCGTTGCCCTCGAAGTCGTTCGAGTACACCGTGCCGGGTGCGAACGGGCCGGTGGTGTCGGCAGTGACGCGGGCATTGTCGATGCGCACCTTCGCGTCGCCGGCGACGGCACCGATCGAGACCCTCACCTCACCGGACGCCGGAGCGAGGAACGACGTCGAGCCTCGCTGGTAGTACTGGCCCGCCTTGGAGTCGGCGCGCATGTAGTTGTACGTCGGGGAGAGGTTCCACGTGCGCGTCACCGCCCCGGAGCCGGTGTCGACCGAGACGCTCACGTCACGGGTCGCGGTCGGATCGATCTGCACCTGAGCCGAGAACGCGTACCGCTGGCCGGGGGTGAGCCCGGTCACGGTCTGCGAGATCGACGAGGCAGCGGGGCCGAACACGGCGATGTTGTCGCCGCGGGACTCGTTCTTCGCACCGCCGAGGTCGGTGCGCTCGATCGTCACATCGCCCTGCGGGTTCCACACATCGAGCGAACCGGAGTTGAACCCCGGGTCGTCGAGACCGGCATCGCGGTACTCGACCGCCGCGCGCTGTGCGCCGCCCTGCGGCACCACGACGTAGGCCGCGCCCTTGTCACCGCTGAGCGTCAGCTCACCGCCGTTCGCGGTGGCCGTACCGACCTTGACGCGGCCCTGGTCACCGAGTTCGAAGACATCGAAGGTGGTGTTGCCCCGGAACGCGTCCGTGAGACCGAAGGTCTTCTCGCCGCCGGATGCGGAGTAGAAATACATCTTGTCGGCATCGACGGGCGAGCCGGCGTCCTGGTTCGACGCCAGCGACTGCCACGGAAGCAGGTAGGAGTCGCCGCGCAGCACCGTCGCGCCGTCCATGGTGACGACCCTGGTGCTGCCGTCCATCCGCACGGCCACACCATCGGTCAGAGTCGCCTCCGCACCGGCCTCGTAGGTCAACAGGTCGAAGTGCTGCAGGAACTTGGTCGGCAGGCTCTGCGTCCAGATGTTGTCGATGAAACCGTCCCAGTTGCGGTTGCCGACCCATCCCTCGGCGTCGACCAGACGCTGCTGGCCGAGCAGGGCGTCGTTGTTCCAGACGTCGGCCTGCCCGTTCTGGATGAAGCGCACCATCGTGGAGTTGATGCCCTTGTTGGTCACGCCCCCGTAGCTGAGGTCGTTCGGCCAGTGCGACCAGACCGTGCTGTCGACGAACTTGTCGCCCCACTCCGTCGCGACCTCGAGGTCCATGCCGTTCAGCTCGTCCGCGAGCTCCTCGGCGACCCACCCGTTGGAGTAGTACACGTCGATGTAGACGCCGCTGAGGCCGGGGACCTCGTCGCGCAGCTGCTGGAAGCGGTCGAGCACGCGCCCCGTGCCGAGGTCGGCCTGCTGGTTGATGTAGTACGACTGGTCGAGCCAGTTCCAGCCCGGCTTGTAGGGCGCCGCTCCGTCGATGATCGCGGAGTCGAACGCGTTCGCCTGCGGATACATCTCCGTGGCGTTGACGTGCACGCTCATGTCGGCGTTGAGCTTCGCCCCCTCGTCGACGAGGTTGTTCAGGTCGGTCAGCCCACCCGCGCGCTCGTTGTAGTTCCCGCCGTAGTCGGTGTTCGCGGAGTCATGGCCTTCGCTGCCGTAGCCCTTGTTGAGCACCCACTGTCCGAGGCCGTCGGTCTGGTTCGCGATGCGCTTGGTGTTGTCGAGGGTGAGGTCGAAGTAGTTCGTCGCGCTCGAAGCAAAGTTGAACGGAATCCTGCTGACGACGCGCTCTGCGACCCGGTCGGCGCCGAGACGCGGGGTGTCGACCTCGCGGTAGCGGATCGCCGCGTCCTGCCAGTCGACCGCCGCGTCACCGTTGCGGTCGGCGGCGAGGAGCACCGAGACCTTCGGCAGCGCGTAGGTGGTCACGCGGCTGTCGACGGCGGTGGTCGGGTGGATCAGCCAGGCGCTGGATCCGATCTCAGCGGTGCGTCCCGCCGACTCGGTCACGCGCGTGGTCAGGCGCGTGTTCCAGGAGGCTGTGCCACCGGATGCCTGCGTCGTCGCGTTGGTGATGACACTGCCGACGAGCGCACCGTTGCCCAGGAAGGCGAAGGCCGCCCCCTTCTGGCCGGTGGCCGTCGAGGCATTGACCGCGATGTGCTCGTCGGCGTTCTTCGTGCTGTCGGGGCTGATCACGGTGCGGTCGAGCGCTGCACCGGCATCCGCGGCGCTCACGGAGAGGAACGCGTTGTCCGGGAGTCCGAGCGTGGTCACGGTGGCCCCGCCTTCGACAGCGGTGACCTCGAACCCGACGGTCCCGTCCTTCGCGACGCGGATGCTGCTGCGCACGGTCACGTCGATGCCGGTGAGCGTCGACACGTAGTCGACCCCGGTCGCCGAGGATGTCGAGGTGGTCGTCGACGGATAGGTGGTGCCGTTCACCGACCAGGTCTTCGCGGAGCTGCGCTGGCCGGCGATGCGCTCCCCGCCCACCCGGTATCCGGTGATGCGGGGGAACTCGGTCGACACGATGGCTGTCGTACCGCCGGCGGCGATCTCGACGGTCTCGTCGGTGTCGGGCGTCTCCGGTTCGGTGACGATCGGAGGCAGCGGCTCGTCGGAGAGGACCTCGATCTCACCCGCGCCTCCCCCGGTGGTGCCCTGCGCGTCGATCACGAGCAACGCCACGTAGCGGCCGTCCTTGGCGGAGTCCAGGGTGATGCGCTGCTTCTCGTCGTTCGCCGTCGGTGCGTGCAGCGTCGCCGTTGCCGAGGCCGCTCCCCATCCGCCGTCGGCCGGAGAGTTGCGCGCGACATCCGCGTCATCGGTCACATAGACCTCCACCGTCTTGGCGGCGACGCCCTGACCCTTCTTGACCGAGTAGTCGAGGGCCTTCACCGAGAGCGAGCGCTGCAGGTCGACGACGATCCAGTGCGGGAACGGGGCGTTCGCGGAGTACCGCGAGGTCCACTGCGTCGCGAAATCGCCGTCGAACGCCCCCAGCGCGGTGCCGTCGAGCGACGGCGGCGCGGGATAGGGGTCCGACTCGCTCGAGACCGCGTGCAGGCGGTAGTCGGTCTTGGGCGCCGGAACGAGGTCGGCGGCCTGCGCGGCCGTCGCCGGGGTGAGCACACCGCCGATTGCGAGCGCGGTCGCCAGCACGGAGCTGAGAGCGACGGCGGCGCGGGGCGGTCGGGAAGGTTTCGACACGTCTTGCCTCTCGATCGGAGCGACGTCGGGAGGAGGGACGCCCCGGTGCGCCGCAAGTGGTCATCGACGATCCACATCGATGTTTGCGCTATCACTGTAAGCGCACGTGGTCGCCTATATCAAGGCTTTTCGCTAGGCGAGCGCAAACATGCCTCGAAGTGCTGCGGCAGCGAAACCCATTCTCCGCGCCGAGACCCACCCTCCCAGCCGCCTGAGACGATGGGTCTCGGCGCGGAGGATGGGTCTCGGAGCAGCAGCAGAGCGGTCAGGAGCCGATGAACTCCTCGGTCTCGCCGAAGGAGGGCTGCTCGCGGATCTCGACCGTCGCGCCGAGTCCGTCGGTGTCGAGCACCACGATCTCGTTGCGGCCCGTCCGCCACAGCGGCGCCGGTGCGTACAGCGTCTCCTGCGGTCCGATCTTCCAGTACCGGCCGAGGAGGAATCCGTTCAACCAGACCATGCCCTTCGAGCCGTCGGGAAAGGCGAGCCAGGCGTCGAGCGGTTCGGCGATATCGAACGAGGCCACGGCGACCCCGTCGGCGGCGGGGTCGGCGGAAGGGGAGGTCGCCGCAGGAGCGTCGTGCGGGATCAGTCGATGCGTCCACCCGTTGACCAGTCGGCGACCGATCATCACGCCACGCATGATGCCCTTGCCCTCGCCGGTGTAGGGGCCGTAGTTGATGCGACCCAGGCTCTCGACGACGATGACGAGCCGGCCGACGCCACCTTCGCGCGGCAGGGGCAGAGACGTCTCGCCATCACGCTCGAGCACGCCGAGCCGAGCGCCGTCGAGGAACACCACTGCCCGGTCGTGCAGTCCGTCGACAGTGAGCGTCGCATCGGCAGGGAAGGACACGTCGGCCTCGTAGGCGACGAGCCCGTCTTCGGCGCCGAGCTCTTCGAAGGTGCGTGGTCGCGGCGAGACCTCGCCTGACGTGGGAAGCGAGGAGACCAGCTCGCTCAAGGAAGAGCGACGGTCGAGCGCTGCGGTCGCCGCACCCTGACGCCGCGGCGCCGCGGGCACAGGCGGAAGAGCAGCTGCATGGAAGGGCGCGAACATCGCCCGAAGCGCATGGAACTTCTCGTTGAGGGTGCCGTCTTCGCCGATCGGCGCATCCGAGTCATAGCTGGTGACGGTCGGCTGCAGCACCTGATCGTGGTTCGCCCCGTTCCAGAAACCGAAGTTCGTGCCTCCGTGCGCCATGTAGAGGCTCACGGATCCGCCCGCACGCAGCAGCTCCTCGATGGTGCCGCCGGCACTCGCGGCCGAACGCACGTGGTGCCGCTCCCCCCAGTGGTCGAACCACCCGCCCCACAGCTCACTGCACATGAGCGCATCGCCGTGACGACGCAGCTCCACCGCCTTCGCGACGCCGGTGCCGAAGGTGAATGTCGCCATGGCCCCAGACACACTGCCGTGCTCGATCATGTCGCTCGTGATGCCGTCGGCGGTCGTGAGCATCTCGACCATCCCGCGGCGGCGCAGTCCGTCACGCAGATGCGCGAGGTAGGCGGGATCGCTGCCGAACGACCCATACTCGTTCTCGACCTGGATCGCGACGATGGGTCCGCCGTGGGCAGCCTGCAGCGGGACGAGGCGGGGGATCAGCTCGTCGTACCAGGCGTCGACGGCCGCGAGGAAGTCGGCATCGCTCGTGCGCAGAGCAGCCACGCGGCCGGACAGCCAGAACGGGATGCCGCCGTTGGACCATTCCGCGCAGATGTAGGGGCTCGGCCGCAGGAAGACATCCAGGCCCACCTCTCCGGCGATGCGGATGAAACGCTCGATGTCGCGCCAGCCGTCGAAGCGCACATCGCCCTCGACGCGTTCGTGGAAGTTCCACGCGACATACGTGTCGACCGTGTTCGCGCCCATCGCGGCGAGGCGGCGGAGGCGGTCCTCCCACTGGTCGGGATGCACCCGGAAGTAGTGGATCGAACCGGCGATGATGCGGTGCGCGACGCCGTCGCGAAGGATCTCCCCGTCGCGCCAGGACAGGGCGGGAGCGCCGATCGGCGGCACGGCGGCCCGAGTGTCGACGGCAACGGACGCGGCGTCGACAGCCGAGGCGAGAAGGTCAGGCATAGCGCTCCAAGTACGAGTGTTTGCGTTCACATTATCGCATCACGATACTCCGCGCCTCCTGGATTCACGCCGATTGATCGCTACCATTGAGCACATGTCACCTCGTCGCCCGAGAGACGACCGCGCCCCCAGCCAGGTCGATGTCGCCCAGCTTGCCGGTGTCTCCACACAGACCGTCTCCCGCGTCATGTCGGGGCAGGACAACGTGCGCCCCGACACCGCCAGGCGCGTGCTGGCAGCGGTCGAGGAACTCGGCTACCGGGTGCACGCCGCTGCCGCCTCGCTGGCGTCCGGTCGCACACGCGTGCTGGGTGTGATCGTCGTCTCCACCGACCGCTACTCGTCGGCAGCGCTCGGCGTCGGCATCCAACAGGCGGCGGCGGCGAACGGATACACGGTCTCGACCGCAGCCGTCGCCGATCACGCGTCGGCCGAGGCCTTCCTCGAAGCCTTCGACCGACTCGAGCGCCAGGGAGCCGAGGGCATCATCCTCGGAGTGCCGCTCGAACTCGAGAGCCCGGCCATGAGGGCGCGCACCGAGCGCACGCCCGCGACCCGCAGCGAGCGCACCTCTCTCGAAGAGGATGCTCCGCTCGCCGTCGATCAGCGCGCGATCGCCCGCCTCGCGGTCGAGCATCTCCTCGACCTCGGCCACAAGACCGTGTGGCACGTGTCGGGCGACGACTACTGGACCGAGACGCAGCAGCGCAGCGAGGCGTGGGAGCAGACGCTCCGCGACCGCGGGATCGTGCCCCCGCCGCTGATCCCCGCCGACTGGACACCCGAGTCGGGCTACCGCGCCGGTCGCACGATCGCCGCCATCCCCGAGGCCACGGCCGTGTTCGTCAGCAGCGACGAGATGGCGTTCGGCCTGATCCGCGCGCTGCATGAGGCCGGACGCAGCGTTCCCGACGACGTCTCGGTGGTGAGCGTCGACGACATCGCCCTCGCCGCCTACGCCTCCCCGGCACTCACCACCGTCCGCCAGCCCTTCGAGGCGATGGGCCGCGCGGCGGCGCTCCGGGTGATCGCGCAGATCGAGGGCCATGAGGCGGTGGGCGAGATGCCCTCCACCGATCCTCAGCTCATCGTGCGTTCATCGACGGCCCCGCCGCGGTCGGCGCGCTGATCGAGCGCATCACCAGCGCCCGTGCCGGCGCTCCCACTCGTCCTCGACCGTGCGCCGACGACCTGCGACTATGCCCGCGGGGATGGAGGCCACGAGCACTCCCGCGACGACCAGCAGCGGAACCTGCCAGCCCGCGGTGGTCTCGTGGAGGAGCCCGACGAGCAGCGGGAAGGTCGCCGCGATCCCGTAGCCGATGCTCTGCACGAAACCGCTCAGCGCCACGGCGCTCTCCGGTGTGCGGGCGCGGATGCTCAGCAGCACGAGACTGAGCGGGAACATGATGGCCGTGAGGCCGAAGATCGCCACCCAGAGCGGCAGAGCGACGGTCGGGAAGAGCAGCAGTCCGAGAAGGCCGACCAGTCCCGCCGCCACTGCCACGAAGAACAGGGGCCTGGTGGCCTGGAAACGCACCACGAGCACGGGGACGAGCATCGAACACGGCAGACCCACCAGAGCGAACAGCGACAGCAGGAACCCTGCCGTGGCCGGGGTGACGCCGCCGATGTCGACGAGCATTGTGGGCAGCCACGCGAAAGCGACGTACGCCATGGTGGACGAGGTGCCGAACACGAGAGCGAGCGACCAGGCCAGCGGCAGCCGCCACAGCCGCCCGAACGCCTTCGGGTTGGCGGACTGGGTCGTGATGGGTCCGGTGGATGCGGCCACCGCGTCGCGGACGTCGTCCACGCCGTCGGTCGGATCCGGGACAAGCAACTCCGTGGTCATCGCGCGGTCGTCGGGCTCGGAGTGTGAACGCACCAGCAGCGTGATCCAGGGAACCAGAGCGAGAGCGGCCACCACACCCCACATGCCGAGCGACACCCGCCAACCGAGACTGTCAGCGACGGGAACCGCGACCAGAGGTGGCAGGAACGTCGAGACGGCGAGCGTGGTCGAGTAGGCCGTCATCATGACGCCGAGACGGTCCGCGAAGTACTTCTTGACCAACGGCGGCAGCAGCACGTTGCCGGAACCGACACCCGCGAACACGAGAGCGGTGGCCGCGAGCAGGCTCGTCGAGTCCTGCGCGACGCCGCGCAGGAGCATGCCGGCCGCCATCAGCGTGATCGCGGCGACGGCCATCCGCTCCAGACCGAACCGCCGCTCGAACAGGGGCGTGAGCAGACCGAAGATCGCGAAGCACACCGGAGGCGCGGCACCGATCAGACCGATCACGACGGGCGAGACCGGGAAGTCCGCGGCGACGTGATCGATGACGGGCGACAGGGAGGCGACCGCGGAACGCAGCGAGAACGCCACCAGGACGATCCCCACGAGTGCGAGAGCCCGACCCTGCCACAGCGGTCGTGCGCTCGGCATCGTCATGAAGTCTGCGACCCCTCCACCCAGGCGAGATACTCGTCGGAGACCGTGCCGGTCACATATCGGCCGTCGAAGCAGCTCATGTCGAGATCCGTGAGCACGGAACCCTCGGTGATCGCGGCCTTGAGGTCTTCGACCTCCTGATACACGAGATGGTCGCAGCCGAGCTCGTCGGCGATCTCGGGGATCGTGCGTCCGTGGGCGATGAGCTCGTGACGGGACGGCATGTTGATCCCGTAGACGTGCGGGTGCCGCACGGGCGGTGCTGCCGACGCGAACGTGACGGAGGCGGCTCCGGCATCCCGCGCCATCTGGATGATCTCCTTGGAGGTCGTTCCCCGCACGATCGAGTCGTCGATGAGGAGCACGTTCTTGCCCTGGAACTCGGTCGACATCGCGTTGAGCTTCTGGCGGACGCTCTTCTTGCGCACCGCCTGCCCCGGCATGATGAAGGTGCGGCCGACGTAGCGGTTCTTGTAGAAGCCCTCGCGGTACTCGATGCCGAGCTTGCGGGCGACCTCCATCGCGGCGGGGCGCGAGGAGTCGGGGATCGGCATGACCACGTCGATCTTGTCCATCGGCACATGCTTGGCGATCGTGTCGGCGAGCTTGTCGCCCATGCGCAGACGCGACTCGTAGACGGAGATGCCGTTCATGACGGAGTCGGGGCGGGCGAGGTAGACGTACTCGAACGCGCAGGGCGCGAGCGTCGCGGCGGTGGCGCACTGCTGGGAGAACAGCTCGCCGTCGTTGGTGATGAAGACGGCCTCACCGGGCTCGACCTCGCGCACGACCTCGTAGTCGCCGTTCTCGAGCACCAGCGACTCGCTCGCGACGACCCACTCGTCCTTGCCCTCGGCCCCTGGGACAGTCGAAGGACGACGGCCCAGGATCAGCGGGCGGATGCCGAAGGGGTCACGGAAGGCGAGCAGACCGTATCCGGCGATCACCGCGATCACCGCATAGGCGCCCTCGATGCGCTCGTGCGTGCGGGCGACGGCCTCGAACACCCGCTCGGGGTCGAGGTCGACGGTCGAGGTGGTGTTCTGCAGCTCACCCGCGAGCACGTTGAGCAGCAGCTCGGTGTCGCTCGAGGAGTTCAGGTGGCGACGGTCGCGCTTGGCCATGTCGGCCGTGAGCTCACGCGTGTTGGTGAGGTTGCCGTTGTGGATGAGGATGATGCCGTACGGCGCGTTCACGTAGAACGGCTGCATCTCCTCCTCGTTCGAGGCCGTGCCCTTGGTGGCATAGCGCACATGACCCAGACCCACGTTGCCGAGCAGGGCGCGCATGTCTCGGGTGCGGAAGGCCTCGCGGACCATGCCCTGTGCCTTGGCGTTGTGCATCACGCCGTTCGCCTCGGCGGTCGCGATGCCCGTCGCATCCTGGCCGCGGTGCTGCAGCAGCAGGAGTGCGTCGTAGATGTCCTGATTGACCGGGGCAGAGCCCACCATTCCGACGATGCCGCACATGGGCTCTTACTTCGCTCCGTCCGCATAGGCGCCGACGAGGCGCACTGCTCCACCATCGACGCCCTTGGCGCCCTGTTCGAATTCACCGGCTGGACGCGGGCCGAAGCCCACGGTCCCGACCTGCCACGAGGGCATGCCCTCGGCGTTCAGAGCGGCGATCGCGGCGTCCTTCTTGTCCGCGGCGACCACCGCGAGGAATCCGATGCCGAGGTTCCAGGTGCCCTCGGCAGATTCCAGCGTGGAGCCGGCGATGTCGCTGAGCACACGGAAGACCGGACTCGGCGACCAGCTGCTGCGGTCGACCTCGGCCCAGCTGCCCTGCGGGAGCACGCGGGCGAGGTTCGCCGCGATGCCGCCGCCGGTGACATGGCTGAGCGCGTGGACGCCGCCGGACAGCTGCTCGATCAGGCGCAGCAGCGGAAGCGTGTACAAGCGGGTCGGCTCGAGGAGCGCCTCGCCCCACGTCGTTCCGAAGTCAGCGGCGTTGTCGCCGTAGGAGATGCCGGCACCGGTGATGATGTGCCGCACGAGGGAGTAGCCGTTGGAGTGCAGTCCGCTGGAAGCCACGGCGATGACCGCATCGCCATCCTGCACGCGGTCGGCGCCCAGGATCGCATCCGCCTCGACCACACCCGTCGCCGCCCCCGCCACGTCGTAGTCGCGCGGTCCGAGCAGACCGGGGTGCTCCGCCGTCTCGCCGCCGACCAGAGCCGTGCCGGTCGCGGAGCATGCCTCGGCGATGCCGCGCACGATGTCGGCGATGCGCTGCGGATAGACCTTGCCGCACGCGATGTAGTCGGTCATGAAGAGAGGCTTCGCGCCCACCACCACGATGTCGTCGACGACCATGCCGACCAGGTCCTGGCCGATCGTGTCGTGCTTGTCGATGGCCTGCGCGATCGCGACCTTCGTGCCGACGCCGTCGGTACTGGTCGCGAGCAGCGGACGACGGAAGTCGCGCAGCGCGCTGGCGTCGAACAGGCCGGCGAATCCGCCGACACCGCCGAGCACTTCGGGGCCGTGCGTCGCGCGTACGGAGGACTTCATCAGCTCGACGGCGAGATCACCTGCAGCGGTATCGACGCCGGCTTCGGAATAGGGGTTGGTGGGGGAGGCAGCCACGCCCCCAGCCTACCGCCCGGAGCAGGCCACTCTCTCCGCGAAGTCCGAGGCGGGACCTTCGGCGGTCCGGACCGGTTCCGGGTCGACATGATGACGCCCGAAGTTACGAGACCCCTCGGTTCCTTACCGTTCTGAAAGAACTCCCCCCACCCGCCGAGGCGCTCCTTAGCGTTGGCGCTCACGCCCCGATCCGTCGTCGTCCTTCCGGCCACGGGATCCGCATGCGGGGCGGAGGGAAAGGACACTCGATGACCGATTCGATCGCCCCTGCTGCCTCGGCGGCCTCACCCGCGCGTTCGGCCTCGCACGAAGTACCGGACTCGACCGTCACCGCTCTTTTCGAAGCGCGAGTCGATCGGCAGCCCGACGAGACGGCGGTGCGGCACCTGTCCGCCGCGATGACCTACGCCGAGCTCGATCGAGCCGCCGAGACACTGTCCGCGCGGCTGCGTTCGCGTGGCGTCGGACGCGGTGACGTGGTGGGCGTGTTCGTGCAGCGTTCGATCCCGATGGTCATCGGCATCCTGGCCGTGCTGAAGACCGGCGCGGCGTATGCCCCCCAGGATGCACGGATCTCCCCACGGATGCTGCTCGGTCGAGTGGCGGCCTCATCGCGCATGCGCATCGCACTCACGACCGAGGAGTTCCTCGACGCCATGCCGGACGCCGTCGACGCCATGGTGATCGACACCGCCCTGATCGACGACACGCAGCTCGACGACACGCAGCTCGACGACGCAGGAGCGGTCATGACGCGCGCATCCGTGGACCGGCGCGCGTCGGACGTCTGCGCCGTGATCTACACCTCAGGCACCACGGGATCGCCCAACGGCGTCCAGGTCACGGACGGCAACCTCGTGAACCTGTTCCGCAATACCCCGGGTGATCTGGGCATCGGCCGGGGGACGACGGTCGGCCAGGTGCTCAACATCGCGTTCGACATGGCCATGTGGGAGATCCTCGGAACGCTGGTCAACGGTGGAACTCTGGTGATCCGCGGCTCCGACATCGCCGAGACCGCCGAGCAGGTCGATGTGCTCATCGCGACGCCCAGCATCGTGAGCACCCTCTCGTCCGCACGCTGCCACGCGCGCACCGTCGTCGTCGCCGGCGAGCGCTGCCCACAGGCGCTGGCCGACGAGTGGGCGGCGGAGCATCGCTTCCTCAACTCGTGCGGGCCGACGGAGATCACGATCATCAACACCCTCGTGGAGCATGTTCCCGGCCGAGCACTGTCGATCGGGACCCCCGTTCCCGGCACGACGGTCTATGTGCTCGACGACGAACAGCAACCGGTTCCCGCGGGGGAGATCGGCGAGATGTGGGTCGGCGGCGCCGGCGTCACCCTCGGGTACATCGGTGATCCGGAACTGACGGCGCAGCGCTATCTCCCCGATCCCTTCTCTGCCGACGGCGGGCGGATGTTCCGCACCCGCGATGTCGGCCGCTGGACGTCTCGCGGCGAACTCGAGCACCTGAGCCGCACGGACGACCAGGTGAAGGTACGCGGATTCCGCGTCGAACTCGATTCGGTGTCGCGGGCGCTGGAGACGAGCCTGTCCTGCACCACGGCGGTCACCGTGCAGCTCGACGCGCGACGCCTCGGAGCCGTGATCACCCCGGCGAGCGCAGACCCCGAGGCCGCACGGGCCGCCGTCGCCGCGCTGCTTCCGTACTACTGCGTGCCGTCCGACATCATCACCGTCGATCGGATCCCCCTGACGGCACGGGGCAAGGCCGACCGCGCGGCGGTGCTGCGCATGATCGATACGGGCGCACGACCGAGGCGAGTGGCATGACCGGCGTCTCACTCTCCGCAGCGACGCTCGACACACCGCCGGTCCCGGGCCGGTGGTCCCGGCTGCGGCGGTCCCGCCGTCTCAGGCCGTACAACCGTCTCGCGCTGGCGACCGTCCTGCTGAATCTCGTCGCGTGGGCTGCGAATCCGTCTCCGACCGCGGAGCAGGCATTCGTCGTCGCCGGTGTCAACGTGTTCGTGGCGGCGATCGTCCGTCAGCAATATGTGATCAACGCCCTGTTCCGGCTGGCGACGAACATCCGCTCCACGGCCCCGCTTCGCGTGAGGTGGGGTCTCGGCAAGATCTACAGCTTCGGCGGGGTGCACGTCGGCGCCGCCGTGAGCGCGACCGCCTGGTACGTCGCGTTCTGCGTGCTCACGATCTCCGACGGGCCCTCGCTTCTGTTCGCGATCACCGCGGTCCTGGGCTCGTCGGTCCTCATCGCGATGCTCGTCACCGCCCTGCCGCCCCTGCGTGCGCGATGGCACGACGCCTTCGAGGTCACGCACCGGTTGGGCGGTTGGCTGCTGCTGGTCCTCGTCTGGGCGCAGACGGTCGCGACGCTCGTCGACGCGCAGGCCTCGCTCCTGCAGGTGCTCTCCTCCGCTGGGCTCTGGCTCCTCGTCGCCACGACGGTGAGCGTCGCGCTCCCCTGGATGCGGCTGCGGAGGGTCCCCGTCGACATCTCGACACCGTCGAGCCACGTCGCGATCGCCCGGTTCGACTACGGCGTCACCCCGTTCGCCGGGTCGTCCACGTCGATCAGTCGCAATCCGCTGCTCGAATGGCACTCCTTCGCGAACGTGCCGTCGCCCGGCGAGCCGGGTTTCCGGCTGACGATCTCGCGCGCCGGCGACTGGACGAGCAGATTCATCGACGACAAGCCACGACACGTGTGGGTCAAGGGCATCCCGACCGCCGGCGTCGGCAACATCGACAAGCTGTTCCGAAAGGTGGTCTGGGTGGCCACCGGCAGTGGCATCGGTCCGTGCCTGCCGCATCTGCTCGCCGGCACGGCGCCGGCACACCTGGTCTGGTCTGCACGCGCTCCGCAGAGCACCTACGGGACCGAGCTGGTCGCCGAGATCCGCAGGGCCGTCCCCGATGCCCTCGTCTGGGACACCGCCTCCGACGGCAAGCCCGACCTCCTCGCCCTCGCCCGCCACGCCGTCACCACGACAGGAGCCGAAGCAGTGATCTGCATCTCGAACAGCACCACCACCTGGTCCATCGTCGAAGGACTCGAACAGCAGGGGATCCCCGCCTTCGGCGCGATCTGGGACTCATGAACGGCGATCGGGAGACCATGGAGCACAGCTACGAGACGATCGAGGTCATCACGAAGGGTCCCGTCGCCCACATCCGGCTGCAGCGACCGGAGCGGCGGAACGCGCTGTCCGCCCTCATGCTCACCGAGCTCGGTCGCGCCTTCCGCACCCTCGAGCACCTGACGCTGTCCGGCATCGTGCTCAGCGGAGCCGGGTCCGCGTTCTGCGCCGGAGCCGACATCGGCGAGTTGCGCGTCGCGCGGGTGTCCGACGACCCGGCCGCAGCAGGACGACGGATCGCCCTGGCAGCGAAGTCGCTCCTGTCGCAGATCGAGGATTCGCCGTGCCCGACGATCGCGTGCGTCGACGGCCCCGCGGTAGGGGGCGGCCTGGAGCTGGCGCTCGCCTGCGACACGATCTACGCGACACCGGATTCTCACTTCGCTCTGCCGGAGCCGACTCTCGGCCTCCTTCCCGGCTTCGGGGGAGTTCGGCGACTCGTCGAGCGGGTGGGGCCAGGACTGGCGGCGGAGATGGTGCTCACCGGTCGGGCCTTGAACGATGTCGGGGCGCAAGCGCACGGCCTCGCGACCCGTCTCGCGCCGAGGGACGGCGTCCTTCGCGAGGCGGTCGCGGCTCTCTCCTCGGGGCCACGCCGCTCGCGCGCCGCCACCGCGATGGCCCGTCAGGCGCTGCGAGCCGCTGTGCAGGAAGACAGGAGCACGGCCTTTGCGGAGGAGACGCGGTTGTACGGCATCGCCTTCACGCATCAGGACAGTGACGAGGGCATCCGGGCATTCCTCGCCAAGCGTCCACCCGAGTTCTCACCCGACGACATATGAACCCGGAGGGCCGCCGCCGTCGACCATCCGCCTACGATGGGGCCATGGCAGACAAGCCGCAGTGGCTCATCCGCGAAGACGCGAGCGTTCCGGTGCTCGTCGCGCTCGCACTGCGGCAACAACTCGGGATCCGGGTTCCCGAAGACCTGCCGAGCCTGCGGGAACTCGCCGTCCGCGCCCCCGATGCCGCCGACGCCTCGCCCGATCTCGAAGCGCAGTGGCGCCACTACTGGGACATGACGGTGGAACCTCGCGCCCACCCCTCGGATGTGCCGCTCGAACTCATCGACGGATTCGACACCCTGGTCGCGCTGCCCGCCCGCGGTGCGGAGGAGCTCATGGCGGCGATCGCGCCCCAGGCGACGTCGGCCCTGCTGTACGCGCGTGCCGCGCACGACAGGTACGTGACCTCGATGAAGAGCCATACCGGCGGCGATGCCTACCGCGCGTATGCGAGCGCGATCGCGGAGTTCGAGCGCGAGGTCGGTCGCCGGGCCCACTCGTTCGAGCTGAACGTGCAGGTGCTGCCGTTCTCGCAGCGCGGTATCTGGTGGATCGGGGCTCTCACGGTCGCCGTGACCGATGGACTGCGCCGCGATGTCGTGGCATTCGACGCCGCGATCCGTCCGGTGATCGCCGAGTTGGCGTAGCGGTCAGTCCTCGTCGACGACGGTCTCGCGGTCGACGCGCACGACCCGGTCATGGCGACGGGCGAGACGCTCCAGGATCAGGCCGACGACGCCCCCCAGGGCGATCCCGATCGGGACCGTCCACAGCAACAGGAAGCCGAACACCTGGCCGGGCGGGTAGACGATGTCGAGGGCCTGAGACTCGTCGAAGCTGCCGGTCCAGGTGAGGATGCCGGCCGCGATCACACCGACCACGACGCCGATGCCCATGAGCACGCCGTACCGCGGCACGCGGCGCACGGTCGCTTCGACGGTCTGGTGCGAGTCGGTGGGGGTCATGTCTCCATTGTCCCACCGACGACGGCCGCCGTGCACCGGTGTCACGAGCGGCAGAACGGCCCTCCCCACGTCTGCTGCGGGGAGGGCCGTTCCGTGTCACCGCGATCAGACCTCGGTGGTCGTCTCGGCGGTCTCCGCCACCCGGTTGCGACGGGCGATCAGCACACCGCCGGTCGCAGCGAGGGCGACCACGACCAGGCCACCGACGATCCACGGCCACACCGGAGCACCCTCGGCGTCGGCGGGCTCGTCCGCGGCAGTCACCACCGCAGTCGCCTCCGAGTCGGATTCCGGCTTCTCCGCCTCGACGCCGCAGTCCGCGCCGACCGGGATGACAGCCGTGACCGGATCGAGCTCCTCCCCCGCGGCGTAGGTGCCGAAGGCTGAGGCCCCGGCCTCGGTCAGCGTCGTGGGGATCGCGTCGAGCGTCAGCGCGCCGTCGACGACTGCGGCATCACCGAGGGCGAACTCCGCGAGGCGGACCCCCTTCTGATCGATGCTCTCCCCGCCCTGCGTGGTGCCGGTCACGTCGAAGACGAGGTAGCCCTTGTCTCCCGCGAGTTCGACCGCCGCGTTCGCGAGTGTCGTGTTCAGCGCGCCGTCATGACCCGTGAAGGTGATGCTGCCGCCGAAGGTGATCAGGCCGGCGAGGCTCTCGTCGTCCAGGGATCCCGCCCCGTTCCCCCACACGTAGTCGGGGTACTCATAGGTCACGTCGGTCAGGGTCCAGCCCCCCTTCGCGATGCCCTCGATGTAGGTGCGGAACGACTCCTTGTAGCCCCACTTGAGCGTGGCGCCCTCCACCGTGCAGACGCCGATCGCCGCCGTCGCCCTGTTCAGGGTGAACACCAGACCACGGTTGACGGAGCCCTGGAACGTGAGCGTGTGCTCGCCGTCCTCGAGGGCGGCGGGAAGGGCACCCGACCAGGTCGCGACACCGTTCTCATCGGCCGCCACCGTGTCGAGGAGCACGGGGGTCGAGTACACGACGACCTTGATCCCCTGCTCGTTCGCCCGGAATCCGGATGCGGACACCGTCGCGGGCTGCCCCGCGGCGAGTGCGGCCAGAGCGGCCTCGTCGGCCTCGATTCCCGCGGTCGCCGGCGGGGTCGACGGCAGCGTGACCTTCGGCTTCACGACCGCTGCGGCGACCGTGCCGCTCGATCCGGCGGGCGCTGAGGCGACCGAGCCGATCGTGAAGGTCACCGGGTTCAGTGCCGTGCCGTAGCCCGAGAGCACCCGATCGCGTCCCTCAGCGGTCAGCGCCGCGGGAGCCGCCGTGTAGGTCACCGCGCCGTTGGCAGCGACGCGCGCCGCCCCGGACAGGTCGAGCGTCGCGAACGGCACCTGCGCGCCGCCACTGGTGACGTACAGAGTCGCGGCGTTCGTCGAGGTGATGCGGATCGACGGGTTCGAGACCGTCACGTCCAGCACGCCCTGGTGTCCGGTGAAGCGCACGGATCCGCGGTACACGACGCTGCCGAGACCGGTGTTCACGTCGAAGTCGCCCCCGACGGTCTGGCCGAACTGGAACTGACCGCCGGAACGGGTCGCGCCGTCGGAGACCGCGATGGACCCCTTCGCGATGTTGCCCGTGATGTAGTCGGTGAACGACGAGGAGATGGCCCAGCGGAGGGAGCCGCCCGGAACGCTCGCCGCCGGAGCGGTCGGCGTGACCGGTGTGCCCGGTGTCTCCGGTACTTCAGGGTTCTTCACGTCGAGCAGGGCATCCCACTGCGCCGGCGTGATGGTCACGGTGGAGCGCGCGTAGATCGTGCTCGCATCGGGCATCGAGTGCTGCTTCCACACGATCACCTCGTACGACTTCGTGCGGTCGAGGTTCTTCGCCGCGGTCGTGAGGTCGACCGCGAAGGCACCGAACGTGACCTTCTGCACATACTGCATCGCGAGGAAACCGCCGTCGGCGCTCACCTCCGCCTCGGTCCCGGCCTCGATCAGTGCGACGTAGGCGCCGGGGATCTCGCCGAGGTTCGTGGCTGCGGCGTTGACGGTCAGGCCGTCCTTCGCCGTCGCCGTCTTCACCGTCGTCGTCGTCGTCGGCCCCGCAGGGAACAGCGTGTCCCACTGCGCGCCGGTCACCGTGACGGTGCTCCGCCCGTAGATCGTGCTCGCATCGGGCATCGAGTGCTGCTTCCACACGATGACCTCGTACGACTTCGCGCGGTCGAGCGTGTCGGTGGCTGCGGTCAAGTCGACCGAGAGCGCGCCACCAGAGATGTTCCGCACGTACTGCATGGCCAGGAAGCCGCTGCTGCCGGTGACGTTCGCCTCGGTGCCCTTCTCGATCAGCGCGACGTACGCGCCGGTGATCGCGCCGAGCTGGGAGGCGGAGGCGGTGACGGTGAGCCCGCCGCTCGCGCTCGCAGATTTCACCGTCGTGGTCACGCCCGACGCGACACCGTAGTTCAGGGCGACACTGCGCTCCTGATCGGCGTTGACCACCCCACCGGCCGCGTACGTGTAGACACCGTAGGAGCCAGGAGTCGCGGACGCATCCTTCAGCGTCAGCGTGGTCTGGAACGTGCCGTCGGCCGCGATGTCGACCCACTGCGCGCGGATCGCGCCCTGGTACTGCGCCGGAACCTGATTCAGCACGCCCTCGGCGAGTGCCCAGACCTGCGCGCCCACCGAACGGGCCGACGATGCGGCACCGGCGGACGGCTGCCACGTGGAGGCGAAGTTGCCGAAGACCACGTAGGTGCCCTGGGGGAGGTGCTTCGGGATCGGCACACCACGCCCCTCGGTGCCGAGGTTCGCCGTCGGGTCGTAGCCGGATCCCTTCACCACGACCCTGTCGCCCGCCTTGAGCGGCACCCCGGCAGCCGGAGTCGTGCCATCGGCCAGGAAGACCTCGATCGCCGCAGACTTCGGCGAGGTGCCCGGATCGGTACCCGGATCGGTGCCGGGGTCCGTACCGGGGTCGGTGCCAGGATCGGCGCCGGGGTCGGTGCCAGGATCGGTGCCGGGGTCGGTGCCAGGATCGGTGCCGGGGTCGGTGCCAGGATCGGTGCCAGGGTCGGTACCGGGATCGGTCGGCACGGGACCGAACACGGCGTCCCACTGTCCGGACGAGATGACGACATCGCCGCGACCGTAGATGGTGGCGTCGCTGGGGTTCGAGTGCTTCTGCCACACGAGCACCTCGTAGGACTTCGTCCGATCCAGCGATCCGGCCGGTGCATCGAGCGTGAACGAGCTCGCGCCGGCGGCGACGGTCGGCATCACGAACGCGGCATACCCGCCCCCGCCGCTGAGTCCCGACTCCGTGCCCTTCATGATCAGCGCGGCGTACGTGCCTTCGACCTCGGGCAGGCCGGCGGCCTGCACTTGCACGCTCACGCCGGAGGTGGTTGCCGACGCGACCGTCGCGGTGACCGCAGCGCCGGCGGCATGCGCTGGCGGGACGATCACCGCGCCGGCGGCGACGAGGAGAAGGGAGACGAAAGCGGCGAGCAGCACGCGTATGCGGGTGCTCACCGAGGGTGCGGGGGCTGTGGTGTTCACGGTTCTCCACGGCTCCGGGCGCACCGAGAAGCAGGCGCGCCGGCGGTGCCGCAATGCAGTCGGGCGAGGAAGGAGTTTTGGTTAGGCTTAGCTAAGCAAGCCGCCGGTCCCGAGCGTAGAGGTGCGGATCATCGCGCGTCAAGTTTTAGGATAGCCTTGCCTAATGCGTCGAGTTCCCGCCCTCCTCTTCGTCGTCGTTCTCGCCCTCGGGCTCACCGCCTGCGCAGAACCGGAGGCCACCGCGGCACCGGCCTCCGTCGCCGATGACGACTGCCCGCAGGCATCCGTCCCGCTCGCCTCGCTTGATCTCATCGACGACGTGCGCACGCACGAAGGCCCCTCGACCGCCTGCCTGTCGAGTCACGCGATCGAGCCCGTCGACGACGACAGCGCTCCGAAGCTGCCTGTGACCGTGACCGACAGCGAGGGCCACGAGGTCGAGATCAGCGACGTCGACCGCATCCTCCCGATCGACATCTCGGGCACGATCGCATCGACCGTGTTCGCGCTCGGCCTCGGCGATCAGGTCGTCGGTCGCGACGCCTCCACCGTCTTCGCCGGTACCGAAGACCTTCCCGTCGTGACGAAGACCGGTCACACGCTCAATGCCGAGGCGATCCTCGAGCTGGCCCCGACCGTGGTCCTCACCGACACCACGATCGGCCCGAAGGAGGTGCGTCAGCAGTTGCGCGACGCGGGAATCGCGGTCGTCGTGATCTCCAGCGACCGGCGACTCGACACCACCGACGAGCTGGTGACCGAGATCGCCGCCGCTCTCGGTGTGCCGAGCCGCGGTGAAGCACTCATCCAGCGGCTGGATGCATCGGTCGACGAGACGCTCGCGGAGATCGCCGAGGTCGTTCCCGCCGACGAAGCCGAACGCGCACGGATGCTGTTCCTGTACGTGCGCGGCAGCGCGAACGTCTACTACATCTTCGGCGAGGACTCCGGAGCCGATTCGCTGATCGACGCCGTCGGCGGTGTCGACGTGGCGGCCGAGATCGGCTGGGAGGGTATGAAGCCGATGACCGCGGAAGCCCTGGTCGCCGCACAGCCCGACGTCCTCGTGATGATGACCGACGGCCTGGAGTCGGTCGGCGGCATCGACGGACTGATCGAGCGGATCCCCGCCGTGGCAGAGACCCCCGCCGGAGCGAATCGCCGCGTGATCGACATGGCGGACAGCGAGATCCTCAGCTTCGGTCCACGTACCGCCGACGTGATCGGGGCCCTGGCTCGCGCCCTCTACGCCCCCGAGCCCGCGACGTGACCGGCGAGGTCGTCACCCCGACCCCTTCGAGACACCGGGGTCTGCGCTTCGCGCTGGTGGCGGTCGGCCTGACCGTCGCGCTCGCCGTCACCTGCATCGTGTCGATCACGAGCGGACAGTATGACCTCTCCCCCGCATCGCTGATCGGAGTGCTGCTGCGCGGTGTCGGCATCGACACCGCGTGGGCGCCGACGGCTTCCACCGACTACGGCGTGATCTTCAATCTGCGGATGCCGCGCATCGTGCTCGGGCTGCTCGTCGGCGCCGCCCTCGCCGTCTCGGGTGTGCTCATGCAGGCGATCTTCGGCAACCCCCTCGCGGACGCCGGTGTCGTGGGGGTCTCCTCGGGCGCAGCGCTCGGCGCGGCAGCGAGCATCACCTTCGGACTCGCGACGTTCGGCATGTGGACCACGCCGGCGTTCGCGTTCCTCGGGGGGCTGGTCGCAGTGTTCTCGGTGTACTTCATCAGTCGGTCCGGTGGTCGCACCGAGGTCGTGACCCTGCTGCTGACGGGCATCGCGATCAACGCGATCGCGGGCGCCGGCATGGCGTTCTTCACGTTCCTCGGCACCACGTCGACGCGCGAGCAGATCGTGTTCTGGCAGCTGGGATCGCTGAACGGCGCGTTGTGGTCGAACATCCAGCTCGTCGCACCCCTCGTGCTGATCGGCATCGTCATCGCGCTGATCGTCGCGCCCAGCCTCGACCTCTTCGCCCTCGGCGAGCGCACCGCCAGGCACCTCGGCGTCAATGTCGAGCTGCTGCGGATCGTCGTCATCGTGACCGTCGCGCTGCTGGTGTGCGCGGCGGTCGCGTTCGCGGGGATCATCGGCTTCGCCGGGCTCGTGGTCCCGCACCTGATGCGCATGCTGATCGGGCCGGCCCACCTGCCGCTCGTGATCGCCTCGGCTCTCGGTGGCGCACTGCTCATCGCCGTCGCCGACCTCGTCGCGCGTACGGCCGTACCGCTCGCCGATCTGCCCATCGGCATGATCACCTCGCTCGTGGGCGGGCCCTTCTTCCTGTGGCTGCTCGTGCGCACCCGCCGTCGCTCGGGAGGATGGGCATGAACGTGCGGCTGCGCGGATCGGGGCTCACGGTTCGCGTGGGCGAAGGACGGACGATCCTCGACGACGCCTCCATCGAGATCCACCGCGGAGAGATCCACGCCCTGGTCGGGCCGAACGGGGCCGGCAAGTCCACCCTGTTCGGAGTGCTCGCCGGAGACGTGCCGGCTCACGCAGGGACGGTCGAGCTCGACGGGCGGTCGATCGACCGGATCAAGCCGCGCACGCTCGCCCAGCAACGCGCTGTCCTTCTGCAGGAGAACACCGTCACGTTTCCCTTCAGCGCCGAACAGGTCGTGCGCATGGGGCGTACTCCGTGGGCACGCACACCCGCGGCCGACGAGGACGACGAGTTGGTGTCCGCAGCGATGACACAGACCGAGGTGACGGCGCTCGGATCGCGAGCCGTGCCCTCACTGTCCGGCGGCGAGCGCGCAAGGGTCGCCCTCGCCCGCGTGATCGCCCAGGCCACCGGCGTCCTGCTGCTCGACGAACCGACCGCTGCTCTCGACCTCAAGCACCACGAAGACGTCATGCGGTTGATCCGGGGACTCGCTGACACGGGGATCGCGGTGGCGATCGTGCTGCACGACCTCAACGCCGCACTCGCGCACGCCGACCGCGTCACCTTGCTCACGGGCGGCCGTGTCGCGGCGACAGGCACAGCGAGCGAGGTGCTCACTGCCGAGCGGATCGAGCAGGTGTACGGCCAGGCGGTCGACGTGTTCCCCCACCCCACGACCGGTGTGCCGCTCGTGGTCGCTCGGCGCTGAACCCTGCGGGGCTAGGACTCTTCGCGAAGCGAGCGGATCATGCTTCGGAGGATCTCCCGTGCTCCCGTCTGCTCCTCCTGCGTCATACCGGACAGCATCCGGACCTCGACGGAGCGGACGGCCGCGGTCGCCGTCGCGAGACTTTCACGGCCACGCTCGGTGAGGCGGGCGGGGAGGGTCTTTCCGACAGGCGCTTCCGACGGCCTGGTGACGAACCCCTCGCGTTCGAGCGCCTGGAGCAGGACGTTCATCGACTGCCTCGTCACGAATGCGCCCCGTGCGAGATCGGAGTTCGACAGGCCGGGCCGCTGGGAGAGCAGTTCGAGACAGGAGTAGTGGGTGATGGTCATGCCGAGCGGACGCAGCACCTCTTCCATCGCGGTGCGGAGAGCGCTCGATGCCTCCTTCAGCAGGTAGCCCAACGACGTGTCGAGGTCGATGCCTGCGCGGTCTTGACTCATGTCAGTATTCTGACATACACTCGCCTATGTCAGAAAACTGACACGAAGAGAAGGATTCTCCCATGCCCGTCACCGGCCCCGACTTCATCTCCCTGCAGGCGCGCGACCTCGCCGCCTCCCAGGCGTTCTACGAGCGCTACCTCGGCCTCGTCCGCTCTCCCGCAGGCCCTCCCCACGCCGTGGTGTTCGACACAGCCCCGATCGCATTCGCGCTGCGTGACATCGCACCGGGCACCGACCTGACCGGCGTAGCCCAGCCCGGCATCGGCGCCGCCATCTGGCTGCACGCCACCGATGTCCAGGCCATCCACGATGCACTCCTCGCCGACGGACACACCATCGTCGCGGAGCCGATCGACGGCCCGTTCGGCCGGACCTTCACGTTCGCCGATCCCGACGGCTACCGGATCACCCTCCACGACCGCGCCTGACGCCCCTCCGCGCGAGCCTGCCGCCACGGAGGCAGGTCCATCGTCCGGGAGGTCTGCGATGAGGGGGCAACCTCGCAGACCCGTCGGACCATGAAGACCCATACACTCTCGATGAGGCGCAGCATCGGACGGATGTGTCCGCGCCGGCGCGAGGGAGGGCAGAATGTTCGGGTCCAAGAAGAAGCAACAGCGATTCAGCGAGCTGATGGAGCAGTTACGACCCGACCTGAGCCGGGAGTCGCTCGGCGTCGGACCCGCCTTTCCCGGCGTCGCCCCGAACCCGCTCCTGAGCGGTGAGGCTCGACGACGAAACGCCGAACTGCGCGCAGGGACCCTCGCTCTCGGGGTGCTCGTCGACTGGCGCGAAGTCAGCAGCGACGGAGGCGTCCGCCTGGTGCTGATGCTCGATGTGACGACGGCGGACGGCGCCTCGTTCCGCGGTATCGCGGATGAGGACTTCACGATCACCGAGCTGACCCGACTCGCTCCAGGGCAGACGATGCCGGTGCGGTATCGACCCGCCGTCATGGACCACTACGTCGCTCTCGCCAAGGACGCAGACGCCACCAGAGTGCAGCAGCTCGTCGACGAGATCGAACGACGCCGGAAGCACTGATCCGAGATCGAGGCTCTGCCCGCGCCGCGCTACGGGCGCACCGGCAGCACATCGCTCAGATCGGCGCGGGTGCCGGAGGCGTGGATGCGTCCGCCGGAAGCGGCATCCACCCATCGCTCCGCACCCGTCGCGACGGCGATCCACGTCGCCGCATCCATCTCGACCACGTTCGGCGGTGTACCTCGCGTGTGCCGGGGCCCCTGGATGACCTGTACCGCACCGAAGGGTGGGACGCGCACCTCGACGCTGTTGCCCGGCGCCTTCTCGTCGAGGAGCTGCAGCAGGTAGCGCACGGCCGTGGCGAGGTCGGTGCGCTGCGGCTTCGCACCGGAGGCCTCCGCGGTGCGGACAGCGTCGAGCGCCGCGCGTCCGTCCACGATGTCGATCTTCTTGGCCATTGCTCCAGACTACGACCGGCCGCGGCGCGCCGAGTCCTATGCTCGAACGCATGAGCATGCATCCCCAGGGCGCCCGCGCCGAGCTGCTCGCGGCGGTCGCCGACCACTCGTGGGGCGTGCGCATTCCCCCGCTGTCCGACCCGCAGAGCGCCCACGACGCGGCTGTCCTCATCCTGTTCGGTGTGCTCGACAGCGTCCCGGCCTCCACGACCGTCGCGGCCGTCGCCCGAGACCTCGACGTGCTGCTGCAGCGGCGCGCCCCCACGCTCTCGTCGCACCCCGGACAGGTCTCCTTCCCCGGCGGGAGGGTGGAAACGGAAGATGCCGACGTGGTCGCCACGGCCCTGCGCGAGGCGGAAGAGGAGACCGGACTGGACCCGGCCGGTGTCGAGATCCTGGCCACCCTGCCCGAGATCCCGCTCGCCGCGAGCAACCATCTCGTGACCCCCGTGCTGGCGTGGTGGCAGTCGCCGTCCCGGGTCGTGGCGGTCGATCATGCGGAGACGGTCGAGGTGTTCCGAGTCCCTGTCGCGCAGTTGCTCGATCCGGAGACCAGGTTCACCTCGACGATCACCCGCATGGGCCACACCTTCCGCGGCCCGGCGTTCGATGTCGACGGCACGATCGTCTGGGGCTTCACCGCGATGGTGCTCGACGCGCTCTTCGACGCGGCCGGCTGGACCGTGCCGTGGGACTCCACGATAGAGCGCCCCGTAGAGCTCTGAACGTCGCCAGAGGGCCGCACGCCACAGACCGCCGAAACCCGGTCCACGACCCTCGGTAGTCTGGACGGGTGAAGATTCTCGTCCTCGGTTCCGGTGCCCGTGAGCACGCGATCATCCTCGCCCTGCGGGCAGAGCGGACGGAGCACGAGATCTTCGTCGCGCCGGGCAACGCCGGCATCGCTCAGGATGCCACCCCGGTCTCGGTCGATCCGCTCGATGGTGGAGCGGTCACCGCCTTCGCCCATGAGCACGCGATCGATCTGGTCGTCGTCGGTCCTGAGGCCCCGCTCGTCGCCGGGGTCGCCGATGCACTGCGTGTCCGCGGAATCCCGGTGTTCGGCCCCGGGAAGGCCGCCGCCCAGCTGGAGGGCTCGAAGTCGTTCGCGAAGCGCGTGATGGATGCCGCAGGCGTCCCCACCGGCCGCGCTGTCCGCGCCGCGACCACGGCCGATGTCGAGTCGGCGTTCGACGACCTCGGCGCCCCCTACGTGGTCAAGGCCGATGGACTCGCTGCGGGCAAGGGCGTCATCGTCACGTCCGACCGCGCGCACGCCCTCGCACACGCCGAGCAGTATCTTCCCGCAGGCCCCGTGCTGATCGAGGAATTCCTCTCCGGCCCCGAGGTCTCCCTGTTCTTCCTGAGCGACGGCGACACCGTGCGCGCACTCAGCCCCGCACAGGACTTCAAGCGTGCGCTCGACGGCGACGAAGGGCCCAACACGGGAGGCATGGGCGCCTACTCGCCGCTCCCGTGGCTCGACGAGCAGTTCGGCAGCGAGCGGGCCTTCGTCGAAGAGGTCACCCGCGACGTGGCACTTCCCGTCGTGCGGCAGCTCGACGCGGAGGGCACCCCGTTCATCGGACTCCTCTACGCGGGGCTGATCCTCACCCCCGCCGGCGTACGCGTGATCGAGTTCAACGCCCGCTTCGGAGACCCCGAGACGCAGATCGTGCTTCCGCGCCTGGTCACCCCGCTGTCGGAACTGCTGTTCGCCGCGGCATCCGGCACCCTCGAGGATCAGCCGGAGCCCGTGTTCAGCGACGACGTCGCGATCACGGTCGTGCTGGCCAGCGAGGGATATCCCGAGTCGCCGCAGACCGGCCGCCCGATCGAGGGCCTGGCCGACGCCGCAGCCGTCGAGGGCGTCCGGATCGTGCACGCCGCCACTGCGAGCCCCGATGCCCCGGGCGGATCGCTCATCGCCACGGGCGGTCGGGTGCTGAACGTGGTGGCTGTCGCCTCCGACTTCCGCACCGCGCGGGACCGCGCCTACGACGCGATCGCCCGTATCCGCCTCGACGGCTCCCACTACCGCACCGACATCGCCGCCCGCGTCGCCGAGTAACCGGCGCCGCCCGCGTCGTCACGCCCGCCGCGTCGTCGCGCTTGCCGTGCCGCCGGACGCTCGGCGTCTTCACGAACGCACGGCTTCCCCACGCCGACCGCCCGTGCGCTCGGCGAGTGCACGGGCAGTCGGCGGGCTCGGGGAGCCGGAGAAGTTCGCGGCGTAGCGCATGAAATCTGCCGAATACGGGGCGGATGACTGCCAACGTGTGTGAACGCGATTGACACTCGACGCTTTCTTCAAGAAAGTTGTCGCATGCCGCTCCGCTCCGACTGGTCGTCTGCGACCTGCCCCATCGCGCGCTCCGCCGACATCCTCGCCGACCCCTGGGTGCTGCTCATCCTGCGTGAGCTCTTCTCCGGACGCACTCGGTTCGACCAGCTGCGCGAAGCCACCGGCGCGGCCGACTCCGTACTGTCCCGGCGACTCACGGCGATGAGCGAGGCAGGACTCGTCGAGCGCGAAGACCCCGCCGATGCGCGCAGCGGTTACCGCGTGACGACCGCGGGGCATCAGACACTCCCGATCCTGCACGCCTACGCACGGTTCTCCCGCGTGACCGACCCCGATGGCCCCTGGGGTCTGACGGTGAGCTGCGGTCGATGCGGCGAGATCTCGGATTCGGTCGATTGGTGCGTCACGTGCGCGGCACCCCTCGACGTCGACAGCACCCACTGGGCGCGACACAGCATGGGCGGGGAGCCGTTCCCCCTCCTCACCGGACGCGCAGCATGACCGCCGAATCGCTCGACGGGCCGATCGAGGAACCCCTCGGCACTCGGCAGCGTCGATTCCACCCCGCGTGGACTGTGGCCCTCGTGGCTCTCATCGCCCTGATCGGCGCCGCCGGTTTCCGCGCAGCTCCCGGCGTGCTCATGGTGCCACTCGAGGAGGAGTTCGGATGGACCACGGCGGAGTTGTCGCTCGCCGTCTCCATCAATCTGCTGCTCTACGGACTCATCGCCCCGTTCGCAGCAGCCCTCATGCAGCGGTTCGGGATCCGCGCGGTCACGGTCGTCGCTCTCTTCGTGATCGGGGCGGGCTCAGCGCTGAGCGTGTTCGTGGCGACCCCCGGCCAGCTCATCCTGACCTGGGGCGTGCTGATCGGACTCGGCACGGGCTCGATGGCGCTCGTGTTCGCGGCGACCATCACCGACACCTGGTTCGCCACCCGGCGCGGACTCGTCTCGGGCGTTCTGACCGCAGGCAGCGCGACAGGTCAGCTCATCTTCCTCCCCGTGATCGCGGCCGCTGCCGAGGACGTCGGTTGGCGCGGAGCGTCACTCATCATCGCGGGCGGAGCTCTCGCCGTCGTGCCCCTGGTCTGGATCTTCCTGCGCAACAGGCCGAGCGACCTCGGCGTCGCCCGCTACGGCGAGACCTCACTCGCGCCCGCCCCTGCACCCGTCCGTCGCGGCTCTGCCTGGGGCGCAGCGAAGCTCGCCCTCTCGACGCTGAGAGAAGCCGCGCGCACCAAGACCTTCTGGGCGCTGGCGATCGGCTTCGCGATCTGCGGAGCGACGACCAACGGACTGATCGGCACGCATTTCATCCCGAGCGCCCACGACCATGGCATGGCGACGACCACCGCGGCCGGCCTTCTCGCGGTCGTGGGCGTCTTCGACATCGTCGGCACCGTGTTCTCCGGCTGGCTCACCGACCGCGTGAATCCACGCATCCTCCTGGCCGCGTATTACGCGCTGCGCGGGGTGAGCCTGCTCTTCCTGCCGAGCCTGCTCTCGGCGGAGGTGCAGCCGAGCATCGTCGTGTTCATCGTCATCTACGGGCTCGACTGGGTCGCGACCGTACCGCCGACCATCGCGCTTTGCCGTGAGGTCTTCGGCGACAAGGGTCCGCTCGTGTTCGGCTGGGTGTTCGCGGCGCATCAGATCGGCGCCGGCATCGCCTCGATCCTCGCCGGTGTCGTGCGCGACCACACCGGCCAGTACACGGTCGCGTGGTTCGCCGCCGCGGGTCTCTGCGCGGTCGCCGCCCTGGTCAGCGCGACCATCCGCAGGCATCCCGCACCCTGACCCTCGTTCGTATCGCGCAAATGGTTGCATCCCGGGGCGGAATGCAACCATTTGCGCGATTGGTGACGAGGAAGGGCGTCAGAGCACCTTGGAGAGGAAGTCCTTCAGACGCTCGTTCTTGGGGGCGCCGAACAGCTCGGCGGGCGGGGCCTCCTCCACCACGACGCCGCCGTCCATGAAGACCGTGCGGCCAGAGACCTCACGCGCGAAGCCCATCTCGTGCGTCACCAGCACCATGGTCATGCCGCCGGAGGCGAGGTCGCGGATGACCTGGAGCACCTCGCCGACCATCTCCGGGTCGAGCGCGCTCGTCGCCTCGTCGAACAGCATGATCTCGGGGTCCATCGCCAGCGCACGGGCGATCGCCACGCGCTGCTTCTGACCGCCGGAGAGGGATGCCGGCTTCGCGCCCGCCTTCTCCGACAGGCCGACACGCTCGAGGAGCGAGAGCGCCCGCTCCTTCGCCTCGGCCTTGGTCAGCTTGCCGCACTCGACCGGGGCGAGAGTGATGTTCTCGAGCACGGTCATGTGCGGGAAGAGGTTGAAGTGCTGGAACACCATGCCGATGCGCTGGCGCACCTCATCGAGCTTCACGCTCTTGTCCGTCAGGTCGACGCCATCGATGATGACGTGCCCCGACGTGGGCTCCTCGAGCTTGTTCAGGCAGCGCAGCAGCGTGGACTTCCCCGAGCCGGACGGGCCGATGACCGCGACGACCTCGCCATCCTCCACGGCCAGATCGATGCCCTTGAGCACCTCGTTGTCACCGAACGACTTGTGCAGGTCCTGCACCAGGATCTTGCTCATGCGTTGAACGTCCTCTCCAGGCGGTTCGCGAGCAGCGTCAGCAGCGTGATCACGACGAAGTAGATGATGGCGACGATCGTCAGCACCTGCGCCGACAGATACGTCGAGGCGATGATCTGGCGGGAGACGAACGTCAGCTCGGCGAGGCCGATGACGCTGATCAGCGACGTGTCCTTGAGGGTGATGATGCCCTGGTTGACGAACGAGGGCACCATGATGCGGAACGCCTGCGGGAGCACGACCTTCTGCATGGTCTTCCAGTGGCTCAGACCCAGCGAACGCGAGGCCTCGTTCTGGCCGGGGTCGACCGCCTGGATGCCACCGCGGATGATCTCGGTCATGTAGGCACCCGTGTTGAGCGAGAGCGTGATCGCTCCGGCGACGAACGGGTTGAAGGTGAGGCCGGGGAACAGCTGCGGGATCGCGAAGAACACGAAGAACGCCTGGATGAGGATCGGAGTGCCGCGGAAGACGTACACGTAGGCGGTCGCGACCCAGCGGAACGGCGCGAACTTCGAGACCCGTCCGAAGCCGAAGATGAGCCCCAGGATGAACGCGGCCACGATGGCGACGATCGTCGCGAGGATCGTGAGCCACAGGCCCTCCATGAGAGCCGGCCAGTACTTCACCGCGACGGAGAAGATGTCGGTCGGCTGCGTGGACTCCTCGCCACCCGACAGGTAGGTGTCGACGATCTTGTCGTACTCCCCTGAAGCCTTCAGGTTCGCGAGCCCGGCGTTGAACATCTCGATCAGCTCGGGCTTCTGCCCCTTGTTGACCGCGAATCCGTACTCGCCGCCGAGCTCGGGCTGACCCACGAGGCGGAAGCCGGAGCCCTGCTGGATGCCGTATGCGAGCACCGGGAAGTCCTCGAAGTAGCCGACCGCCTGGCCGGCCTTCACCGCGTCGACCATGTCGGTCGTGTCCTGGTACGGGGTGACCTTGAACCCGTACTCGTCCTTGTTCTCGTCGGCGAAGGTCTGCCCCTGCGTACCGGTCTTGACCGCGACGGCCTTGCCGTCGAGGTCGTCGAGCGACGTGATGTCGCTCGACTCGAGCACGCCGAGCTGGATGCCGCTGGTGAAGTAGGGCTCGCTGAAGTCGAACGTCTTCTGCCGCTCCTCGGTGATCGACATGCCGGCCATGACCGCATCGACCTGGTTCGACTGCAGCGCCTGGACGGCGGCGTCGAATCCGAGCTGGCGGATCTCGACCTCGAACCCCTGGTCCTTCGCGATCGCGCGGAGCAGGTCCATGTCGATGCCGACGAGGTCGCCGTCGGCATTCGTGAACTCGAACGGCGCGAACGTCGTGTCGGTGCCGATGACGTACTTGTCGCCGTCGTTCGCTGCGGCGGCGGGGGCGGCACCGGCGAGGAGCGCCCCGACGCCGACGAAGGCGACGAGTGCGGCTGCGCCGGCGGTGCGCACCGATCGGCGCAGACGGCCAGCCGCGGTGGATGGATTTCGGATCACGACGTGTGCTCCTCGGGTCGACAGCAGCGACCGGACGACCGCCGAGGAACTACCCTAGCTCGCGGCGAGTCGGGTGCCCGAAACGTCGATCCAATACCGGCGGACGAGAGGCTGCCCCGCCTGCGGTGCCTCGATCACGTCTTCGAGCTCGCCACCGGCTCCCTCGATGGTGCGGATGGACCCGACGTTGTCGTCGTCACAGGTGAGCATGACCCGTTCGTAGCCCTCCGCCTTCGCCTGGCGGAGCACCTGCCGCATCGCCTCGCGAACGATCCCTTCGCGGCGACGGGAAGGGATCACCGAATAACCGATGTGGCCGCCGAAGCGACGCAGGTAGTCGTTGAGCTCTCGGCGGAAGGAGAGGAAGCCGACCACCTGATCGCCCTCGGTGATCCAGTAGTAGTCGCAGGGCACGTGCCCCTCCGGGAGCACCGCGCCAGGTGTGGCGTAGAGCTCTGCACGCTCGACGAACGCCTCGAAAGCGGCCCGGTCCGGCACGAAGCCCTTCTCGAGACCGCCCCCGTCGACGTGTCCACCCTCGAACTCGGCCACTGCGGCGGCCCAGGAGTCGAAGAGGTCGATGTTCGGTCGAGAGAGTGCGATCGTCATCGCCCGATGACACCAGAAAGGGGCGGCATCCGCAAACCGACGGACACGGCCCCTCCCCTGGTTCGATTACTCGGTGCGCGCGGATGCGGGCACTGCCGGCTCCGTCTTGTCGTAACGACCGAGGAACAGCGAGGCGATGAGCGCGACCGCCATGACGCACGCCGGCAGCAGGATCGCCTGCGACATTCCCGCAGCGAACCCGTCCGCCACCTGCGGCGGCAGTGCACCCCCGGTGGAGATGCCCGCCGGTGCGTCAGCGAGCCCCGGAAGGTTCGCTTCGAGACGGGACTGCATGAACGCGGCGATGGAGGCCGACCCGATCACCGATCCGATGGTCCTGGTGGTGTTGTAGATGCCGGCACCTGCACCCGCCTGGCGCGGGGGCAGCTTGCGCGTCGCGGTGGTGGCGAGCGGACCCCACATGCCGGCGTTGCCGATACCCATCAGCGCCGAGGGCAGCAGGAACATCCAGATCGGGGTGTCCATGTTGATCAGAGCGGAGTACCAGATCAGTGCGGCGGCGACGCAGAGCAGCCCGGGGATGAGGATGATGCGCGGGTCCACGCGGTCGAGGATCTTGCCCGCGACCGGAGCGAGCACTCCCGACAGCACCGCCATCGGGATGAGGAGCAGCGCCGCCTCCGTCGGGGTGAGCCCCCGCGCGGTCTGCAGGAAGAACATCATCGGCAGCGACATGCTCGTCACCGTGAAGCCCACGGCGGCGATGGCCACGTTCGCTCCGGAGAAGTTGCGGTCGCGGAACAGTTCGAGCGGAACAAGAGGTTCACTGCGTGTCTTCGCCTGCTGGAAGATGAACAACCCGAGCACGACGAGTCCGGCGATGATCAGGCTCCACACCGAGATCGGGCCCCAGATCACGCCCCAGTCGAATTTCTCGCCTTCCTGGAGTCCGAACACGATGAGGAACAGCGCCACGGCGCTGAGCACCACACCCACGATGTCGAAGCGGTGCGGGTGCGTGGCCAGCTTCGGGACCAGGCGCCAAGCGAGCACGAAGGCGACGATGCCGACCGGGATGTTCACGAAGAAGATCCACTCCCAGCCGAAGCCGTCCACGAGCAGACCACCCACGAGCGGACCGACGAGCGTGGCGACACCGGCGGTCGCACCCCACAGGCCCATCGCCGCGCCTCGACGTTCGGGCGGGAAGGTGCGGGTGATCACGGCCATGGTCTGCGGGGTCATGAAAGCGGCGCCGAGACCCTGCACGGCACGTGCGGCGATGAGCATCTCGAGCGAATCGGACAGCCCGCACCACAGCGAGGCGAGGGTGAACACCGCGAGGCCGATGAGGTAGATGTTCTTCGGGCCGAAGCGGTCACCCAGGCGCCCGGTGATCAACAGCGGCACCGCATACGCGAGCAGGTAGGCGCTCGTGACCCACACGACGTTGTCGAGGTTGTTCGTGTCGGGGTCGAGGGCGGCCTTGATCGCCGGGTTCGCGACCGAGACGATCGTGGTGTCGACCAGGATCATGAAGAAGCCGATGACCAGCGCCCAGAGGGCGGGCCAGGGGCTCGCGGGCTTGTGCCCGACCGAGTAGGTACCGGTCGACGGACCGGAGGTGGAGGGCGCGGAGACCGGCGGGCGGTCTCCGTCGCGAGGGATATCTGTCATTGCTGTGCAGCCTTTCGCTGAGCGCGGTAGCGGTCTGAGTTCTGGAATGCCGTGGGACCCCACGGCAGGACACGGGCTTCGAGACGATCGAGGAGGGAGTCGAGCCAGCGGAGCTCGGCCGCCAGCAGAGCTTCCTGACGCTCGATCTCGACCAGCACCTGCTCGGGCACGTGCTTCTCCCTCGCGTTGCCGAGCCCGTCGCGGTGGCGAGCGTGATCCTCGACGAGCGCGACGCGCCTCGCGCGCAGGAGGTCCATGACCTCCGGGCGCTCGAGGTTGTGCGCCTCGGCGAGCGCGATGCGGAAGTCGGCCGGGTGATCGATGCGGGGCAGCTCACGCTGCACCCACGTCACGACGGCCTCACGTCCGGTCTCCGTCAAGGAGTAGGTCGTCCGCTCGGGCCGATTTCCCTCGCGGTCGATGCCGAGTTCGTCGATCAGGCCGGCGCGGTGCAGCCGGGACACCGTGTGGTACAGCGTCCCGTTGGTGATCGTGAGCAGGCGATCATCATGCCGCGCCCGCATGAGACGCACCATCTCATAGGGGTGCATGTCGCCTTCGCGCAGCAGCGCGAGCACCATCACCCCCATGGGAGTGAGCCGGTCGACCGCATCCTTCTTCATGTCCCACCTCAAATAGTCCATGTGGACTATACGCCTGTTTCCGCCCCTTGAACAGACGGGGTCGAACTTCTCACCGAGGCCCATGCTCTCCGTCGAGACCCACACCCCCCGGCGTGTGCGGGGATGGGTGTCGGCGCGGAGCATGGGTCGCGAAGGAGCGCGGGCGAGAGCATCGCGAGGGAACCGGGATAATGGGCGGGTGAGCACACCTTCAGAAGGCACGGCACAGAGCATTCCCGGCTGGCGGCACATCTACTCGGGCAAGGTCCGCGACCTGTACGCCTCCGAGGATCCGGCGGATACGCGCATCCTCGTCGTCGCCTCCGACCGGGTGAGCGCCTTCGACTTCGTCCTCTCCCCCGGTATCACCGACAAGGGCGCCCTGCTGACGCGACTGAGCCGCTGGTGGTTCGCGCAGCTCTCCGCCTTCCCAAACCACATCGCCGAGGGCGAGCTGCCAGAGGCCGTGGCGGATCGCGCGATGCTCGCCCAGTCGCTCGAGATGCTGCCGATCGAGTGCGTCGTACGCGGTTACATCACCGGTTCCGGATGGGCGGAGTATCGGGAGAGCGGGACGGTGTGCGGCATCCCGCTGCCGGCCGGCCTGCAGAACGGCGACCGACTGCCCGAACCTCTCTTCACTCCGGCATACAAGGCCCCGATGGGCGAACACGATGAGAACATCACGTTCGAGCGCGCGGTCGAGCTCGTCGGCCCCGAGCGCGCGGCCGAGCTGCGCGACACCTCCCTTGCCATCTACACGGCTGCGGCCGCCATCGCCGAGGAGAAGGGTCTGATCCTCGCCGACACCAAGTTCGAGTTCGGCACGGACGCCGCCGGCACGCTGCGCCTGGCCGACGAGGTGCTCACGAGCGATTCGTCCCGCTACTGGGATGCCGAGGCCTGGCGCACCGGCACGACACCGAGCGCGCGGATGGCGAGCTTCGACAAGCAGATCGTGCGCGACTGGCTCGCCGCCAACTGGGACCAGGAGGGCGAGCCCCCCCTGCTCCCGGACGACGTGGTCGAGCGCACCGCCGACCGCTACCGCGAGCTGATCGAGCGCCTCGGCGCCTGACGCTTCAGGCCTGACGACTCAGCTCAGCTCCACCCGGCGCACGTCTGTGTGGATGAAGTCGTCACCCTTGAAGAGCAGAGGCTCGTCGCGACTGATCGCGAGCGCATAAGAGAAGCAGTCGCCGTAGTTCAGCCGAGCCGCGCTCCCGGAACCGCGTCCGAATCTGACGAACGCCCTGGCCGCCAGACGCGCCTGGGCCTCGTCGAGCGGAACGACGGTCGCACCCGTCGCTTCCAGAAGCTCGTCCAGCGCGAGCACCTTCGCCTCGCCTCCCTTGCCGCGGAGCACGATCATGCACTCCGTGAGCGTGGCCGCGGACAGTGAGAAGGGACCCTCCTCCAACAGTTCGCTCATCTCGGCAGCTTCGGGCTCAGCCATCAAGACAGCCACGAGGGCCGAGGAATCGACGATCAACGCGGCATACCCGTCTCGTCGTAGAGCTCGTCCATGATCTCCTCGGTCGTGCGTCCGGTGGAGGGAATCTGCTGCGCCCGGCGGATCACCGCACGGATACGGCGACGGCGCTCCTCTTCTTCGCCCGAGCGTTGCTCCTCCAACTCGGCGAGGCGCCGCCGAACGGCATCTTCCACCGCACTGGTCTGGCTCTGCCCGGTGAGCGCCGCGAGCCGGCGCACCAGCTCATGCGTCGTCTCGTTCTTGATGTTCAGGCTCATGTCTACCATTCTACCTCGCCGTCTACCATGGTAGAAGACGTTCAGTGAAAACTCAGGAATCGGTAGTGTTGCTCCGGCACTCCTGCCATCCCCCGAACCTGAGGAGCCCGCATGGCCCTGTGGAAGCTGCACGGAAACGGCCGCACGGTCGAGCCCGGCGCCGTCGTCCGTCCCGACGAGCGCCTGAACTGGCCCGCGACGATCGCGATCGGACTCCAGCATGTCGTGGCGATGTTCGGGGCCACGTTCCTGGTGCCGATCATCACCGGGTTCCCGGTCGCCACCACGCTTCTCTTCAGCGGTGTGGGAACGATCCTGTTCCTGCTGGTCACACGCAACAAGCTGCCCAGCTACCTCGGTTCGTCGTTCGCCTTCATCGCGCCCGTGACCGCCGCCACCGCCTCCGCGAACATGGGCACGGCCCTGGCCGGGATCGTCGCGGTCGGCGTACTGCTGGCGATCATCGGGGTCGTGGTGCACACGGTCGGGGTGAAGTGGGTCGACCGCTTCCTGCCGCCGGTCCTCGCCGGCACGATCGTCGCCCTCATCGGGTTCAACCTCGCCGGTGCCGCGCACAACAACTACGCGGCAGCGCCCGTGACGGCGACGTTCACGCTCGCCATCACCATCCTCTTCGCCGTCGTCTTCCGCGGATTCCTGGGCCGCATCTCGATCTTCCTCGGCGTGATCGCCGGCTACATCTTCGCGGCGTTCCGGGGAGAGCTCGACTTCTCGGCCGTCGAGAAGGCCGACTGGGTGGGCCTTCCCACCTTCCACTTCCCGAACTTCACCGAGCCCGGCACCCTCACCGCGCTCGCGATGTTCCTTCCCGTGGTCCTGGTCCTGATCGCCGAGAACGTCGGACACGTGCGCGGCGTCGCGACCATGACGGGTGACATGACCGTGAACCAGCAGACCGGCAAGGCCCTGATCGCAGACGGCGTCTCCACCACGCTCGCGGGATTCTTCGGCGGTTCGGGCACGACGACCTACGGCGAGAACATCGGCGTGATGGCATCCACCCGCGTCTACTCGACCGCCGCGTACTGGGTGGCCGGCGCGGCCGCGATCCTCCTCAGCCTCTCCCCCAAGTTCGGCGAGGTCATCAACTCGGTGCCCGCGGGAGTGCTCGGCGGCGTGACCACGGCGCTCTACGGCCTGATCGGCGTCATCGGCATCAAGATCTGGGTCGACAACCGGGTCGACTTCTCGCGCCCGGTCAATCAGTACACGGCAGCTGTCGCGCTGATCATGGCCGTCGGAGGCTTCATGATCAAGGACGAGGCATCCGGCTTCGAGTTGGGCGGCATCGTCATCGCCACCGTCGCTGCGATCCTGATCTACCACCTGGGCAACCTCATCGCCCGCCTGCGCAAGACAGGCGCCGACGACCCCAAGCCCTTGGAGGCCGTCGGCCCGCTCGGCGGCGATCCCGAGTAAGCCGGTCCCACAGACGACGATCCCGGATGCCCCTCCTGAGGCATCCGGGATCGCTGCGTTCGCCGTGGAGCGCTCAGCCGATGGCCCCGAGAACCTGATCCGCCGACACCATCTCCGCGACCTCAGCTCGGTAGGAAAGGGTCCCGGTCCGGTGCGCGGTCACCGTGGTCTCCATCTTCATGGCGTCGAGCACCGCGACGGGTTCGCCCTCCGTGACCTCGGCGCCGTCGTCGACGAGCCACCGCACGAGAGTGCCGGGAACCGGCGAGCGCAGCTCACTCGGATCGGTCGTGGGTGCTGCGGCCGCAGGGTCGACGGGACGACCGAGGCCCGACAACAATCCGGCGGGGATCCCGAGCATCACACGTCGACCGTCGATCTCGACCGGGAAGCGCTGCAGCACGTCTTCCGGCACCGCTGCAGGTCGCGACTGAGTCTCGAGCTTCGGCAGCAGCGCCTTCTCGATCCACTGGGTGTGCACCGCGAAGGTCGCCGTGGCGAACGCCTGCTCGTCGAGCGCCATCACGTCGAACGGGATGACGGTGGCCGGTCCATCGACCGTGAGCTCCCGCAGCGCCCGCCGCGCGCGCACGATGGCGGCATCGCGGGAGTCGGCGTGCACGATCAGCTTGGCGATCATCGAGTCGAAGGCCGGCTGCACGACGTCGCCCTCTTCGATGCCGCTGTCCCAGCGCACGCCAGGGCCGCCGGGGATCCGCAGCCTCTCGACACGACCGGGGCTCGGCAGGAATCCGCGCCCGGGGTCTTCGGCATTGATGCGGAACTCGAACGCGTGCCCGGCCGGCGTGGGCGTCTCGACGAACGATGGGCCTTCCCCGAACGCGATGCGGAACTGCTCGCGCACCAGATCGACGCCGGTGACCTCTTCAGTGACCGGATGCTCCACTTGGAGCCGGGTGTTCACCTCGAGGAACGAGATGGTGCCGTCGGCGGCGAGCAGGAACTCCACGGTGCCCGCCCCGCGGTACTGCACCTCACCGCAGATCGAGCGCGCTGCATCGTGGAACCGCGCACGCTGCTCGACGGAGAGCCCGGGAGCAGGCGCCTCCTCGATCAGCTTCTGATTGCGGCGCTGCATCGAGCAGTCGCGGTCGCCGACCACCACGACACCGCCGAGTCCGTCGCCGAGCACCTGCACCTCGATGTGGCGCGGGCTCTCGAGGAAGCGCTCCACGAAGCACTCTCCTCGGCCGAAAGCCGCGACCGCCTCGCGAGTGGCCGCGTCGAAGGCCCCCGCGACCTCGGAAAGCTCACGCACCACCTTGAGCCCGCGTCCGCCGCCGCCGAACGCGGCCTTGATCGCGATCGGGAGGCCATGTTCCTCGGCGAACGCCACCGCCTCCGCGGGCCCTGCCAGAGGCTCGTCGGTGCCGGCGGCGAGCGGTGCGCCGACCTGCTGGGCGATCCGGCGGGCCGTCATCTTGTCGCCGAGCGCGTCGATGCTCTCGGGGGTCGGTCCGATCCAGACCAGCCCCGCATCCTCCACGGCACGGGCGAAGCCCGCGCTCTCCGACAGGAATCCGTATCCGGGGTGCACGGCAGTCGCCCCTGACTGCCGCGCGGCCGCGAGCAGCGCGTCGACGGACAGGTACGTCTCGGCCGCCGTGGAGCCGCCCAGCCCCACGGCCTCGTCGGCCAGGCGCACGTGCAGGGCATCGGCATCCTGATCCGCATAGACCGCGACCGAGGTGTATCCGGCTTCAGCGCAGGCACGGATCACACGAACCGCGATCTCTCCGCGATTCGCGATCAGCACCTTCTGCGTGGGTGACGCCGTGGTCATGAGGGCTCCTTGACGGTGAGACGAAGACGCACTCCCGGAGCCAGCTGACCCGCGAGGTCGAGGCTGCGATCCGTGAGTGCACCGATGATGGGGTATCCCCCGGTGAGCGGATGGTCGGGGAGGAACAGGACCGGCTGTCCGTCGGGCGGCACTTGGATCGCACCGGTGACGGCACCCTCGCTCGCGAGTTCGCCCACGCGCGCACGTTCCAGAGGCACCTCACCGTGCAGGCGGATGCCGACGCGATCGGACCGTGGCGTGACCGTCCACTCCTGGTCGGTGAGGGTGGCGAGTGCCGACGCCGTGAACCAGTCGTCGCGCGGACCGAGCGTGATCTCGAGCTCGATGAGTTCGCCGGGGGCCGGCAGATCGCGCGGAAGGGCATCGGGCTCGACGGGATGCACGCCGGCATCGCCGACCCGGATGACGGCACCGGCTCCGAGCCTTTCCGGTCCGAGACCGGCGAGCGTGTCCGCCGCGCGACTTCCCAGCGCCGGCGCCGCGTCCAGGCCCCCACGGACGGCGACGACGTAGCGCAGTCCGCGTTCGGGGTGCCCGAGAGTGAGGTGATCGCCGTCGACCGTGGCGAAGGGTTCACCGTGTGCGACAGAGCGCTCGCGCCCCTCGGCGTCCTGCAGAGTGAGCGCACCGAGAGCACCGGTGACCGCCGCGACACCGGCACCCCGGAACCGCAGGACCGTTCCCCCGACGCTCTCAAGCACCGCGGCATCGGTCGCGTTGCCCACAGCCCGGTTGGCATCGCGCATCGCCCGACGGTCGGCCGCCCCCGATGCCGAGACCCCGAGCGCCGCATAGCCGGGGCGACCGGCATCCTGCACCAGCAGCTGCAGCGACGGGCGGACCACCTCGACCGCGGCATCAGTGCCGAAACCCAGACCGTCCGCAGCCGACGCCGCGTGTTGCGCCGCGACGCGCCCAGGCCGCGCCGGGTCATCTCCGTTTCGGCCTGGATGACCTTCTGCCAGCCGAGCGGTTTCCCGCACGGGCTCGAAGCGCACGGTCGCGCCGGGCGCCAGCAGCGCAGGCGGCGTGCGGTCGATGTCCCACATCACGGCATCCGTGCGACCGATCAGCTGCCATCCGCCCGGGCTCTCGCGGGGGTACACCCCGGTGAACTGTCCGGCGAGCGCGACCGAGCCGGCGGGCACGCGCGTACGCGGCGACGATCGGCGCGGCACGTCGAACAGCGGATCGCTGCTCACCACGTATCCGAAGCCGGGGGCGAACCCGGAGAACGCGACCCGCCAATCGGCAGCGAGATGCCTGTTGACGAGCTCTTCCGCCGACACGCCCAGCAGCGACGCCGCCTCGTCGAGGTCTTCACCGTCGTACCGCACGGGGATGACGGCATCGCCGGTCGCCGGGAGGTGCGCCGCATCGACCTCCGTCGCCTCCAGCACGGTGCTCAGATCATCCGCGGAGATGCGGACGGGGTCGAAACGCACCAGGACGGTCCTGGCGCCGGGGATGCGCTCGAGGACTCCGGGCAGTCCGTCCCAGGCGAGGTTCAGGCGCATCGCCTCGTCGAGGTCGGCCGCCTCGACGAGCAGGGCGTGATCGGATGCGGTGAGGATGCGCATCAGACGAGGTACTCCGCATCGGGGACATCGGTGATGAACATGTAGCCCGGAGCGTGGGTGATGGCGAACGGCGGCTTCGAGGCCATGATCGCTGCCTGCGGAGTGACACCGCACGCCCAGAACACCGGGACCTCGCCGTCGCGCACCTCGGGGGCGTCACCGAAGTCCGGATGCGCCAGGTCGTCGATGCCGAGCGAGGCCGGGTCGCCGATGTGGACGGGAGCACCGTGCACAGCGGGAGTCCGCCCGGAGATCTGCACCGCGTCCGCCACCCGGGACGCGGGGATGGGGCGCATCGACACGACCATCTCGCCGCGCAGTCGTCCCGCGGGAGCGCACGCCGCATCGGTGCGGTACATCGGCACGTTGCGTCCGAGCTCCTGATGCCGGATCGGGATGCCGGCCTGCACGAGCCCGGATTCGAAGGTGAAGCTGCATCCGATGAGGAAGGCGACCAGATCAGGGTGCTCGGCCCAGGCCGCTCTCGCGTCGCCGACCTCCTCCGCCAACTCGCCGTCGCGCCAGACGCGATACCGGCCGATGTCGGTGCGGATGTCGCTGCCGGGCGCGAGCCGAGACTCCACCTGACCCTGCTCGATGACCTCCAGTACGGGGCACGGCTTCGGGTTGCGCTGGGCGAACAGCAGCGTCTCGAACGCCCAGTCGGCCGGCACCGCGATCAGGTTCGCCTGCGTCAGCCCGACCGCGACGCCACTGGTCGGCTCGGCATGCCCGGCACGGATGGCGGCCCGAGCTCTGCGAGTATCGGCGAGCTGAGCGGCGGAGGCGAGGACGGACACGTCAGGCTCCCGCGAACGGGGCGATCGTGATGCCCGCATCCTGCAGCATTCGTCTGGTCTCCGCCGCCATCGCCACCGAGCCGGGACTGTCGCCGTGCACGCAGATCGACTGCGCGACCACGGGTACATCGGTGCCGTCGATCGCGCGGATCACGCCGTCGACGGCGAGGCGCACCATGCGCTCGGCGACTTCGGCGGGGTCGTGCAGCACGGCCCCCTCCTCGGTGCGGGAGACGAGCTGCCCGTCCGGCTGATAGGCGCGATCGGCGAAGGCCTCGGCCGCGACCTCGAGTCCTGCACGCTGGGCGACATCGAGCACGACACCACCGGAGAGCCCCAGCAGCACGAGCTTCGGGTCGATCGCCCTGATGGCCGCGACGACATCCTTCGACTGCCGTTCGTCACGCGCGATCGTGTTGTACAGCGCGCCGTGAGGCTTGACGTACGACACCCTGCCGCCGACCGCCGAGGCCAGACCCATGAGCGCACCGAGCTGGTACTCGACGTGCGCCTGCAGTGCGGCCGAGTCGATGTCGACCTTCGTCCGTCCGAAGTTCTCGTAGTCACGGTAGCCGGGGTGCGCACCGATCACGACGCCGCCCTGCACCGCGGCCGCGAGCGTCTCTCGGATGCCCTCCGGGCTCCCGGCGTGGAAGCCGCACGACACGTTCGCGCTCGTGACCAGCCGCAGCATGCTCTCGTCGTCGCTGACGATCCGCTCGGCGACGTTCTCGCCGAGGTCCGAGTTCAGGTCGATCGACGTCATGCGATCACGCTCCGATTCCGAGGAAGGCGAAGATGGGACCGATCGACACGATCCCCATGTACCAGGTGAGCAGCGTCACGAGCGTACCGGCGACGAGCAGCCACATCGGGTACTTCTTCGAGCCGAGCAGATCGCGCCGGAACCAGCCGATGTACATGAATACCGTGAGTCCGATCGGCAGGATCAGGCCGTTGAAGCCGCCGACGAAGACGAGGATCGCAGCCGGGGCCGTGCCGATCGACAGGTACACCGCCAGAGACACGACGATGAACGCGACGGTCGCGAGCTGCAGCGGCCATCCGCCCTTGAGCTTCTTCGTGAACGTGGAGAGGAAGGTCGCAGAGGTGTACGCGGCGCCGATGACCGAGCTGATCGCCGCGGCCCAGAAGATCGCACCGAAGATGCGCAGGCCTGCGTCGCCGAGCACCGCACCGAACGCCTGACCGGCCGGGTTCGCACCCTGCCCGGAGAGGTCGAGGGTGACGCCGGAGGCCACGACGCCGAGGATCGCGAGGAACAGCACGTAGCGCATGATGCCCGTCACGAGGATGCCGTTGGTCGCCGCGCGCATCACGGGGCCGGCGTGCTCCGGACCCGTGTGACCCGAGTCGAGGTAGCGGTGGGCGCCGGAGTAGGTGATGTATCCGCCGACGGTTCCGCCGACGATCGTGGTGATGGTGGCGAAGTTGAGCTCATCGGGCACGAAGGTCTGACGCAGCGCCTCGCCGATCGGCGGCTGCGCGATCACGGCCACGACCACAGTCATGACGATCATGCCGATGCCGAGCACCACGAGCACGACGTCCATCACGGGGCCGGCCTTCTTCACGAGGAAGATGATGATCGCGAGGACTGCGGTGATGATCCCGCCGAGCTTCGCGTCGATGCCGAGCAGCGCGTTCAGGCCGAGACCTCCACCGGCGATGTTCCCGATGTTGAAGGCCAGCCCGCCGATCACGACGAGCACCGCGATCAGATGCCCGGAGAACGGGATGGCGCTGTTGGCGAGTTCACCCGCGCGCTTTCCGGAAGAGGTGATCATGCGCCAGATGTTCAGCTGCACCGCGATGTCGACGAGGATCGAGACGAGGATCGCGAACGCGAACGCCGCGCCCATCGTCGCCGTGAACGTGGCGGTCTGCGTGATGAAGCCGGGACCGATGGCACTGGTGGCCATGAGGAAGATCGCGCCGATGACGGCGCTGCGCCCGGCGCGCTTCTTCGCGGAGGAGAGGCGGGCTTCGTCTTCCGGCGAGAGGGAGGCAGTGGTCTGCTCAGACATGGAGGGGGATTCCCATCGTCGTTGGTGGGTGTCGGGTGACCCCCAGTGTAGAACGGATAGAACCCGATTGTTCAACAATCATGTTACGGCCGCGCTACAGAACGGTTGCCGTCGTGTGATTTCCGGCACCCGATCGGCGACGACTCCCGTGAACCGACGCCTACGATGAAGGCATGAACCAGCAGGGTCCGCTCGCCGACGTGCTCCGTCAGCGCATCATCGACGGCGACTTCGCGCCGGGGTCCCGCCTTTCGGAGTCTGCCCTCGCCGAGCAGTTCGACGTCTCGCGCAACACCCTTCGTGAAGCGTTCCGCGTCCTCGCGGAGCAGGGCCTCGTCGAGCACATCCCGCACCGTGGCGTCTCGGTGGCCTCCCCCACCATCGCCGACGTGATCGACATCTACCGCGCCCGCCGCGTGATCGAATGCACGGCCCTGCGCCAGTCAGAGCCGGAGCACCCCGCCGTACAGCTCATGCACGACGCCCTCGCCGAGGCCGAGGAGCAGCTGCCGCACGAGGACTGGCGGCGCATCGGCAGCGCCAACATGGCCTTCCATGATGCGATCGTCGCCCTCGCCGACAGCGCGCGCCTGGCCCGCACCTACCGCGACGTCGCCGCCGAACTGCGGCTCGTCTTCCTCGAGATCGACGAGCCGCGGTCCCTGCATGAGCCGTTCGTCCGTCGGAACCGTGCGGTGCTCACAGCCCTCCTCGAGAGGGGTCCCGAGGCGGCCGCGGAAGAGCTGGAGCGATACCTCACGGCATCCGAACGGAGCGTGCTCGGCGCCTTCGCCCGCATGGGTCATGCCTGACCCCTGACCTCTCGCGGCTCCTGGCAGCACCTTCGACCAGAACAATGTTCGGTATTTCTGACCTGAGTGCATAAATCTGTGAACGTGCCGGGAAATGCCTTGCCATCCCGTGAAAGCGGTGCTTACCGTGAGCGGACTTCGGACGGATCGGGACGCAGAGCTGCTCCCTCGTCCACCCGGAGGCCGCGTACCGAGGGGGTGCGCGGAATCGTTCAGATCGAAAAGGACTACTACTTTGCGACTCACGAGAAAACTGGCGTTCGCCGCTACCGCGGCTGCTGCGCTCTGCCTCGGCACGGTCATCCCCGCTGCCGCAAACTCCACGCCCGACGCCGACGACATCCCCACCTTCCAGGAGTTCGAGGCGTCGACCTACCGAGACGTCGACGGCGCCTACGTCGTCAACGGAGACGAGGTGATCTCCAACCAGGGCGAGCTGCGATCGTTCTACGAGCAGCTCCTCGGCGCCGACCCCGTGACCAACGGCCTGATCGTCAACACGGTCAACAACATCGACGACAAGTGGTCGAACACCCAGGTGGGCAACCTCACGTACTGCGTCAGCACCGCTTTCGGTGCTCGTCACGCCGACGTGGTCAACGCGATGGAGAGCGGCGCCGCACTCTGGGAGGCCGCGTCGTCGAAGGTGAACTTCATCTACGACAGCAGCGCCGACGCCAACTGCACGACGCGTAACAACGCCGTCCTGTTCTCGGTCGAGCCGGTCCAGACGACGCAGTACATCGCCAGGGCGTTCTTCCCGAGCACGGCACCGCGTCTGCAGAACGTGCTCATCGACGACTCGATCTGGACCCCCGGGTCGTCCTGGACCCCGACGAACGTCCTCGGACATGAGCTCGGCCACGTTCTCGGCTTCCGCCACGAGCACACCCGCCCGGAGGCCGGCACCTGCTTCGAGGACAACAACTGGCGTCCGCTGACGCCGTACGACTCCTCGTCGATCATGCACTACCCGCAGTGCAACGGCTCCTCTGACGACCTGTCCATGACGAGCGTCGACACCGCCGGCGTCGTCTCCCTCTACGGCAACTGACACGCTCCGCACCGCCGGAGACAGCGGGGCCCGGTCGTTCTCGACCGGGCCCCGCTGGCTGCCGCGGCATCAGAGGCGCGGGTTCGGCACAGCTTCATCCGGACGCAGAGCCGCTGTCGCCCGCGGCCGCGGTTCGCCGTCGCGGAGCGGAGCCGGGGGCGCGATGGGAGCGGTGGGCTCCGGCAGTCCGTATCGACGGAACATCCACCGTCGCGCCTCTTCGAGCGGATAGGTCTCGCCGAAGACGGCGGACTTCACGAAGACGCCCTCGATGGTGCTGCGCAGCATGACCTCTTCCAGCGCCGGGTCCTCAGCCCCGCGCGCGCGGAACAGGTCGCGGACCGCGTCCTCCGCCGCGGTGGCGCCCGCCTCGTGCCGCGCCTCCGACTCCGCGAAGAGCCGATGCGTGGCCGGCTGCTGCTGCATCGCGAGCACGGCCCGCTGCAGGGGTATGGCATACGCCGTCGCGGTGAGGGCGCCGTCGATCACCGCGGCGAGCATCTCATCCGGCGTGCCTTCGACACGGGCGAACCCGAGCACGGTCTCGAACCACCGGTCGATCACGGCGGCGACGAGCTGCTCCTTGCCGCCGAAGTGATAGTTCACGAGGCCCTGCGCGACGCCGGCCCGCTTCGTGATCTCGGCGATGCTCGCCCCCGCGACGCCTCGCTCGCTGAACGCCTCGATCGCCGCCTGCAGGATGTTCTCCCTGGCGCGCTCCCTGGCCACCCGGTTCTGCTCGTCGGAGCGTGCCATCGGCATCCACCTCCTGAGTCCCGCCGGCCTGTCTTTCCGAATCGCCCCCCGCCGTATAGATTACTCACTGAATGTTTGTTCAATCTATGAACAGGCGCGGATTCACCCCCTCCCAGGAGCCTCAATGCACTCTTTCGCGAGCGTCGACTTCAACAGCATCACCTCGATCTTCGAGTGGCTCGTCGGTCAGTGGTGGGCCTGGGCGATCGTCGGCGTCATCGCGCTGTTCTTCCTCGTGACCTGGATCCTCCCCGACGCGAAGGTCAAGGCGTCGCCGGAGTATTCCACCACTGGCGCGGAGGCCGACGAGATCGCGCTCGGCTTCCTGCAGATCGTCAACCTCCCCTCCGGGCACTGGAACGATCCGACGGCCTCGCTCCTCGGCGACCGCGAGAAGAAGGTGCTCGTCGACCAGTGGGGTGTACACACGCGCGAGGAGTGGCTGGCCAACATCGAGCGCCTCAGCACCGTGCGTCGACGCCGCGAGGTGTGGGTGCTCTACCTCGCCGTGCGCACCGAACTCGCTCAGCGTCTGGGCCGCGCCCCGAAGGCGAAGGAATGGCTCGCCGCGATCGTGCAGGAGGGCGGGGACAAGCGCGACGCCCGCACCTTCGTCACCTCGATCGAGTACGCGGAGGCACAGGTGCGCAAGCGCGTCGGCAAGGACATCGTCACGCCCGACCTGTTCGTGAAGACCCTCGACGGCTACGGGATCGGGCAGGCCGTGGCGATGGCCACGTGGGGCGTCGCGCTCGGGCACGCCGATGTCGCCGAAGCGCGGGCGATCATCCACCGCATCAACGTCGACGGCCGCCCGGCCTTCGAGTCGTGGGCCGACTTCGGGCTGAGCTACATCGTGGGTCGCGTCATGCACTGGTCGGACGGCAACGTCGAGGAGAAGTCGTTCGAGAAGTTCGGAGACGGCTGGTCCGACTTCAAGGCCGCTGCGACGGAGAAGCGCAACGGGCCGTGGGCGACGCTGTCATGGAGCCTGTAGCCGTCGACCTGGAACCGCTGCGACGAAGCGCCGGCCTCCGCGACATCCTGACCTACGAGCGCATCTGCGGGATCCCGCCGCACCGCCGATTCCTCGTGATCCTGGTGGCTGTGCTGCTGTTCGCCGTCGCGATGCTGACAGGGCTGTGGTTCCTCGGGCGCGGCGACATCCTCACGGTCGCGCCGATCCTCGGGATCTTCGTCATCGGGTACACGGTGCTCGCCGCCGTCGGCTTCCTCTGGTGGGCGGTGGGCCTGAGTCGTCGGGTGAAGATCGCCGCATTCGCGTGGCAGAACGGCTGGGCGTACGCCGACCTCCTCGAGCGCACCCGCCGCCCCGGCGCGGCTTTCACCAGAGTCGTGCACGGTCGCGAACGAGCGGTCATCGCCTGCGATGACGCGCGGATGCCGTTCGAGCTGGGCATGCACCATTCGGTCTCGCGGGGGCAGGAGCGCGCGACGATCCAGCGCCCGTTCGCCTTCATCGAGCTGCCGCTGCCCGCATCCGTCCCGCACATCGTGCTGGCGAACCGGAAGCACAGCATCGTCCCCACGCTCGGGCTCGGACGCGGAGCAGCCCGCATGGAGTTGGAGGGGGATTTCGCGAAGACGTTCCGTCTCATCGTTCCCGAGGGGTATCAGCAGGACGCCCTGTACATCTTCACCCCCGACCTGATGGCCCGGGTGCTCGACCTCGGTTCCGGTGCCGAGATCGAGCTCGTCTCCGATCGCCTGTACGTCTACCTGCCGTCGCGCACACGGTTCGATCGGGCTGAGACCATGGCGGCCGCCGTCACCCTGGCCGAGGAGTTCCACCGGCGCTTCACCGCACGCACCGAGCTGTATCGCGACGACGACGCCGGGGGCCTCGCCGCCAGGGCCGGCGTCTCGATCGGCCTCCGCGGTCAGCGGCTGGGAGGTCGCGGGATCTCCGTCTTCGCCGTGGCAGGCACCGCCGCGGTGCTGCTGCTCTCGGCCGGCATCACCGCCATCTCCCTGTTCGGCGGTGATCTGCTCAGTTCGCTCGTCGACTGAGCCCTCAGACGCACGGCTGTGGGCCTGGCCCGGAGGGGGCGCCAGGGCCGCAGCCGTGTCCTTCCCCTCGTTGACGGCCGCGCGACGCTCAGGCGGAGCCGCGGACGACCAGCTCGGTCGGAAGGATCGTCGTGGTCGGCGGATTCTCGCCCGCGAGACGTGACAGCAGCACCCGCGCCATGGCCTCACCCTGCGCGTACATCGGCTGGCGCATCGTGGTGAGCGGCGGGTCCGTCGTGACGGCGACCGAGGAGTCGTCGAAGCCGACCAGCGCGATGTCCTCCGGCACCCGCAGGCCGGCCGAGCGCAGGGCTGTCAGCGCACCGCGGGCCATCAGGTCGCTCGCGACGAAGATCGCATCAGGTCGGCCCCCGTCGAGCAAGCGCCTCGCGGCCTCTGCCCCGCTGCTCTCGCTGTAGTCGCCCTCTTCCTCCGCGTACGGGGTGAGCCCCGCACCGGCGAGAGCGGCCCGGAAGCCCTGTACGCGATCCTCGGAGGCGACCATCGTGAGCGGACCCGAGATCGTGGCGATGCGGGTGCGACCGATGTCGATCAATCGCTGGGTGGCATTCCTCGCCCCCGCGACGTTGTCGACGTCGACGACGTAGTCGCCTTCGTTTCGACGCACAGGGCGTCCGCCGAACACGACGGGCACCGCATCCGCTATCCGATCGACGAACGCATCGCTCGTGTGGTGCGACACGATGAGCGCGCCGTCGACTCCGCCGTTGCGCACGAAGCTGGTCATCTTGTCGCCGGGGTCATCGCTCGCGATCAGCAGGTTGAGCAGGTAGTCCGAGCCGCCCAGCGCCCCGGTGATGCCCGCGACGATCGCAGCGAAGAACGGGTCCCCGAAGAAGCGCGTGGTGTCCTCCGGAACGATCAGCGCGATGGCGTGCGTCTGACGCGACGCGAGTGAGCGTGCCGCACGGTTGGGCACGTAGTTGAGCTCGTCGATGGCTGCGCGCACGGCGGCGAGGGCCTCGGGACTCACGGCCGTCGAGCCGTTCACGACCCGCGACACGGTGGACCGGGAGACACCGGCAGCCGACGCCACCTCTTCGATGGTCGCTCGGGGCGACATCAACGCACGTCCTCTTCCATCGCCCTATTCTCACCGGTCACGCGGCCATCTCGCTTCGAATCGCGCAAATGGTCGCATCTCGACTGCGGATCGAACCATTCACGCGATTCGAGGGGCGGGCTGGAGCTCGTCGACGTCGACGAGCCAACCGATCCGTTGACGTCGCCGCTCCTCGACCGGCGAATCCTCGGCGTCAGCGGGTCGGGTCGACGGCCCGTGATACTCGACGGCCGCGACCGGTAGTCCGCCGACGGAAGACAGGCGGGTCGTGCCGGGCACCCGTTCGATGCTGGACCCTTGCCGCGAGAATCTCGCCCCCGCGGACACGCCATTCGGAAGCTGCAGCCTACCGGCGGTCCGGGCCCGGGCGAATGGGTCCACGAAGTGCTCGAACCTGCGCTCGACCACCTCCCGACTGACCTCATGCACCGCGATGACTCTGCCGCGAACCCGATCCGCGTGCTCCTCTTCGTGATGCGACTCCAGCGCATCGACGGTGCCAGCCAGTTCCGCCCCCAGCTCGTCGACCAGACCCTCCGGATCACGCGACCGGATCCCGAAGTCGACCTCGCCGCCGATCTCGAACGGGTCTCCGCAGCACGCCCACTCCCACGGCGTGAGCCACACACGCGTCATGCCGTCAGACTATCCCCGGCGCCCGGCTCAGAGCGCGCGAGCGGCGATGATGCGGGTGTACTCGTGGGCGGAGTCCTTGAGGGTGCGCTCCTGGGTGTCATAGTCGACGCGCACGATGCCGAAGCGCTTGTCGTAGCCCCAGGCCCACTCGAAGTTGTCGAAAAGCGACCAGTAGAAGTAGCCGCGCACGTCGACACCCGCCTCCGCCGCGTCGAGCACGGCACCCAGGTGCAGCCGGAGGAACTCGGCACGGTCGGTATCGTGCACGCGTGGCTCGCCGTCTTCGACCACCACGACGTCGTCGTAGGCCGCGCCGTTCTCGGTCATGTAGAGCACCGTTCCCGCGGGCTCGGCGTACTCCGTCCAGACCCGCTGCAGCACACGGGTGAGCCCCTCGGGCTGCACCTCCCAGTTCTGCGCCGTGCGGGGCAGACCTCGCTCGACCGCGTGGATGCCCTCACTCGACGGATACGGGCTGCGGCGCACGCGCTCGGTGTCGGGCTCGGCCGAGACGGGTTCCTCGGTCGGTGCCGTGCCCGAGACGAAGTCGCCGTGGTAGTAGTTCACGCCCTGGGTGTCGATGGGCTGCGCGATCGTATCGAGGTCGCCGTCGTGCACAGCCGCTTCGAACGTCGCGACGGCTTCAAAGTCCACCCCACGGATGTCCTCGACGATGTCGGCCGGATAGCTGCCGCGGTAGATCGGGTCGAGGAACCAGCGGTTGAACTGTCCGTCCACGCGGCGGGCGGCGTCGACGTCGGCCGGGTTCTGCGGGTCGGCAGGATCGGCGACCGTGTGGTTGAGCGTGATGCCGAGATTGAGCGAGGCATCGCGCCCCCGCAGCTCCTGTACCGTCTTGCCGTGTGCGAGCAGCAGGTGGTGCGCGGCGAGCAGCCCCTCCGCGATGCTGGTGTGCCCCGGCGCGTGCTCACCCGCCGTGTAGGAGAGGAACGATGAGCACCACGGCTCGTTCAGCGTGGTCCAGACGTTCACCCGGTCGCCGAGCGCATCGTGCATGGTCCCCGCGTACTCCAGGAAGCGGTCGACGGTGTCGCGGTTCGTCCATCCCCCGACCTCCTGCAGCGCCTGCGGCATGTCCCAGTGGTACAGCGTCAGCCAGGGGAGGATGTCGGCGGCGAGCAGTTCGTCGACCAGGCGCTCGTAGAAGTCGACGCCCGTGGCGTTCACCGCTCCGCCGTCAGGACGCACCCGGGACCACGAGGTGGAGAACCGGTAGGTCTGCAGGCCGAGCCGCTTCATGAGCGCGACATCCTGCGGGTACCGATGGTAGTGATCGCACGCGACGTCGCCGTTCTCCGCTCCGATCACGGCGCCCGGCTCACGCGAGAACGCATCCCAGATCGATGCGGTGCGCCCGTCCTCGAACGCCGCCCCTTCGATCTGGTACGCGGCCGTGGCTGCGCCGAAGAGGAAGTTCTCGGGGAAGGAGCGGGTCATAGGGGTCATCCTTTCACCGCGCCAGCCATGATGCCACTGACCAGCTGCCGACCCGCGACCACGAAGAGCACGAGCAGCGGAAGGGTCGCGAGCACCGCTCCGGCGAGCACGATCGAGTAGTCGATGTAATACCCCGACTGCAGCTGGCTGAGCGCCGTCTGCAGGGTCGGGTTCTGGGGGGAGAGCACGATCAGCGGCCACAGGTAGTCGGTCCACGCTGTCATGAAGGTGAAGAGGCCGAGGATCGCCATGGCGGGCCGGGCCGCGGGGAGCCCGACGGTCAGGAACGTGCGGAACTGGTTCGCGCCGTCCATGCGCGCAGCCTCGATCAGCTCGTCGGGGATCACGTCCACCAGGTACTGGCGCATGAAGAAGACACCGAATGCCGTGACGAGAGTCGGCACGATGACGGCGCCGATCGAGCCGGTCCAGCCCAGCTCGCGCATCAGCATGAACAGCGGGATGATGCCCAGCTGCGTCGGGATGGCCATCGTCGCGATCACGAAGACCATGAGTCCGTCGCGCCCCTTGAAGCGCAGTTTGGCGAACGCGTATCCGGCGAGCGTCGAGAACGTGACCACCGAGACGGTGATGATGCCCGAGATGAGGAACGAATTGCCCAGCGCCAGCCAGAACGGGATCGCGTCGAACACCTTGGCGGCGTTGGTGAAGAAGTTGCCGCCGGGGATGAGGGGCAGCGTCTCCCCGCGCGTCGCGTTGGTGCCGCTCGCGACCACGACCGACCACCACAGCGGATACACGCTGCCGATGATGAAGGCAGCGAGGAGGCCATAGGTGAGGAAGCCGGGGCGGCTGCCGATGCCGGCCGTGCCTCCGGTGGCGGCACGGCGCCGGCGGATCTTCTCGGGGACGCTCAGCGCCTGCGTGGCGGTCATCGCGCGTTCTCCTCGGTCGTGATGGCGATCGTCGTGCCGGCTGCGGCTGCGGTCGCAGCCGCGCCGGCGGTGCGCGCGCTGCGGCGGGCGGCGCGGCCCTTCGGTGCATCCCCGGTGGAGATGCGTCGGGAGATGAGGAAGTTGATCACGCCGATGAGCACGATCAGCAGGAACAGCAGGATCGCGACCGCCGACGCTTCACCCAGGTTGCGCCGGAAGAACGCCAGCTCCCACAGGAACAGCACCGTCGTCTGGAACTGGCGGTCGCTGCCGCCGATGCCCCCGGCCGTCGACACGTCGAACAGACGCGGCTCTGCGAAGATCTGCAAGCCGCCGATCGTCGCGGTGATGATCACGAAGATCAGGGTGGGACGGATCGTGGGAATCGTGATGGAGAAGAAGCGGCGAGCGGCACCGGCCCCGTCGAGGGCGGCGGACTCGTACAGGTCGCGCGGCACGGCCTGCATCGCGGCGAGCAGGATGAGGGCGTTGTAGCCCGTCCAGCGGAAGTTCACCATCACGGCGATCGCGATGTGCGACAGGGCGGTGTTGTGCTTCCACTCCTGGTCTGCGATGCCGATGAGGTTGAGCAGGTTGTTCGCCAGGCCGTCGGCCTCGTTGAAGATGCTCGAGAAGATGATGGCGACCGCGACAGGGGTGACCACGAACGGGATGAGCACGCTCATGCGCCAGAACGTCGGGGCGCGCAGCCCGCGGTCGAGGAGGTAGGCGATCACCAGCGCGACCCCGAGCTGGGGGATCGCGGAGAGCAGGAAGATGCTCAGGGTGTTGCCGATCGAGTTCCAGAACATGGCATCGCCGAGGATCTTGGCGAAGTTGCCGACGCCGACGAACTCCCCCTCGCCCTTGAGCAGGTCCCACTCGTGCACGGCCACCCAGACCGTGTAGAGCAGCGGGAACAGGCCGACCAGCCCGAACAGCAGGAAGAACGGCGAGATGTAGAAGTACGGCGAGGCGTTCTGGTCGAACCGGGAGAGGCGGTGGCGCCAGGAGCGTCTCGCCGGGGCGTCCGAGGTCGCGGATGCGGTGCGCTGCTGCTGCGCCGGCGGTGCGGTGAGAGTCATGAGGGTCCTTTGCCGGGGCTCCGACAGGCTCAGCCCCCCGATCTGCGGGGTCGCTGAGCCTGTCGGAGCGGAGACGATCAGCCGACGAGGTCGTTCAGCAGGCCGATGGCCTGGTCCCAGGCGCCCTGGGTGTCGGTGTCACCGCGGTCGAGGCTGCTGAGCGCCGGCCCGAAGACGTTCTCCTGGATGACCGAGTCGTCGGCGCCCTTGAACTGCGCGACGACTCCCTTGGCACGCTCGGCGAGGATCGCGCCGGTGGGAGCGTCGTTGAAGAACGCGTTCGGCGTCGCGTCGGCCGCGAGAGTCTCCTGCGCCTCGATCGTCGAGGGGAAGTTGCCCGCCGCAGCGGACTGCTTCACCTGCTGCTCGGGCTGGGTCAGCCAGTCGGCCAGCTCGGCCGCCGCCTCCTTGTGCTGCGACGACTCCGGGATCGACAGGAACGCGCCGCCCCAGTTGGCCGCACCTCCGGGGAACACGTCGGCGAAGTCCCATCCGGTCGATGCGTCACCGCCGCCGGCCTCGACCTGACCCTGCACCACACCGAGCATCCAGCCCGGGCAGACGAAGGTGGCGAAGGTGCCGTCGACGAACGACTTGCCGCCGTTCCAGTCCCAGGCCGTCTGCGCGGCCGACTGGCCGCCCTCGGTCGCGGCCCCGAGCTGCTCGAAGCGCTCTTTGAGCTCGGCGTTGTCCTCGACGTTCAGCTTGCCGTCGCTCGTGTAGTAGCCCTCGTCGAGCTGGTTCACCATGGCGTTCCAGACGAAGCCGGAGTGGTCGTACCAGGCCTTGCCGGTCTTCGCGGTGTAGTCGGCTCCGACCTTGAAGTAGTTCGCCCAGTCGCCGTTCAGCAGCTCGGCCACCGACTCGCGGTCGCTCGGGAGGCCGGCGGCCTCGAACGCGGCGCCGTTGTAGCAGATGCCGCTCGGGCCGATGTCGGTGCCGTAGCCGATCACGCGGCCCTCGGCGTCGGTGGCCTGGCCGTACTTCCAGTCGACCCAATCGTCCTTGCGGTCTTCGATGCCGTAGTCACGCAGGTCGACGAAGGTGTCCGAGACGTCCATGATCGCGCCGAGCCAGCCCTCTTCGATCGCGACGACGTCGCTGAGACCGGAGCCGGCAGCGATCTTGGTGAAGGCATCGGTGCGGGCGTTGCCGCCGGTGTCGATGTTCGTCGCCTCGATCTTCACATTCGGGTGCGCCTTCTCGTACTCCTTGTAGAGGTCTTCGTAGCCGAAGGTTCCGAACGTGGTCACGGTCAGTGTGACCTCTTCGTCGCCGTTCGCGTCACCGCTGCCGCCGTTGTCGCCGGAGCAGCCGGCGAGGGCGAGGGCGGATGCGGAGGCCACGGCGGCGATCGCGAGGATCCGGTGGCGGGCACGTGTGTTCACAGTTCACTCCTTTGTGGTGGTCGTGCGGTGTGGTGCTTCGGGACGCGTGGGAGCGCTCCCACGCATTGAGCAGTCACTCTATGGGAGCGCTCCCACGGGTGTCAAGCCGCGCCGGTGGGGGCCCGGGGCCGTGCACAGCTCCTCAAGAATTCGCTCCTGGCACCGCCTCGAGCCCCTCGCGGGGAGCGGGGCCGGTGTTTCTGAGGAGTCGCGCACCGGCGGTACCCTTGGGCAGTGCCCGACGCCACCCTCTCCCCCGCCCTCGTCCGTGCCGAAGCCCTGATCCGCAACGTGCCGGACTACCCTCAGCCGGGCATCATCTTCCGCGACATCACGCCTCTTCTCGCCGATGCCGAGGCCCTCCGCGTGACGACGGAGGCGATCATCGAGCCCTTCGCCGGACAGTTCGACGTGATCGCGGGCATCGAGGCGCGCGGCTTCATCCTCGCCAGCGCCGCCGCCATCGCCGCAGGCGTCGGCCTGATCCCGATCCGCAAGGCCGGCAAGCTGCCCAGGCCCGCGGCGTCCGTCGACTATGCGCTCGAGTACGGCACCGCCACGATCGAGATGCACGACGACCTGCCCGCCGGCTCGCGGGTGCTGCTGATCGACGATGTGCTCGCGACCGGAGGAACTCTCGCCGCCGGTCGCGAACTGGTCGAGCGCCTCGGCAGCCACGTGATCGGCATCTCCGTGCTGTTCGAGATCGACGGCCTCGGCGGCCGCGAAGCGGTCGGCGACCTCCACACCGTCTTCCACTCCGCCTGACTCTTCCACGGCGCCGAGCGGATGCGGCGAGGGCAGTAGACTGGGTGCGCCCCTCCGCCCGCGACTCTTGGAGCCGTCATGCCCACCATCGTCGTCGACGTCATGCCCAAGCCCGAACTGCTCGACCCGCAGGGCAAAGCCGTCTCCGGCGCCTTCGCCCGTCTCGGCGTCGAGGGCTTCACCGACGTCCGCATCGGCAAGCGTTTCGAGCTCACCGTCGAGGGCGAGGTCACCGACGAGGTTCTCGCTGAGGCCAAGCGCATCGCCGACGAGGTGCTCTCCAACTCCGTGATCGAGGACGTCGTCGGCATCGAGGTCGCGGAGTGACCGTCCGCATCGGCGTCATCACCTTCCCGGGCTCGCTCGACGACCGCGACGCACAGCGCGCCGTCCGCATCGCCGGCGCCGAGCCCGTCGCCCTGTGGCACGGATCGCATGACCTCGAAGGCGTCGACGCGCTCGTCCTGCCGGGTGGTTTCAGCTACGGCGACTACCTCCGCGCCGGCGCGATCGCCGCGCTCTCGCCGATCATGAGCGAGGTCAAGGATGCTGCGGCCAAGGGCATGCCCGTGCTCGGCATCTGCAACGGCTTCCAGATGCTGGTCGAGGCGCACCTGCTGCCGGGCGGCCTGATCCGCAACAACCACCAGCACTTCGTGCGTCGCGACCAGAAGCTCACGGTCGAGAACTCCGACACCGCGTGGACCAATGCGTTCCGCACCGGGCAGGAGATCGTGATCCCGCTGAAGAACGCCGACGGCGGCTACATCGCCGACGAGCAGACGCTCGATCGCATCGAGGGCGATGGTCTGGTGGCGTTCCGCTACGCCGGGGTCAACCCGAACGGATCACTGCGCGACATCGCCGGACTCACCAACGAAGCGGGCAACGTCGTCGGCCTGATGCCGCACCCCGAGCACGCCACCGAGGCCGGCTTCGGTCCCGACACCGCGGCCGCGATGCGCAGCGGAGTCGACGGTGTCGACTTCTTCACGAGCGCGATCGCCGCGGTCGCCCGCGTCGCCGCCTAGCCTCCGTACCGCGAATCGGACCGAGTCGACGCCGCCAATCGGTTCAGGTCGGTCTGTTCAGTCGACCGGAAGGGCGAACGGGTTGTCGCCGACCGCTGCGAGCAGGTACCAGGCGGTCGCGCCGGTGTGCAGGCTGGCGTAGTACAGGTCACCGAAACCGGAGTCGAGGCCGTCGCTCGACGTGGCGACGATCCCCTTGCCATCGCCGTTCGGTGCATCGCGCTGCGCAAGCCGGATACTGCTCAGAAGCGTCTCAGCACGGTCGGCGTCGCCGTCGCCGTCACGCAGCGTGAGTGCGAGCGCGAGGTGTCCACTGCCCTCGAACCACGCCTTGGACGTATCGACCTCACTGATCGACGGCCCCGTGTACGGACCATCTGTTGCCAGCAGGTTGGCGAGCGTCCAGTCGAGCGCCGCACCGTAGCGTGGGTCGCCCGTGGCGAGGGAGCTCCAGGTCTGGGCGTCCAGCGGTATCGGACGGGTGTTGATCGTCGAGCCGTCCAGGCCCGTGCCGGTGTTCACGTGGCCGTCTGCGCTCTGCATGGCGGCGACGAAGTCCGCGGCGACCGCCGCCCGATCCGTCCAGACCCGGGCGCCGGTGAGCTGGCCGAGCTGGGTGAAGAAACCGGCGATGTCGCTGTTGTGCTCGGTGGACTTCCACGTCAGCGAAGTGCCGTCTTCGAGCTGACCGCCGGTGTAGCCGTAGGGCGCCCTGGTCATGTCCGCCGTGTGGTCCTGGATCCATTCACCGATCCGAACCGCGCCGTCGAGATATCGGGAGTCCCCTGTCGCGTGTGCGAGACGGGCGAGGGCCAGCCCGACCCAGGCCTGGTTTCCGGTGAAGGCGCCGGCTCCCGTGATCTCCACCCGCCCCTGACGGATGCCGTGCGGCTCGTACGACGCTCTGGTGCGCCCGTCGCCGATCGGATCGTTCTCCTGCACGAAGAGGAGGGCGTCGCCGATCGCCCGTGCGCGCCGGAGGTCGTCCGGAAGGCCGCGGGCGGTGTAGGCGATGATCACGAGGGCGTCGTCGTAGACGAAGGAGGGCGTGAAATCCCAGGTCGGAGTCGTGAAGAAGCCACCCTCGTAGCTGCGCGGCAGACAGCGGCCATCCCCGTCGCAGAACTCGTCGGTGCGCGCGTCCAGGAACTCGTACGCCAGCGCGACCGAGGCTGCCGGGTCCGCGACCGGGTCCGCCGGGGTGTCGGCTCGCGCCGCGAAGGCATCCGACACCGCAGGCGCAGCACCCACGAGCACGGCGCCGACGACGAGCGCGGCGACGGTCACCCAGGGGGCGGATCGGCGGGCAGAACCGGACATCGTGACCTCTCGAAGGCGACAGCCCCCGCGGGCGGGACGCACGGGTGATACGGGGGACGATGCGTAGCCTGTCATGACAGCGGTCGATCGGTGAAGTGCCTTTCGGCCACACTTCGCCACCGGATGACGATGCCCGCCTCTCGTAGCGCACGGGTCATCCCCGTGCAAGGCGTTTGCGCGATCCAGGCCCGGCGCTCAGCATGGTCACCCCGCCCCCGAACAGCCTCGAAAGGATCGCCCATGTCCCGCGACCAGTACACCTTCACCGACCCGTCCGCGCTCTACTCCGACATCGAACCGCGGAAGCAGCACATGCCGGAGCCGGGACTCGACGCGGATCTCACCCCGCGCGCCGACCTGGGCGAGGAGTCCTACCGCGGCACCGGGCGCCTGACCGGACGCAAGGCCCTGATCACGGGCGGCGACTCCGGCATCGGCGCTGCCACCGCGATCGCGTTCGCCCGTGAGGGCGCCGATGTCGCGATCTCGTACCTGCCGCAGGAGGAAGAGGACGCGAGCCGGATCGCCGAGATCCTGCGGGAGGCCGGCGCGACGGTCGCCACCATCCCCGGCGACCTGCGCGACCCGGAGTACTGCCGTGCCCTCGTCGCCGAGACGGTCGAGAAGCTGGGCGGCCTCGACGTCGTCGTCAACAACGGCGGCAAGCAGGTGTATCAGGAGTCGCTGACCGACATCACGGACGAGCAGTTCGACGACACCTTCAAGACCAACGTCTACGCGATGTTCTGGATCACCAAGGCGGCCCTGCCTCATCTGCCCGCGGGCTCGACGATCATCAACACCACCTCGATCCAGGCCTACTCGCCCTCCGGCATCCTGGTGGACTACGCCTCGACGAAGGCCACGATCAACGCCTTCTCGAAGGGCCTCGCGGAACAGCTCGCGCCGAAGGGCATCCGCGTGAACGCCGTGGCACCGGGGCCGATCTGGACGCCCCTGCAGCCCAGCGACGGACAGCCGCAGGACAAGCTCCCCGAGTTCGGGAAGGACACACCCCTCGGGCGCATGGGACAGCCGGCCGAGCTCGCTCCCGCATACGTGTTCCTCGCCTCGGCGGAGTCGAGCTACGTGGCCGGGGAGACCTTGAACGTGAACGGCGGCATGCCGACCCCGTGACGCTCAGGGCGATCAGGAGGCGAGGGCCGGCGGCCACACGCCGATGAGCAGTGCCATGACCACGACCGTGACCAGCTCATGCGCGATGTTGAGCGTGGTGAGTCGGGTCGATCGCCCCTCGAAAGCGTCATGGGTGATGAAGCGTGCGGCCGTGAACCCGGCCCACAGCGTGACCGCGGTGACGATCGTTCCCCAGAAGAAGGATCCGCCGTAGAAGTGCCAGGCGATCGACGAGGCACCGGCGAGGACCCAGGCCGTGATGAAGCTCACGATGACGGTGGTGACGATGGGCCACACCGCCGTCGCGGCAGGCCGGTCCATGTCGACGTTCGCGAGCTTCGACCAGCGTGTGCCGAACACCTTCGGCGCGTACCAGATCGAGCCGACGACCATGCTCGATGCGGTGGCCAGCAGGACCGCCCAGTAGTTGATCTCGGGAACCATGACAGCCTCCACTCGTCGGATGCCTCACCATACTCCCGGGACGGGCGGAAGTGCGGGTGGCACCTGCATGATCCTGTGACGGATGCATGACTCGGACAGCCGGGACGCTCATGCACGCGGGGAACGGTCATGCAAACGGCCAGGGCGATCCAGGGAAGTCGGGCACGCCGAACCGATTCGATCCCCGCCCTGGCATGAATGTAAGCGTTTGCACTAGCCTGTTCCCATGGCACAGCTTGAGCAGATCGCAGCCCCCGGTTCCGAGTGGTGGCGCAGCGCCGTCATCTACCAGATCTACCCCCGCTCCTTCGCGGACGCCTCGGGCGACGGCATCGGCGACCTGCCGGGCATCACGAGCCGGCTCGATGCCCTGCAGGAGCTCGGCGTCGACGCGATCTGGCTCAGTCCTTTCATGACGAGCCCGCAGCGCGACGCCGGCTACGACGTGGCCGACTACCGCGACGTCGACCCGCTGTTCGGCACGCTGGGCGACTTCGACGACATGCTCGAGGCTGCGCACGCCCGCGGCATCCGCGTGATCGTCGACCTCGTCCCCAACCACTCGTCCGACCAGCACCCCTGGTTCCAGGAGGCACTGAAGGCCGCACCTGGCAGCCCCGAGCGCGCGCGCTACATCTTCCGCGACGGCAAGGGCGAGAACGGCGAGCTCCCGCCGAACAACTGGGAGTCGGTGTTCGGCGGCGGCATGTGGCAGCGCGTGACCGAGGCCGACGGAACCCCCGGCCAGTGGTACCTGCACATCTTCGACGCGACGCAGCCCGACTTCGACTGGAACAACGAGGAGGTGCAAGAGGAGTTCCGCTCGATCCTGCGCTTCTGGCTCGACCGCGGTGTCGACGGCTTCCGTGTGGATGTGGCCCACGGCATGATCAAGACCGAGGGCCTGCCCGACTACACGCCCCCGACCGACGCGGACTCCATGGGCGGCGGCGAGTCGAACGTGCCGTACTGGGGCCAGGACGGCGTGCACGAGATCTACCGCGACTGGCACAAGGTGCTCGCCGAGTACGACGGCGACCGCGCCCTGTGCGGCGAGGCCTGGATGCCCACCCTCAAGCAGACCGCGCTCTGGGTGCGCCCGGACGAGATGCACCAGACCTTCAACTTCCCGTACCTGATGACGGAGTGGGACGCGAAGAAGCTCGGCGACGTGATCCGCGAGTCGCTGGACGCGTTCGGTGAGGTCGGCGCCCCGAGCACGTGGGTGCTGTCGAACCACGATGTGGTGCGCCACGCGACGCGCCTCGCACTCACCTCCGACAACCCCCAGGGCGAGGGCATCGGACCGAACACCCCTGACAAGCCGGACACCGCGACCGGACTGGCTCGCGCTCGCGCTGCGACGACCCTGATGCTGGCTCTGCCCGGTTCCTCCTACCTCTACCAGGGCGAAGAGCTCGGGCTGCCCGAGGCGATGGAGATCCCGGACGAGTACCGTCAGGACCCGACGTGGTTCCGCACGAACGGCGCACGCTACGGACGTGACGGGTGCCGCGTGCCGCTGCCCTGGAACGCAGAGGCTCCGGCCTTCGGCTTCAACGACACCGGACTGTCGTGGCTTCCCCAGCCCGCCGACTGGGCGACCTACGCGCGCGACGTGGAAGAGGTCGACCCGGCGTCGACGCTCGCGCTGTACAAGCGCCTGCTGGCCGGACGGCGTGAGCACGGCTTCGGCAGCGGCTCTCTGGTGTGGGAGGACGCCGGTCCCGAGGCGGTCGCGTTCCGCCGTGGTGACGTGCACGTGGTCGCGAACCTCGGTACCGCCCCCGTCGAGCTGCCGGCAGACGCCTTGGTGTTGCTGCAGAGCCAGCCCTTTGAAGGAGCCGCGATCCCGGTCGACACGGCCGTCTGGTACACCACCGCGACCCACGCCTGACACCCTCCGGTCGCGGTTGTCGTCGCCCACGCCTGCGTGAAGCGACACACACCGCGACCGGAGCCTTTCGACAGAGGAACCATGGCCAGCATCGATGAGGTCGCCCGGCTCGCCGGAGTCTCCACCGCGACCGTCTCGCGCGCACTGAGCGGTCGCGGCCACGTGTCCGAATCCGCGAAGGAGAGGGTGCAGGCCGCAGCGCAGACTCTCGGCTACGTGGTGTCGTCCCGTGCGTCGAGCCTGGCATCGGGTCGCACCCGCAACGTCGGGGTCATCGTCCCGTTCCTCGACCGGTGGTTCTTCAGCACGGTGCTCTCCGGCGTCTCGGCCGCACTGATGCGCGAGGGCTACGACATCACGCTGTACAACATCACCGCCGACAAGGACGTGCGCCGACACGTGTTCGACACCTTCCTGCGACGGCAGCGCGTGGACGCCGTGATCGCGGTGTCGATCGAGCTCGACGAGGACGAGACGCAGTACCTGCTCGACCTCGGACTCCCCGTGATCGCGATCGGCGGTCCGAACCCGAAGCTCGACACCATGACCGTCGATGACGTCGCCGTCGCGCAGTTGGCCACCGAGCACCTGATCAGCCTCGGCCACACCGACATCGCGCACATCGGAGCCAACCCCGAGTTCGACATCGACTTCCACATCCCGACCAACCGCCGTCTGGGCTTCGAGAAGGCACTCGCCACGGCAGGGATCCCGCTGAACCACGCCTTCCTCGAACCAGCCGACTTCACGGTGGAGGGCGGCTACCGGGCGGCGAAACAGCTGCTCGGCAGGCCGGGCCCCCGCCCGACCGCGGTCTTCGCGGCGTCGGATGAGATGGCGATCGGGGCGATCCTCGCCGCGCGCGACCTCGGCTTCAACGTGCCGGAGGAGTTGTCGATCGTCGGCATCGACGGGCACGAGCTCGGCGAGTTCTTCCGCCTGACCACGGTCGATCAGTTCCCGCTCGGGCAGGGCGAGCGGGCAGCGGATGCGGTGCTTGCCAAGCTCGCCACCCCGGATGCCGTGCACATCCCGTCTGCACTTCCGTACGAGCTGAACGTGCGCGGGACGACGGCCCGCCTCCTGTAGGTCGAGGCGAGCCGTCGTCACCGATCAGCTCGCGACGATGAGGCCCTCGGTCGCCGTGCGAGCAGCCTCGAAGCGGCGCTGCACGTCAGGCCAGTTCACGAGGTTCCAGAACGCCTTGACGTAGTCGGCGCGCACGTTGAGGTAGTCGAGGTAGTAGGCGTGCTCCCAGACGTCGAGCTGCAGCAGCGGCGTCACGCCGAGCGGTGCGTTCCCCTGCTGGTCGAAGAGCTGGAAGATCACGGGGCGGGCGCCCACGCTGTCCCAGGCGAGCACGGCCCAGCCCGATCCCTGCACACCGAGCGCGGTCGCGGTGAAGTGCGCCCGGAACGCATCGATCGATCCGAATGCGTCGACGAGCGCGGCCTCGAGCTCGCCCTCCGGAGCGCCGCCGCCCTCGGGCGAGAGGTTCTGCCAGAAGACGGAGTGGTTGATGTGGCCGCCGAGGTTGAACGCGAGGTCCTTCTCGAGCTTGTTGACGTTCGCGAGGTCGCCGGCGCTGCGTGCGGTGGCGAGCTGCTCGAGCGCGGTGTTCGCGCCGGTCACGTACGCCTGGTGGTGCTTGGAGTGGTGCAGCTCCATGATCTTGCCGGAGATGTGCGGCTCGAGCGCGGAGTAGTCGTACGGGAGCTCGGGGAGCGTGTAGAGAGTGGACATTGTGCTTCCTTTCGATGGTGCTATCGGTGGGTGCGGATCAGTGCTCGGGGTCGTGCGGGAGCGAGTGGAATCGGCGGTCGAGGTAGACCAGAGGACGCCCGGACGGACCGGGCAGCACCTCGATGACCTCGGCGATGACCACAGTCGACGACCCCACTGCGACGGTCTCGATGGTGCGACACCGCAGCGCCGCCCTGGCCTCGGGGAGGTGCGGTTCTCCGGTCGGCAGCGTCGCCCACCCCTGCTCGGGGGTGAAGCGCTCGGAGCCGCTGACCGCGAAGCTCTGCGCGAGGTCGGAGTGCTCGTCGTCGATCAGATGCACCACGAAGGTGTCCGCTCCGAGGATCGCTCCCGCGGACCCCGTCGCCCTGGTCACGGAGAACACGATCGCCGCGGGGTCGACCGCCACCGAGGCGACGCTCGACGCCGTGAGGCCGACCGGCCCGTCCGGAGTGCTCGCGGTGATGATCGCGACGCCGGCGGGATGCGTGCGGAACGCGGCCTTGAGCCCTTCGCCGATCGGGGTGGGCACGGGTGTCGCGGTCATCGACCGGCCTCCATCATCTGTTCTTGCTTCGCATGCGTCAGCATCTCCTCGCGCTCGACGATCTTCGTCCGCTCACGGCCACGGGCTGCTCCCGCCCCACGCTCCGCGGCATCGATCCGCAGCCAGCCATCGAGGTCGACCGCGTGCGACAGGTGGGCGATCGGATCGTCGTCACGCGCTTCCAGCTCGACCGATCCGAGGTCGTCGACGACGTGGCCGATGGTCTGCGCGGCGTCCGACTTGGTCGAGCCGATGAGTCCGACCGGCCCGCGCTTGATCCAGCCCGTGGCGTACAGCCGGGGGATCGGGACGCCCTCCGCGTCGACGACTCGACCTTCGATGTGCGGCACGACTCCGAGCGTAGTGTCGAACGGCATCCCAGGCACGGGCGTCGATCGATATCCCACGGCACGGTAGACCGCTCCGACGTCGTAGTGCAGCAGCTCGCCGGTGCCGACCATGCGACCGAGCTCGTCTGACGCGGTGCGCTCCATCTCGATGCCGGTCACGGAGTCGGTCCCCAGCAGCCGCACCGGGCGTTGCCGCAGGTGCAGGTGTATGCGGCGCGAGGCCGTGCGCGTCGCGGGGTCGACGGCGGCCCATTCGGTCATGGTGCGCACGATGATGCGCCGCTGCGAGAACTGCGCGACCATCCGCTCGGCGTGCTCGTCGAGAGCGAGTTCTTCGGGGTCGACGATCACATCGACGTCGTCCTGCTCGGCGAGCTCGCGCAACTCCATGGCCGAGAAGCGCACGTCGGCCGGTCCTCGCCGAGCGAAGAGGTGCACATCGCGCAACGGGCTGGCCGCGAGCTGGTCGAGCACGGCATCAGGGGTGTCGGTGTGGGTCAGCGCCGAGGCGTGCTTGGCCAGGATCCTCGTGACATCCAGCGCCACGTTGCCGGCCCCGAGCACGGCGACCGACTCGGCGGCGAGCGGCCAGGTGCGCGGTGCATCGGGGTGCCCGTCGTACCAGGCGACGAAGTCGGCGGCGCCGAACGAGCCGGGGAGATCTATGCCGGGGATGTCGAGCGCGACGTCGAGGTCGGCACCCGTCGCCACGATCACTCCGTCGTATGCGGCACGCAGCTCGTCGATCTCGACGTCACGGCCGATCTCGACGTTGCACCGCAACCGGATGCGTGGGTTCACGAGCACCTCGTGCAGGGCGTCGGTGATCTTCCGGATGCGGGGATGGTCGGGCGCGACGCCGTAGCGGACGAGACCGTAGGGCGCGGGGAGCTTCTCGAACAGGTCGATCGCTGCGGTGGGGACACGGTCGAGCAGGATGTCAGCGGCGTAGATACCCGCAGGGCCCGCCCCCACGATGGCGATGCGCGGCTCCACGGGGGGTGATCCGGCGGCGGTCATGTGTGCTCCCCCTGGGGCGCGAGCGCGGCGATGATCGGGTGATCGAACGTCAGCGTGCCCGTCTTCGCGGCACCGCCGGGAGACCCGATCTCGTCGAAGAACTCGACGTTGGCCTTGTAATAGTCCTGCCACTCATCGGGCAGATCGTCTTCGTAGAAGATGGCCTCGACCGGGCACACCGGCTCGCAGGCGCCGCAGTCCACACACTCGTCGGGGTGGATGTAGAGCGAGCGTTCGCCCTCGTAGATGCAGTCGACAGGGCACTCGTCGATACAGGCCTTGTCCTTCACATCGACGCACGGCAGGGCGATCACATAGGTCATCGCAGGGTCTTCGTTCGGGTCACGCTGTCCTCGTTCGGGTCGATCAGCCCTTGCCGGGCCACATGACTACCGTAAAACCTCAAGTACACTTGAGGTCAAATCGAAGGAAAGGCGGCCGGATGAGTCCGCATGCACCCGACGAACCGCTCACGATCGGCGAGATGACCCGACGCACGGGGGTCGCCGCTTCCGCGCTGCACTTCTACGAGGGCCTCGGCCTCATCGCGTCGACCCGCACGCCGGGCAACCAGCGCCGCTATGCACGGCACATGCTGCGCCGCGTCTCGCTCATCACGGTCGCGAAGCGCCTCGGCATCCCGCTCTCCGACGTGCAGACGGCCTTCGCCGACGTGCCACTGACCGAGACCCCGAGCCACGAGGACTGGCAGCGGGCCTCCCGACGTTGGAAGCGCGAGCTGGAGAAACGCCGCGAAGGCATCGAACGGCTCGAACGCGAACTCACCGGATGCATCGGCTGCGGCTGCCTGTCGATGAAGGCCTGCGGCCTGCTCAACCCCGACGACGCGCTCGGCACTCAGGGCGCCGGCCCGCACCGCCTGCAGGACTGACCCACTCGCCTGCGAACGCCGCGAGACCCACTCCCGCCGCCGAGACCCATCGCCGCATGCGCCGGCGGGAGTGGGTCTGGGCGAGGAGAGTGGGTCTCGACAGGGAGCGGGTCAGCGGACCTCGAAGTCCGCGGAGAGGAGCACCTCGTCGCGGGAGCTCGGGCCCACCAGCAGCTCGAACGTACCGGCCTCGACCAGACGCGTGCCCGCGGCGTCGACGATCGTGCAGTCGGACACCGGCAGCTCCAGGCGCACCCGTACGGACTCCCCCGGGGCGACGTCGACCTGACGGAAGGTCTTGAGCTCCTTGTCGGTCCAGCTCACGCTCGTCACCGAGTCGCGCACGTAGACCTGCACCGTCTCGCGTGCAGGCCGTACCCCCGTGTTCGACACCGTGACGTGCCCGACGATCGTGTCGGACTCCGCCAGCGAGGTCTCCTCCAGCACGAGGTCGGAGTACTCCACGGTGGTGTACGACAGACCTTCTCCGAACGCCCAGGCGGGCGACTGCGTGAGGTCCGCGTAGCGGTCGCCGTGTTGTCCGCGGATCTGGTTGTAGTACGTCGGCTGCTGGCCTACGTGGCGGGCGAACGAGATCGGCAGGCGCCCGGACGGCTCTGCTGCCCCGGAGATGATGTCAGCCAGCGCGCGCCCACCCTGCATGCCGGGGTTCGCCGCCCAGATCACCGCTGCCGCCTTCGATGCGGACGCCGGGAGCACGAGCGGCTTCGAGGCGAGCAGCACGATCACGACGGGCTTCCCGGTCGCGATGAGCGCATCGATCAAGGCGTTCTGCCCGCCGATGAGCTCGAGGGTCGCAGTGGAGCGGCCCTCGCCGACGAGCTCGATCCGATCGCCCACGACCGCCACGACGACGTCCGAGTCGGATGCGGCCGAGACGGCCTCCGCGATCAGAGCGGCGTCGGGCTCGCAGGCCCTCACCACCGGCGGACGCGGCTGCTTGTCGGGGAAGAACGGACCCTGCGGGTCTTCCTCGAGCGTGAGGATGTCGGCACCGCGGGCGTGGGTGACGCTCCAGCCGTCGATCGTCTGCAGGCCGTCGAGCACGGTCGTGATCATCTCGCGAGGCTGACCGTCGAGCCATCCCGCCTGACCGGAGCCGCCGGCCCAGTCGCCGAGCTGCGTCTGCGCATCGTCGGCGAGGGGGCCGGTGACCGCGACCTTCAGCGCGGACGCGGGGTCTAGCGGCAGCACGCCGTCGTTCTCGAGCAGCACGAGCGAGCGGCGGGCGACCTCGAGGTTCAGTTCCGCGTGCTCCACGCTGCCCACCACGGTGTCGAGCGCGGTGCTAGGAAGGCGCGGGTTCTCGAAGAGCCCCAGCTCGAACTTCAGCGTCAGGATGCGGGCGGCGGCGGCGTCGAAGGCGTCCTCGGCGAGCATCCCCTTCGCCACGGCATCCAGCGCTCCCTCGAAGAAGCCGGGCGTGGTCATGATCATGTCGTTCCCCGCCCGCACGGCAGCCGCGGCCGCGTGCGTGATGTCGGGCTGGATCCGCTGCTCCCACACCATGCGACCGACGTTGTCCCAGTCGGTGATGAGCGTGCCGGTGTAGCCCCACTCGCCGCGCAGCACGTCGCTGAGCAGCCAGTCGTTGGTGGTGATCGGCACGCCGTCGGTGGTCTGGTAGCCGAGCATGAACGTGCGGCAGCCCTCGCGGGCGACGCGCTCGAACGGCGGCAGGAACCACGAGCGCAGCTTGCGGCGGGAGATGTCGGCCTCGCTCGCGTCGCGCCCGCCCTGGGTCTCGGAGTACCCGGCGAAGTGCTTGGCGGTCGCGAGGATGGCCGTGGGGTCGTCGAGTCCGTCACCCTGATAGCCGCGCACCATGGCCGAAGCCAGTTCGCCGATCAGGAACGGGTCTTCACCGAAGGTCTCGTCGATGCGACCCCAGCGCAGATCGCGGGCGATGCACAGCACGGGCGAGAACGTCCAGTGTATGCCGGTGACCGCGACCTCCTCGGCCGTCGCACGGGCGACGCGTTCGACGAGCGCGGAGTCCCACGACGCGGCCATGCCGAGCTGCGTCGGGTAGATCGTCGCCCCCGGCCAGAACGAGTGCCCGTGGATGCAGTCCTCCCCCACCAGGAGCGGGATGCGGAGCCGGGTCTGCGCCGTGAGCTCGTTCGCTCGCAGGATGCGCTCGGGCGAGGTGTGCAGGATCGAGCCCGCATGGCGCCGCGCGATGTGGTCGTCGATGTCGTCGCGAGCGTCGAGCTGAAGCATCTGCCCGACCTTCTCCTCCAGCGTCATGCGGCTGAGGAGGTCGGCCACGCGCTCGGGGATCGAGAGAGCGGGGTCCTGGTACGGGAGCTGCGTGGTCAGAGTCTGAGAGGTCATCACTTCGTGTTCTGGTTCGTGTTCGGTGTCGGGGTCGTCGAGGCGTCGCCGGGCCCGGAGGGGTCGGACGAGGTCGCCGACGTTACGGGATCGGGAGCCTTCTTCGGCAGGGGCACGCTGCGGACGGCGGTGACGGCGTCGTTCACGTTCAGCCCCTTCTTCTTCATCGCCCTGGCCCGCTCGCCCGCCGAACGCAGTCGCGGGTTGACGTACTCGTCGATGCCGAAGTTGATGAGCGAGAGCGCGACGCCGATGATCGCGATGCAGAGCCCGGCCGGCACGTACCACCACCACAGTCGCGGGAACGCACCGTTCTGCTGCGCCCAGAACAGGATGGTCCCCCAGTTGAGGTTGCTCACCGGGATCACCCCGATGAAGGCCAGCGTCGTGAGACCGAGGATGGCCGCCGTCACGGTCCCGACGAAGCTCGAGGCGATGAGCGCCATGAGGTTCGGGAGCATCTCGACCGTGATGATGCGGCGCAGCGGCTCGCCGTTCGCGCGCGCGGCCTGGATGAAGTCGCGGTTGCGCAGCGACATGGTCTGCGCGCGCAGCACGCGGGCGCCCCACGCCCACCCGGTTATCCCCAGCACCGCGGCGATCACGATCAGCGGCGGGTTCTCGAACTGCGAGGCGATGATGATGATCAACGGGATGCCGGGGATCACCAGGAACACGTTGGTCAGCGCCGACAACGACTCGCTCTTCCAGCCGCGCACGTAGCCGGCGATCACACCGATCGTGATCGCGATGATCGTGGCGATGAAGGCCGCGAGGAATCCGACGACGATCACACCGCGGGTGCCGTAGATGATCTGGCTCAGCACGTCTTCGCCCATGTGCGTCGTGCCCAGCCAGTGCTCCCAGGAGGGCGGCTGACGCAGCGCCGTGCGGTCCTTCTGGGTCGGCCCGTACGGGGCGATCCACGGAGCGAGGATCGCGATGAGCACGAACACCCCGAGGATGATGAGCCCGGCGATCGACTTGGGGTTGCGGAACATCGCGAACGCCTGCGCGAGCTGCGACCAGAACGTCTTGCGCGGCGGCGCTCCCGTCGACGGGGTGCGCAGCGTGGCGGTCTCGGGCATGCCGGAGACGACGGCCGATCCGTCGGGCGCTGTGGTCGCTGCAGTGGTGGGAACGGTCATGTCAGGACTCCATCTGGCGCGTGCGCGGGTCGAGGTAGGCGTAGACGACATCGGCGAGGATGTTGGCCACGAGCACAGACAGCGTGATCACGAGGAACACGCCCTGCATGAGGGCGAAGTCCTTGGCGTTGGTCGCGTCGAGCAGCAGCTTGCCGACACCCGGATAGCTGAACACCATCTCCATCACGATCGTGCCGCCCACGATGAAGCCGATCGACAGCGCGAAGCTCTGGATCTGCGGCAGCACCGCGTTGCGAGCGGCATAGCCCCAGAGCACCCGCTTGTTGGGCATGCCCTTCGCCTGCGCGACCGTGATGTAGTCGTCGTCGAGCACCGTCAGCATCATGTTGCGCATGCCGAGCACCCATCCGCCGAGCGAGGCGACCACGATGGTCAGCGCCGGGAGCGTGCCGTGCATGATCACCTGGCCGATGAAGTCGAGACTCCATTCCGGCGACTGCCCCTTGTCGTAGGCATGCGATGACGGGAACCACTTCAGGGTCGAGGAGAAGATCGCGATCGCGATGAGTCCGAGCCAGAAGTACGGGATCGTGTTGAAGAACGTGGTCACCGGGATGATCGCGTCGAGCCTGCTGCCCCGCTTCCATCCGACGACGGCTCCGAGCAGCGTGCCGATCGCGAAGGAGATGATGGTCGCGATGCCGACCAGCCCGAGCGTCCAGGGCAGGGCGGCGGCGAGCACCTCGGCGACCGGCCGCAGGCCGTGCAGGGTCGAGATGCCGAGGTCGCCGCGCAGCAGCATCCCCCAGTACTCGAGGTACTGCTGCCAGATGGACTTGTCGGTGTCGATGCCGAGCAGCACGCGCAGCGCGTCTGCCGCCTCGGGGCTCACGTTGCGGTTGCGCGCGAGGTACGAGCTGACCGCGTCGCCCTTCATGAGGCGGGGCAGGAAGAAGTTGATCGTGATCGCCGCCCACAGTGTGAACAGGTAGAACGCCGCGCGACCGGCGAAGAAGCGCCATGGCACCGGCCGCCTGGTGCGCTCTGCCGTGGTCGCCGTGGTGCCGACCTCGAGGGCATCGCGGGCGACGAGGTCGTTGTCGTCGAGCTGGGGGAGAGCGGAGCTCACAGCGCGCCTCCGTTCGATGCCGCTGCAGCGAAGTGCTTCTCCGGATCGGGAGAGGCCGCGCGCAGCTCGCGGGTGTACGGATCCTGCGGGTTGAGGATCACATCGTCGGCGGTTCCGTACTCGACCACGCGCCCCTGGTTGAGGACCATGATCTCGTCGCTGAAGTGCCGGGCGGTCGCCAGGTCGTGCGTGATGTAGAGCACACCGAGTCCCTCTTCGCGCTGCAGATCGGCGAGCAGGTTCAGCACGCCGAGCCGGATGGAGACGTCGAGCATCGACACCGGCTCATCGGCGACGAGGAGCGAGGGACGCGAGGCCAGGGCACGGGCGATGGCAACGCGTTGCCGTTGGCCGCCCGACAGCTCGTGGGGGCGGCGGTCGATCACCGCGTCCGCATCGAGGCGCACCCGGTCGAGGAGCCGACGCACCTCGTTCTCGGTCTCCTTCTTCGGCACCACGTCGTCGAGGCGGATCGGACGCTCCAGGTGGTAGCGGATCGAGTGGTACGGGTTGAGCGAGGCGAACGGGTCCTGGAACACCATGCGCAACTGCTGGCGGTACTTCCGCAGGCCCCTGCCGCGGCGCGGGATGGGCTTGCCGTCGAGCAGCACCTCGCCGCTGGTCGGGGTCTCGAGCTGGGTGAGGATCTTCGCGATCGTGGACTTGCCGCTGCCGGACTGGCCGACCAGGCCGATCGTCTGGCCGGACGTCAGGGTGAAGCTCACGTCGTCGAGGGCTTTGATCTGCCCGGCGCCTCGGACGTTGTACGCCTTCGTGACATTGCGGAACTCGAGGGTGGTCATCGCACCAGCACCCCTCTCTCCCCGGTGAGCCGGGGGAACGACGACAACAGCGTCTTCGTGTACTCGTGCTCCGGCTGCGTCCAGATGCGCTCTGCCGTATCGAGCTCGATGATCTCTCCTTCGCGCATGATCGCGATCCGGTCGCTGATCTCCAGCAGAAGCGGAAGGTCGTGGGTGATGAAGATCACCGAGAAGCCGAACTCGTGCCGCAGCTGAGAGATCTGCTTGAGGATCTCCCGCTGCACCAGCACGTCGAGCGCGGTCGTCGGCTCGTCCATGACCATCAGCTGCGGACGGAGCGCCAGGGCCATGGCGATCATGACGCGCTGGCGCATGCCGCCGGAGAGCTCGTGCGGGAAGGAGCGCACACGCTGACGGCCGACCTTGACGATCTCGAGCAGTTCCTCGGCCTCGGCACGCCGCTGCTTGCGGTTCATGTCGGGGCGGTGGATCTCGAACACGTCCTCCAGCTGCGAGCCGATCGTCGCGACGGGGTTGAGGGCGTTCATCGCGCCCTGGAACACCATCGACACCTTGTCCCAGCGGAATCGCTGCATCGCGTCGACGTCCAGAGCGTTGATGTCGATGTCGATGCCGGTCACGTCGTGGAAGGTCACGCTGCCGCCGGTGATGACGGCCGGAGCGCGCAGCAGGCGCTGCACCCCGTAGGCGAGCGTGGTCTTGCCGCATCCGCTCTCCCCGGCGAGGCCCAGGATCTCGCCGCGCTGCAGTTCGAGGGTCACGTTCTTCACCGCCTCGACGGGCGGATCGACGTCGTACACGACGGAGAAGTCGCGCACGGTGAGCAGGGGGTCTGGCATGGGGGTGTCCTTCGTGGGGGCGGGCCCTTCGACAGGCTCAGGGACCCAGATGGGTGGCTGAGCCTGTCGAAGTCCCGGCTGTGGGTGGCTGAGCCTGTCGAGGTCCTACTCGGCGGGCTTCAGCTTCGTGAGGATCTGCACGATGTTCGGCTGCGTCGGGTCGGCGGACGCGTAGGTGTCGTCCTCCGAAGGCCAGCCGACGTAGTTGCGCGTGTTGAACTCGCCCAGCAGCGGGTGGGCGCCCAGCGGGATGGCCGGCACCTGCTCGGAGAAGATCGTCTGCAGCGTGTCGATGGCGGTGGTGCGCTCCTCGTCGGACGAGGCGTTCGCGTACGTGTTCAGCGCGGCGGTCGCCTCCGGGTCGTCGAAGCGACCGAAGTTGAAGCCGGCCTTGCCCTCGGGGGAGATCCACCGCGGATCCATGGTCGAGGTGTAGAGGCCGTACGCCGTGCCGCTGTCCTCCAGCCAGTGGATGATCGCAGAGAACGTGCCGTTGTCGCGGGGATCGGCCCAGCCGCCCCAGTCGGGCATGTCGATCTTGACCTCGGCGCCGATGCTGTCCTTCACGTCCTCGGCGATGAGCTCCTGCGCCGTGTTCCAGTCGCTCCAGCCGGACGGGACGGAGAGCGTGAACGAGACGGGCGTGCCGTCGGGGTCGATCAGGGCGTCGTCCTTCCAGGTGTATCCGGCGGTCTCCAGCAGGTCACGCGCCTTCTCGGCGTCGACCTTGTAGTCGACTCCCTCGAACTCCGGCTGGATCTCGTCTTCGAGGATCGACGACAGTCCCGTCACGGACCAGACCGGCTCGCTGGCACCCTCGCGCGCGATGTCGACGTAGGCGTCGCGGTCGATCACCCAGGCGAGCGCCTGACGGAAGGCGGGGTCGTCGAACGGCTTCTGCTGCAGGTTCATGAACAGCGTGGCCGAGCCGGTGGTCGGGGAGGCGAGGAACTTGTTGTGCTCGGGGTCGGCCGAGAGGAACTGCTCCTCGATCTGCGGGATGAACGCCTGCGCCCAGTCGGCGTCGCCGTTCGCGAGGGCCGTGGTGAGGGCGGTGTTGTCACCGTACGAGACGTAGTGCAGCTCGGGCACGGCGAGGTCGCCGCCCCAGTAGTCGTCGCGCGCGTCGAGCGTGACCGACTCGGTCGACCAGTTCGCCATCGTGTAGGGGCCGGTGCCGACGAGGTCGTCGCCCTTGACGGGGTCGGTGGCCGGGTCCTCGAACTTCTCCCAGATGTGCTTGGGGACGATCGGCACGTGCAGCACGCGTGCCTGGTTGACGTACTTGGAGTCGCCGAAGCTCAGCACGACCTTGTCGCCGTCGACCTCGGCGCCCTCGTACTTGAGGCCGGCGGTGTCGAGGGCGGGGATCGAGGCGGTCTCGAACGAGAAGACGATGTCGTCGGCCGTGAACGGCTCGCCGTCGCTCCAGGTGACGTCCGCGCGCGGGACGACCGTGAGCTGCGTGTAGTCGTCGTTCCACTCGAGGCTCTCGGCGAGCCATGGCGTGGTACCGCGATCTCCCGTCTGGTTCACCAGGGCCAGGGTCTCGAACACGACCTTGGCGTAGCCGTACTTCGACGCGGCGGAGTCGCCGACGAACGGGTTGTTCGACTCGGTGGTGATCGCACCGTCGGGCTTCGCGATGGTGAGGGATGCGGATCCGGCGCCGTCGCCGGATCCACCGCCGGCCGAGCAGCCGGCGAGGGCCGACACACCGAGCGCGGTGATCGCGGTCGCGGCGATCAGAGACTTTCTGAGCTTCATTGCTTCTCCTAGGCACGGGTCTTTGTGCTGTGTCGCCGGCGAACGGGGTCCGCCGGCCGTCGTGATTTGCTTACTGTCGAGAAAGTAAGCTTCCGTGAGGTTACCGAGTAGTAAGTTTGACCGCAAGCACAGTCCGACGATGGAGAGGAGGCCGCGGTGGCAGACAGCGACCAGACAGTGCGCGTGCGCCCGGCGACGCTCGAGAAACGCGAGCAGATCCTCAAGGCCGCGATCGAGATCTTCGGCAACAAGGGCTCGACCAACGGGACCCTGGCGGACGTCGCCGAGCAGGTCGGCATCACGCACGCCGGCGTGCTCCACCACTTCGGCTCGAAGCAGAAGCTCCTACTCGAGGTGCTCGCTTACCGAGACAGGGACGATGTCGCCGGCCTCGCCCAGAAGCACATCCCCGGGGGACCGGAACTGTTCCTGCACCTCGTGCGCACCGCCTTCACGAACGAGAAGCGGCCGGGCATCGTGCAGGCCTACACGGTACTCTCGGCGGAGTCGGTCACCGACGAGCATCCCTCGCGCCCGTTCTTCGAGGAGAGGTACACGACACTGCGCCGCGAGGTCACGGCCGCGTTCCACGACCTGTGCGCCCAGGAGGGCGTGCGCGACCCCGACTCGGTCGCTGCCGCCTCCGCCGCGATCCTCGCCGTGATGGACGGGCTGCAGCTGCAGTGGCTCCTGCACCCCGGGGCGATCGAACTGGGCGCGACCAGCGAGTTCGCGATCCGGGCGATCGTGAACGCCGTGCTGCACCCCGGCCCAGACCTCACGACCTACACATCCCCCGCCTGATCCCCCCTACCCGCGGCACCGAGACCCATGCGCCGCGCCGAGACCCATCGAGCCAGACGCTTGTGACAGTGGGTCTGGGCGGCGACCATGGGTCTCGGCAACGCGGGGCTGCCCGGCTAGGCTCGGGCCATGACGATCGACCTCGAAGCGCTCTACATCGACCTGCACCAGCACCCCGAGCTCTCGTTCCAGGAGACGCGCACCGCCGGCATCGCCGCCCAGCACCTGCGCGACCTCGGCCTCGAGGTCGAAGAGGGTGTCGGCGTCACCGGCGTCGTCGGCGTGCTCCGCAACGGCGAAGGTCCGGTGGTGTGGGTGCGCGCCGACATGGACGCGCTCCCCGTCGAGGAGCAGACCGGCCTGTCTTACGCCAGCACAGCGAAGGGCGTCGACCCCGCGGGGACGACCGTTCCCGTCATGCACGCCTGCGGCCACGACATGCACGTCACCGCCATGATCGGCGCGGTCGAGAGGCTCGTCGCCGAGCGGTCCGACTGGTCGGGAACCCTTGTCGTGCTGATCCAGCCCGCCGAGGAGTACGGCGCCGGAGCGCGCGCGATGCTGGACGACGGGATCCTCGACCGCTACCCGAAACCCGACGTGGTGCTCGGTCAGCATGTGACTCCGCTCCCCGCCGGTGTGATCGGCGTGCGCAGCGGCACGCAGATGGCCGCCTCCGACGGACTCACCGTGACCCTGCACGGCCGCGGCGGACACGGCTCCCGCCCGCACGCCACGATCGACCCCGTCGTGATGGCCGCCGCCACCGTGATGCGTCTGCAGACCATCGCCTCACGCGAGATCGACCCGCAGGGCGTCGCCGTCGTGACCGTCGGGTCGATCCACGCGGGACTGAAGAACAACATCATCCCCGCCGAGGCGAAGCTCGAGCTCAGCCTGCGCTACCCGAACGAGGAGACGCGCGACAAGGTGCTCGCGAGTGTCGAGCGCATCGTGCGGGCCGAGGCCACGGCCTCCGGCGCCGAGCGGGAGCCCGAGATCCGCACCGACCACACGCTGCCCGCCACGATCAACGACGAGGATGCCACCGCCCGGGTCACCGCGGCGCTGCAGCGCGCCCTGGGCGAGGCGGCCGTGATCGACCCCGGCATGTTCACCGGCAGCGAGGACGTGTCATGGTTCGCCCGCGATGCCGGAGCACCCCTCGTGTTCTGGTTCTGGGGCGGTATCGACCCCGCCCGGTTCGCCGAGGCCGTCGCTGCGGGACGCCTGGGCGAGGACATCCCGACGAATCACTCGCCGTTCTTCGCACCGGAGATCCACCCGACGATCGAGGTCGGCGTCACCGCTCTGTCGGCCGCGGCCCGGGAGTTCCTCGCCTAAGGATCGGAACGATCTGGTTCACGTGTCTGCTCGCCGCTCCCGCAGGAAGACGTGCAGGTCGAGTGCGTTTCGCTTGCTCCGTTGCTCGATGAGGAGATGACGTCGCAGGAGGTTTGTCACACCGACGGGAATCCGGTCCATCGCGTTGGTCCGCTTGACGTCTTGCGAGCCGAAGCCGGCCAACAGCGTCATGGACCCGTCGTCCGTGTCCCTCACCTCGACGCGGGCATAGTCGGTGTCGAGGCGGATCAGTACTCGAGAGATCGACTCCCAGGGGAACGATCGCTCCGACCCGGCTCCGACGATTCGTAGCCCCTCGTCGTCCCACTCGATGACGTAGCGCTTCCTCCGCCAGGCGAAGATCCACAGCAGGGCGAGCACGATGACGATCCCCAGGCCGCCGGCGACCAGGACGACACCGGATCGGCCGAACATGACGTCGGTCTCCAGCGAGATGGCGATCAACGCCGCCGCGGCACCGCCTCCTCCCACGATGATGCAGCCGACGATGATCGCGACGAGCTGGATCATGGAGACTCGTGTCGCCCGGATCGTCAACCGGTACCCGTCGGTCCCCGGCCGGATCGTCTCCCACATCCGTTCACCCCTACATATCGAGAGAGCGTCTTCAGCTCGCTCTTCTTCGCTCAGCCGCCGATCGCGTTCATGCCGCGCGCGGGCTGCAGGAACGAGGGGTCGTCGATCGCGTGCCCCGGCAGCTTGCCATGCACGCACGAACGCAGCAGTGCGGCGATCTCATCCGCGCGTTGCCCCGGCGCGGAGGCCGACTCTCCGCGCAGCAGCCCGGTCAGGTCGTACTCGGCGAGCGAGAACAGGCAGTTGCGCAGTTGCCCGTCGGCGGTCAGCCGCAGACGATCGCAGGCGCCGCAGAACGGGGCGGTGACCGAGGCGATCACGCCGACCTCGTGCGGCCCGCCGTCGATCCGCCACTTCTCGGCGGGAGCGCCACCGCGGCCCTCGACCGGCTCGAGGTGCCAGCGTTCTCCCAGCGAGGCGAGGATCTCCTCGCGCGTGACCATCGAGGCGCGGTCCCAGGTGTGCCCGGCGTCCAGCGGCATCTGCTCGATGAATCGGAGCTGAGCGCCCACGCCCATCGCGAACTCCACGAGATCGACCAGCTCGTCGTCGTTCACGCCGCGCATGGCGACCGCGTTCAGCTTGAGGGGACGGAGGGACGAGGCCGCAGCCGCCTCGATACCCGCGAACACGTCGTCGAGGCGGTCGCGGCGGGTGAGGTCGGCGAAGCGCTGGCGGTCGACCGTGTCGATGCTGATGTTGAGGCGTGTGAGCCCGGCATCGATCAGGGCCGGGAGCTTCTGGGCGAGGCTGATGCCGTTGGTGGTCATCGCCACCTCGACAGGGCCCTCCTCCCCCTCGATGCGGGAGATGCGCCGCACGACGTCGACGATGTCGGTGCGCAGCAGCGGTTCGCCGCCGGTGAGACGGAAGGTGCGGATGCCGAGAGCTGCGGCGACCTCCGCCACCTCGACGATCTCGTCGGTGGAGAGGATGCTCGTGCGGGCGAGCCACTCGTTGCCCTGCTCGGGCATGCAGTACGTGCAACGCAGCGAACAGCGATCGGTGAGGGAGATGCGCAGATCGCGATGCACACGGCCATGCGTGTCGACGAGACCTCCCGTGAGGCCGGCGGCATGAGATGCGGGCTCGGTGCGCGGCGCGCGCATGCCGATGACCACCGGCACGGCCGTCACGGTGCTCCCCCGCTCCCCGTCATGTTCCGAGACTAACCCCCGGAGCAGCGCGCGGGGGCGGCTCGGCGGCGACGACCGGCACATTGTCAGTGTTCCGCCCACGACCGCCCGGGGCGACGACTCAGCGCAGGGGAACGAACCGCACATGCTCGGGCTCGATCCGCAGCTGGACGGTCTCGCCGACGAGCAGTCCTGCGGCATCGGAGACAGAGAGGTCGACGACGCACGACCCGGTCTGCAGCCGGACGCCGGTGACCGTGGGTTCGAGCCGGTCGACCTCGGCGATCCATCCACCGCCGTCCGAGCCGTCGACCAACCGCACGTGCTCGGGGCGGAACACGGCGATCAGCGGCGTTCCATCGTCCTCGGCGAGCGCGCGCGAAGCGGGATCCGCGCTGGTCAGCCGCACCTCACCACCCCGCCACGCGCCCCCACTCGCGACGCCGACCAGGCGATTGACGCCGGCGATCGAGGCGACGAAGCCCGACGCGGGTGCCGACAGCACGTCGCGGACCGGCCCGCTCTGTGTGACCCGCCCCGACTCGACGACCAGGAGGCGCTCGGCCAACGCGACAGCATCAGCGGCATCGTGGGTGACCGCGATCGTGGTGACCCCGGCGAGCTGGTCGCGCAGCATCTGTCGGATCTCGCCCGCCGTCACCGGGTCGAGCGCCACCAGCGGTTCGTCGAGCAGCACCGCGCGCGGAGAGGCGGCGAGCGCCCTGGCGACGGCCACGCGCTGCCCTTCACCACCCGAGAGCTCACGCGGCATCCGGTCCCCGGATCCGGCGAGCCCGACGCGTGCGAGCCACTCATCGGCAGAGTCTCGCGCGGCACGGGCGTCCGTGCCTGCCGCCCGAGGGCCGAAGGCGACGTTCTCGCGGACGGACAGGTGCGGGAACAGACGCGCATCCTGGCCGAGCAGCACGACCCCGCGGTTCATCGGCGGCGTCCGCACCCGTGGTGAGGCGACGCGGTCGACGACCCGGCCGGCGACCTCGATCTCTCCCGCGCTCAGCGGCTCGAGGCCCGCGAGTGCGTGCAGCAGGGTCGATTTGCCCGCGCCGCTGGGCCCCATGATGGCCATGGTCTCCCCCACCGCCACCTGCAGAGCGACGTCGACGGCGAAGTGCTCGCGATCGACCACGATGTGTGCGCGCAGCCCCGGCGCCTCGGCCCGGGTCTCCCTTCCCGTCATCGTGCGGCCCCCGGTCGCCAGCCGCGCACGAGAAGCAGCACGACGATGGCGGTCGCGAGCAGCAACAGGGCGAGCGCGACCGCCGTGCCCTGCGAGACTCCCGCACCGTTGAACGCGGTGTAGATCGCGAGCGGCATCGTCTGGGTGACTCCCGGTCGATTGCCTGCGAACAGCGCCGTCGCACCGAATTCCCCGATCGCCCGCGCGAAGCACAGCACGACGCCAGCCACGATCCCCGGTGCCGCGATCGGCAGGGTGATGCGGCGCAGGATCGTCCATCGTCCGGCTCCGAGGGCCGCGGCCGTGCGCTCGTGGTCCACGCCCGACGTGCGCACGGCACCCTCGACGGCCAGGACCAGGAAGGGCAGCGCGACGAAGGTCTGCGCCAGCACCACGGCGGGAGTGCTGAAGGAGAGGCCGAGCCCGCCGAACCACCCCGCACGTCCGAACAGGTACAGCAGCGCGACGCCGCCCACCATCGGCGGCAGCACCAGCGGCACCGTGACGACGGCGCGGAGCACGGCGGCGAGCCGGGGGCCGGAACGGGCGATGTACAGCGCGAGCGGAACGCCGACGACGATGCAGAGCAGCGTGGCGACGAGACCGGTGCCGAGCGAGAGGAGGAGAGCAGAGAGGGCTGCCTGCGACGTCACATCGGCCAGGAACGTCGACCACTGCACACGCGCGACGAGAGCGATCAACGGCAGGATCAGGAAGGCCAGACCGATCGCAGCGGGGATGGCGAGCGCCCGCGGAGCGTACCCTCGACCCCCTGCTGCACTCATGGGGCTCCGAAGCCGAAGTCCGCCAGGATCTTCTGTCCGGCGTCCGACAGCACGAACGCCACGAACGCATCAGCCGCCTCGGCGTTCGGCGCGTCCGAGAGCGCGGCGATCGGGTAATGGTTGACGACTTCGTCCGCACCATCGGGCACGACTGCCTCGACATCGGAACGCCCGATCACGTCAGTGGCGTACACGAGTCCGGCATCGGCCTCGGACGCGGCGACCTTCGTGAGCACCGCCGTCACGTTCTGCTCGAGGCTGGACGCATCGACCGTCACATCCGCGGCGGCGAGCAGCTTCGCGGAAGCGGCACCGCACGGCACCTCCGGTGCACACAGCACCGTGGTCACGTCGGCCAGATCGGCGAGCGTCTCGACGCCGCCCGGGTTCCCGGAAGGCACCGCGATGACGAGGGTGTTGGAGGCGAACAGCGTCGGATCCGCGGTGACGTCGGCGGCCTTGTCCATGTTCGCCTCGTCGGCCGAGGCGAACACATCGGCCGGTGCGCCTTCGAGGATCTGCGTGACCAGTGTGGATGAGCCGTCGTACACCGGGCTGAACCGCACCTCCGGATTCTCGGCGACGAACGCCTCGCCGATGGCATCGAAGGCGCCGCTGAGCGATGCGGCGGCGTAGACCGTGAGGTCTCCACTCAGGCTGCTCTGCTCGGTGGTGGCCGATGGCGACGGCGTGCTCCCTGCCGTGCTCGCACAGCCGCCCAGGGCGAGGACGGCGGCGGCGAGGACGAGGACGGTGGAGCGGCGGAGCGTGCGGTTCATGTCAGTCTTTCGGGACCTCGACGACGACCTGCGTCGCCTTGACGGATGCGGTGGCGAGTGAGCCCACCTCGAGCTGCAGATCGCGGGCCGCCTCGGCGGACATGAGCGAAACGACGCGATGCGGCCCTGACTGGATGTCAACCTGCGCCATCAGCCCGTCGATCTGCACGCGCGTCACGATGCCGAGGAAACGATTGCGGGCGCTGGAGAGCACGCTCCCGGCATCCGTCTCCTCCGCGGCGAGCGCCTCGGCCCGTGCCGCGAGCGCGTCACCGGGGATCTCCGCCGGCGCCGCATCGGTGACCGGCAGCAATCCCTGCTCGATCCAGCGACGGACGGTGTCGTCGCTGACGCCGAGCAGTTGCGCGGCCCGGGCGATCCGATAGGTCTGCATGACAGGAATCTACCGCACGAGCGGAGAGATCAGGTCGATAGTTCCGATTCTGCGACACTCCGTCGTGTCCCCCGAATGGCCGATACCGCGCGGGCGGGTTCTCCGCCATGATGGCTCTCGATGACGGCGCCGAATCAACCACAGGACGGGCTGTCCGACTTCGCGGAGCTGATGGCCCGCGAACAGGAGTTCTCCACCCCTGACCGGATCCCCCCGGAGGTACGCAGACGGCGACGGCGCCGCGGCCTCGTCGCCACCGCCATCGTCGTCGTGCTGCTGCTTGCCGCGGCGGGCGGCTACGTCGGGTGGGCACTCACCGCTCCCGTGAGTCCGCCGGCGGTGTCGACGCAGATGCCGCAGGTCCCGGCAGCCGCTCCGGCATCGATCACCACGCCCCCGGCGGATGCCTCGGCGCTCAGCGTCGCGGGCGCTGACGTCTATCTCGGCGAAACGGCGAACGGCGTCTGGTCGTCGAGCGGCACGGGCGAGCCCCTGCCCATCGCGAGCATCACCAAGCTCATCACCGCCCTGGTCATCCTCGATGCCTCCCCGCTCGCCTCCGCCGACGACCCGGGTCCCACCATCACTTTCAGCAAGGCCGATCACGACCTCTACGACCGTTACTACGTCCTCGGGGCGACGATCGCACCCATGCCCACCGGCACCTCGATGTCGCTGCGCGATGCCCTGGCCGCCATGCTCATCCCCTCGGCCAGCAACTACGCCGATGCACTGTCCTCCCGGATCTTCGGGTCGCAGAACGCGTTCCTCGGCGCCACGCGAAACTGGCTCGCCGCCCACGGACTGACCGGCACGACGATCACCGAGCCCACGGGCATCAGTCCCCGCAACACCAGCACACCCACCGATCTCCTCGCGATCGGCAAACTCGCCGCGGCGAACCCCGTCATCGCCCAGATCGTGGCGACTCCGTCGATCACGCTTCCCGGCGCCGGCCTGCTCCACAACACCAACGGCCTCCTCGGGACGACGGGGATCACGGGATTGAAGACGGGCACGTTGGGCGAGGGCACCTACAGCCTGCTGTACACCGCGAGTCTGGCCGTCGGCACGGCCGAGCCGCTCGCAGTGACCGGGGTCGTACTCGGGGGAGCGTCGCGCGAGTCGGTCAACGCCGGTGTGCTCGCGGTGCTCGACAGCATCCGCGCCGGGTTCCACCAGATGCCGGTCGCGTCGGCAGGGCAGAGGGTGGGCACGATCACGACACCCTGGGGAGACAGTGCCCAGCTGCTCATCGACGAGGACGCGACGATCTTCACCTGGTCGGACACACCGGTCGTCGTGACGATGGACATCAAGACCCCGCCGACCTATCGCGACGGCACGGAGGTGGGAACCGTCACCTGGACCGCCGGCCCGAACACCGTCACCGCTGCAGTCACGATCTCGGGCAGCATCGACCAGCCGACGGAGTGGTGGCGGCTGACGCATCCCTCCGAGCTCGGTGCGATGACGGAGACCGAGGGCTGAAGACACAGTCGGCGGAGCGGGCATACGCTGAACCCATGCAGCCTCTCGTCGCCCCTGCCGCCGCGCTGGCGCCGGAAGAACTCGTCCGCACTGCGCGGCATGCGGTCCTCACCGGCATCGGCGAGGAAGGCCAGCGCCGCCTGAGCGCGGCTCGTGTCACCGTCGTCGGCGCGGGCGGGCTCGGCTCCCCCGTGCTGCTCGCCCTCGCCGCCGCGGGGGTCGGCACGCTCACCGTGATCGACGACGACGTGGTGGAGCTCACCAACCTGCAGCGTCAGCTCGCCCATCGGGTGGAGGACATCGGTGTCGCGAAGACCGCATCCGCCGCGCGCGCGATCGCGTCTCTCGCCCCGCAGACCGTCGTGCACCCGGTGTTCGAACGCCTCGACAGCGCCAACGCCGAGCGGCTCCTCGCGGGCGCCGATCTCGTGGTCGACACGAGCGACTCGTTCGCGACCCGCCGGGATGTGGCCGCTGCGGCCGAGGAGCTCGGACTCCCGCTCGTGTGGGGTGCCGTGCAGGAGTGGCACGCGCAGGTCACTGTCTTCTGGTCGACCCCGCCGGAGGGAGAGTCGGTGGTGCTCGCGGACCTCTTCCCGCTGGGCACCGAGGGCGAGCCACCCAGCTGTGCCCAGGTCGGGGTGCTCGGGGCGCTGTGCGTGCAGGTGGGCGGGATGTTGGCCGGCGAGGTGATCAAGCTCGTCACCGGCGCCGGTGAACCGCTGCTCGGGCGGCTCGCGATGATCGATGCGCTGACCTCCCGGCAGCACGAGATCTCGATCCGCCCGGCATCCACAGCATCGGGGGTGTCGGCATGAGCGGCCGCCGCACGGTCGAGGAGCAGCTCTCCCGCGTGCTCGACGCGGTTCGCGTCGTCGAGCAGGTCACGCTCCCGGTGGCGGATGCCGCAGGACGCACACTCGCCGCACCCGCCGCGGCCGCCCACGACATCCCCCTGTTCGACAACTCCGCGATGGACGGGTTCGCGGTGCGCGGTGCGGACGTCGCGTCGGCCTCCGAGCAGAACCCGGTGACGCTGCGTGTGGTCGCCGACCTCCCTGCCGGCGTCGCCCTCGACCCGGCGCTCGGCCCTGGCGAAGCCGCCCGCATCATGACCGGTTCTCCCACGCCCACCGATGCCGACGTGATCGTGCCGTTCGAGGACACGGCCGGTGGCCTCGCCGACTCCCTCGGAGAGGTGACGGTGCTGCGCGCCCCCGCCAGGCCCGGCGTGTTCGTACGCCGGCGCGGCGCCGACCTGCACGCAGGCGATGAGGTCGTGCACGCGGGTGAACGCCTCGGGCCCTTCCAGCTCGCCGCAGCGGTCGCCGCGGGCGTCGAGGCGGTCTCGGTCACCCGTGCGCCTCGCGTGGTCGTGGTGTCGACCGGAAGCGAACTGCTCGGACCGGGAGACGCACCGGTGCGCGGGCGCATCCCCGACTCGAACGGCCCCCTGCTCCAGCAGCTGGTCGCCGACGCCGACGCCGAGGTCGTTCTGGTCGCGCGCGTTCCCGACGAGCCCGAGGCCGTCGGAGCCGTCACCGCCGAAGCCATGGCCCTCGGCGCGGACGTGATCGTCTTCACCGGCGGCGTGAGCGCAGGCGCCTACGAGCCCGTGCGCGGGGCCTTCGACGGCGGCGGACAGGTCGAGTTCAGCGCGGTCGCGATGCAGCCGGGCAAGCCTCAGGCCTTCGGGGTGATCGAGGGCGGGTGCCTGGTGTTCGGCCTGCCGGGCAACCCCGTCAGCGTCGCCGTGTCGTTCGAGGTGTTCGTGCGACCCGCGCTGCTCGCGATGCAGGGACGGAGCGAGATCCACCGCCCGCATGCGCCGTTCACCGCGGATGCCTCGTGGACGCCTCCCCCTGGCCGCCGCCAGTATCTTCCCGCCGTCGTCGACCTCGCCGCGCGCACCGTGCGTCCGGCGACCGCGGGCGGATCGGGATCCCACCTCGCCGGAGGCCTCGCTCGCGCGCACGCGTTCGCGATCGTGCCGGCCGAGGTCGAGACGGTCGCCGTCGGCGACGTGATCGATGTCATGCTGGTCGGATGAGTTTCCCTCACCTCGACGCGGCCGGCCGCGCGCACATGGTCGACGTGACCGCGAAGCAGCCGACCGTCCGCACCGCCACCGCCCGCGGCTTCGTGCGCTGCAGCACCGATGTGATCGCCGCCCTGCGCGACGGGACGATGCCGAAGGGCGACGTGCTCGCCGTGGCACGCATCGCGGGTATCCAGGCGGCCAAGTCCACCCCTGCGCTGCTGCCGCTGGCACACGTGATCGGGGTGCACCGGGCGAGCGTCGACCTCGAGATCGTCGACGACGGCGTGCGCATCGAGGCCACGGTGGGCACCGCCGATCGCACCGGTGTGGAGATGGAGGCGCTCACCGCCGTGTCGGTCACCGCTCTGGCGGTCGTCGACATGATCAAGGGCATGGACCGCGCCGTGGTGATCGAGGACGTGCGCATCGTGGCGAAGTCGGGTGGGCGCTCCGGCGACTGGGTGCGTCCCGGCGAAGCATCTCCCCGAGAGACCCACGCCGATGGAGACGCCCGATGACTCGGGTGCGCTACTTCGCCGCGGCCGCGGAGGCTGCCGGTGTCGACTCCGAGGAGCGCGCCGAGACGACACTCGTCGCGCTGCGCACCGCCGTGGTCGCCGAGCATCCGGCGCTGGCCGACATCCTTCCGCGCTGCGCCGTCATGGTCGATGGAGTGCGCAGCGACGACGACCTCGCCCTCGACGACGCAGAGCTCATCGACGTGCTCCCGCCCTTCGCCGGCGGCTGACCGCGCGCGACCTGCCGCGTCTGCTGGTCACATGCATGACCGGGGGACACCTGCATGATCGCTGGGCGGCGTTTCCTCCGGCAGACGTCAAAAGCTCATGCAAGTGCCGCGACGGAGTCAGCCGCCGATGCCCTTCCACGACGAGGTCCCGTCGACCTCGAGCTGACGCTTCCACACGGGGAGGTCGCTCTTGATCGCCTCGATGACCGCTCGGCACACCTCGAACGCCTCGGCGCGGTGTTCGGAGGCGACCGCGATCACGACAGCCGCATCGCCCACATCGAGCCGCCCGATGCGATGACTCACCGCCACCACGGCAGGGGCTTCGGATCCGGCCCCCGCTTCGGCGGCGATGCTTCGCAGCGCGGCTTCGGCATCGGGATGGGCGCTGTACTCCAGCCCGACAACCGGCGTCTCGGCATCCGGGTCGTTGTCGCGCACCCGGCCGACGAAGGTGGTCACCGCGCCGAGTCGAGGGTCTTCGACCGCGGCGAGGTGCGCGTCGAGGTCGAGGCGCTCCTCCGTCACCGCAGCGATTCGTACGTCGTTCATGAGTGGTCTCCGCCCTCCACCTGGTCCAGGATGTGCCCGGCGACGCCGAGCACCACGGGTACGCCGGAGGCCACGGCTCGCGTGGATCCGGGCAGGTTCACCACGAGCATCCCCGCGGGATCGACGACGCCGGCGAGACCGCGCGACAAGATCGAGAGCGGGGTGTCGGCGAGTCCGCTGCGACGCAGCTCCTCCGCGACCCCCGGGATCTCCCTGGTGATCACGCGCCGGGTGCCCTCCGGCGTCAGGTCGCGCGGCCCGACACCGGTACCGCCGGTGGTCACGACCAGGCGGATGCCACGGGCGACGGCTCTGCGCAGGGCGTCCGCCACCGAATCGATTCCGTCCGCCACGATCTCGGCGTCGGGGCAGTGCCATCCCGCGTCACGCAGCAACCCCACGGCGATCGGACCTCCCCGATCCTCACGCTCCCCCGAGAAGGATCGGTCGGAAACCGTGATCACGAGTGCGGGGAGCGGGCCCATGGCTCCCACCCTAGGCCCGCGAGGTCGGCTGTGCACCGGTCTCAGTTGACCCGGATGAGCGAACGCTGCCACCCCGACGAGCCGTTCGGAGCGATGGGGGCCCGTTCCTCGATCTGCAGATCGCCGTTCTTGTTGACCGCGCGCACGGCGACGTAGTGCGTGCCAGGGGTGGCATCCCACTCCATGAACCACTGCACCCACGTGTCGTCGTTGATCGGAGCCGACAGCGTCGCCGGCATCCAGTCACCGTTGTCGATGCTGACCTCGACGCGTTCGATCCCGACCGACTGGGCCCAGGCGACACCGGCGATCGGGATCTTCCCCGCCGCGACCGCCTCCCCGATCTTGGGGGTGTCGACGCGCGAGGCGAACTTGATCGGGGCCTCTGCGCTGTACCCGCGGGGCGTCCAATACGCCTCGTCCTTGGCGAAGGTCGTGACCTTCAGCTCGGTGAGCCACTTGGTCGCCGACACGTAGCCGTAGAGCCCTGGCACCACCATCCGCACCGGGAAGCCGTGCTCGAGGGGCAGCGGCTCTCCGTTCATGCCGACCGCCAGGATCGCATCGAGGTCGGGATCGGTGAGTGCCGAGAGCGGGGTGCTCGCGGTATAGCCGTCGACGCTGCGCGACAGCACCATGTCGGCACCGGACTTCACGCCGGCCTTCTTCAGCACGTCGCGCAACGGCACACCGAGCCACTTCGCATTGCCGACGAGCTCGCCACCGACCTCGTTCGACACGCAGGTGAGCGTGATCGCATACTCGTCGAGCCCCATGTCGAGGAGGTCCTGGAAGCTCATCTCCACGCGCTGGTCGACCATACCGTCGATCACGAGTCGCCAGGTGTCCGGGTCGATCGAGGGGACCGTGAGCGCGGTGTCGACGCGGTAGAAGTCCTTGTTGGGGGTGAAGAGCTTGCTGAGGCCCGGAATGTCGAGCTCGGCACCCTGCGGCACCGTGACCGTGGTCTTCGGGGTGGGGAGCTTGAGCGCGCTACGGATCGCCTCGACCGACGACACGGCCATGCTCACCGTCCGTGCCGTGATCCCCACGACCAGCGCGGATGCTCCGGCGAGCGCGGCGAGGACGAAGAATCGGCGTCGGTCGATGCCGGGTCGAGCGGGCTCGACATCCGCCGGCCCGACACCGCCGTCCTCCGGCTCGGCGATTACCGCGCCGGAGTCATGGGCACCGGCGGCTTGCGCCCCGGCGGTGCTGCCGGCTTCCGCCCCGGCGGTTCGGCCGGCTTCCCCGACGGCAGTGCGGGCGTCCCTCCACCCGCGCAGACGGCGGCTGAGGAGCACGAGGATGATCGACCCGGCGACGGTTCCGAGCACCGGAGGCAGGAAGGCCAGGGGCGACACGGCCGCCCTGGTCACGATGGCGGCGGTGGAGAGCACCCCGGCGACGACGAGTGCGATCACGCCGAGCGGCGGGCGCACGAACTGCAGGATGCCGGCGATCGCCGAGGCGATGAGCACAGCGAGCCCGAGTCCAGCCAGCAGAGCGATCTTGTCGTACTCGCCGAAGGTGGCGATCGCGAACTCCTTGAAGGGCTGCGGCACGATGTCGATCACGAACCCGCCGACCGCGAGGATCGGGCTGGCGGCACGCGCGAAGAGCAGCGCGAACAGCTCGGCCGTGGCGAGGAACACCCCGCCGCCGATCACACCGGCCAGGGCCGCCCAGACGAGGAACCTCTTGCCACTGCGGCGTTGCGCCATGATCGTCTCCTGTTCCACCGTCTCCGATGTGCTCCCCGCTTGTTCGGAGCGACGGCGAGATCGGATGTGACCGATCAGGAGTCGGTGTCCGCCGGTCAGAGACGACGCACGGTGATGGCCTCGCGTCCCTGGAACTGGCGCAGGGTGCGCATGCACCTCGAGCACAGGATCTCGACGCGACGCGGGTGGCCCTCGCCGCACACGCAGTCCACGGTGACACGCCACTTGGCCTTGCGTCCGCACGGCTGGTAGCCGTCATCGTCGCCGTGGTCGCACTCGCATCGCTGCGACCCACGATCGATGCCGGGGAGGTCGTCGACGTCGAGTCGCTCGTCGACGGCGCGACCATCGTCGACGGACACGGCTTCCTGCGTTCTCACCACCTGCCGATGCTCCCAGGGCCGCCCCGTGGGCGCAACAGCGTCGCGCGCGGGCGCGCCCCGGTCAGACTCCGACGACGCGGGGACTGGAGGGTGCGTCCGGGGTGGACGTCGGAGCCGGAGGCGGCGGGGGCGCGAGCTGGCGCTGCGGCACCCCGTGCGCCTCACGGTGCAGGCGCTCCATGCGGCTGTCGAGCTCCGACGCCGCTTCCGCCGCATCAGAGAGGCTGTCGACGAGGTGCGAGGGCACCTGGTTGGAGAACTTGTAGTAGATCTTGTGCTCGAGGCTCGCCCAGAAGTCCATGGCTATCGTGCGGAACTGCACCTCGACCGGCACCGAGAGCGCACCTGTCGACAGGAAGACGGGCACCTCGATGATCGCGTGCAGGCTCTTGTAGCCGTTGGCCTTCGGGTGGGCGATGTAGTCCTTGACCGTGCGCACGGTGACATCGTCCTGTGCGGTGAGCAGGTCGAACAGCCGGTACACGTCGGCGACGAAGCTGCAGGTCACCCGCACGCCGGCGATGTCGGTGATGTCGGCACGGATACGGTCGAAGTCGGGCTCGTCGATGCCCTTCCTGGCAAGCTTCTCGACGATGCTGTCGGGCGACTTCAGACGGCTCTTCACGTGCTCGATCGGGTTGTACGCGTGGTCGTGCGTGAACTCGTCTCGCAGGATCGAGATCTTCGTCTCGACCTCGCGCATCCCGAACTCGTACTCGCGCAGGAACCGCTGCAGCTCGTCGCGCAGCTCGCGGGCCTGGTTGATCGTGTCCTCGGTGACGTGAACGGTCGTCATGTCCTCGACGTTACGGCTTCGTGATCGGAAACCGCTGTGGATCCCCGATGTCCCTACGGTTCTCAAACGGGTTGACGCGGCCTCGACCACGGCCTAGAACGGAGCACATGACGACAGCAGGCGAGGACTGGACCAGGGCCTACATCGAGGCGTGGAAGTCGAACGATCCGGAACGGATCGGGGCGCTCTTCACGCATGACGCCCGATACCTCACGAGTCCCGATTCGGAGCCGCGCGTCGGGCGCGAGGCGATCGTGTCGGGGTGGATCGAAGACGGCGATGAACCGGGGGCCTGGACGTTCGAGTGGGAGGTCCTCCACGAGGTCGACGGCTTCGTGGTCGTCCAGGGGCGCACGGAATACCCGGCCGAACGCGACTACCTCAACCTCTGGATCATCCGGCTCGCACCCGACGGGCGTGCGACCGAGTTCACCGAGTGGTACATGCCACGCCCCCACGCAGAGAGTTGAGCGCGCGCACGCCGAACCACCGGTGCGTCATGCGTCGCGCGACGGGGAAGCGGAGGCGGGCGCGATCGGCGCAGAGCCCGCGGCATCCGCTCGCGCGTCGACGAGGTGCTGTCCGGAGGCGATGCCGGGAAGCCCGCGACCGTCGCGCGTCGTGAACGGCAGCACGATCGCGGCGAGGAACAGTACGGCCGCCGCGAAACCGAAGAACCCGCCGGGCAGCTGCAGCGCGCTGATTCCGCCGATGCCGCCCGCCCAGCGCAGGAGCCGCGCGAACGGTGCGGGCAGGCGCGATCCCGCGAATCGGAGCTGCACCGCGATGTCGCCGACCGAGCGCCCGCTGATCAGGATCAGCGCCAGGAACAGAGCCGAAGGGGCGATGGTGGCGGCGGCGGATGCGAGGGTGCCGTCGAGCACCGCAGCGCGATCGTCCACGACGAACTCCAGCCACACCTGCACGGTCACACCGGCCGCCATGCTCAGGAACCCGTAGGCGAGGAAGTCGCACAGCATCACGAGCAGGCGACGCCCGCGGGTGACCGGACGGGGAAGATCGGCGTCCGGGCTCGCCTTCGCACCGCGCAGCGACCGCGGGACGAGGATCGCCACGATGCAGCCGATGACCGCACCCAGGGTATTCGTCATGAGGTCGCCCACATCGAAGAAGCGATACGCGCACGGGTAGACGCCCCACACCCCGGTCAACTGCGTCGTCTCGACCAGCAGCGACAGGCCGAAACCGGCGGCGAGCGCAGTCACCACGCCGCGCCCCGCGAGCACGCGGACGAAGAAGCCGAGCGGGACGAACAGCAGCACGTTGAACACCAGCTGGAGCAGTGCCGGCTGACGAAGGGGGTTGCCCGGCGCCGCGAAGGCCTTCTGCACATCCCGCACGACCGACATCGAATCGGTGATCGCCCCGACGCAGCGGATCGTGTCGGGGTCGGGCAACGGGAGCAGGGTGTAGGTCCAGATGGCCCAGAAGTAGATCAGCGCGGCGAGCCACAGCACGGTGCGACCGAGGCCGAGACGTCCGCGGCGGCGATAGCTGATCGCCACGAAGGGCACGAACAGGAGGATGCCGAAAGCCACCCCTATCGCGATCGCGATGAATCCGAGCAGCACCTGATCTTCCACCGCGTGCCAGTGTAGCTTTGCGCGTAAGGATTCCGTGAGGACCGCGCCATCCCACCGTAGGGATTCCGTGAGGATGGCGTGAGGATGCCATCAGGAGGCGTAGTGTCGCCGGACGTGTCAGACGAAAACAGGGAGGGCGCGGAAGCACCGCCGCGCGCCAAACGCATCCTCATCGGCGAACCGCTGACGAGCCAGCAGGTCGACGACCAGCTGCTCCCGAAGCGGATGGCTCTGCCGATCTTCGCGTCCGACGCCCTCAGCTCTGTGGCTTACGCCCCGCAGGAGCTCGTGATGATCCTGCTGATCGGCGGGCTCACCTTCCTGTCGTTCACGCCGCTCGTCGCGGGCGCCGTCGTGGTCCTGCTGGTCGTGGTCGTGCTCAGCTACCGCCAGCTCATCAAGGCCTATCCGTCGGGCGGCGGTGACTACGAGGTCGCGTCGAAGAACCTCGGCGAGATCCCCGGCGTGATCGTTGCTGCGGCCCTCCTGGTGGACTACGTGCTGACCGTCGCCGTGTCGGTCGCCTCCGGTGTCGACAACATCATCTCGGCGGTGCCCGGTCTCGACCCGTTCCGCGTGGAACTCGCCGTCGGCTTCGTGATCCTCATCATCGTGGTGAACCTGCGTGGCGTGCGCGAGGCGTCTCTGGTCTTCGCGATCCCGACGTACGTGTTCATCGGGTCGGTCGGCATCATGATCGTCACCGGACTCATCCGCACCTTCCTCGGCGATGCCCCCGTGGCCTCGAGCCACGATTTCAGCGTGCAGGCGGAGAGCCTCGGCCAGGCGGCCGTGATCCTGCTGATCCTGCGCGCGTTCTCGAGCGGATGCTCGGCCCTCACCGGTGTCGAGGCCGTCTCGAACGGGGTGCCCGCCTTCCGCGCCCCGAAGATCCGCAACGCCCAGTCGACCCTCGTGCTGATGGGCAGCATCGCCGCGTGCCTGTTCGCCGGTCTGACCGCGCTCGCCCTCATCACGGGTGTGCACTACGCCGAGAACCCGTGCGACCTGGTCGGCTTCGACTGCACGAACCCGCAGCCGAGCCTCATGGCGCAGATCGCCGCCGCGACGTTCGGCGGAGGCAGCATCCCCTTCTTCATCATCCAGGCCGCCACCGCGTGCGTGCTGCTGCTCGCGGCGAACACCGCGTTCAACGGCTTCCCGCTGCTGGGGGCCGTGCTCGCGCGTGACGGCTACGCGCCCAAGTCGCTCAACACCCGCGGCGACCGCCTGGTGTTCTCGAACGGCATGATCCTGCTCGGCATCGGCGCCATCGTGGTGCTCCTGGTGTTCCAGGCGAAGCTGACCACGCTGATCCAGCTGTACATCATCGGGGTGTTCGTGTCGTTCTCGCTCGGCCAGATCGGCATGGTGCGGCACTGGCGACGCGTGCTGCGCGGGCCGACGGAGGACAAGGCCGGCCCGGGGATCGACGGCGCATCGGCCGCGGACCGCCGCTCGGCGAAGGTCGGGCTCATCATCAACTCCACCGGTGCCGTGATGACCGTGCTGGTGCTCGTCATCGTGACGATCACGAAGTTCACGCACGGTGCGTATCTGGTGTTCTTCGCGATCCCGATCCTCGCCTTCCTGATGCTGGGCGTGAAGCGGTACTACCGCGACGTCGAACACGAGATCGCGATCGACGACACCACGAAGTTCGGCGCGACCGGCGACCTGGCGATCGTGCTCGTCAACCGTCTGCAGAAGCCCGTCGTGAAGGCCATCGACTACGCGATCGCGGCGAAGCACGGCAAGACCCTCGCGGTGCACGTGGCCGTGGCCTCCGACGACGCGGCGCAACTGCAGAAGGACTGGGCAGACCATCTGGTGCCGATCCCGCTCGTGATCGTCGAGTCGCCGTATCGCTCGTTCGCGCAGCCGGTGACGCAGTTCATCAAGCAGTACCGCGAGAAGCACGGCTCGTCCGTCGTGACCGTGTACCTGCCGCAGTACATCGTGGGCCACTGGTGGGAGTCGTTCCTGCACAATCGTCGCGCCCGCCGGCTCGCCAACCAGCTCATGCTCGTGCACGGGGTGTCGATCACGCTGGTCCCGTGGCTGCTCGACTCGTCGGAGCTCATCTACGGTCGCCGCTCCCGTCCGCTGCCCGGTCAGGAGCGGGGCGGTCGCCCGGTGGTCGTCAGCGGTCGGCGTGCGCACCGTCCCGCTGGTCCGCCCCAGGACGGCGTGCCCGAAGCGTGAACTCTTCGGGGCGGATCGCGCAATACAGAGTATGAGCACTCTCGACGACGCGATCTTCCGCCCGGCCCTCGACCCTGCCTCGGTCTCGCTACCGAAGACGACCTCGGTGGATCTCACCTGGCTCTGGGCCGACCTGGGCGCGAAGCCCGAACAGCGCTGAACGCCCTCAGGCTCCGTCGAGCACGGCACCCAGGATGACGGCGGCCTCGGAGAAGCGGGCAGGGTCGGCGTTGGCGTAGTTGAGTCGCACGTAGGAACCGGACGGTTCGGCCGGGAACCACTCCGACCCCGGCGCGATGATGAGCCCGCGCACCTCGCACTCGCGCACGACCTGCACGACATCCGTCCCGTCGGGCAGCCGTACCCACAGGTTGAGGCCCCCCGCCGGAACGCCCTCGACGTGCGCGGAGGGTGCGTGCGTCGCCAGGCTCGCGAGCAGCAGGTCGCGGCGCGCGCGCAGGTGCTCCCGGAATCCGCGGAGGTGCGTGCGCCACGCGGGCTGGGTGACCACGTCGAGCGCGGCGGCCTGCAGCAACCCGCTCACGTACATGGACTCGGCCGCCCGATCGGCGAGGATGCGATCCCGTGCCGGGCCGCGCGCGATCACGGCGGCGACGCGCAGGGCGGGCGAGGCGCTCTTGGTGAGCGAGCGCAGGTAGACCACGTGGCCGTCGTCGTCGGACGCGACGATCGGACGCGGGTCGGCATCGATCCCCAGGTCGTGCGCCCAGTCGTCTTCGATCAGGAAGGCTCCGTGGCGGCGGACCGTCTCGAGCACGGCCTCCCGCGTGGCAAGCGGCCACTGCGCCCCGGTCGGATTCGCGAACGTCGGCTGCGCGTAGAACGCCCGAGCCCCGGTCTGCGCGAACGCCCGCTCGATGTCGTCGGGATCGGGGCCGTGCGCGCCGGAGGGGATCGGCACCAGCGTCACACCGGCCTGCGCCGCGGCGAGCAGCGCGCCCCAGTACGTCGGCGACTCGATCAGCAGCGGTTGCCCGACGCCCACGACCGCGCGGAAGATCGAGCTGAGCCCGCTCTGGCTTCCCGAGATGATGAGCGCGTCCCGCGCGGAGGCCGGGGTGATGCCGACGGGAGCGGCGGATGCGAGCTCGCCGGCGAACCAGGCCTGCAGCTCCGGAAGACCCGCAGCGGGGGAACGGGTCAGTGCCGCGTCCGAGCGAGCCGCGCGCACGAGCGCCTGCCGCACGAGCCGCTCCGGCAACAGGTCGACCGCGGGATAGCCCGAGTGCATACCGATCGCGTCGGGGGCGACAGTGCGCTGCGTCGACGACAGGCCGATGAGGCCCGTGGGCGCCGTGCCGAGGGCAGCCGTCTGCCAGCCGTAGTCGACCGAGCGGGCACGCGGCACGGCACGAACGAACGTCCCCGCTCCGGGTCGCGACTCGACCAGGCCGAGTCGGACGAGCTGCTGCATCGCCTTCTGCACCGTCACCGGGCTCGCCCCGTACTCGGCCATGAGGGCCCGGTTCGATGGCACCCGTGCACCGGGCGACGCCGAGGCGATCCACGCGCGCACGCCGGCGACGATGCGGTCACTGCTATCCTGACTCATGAAAGTAGACAGTAGCGTTATCGCCTCGCGATCGACAGTGCTATCGACGCGCGCCGGCCTGTGGTGGGGGCTCCTGGGCGTTCTCGCCTTCTCCTTCACCCTCCCGTTCACGCGCATCGCGATCGGCGGGCTCACGCCGCTCTTCATCGGATCCGGCCGCGCGGTCATCGCCGCCCTCCTCGCCGGGATCGCCCTGGCCGCGACCCGCCAGCGGACACCGACCGGACGGCAATGGGCACGCCTCGCGATCGTCGCCGGCGGAGTGGTGGCCGGGTTCCCCCTGCTCACCTCCTTCGCGATGACCACGACCCCCGCCAGCCACGGCGCCGTCGTGATCGGCCTGCTTCCCGCCGCGACCGCGGTCGCCGTGGTGCTCCGCACCGGGGAACGCCCCGCCCGATCCTTCTGGGTGTTCGCGCTCCTCGGCGCCGTCGCCGCGGTCGCCTTCGCCGCACTGCAGAACGGCGGGCTCGGCTCCCTCACCGGAGCAGACCTGCTGCTGTTCGGTGCCGTCGTCGCCGCGGCGATCGGATACGCGGAGGGAGGACTGCTCGCCCGCGAGCTCGGCTCCTGGCAGACCATCTCCTGGGCGTTGATCGTCGCTGCTCCGCTGATGGCCGTGCTGACCGTGGTGGCAGCGGTCCAGCAGCCTCCTGCAGCGACCCCCGTGCAGTGGCTGGCGTTCACGTACCTCGCTGCGGTGAGCATGTTCCTCGGCTTCTTCGCCTGGTACCGCGGTCTCGCGATCGGGCCGATGGCACAGGTGAGCCAGATCCAGCTCGTCCAGCCCGTGATGAGCATCGCCTGGGCTGCACTCCTGCTGCACGAGCCGATCGGCTGGGCCACCGCGGTCGGCGGATTCATCGTGATCGCGTGCGCCGCGCTCGCGGTGCGCACCCGCCTGATCGGTCACCCGACAACCACCCGCCGCACGCCCACGCCCCACACGAAGGAGTCCTGATGCGTCACACACCCCGCTACCTGATGACCGACCCCGTCGAGGTGAAGCGCCTGATCCGCGGCAACCCCTGGGCGACGTTCGTCTCCCCGACGAGCACGGGACTCATCGCCTCGCACTACCCCGCGCTGCTGGTCGAGGACGAGGACGACATCGTGATAGCGAGCCACTTCGGACGGCCGGATGAGCAACTCCACGAGCTCGGTCGGCACGAGATACTCGTGATCATCCAGGGACCGCATGATTACGTGTCGCCGAGCCTCTACGCGCCCGGCGACCTGGTGCCGACCTGGAACCACGTCACCGCGCACCTCTACGGCATCCCCGAGATCCTCAGCGAGGAGGAGAACTACGCCATGCTCACGCGGCTGACCGACCACTTCGAGGACCACCGGGCGCACGGCCGCCACCTGTCGGAAGACGAGGAGGGCACACGACGAGCGGCGAAGGGGACGGTCGGTCTGCGGATGCGCGTCGCCCGGTTCGACGCCCGCGCCAAACTCAGCCAGAACAAGTCACCTGAGGTGCGAGAGCGCATCACCGCGCAGTTCACCGAGACCAACGCGGCCCTCGCAGCCGAGATGCGTCGGGTCGGCGAGGCTCCCCGCTGACCGGGTCGTGACACTAGTCACCCCAGCCGGTGGCACGCTGTCGACCCTGAGCCTGACGCGGCAGGTGAGCGGGCTAGCCCGCGACCAGCATCAGCACGAGCACCGCGGCGAGCACGGTCGGGACGGCGGCCACCACGCCCCACAGCATGAAGCGGCTCCACCGGATCGTCACGCCCAGCGCGACGATCCGGTTGTGCCAGAGCAGCGTCGCGAGCGATGCCCACGGGGTGATGAGCGGGCCGATGTTCACGCCGATCAGCAGGGCCATCAGGGCGACGGGATCACCGGCGGCAGGCTCGAGCACGAGGTACGCCGGGAGGTTGTTGATCGCATTGGCGCTCACGGCCCCGAGCGCGGCCAGCCGGAACAGGTCGCCGGGAGAGTCGCCGCTCGCGGTGGGCGAGGTCAGGAAGTCGAGCAGCCCCTGCGCGTGCGCGGCCTCGACCAGCACGAACAGCGACGCGGCGAGCGCGATCGCCTGCCACGGGACGAGCGAGAGCCGCAGGGCGCGGCGTCGACGGACGGCGAAGAGCACGATCAACGCGAGAGCCGCGACCGTGGCCGGGATCCACACGTCGTGGGTGAGCGCGAGCAGCGGCATCAGCACGAGGAGGATGCCGGTGGCGCTCCAGAACAGCGTCGGATCGGCCGGCCGCCGCGGCACGGGCGTCTCATACGCACCGAAGACCGTGCGCCGATGCAGGACGGTGAGGATCGCGACCGGCACCAGGATCCCCACGAGCGTGGGCGCCCAGCTCAGCGCGATGAACGCCCCTGGCCCTTCCCCCATGGCGGGCGCGGCGAGCAGGTTCGTGAGGTTCGAGACCGGCAGCGCGAGAGATGCCGTGTTGGCGAGCCAGACGGTGGCCAGGGCGAACGGCAACGGGGAGACGCCGATGCTCTGCGCCAGCACGACGACCACCGGGGTGACGATCACGGCAGTGGTGTCGAGCGAGAGGAACACGGTGCTCACCACGGCGAGCACGACCACCAACGCCCACAGCACCGCGACGCGGCCCCGGCCCCAGCGTGCGAGACGCTGGGAGACGACGTCGAACACCGCCGCGTCGCGGGCGAGCTCGGCGACGATCGTGATCGCGACGACGAACCCCAGCACGGGTGCGATCCGTTCGCCGAGCGCACCGGCATCGGCCCGCGGCAGGAACCCCGTGAGCACGCACACGAGCGCCGCGACCACGAGGGCGGCGACGATCCACGTCCCGGTCCCGATGCGCATCCTTCTGATTCCCACCTCGTGAGCATAGGGCCCAACCGTGAGCAACCCGCATGCATCGGGGCGGAGGGCGTAGGGGAAGCGTGAGGATCGCGGCGATGGGGGCCGTGCGGGAGTTGTATCGGATCCGTGCTCGACATCATCTACATCGCGCTGACTCTCGCGCTGTTCGCCCTCGTCTCCCTGGCGGCCAAGGGGGTGGAGCGACTGTGATCGTCTTCGAGATCCTCGCGGCCGCCCTCGCGGTCGCCGCCGTCGTCTACCTCGTGGTGGCGCTCGTCGGCCCGGAGAGGTTCTGATGGACGCGACGATCTGGTTCGGCATCCTGCAGGTCGCGGCCGTCGTGGTCGTGCTCGTGCTCCTCTACCGCCCCCTCGGCGACTACATCGCCCACGTCTACACCTCGGCACGCGACCTGCGGGTCGAGCGCGGCGTCTACCGGCTGATCGGGGTCGACTCGTCGTCCGAGCAGACCTGGCGCGCCTATGCCCGCAGCGTGCTGGCGTTCTCGGTCGTCGGGGTGCTCCTCGTCTACGGGCTTCAGCGGCTGCAGGCCTTCCTGCCGCAGTCGCTCGGGCTCCCGGCTGTGCCGGAGGGGCTGTCGTTCAACACCGCGGCCTCCTTCGTCGCGAACACCAACTGGCAGTCGTACTCCCCCGAGCAGACGATGGGCTACACCGTGCAGCTCGCTGGTCTCACGGTGCAGAACTTCGTCTCGGCCGCGGTCGGTCTCACCATCGCGATCGCCCTCATCCGCGGTCTCGCCCGCCGGGGTTCGACCACGATCGGCAACTTCTGGGTCGATCTGATCCGCGGTCTCGGCCGCATCCTCCTCCCGATCGCCCTGATCGGCGCCGTGGCCCTGCTCGCGGGCGGCGTGATCCAGAACTTCGCCGGTTTCACCGACGTCACCACGGTGTCGGGCGGCACGCAGACCATCCCCGGCGGCCCTGTCGCCTCGCAGGAGGCCATCAAGCTGCTCGGCACCAACGGCGGCGGCTTCTTCAACGCCAACTCCGCGCACCCGTTCGAGAACCCGACCGGCTTCACGAACCTGCTGCAGGTGCTGCTGATCCTCGTGATCCCGTTCGCACTGCCCCGCACGTTCGGCCGCATGGTCGGCGATCATCGTCAGGGCTACGCGATCGCCGCGGTCATGGGCACGATCTTCCTCGTCTCGACCTTCGCCCTCTCGGCGCTCGAGCTCGCGGGCCGCGGCACGGCGCCCGAGCTCGCCGGGGCCGCGATGGAGGGCAAGGAGGTGCGCTTCGGCATCCTGGGTTCGACCCTGTTCGGCAGCGCGAGCACCCTCACCTCGACGGGCGCCGTCAACTCGATGCACGACTCGTACACGGCGCTCGGCGGCATGATGCCGATGCTGAACATGATGCTCGGCGAGGTCGCTCCCGGTGGCGTCGGCTCGGGCCTGTACGGCATGCTCGTGCTCGCGATCATCGCGGTGTTCGTCGGCGGACTGCTGGTCGGGCGCACCCCGGAGTATCTCGGCAAGCGGATCGGGCCGCGGGAGATCAAGCTCGCGAGCCTGTACATCCTGGTGACGCCGACCCTGGTGCTGGTCGGCACGGCCATGAGCTTCGCGATTCCCGGCATCAGGGAGGACGTGGAGTCCACCAGCATCCTGAACCCCGGAGTGCACGGCATGAGCGAGGTGCTCTACGCCTTCACCTCGGCGTCGAACAACAACGGCTCCGCTTTCGCCGGACTCACCGCGAACACCCCGTGGTTCAACACCGCCCTCGGCATCGCGATGCTGCTCGGCCGGTTCCTGCCGATCGTGCTCGTGCTGGCCCTCGCCGGCTCGTTCGCGGCGCAGGAGCGCATCCCCGCCACCTCCGGCACCCTGCCGACGCACCGACCCCAGTTCGTCGGTCTGCTCCTCACCGTGACGGTCGTCGTCACCGCGCTCACCTACTTCCCTGTGCTCGCACTGGGCCCGCTCGCTGAAGGACTCGTCTGACCATGACCCTCATCACCACCCCCGCGGAATCCTCCTCCGAACAACAGGATGCTGCGGCATCCGCCCCCACCGCACCGCGCTCCTTCGGCTGGTCGCAGCTCGTGCAGGCCCTTCCCGGCGCCGTGCGCAAGCTCAACCCGGCAGCTCTCGTGCGCAACCCCGTCATGCTCCTGGTCTGGGTCGGCGCCGCGTTCACGACGGTGCTCGCGATCGCCGAGCCGTTCGTGGGCGGCCCGGCGGACTCCGGCGGCACCCCGGTGCCCGCGCCCTTCACCTGGGGCATCGCCATCTGGCTGTGGCTGACGGTGCTGTTCGCGAACGTCGCCGAGTCTGTCGCCGAGGGCCGCGGCAAGGCGCAGGCCGCGAGCCTGCGCAAGACCCGCACCAGCACGATGGCCCGGCGCGTGGTCGGCTACGACGGCACGGCGGATGCCGCGGCCGAGCACGCAGCGACCGCTCAGGTCTCGTCGGCCGAGCTGCAGCGCGACGACATCGTGATCGTCACGGCGGGCGAGCTGATCCCCGGCGACGGCGACATCGTCTCGGGCATCGCCACCGTCGACGAGTCGGCGATCACGGGCGAGAGCGCTCCGGTGATCCGAGAGTCCGGTGGCGACCGCAGTGCGGTGACCGGTGGCACCCGGGTGCTGTCGGACCGGATCGTGGTGCGCATCACCTCGAAGCCGGGCGAGACCTTCGTCGACCGCATGATCGCGCTCGTCGAAGGTGCCAGCCGTCAGCGCACTCCCAACGAGATCGCGCTGAACATCCTGCTCGCGAGCCTGTCGATCATCTTCGTGGTCGTGGTGCTGGCCCTGAACCCGATCGCGTCGTACGCCGCCTCCCCCGTCAGCATCCCGGTGCTCATCGCCCTGCTCGTCTGCCTGATCCCGACCACCATCGGTGCGCTGCTCTCGGCCATCGGCATCGCCGGCATGGACCGGCTCGTGCAGCGCAACGTGCTCGCGATGTCCGGTCGTGCGGTCGAGGCCGCGGGAGATGTCACCACCCTGCTGCTCGACAAGACGGGCACCATCACGTACGGCAACCGCCGGGCGCACGAGGTGCTGGCTCTTCCGGGTGTCGATGCAGACGAGCTGCTGCGCGACGCGGCGCTGTCGTCTCTTGCGGACCCCACCCCAGAGGGTGCCTCGATCGTCGAACTCGCGGCCGCGCAGGGCATCCGGGTGATCGCCCCCGATGACGCCGTTGTCGTTCCGTTCACGGCACAGACCCGTATGTCGGGCCTCGACCTGGCCGACGGCACGCAGATCCGCAAGGGTGCCGGCTCCGCTGTCCGCGCCTGGCTCGGACTCGACGGCGACGACCTCGAACTCACGAGTCGCACCGACGCCGTGGCCGAGAGCGGCGGCACTCCTCTCGTCGTCGCGGTGAAAGGCCCTGGCGCGGACGCCCGCATCCTCGGCGTCGTGCACCTCAAGGACATCGTGAAGGACGGCCTGCGCGAGCGCTTCGACGAGCTGCGGGCGATGGGCATCCGCACCGTCATGATCACGGGCGACAACCCGCTCACGGCCGCCGCCATCGCGAAGGAGGCCGGTGTCGACGACTTCCTCGCCGAGGCCACCCCCGAAGACAAGCTCGAGCTCATCCGGCGGGAGCAGGAAGGAGGACGCCTGGTCGCGATGACCGGTGACGGCACGAACGACGCCCCCGCCCTCGCGCAGGCCGATGTCGGCGTCGCGATGAACACCGGCACCTCGGCGGCGAAAGAGGCGGGCAACATGGTCGACCTCGATTCCGACCCCACCAAGCTGATCGACATCGTGCGCATCGGCAAGCAGCTGCTCATCACGCGCGGAGCGCTCACCACGTTCTCGCTCGCGAACGACATCGCCAAGTACTTCGCGATCATCCCGGCGATGTTCATGGGGGTCTTCCCCGGACTCGCGGCCCTGAACATCATGCAGCTGCACTCGCCGGCGTCCGCTGTCACCAGTGCGATCATCTTCAACGCGATCGTGATCGTGTTCCTGATCCCGCTGGCCCTGCGAGGGGTGAAGTACCGCCCGGCGAGCGCCTCGCAGATCCTGCAGCGCAACCTGCTGATCTACGGTCTCGGCGGTGTGATCGCCCCGTTCATCGGCATCAAGCTCATCGACCTCGTGATCAGCCTCATCCCGGGCTTCTGACCCGGCTCTGAAACGGAATCCAGAACATGTCATCCACTCGCACCGCTCTCCGCACCACCGGTGTCGCCCTCCGCGCGATGGTGGTCCTCACCCTCGTGCTCGGCGTCGGTTACACACTCCTGGTCACCGGCATCGGCCAGCTCCTGCTTCCGTGGCAGGCCAACGGCTCGCCGCTGCCCGACGACAAGGGCAGCTCGCTGATCGGCCAGTCCTTCACAGACGCAGACGGCGAGGCGCTCCCGGAGTACTTCCAGTCACGCCCCTCCGCCGCGGGCGACGGATACGACGGAGCCGGCTCCAGCGGCAGCAACCTCGGGCCGGAGAACCCCGACCTCGTGACCGCCATCGCCGAACGCAAGGCCGCGATCGCGGAACGCGAGGGCGTCGACCCGTCGGAGGTGCCGGCCGACGCGGTCACGGCATCCGGCTCGGGGCTCGATCCGCACATCAGCGTCGCGTACGCGCTGCTGCAGGTGCCGCGCGTCGCCGACGCCCGCGGACTCTCCGAACAGGAGGTGCGCGACCTCGTGGAGTCTAGGATTCAAGGGCGGGATCTGGGATTCCTCGGCGAGGAACGCATCAACGTCGCCGAACTCAACCTCGCGCTCGATGACCGGGAGGGCGAATGACCGCAGCACCTCTTCGTCGAGCCCAGGGCCACCAGCGCCGGGGGCGGCTCCGAGTCCTGCTCGGGGCCGCCCCCGGCGTCGGCAAGACCTACGAGATGCTCGCCGAGGGACGGCGGATGCTCGACGAGGGCCACGATGTCGTGATCGCGATCGTGGAGACGCACGAGCGCGCCGCGACACAGGCGCAGACTGCAGGGCTCCCCGAGGTTCCACGGCGAGTCGACCTGCACCGCGGAGTCGCGCTGACCGAGCTCGACGTGGACGCCGTGCTCGACCGCGCGCCCGAGATCGCCCTCGTGGACGAGCTGGCGCACACGAACGCCCCCGGCTCCCGCAACGCGAAGCGCTGGCAGGACGTGGACGAGCTGCTGGACGCCGGCATCGACGTGGTGACCACGGTCAACGTGCAGCACATCGAGTCGCTCAACGCCGTGGTCGAGAAGATCACCGGCATCGCACAGCAGGAGACGATTCCGGACGCCGTGGTCCGTGCCGCCGACGAGATCGAGGTCGTCGATCTGGCCCCGCAGACCCTGCGTGATCGCCTGTCGGCAGGACTCGTGTATCCCGCCGAGCGGATCGACGCCGCCCTGTCGAACTACTTCCGCCTCGGCAACCTCACCGCACTGCGCGAGCTGGCCCTGCTCTGGCTCGCCGACGAGGTCGACAGCGCGCTGCGCAGCTACCGTGCCGAGCAGGGCATCGAGGGCACATGGCAGGCCAGGGAGCGCGTGGTCGTCGCCCTGACCGGAGGGCCAGAGGGCGAGACCCTCCTCCGCCGTGGAGCCAGGATCGCGGCCCGCTCCGCCGGTGGGGAACTGCTCGCCGTGCACATCTCCGCGCAGGACGGTCTGCGCGACGAGACGCCCGGTGCCCTCGCCGCACAGCGCACCCTCGTGGAATCGCTCGGCGGCACCTATCACCAGGTCGTCGGCGACGACATCCCTGCCACGCTCGTCGAGTTCGCACAGGGCGCCGACGCCACTCAGCTCGTGATCGGCGTCAGCAGACGCAGCCGACTGGCCGCCGCTCTCACCGGTCCCGGCATCGGCTCGGAGGTCATCCGGCGCTCCGGCGACATCGACGTGCACATCGTCACCCATGCCGCGGCGGGCGGGCGGATGGTGCTCCCGCGCATCAAGGGCGGGGCTCTGGGCTGGCGGCGGCAGCTGCTGGGGTTCGGCGTCGCCCTGGTGTTCGGTCCGATCCTGTCGTGGATCATGTACACGTATCGCAGTCCCGAGTCGATCACCGCCGAAGTGCTCGCCTACCAGCTGCTCGTGGTCGTGGTCGCCCTCATCGGCGGCATCCGTCCCGCGGTGTTCGCCGCCGTGCTCTCGGGCATCACCCTCGACTTCCTCTTCGTCGCGCCGCTCTTCACGATCACGATCGCGCACCCGCTGCACGTGCTGGCTCTCGCGCTCTACGTCGTGATCGCGATCCTGGTCAGCATCATCGTCGACCAGGCTGCCCGTCGAGCCCGCACCGCCCAACGTGCGGCCGCCGAAGCCGAGCTGCTCGCCGCCGTCGCCGGCAACGTGCTGCGCGGTGACAATGCGGTGCTCGCCCTGGTCAGCCGCACCCGAGAGGCGTTCGGCCTGAGCGGCGTGCGCCTGCTCGCACCGGATGGCGAGGTGCTGGCGAGCGACGGCGAGCCCGTGGCCGACGGACGCGCCACGACCATCCCGGTCGGAGTCGTCACCGGCGGGGGTCCCCGTGCGGTGCTGGAGCTGAACGGAGAGCCGCTCGCCGGTCCCGAGCGTCGGCTGCTGGATGCGATCGTCGCCCAGCTCGCCGCCGCGATCGAGCACACCGATCTGCGGGCCACCGCCAGGGAGGCTGAGGCTCTGGCCGAGACCGATCAGGTGCGCAGCGCTCTGCTGTCGGCCGTGAGCCACGATCTTCGGCGTCCGCTCGCCTCCGCGGTCGCCGCGATCGGTGGTCTTCGCGGTGCCCACGGACTGTCCGAGTCCGACCGCGCCGAGTTGCTCGCGACCGCCGACGAGAGCCTCGCGACGCTGTCGACGCTCGTCACGGATCTGCTCGACGTGAGCCGCGTGCAGGCCGGAGTCCTGGCGGTCTCATCGTCCCGGATGGACGCTGCGGGCATCGTGCTCACAGCCGTCGACGAGCTGGGTCTCGGCCCGTCCGACGTCGAGCTGGCCCTCGACCCCGATCTGCCCCCGCTGCACGCCGACCCCGTGCTGCTGCTTCGCGTGCTGGTCAACGTGATCGCCAACGCCCACCGGCATGCCCCTGACGACTCACGCATCATCGTCTCCACGAGCGCTCTCGGCGACCGTGCCGAGATCCGCATCATCGACCGCGGGGAAGGCGTCTCGCCCGAGCGGCGCGACCGCATCTTCCAGCCGTTCCAACGCTTCGGCGACACCGACAACACCACGGGACTCGGTCTGGGACTCGCCCTGTCGCGCGGGTTCACCGAGGGCATGGGCGGTACCCTGACACCCGAGGACACCCCCGGCGGCGGCCTCACGATGGTCATCTCCCTGCCGCTGGCCGCAGGATCCCGCGACATGGAAGGCACGGAGTGAAGCTCCTCATCGCCGACGACGATCCGCAGATGGTCCGCGCCCTGCGGATCACCCTCGCCGCCCACGGCTACGACGTGGTGGTCGCCCCCGACGGAGCGGCCGCGATCGCCGCAGCCGCTCAGACGCATCCGGATCTCATCATGCTCGATCTCGGCATGCCCCGCCTCGACGGCATCGAGGTCATCCAGGCGCTTCGCGGATGGACCAACGTGCCCATCATCGTGGTGTCGGGACGCACGGGGTCCGCCGACAAGGTCGAGGCACTCGACGCCGGGGCCGACGACTTCGTGACCAAGCCGTTCCAGGTGGACGAGCTGCTGGCACGTCTGCGGGCGCTGTCACGACGGTCTGCTCCGGCAGGCGGCGAGTCCACGGTGGCTTTCGGCGATGTGGTGGTCGACCTCTCGACCAAGACCGTCACCCGCGGCGGCACGAGGGTGCACCTCACGCCGACCGAGTGGCGCATGCTGGAGCACCTGTCCCGGCACCCGGGCGCACTCGTCACCCGCCAGGATCTGCTCAAGGAGATCTGGGGCAGTGAGCAGGTGTCCGACTCCGGCTACCTGCGCCTGTACATGTCGCAGCTGCGCAAGAAGCTGGAGCAGGAGCCGGGTGCTCCGGTGCATCTACTCACCGAATCGGGCATGGGCTACCGGCTCGTGCTCTGAGCCCCCGCGCTCCGGATGCGCGACCGGCGCACGACCGCCGCGACCCCGGTGAGCACGAGCAGCACGGCCACGATGATCGCGGCGATCGCCGTCGCGGTGCTCTCGGGCTCTCCCGTGAGGCGACCGACCGCGAGCCAGGCGAGACCCCAGGCCGTCGCGAGGGCAGGAGCGATGCGTCCGGTGGCCCACGCCGCGGCAGCCCCGATCACCAGGACCACGATGAGCACGGCGATGGCCCAGGCATCCGCTGCCTGCGCCCAGCTCTCCGGAGCGATCTGCGTGAACCACGCGGCCGTGTTCGCCACCGTCGCGATGGTGACCCAACCGAAGTGCAGGCCGTTCGCGCCGTCGGTGAGGATGCGTTCGGCGAGGTTCCGGGCGGGAAAGCGGCCGAGCAGCACGATCACCCGCGCGAGCACGGCCAGGAGCGCCGCGATCACGACGACCGTGAGCCAAAGCGTCAGGAACCGGGCGGTCACCAGCCACAGCCCGTTCAGCACCATCGAGGCGGCGATCCACCCGCCCACGGCCTGCTGACGCGGATCCTGCCGCTGAGCGGGGAGCGCCTGCCACACCGTGTAGGCGATCAGCCCGAGGTAGATCAGCGACCAGATCGAGAATGCGGGCCCCGCCGGCGCGAGGTACGAGCCCTGAGCCGAGAGCGCCCCGTCCTGCAGATCGTCGACGGACGCGCCGCCGAATGCTCCGGCCCCGACAGCGGCCGCGATCACCATGAATGTCGCCGCCGCGATGATCAGCGCCTGACGACCGATGCCCTTCGTGCGTGATTCCATGCCCCGAAGGCTACGGCTGTCCTTCCTCGGTCGCACCGGCCTTGACAGAGGTGTGCCGTTTCGCTAACCAGGTTAGCCAAAATATGGATGATGCGCCGGGCGAGAGTTCAGGAGCGGGCGAAAGCCGCGTCGATCAGCACCTCGGCCGCACCCCGCGCCTGTGCGGCGACGGCCGGATCGGCCGAGATCGCCGCGGTGCTCTGCGCTCCTTCGGCGAGGATCGACAGCTGCGCGGCGAGCGCGGGCGGAGCTCCGGTGTCGGCGACGAGGCCGGCCATGTACTCCTGGAATGACGCCTTGTGCGCCCGCACGATCTCCGCGACCTCCGCATTGGTGCCGCCGAGTTCGCCGAACGCATTGATGAAGGCGCAGCCACGGAAGTCGTCGGCGCAGAACCAGTTCTCGAGGTACCCGTAGACGGCCAGGATGCGCGCACGGGGGTCATCCCCCGCATCCGACACCGCCCCCGAAAGGCCGGACTCCCACTCCGCGTGCTTGCGCGCCAGCACGGCCGCGACGATGTCGCTCTTAGCGGGGAAGAGCGCGTAGAGGCGGCGCAGCGACACGCCGGCGGCCGAGCGCAGCTCGTCCATGCCCACAGCGGCGTAGCCCTTGCGGTAGTAGAGCTCCTCCGCGGCGGACAGGATGCGCTCGCGAGCCTCGTCTTCGGTCATGTCCAGAAGTCTACTTGACACGAGAACGAACGTTCTCTAGATTGAGGACATCGAGCGAGAACGACCGTTCTCACCGGAACCGAAAGGATCAGGACATGGGCTACATCACCGTCGGAAACGAGAACAGCACCGCGATCGAGCTCTACTACGAAGACCAGGGAGCCGGTCAGCCCGTCGTCCTGATCCACGGCTACCCGCTCGACGGGCACAGCTGGGAGCGCCAGACCCGCGAACTCCTCGCCCAGGGCTACCGCGTCATCACCTACGACCGCCGCGGATTCGGCCAGTCCTCAAAGGTGAACTCCGGCTACGACTACGACACGTTCGCCGCCGACCTGAACACTGTGCTCGAGACCCTCGACCTGCGCGACGTCGTGCTCGTCGGCTTCTCGATGGGCACCGGCGAGCTCGCCCGCTACGTCGCCCGCTACGGGCACGACCGCGTCGCCAAGCTCGCCTTCCTCGCCTCGCTCGAACCGTTCCTCGTGCAGCGCGACGACAACCCCGAGGGCGTGCCGCAGGAGGTCTTCGACGGCATCGAGGCCGCGGCGAAGGGCGATCGCTTCGCGTGGTTCACCGACTTCTACAAGAACTTCTACAACCTCGACGAGAACCTCGGCTCGCGCATCAGCGAGCAGGCCGTGACCGGCAGCTGGAACGTCGCGATCGGCAGCGCGCCCGTGGCTGCCTACGCCGTCGTGCCCGCCTGGATCGAGGACTTCCGCTCCGACGTCGAGGCTGTGGCAGCGGCCGCGAAGCCCACGCTCATCCTGCACGGCACGAAGGACAACATCCTCCCGATCGATGCCACCGCGCGCCGCTTCCACCAGGCGGTCCCGGAGGCCGACTACGTCGAGGTCGAGGGCGCCCCGCACGGCCTGCTCTGGACCCACGCCGACGAGGTCAACGCCGCACTGAAGACCTTCCTCGCGAAGTAACCCCGCCCCCGCCAGCCGTCCGTCCTCCGGGGCAGGCAGGCCGAAACGGAGACGACCCGGCATCCGGGCGGCGCGTCCACACAAGACACGCCGGCGGATGCTCGGGTCGTCTCCGTTTTGGCAGGAAGGAGAAAGGGCAGGAAGGAGAAAGGGCAGGAAGGAGAAAGGGCAGGAAGGAGAAAGGGCAGGAAGAGGGAGGAGGGGGGTCAGCCGCGCATGGCGACACCGCGGCGCCAGTAGCCCATGAAGGCCACCTGGCTGCGGTCGATGCCGAGGTCCTTGACCAGGTGGCGACGCAGCGTGGTGACCACGCCGCTCTCCCCCGCGATCCAGAAGTAGCGTTCGGCCGGAGCGTCGGCCGTGGCGATGTCCTCGCCGAGACCGGAGTACTCCGGCGTCTCCCACAGCAGGTCCTCACCGTCGATGTCCTTCACCCGGATCTCGTCCGCAGCGTCGGCGTCTCCGAGGTGGCCGAGCACGGCGGGGATCAGTCGCAGCCCGTGCGGTTCGCCCGCATCACGGGGAAGCCAGTGCACCTCGACCCCTGAGGGCACGTCGATGCGCAGGATGTCGGCAGGCGAGGGCACCTCGATGAAGGCGACACCGCGCAGGTCACGCGGCGCGTCCTCCAGGATGCGGGCGATCGCCGGAGCAGCCGTCTCGTCGCCCGCGAGCACGACCGATGCCGCGGTACCGGGGGCGAACTCGGCCCCTCCGTGCGCGTCCACGTCCACGCCACGACGCGGACCGACCAGGTACAGCTCCTGCCCGACCGCGGCCTGGCTCGCCCACAGGGAGGCCGGCCCGGTCAGACCCGGCTCGAGGTGCAGCACGAAGTCGACGTCCACCTCGGTGCCGGTCTCGTCGTCGACCCGCAGCTCGCGCACGGAGTAGGTGCGCATGGATCCGCGCTCCTCCTCCGGCACGGCGAGGAAGGCCTGCCACCAGTTGTCCGATGCCCTGTCGAGGTCGGGCAGCGCCCCGGACGCGGGCGGGAAGACCAGCTTGATGCGACTGTCGAACACCTCGCCCGGTGTGCCGAACTCGCTCAACTCGTCTCCACCGAAGGTCACCCGCACGAAGGAGGGCGAGACACGCGCGACGGCCCGCACCTCGGCGCGGGTGAGGATGTAGGTCGGGCGCTCGGTCGTGGTCGTCTCAGCGGACATGGTGCCTCCCGATGGGTGTGACCATCGGCTTGCCGGAGACCGGATCGATGGTGATCTGATTGGCGAGGCCGAAGACCTCTTCGACGAGTTCGGCGGTGACGATGTCCTGCGGCGCACCGGTCGCGTGCACCCGCCCGTCCTTCATCGCCACCAGCTCGTCGGCGTAGCGGGCCGCGAGGTTGAGGTCGTGCAGCACCATCACGATCGTGGTGCCGCGCGAGACGCTCAGGTCGGTGAGCAGATCGAGCACCTCGACCTGGTGCGCGACGTCGAGGAAGGTCGTCGGTTCGTCCAGCAGCAGGATGTCGGTCTCCTGCGCGAGCGCCATCGCGATCCACACGCGCTGGCGCTGACCGCCCGAGAGCTCGTCGACGCTGCGGTCGGCGAGGTCGGAGATGCCGGTCGCGTCGAGGGCGTCTGCCACCACCTCGTAATCGTGCGTGCTCCAGCGGGCGAGCATCTTCTGATGCGGGTGCCGTCCGCGGCCGACCAGATCGGCGACCGCGATGCCCTCCGGCGCGACGGGCGACTGCGGAAGCAGCCCGAGGATGCGCGCGACCTCCTTGGTCGGGCGTGCGTGCACCGACTTGCCGTCGAGCACGATCTGCCCGTCGCTCGGCGACAGCAGACGGGCGAGCGAACGCAGCAGCGTCGACTTGCCGCATCCGTTCGCTCCCACGATGGTCGTGATGCGGCCGGGGGCGATCTGCAGGTCGAGACCGTCGATGATGGTGCGGTCGCCGTAGGCGAGCGTGACGCCCTCGGCGGACAGGCTGTGCGAGACGGTCAAAGCGAACCCCCGGAGCGGTTGGTGCGGATGAGGAGATAGATCAGGTACGGCGCACCGACGACACCGGTGATGACTCCGACGGGGTAGCGGGTTCCGAAGGCGAACTGGCCGATGAGGTCGCCGGCGAGCACGAGCAGAGCCCCGACGAACGCCGACGGCAGGAGCAGGTTCGCGCCTGGACCCGTGATGCGCGCGGCGATGGGCCCCGCCATGAACGCGACGAAGGCGATGGGCCCGGTGGCGGCCGTCGCGAATGCGAGCAGCGCGACCGCACCGAGGATGAGCAGCAGGCGGGTGGCGTTGACGCGGATGCCGAGTCCCGCCGCGGAATCGTCTCCCAGCTGGAGCGCTCCGAGTGCACGGCCCTGTGACAGCATCAGCGGCACGATGATCAGCGCGGCGATCGCCATCGGCAGCACCCGCTCCCACGATGCGTTGTTGAGGCTTCCGGTGAGCCACTGCATCGCGGTCTGGATGTCCCAGTTCGCCGCGCGCGACAGCAGGTAGGAGATGACGCTCTGCAGCATCGCCGCGATGCCGATCCCGATCAGGATGAGTCGTGTGCCGGCGAAGCCGCCCTTGATCGAGAGGAGGTAGATCACGAAGGCCGTGACCACGGCACCGACGAGCGCGAGCAGCGACACGACCGGCCCGTTGACGGAGAGCACGATGATGCCGAACACGGCTGCAGCTCCGGCGCCGTTGGAGATGCCGATGATGTCGGGCGAGGCGAGGGGGTTTCGCAGCATCGTCTGGAAGCAGACGCCCGCCATGCCGAAGGCGATGCCGGTGAGGACGGCGAGCACCGCGCGCGGCAGCCGCAGGTCGCCCACCGTGAACGACGCCCCCGGCACGGTCTCGCCGAGGATCACGCGGATCACCTCGTCCGGCGTGTAGAACGTGTTCCCCACCATGAGGGCGACCGCGAAGAGGGCGAGGACCAGGACGCCGAGCACGATAGTGGCGATCGCGTGACGACGGTGGCGCGAGCGTCGGCCCGCGACGATCCGCGTGATGCGGGCGGAGGCGGACTCCTCGCGGCGTTCGAGGGTGTGCTCGGTGTGCTCGGTCGTGCTCACAGCTCACGCACCTTCTGCCGACGGACGATCCAGATGAAGAACGGCGCTCCGATGATGGCGGTGATGATGCCGACCTGGATCTCCTCGGACGACGGGGCGATCACGCGGCCCACGATGTCGCTCGCCGTCAGCAGGGCGGCGCCGGCGATGGCCGAGAACGGAAGCAGCCAGCGGTGGTCGGTCCCCACCAGCATGCGGCACACGTGCGGGATGATCAGCCCGACGAATCCGATGGGTCCGGCGATCGCGGTCGCGGCCCCGGCGAGGATCACGGCGCCGAGTGCCGAGATCATGCGGGTGCGGAACACGTTCTCGCCGAGACCCTTGGCCATCTCGTCGCCGAGGGCGAGGGAGTTCATGCCCCGCGAGCACAGGAAGCAGATGAGGGCGCCGACGGCGAGCACCGGCGCGGTCAGGGCGATGCGCGGCCACTCCGCTCCGCCGACGCCGCCGATCTGCCAGGACTGGAACGTCTGCAGCAGGTCGACGCGGGGCAGCATCACGGCGCTGATGAGCGAGGCGAAGGCGGCCGATGTCGCCGCCCCCGCGAGGGCGAGCTTGAGAGGGGTCGCTCCCCCGCGCCCGAGCGAGCCCACCGTGTAGACGAAGACGGCGGCGACGCCGGCACCCACGATCGCGAAGGCCATCTGCCCGTAGGGGTCGGCGAGTCCGAAGAAGGCGATGCCGCAGACGACCGCCAGGGAGGCGCCGTTCGAGACGCCGAGGATGCCGGGGTCGGCGATCGGGTTCCGAGTGACCGCCTGCATGGTCGCTCCGGAGAGGGCGAGTGCAGCGCCGACGAGGAGGGCGAGCACGGTGCGCGGTATGCGCTTCACGATCGCGGCCTCGGCGATCGTGTCGGTGTGGCCCGTGAGCGCGGCGACGATGTCGTCGAACGAGACCGCGCGCACGCCGAAGGAGATCGACAGGACGCTGAGGACGACGAGCACCACCAGCCCGACGAGGAGCCAGATGGTTCGCACCAGCACCGGGCGCCGCAGGTCTGCGGCGCCCGGTGCTGGTGCGATGACGGTTGCTGAGGTCACTGAGCATTCACTCCGCTGCTGCGGATGGAACGGCTACTTGGACAGCGGCGCGGCCAGGAGTGCGAGGTAGTCGCTGAGTCCCCACGGGATCGACAGCGGCGACGGGTTCGCGGAGGCCGCGATCGGGGTGGCGTCGGGAAGGACGGCGATGCGTCCCTCGGCGATGGCCGGGATCTTCGACAGCAGCGGGTCGGCCTGCAGCAGCGGGATGATCGACTCATCGCCATACGTGATGAACAGGTCGACGTCGTCGAACTTCTGCGCCTCTTCCGCGCTGACGGTCAGGTAGAACTGGTCGCTGTCCTTGTTCTCCTCGACGATCGAGGGGAACGGCAGGCCGAGGTCGTGGAGGTAGCCGGGACGCGTGTCGATCGCGGTGTAGTAGCCGATCTGGCTGAGATCGGTCGGATCGATGTAGGAGAACAGGACCTTCTTGTCCTTGAGCACGCTGTTCGCTTCGAGGGCCTTCTGCGCGTCGGCGTCGAGCTGCTCGATCAGGGCCTTGCCCTCCTTCTCGAGGCCGAGGGCCTTGGAGTCCATCTCGATCATGTCGTCGACCGAGGTGCCCCAGGCGACCTTCGGGTAGGCGATGACCGGGGCGATCTTGGAGAGGGTGTCGTACTCCTCCTGCGTCAGACCGGAGTAGGCGGCGAGGATCACGTCGGGCTCGGTGTCGGCGACGGCCTCGTAGTCGATGCCGTCCGTCTCGTCGAACAGCACCGGCGTCTCGGCACCCAGCTCGTCGAGCTTCTCCTCGACCCAGGGCAGCACACCGTTGTCGTCGTCGTCGCCCCAGGCGGCCTTGCTCATGCCGACCGGAACGATGCCCAGTGCCAGCGGCACCTCGTGGTTCGCCCAGGCCACGGTCGCGACGCGCTCGGGCTTCTCGGTGATCGTGGTCTCGCCGTAGACGTGCTCGACGGTGACGGGGAAGGCGTCGTCGGAGGCGGGGTTGCCGCCGGCGGTCGAGGTCGACTCCGGCGCGGAGGATGCGCAGGCGGAGAGGCCGATGGCGAGCGCGGCGGCCGCGCCGATGGCGAGGATTCGAGAGGTGCGCACAGGCGTTCCTTCGGTTCGGGGTGAGGGGGCGACACGGGTGATGCGCCCAGCCTTTGGTAAGCCTGGCCTAATCTAACACGGAGGTTAGGTGATCCTCACCCTGAGATTCCCCGTTCGAATCGCGCGAATGGGAGTGAACTGCCGCCGGATGGAACCATTCGCGCGATTCGAACGGCGGCAGCGCACGAAAAAACCGGCCGGACCCGTGAGGGTCCGACCGGTTTCAGGAAGTCAGCGCGCGCTCAGAGAGCGCGGATGTTCGCCGCCTGCATGCCCTTGGGGCCACGCTCAGCGTCGAATTCGACCTTCTGGTTCTCGCGGAGCTCCTTGAAACCGGAGCCGGCGATAGCCGAGTAGTGGGCGAAAAGGTCGTCCGAGCCGTCATCGGGAGCGATGAAGCCGAAGCCCTTTTCCGCGTTGAACCATTTCACAGTGCCAGTGGCCATGTGTTTCTACTTTCTGTTGACTTAGCCGTTTTCACGGCCTACGCCGAACCGGAACATCCGAGACGCGCGCACTGTCACGCTACCACGGCAGGCTCCGCCGCAGTACGGGGCTGGTCATTCTTCTTCAGGAGAGCTGCTTCGGTGCGTGTGCTCACGCCGAGCTTGCGCAGCACGGCGGACACATGCACGCTCACGGTCTTCACGCTGATGAACAGGCGCTCACCGATCTGGCGGTTGCTCAGGCCTTCGGCGATGAGCTCGAGCACCTGCCGCTCCCTCGCGGTGAGCGGGTCGGTGCTCGACGCTGACACCGCGTCTCCCCTCAACCCCGCGCCTGTGGCGAACCGGGAGACGGCGGACTGGAGCTGAGCGTTGCCGAGAGACTCCGCGAGGGCTTCAGCCTCGGCGAGCACAGCGCCCGCAGCGATCCGGTCTCCTTCGCGGACCAGCACGCGTGCCTGCTCCAGACGGAGGACGGCGCGGAAGATCACCGGCACGTCCTCCCCCTCCGCGCACCGCAGCGCCTCGGCGAGAGCGTCAGGGTGCGGGTCGAGGAGGGCGTCGAGGATCGTCTCCCATGCGTCGTGCTGCAGCTGCGCCGGTTGGCTGGACCACGCGGCACGGATCGCGGTGGACGCCCCCGAGACGTCGACTCCCGCCGCCCGCAGCTCGGCGATGATCGCGCCTCCCTCCAGCAGCAGACGACGCTGGTGCAGCAGCGCCGGCTCATCGTTCTCCAGCATCTCGAGGATGGTGTCGAGCGCCCCGCGGAGGTCTCCTCGACTCTCGGCGACGGCGACGATCATCATCACGCGGTCGTACCAGATCTGCCTTTCGGAGACGCCCGTCTCCTCGAACGCGGGAAGCCAGGCCTGCAGGAGCTCTGCGGCCTCCGCCGACCGCCCACGCCACGCCAGCACCCGCACGCGCGTCATGCTCATGTACATGCGGAACACGCGCAGAGTCCCCTGCACGAAGTCCCGCGACAGCATCTCCTCGACCCGGTCGATCTCGCCGAGCTCGAGCAGGGGGACGACCATGTTCTGCGCCATGATCGACCCCGAGGTGCGTTCGACCCTGAGTTCGCGAGCGCGCCGCAGCCCCTCCTCTGCGACCTCGACGGCCTCTCGGTAGCGCCCCAACAGCGTGAGCAGGTCGGAGTAGTTCACCCGATAGCGCATCTCGGCGTTGGAACCCGTCGCGAGCTCACGCGCACGCTCGTACTCGCGCACGCCTTCGTCGATGCGACCCAGGTGCGCCAGCGAACCTCCGCGCACGTTCGCGGCGATCGACAGCTGATCCGTGGATTCGGCTCCGGCCGCCCCGCGCTCGGCTTCGTCAGCGAGCCGGATCGCCTCCTCACGATCGCCCGCGATCATCCGGCGGCTCGCCAGCTGGTTGAGCAGTTCCGCCCGGAACACCTCATCGCCGATCCGCTCGTCGGCGATCGCGAGAGCCTGCTGCAGCAGCGGGATGGCTCCGAGGCGCCCGAGGTTGACGAGATACAGCGCCTTGTTGCGGAGGAGGCGAGCGTGCAGCCGCGGATCGACCGTCTCCGGGTCGACCTCGGCGAGCGCGACGTTGGCCACGGCGAGCGCCCGTTCACCATCACCCGCATTGCGCAGGATGGAGCCCAGCACCAGCAGCAGCTCGAGACGCTCGATGCGGGCCGCGTCTGCGGCGTCGGGCACGAGCGGCCAGAGCTCCAGGGCCAGCTCGCCGAAACGGGCGGCACTCGCGAACGCGTACTGTCCCTTCGCGTGACGCATCGCGTCGGCGGCGGCGACCAGGGCCTTCCGATCGTCCTGCGCCAGCTGCCAGTGGTACGCGAGCGCGGCGGCATCGCTGGAATCGGACCCGGCGCACTGCGCTTCGAGCGCCTCGGCGTATGCGCGGTGCAGTCGCGCCCGCTCGCCGGGGAGCAGGTCGTCATGCACGGCTTCGCGCAGCAGAGCGTGCCGGAAACGGTAGTCGTCGTCGCCGACAACGAGGATGCCGCTGCGGGTCGCCTCGCGGATCGCTTCGTCGAGCCGCTGCTCCGGCAGCTCGACCAGGCTCGTGATGAGCGGATGCGAGAGCGGGCGTTCCGCACCGGAGACGACCTGCACGACGTGGCGCGCGTCGTCGCCGAGGCGATCGAAACGAGCCAGCAGCAGATCACGAAGGCCATCGGGGAGCGGGCCGTTCGAACATCCGGCGATCTCCTCGATGAAGAAGGGCACGCCCTCGGCCCGCTCCTGCATACGGTCGAGCGCACTCGCGGTGAGCGCACGGCCGGTGATCTGCTCGGCCAGCTCCCGCACGGCGGTCTCGTCGAGGCGGCCCAGAGTGAGGCGCTCGAGCAGCCGGGCTCTGGTGGCCTCGCCGATGAAGCGGCTCACGGCATCGCCACGACGCACGTCGTCGGTGCGGCAGGTGAGAAGCAGCAGGATGCGGCCGCGGCTGAGGGCCCGCAGCAGGAAGGAGAGGATGGCGAGAGTGGACTCGTCCGCCCAGTGCAGGTCTTCGACCACGAGCACCTGAGGGGCACGTTCGGCAGCCGCTTCGATGAGTGAGGCGATGGCGTCGCGCAGACGCTCGGGGCTGGTGCGATCGCGGTCGGTCGGGGAATCGACGAGCTCGGGGAGCAGCATGCCGAGAGCCTCGACACCCACACCCACCGACTCTCGCACCCGGTCGACACCCATGCGCAGCACGATCGAGCGGAGGATTCCGGTGAGGGGACCGTACGGCGTGCGCGAAGCGCCGAAGTCGAGGCACCACCCCACGTGCACGTCGGCGGTCGGTGCGATCTCGGTGGCGTACTCCCGCAGCAGCCGTGACTTGCCGATACCCGCCTCGCCCTCGACGAGCAAGGCTGCGGGGATGCCGTCGCGCACCCCCGCGAACGATCGACGCACCTCTGCCAGCTCGGCCTCACGGCCGACCATCGCAGCGCTCGACGCGAAAGGGGGCATGGACTCATCGTCCCACCCCCGACCGACATTCGGGTCCGTCGGATGTGCGCTGTGCGCGATGGTTCTGCTCACTGCGCGTGCGCCGCCGCTGCCGTGTCGCACGCGGCCGTGACCCGCGCCTTCCCCGGCGCCGTCGCTGCCGAGTCGCCCGTAGAGCGACCGAACGCGTGGCGAAGCATCCGTCGGATCGCTCCTTCCGGCCGCGGCACGATCTGGTCGGCGTGCTCGATCAGGGAGAGGCGCCTCGCAGCGGCGCGCTCCATCTGCTCCTGGTCATGCCTGGTGAGCTGCTGGTGGAGATAGGGGTGCTCGAACATGGGGTTCTCCTCGACGGTTCGCTGTATCCCTACACTCCGCTCTGAGGTACCCCCGGTACATCGGACAGATGCCCTATCTTTCGCCCGGCCCCGCGCCCGCCCGCATCAGCCGCAGACGCCCGGATGGTCGAGACCCGGCCGGCACCAGGATCGCGAGCACACGCACGAGTGTCGCCATCCACAGCAGCCCGAGTCCGACGACGATCGCCTCGACCGCAGTGGTGGAGTACACGCCGAAGGGCACCCACAGGACCAGCGCGATCACGACCAGCAGACCCACACCGACCGAGGTGATCGACAGCGCGCGAGGATGTCCAGGGACCCTCGCGACCGTGGTGGCAGCGGCCGCGGCGAACAGCACGAGCGCGCCGAGAGCCGCGATGTCGTGCGGAACCGGCACGCGGTGCAGCGGCAGCAGCCCGACGGCGGCGAGCGCGATCCCGGACGCCACCCACAGCGCCACGACGAGGGCGATGCGGGAGAGCACGGCGTCGCCGAGCATCCGGTGCAGGTCGCGGCCGATGTACGAGCCGACGGTCGCGACGAGCAGACCGGCGACCACGAGGGTGCCGTTGAACGCCCATCCGACGCCGAGCTGGGAGAAGTTCTGCTCCCACCAACGCGGATCGGCGGCGGTGACCATCGCGAAAAGCGTGCCGATCACGAGGAAGCCGAACAGGAGCGCAGCGAGGTCGGACGTGCGCAGGTCGATGCCGGCCCCGAACGCGAAGCGCCCGCCGACCGCCGCGGCCACGCCGGTCAGGACCCCGCCACCGACCGCCGCGAGCTGCAAGCCCTGGAGACCGGCCGCCAGCACCTCTGCCGCGAGCAGCACCCCCATCACGGTGACGGCCCCGAACGCGATGGTCAGGGCTCCGGTCGAGAGATCGGACACCACCGCCTGCCACCGCGGCATCGAGGCGGTCTCGCCGCGGCGGTGCACCAGGGTGCTCGTGAGGAACGCCCCCGCTGCGATGCCCCCGGCGACCACCGCCGCCGGCATCGCGAGCGCACCTCCCCCCGTGAGCGGGCGCGCGTCACCGCCCAGCACGAGCATGCCCGCGACGGCACCGACCACGAAGCAGAGCGCGGTCGCCCAGATCGCCCTCGTCTCGCCGCGCAGCTTCGCGTCGTGCTCCATGCGCCCATGCAAGCACGCGCCTCGGACGGGCGGAACCCCACCCGTCCGAGGCGTGCGACGGGGACGTCAGGCGGCCAGGCGCCCCACCGCTCGAGCGCGGATCAGCACGGCCGTACCGTCGGAGTACGCGACGGGCAGCTCCTCCACCGCGACGACCTCGATCGTCGCCGGGTCGGCACCGGCGAGTCGGGCACGCTCTGTCGCCTCCGCCGCAGCATCCGCCCGAGAGGCCCGCTGGTCGGCGGAGTCCACGCGGTAGATCTTCTCGATCTGTCCGGCGACCTCGCCGAGGGCGGCGCCGACCGCGTTGGCAGCCCCGAAGTGGTCGGGACGGATCAGCTCGGCGACGCCGTCGAGCACGGTCGGGGCGATGATCCCCCCACCGCCGACCAGGATCACCGGGACGGGGGCGGCATTCGGCTTCATCCGGTCGATCGAGTCCTCCAGGATCGCCCGCATCGCGCTCCAGGCCGCCGCTCCTACCGTTGCGGGGACGACGGGCGCGTCGATGCCGTCGATCGCAGCCCCGCCGACCGCCAAGGCGACGTCAGTCGCCGTGAGCGTGGAGCCACCGAAGGCGAGTCCCTCCTGCGGGAGCCGATAGCCGACGCTGTCCGGACCGACTGTGGCACCCGCCGGGGTCTCACGGATGATCGTGCCGCCGCCGAGGCCGACCGAGAGCACATCCGGCATGCGGAAGTTCGTGCGGATGCCGCCGATCTCGACCGCGTGCGCCGACTGGCGGGGGAACCCGTCGACGAGAACGCCGATGTCGGTCGTCGTACCGCCGATGTCCACCACGAGGGCGTCGGTGGCACCCGAGAGGTGCGCGGCTCCGCGGATGGAGTTCGTGGGCCCGCAGCCGATGGTGAGCACGGGGAACTCGAGCGCGTACTCGAGCTGCATGAGAGTGCCGTCGTTCTGGCCGAAGTACGGCGTGGCAGGGATGCCCCGGTCCCGCAGAGCCGCGACGAAGCCCGCGGCCATCTGCCGGAGCGTCTGCATCAGCGCGGCATTCAGCACGGTCGCGTTCTCGCGCTCGAGCAACCCGAGCGAGCCGATCCGTGCCGACCGCGAGACCGGGACGCCGAGCTCCTCGACCACGACCGTGGCGACGCGTTCCTCCTGGCTCTCATCGATGGGGGAGAACACGCCGACGACGGCGACCGCGTCGACCTCGCCGCGCATCTTCCGACAGGCTGCGCGCACCGCCTCCTCGTCGACAGGGGAGAGCACGCGGCCGTCGACCTCGAATCCGCCGGCCAGCAGGTGGACGTGCTCGCCGATCGCCGCCCGCAGATCGTCCGGCCACCCCTCCAGGGGAGGGACAGCCGTGGTGGCCGGTGCCCCGAGGCGGAGGATGCCGACGCGGCCGAGACCGCGCCGTTCGACGATCGCGTTGGTGCAGTGCGTCGTCCCGAGCATCGCATGGCCGATGAGCGCGGCGTCGACACCCGAGGCCGCCAGCACGGCGTCGATCGCAGCAGCCACGCCATCGCCCGTATCGGCCGTCGTCGGACGCTTGACCGAGGCCACCACCTCTAGACGCTCGTCGAGGATCACGGCGTCGGTGTTCGTGCCACCGACGTCGATGCCGATGCGATACCTGCCGGCCATCACGCGACCTCCCCGTCCGTCGTGCGCGCAGCGGACCGCTGTGCGATGTCCTCCACCGGAACCCACTGCACGTCGTAGCCGAAGTGAGCGGGTCCCGCTGTCTCCAGACCGATCGGCGTGCGCCACTTCTCGTGACTGGGGATCGCGATGACCGCGACCCGGGCGCCGTAGCGCAGGGACTCGGTCGTGATCGGCATGCCCGTGGCCAGGTCGAGCACCGCGATCAGGTCGGGAGTGACGGCAGCCAGCACACCGTCCCTCCGTCCGAGCAGCATCTCGTTCTGGAAGTCGAGCCGGAACGCGCTCCCCCGGTCGTCGCCGACACCGACGAGCTCAGCCGCACCGCGGGTGAAGCCGCCGTCGACGGCGCGCTGCAGGTCGGCGACCTTCCCGTCGAACAGCCGCACGGCGTCGAGGTCGGCACACAGGGCGTCGATGCGCTCGTCGTCGCGCAGCTCCCTGCCGGCCGTATCCCGTCCGCGCAGGATACGACCGATGCGCTGGGCCAGCCCGAGCGTGCCAGGGATCGCGCACTCGCGCACCACGTCGCCGCCGTACGCGTAGTCGATCATGGTCGCCCCTCCGCCCATCTCGACGGTGACGGACCGCGCGATGCGCTCCGACCATGCACCGTCGACAGGACGGCTGACCACTTCGTTGCCGTGATGGTCGACGAGCACTGTCGTCCCGGGTCCATAGCCGGCCAGGTGGAAGGTGACCATCTGCGCCTCGGGGAAGGCACGACCCATGGCGTCGCCGTCGACCACCGGCAGCCCGGCGAGGGCGGCCGCGGCGATCGGGATCATCGAGTTGCCTCCGCCGACCTCGATGGGCATCACGGCCGTGGGCGTGCGACCGACCGCGCGTTCGATGGCGTCCAGCGCCGCCCTGAGCTCGGACTCGGCCTGGATGCGCTCCACGCTCACCGATGGCGCGCCGATGCCTCCGATCGGGATGACGAAGTCGTCGTCGGTCAGCTCATCGACCGCGAGCAGTCGTACGGGTCCGTGCAGGCGGATCAACCGCTTGGCCATGAGCGATCCCACGTGCGGGTCTCCTCCGCCACCGGTGCCGAGCACGGCGGCACCGAGCGCGATCTCGTCGATGTCGGCCTCGGTGATCATGGGCGTCGTGACGACAGCGCTCATGCGATCACCTCGTCCGGGGCCGGAGCCGGCGCATCGGGAGCGACGCGGCGGCGAAGCGGAAGCAGCACGAGGTACGCGACGAAGCCGACGAGCAGTCCGTCGAGGGCCGAGATCGACGTGAGGGTGAACCATCCGAAGCCGGGTCCGTCCGCCGGGTTCGTGGTCGCGACCGCCACGAAGATGCCGACCACCCAGGCGGCGATCGACCAGCCGTCGACCATCGGCACGGTGGCGCCATGGGCCCAGCGCACCGTCTTGCGGCCCGTGAAGAACGATGCCAGGTACACGCCGCCGTAGGGGGCGATGATGGTGCCGATGACGAGGATGAACTGCACGAAGTAGTCGGCGGCCCCGATCACGCCGACGACGATGCCGATCACGCCGAGCACGACGGTCACGGTGCGTCGGCTCAGCCGCTCGCTGATCGACGCGAACGAGAGACCCGCCGAGTAGAGGTTGGTCGTGTTCGTTGTCCGCTGCGCCAGGATCAGCACGATCACCGCGACGCCACCGAGGCCGAGCGCGAAGAAGATCGCCATCAGCTCGGTGCCGTCCATGATGCGGGCGAGCAGGATCGCGACGACCAGGATGATCGAGTTGCCGAAGAAGAAGCCGACGAAGCCGGCGATCATGGCCTGTCTCGGGGTCTTGGCCCAGCGCGCCATGTCGGGGGCGAGCACGACGCCCAGGATGAAGATGCCCATGACGAGCGAGACCGCACCGCCGAACGTGAACGTCGCCTCGACCGGAGCATCGAGCCCCGCCGCACCGTTCACGGTGAATGCGACGATGACGCCGACGATGAGGAGCAGGAGCAGCAACGGCACGGCGAGGGTGCTGAGGCGGTTGATCGAGCGGTAGCCCCAGAACGCGGTGATGGCCATCAGCACGCCGCCGATCGCCGTGAACACCTGCACGGGCACATCGATGCCGGTGAACTCGGCGAAGGCGATCTGCGCGTTGGCGCCGAAGAAGCCCGCCTGCACTGCGTACCAGCCGACGAGGCTGACGGCGATCGCCAGGGCGAGGATCGCACCACCGACCCGGCCGAACACGGCGCGCGAGATCATCGCGGTGGAGAGTCCTGTGGCCGCTCCGACGTACGCGCATGCCATCGCGAGCAGACCGAGCAGGAGCGAACCGAGCATCGTCGCGGCGATCGCCGGCCAGAAGGCCATTCCGGATGCGAGCGAGACGCCGAGGAACGCCCCGGAGAGGTCGATGCCGATCGCGATCCACACGGTGGCGATCGACAGCCAGCTCTTGCGCTGGTCCTGGGGCACGACGCCGTGCTCGTAGTCGGTGGTGGTCATCATCATTCCTTGGGATGTGGCCCTGCGAGTGCGTCGGCGGGGATTCGGGTTCCCGGAGTGCGGACGCCTCGCAGGGCGGGTCGGGGGGGGTCGGCTCGCGGTGCGGCCGGGTGACGCGGTGCCGGAAGGAGCTCGTGGCTCCCTGCCGGCGATCGTCGAGGGTCACCGCATCTGTGCGGCAGGGTTCATCGGGAGAGGATCGTGGAAAGGTGCCGCCAGGCCTGGTCGAAGCGCTCGCGGTAGATCTCCGGCGTGTAATGGGTGAGTTGCAGGAACAGACCATCCATGACGACGAACACCAGCGCGGTGAAGCCGTCGGCATCGCCGGGGACGAAGGCCCCAGCCGAGACGCCGTCGTCGTAGGTCTCGCGCACGGCTGCAGCCAGGGTCGACTCCGAGTCGAGGAAGATCTGACGCAGCTGCTCGCCACCGGGCCCGTACTCGGAGACCGCGGCCCTGAGGCTGAACTCCGCGAGGTCGGGACGGTCGCGGTAGTACGCCTCGATCCCGCCCAGCAGGTGCTGCAGACGAGCGAGCGGCTCGAGGGTGCTGCTGCTGCGCACCAGCTCGTCGAAGAAGGCGGTGTGCTCGACCGAGACCGCGGCGTACACCTCCGCGTACAGCGCCTCCTTGCTCGGGAAGTGCGCGTAGAGCGAGGGGGTCTTGATCCCGACGGCCTCGGCGATCTCGCGCAGGCTCGTCTCCGCGTAGCCCTGGCGCGCGAAGATCGTGCGTGCTTCCGCGAGGATCGTTGCTCTGGTCATGTGAGTGCCTAACGACTATTAGTTAGGCAGAGCGTAACCCCGCACCTCCTGGTTCGCAAGACCGAGCCCGACATCCTCCGACATGGAGAAGGCCCGACGGCTGAGCCGTCGGGCCTTCTCTGCATCTGATCTCCGGTCAGGCTTCCACGTCGCCGCGCCATGAGCCGGTCTCGACCCCGCGGCCCTCGATGAACTCCTTGAAGTTCTCGAGGTCCTTCTTCACGGCGTGTCCCCCCACGCCGACCAGCGAGCCCAGCTTCTCGAGCAGTCCCTCAGGTTCCCAGTCGAGCTGCACCGTGACCCGCGTCGAGGTGTCGGTGAGCGTGTGGAACGTCACCACGCCCGCGTGCTCGCTCTCGCCTCCCGTGCTCTTCCACGAGACACGCTCGTCCGGGTGCTGTTCGGTGATCTCGGCGTCGAACTCGCGAGTCGCGCCACCGACCTTCACCTTCCAGTGGGTGTGCGTGTCGTCGATCTGGGTGATCGATTCGACCTCGTCGAGGAACTTCGGGAAGCTCTCGAACTGCGTCCACTGGTTGTAGGCCGTGCGGACGGGAACGTCGACGTCGATGGTCTCGATGATCTGCACCATGGAATGCTCCTCACTGTTCGTCGTTCGTGTGATCCCATTCAGCCGCAGATCGCGGGGATCGGCGACGGGGTTGACATCCGCCGCCGGTTCCCCGACATTCCGGTCGACGCGCGATGGGCGACCCTCATCCGGCCCCGTAGCGGCGCTCCCCGACGCACCGACCGACACGACTAGCGTTGAGGTCATGCGCATCCCCGCCGCGATCCGTGCCTCACAGCGCTCTCCGCTGCTGCAGGTCGTGAAGTCGGCAGCCGCGACCATCGCCGCCTGGCTCATCGCCGGATGGGTTTTCCCGGCGCAACTGCCCGTCTTCGCCGCGATCGCCGCCCTCCTGGTCGTGCAGCCCAGTGTGAACCAGTCGCTGTCGAAGGCGCTCGAGCGCAGCATCGGGGTGATCGCGGGTGTCGTGATCGCCGTGGCGCTGGGTCTGCTGCTGGGGTCGCCGAGCTGGATCGTGCTGCTCGCGATCGTCGTCGCCATGCTGGTGGCCTGGATCTTCCGCGCGTCTCCAGGCACAGGGAACCAGGTCGCGATCTCCGCGATGCTGGTGCTGGCTCTGGGGTCCTCCAGCCCGGAGTACGCATTCGCCCGCATCGTGGAGACGCTGATCGGCGTGGTGATCGGCATCGTCGTGAACGCACTCATCGTGCCACCGGTGCTGGTCGCACCCGCCCGCCGGGATGTGGGCCTGCTGGGCCGCGAGCTCGCCGCGAGCCTCGACCGCCTGGCCGACGCGCTGCCCGAACCGCAGACGCCCGCGAGACTGCAGGAGCTGATGCTGGAGGTGCGACTGCTGCGTCCGATGAAGGAGGCGGCGGAAGCCGCGATCGCCGCGGGAGAGGAGTCGCTCACCCTGAACCCGCGGCGCTCGACCCACCGCGCCGACCTGCGCGAGCTGCGGGCACTGCTCGACCGGCTCTCCCCCATCGTCACGCAGACCATCGGCATGACCCGCGCGTACTTCGACCACTACGACGACACGATCGGCGAGGAGCCGGCGGTCACGGCGATCGCCGAGCAGCTGCGGCGAGCCGGCCACGACGTGCGTCTCGCCGTGCAGATCGCGGAGGCGCTTCCGGAGCCGGACGACATGACGTCGGCGATCCCCGCCCTCACCGCTCCCCTGGTGATCCGTCCGCCGTCATCACAGCACTGGATCCTGATCGGGTCGCTCATGGAAGACCTCCGTCGCATCCGCGGCGAGCTGGTCGACGAGGACTGAGCGGTCTTCGAATCGCGCAACGGGGTGGTATCCGGCGCCGGAATCGAACCATCCGCGCGATTCGAACCGGCCTACGCTGGGAAGATGAACACCGTCGAAGCGCTCGGGGAACTGGCCGCGCTGGATGACCCGAAGGTGCGCGCAGCCAACGAGAAGCGCGGGGACGACCACGGCATCAACCTCAGCCGACTGCGCGCCCTGGCGAAGCGCATCAAGACGGATCAGCACCTCGCCGAAGATCTGTGGGCCACGGGCGAGACACCTGCGCGGCTGCTCGCCCTCCTGATCTGTCGCCCCAGGGATTTCGGCGCCGACCAGCTCGACGCCATGCTGCGCGAGACCCGCGCCCCCAAGGTCAACGACTGGTTCGTCAACTACGTCGCCAAGAAGACTCCACTCGCCGAGGAGCTGCGACTGCGCTGGTTCGACGACCCCGACCCGACAGTGGCCGCCGCCGCGTGGTCGCTCACGACCGTGCGCGTGATGAAGGACGCGGAGGGGTTGGACCTTTCGCAGCTGCTCGATCTGATCGAGCGGGATCTGGCGACGGCGCCGTCACGCCTGCAATGGGCCATGAACGAGACCCTCGCCAACATCGGGATCTTCCACCCCGAGCATCGCGCCAGAGCGCGGGAGATCGGCGAGCGCCTGCAGGTGCTCGCCGACTACCCGACCGCGCCCGGCTGCACCTCACCGTTCGCCCCGCTCTGGATCGATGAGATCGTGCGCCGCCGCGAGGGCTGAGCCTCCCCGGGCGATCACTCCTCGCCAGGCGTGTCCGACCACCGTCGCGCAGCACAGTCGGTAACGTTATACACTTTATCCGTTCGTCTGCGCACTGGGGGTGGCCGCACGGTGCGGTCACCTGCGCGACGACGGAACTGGGGATGCCTCATCATGGCCACGCAAGATCAACTGAACGCACTCATCGCCGACATCGCGAACGACATCAACGGGTTCATCGGAGCCTCCGTGGTGGACGTCGAATCGGGTCTGCCGCTCGCGTCGAACTCGGTCCGGCCGGACTTCGACCTCGATGTCGCCAGCGCGTACAACAGCGAGATGGTGAAGAGCAAGCGGAAGACGATCGAAGCGCTCCGCCTCGAGGCCGCACTCGAGGACATGCTGCTGACGCTCGACACGCAGCTGCACCTGCTCAAGATGATCGACGACGACACGTTCATCTACCTCGCCGCCGACCGCCAGGCGACGAACATCGCCCTGCTCCGGTCCGCCGTCAACCGCCACGTGGTGGCGCTGAACGCTTGACCGGCTCCGAAGCCTCGACCGTCGACACCGCCGCAGAACCGGCGGCCACACGCGTGCGCCGACGACGTCGGAATCTGCCGACGAGGTTCCGCCTCGTCTTCGCCGGGCCGGTCGGTGCCGGGAAGACCACGGCGGTCCGCGCGTTGAGCGATGTCGTCACCGTGGATACCGATGTCCCGATCTCGGCCGGCTCAGCGGAGTACGGCGATACGGACAAGACGACGACCACGGTGGGGCTCGACTACGGCACGTGGAAGCCCACGGACGAGATCTCGGTCGCGCTCATCGGCGTTCCCGGCCAGGACCGCTTCGCCCATGCCCGGCAGAGCGTCTCCGCCTCCGACACCCGCATGCTGCTGTGGCTGCGTGCAGACCGCGGGAGCATCTCTGCGGACGCCGACGAGTGGCTCGCGGGTCTCACCGGCGACCACGAGCGGACGGTGATCGCGGTCACGCATGTGGCCGCCGAAGCCCTCGACGAGGTGCGCCGGACGCTCGGTGCGAGCCTCGAAAGGTATCGGATACCCCTCACTCGCGTGCTCGCCGCCGACGCGCGCGACCGCGAGAGCGTCATGCGGGTGGCGTGCGCGGCCCTCGACCTCCCGGGAGGAGAGTCATGAACGTCCCCATCCGAGCGGACGACCCCGCGTCGACCGGCGAGTCGGGGCCGACGCAGGACGGCGTGCTCATGCATCCGGATCTCGCGGCGAACTGGGCGCTCTGGTCGGGCGTCGTGAGCCAGGCCGCGCTCACCCGGCTGCGTCATCTCGAGGAGCGATTCCCCGAACTGACCACAGCCGTCCTCTCGACCGCCGACGGCCTGCACATCGCCTCCGTCGGCACCCTCGCCGAGACCGGAGACCGCCTGGCCGCCATGAACGGTTCGCTCTTCGCCGTCGCCAGGGCCGAGGCCGAGATCATCTCGCGCGGAACGGAGCCGAGCCTCTCCGCCGTCGTCTCGGTGTCGATCGGGCAGAGTCAGCTGTCGCTGCTCAGCTTCATCCTCGCCCCCTACGGCCAGCTGCTCCTCTCGGTCTCGGCGAAGGGCGTGCAGGTCGGGACCGTGATCGTGCAGGCCCGTTCGGCTGCATACGAGCTCATCACCGCACTGGGGCTCGCCGGCGCACCGGGGTGAGGCTGGCTACGCTGAGGCCATGAGCACGCACATCGCCGCAGAGCCCGGTCAGATCGCCCCCATCGTCTTGTTCCCCGGCGACCCGCTGCGGGCGAAGTGGATCGCCGAGACGTTCCTCGACGATGCAGCGCTGTACTCCGGGACGCGCGGCATGCTCGGTTTCACCGGCACCTGGGAAGGGCACCGCGTCTCGGTGCAGGGCTCGGGCATGGGCCAGCCGTCGATGGCGATCTATGCGAACGAGTTGTTCGACTCCTACGACGTGCAGACGATCGTGCGAGTCGGTTCGTGCGGCGCCCTGACCGAGCGGGTGAAGATCCGCGACATCATCATCGCGAACGGCGCCAGCACCGACTCCGGCATCAACCGCGTGCGCTTCCACGGACTCGACTACGCACCCGTGGCCGACTTCTCGCTGCTGCGTGCCGCTGTCGAGGCGAGTGAGGCCGAACCGCTCGAGTCGACGGTGCACGTGGGGCAGCTGTTCTCGAGCGACCAGTTCTACAGCACGCGCCCCGAACTCACGGAGCCGTTCGTGCAGCACGGCATCCTCGGTGTCGAGATGGAGGCCGCCGGGCTCTACACGCTCGCGGCGTACCACGGTCGGCGCGCCCTCGCCATCTGCACCGTCAGCGACCACATCATCACGGGCGAGGAGACCACCGCGCAGGAGCGCGAGCAGACCTTCGGCGACATGATCCGCATCGCGCTGCGCGCCGCGACCCGCTAGGGGGTGTCGCCGACCGCGTGCGGACGCGGCAGCGCCACCATCGCGCCGGTGTCGGTGAACTCCTGCTGGATCTCCTCGTCGTGCCGGTATGTGAGCAGGCTCACGACGACCGCCGCGAGCATCGCGAACACGAACGCGGGAAGAAGCTCGTAGAGCCCGGTGTCGAGCGCCTTCCAGATGAACACCGTCGCGGCTCCGACGAACATCCCCGCCAGCGCACCCCAGTTGGTGAGCTTGCGCCAGTAGAGGCTGAGCAGGATGACCGGCCCGAACGCGGCGCCGAATCCGGCCCAGGCGAACGAGACGAGGCCGAGGATCGTGTCGTTCGGGGTGATCGCCAGGACCGCTGCGACGATCGCGACGCCGAGCACCCCGAGCCGCCCCATCAGCATGAGCGTCTTCTGCGAGGGCGGCGTCCGGCGGAACACCCCGTACAGGTCCTCGACGAGCGCCGAGGAGCAGACGATGAGCTGACTGGAAATCGTGCTCATGATCGCGGCGAGTACCGCGGCGAGCACGAGGCCAGCGACGAACGGATGCAGCAGCGTCTGCGACATCAGCAGCACCACGGTCTCGGGGTTGGCGAGGTCGACGCCCGTCTTGGCGATGTAGGCGATGCCGACCAGGCCCGACAGCACCGCGCCGCCGAGGGAGACGATCATCCAGGAGATGCCGATGCGTCGAGCGCTCTTCGCCTCCTGCGGCGAGCGCAGTGCCATGAACCTGACGATGATGTGCGGCTGCCCGAAGTACCCGAGTCCCCAGGCGAGCGACGAGACGATGGCGAGGATCGTGCCGCCGGTGAGCGCAGTGCCCGAGAGCAGGGACAGATGGTCGGGCGCGACCTCGTTGATCAGCTCCCCCGTCTCTGCCAGCCCTCCGATCGCCACGATCGCCGCGACCGGGATCACCACGAGGGCGACCACCATCATGAGACCCTGCACCACGTCGGTCAGCGATGCGCCGAGGAACCCTCCGAAGAGCGTGTACGCGAGGGTGACGCCCGTGACCAGGAGCATGCCGGTCAGGTAGTCGCCGTCGAACGAGCTCTCGAAGAAGACTCCGCCGGCTACCATGCCCGAGGAGATGTACAGCGTGAAGAACACGAGGATGACGATTCCGGAGACCACCCGCAGGAGTCGCGTCGTGTCACGCAGCCGGTTCTCGAAGAAGCTCGGCACCGTGATCGAGTTCCGGGAGACCTGCGTGTACGCCCGAAGCCTCGGGGCGACGAGCAGCCAGTTCAGGTAGGCGCCGATCGTGAGGCCGATCGCGATCCAGGCCTCGATGAGTCCCGAGACGTAGATGGCGCCGGGGAGTCCCATCACCAGCCAGCCGGACATGTCGGAGGCTCCCGCGCTGAGGGCGGCCACCCACGGCGGAAGGTTCCGTCCGCCGAGCATGTAGTCCTCATGGTCGCCGGTCCGCCGGAAGGCGATCCAGCCGATGAGCAGCATCGCGGCGAAGTACAGCGCGAGTGCGGCGAAAGTGAAGATCTGGTCGGGCATCGTCGTCCCCCCTGGGCGGTGCAGCCTCCGGTTGTCGTCGTTCGATGATGTCAAGCGCGGCCTCGCGCATCCCGAGGCGCCTCGGCGCGGCGTGACTTCGGCGCGGTCGGCAAGAACTGACCTCGCGCCGCATCAGGCACTCATCGGCGGATGGGATGATCGAGGGATCATGACTACCCCTCCGCGGCTCGACCCCGCCCTCGTTCCGGACGCCGCGGATCCGGACGCCGTCTACCTGGCGTTCGTCGAATGGGCGGAATCGACGGGCATCAGTCTGTATCCCGCGCAGGACGAGGCGGTCATCGAGATCGTGTCCGGCAACAACCTGATCCTGTCGACGCCGACCGGCACCGGGAAGTCACTGGTGGCGATCGGCGCGCACTTCAGCGCGCTCGTGGCCGGCCGTCGCAGCTACTACACGGCACCGATCAAGGCGCTCGTGAGCGAGAAGTTCTTCTCCCTGGTCGACGTGTTCGGCGCCGAGAACGTGGGCATGGTCACGGGCGACTCATCGGTGAACGCCGACGCCCCCATCATCTGCTGCACGGCGGAGATCCTCGCGAACCTCTCGCTGCGCCAGGGCACCGACGCCGACGTCGGGCAGGTCGTGATGGACGAGTTCCACTTCTACGCCGACCCCGACCGCGGATGGGCGTGGCAGGTGCCGCTGCTCGAGCTGCCGCAGGCGCAGTTCATCCTGATGTCGGCGACCCTCGGCGATGTGACCGAGCTCGCGGCCGACCTCACCCGTCGCACCGGCCGTGAGACGGCCACCGTGACGGGAGTGGAGCGCCCCGTCCCCCTGCACTTCTTCTACGAGACGACTCCGATCCACGAGACGATCGACGACCTGCTGAACACGGGCCAGGCGCCGATCTACGTCGTGCACTTCTCGCAGGCCGCAGCGATGGAACGCGCCCAGGCACTGTCGAGCACCAAGGTGGCCACCCGCGAGCAGCGCGACGAGATCGCCGCCTTGATCGCCGAGTTCCGGTTCACGACCGCGTTCGGGAAGACGCTCTCGCGATTCCTGCGTGCGGGCATCGGCGTGCACCACGCCGGCATGCTGCCGAAGTACCGGCGTCTGGTCGAACAGCTCGCCCAGCGTGGGCTGCTGCGCGTGATCTGCGGCACCGACACTCTCGGCGTGGGCATCAACGTACCGATCCGCACCGTGCTGCTCACCGCGCTCACGAAGTTCGACGGCACCAGGATGCGGCAGCTGAACGCGCGGGAGTTCCATCAGATCGCCGGCCGCGCTGGTCGTGCGGGATACGACACCGCCGGCACGGTGGTGGCCCAGGCTCCCGAGCACGAGAGCGAGAACGTCGCGGCGGTGAAGAAGGCCGGCGACGACCCGAAGAAGAAGCGCAAGATCGTGCGCAAGAAGGCACCCGACGGCTTCGTGTCGTGGGGCGAGCCCTCGTTCCGCAAGCTCATCGACGCCGTGCCGGAGACCCTGACCTCCCACATGCAGATCACGAGCGCCATGATGCTCAACGTGATCGCCCGCGGCGGCGACGTGTTCGCCAATATGCGCGCGCTGGTATACGACAACCACGAACCGCGGAAGCGTCAGCGCGAGCTCGCACTCAGGGCCATCGGCATCTACCGCACCCTGCGCGAATCGGGCATCGTGGAGAAGACGCCGGATGGCGACATCCGCCTCACGGTCGACCTGCAGCCGAACTTCGCACTCAACCAGCCGCTGTCGCCGTTCGCCCTCGCGGCCTTCGAACTGCTCGACCCCGATCCCGCCGCCGGCACGGGTACGGGCTCCTACGCGCTCGACGTGATCTCGATCGTGGAGTCGACACTCGATGATCCCCGCGCCGTGCTGAGCCAGCAGGAGTTCCTGGCACGCGGCGAGGCGGTCGCCGCCATGAAGTCCGAGGGCATCGAGTACGACGAGCGCATGGAGCTGCTCGAGCAGATCACGTACCCGAAGCCGCTCGACGAGCTGCTGACCGCGGCCTTCGAGACGTTCAGCGCCGCTCAGCCCTGGATCCGCGACTTCGAGCTGCACCCGAAGTCGGTCGTGCGCGACATGTACGAGCGGGCCATGTCCTTCGGGGAATATGTCGCCTACTACAAGATCGCGCGCTCCGAGGGCGTCGTGCTGCGCTACCTCTCAGACGCCTACCGTGCGGCCTCGCAGACCATCCCGGAGGAACTCAAGGACGAAGACCTCCGCGACCTCATCGAGTGGCTCGGAGAACTCGTCCGTCAGGTCGACTCCAGCCTGCTCGACGAATGGGAGGAGCTGATCGCCGGGGTGGATAACGGCCGTTTCGATCCGCATCGACCGGACGAGCCGATCGTCCCTCCCGCACCCAAGCGCCTGACGAGCAACATCCGCGCCTTCCGCATCCTGGTGCGCAACGAACTGTTCCGCCGGGTGCAGCTCGCCGCGAGGGAAGACGTGAACGCGCTGGCCGAGCTCGATCCGGGGTTCGGCGCCGACGCGTGGTCGGACGCGCTCGACGGATACTTCGCCGACCACGACGAGATCCTCACCGGAGCGGATGCACGCAGCTCGAAGCTGCTGATCCTCACCGAGGGGCCGACCGTCTGGACGGCGCGCCAGATCTTCGACGACCCGGCAGGCGACCACGACTGGGGCATCTCCGCGACGATCGATCTCGCCGACTCCGACGAGGCGGGCGAGGCCGTCGTCACCGTCACCGGAGTGGACCGGCTGTAGGCGCAGGCCCGACCACTGCCCCCACCCGCTCCACACCGACGACCCTGCCGAACCTCCCCAGCGTCTCGCGCCGGTGCGAGGCGGCGATCACGGTCCCGTCGAACCGTGCGAGCACGTCGGAGATGATGCGCTCTGACTCGGCGTCCAGGCTCGCGGTGATCTCGTCGACGATGAGCACCCGCGGCGCACGACACAGTGCCCGTGCCAAGGCCAGCCGGGCGCGCTGACCTCCCGACAGCCGGGCACCGTGCTCACCGAGCTCATCATCGAGGGTGATCCAGTCATCGGCCCCCACCGCTGTGAGCGCTTCGAGCAGCTGCTCGTCGGTGCGGGGGTCCGCTCCGCGCACCAGGTTCTCTCGGACCGTGCCGTGGAAGAGACGGGCGTCCTGCTCCACCACTGCCACGACACGGCGCAGCTCGTCGTCGCGGATGCGGCCGAGCGGATAGGCGACGCCTGCCGCGTCGACGAGCGCGACGGTGCCGGCTGAGGGGTCCCACAGGCGGGCGGCGAGCGCGATGACCGTGCTCTTGCCCGCTCCGGACGGCCCGGCGAGACCGATGTGCTCCCCCGGATCGACGTCCATCGACCACCCTCCGAGCACGTCGGTCCTGTCGTCGTAGGAGAACGAGACCTCTTCGAAGCGCACTCCGACGGGGCCATCGGTCAGTGCGATCGGGCGCTCGACCGGCACCACGACCGGAGGACGGTGCAGACCCGCCCCCACACGGTCGGCGCTCGCGATCAGCGGGTGCAGCTCCGACACCGTGTGGGCAGCCTCTGCCACCGCGGCCACCCCGGCGACCGCGAGAGCGATCACCGCGGGAAGCAGCGCGGCCTGAGCGCCGCCCACCGTGCCGCCGACCGTGCCGCCGACCGTGCCGCCCGCCGTGCCGCCGAGGATGAGGGACGCCGCGATCACGCCGATCACCACGGCGGTGAGGATCAGCTCGCGCGTGCCGTCGACGAGATGGGCGATGGCCTCCCTCCGACGGCTGAGCGCCGCCGACCTCCGGGTACCGGCGACCGCCTCGCGCACGACGCGACCCTGCAGGCCGTAGGCGAGAACCTCCCGCACGGCGCCGAGAGCATCGACCAGCCGTTCCGACTGATCCTCCCGTTCCTGCTGCTCGCGCGCCCCCACCCGGCGCGCCGGACCTGCTCCCGCCCAGGCGGTGAGCGCAACGGCTGCCGCTCCGCCGAGCATCACGAGCGCCGCCACGGGCATCACGACGAACGCGCAGACCACGGCTCCCAGGAACAGGGTGAGCGCGGCTCCGATCTGCGCCACCGTGTGCGCGTAGAAGAACTCCAGCTTCTCGATGTCGGTCATCGCCACGGAGGCCGCGCGGCCCGAATGCTCCCGGCGCCGCCCCGGAACGCTCCGGGAGTAGGCGTCGAAGAGAGCCATCCGCAGCCGCGCCAGCACCCGGTACGCGAGGGCGTGCGACACGTCCATCTCCCGCCAGGTGAGGAAGGTGCGCAGCAGCACGAGGGCACCGAGCGCCACCCACCAGACAGCCGGAGGCCAGGTGCCGTGCACGACGGCGCCGCCGACGCCGAGTGCGGTGAGCACCCCGATGGCGGCGAGGGCGCACAGACTCGTGGTGGCGATCAGGTAGCTGCCGATGATGCGACGCCATTCCGGTCGCAGCGGCGGAAGGAGCCGGGCGAGGATGGCCCATGACGAGGTCACGGAGCCTCCTCCACGAGCACCCCGTCACGGAGCACCCGCACGTCGGCCACGCGGGCGAGCGCCTCGGGGCGGTGGCTGATCATGAGCACGATCCTCTCTTCGGCGACGCGTTCGAGCGTCTCGGCGACGGTCAGGGCGCTGCGGTCGTCGAGGGCGCTGGTCGGCTCGTCGACGAGCAGCACGGGACGACCGGCCAGCAGCGCTCTGGCGAGGGCGAGGCGTTGGCGCTGTCCTCCCGACAGACTCGTCCCGGCCTCCGCCACCATCGCCTCGAAGCCGCCGGGGATGGCCCTGATCTCGTCGAGCACACCCGCCGCGGCACAGGCGCGTTCGACGTCCTCCCGATCCGCACCGAACAGATCGATGTTCTCCCGGATGGTGCCGGCGAAGAGGACGGGCCGCTGCGAGACGACCGCCACATCGCTCGGCTGGAGCGGACGCCCGTCGAGCTCGACCGTTCCCGCTGCCGCGGGCAGGAATCCGAGGACGAGGTCGAAGAGCGTGGACTTGCCTGCGCCCGAAGGCCCGGCGATCGCGTGGACCTCTCCGCGCTCGGCGAGGAGATCGACACCGCGGAGGACGTCACGATCGGCACCGGGGTAGCGGTACGAGAGGCCGGAGATGCGGAGCACCTGACCTGCGGGACGAGCGTGCGCATCGGCGTCCGCCTGCACCGGCACGGGAGCGGGCGAGCGACGGAACGCCCCCAGGGTCGCGAGCCCGGGAACAGCAGTCAGACCGAGGAAACCCGCGTGCCAGTGTCGGGAGAGCTCACGCACCGGACGGAACGCCTCGGAGGAGAGCAGCAGCAGCGCGTAGACCTCGACGGCCGGCGGCTCACCGGTCAGGACCGCGACGACCGCGAGCCCCGCGGCGACCACCACGCCGGCCTGCACGGCGAGGTCTGTGATGGCCGTCTCCGCGAGCGACGTGCGCATCACGCGTTCGGTGGCCAGGCGCAGCGCCTCCGATCTCGTGTGCAGGCGCGCCCGTGTGGCGGGGACGTCTCCCAGTGCGCGCAACGTCGACATTCCGCGAAGGGACTCGAGAAGGTCGCCGCTGAGAGCCTCGTAGCTGTCCCAGTGCTCGAAGCCTCGACGGGCGAGCATGCGCTTCCACAGCAGCGGGCCGAGCACCGCGAGCAGGATCCCCGCCGCGACGCACAGCGCGATCAGCGGGGACAGCACCGCCACGAGGCACACGGCGATCAGGCTGCCGACGACGAGCTGCACCACGGCGGGGATGTACTTCGACACATAGGCGTCCGTGCCGTCGATCCCGTCGCCGAGCGCGAGCTGCGTCGAGCCGTCCCTGAGACCGGCATCATGCAGTCGCTTCGGCACGAGTACCGCGGAGACGGCCGCGCCCCGAAGGTCTTCCCTCACCCTCCCGCCGAGACGCGCGGCGGCATCTCCCTGCACGATGGTGAGCAGCATCCGCGTCACTCCGATCACGAGGATCACCCCGATGCCGACGACCGCGCCCTGCCCCTCACCGCGCACGAGAGCAGCGAGCGACCACGCGAGAGCCAGCGCCTGCAGCAGGTGCGTCGCGTATACGAGGAGAAGGAGGAGGGTGCTCCAGGCCAGCAGCCAGGGGTGCCGTCGCGCTTCGCGCCACAGCTCGGGGACGATCATCATCGTGAGCCTCCGGGAGGGTCGAGGAAGGCGATCGCATGGAGGATCCACCGCCCTCCGGTCGAGGAGAAGCCGGACACCGGGCGAGCGCCACAGCCTCCGTCGAGGGCCGCGCGGTAGCAGAGACCGGCCGCGGTGAGGTGGGCGTTCCAGAGCGCGGTGCCGATGACCGGTGCCGGAGCCGTGGTCGGCACGGACCAGGAGCGGACGGCGCTCGCACCCCGCACCCAGGCTTGTCCGGAGGCGCGCGCGACGCGATCGATCTCCCCGCGCGGGGACAGGCGATCTCGCGCGGAGGTCCGGACGAGGAACTCGGACGTGGACGGCGAGCGCCTGGAGCCGAGAGCACGACGTGCCGCGTCGATCGGCACCGGGGTGTGCGGGAGCTCGACCGCGGCGAGCGGGATCTCGGGGACGAGCCCCCGCCGCAGCCAGCTGTCGACGTCGGAAGCGCGGGGCACGCCGAGCAGTCCGCGCAGCCGGGACGACGGCCCGAACTGCCCGCGCCCCGCCCGCGCACCCAGCAGGAAGCGCACCGCGGCCACCGCGTAGGCGGTGTCGGCGATCCAGAGCGGCCAGGCCCGATGCCGGTAGCGGCCGAAGGATCGACCCGGCTGGACCGTGAACACCACCCGCGCGATGCCGTCCCCCGCGGTGGTCGACGGCCATCCGTCCACACGATCGGAACGCGGATCACGCCGCAGGAACAAGCCTCCGTCGTGGTCGATCGCCCAGCGCACACCGACCGCGTCGACGAGGTGCGTCTGCACCGGGTAGCACGCCCCGGCTGAGGGCACCGGGCGACGGCGGATGCTCGTGGCCGTGCCGTCCTCCACCCGATGGAACTCCCCGGGGTGCCACAGTCCGTCGACGAGCTCGCGCACACCGACAGGAGGTTCGTCCGCCACGGCTCCGGTCCGTCCCCAGGCGTTCACCCTCGGGCCGGGCGGCAACGGGCCGGACGGCACCAGCGTCGAGTGCACCTGGTCGAGCGGTGCGGACACGCCATGCTCTTCCCGCAAGCTCTGCGCCATGGTCGGCCTCACATGTGCGGGGCCGGGAGGAGCGTGAAGTCCTCCGGTCCGCCGCTCCAGGTCGTCCGCCAGCCGCGCTCCTGCGCCGCCTCTCGGAACCGGGGCATGCCGAGGTACGAGAACGCCGCCGGTGCGTTGGGGACCAGCCCCGTCACGATCGAGCGCACCACGCGCAGGTCGGTGCGCCGCACGTCGGAGGTCGTGAGGTCGCGCGTGAGCACGCGGTGGCCGCGATCAGCCAGGCGCGCATGGACCTCGTCCATCGTCACCGGTTCCACTGCGCTCAACGGGAGTACTCCCTGCACCGGATCCTGGAACCGGCGCGCCTCTCCGTGCACGGTCGGGTCCAGCCAGACCTGCACGTGTGCGCCGAGGTCGATCACCTTCTCGAACTCGACTCCGGCCGCGGTCGTGTAGTCGGCGTCCGCACGGAACTCGAGGGTGAGTCCCTTGGCCATCAATCCCTCGGCGACGGCGCGGAACACCCATCCGTCCGCCGTCGTGCAGCCCTGCGTGTAGATCCAGGTGTGCACGGCTTCCAGCACGGCCTTCCGTGCGGCACGTGCAGGATCGAGTGCGGCCGAGAACCCCGCGGCATAGAGGCCGCGCTCCGGATCGTGCACGAGAGCACCGATCGCCGGGGCGAATTCCGACGGCATGGCGACCAGCCACACACGCAGGCTGCTCCCCTCCAGATCGTCGAGGAGGCCCGGGACCGTCGCAGGGTCGATGCCGAACGTCGGCCCGTCGAGGTGCCACCACACCTCGAGCGCATCCCGCTCGATCACCTCGATCACCCCGCGGTCGCGCGCATCGTCGAAACCCGCCCCCGTGGCGATGCCGGCGTAGTTGAGATGATGCGTGCGGGGCAGGGAGCGGAAGCGGGATTGCCGCCAGTTCAGGTGCACGAGGGAATCCGGCATCCACACCGAGCCCCCGTCGAGATCGTCGCAGCGCGCCCACAGCGTCGGCGTGGACGCCTCCAGCCGCTGATAGGGGAAGCCCGGACGGGAGAGCTGCCAATCGGCGAAGCGCGGAAGATCCGCATCGTCGATGACGGTCTCCCCGTCGGCGCGCAGTTCTTCCGCTGAGGCGACGCGGAGGTCGTGCGGCGGCAGCACGTCGGGCAGCCAGTTGCCGCAGTACCGCTCCACGCCTTCGCCGATGGCCGCGATGCGCGCCTGTGCGGGGTCTCCGAACGAGGTGCCGAGCGAGACCCGATCAGCGGGCCATTCGCCGAGCAGGCGGGCATCGGCCACTGATGCGGTGAGAGCCAGATACCGGTGCGGAGCGCCGATCGGATGCGGAACCTCGCGCACGGAGCGGATGATGCCGGCCTCCGCGTCGACGAGCGCCTGGGCAGGCAGGGTCGCTCGAGCGGTGCGGTGATTCGGGGTGTCGTGCGCGTTCATGCTGTCCTCTCGTAGCGCCAGCGACCGGTCTCGGGCTCGAAGGCCGATCTGGTGCGGCGGGTCGGATGCCGATCGACGCCTGCGGGCTCGGATGCCGACGCTGTTCCCGCCGACGGCAGACCGGTCTCGGTGAGCCAGGTGTCCAGCACCCCGCCGATGCCGCCCGCCCTGCGCAGTCGGGAGCGGACGTCGTCATCGTCGATGTCGGCGGCGAGCCGGTGGCCCCAGGGCCCGTCGACCAGGTGCAGCGGCCCACGCCAGGCATCGGCGAGCCGGCCCGCATCCGTGAAGAAGAAGTCGTGGTCGCCGCGGATGAGCAGCAGGGGTACGCGGAGGTCGCCGTATGCACGGTGCAGATCGACGGCGGGCGCTGACCACAGGCGACGCCAGCCGGAGAGCACCTCCCGCGACCACCCCCATTCCGCAGCGGCCCGGTGCACGCCGACCTCGGATGCCCGCGCCACCCTGGCCTCGAGCTCCTCATCGCTCAGCGGGGGAAGGGAACGCGCCCCGCGACCGTGCTGGTGCCACCACCCGATCCGGTCTCGCAGGTGTGGTCGCCCGTTCTCGTCCCACGCGGTCTCGGCGAGCCCGAGAGCCGGAACGAGGAGCACGAGTGCATCGACGTCGACCGACCTCGCCGCCTCGAGCGCGGTGTGGGCGGCATACGACCCGCCGGAGAGCACGAGCGGCAGCCCGGGGCTCTCGGCCCTGACAGCATCGACCACCGCGCGGCCGTCTGCACGCTCGGAGAGGTAGGGGTGCCATTCGCCGTCGGACGAGTGTCGGCCGCGCACGTCGTGGATCACGCAGCGGTAGCCGCGCCTCACCCACGCCCGCGCGGTGTCGGCGTGGCGCCAGGCCCCGTAGGGAGTGCGGATGACCACCACGCCTCGCGTCTCTGCGGGCGACCAGGCCCATCCGCGCAGCAGGGCGCCGTCATCGGCGACGACGATATGAGGACGGGCATCGCGCGGCGGGGTCATCGGAGCAGCCTCGGCGGTGCCGCGGGGAAGGGGAGCACCGTGTGCTCGGTGACCGCTCCGGTCGACGGCACCAGCTTCCACAGGGTCGTGCGCAGGTGGTCGAGGTCGGCGTCGGCTCGCGCCCAGGTGAGGATCACCTGCAGCAGCCGGGCGAGCACGAGCACCGCGGTCGCGTCGTCGACGGGCGTGGCCGGGGCAGGCCCGGACTTCTGCCATGCCTCGGTCGAAGCCGGCGCGCTGCTCGCGGCCAGCCGTCGCGCTGATACCTGGGCCGAGGTCGGGTCGTGCTCGTCGAGCGCGAGCGGATCGATCAGGATGCTCTCGCCCTCGCGGTGCACACGCAGCCAGGCGACACCCTGCAGGGGAAGCATGTCGAGGTCGGACCACCGACGGCGGTCGAGCGCGTCGTCGGCGTAGGCGACGACGAGGGAGGTGTCATCGGGCAGTGCGGACTCCGGATCGAGGACGGTGACCCGCGCACCCCAGGACTGGAGGACGCGTTCGAGCCCGTCGACCAACGCGCCTGCTCCCAGCACGCAGACGTCGCGGCGCTCGTCCGGCCAGCGGCGGAGCGCGTCCACCGACTCGCGCTCCTGCACCTCGAGCATCAGGCGGTCGAGGAGCGCGGAGGCCGCACCGTCCGAACCACCGTCCGGAGTCTCGAGGGCGTCGAACAGCTCGGCGGGTGGTGCGTCGATCAGGGCGAACCGTCCGGTGCGCAGGCGGATCCGGGGGCGACCGTCTGCGCCGAGGACGAGATGGGCTCCCGAGTCGGGGAGCGGCAGGATGCGGGATTCGGAAGTCATGGAGTCTCTCGGTGAAGGGCCCGGCCGGGCGCGAACGCCCGGCCGGACTGGAGTGCGCTCGAAAGCGCGGCGGAAGGATCCGCGATCAGTCGAAGGGGTTCTCGACCAGTGCGTTGGAGTGCGATGCCGACAGGTGCGCCAGCTGCTCGGACTCTTCGATCTCGGCGAGGATCTGCTTTTCCATTTCGTTCTCCTTCAGTGAGTTTCCGACCCGCGGTGTGCGGGGCGGGTCCACGGTGGGACGAGATCGACCCTAATTGATAATGATTCTCAATATCTACTAGTCTGGCGAACATGCCTTCCTCCCTCCCCCTCCTCGCCGCTGATCACCGGGCCGGGACCGTCTTCGAGATTCATGGCGACTCCCGGCGTGTCGCGGTGGCCGACAGCTGGCTCGCCGAGCACGCCGGATTCCTCCGCCTGCCCTCCGGCGCGAACGACCGCTGGGCGTTCGCCGACGACCGCGGCGGCGCTCTGGTCGTCGGCGGCGGCACCGTACGACGCATCCCGATCGCCATCCCCGCCGAGCACCTCGCCTGCGACCCGTCCGGTCGTCACGTGGTCGTCACCTCCGGCCTGGGCATGAACGACGAAGCCTGGAGCGACCTGGTGACCGTCGTGGATCTCGCGACCGACTCGTCCACGCGGTTCCGCGCCCGTGTCGGCGAACCCGGGGTCGTCGTGGCTCCCGACCAGGCCTCGGGCGAACCGACGATCGTGCTCCGTCACCGCGAACCGGGAGCCGTCGAAACGATCCCCCTCGCCGCGGCGCTCGCGGTCGGCCCCCACGCGCCGGTACTCCGCGGAGGCCTCCTCACCGACCTCGCCGCAGACGGCCACGGCGACGTGATCGACCCCGCCTCCGGCATCCTCGGCATCGCGACGAGCCGCGGCCTCGAGCGCTTCGTCGTCGACGGCGGTGCGCCCCGGGCCATCGGCATCGTCCCCTGGCCCGTCGACGGACGGGCGTACTACCTGCGTCTCGCCGGTGACACCGGGCGGGTGACGGGGATCGTGCGCGGGGGGCCGGCCTCGCCGGGATCGTGGCCGGAATGGACGAACACCTTCGTCGAGATCGACCTCGCATCCGGAACCTCCCGCGCCGTGCCGCTGCCGCCGGGGCTCGCGTTCCGGTTCGCGCTGGCTGCGGGTGTTGCGGCCGTCTCGGTCATCCACCCCGACGGAGACGCGGTGCTCGTGATCGATCGCGAGGAGGCACGTGTCTCCCGGGTCGTGCCGATCCCGGCGATGACGCATCCCCCTCGCGCCGGACGGCTGCCGTGGGACGGCGTCGACGGTCGCCCCGCGCAGCGCCGGTCCATCGCGATCGACCCCGTCGGCGGCACGATCGCGGTCACCAGCGGTGGCGACGGCACGATCCTCCTCCTCGACGGAACCGAGATCTCGACGGTCGAGCTCCCCACCCCGCTCGACGAGGGCGGGCATCTGCTCTGGGCGTCCGATGGCGACCGCGTCGACGACCTGGTGGGCCGATGAGCGCGCATCGGGCCGTGCTCGACGATGCCCTCGCGCGCGCCGAACGCCACGGTCGGCCGGGGCTCCCGGTCGGCGGCTTCACCCTGGGGCGGGCCGCCGACCGCAGCCGCCGCGGCATCCATCGCCTCGACGGCTCGACCGTGATCGAGCCGGACGGCCACCTCCATCGCATCTTCCCCTCCCCCGACGGCAGCCGCATCGCGGTGGAATGGGCACCCACCGCCGACGAGAATGCCGTCTTCGGCCTCGTCGATGTCGCCGCCGGCACACTGCGCCTCCACCCCGACATCCGTCTCCGGTACGACACCGTGCTCTGGGCGGCCGATTCGCGGAGCCTCGACGTGGTCGCCAGCCGCGACCGCCGGCTCGTGACCCTCGACGTGGAGACGGGCGAGACAGAGGTGGCTCCCCTGCCGAGCGAGGGCCGGCTGCGACTGTTCCCCGGAGGAGAGAGCGGCCTGCGCGCCCTCAGCTCCGCCGGTGCGGGAACCACTCTGACCGACCGGGCGACGGGGACGCCGCTGGGACGGTGGTCCGCGCTGTTCCGCGCCTGGCGACTCGGCACCGGGGTGCTCGTATGGCATGACCGGGGTCTGGATGCCGTGCTGATCGACGCCGCAGCCGATGCGGCAGATGACCGCGCGCCCTGGCACTGGCACGACCCCGATGTACGGATCGTCGACGTCGCGGTGCAGGACGACCGGGTGGTGGTGCTCGCCGTCACGGAAGGGCGGAGCGTGCTCATCGACCTCGACGACGGCATCGAGGTCGGCCGCACAGAACCTGCCTCCTCCGACGCCGATGTGCTCACCACGACGATGATCGGCGTCGACGACGGCGTACTGCGCCTGGGCGTCGAAGGCCCCCTCACGCCACTCCGCATCGTCGAGCGCGCACAGCTCGGCACCACGATCCTGCCGCCCTCCTCCTCCCGCGCGACCACCGTGCGCCACGACATCCCGGCCGGCGACGGCGCGACCCTCACGGTGCACGTGACGTCGCCGAGTGCCGCGGAGGGGATCCCGGCCGCGGGGACGACGGGCCCGCTGCCGCTGATCCTCACCTGCTACGGCGGCTTCGGCGTGCCGCACCTGCCCGTGTTCGAACCGACCGTGCCCGCATGGGTCGGGTTCGGAGGTGCCTACGCCTCCGCACAGCTCCGTGGCGGAGGCGAGCGCGGTGAGGCCTGGCGCCAGGCAGGATACGGCGAGCGCAAGCGCCGCACGGTCGCCGACCTCGCCGACGTCGCCCGCGGTCTCATCGCGGCCGGTGTCACCCGCCCGGATCTGCTCGTCCTCGCCGGGGCCTCGCTGGGCGGGGTCGTCGCCGCCGCGTGCGCGCTCGAACATCCGGAGCTGTGCGCGGGGTTCGTGACCACAGCGGCCCCGCTCGACCTGCTCGCCCTCGACGATCATCCGCTCGGGTCGAGCTGGCGTGCAGAGTTCGGCGACGACGGCACACCCGCGTCCCGTGCCCGGCTCGGCGCGCTGTCTCCGCTCGCACGCGCCGAGTCGCTTCCGGTCGGTGCGCCGGTCCCCTCCTACCTGGGAGTGGTGCTCGGCGAAGACACCAGGGTCCTCGCACGCGACACGCATCGGATGGTCGAGTCGCTGCGTCGAACGGGCGGCTCGGCCCGCTCATGGACGGCAGCGGGGGCAGGCCACGGCGCGAACGAGTCCGTCGCCCTGCACGACCTCGGCCTCGCATTGCTCGACTTCGCAGCATCGGTCACGGTCACGGCCACGAAGCGCATCGCGTCAGGCAGCACGACCGGAGGCACCCGATGAGCGATTCGACGGCCGTTCTCACCGAACGACGCGCCAGACGCCTGCCCTTCCGACGGCAGCCGAGCGAACAGCGCACTCTGCCCCGCAGAGGAAGTCGACGGGTGCTCCCGGTAGGCCCGACCGTGACGACGATCGCCGTGCTCGCCGTTCTCGTCCTCGTGGTCTCCGCAGCCACCGGCCCCGTCGCCGTCTCCCCCCTCGATGCCGCCAAGATCGTGATCGGCCACCTGATCCCCGGCATGCCCTGGATGACGGACGGAACGCTCACCCCGCTGCAGGACCAGGCCGTGTGGCAGTTCCGGGTGCCCCGGTCGCTCCTGGCCGCACTCTCGGGAGCGGGACTGGCTCTCGCCGGAGCGATGATGCAGGCCGTCGTGCGTAATCCCCTCGCCGAGCCTTACATCCTCGGCGTCTCCTCGGGCGCGAGCGTCGGCGCCGTGCTGGTGATCGTCTCGGGCGGTGCCACCTTCCTCGGTCTGTCGATGAGCGGTGCGGCGTTCGTGGGGGCGATGGTCGCCTGCCTCCTGGTGGCCATGCTCGCGCGCATCCGCGGAGAGCTGTCCCCGACCAGGATGATCCTCGCCGGGGTCGCGCTGGGCGCCCTGCTGAGCGCGGTGACCAGCTACCTCACCCTCACCACCGACGCCCAGAACGTGGTGAGCGTGATGTTCTTCCTGCTCGGGAGCGTGTCGGCCGCCGACATGTCGACGCTCTTGATCCCTGCGGTCGCGCTCGCGATCGCCTGCATCGCGGTGTTCGGACTCTCCCGCTCCATGAACGCGCTGCTCGCGGGCGACGAGTCGGCGATGGCCGTCGGAGTGCGCACGACCCGGGTGCGCGGCGTGCTGCTCGTGCTCGCCTCGCTGCTGACCGGAGCGATCGTCGCCGTGAGCGGCGGCATCGGATTCGTCGGGCTCGTCGTGCCGCACATGGCCCGACTCCTCGTGGGCTCCGACCATCGGCGGATGCTGCCCATCACGATCCTCGGCGGTGCACTGTTCCTGATGGTCGCCGACCTGCTCGCACGGACGGTCGCGATGCCCACCGAGATCCCGCTCGGCATCCTCACCGCCTTCGTCGGGGCTCCGTTCTTCCTGTGGTTGATGCGCAGCGGAGGCGATCGGGCGGGGTTCGACCGATGAGCGTGCACTTCGACGGCGTGAGTGTCGCCCGCGGTGGCCGCACGGTGCTGCACGGGGTCGACCTCGAGGTCGGCACAGGCCGCATCGTGGGGCTCCTCGGCCCGAACGGCAGCGGCAAATCCACCCTGCTGCGCACCCTGTTCACGGGTCAGCGTCCGCAGCGGGGGCGTGTCCTGATCGACGGGGTCGACGTCTCGCAGCTGCCGCCGCGTACGCTCGCGCGCACCGTGTCCGTCATGCTCCAGGACGCCCCGTCCGAGTTCGATCTGACCGTGCGCGAGACGGTGCTGGTGGGCCGCTCACCCCACCGTCCGCCGTTCAGCCGGGACACCCCGGAGGATCAGCGCATCGTCGACCAGGCCCTGCGCACCGCGGACGTGCACGATCTCGGCGACCGGCTGGTGCGTCGACTCTCGGGCGGTCAGCGCCAGCGGGTGATGCTCGCCAGAGCCCTCGCGCAGAGCGGCGAGATCCTCGTGCTGGATGAACCGACGAACCACCTCGACATCGCGCACCAGCTCGATCTCATGCGTGTGGTGAGCGGACTCGGCACGACCGTGATCGCCGCCCTCCACGATCTCAACATCGCCGCCGCGTTCTGCGATGACGTCGCGGTGATCGACGAGGGCAGGATCGTCGCCTTCGGCGCTCCGGACACCGTGCTCACCCCCACGCTCGTCGACGAGGTCTTCCATGTGACCGCCCGCATCGCCGTCGAGGTCGACACAGGAGCACGCGCGATGACCTTCCACCCCAGACAACCCCGACCCCTCACCTAGGAGAAGAAGAATGACACCACGTACCCGACCCACCCGCCTGCTCGCCGCCGTCTCCGTCGGCCTCGGCGCGATCGCCCTCACCGCCTGCGGGAGCGGAGTCTCCACGGGAGCAGCGCCCGCCTCCTCCGGAGAGGCGATCAGCATCGAGAACTGCGGCCGCACGGTCGAGATCCCGGCCACGCCGACGGCCGTCGTCGGACTGCACCCCTCGCAGACCGAGCTGCTGCTGCGCCTGGGCCTCGCCGATTCGCTCGTCGGACAGGCGCAGGCCACCGCGGACGAGCTGCCGAGCGACGTCGCAGACCTCGCGGCCGATGTGCCCGTCATCGGCGGAGACGCACCGCCCAGCCGGGAGGAACTGCTCGCCGTCGAACCCGACTTCGTCTACTCGCCGACCACCTACGAGTTCACCGCGGAGCAGGGCTTCGCCAGCATCGAGCAGCTCTCCGAGGCCGGCGTCGCCGCGTACACCGCGACCGGCGGATGCTTCGACCGGCGCATGGAGGGCACGGTCGACGACCTCTTCATCGACCTCGAGAACCTCGGCGAGATCTTCCACGTCGAGGACGAGGCGAACGACCTGATCGAGTCGTCCAAGGCCGAGCTCGCGACCGTCGATGCGGCGCTCGAGGGCAAGGATCGCCCCCGCGTCGCCCAGGTCTTCGTGGAGGGCACGACCCTCACCGCGATCGGTGCCGGCATCGAGTACGACATCCTGAAGCGCGCCGGTGCCGACAACGTCTTCACGCCGGACGATCCCGCGTTCGCCGACTTCTTCGCCGCCGAGATCACCCCGGAGTCGCTCGCGTCAGAGGCACCGGACGCGATCGTCTTCGCGGTGTCCGACCCCGCGCACGAGGCGGCCGTCCGCTCCTACCTCGCCGCGACGTTCCCCGACATGCCCGCCGTGCGCGACGGTCGACTGATCGCGGTGCCGTCGACCGACCTGTTCCCCGGCACACTCGGGAACGTCTCGGCCGTGCGGCTGATCGCCGAGGGTCTCCACCCGGACGTCGTCTTCGACTGAGCATCACTTCCCCCGCCCGCACCCCCGCGTGGCTGCACCCCCGGGAAGCTCTTGTGCTCCCGGGGGCGCAGTCTCCGCGCTAGGCCTGCATGACGGCGAGGACGTTGCCCGCGGGGTCGCGGAACCACGCGATGTCCGGCCCCCGCCCGTTCCCGCGGACGATGCCGCGCTCGTCGGAGGGGAACTCCTCGTCGCTGTAGATCTTCGTCTGGACGCCCCGGGCGATGAGCTCGTCCACGGCGGCGTCGACATCCGCCACCGGGAAGTTCAGGATCGTGAAGCTCGCCGGGGTGTGGTTCGGCTTCGGGTACACGAGGATCGAGCCGCCACGGGGCAGGCGCAGGTCGAGGAACCCCATCGCGTTGCGCTCGACGTCGAGCCCGAGCGTCGCGCCGTAGAAATCCTCCGCCGCGTCGATGTCGTCGACGCTGAATCCGCTGAACGCGTTGTCCGCTGTGAAAGCTGCCATGGCTCCAGCATCCGCCTCCTCGGCGCGCTTGTCGATGCCTTCTCGGCTCCCTCTCACCCCGCGGCGCGCACGAGCCTGCCGACCAGGTCGACGTAATCCACTCCCGCCGCGGCGAACATCCGCGGCACCTGCGACGCCGCGGTCAGCCCCGGCATCGTGTTCACCTCGTTCAGCAGGGGACCCCTGTCCGTGAGGAAGAAGTCCATCCGCGCGACGCCGTCGCACCCCAGGGCGTCGAACATCGCGATCGCAGCGCGCTTGAGGGCCGCCGCCTCGCCCGCGTCGAGCTGCGCCGGCACCGTGAAACGCGCACTTCCGTCGTACTTCGTCGCCGTGTCGAAGAGACCGGTCGCGTGGATCTCCAGCGGCGGAGCCGCCCACCGGATGCCCCCCTTCTCGCGCAGCACTGCCACGTCGATCTCGCGCGCCCTGACGACCTCCTCGACGAGGATGCGCCGGTCGAAGCGCGCGGCCTCGTGCAGCGCGGCGAGCAGATCCTCCTCCTGGGTCACGAGACTCACGCCGTGGCTCGACCCCGCCGAGACCGGTTTCACCACGACCTCGCCGTCGAACTCCACATCCCCGATGTCGTCCGCCGTGATCAGCCGCCCGCGGGCGGTGCCGATCCCCACCGCGTCCGCCACCAGCTTCGTCGTCCATTTGTCCATGCCGATCGCACCGGCGCGCAGCCCCGAGCCCACCACGCGCACTCCGGCGAGGGCGCAGAGAGCCGCCAGCGCCCCGTCCTCGCCGAGCGCACCGTGTACGGCCGGGAAGACCACGTCCGTGCGAGTGAGCAGCGGAAGCGCGAGCGCCAGCGACTCGGCGGCGGATCCCCCGTTCGGGCGCCCGTCGACGCGCCAGATGCCGTCTCGATCGATGGTCACGCACGTCACCTCGTGACCGCCCAGCCGCAGGGCTGCACCGACCGCGGCCGCCGACGCCAACGACACGTCGTGCTCGGCGTTCTGCCCTCCCCCGATGACCAGCACCCTCGTCATGCCGCGCTCCTCCGCACTCGCGCTCCGATCCCGGTGACGATGGTGTGGGGGATCGTCCCCGCCCACCGCGCCCACTCCTGCACCGAGGGCACCGCGCCCCCGTCCGGCCCGAACACGGTCGCGATCGTCCCGCGCGGGAACAGCGCGGCACCCGTGTCCACCACGATCTGATCCATCGACACCCGTCCGACGATCGGATACCGCACGCCGCCGATCTCGACGCCGGCGCCCGGCGCGAGCTCTCGCGGGATCCCATCCGCGTAGCCGACGCCCACCACCGCGAGGTGCGTCTCCGCACGGCTGACATGCGTTCCCGCATACCCGACAGCCGTGCCCGCCGGGGCGAGAGCCCCATGCACGACGGGCGCGGTCCATCGTGAAGCCCCGATCAGTGGCGTCGTCTCCGAGGGGTCGATCCCGACGAGTCCTGCGCCGATCCGCACCATCCCGAAATGGGTCGCGGGATCGGTCAGCGCCCCCGACGTCGCCGCCAGATGCACGAGCACCGGTCCGAGGCCGGCACGCAGGACCGCATCCCTGCCCTGCCGCATGCGCAGCACGGCCGCCGCGTTCGCGCCCGGATCCCCTTCGTCGGAACGCGGTAGATGACCCATGACCCCCACGACCTCGATCCGCCCTCTGCCGGCGCGCGCCAGTCGGAACAGCTCGGGCCACTCGTCCAGCGGAGACCCGCCGCGGGCCATCCCGGTGTCCAGATGCAGGTGCACCCTGACCGGGCCCGACGTCTCAGCACTCAGCTGGCGAAGCTCTTCGGCCGAGCCCACCGCGATGTCGATGCGATGCTCCGCCGCCGCCTCGGCGTCGATACCCGCCGGGTTCAGCCAGGAGAGGATGGGCACCGCGAGTCCGGCGTCGCGGAGTGCGACGCCGTCGGCGACCTGCGTCACCCCGAGCCACTCGGCGCCCGCCGCGACCGCAGCCGTTGCCACGACGACGGCACCGTGCCCGTAGCCGTCGGCCTTCACGACGGCCATGATCGGCACCGGAGTCGCCGCCCTGACGATCCGGAGGTTCTCGGCGACGGCGTCGTGGAGCGTGGTCAGCGTCGGCGCGTGCAGGCGCGAGGCGATCGCGGGACGAGGGGCGGTCATGGTGGTCATCGCTGCATCCTCGGGTCTTCGGTGGGATCGGCATACATCTCGGGGCACCCCTGATCGATCGCCTCGGGGCGCAGCTCGTAGTGCCATGACTCGTTCGCGTAGGTCTGGCACAGTCCGTAGTCGGAGCCGTGCTGGGCGAGCCAGTCGAGCGTGGGCAGCGGACCGACATCCACGGCGTCGCCAGACACGTGCGCCGACGTCTGCGGTGTCGCCACCCATCGCCGCGCTTCGTCCTCCGAGCCGTAATCGACGATCGCGTCCTGGAGCATCCGTTCCTGCAGCCCCGGCGAGCGCCATCCGCTGTTCACCAGGAACGTGATGCCGTCGCGCTCGGCATCCGAGGCCGCCCGCTGCAGGGCGTCGAGCAGCGCGGGGTCGAGGTTGCCGACCGCGACGCGGTCCACGTCGAACACCGTGGGCTGATCCCCGTCACGAATCGCTCCGTCGGCGTCGCCCGGCACGTCGACGGGCTGCACCTCGTCGGGCACCGGGGTCGGCACGGGCGTGGGGAACGTCTTCGCCGTGTCGGCGAAAGCCACGGACAACGACTGCTGCACCGCGAACGCCAGGATCACGGCGGCGGCGAGCGCGACCACGGCGCCGGCGGCCCGACGGCGACGACGTGCCCGCAGCGGGAGGGACGAGCTGTTGGTGTTCATGCTCCCAGTGAAGAAGGGAGCCGGTTGCCAGGGCGTATGCGCTTTTCCATATGCTCGCGATATGCCGGGGTGCGTAGGATCGCTGCCATGCGTGTGCTGATCGTCGAGGACGAGCCCTACCTCGCCGAGGCGATCCGCGATGGGCTGCGCCTCGAGGCGATCGCGGCCGATATCGCGGGCCACGGCGACACGGCGCTGGAGCTGCTGAGCATCAACTCCTACGACCTCGCCGTGCTCGACCGCGACGTGCCCGGGCCCTCCGGCGACGACATCGCCCGCTGGATCGTCGCGTCGGGAAGCGGCATCCCCATCCTCATGCTCACCGCAGCCGACCGCCTCGACGACAAGGCGAGCGGCTTCGAGATCGGTGCGGACGACTACCTCACCAAGCCGTTCGAGATGCGCGAGCTGGTGCTGCGTCTGCGGGCCCTCGACCGTCGCCGCCAGCGCAGTCGGCCTCCCGTGCTGGAGGTCTCCGGCCTTCGCCTCGATCCGTTCCGCCGGGAGGTGTACCGCGACGACCGCTACGTGGCGCTCACCCGCAAGCAGTTCGCCGTGCTGGAGGTGCTCGTCGACGCCGAGGGCGGTGTCGTCAGCGCGGAGGAGCTGCTCGAGCGCGCCTGGGACGAGAACGCCGACCCGTTCACGAACGCCGTGCGCATCACGGTCTCCTCGCTGCGCAAACGCCTGGGCGAGCCGTGGATCATCCTCACCGTGCCGGGTGTCGGATACCGGATCGGAACGGATGCCGATGCCTAGGCGCCGTGGGATGAGCGCTCGCCTCAAGCTCACCCTCAGCTATGCGGGCATCGTGGTGGTCTCCGGACTGCTGCTGCTCGCCGCGGTGGCCCTGTACCTGCTGCGCTACGTGCCCGACGTGCAGATCTCCGCGGACATCCGCGTTCCCAACCGCTCCGACCTGATCAGGGCGTTCGTGCCGGTCGCCTCGACGGTCATGGTGGCACTGCTGGCCATCGGGCTCGGCGGCGGATGGCTGCTGGCCGGACGCATGCTGGCACCTCTGGAACGCATCGGCGACGCTGCGCGACTGGCGGCGCAGGGCTCGCTCTCGCACCGGATCGCGCTGCCCGGCCCTCGCGACGAGTTCCGCGATCTGGCCGATGTCTTCGACTCGATGCTCGAGCAGCTCGAAGCCCACGTCGCCGAGCAGCAGCGGTTCGCCGCGAACGCCTCGCACGAGCTGCGCACTCCCCTCGCGATCTCGCAGGCGCTGCTCGAGGTCGCCCGTGACGACCCGGACCGCGACGTGGACGAGCTGATCGCCCGACTGCAGCGGGTGAACACGCGTGCGATCGACCTCACGGAGGCGCTGCTGCTGCTGAGCCGGGCGGATCGCCGGACGTTCCCGCGCGAGATCGTCGATCTCTCCCTTCTCGCCGAGGAGGCCGTCGAGGCGCTGGTTCCCCTCGCCGACCGTCGAGGAGTCGCACTGGAGGTCGGCGGCGTCCCCGCGTCGGTGCTCGGGTCGGCGGCGCTGCTGCCGCAGCTGGTCATGAACCTCGTCCTCAACGCTATCGTGCACAACCTTCCGACCGGCGGGGCCGTTGCCGTGCGCACGCACTCGATGCCGCACGCGGTCGCGCTGGTCGTGGAGAACACCGGTGAACAGTTGCCTGCACATCAGGTCGCCACCCTTGTCGAGCCGTTCCAGCGCGGGGCGGAGCGCACCCGCGGCGACGACCATGCGGGGGCGGGGCTCGGCCTTGCGATCGTCGACCGCATCACGCAGGCGCACAACGGCACGCTCGTCCTCACCCCGCGGACGGACGGCGGTCTGATCGTGACCGTGTGGCTGCCGCACCCCTACCCGACGGGCCTTCCCGGCTGACTGTCCGCAGGTGTTTCGAATCGCGCAAACGGTCGGATGCGGGGCCCAGAAGGAACCATTTGCGCGATTCGAAGACGGGGCTCAGGCCACCCGCGGGTCGCGTGTCGCGGCGAGCTCGCGGCCGTAGGTGCGGGCGTCGGCTTCGGCGTTCTCCTTGAGCTCGCGCGCGGTGTCGGCGAACGCGTCGAGCGCCGGGTTGACGCCGACCAGCGTGAACGGACGCTGCACGACGCGCAGATCGAGACCCCAGACGTCTTCGAGCACGCGTCGCAGCCAGCCGGTCGAGTGGTCCCAGCCCTCCTTGGGCGAACCGGGCGCGTAGTTGCCGCCGAGCACGGTGACCAGGGTCGCCGGCTTGCCGTTCAACGCGGTGCCGGTCGGATCGATGCGTGCGTCGGTGTAGGCGAGATCGAACCAGGTCTTGAAGTGCTGCGAGACGCCGTAGTTGTAGAGCGGCACCGCGAACAGCAGAGCGTCGGCGCCGATGAGCTCGTCGGCGAACTGCGTCGCGAGGGCGCGAGCCTCGTTCTGCGCAGGGGTCCGCTGGGCCTCGTCGACGAATCCACCCGTCACGGCATCCGCCCACGCGGTCGCGGGCACGGGGTCGCTCGCCAGATCGCGACGGAAGACGGTCGAATCGGGGTGCGACGCGGTCCACTCGGCCTCGACGATGTCGGCGAGCGCACGGCTGGCGGACGACGCGGGAAGGATGCTGGCATCCAGGCGGAACAGGGACATGGGCCTACCTCTCGTTTTCGTAGTCGCTCTGTTTTTCTTAGCGACATCGGTTAACGTAGCACGGGTAGGATGGGGGGATGTCCGGGACCGCCGAAGGGCGTCAGGTGTGCGACGCCGCCGTCACACTGGCCTTCAGCGTGCTCGGGAAGCGGTGGAACGGCATGATCGTGTCGTCGCTCGGGGGCGGACCCATGACCTTCGTCTCGCTGCGCCGCGCCGTTGACGGCATCAGCGACACCGTGCTCTCCGATCGCCTGGCCGAACTCGCCGACGCCGGACTCGTCGCGCGCACGGTCGAGGCCGGCCCGCCGGTGACCGTGTCGTACGCGCTCACGCCAGCGGGGGAAGGACTCCTGCCGATCCTGAACCAGCTGGGGCAGTGGGCCTCGGCGAACCTCGCCGAGCGCGCTCACTGACGCGAACCCTACCGACCCCCGCGCCGCGCCCAGGCGATGATGCTCTCGGCCAACGACCGAGGATCGTCCGCGATCTCCGGTCTGGTCGACAGGACCTCGATCCGCCCGACGGTCTCGATGGCCTCCGCGTCGAGCCCCGCGGACAGCGCGTACCGCGCCAGCACCTGCATGCAGAGTATGCGGAGCACGAGGTCGGAGTGGTGCTGCTCCCACGCCTGCAGAGAGGTTCGCACCGTTTCGAGAGAACGGAGCGCCGCGGCCGGGTCACCCATCATCAGCTGGGTGTCCATCACCCTTGCCACGTCGATGCCGACCTCTGGATGTCCGTCGCCGTAGACATCTCGATCGATCCGAGCAGCTTCGAGAAATGCCTCCAGCGCGCCCTCGTTGTCACCGGAGAGCAAGAGGACGTCTCCGCGTGCGTAAAGAAGGCTGGCGTGATCATCGCTGTCCGGCGCCGCAAGGCGCTGGAGTGCGATCGCCTCGTCCAGAGTTCCGCGAGCCTTCGCGACGAGATCCGCATCCGGCGGGTCCGTCTCCCGGGCGCGCTGCGTGAGCACTCGGCCGAGATGAAGGAGCGGCAACGCGACGTGGCTGTGCGCCTCGTGTTCCTCGCGATAGATCTGGATCGACTCCTCGAGAGCGGCCGCCGCCTCTGCGAGCTGTCCGTGGGCGATCAGCGCCATGCCGAGATCGTTGAGGTCGCGAGCGACGTGCAGGCTGCGTTCGCCCCCGACCGCGCGGTCTACGCTCACGGCGCGCTGCGCGATCGCGACGGCATCGGCGGGTCGGCCTGCGTCGATGCAGCTGCGCGAGGCCATCGTGAGGAAATGGCCGCGCATCTCCTCGGTCGACTCCTCGGCGAGCGTCAGGTAACGGTCCACGCGTTCGGTGGCGGGAGCGTCCAGGATGAAGAAGTGATCGTGCAACGCCTGCACGCCGGGCTCATCCGGCACGAGACGCAGCGTCTCAGCGATGCTGGCCTGGGCTCCCGCACGGTCTCCGAGTGCATCCGCAGCCCAGGCCAGGGTCACGTGCGCTGCCGCCCGGAGCGCGCGTGGCGCAGTCGAATCCGCCGCGACACGTTCCGCAGCGCGCTTCGCCCCGACGGAATCGCCGGCGAGCAGATGCACGCGCGCCTCCGATTGCAGGATGACTTGCTGAACATCCGGACTCCCGCTCACGAACGGAACCGCTCGCGCGATCTCCATCTGCCGGTAGGCGCTCTGACTCAGCCCCTGCTCCGCGAGACGTTCGGCGAGCAGGATCCTCGCCAGGACACGGGACGGATGCGCGGGCGGCAACGAAGACTCCACAGCATCGATCACTGCGGCAAGGCCGGGGAGCAGCCGCCGGCCGGGGACCTCGACGAGGCTCAGAATCGCCTCGATGAGCAGACCGGCAGATTCGGCCCGCAGCACCGGTTCGGCGAGGTCGACCACGACCGTAGCCGTGAGGGCATGACTCTGGACGAGCGAATCGCGAATGCGCACGACACCGATACCGATGAGCTCGCGGAAGGCGCCGTCGACCCGCGTCGAGGCATCGGCGCCCCCTCCGAACGCCTCCTCGAACAGCTGCCTGGGCACACCGGTGCCGCCGCTGACGGCCACCGCGACGAGCAGGTCCCAGCTGAGCGGTTCGCGGGCATTGTCCCGCACCGCCGACAGGACGCCGACGAAGCCGGAGTGCGCCGACCCTCCAGCAAGGACGCGTGTAGGGCTCGATCGCATCAGGGCGACCATCGAAGGAATGGAGATGCCCGTCTCCGCCAGGTACCCGCACGCCGTGGACACGATCAGGGGGTTCTCGGCACAGGCACCGAGCAGCTCGTCCATGTCCCTTTCCGACACCACCTCCGGAAGTCGCCGGCGGGCGATCTCGCGCAGCGTGGCGTCTTCCGCTGTGTCGAGCTGCACGACCGCGTACCGGGGGAACGACGCGGCCGAGCGCGTCGTCACCAGAACCACGCCGCCCGCATGCTCCGCGGGGATCATCGTGCGGATGGCGTCGAACTCCGGTGCATCGTCGACGACGACGAGCCACGTCTCGACGCGGGCGAGCACCGCCCTGACCTGCATCGGAAGGTCTCCCGTCGGCTGCTCGCCGAACTCCAGCAGCATCTCCTCACATGACTCGATGAGATGTTGCGGGGTCTTCGCGTTCACCCACCACAGCAGGTCACGCGGGTCGCGCGTGCCCTGCGCGTGCGCGGTCATCTCCGCGAGGACGCTCTTGCCGGCGCCCGGCCCGCCCGCGATGACGGCGATGCGATGTTCGGAGAGGCGCTTCTCCACGATGCCCTGCTCCGGGCGCGGCACCGGTTGCTCGCTCAACGGGAGCGTCGCGATGTTGGAGACCGCACCAGAAGAAGACCGGACGAACGTCGACTGCTCCTCCGGCGCACCGGATCGCGTGTCCGCCGGCGTCGCCGCGGTCTGGGCCGACCGAGCGAGCAGCAGTACCATCGCGAGGTCGCTCCCCGGCCGTCGGGCCGCCACGTCGATCTCGGTCGCCAGCAGACGCGCGGTCTGCCGCGCGAGACGGGGGATGTCGACCGCTCGATCATCGAGCACGTCGAGGGCGGGGATGACCTCCTGCAGCACCCGAGACCACCGTTCCACGCGGTCGGGCGCCGCGAGCTGCTCGTCGTGCTGAGCGAGGAGCGAGTATGCCCGCTTCGGTTTGACCGCATCAGCGACGAGGGAGGCGCTCGCGCCTCGGTCGTTGTCGAGACCCTGTTCGGCGAAGCCCTGCGTCAGCGCCCGGGTGAGACATTCGTGAACCTCGCGCTCGACTGCTCCACGACGCATGAGGGGCGCAGCAGCGCCGGCGATGCCGACGACGTTGGCCGCGCCCGAGATCAGATCCACGGGTCGATGCTATCGAGCGCGCACCTTCGGAGTCACCAGGGGCTGGGCTCGTAGTCCTTCAGGAACACGCCGTGGATGTCCTCCCCGGCCTCACCGCGCACGATCGGGTCGTACACGCGGGCGGCACCGTCGACCAGGTCGAGCGGGGCGTGGAAGCCCTCCTCGGCGAGGCGCACCTTCGTGTAGTGCGGGCGCTCGTCGGTGATCCATCCGGTGTCGACGGCGGTCATCAGAATGCCGTCCTTCTCGAGCATCTCCCCCGCGCTCGTGCGGGTGAGCATGTTGAGCGCAGCCTTGGCCATGTTCGTGTGCGGGTGGCCAGGGCCCTTGTAGCGGCGGGAGAACTGTCCCTCCATCGCCGAGACGTTGACCACGTACTTGCGGTGCGCATCGGACGCGGCCATCGAAGCGCGCAGACGGCTGATCAGCAGGAACGGCGCTGTCGTGTTGGCGAGCTGCACCTCGAGCATCTCGAGCGGATCGACCTGCTCGATCGACTGCACCCAGCTGTTGACGCGGTTCACGTCGGGCACGAGGCCGCCGGCGTCGATCGCGGTGCCGTCGGCATGCTTCTCGAGCGACGACGATCCGGGCGCCATCGCGAGGCGCGCGAGATCTTCGGCCGTGAGTGCCTGACCACCCTGCTCGGCGACCGTGCCGCCGAGGGCCGCGACCGAGAGCAGCGGATGCGCGTCGACCGAGGCCTGCAGCGCCTGCGGGTGCGGGTCGGCCGTGTGCCCGAAGGTCTCCATCTCGGGCAGGGGCCCGTCGGGGAGGGGCTGCAGCTCGGCATCCGCCAACAGGGAGTAAGCACCCGGCGAGCGGCGTACGGTCTGTGCGGCGTTGTTGATGAGGATGTCGAGCGGGCCCTGAGCGGCGACCGAGTCCGCCAAGCCGATCACCTGAGCAGGGTCGCGCAGGTCGATGCCGACCACGCGCAGGCGGTGCAGCCAGTCGGCCGAGTCGGGCAGGGCCGAGAAGCGCCGCACGGCGTCTCGCGGGAAGCGGGTCGTGATCGTGGTGTGCGCGCCGTCACGCAGCAGCCGCAGCGCGATGTGCATGCCGATCTTCGCGCGGCCACCCGTGAGCAGGGCGCGCTTGCCGGTGAGGTCGGTGCGGGCGTTGCGCTTGCCGTGGCTGAAGCGGGCGCAGTCCGGGCAGAGCTGGTGGTAGAAAGCGTCGACCTGTGTGTACGGCTGCTTGCAGATGTAGCAGTTGCGAGGCTTCAGCAGCTCGCCCGCGATCGGGGCGTCGACGACGCTGGTGGCGAGATCGTTGCCACGGGTCTCATCGTCGATGCGGTCGGGGGCACCCGTGGCGGTGCGGGCCACCACGGCCTTGTCGGCCTCGGCGATCGCGTCACGGATCTGCTTGCGGCGCACCCGCTTCACGTCTTTGAACATCGCCGCGGTGGCCTGGCGTACCGCGATGAAATCGGGGTGCTCGTTGTCGATCCGGTGCAGCTCGCGCAGCACGCGCAGCGTGGTGGCGAGATCTTCGGGGTCGACGCCCGGTCCGAGGTCGGGTGCAGCGTCGGAGGGGGCGTCGGTCATTGTCCCGATTTTACGCGAGTGTCCTGGGACAGGCTTGATATGCAAGCATCCACTTGCCTATCGTGATCCCATGGCCGATCTGTTCCACGCGCTCGACGACGAGACGAGGCGACTCATCCTCGATGAGCTGTCGCGGCGGGACGGACAGACGCTCTTCGAGATCTGCTCGACGTTGACGATGCAGCACGGTGTGACGCTGACCCGGCAGGCGGTCTCCCAGCACCTCGCGGTACTCGAATCCGCCGGACTGATCTCCACGGAACGACAAGGCCGTTCCAAGTTCCACTTCTTCCATCCGGAACCCATCGCCCGCATCGCCGAGCGGTGGCCGACCACACGGAGCACCCCATGAGAATCGAACTGACCAGCATCTTCGTCGATGACCAGCGCAAGGCCCTCTCCTTCTACACCGACGTGCTCGGCTTCACGAAGCACCATGACATCCCCCTCGGCGATGCCGCCTGGCTCACGGTGACCTCGCCCGAAGCGCCCGGCGGACCCGAGCTCCTGCTCGAGCCTTCGGAGCACCCCGCGGTCAAGCCCTACCGCGACGCGCTCGTCGAAGACGGCATCCCACTCGCGCAGTTCGCCGTCGACGGCCTCGCCGCCGAACACGCACGCCTGACCGGGCTCGGCGTCGTGTTCACCCAGCCGCCGACCGACATCGGTGCCGCCTGGGTCGCGGTTCTCGACGACACGTGCGGCAACCTGATCCAGCTGATCCAGATGAAGGCCGACGGACAGGGCTAGGCGATCCCGCCGCCGTCCACGACGAGGGCCGAGCCGGTGACGTACGAGGAGTCGTCGCTCGCCAGCCAGACGACCGCCTGTGCGACCTCGCTCGGCTCGCCCATGCGGCGCAGCGGGCGATCGGCGGCTTCGGCGAGGAACGCGTTGGTGTCCTGCGCCAGCTGACGCGCTTCCTCCCGCAGCATCCCGGTGTTCACATCGCCGGGGTTGACCGAGTTCACGCGGATGCCGGCGGGACCGTGGTCGATCGCGAGCGCGCGCGTCATGTTCACGACCGCGCCCTTCGAGGCGCAGTAGGAGATGGCCTGGCCACCGCCCTTGAGGCCCCAGCCCGACCCGGTGTTGATGATCGAGCCTCCACCCGCAGCCTCCATGACCGGAACGATGTGCTTGCACATCAGGAAGATCGAGCGCACGTTCACGCCGAAGACGCGGTCCCACTCCTCGACGGTCGTCTCGACGGCGGTGGTGCGACGGATGATCCCGGCGTTGTTGAAGACGACGTTCACTCCGCCGAGTTCGGCCACCGACGTGGCGATCACCCGTTCGATGTCGGACTCGCTCGCCACATCCGCCGCGATCGCGATGGCCATGCCACCGGCCGCACGGATCTCCTCCGCGACGGCTTCGGCCGCCTCCGTGTTCAGGTCGACGACGGCGACCGCCGCGCCCTCGGCAGCGAGTGCGAGTGACGTGGCGCGACCGATGCCGCCGGCACCTCCGGTGACGATGGCCTTTTTGTTCTCGAGACGCATGGGGTGTCCTTTCGGGTACGTGCAGACGGGTCTGTCGGGGTCGGGATGTGTCAGGTGAGGGAGAGTTCGGGTGCGGTCACGGCATAGAGACTCGTGGTGCCGACGCCGGTGATGATGCGGACATGCCCGGCGAGTCTCGCATCGAGTTCCGGGTCGCCGGTGTCGACGAGGAGCGGCCGACCCTGCAGGTCGATGAGCTTCTGCTCGGGGGCGACGACGAGGAGCGGGTCGTCGCCGAGCGCACGAAGAACGGGTGCCGAGAGCTGTTGGTTGCCGCGCCCGAGCAGGAACCCCTGCCCGCCGATCACGGTGACGACGGCCCGCGCCGGGCCCTCGGCGATCTGGGCGAGCAGCTCCTGCTCACTCGCACCGTGGACGAGGACGGCACCGTCGAGAACGACGTCGACGCCGAGTGGCGATCCTTCGACGCCGAGCTGCCGAGCGATCTCCGCGGTCGTACCGCCGGGGCCGAGCAGATAGCGCACGCCCGGTCGCATGCGGGAGACAGCCCCGCGGGCCGCAGCTTCGACCGCAGCCGCCTCGGTGACCGGCGTCGGCGCCTTGCGTGCCTGAGTGCGGCCCGCACGATGCGGCACCCGGAGCATTCCGTACAGCGTGGGGTCGACGCGGGCGCGCCGCATCGCGGCCTCGTCGATGTCGAGCACCTCACGCTCCTCGGTCGGGAGTCCGTCGTGCTCGATCCAGTCCGCGGCGATCGATCCCGCCGCCCGCGGACTGACCGCGAACACGGGCGAGTACATCTTCACGCCTGCCGGAACTCCGAGCACGGCCGGCAGACCGTGCACCTCTCGACAGCTTTCGGCGTCGAGCGCGGATCCGTCGTCGCACCTTCCGCCATCGGGCTTTTCACCCGACGGACGTGCCACGGCGCCGAGCCCCGTGACCGCGTCGCGAAGGGTGCCGTCGCCTCCCACGACGAGGATCAGATCGACCCCCGCCGCGGCCAACGCTGCGATCGCACGCGAGGTATCCGCCGCCTGCGTCACCTCGGTCACACCCGCCCCGCGCGAGCCCGCATCGATCGAGCCCGCATCGCTCGAGCCGGCCCCGACGACGCACGGCACGAGACCTGCGGCGCGCACCGCATCGGCGCCCATGGCACCGGGCACCGTCGCGACCACGAGTCCCGGATGCCGTTCGGCGAGCGTCGTCAGGGCGAGGACCGCCCGTTCCTGCACGCGCGAACGGGCGCCGCGCGCGAGGGCGAGGCGCTGCACGTCCGCACCGTCGGAGCCGGCGAGCCCCGCGGGCCCTCCGACTCCGGCGACAGGGTTGACGACGAGTCCGAGCATCGCGGTCAGTCCGCCAGTGCGGCCAGCTCCACCGCGTACTTCCGCTGGTATGCGCGCCAGGTGATCGCCCACCGCTCCGGGTCGTCCAGATCGTCATGGTGCGTGTGGTGCACGGTCTGGTTGTGCGGGGCGGTGCGCACCACCTCGGGGGTCTCCCGCGCCTCACGTGCCACCTCGGCGAGGGTCGCCGCATACTCATCGAGCTCCGCCATGGAGTACGACTCGGTGGGCTCCAGCGTGAACGGCTGCGGCACCACGTAGGGGTGGTGACTCGTCCAGTAGTGCATCCCGAAGTCGGACATCCGCACGCCGATCTCCTCCGACGAGATGCCGGTCTCCTGGTACAGCTCCTCCCACGAGTAGCGCACCTGCTCGATGCGGCGGCGTCCGGTGGCGTACGGCGCCGAGGCCCCGGGGATCGCGAGCACACGAGCCATCAGGTAGTTGTTGTTCAGCACGGCGGTCTCCGCGGCGGCGAGCAGCCCCGGAGCCCCCAGTGCCATGATCCAGGAGTAGGCCTTCACGAGCGCGGGGATGACGCCGAAGAACGGGCCGACCGCGCCGATCGACAGCTCTCCGGCCTCCACCACCCCGAAGGTCCCGTCATCCGCCCGCACCACGCGCGGTCCCGGCAGGAACGGGGCGAGCGCCGCGCTCACGGCGTTCGCGCCAGAGCCGGGTCCACCGGAGCCGTGCGGGGTGCCGAAGGTCTTGTGCAGGTTGAAGTGGCACACGTCGAAGCCGGCGTCGCGGGCGCGCGTGACCCCGAGGATGCCGTTCGCGTTGGCCTGGTCGTACGAGGCGAGGGCTCCGACCGCGTGCGCGGCGTCGACCCACTCCCGGATCGCCGGATTGTAGATGCCGGTGTCCTCCGGGTTCGTGACCATGATCGCCGCGGTGCGGGGCGACAGGGCGGCCTTCAACGCGTCGAGCGACGGATAGCCCTCGGCGTCGGGGTAGACCGTGATGACCTCATAGCCTGCCGCCTTCGCCGCGGCCGCGTTCGAGGGGTGGCTGAAGATCGTGGTGATGACCTCGCGGCGCTGCTCGCCTTCGCCGTTCGCCTCATGGAAGGCCCGGATCATGGCGATGTTCGACCAGATCGCCGCCGAGCCGCCCTGCGTGTGCAGCGACACCTCGTCCATGCCGGAGATCTCGGCGAGCACCCGTTCCAACTGCCAGACGATCTCGAGCACGCCCTGCGCATCGGCCGGATCCTGGTGCGGATGCATCGCGGTGAGCTGCGGGGTGTTCGCGAGCTGGTCGTTGATCTTCGGGGCGTACTTCATGGTGCAGGTGCCCTGTCCGATGTCGACGTTGAAATCGGCACCGAGGTTCTCCTGCGACAGACGCAGGTAGTGCTTGAGCACGCGCATCTGCCCCATCTCGGGCAGCGCGGGACGAGACGGGCGACGCAGGGAGTCCGGCAGCGCGGCGACCACATCGCCCACCACCTCGCGCACGCCCGGCTCGACCTGCGACACCAGCACGCCGCGTTCACCTGGTGTGGTCAGCTCGAAGATGATCGGCTCGTCCCAGCGGGCCTGCTGGAATCGGCGGAGCGCCGGCTTGGGCGCGACGGGGAGGCTCACTTCTGCTCCTCTGCGAGTTCGGGGGCGACGACTGCGGCGAGCGCGCCGGCCAGGACGTCGATGTCGGATTGGGAGACCAGTTCGGTGACGCAGACGAGCAGGCGGTGCTCGCCCACGACCACGCCGGGTTCGATACCCCGGGCGCGGAGCGCCGTGACGACCTCCGCCGCTGGTACTGGAAGGGTCACCGTGAATTCGCGGAGATGCACGGCGTCGTCATCGAGAGAGACACCGGGAACGGCGGCGAGCGCCTGCTGCGCGTACCGGGTGCGGGCGAGCAGCACCTCGCCGAGCTCTGCCATGCCGGTGGGACCCATGAGGGCCAGGTAGACACCGGCGGCGATGCCCCACAGGGCCGCGGCCGTGCCGACCCATTCCTTCCCCTCCTCGCGGTGTGCGAACGAGGTGCGGTCGTAGGCCACGTCGCCGAAGCCGTACTCGCCGGGCACGTCGGTGGTGGCGAGCCCGAACAGGCGCGAGGGCATCTCCATCACGAAAGCGGGGTCGTCGTGCACGGCGATGAAGCCACCGTGGGCTCCGCCGAACCACTGATGCAGGCCGAGGGACTGGATGTCTCCGGTGACGATGTCGGCACCGGAGACCGAGGGCGGGGTGAGCACCCCGTAGCCGATGGGATCGGTGCCGACCACGAGCACGGCGCCGGCAGCGTGCGCGGCATCCGCGATCTCCTGCAGCGCCGCCTCCACTGCGCCGGTGGCACTGGGCGTCTCGACCCACACGGCGGCGACATCGTCGCCGAGTGCGGTCCTGATCCCCTCCACGTCCGCCGTGCCGTTCACGGGCGGCACGTGCTCGAGCGTCAGGTGGGCCCGCACGTAGTCGTGCACCTTCGCGAGCTTCGCCGGCAGCACGTCGCTGACCACCAGCACGCGCCCGCGGCCGGTGAGACGCCCCGACATGGTGAGACCGGTCGCCGTCGCCTGGTAACCGTCGTAGACCGGCACGTTCACGACGTCCATCTCCAACAGCTCCGCCATCAGCGACTGGTACTGGAACAGGGCCTGGAAGCGGCCGTGGTCCTCGTAGGGTTCGCCGGCGTAGGCGGTCAGGAACTCGCTGCGGCCGATGACCTCATCCACCACGGCGGGCACGTAGTGGTTGTAGGTGCCCGCGCCGAGGAAGCTCAGCCGTTCCTCTGTCGAGCGGTTCCTGGCGAGCAGTCCGCGCACGTGACGGGCGAGGTCCTGCTCGGCCGCGAACGGTGCCGGCAGGTCGAGCGCCCGGCCGAGTCGCAGCGTCTCCGGCACATCGGCGTAGAACTCGTCGACCGACGCGGCGCCGACGGCCGCGAGCATCGCCGCCCTCGACTCGGGGGCGGTGTTGGGGATGTACGGATGCACGAACGGAGTGGTCATGCGTCCTCCTTCACATCATCAGCGCCCGAAGGCGGGGTCAGGGTGGCAAGAGAGAGGGTGTCGGCGCGGGGAGCGGCGAGCACCGCCACGCCGAAGCGTTCGAGCTCCAGACGGCCCGCATGACGCACGCCGGTGAGCAGGTCAACGCCCGGCGACGGGATCTCGAACGCGACGGGCGAGCGCCCGTGATTCAGATAGAACGTGTAGTCGGTGGCGTCGTCTGCTCGGGTGACGACTTCGACGTCGACGTCCGTCCGCTCGCGAGCGGGAAGGCCGGCAGTGCGCAGCACGTCGCGGAACACCGTGAGCAGACCGTCCGGTTCGAACATCGCACTGACGTACCAGGCCGACCCTTCCCCCGCCGCGCGACGGGTCACCGCCGGCAGGCCGTCGAGCTCACCACTCGCATACGTGGCACGCGCCTCGACGTCGTCATCCGCTTCGAGCCATTCGCTCCAGGAGGGCACCGTCAGGAGCTCGCCCGCGAAGTCGATGCTCTCGGTCAGCCCGTCGGCGATCGGCCACTGCTCGTCGACCTCGATGCCGAGCAGGTCGCGCAGCAGTCCTGGCGCTCCGCCGTCGTGCACCTTCTCGGTGGCATCCACCACTCCCGAGAACGGCCCGACCACGAGGTGCCCTCCGCGTTCGACGAACGCCTGCAGCGCCTCGGCCTGCGGCTGCTCCACGATGTAGAGGTTCGGCACCACGACCACGTCGTAGCGGTCGAACGGTCCCGTCGCACGCACCGCATCCACCGGCTGGCCGAGCGTGTACAGCGCCCGGTGCCAGGCGCGGGCCTGCTGTGCCCACTGCAACCGCTGCGAGGGCAGCGATTCCGCAGCGCCGGTGCCCCACCACGAGTCCCAGTCCACGACGAGGGCGACACGCGAGCGCACGCGGGTCCCACGCACCGGCTCGAGCTTCTTGAGCTCATTGCCCAGCGCCTTGGTCTCCTGGAAGCTGCGCGAACGCTCGCCTCTGTGGCCGAGCATCGAGGAGTGGAACTTCTCCTGGCCGTACTTCGCCTGACGCCACTGGAAGAACATCACGGCGTCGGAGCCGTGGGCGACGGCCTGCAGGCTCTCGACGCGGATCTTGCCAGGAGCCTTGGGCACGTTCACGTCGCGCCAGCTCGTGGCGCTCGCGGACGACTCCAGCAGCAGCCACGGCTGCCCGTCCTTGAGCGAGCGCATCAGCCCGTAGTTGAGCGCGGCGCCGACGTGCGAGGTCGGGTCGGCCGGCTCGGGGTAGGCGTCATCGGTCACGACGTCTTCGACGGCGGCGAAGTCCCAATAGTTCAGATCGCGGAACATGCTCATGAAGTTCGTGGTCACCGCGATGTCGGGTGTGACCTCGCGCAGCACGTCGATCTCCACCTGGAACAGCTCCAGCAGCGCATCCGACGAGAAGCGCTCGAAGTCGAGCAGCTTGGTGGGGTTGACCGGGCCCGGAGCCTTCTTCGGCGTCTCGATGTGCTCCCACGAGGTGTAGCGCTGACCCCACACGTTCACGCCCCAGGCCTCGTTCAGGCCGTCGAGGTCGCCGTAGCGGTCCCGCAGCCAGCGGCGGAAGTGACGGGCCGACTCGGGGCACCAGCAGCGCGAGGTGTGGTCGCCGTATTCGTTCGAGATGTGCCACATCGCGAGCCCGGGGTGCTCGCCGTAGCGCTCGGCCATGGCTCTGGCCATACGGGCGACGTTCTCGCGCCAGATCGGGGATGAGGGACAGTACGTCTGGCGGGATCCGAACTCGAGCCGGTGGCCGTCCGCGTCCCACGGCGCCATCTCGGGGTGCGCGCGCAGCAGCCACGACGGCGGGGTCGCGGTGGCGGTGGCGAGGTCGATCGCGATGCCCGCTTCCCACAGCAGGTCGATGATGCGGTCGAGCCAGGCCCAGTCGAAGATGCCGGGCTCCGGCTCCAGCTGCGGCCAGCTGAAGATCGGCAGGCTCACCATGTTCACGCCGGCTTCACGCATCAGACGGATGTCTTCGTGCCAGGTCGCTTCCGACCACTGGTCGGGGTTGTAGTCGCCGCCGTAGGCGAGGGCGTCGAGGCGGACGCGTCGGGTGGGCTGGTCGCCACCGGGTGCGGGCACGAAGTCTCCTCTCTGAGTCATCACCGGCTGATCCCGGCCGGGCACTGGTGCAAATCCGGGATCGGCTGTATTCTGTATACACACACTAAGACGTCGTCAGAGGCCCGTCAACCCATAGGCTGACGGGCAGGCGGCAGAAGAGGGGATGCATGGCGATCGAACGCAAGAACCTGCGCTCGCAGGTTCGGCAGGAGCTGCTGACCCGCATGCGCGCCGGACTCGTGCAGCCCGGCGAGGGCATCAATGAGGTGCAGCTCGCCACCGAGCTCGGCGTCAGCCGCACCCCGCTCCGCGAGGCGCTCATCGCCCTCGAATCCGAAGGACAGATCGAGAGCGAGAACGGCAAGGGCTTCCGCTTCGTCCCGCTCAGCGCCTCGGAGTTCCGCGACCTCGCCCCTGTGATGGCGGCCCTCGAGAGCCTCGCACTCGAGCTGAGTCCGCCCGACGAGCTGCGTCGCATCGGCGCGCAGCTCAAGGAGATGGCCGACGCCTTCGCCGACGAGCTCGTCGAGCATCAGCTCGTCATCACCAAAGACGACGAGTGGCACAGCATGATGCTGTCGGCCTGCCCGAATGCCCGCCTGCTCGCCGTCATCGACAACGTGCGCAGCTCGTTCCACCGCTACGAGTCGCTCCTCGTGCCCGAAGACGTCAAGGTCGAACGCGTCGCTGCCGAGCACGCCGAGATCGCCCGGCACCTCGCCGACGGCGATATCCCTGGGGCGGTCGAAGCGCTCAAGCTCAACTGGATGCACGGCATGCAGCGCATCCTCGACAACGCCACGAGCTCTTACTTCACGGCGTAGTCCTGCTCCACCCGCACGTCCTTCTGTTCCCGTCCGGACGCGACTCTTCCTCGCCCTGGGCACCCTCCGCGGAGTACCGTCTGAACCACTACGCCTGACGCGCAGGGTCGCATCCACCGACAGGAGCAAGATCATGGCCGTGATTTCCCGAGGTTTCGGTGCTCGACGCAGGGAGAGCACCCCGGAACTCCCGCCAGGGCAGTACCTCACCGAGGACTTCCCCGTGCTCTCCGCCGGGCCGACACCGAACATCCACATGTCGGAGTGGAGCTTCGGCATCTGCAACGAGGCCGGCGAGGTCGTCTCCTGGACGTGGGATCAACTGCACGAGCTGCCCATCGAAGACGTGCACACCGATATCCACTGCGTGACGCGATGGTCGAAGCTCGGCACCTCCTGGCGCGGAGTCTCTCTCGACACGCTCTTCGAGGGGATCGACACCGCCGCCTCCTTCGCGATGGCCCATTCCTACGGCGGATACACGACGAACATCCCCCTCGACGATCTGCTGGGCGGGCAGTCTTGGATCGCATTCGAGTTCGAGGGTGAGCCGCTCGCCCCGGAGCACGGCGGCCCCGCTCGGCTGATCGTGCCGCACCTCTATTTCTGGAAGAGCGCGAAGTGGCTCAGGGCACTCACCCTGATGGAGGAGGACGCCCCGGGCTTCTGGGAGCAGAACGGCTACAACATGCACGGCGATCCGTGGACGGAGGAACGCTATTGGTGACGGTCGGCGGCTGGCGTGAGGCGCGGGTGACGGGCGCGCACGCGGAGACCGATTCGGCCCGCACGATCCGACTCAGCGTGCCGGGCTGGCCGGGGAGCGATCCAGGACAGCACGTCGATATCCGGCTCACCGCCGAAGACGGCTACCAGGCGGTCCGCTCCTACTCGCTCGCCTCTTTCGGCGACAGCGAGACGATCGAACTCGCGGTCGACGAGATCCCCGACGGGGAGGTCTCCCCGTACCTGGTGCGGGACGTCCGCGTCGGCGATGAGCTCGAGGTGAAGGGCCCACTGGGGAGATACTTCGTGTGGCGTCCGGAGACTCCCGGCCCTGTGCAGCTCATCGCCGGCGGATCCGGCATCGTGCCGCTGATGTCGATGGTGCGGGCGGCTCAGGCCGCAGGGGCGACCGACTCGGTGAGGTTGCTCTACTCGGTGAGGGCTCCGCACGAAGCCCTCTACCGCAGTGAGCTCGAGGCAGCACCCGCAGGGGCCGCCGCGGATGTGCGATGGGCGTTCACCCGTTCTGGTCCTGACGGATGGGCGGGCGCTGTCGGGCGCGTCACCGAAGAGGTGCTCCGAGATGCCACCTGGCCAGCGGAACGCGCTCCCCTGGTCTTCGTGTGCGGGCCGACCGGGTTCGTCGAACATGTGGCCGACCTGCTGGTCGGCCTCGGGCATGCGCCGGAACGTGTGCGCACCGAACGATTCGGAGGAAAGTGATGGATGCTGCCGCCCCCGCACAGACCGTCGACGGAAACGCGATCGCCGGCATGCTCTGGGACCTCTTCGGCGCCGACGTCACCGCGCTGGTCGGCACCTGCGGCGGTTGCGGCGCGCTCGCGCCCCTCGCCGAGACCGTGGTCGAGCTCGATCGTCACGCCGCCATCGTGCGGTGCCGCACGTGCACCCGCACGCTCTTCACCGTGCTGCAGTCCTCCGACGGCACGTCGATGCGCGTCGGACTGTTGCACGCGGTCCACTCCTCCGGTTAGCACCCCCGGGGCACCCCGCTCCCGATGACGGGAGCCCGTCATCGATCTCCCGACGGGGACGGCGCATCCAGCTTCTTCGCCAACTGGTGGTGGGCGTAGGGCGAGTCGGAGAAGGGCGCGACCGGTTCATATCCGAGTCGCTGGTAGAGCCGGTGTGCCTCGGCGAGGTCGCGGCGCACGGTCAGCCGGAGAGTGTGCAGGCCGCGCTCGGCACTCATCGATTCGAGTTCGCGGATCAGGGAGCGGCCGACACCACGCCCGCGCGCGGCGGGGGCGATGTACACCCGCGTGATCTCGCCTGCTCCCGGTCCGACGAATCGAACGCCTCCGCAGCCGACCGCCTGCGCGCCGTCTCGAACGACGAGCAGGAACCCGGTGTCATCCCGGAGGTCGTCGCTCGGGTCGCTCTCCATCTCCTGCTCCACCTCCGCCGCCGTGGCCGGCCGATCCCAGTACCGCCCGATGACTTCCGCGAAGAAGGACTCCAGGATCCCTCGACCTTCCGGCGAGCGCGGGTCTTCGAGCGTGATCGTGCGCGGTTCGTGCATCACAACAGCTAACCAGGCCCCGGCGTGGCGGAACGACGCCGAAGGCGCTCAGCTGAGCTGCACGGCGAGGTCGATGAAGAGCGCAGCCGACCAGCCGAACGCGGTGGTGGCCGTGCGCGCCTTCTGACCTGTGCGCGGGTTGAAGTACTCGTGCGGACCACCGCCGTGGATCACGAGCGCCACGGTCTGCTCCCGCAGCTCCCGCGCCCGATCGGCGTAGCCCGAAGCCTCGAGCCCTTCCGCGATGAGCGTGCTCGTGTTGACCCACACCGGGCCACGCCACATGCGCTCGTCCGAGAAGTCCGGGTCAGAGGCCGCGACCGTGGGCAGACCCCAGGGCAGGCGGAAGCGTTCGGGGTCGTCGACGGCTGCGCGCAACGCCTCGGCGATCGACGTCGGCAGCGTGCCCGTGAGCAGCGGCATCAACCCGACGACGGTGTCGCTGAGCTGCACCTCCCCTCCGCCGAACGCGAGGAAGCGAGCACGCTCGGGATCCCACATGCGCAGCAGCAGCTCCTGCGTGGCGACAGCCCGCTCCCGGTACCGCGACACGTCGGCATCCGGCTCGTACCTCTCCAGCAGCGACGCGAGTTCCCGATCCTGGCGCACGAGGTACGCCCCGAGGTCGGGGGCCGCGGTCGGCAACGGACCGTCGAAGATCGGGCTGTCGTCGAGGCCGGAGGAGTACGGGTGACCGTACTCGGGCATCCCGTCGTGGTCGAGGTCGCTTCCCGCGAACCACCAGTCCTGCGAGCGGGCGATGCGCGCCAGCTGCGTCCTCGCGTAGTCGGGGGCGTCCTCGGCCTCGAGCACCTTGCGCAGCGCCCAGGCGGCGAGCGGCGGCTTCGTCAGCGGCACCGGGGCACTCGGATCGGCGATCTGCGAGCCGGCGCGACGCAGGTTGGCGCGGTCACTCTCGGGCAGGTCATCGCTGGTGGCCAGCACCCCGAGCTCGTGCACCACGTCGGGCAGCTGCCCGTCTGACTGGGCGAACCGGAAGGCGAGGTCGAGCTGTTCGCGCGCGAGCTCCGGGTCGCCGTGTCGCAACCCGACGGCGATGAAGTACGCATCCCACTGCCACAGGCCGACATATCCGATCTTCGACGGGACGATCGCCCTGGCGTCGCCGAGAGAGGGCAGCTCGACGACGTTCGCCCCGAGCACCCACCAGCAGAACGCGGTCATCTCCTGCAGGTCGTCGCGGACGGTCGGGCACTTCGCGAACCAGTCGGCCCAGATCTCCTCCGTCGCGGCGAGCGCGGCAGCATGGTCGCCGGGCTCGACGACGACGGCACGATCGGCATCGATGCGGAGTCGAAGCCCGTCACCGAGCGGATGCTCATCCACACGCCCGTCCGGTCGCCGCAACCGCACCCGCAACCCGGGTTCTCCCCCGAGGCTCAGCGTCGACGGGTCGGCGAACGTCAGCGTCGCCGCCGCATCACCGAACGTCACCCGCGCCGGGTGCACGTCGGTCACCGGAAGCACCGCTCCCGCGGCATCCACCACAACGAGCGCGTCCAGCACCCGGCACTCCGACAGCCGCCTCTCGTACTCCGAGGTGTGCACGCGCACGCCCTCCCCGTGTTCCGCGCGAAACACGAGCACCCGCGAGCGGGGCAGCGTGAAGGGGGCGGTGACGAGGTCGAGGTGACGCCCGGCGAGCGCTGCGGCATCCGTCATCATCGTCCTCCGAGACCCGACGCGGCCATGCTGTTGAGGATCTTGCGCTGGCCGATCACGAACACGATCAGCATCGGCACGGTGGCGATCGCGGAGGCCGCCATCACGAGTCCGTAGTTGACCGACCCCTGCTGGCTCTCGAACGCGTTCAGCAGCAGCGGCACCGTGAACAGGTCGGGCGAGTTCAGCAGCACCAGCGGGAACAGGAAGGCATTCCACACGTCGAGCGCCACGATGATGCTGAGGGCTGCGAGACCGGGCTTGAGGTTCGGGAGCACGACGCTCCAGAAGATGCGCCAGCGGCCGGCGCCGTCGACGATGGCCGCCTCTTCGAGTTCGCGCGGCAGCGCCAGCACGAACTGACGCATCAGGAACACCGCGAACGGGTTCGCCATGATCCCCGGCACGATCAGCGCGAGATGCGAGTCGACCCAGCCGAGGTTCGACATCAGCAGGTAGAACGGGATCAGCGTCACCTGCTTCGGGATCATCTGCGTCGCCAGGAAGACAATGAAGAGCACCTTGCTGCCGCGGAATCGGATGCGCGCGAACGCGTAGCCGGCCATCGAGGCCGTGAGCAGGGTGCCCACCACCACGAGGATCGCGATGTAGCCGCTGTTCAGGTAGGCCTGTCCGAACGGCACCGCGTTCCACGCCTCGGTGTAGTTGTCGAAGGTCCAGGGGTCTGGCAGGAACTGCAGGGGGTTCTTCAGCAGCTGCGGCAGCGTCTTGAACGAGGTCAGCAGCATCCAGATGAACGGGAACACCATCGCGATCCCGGCGATGACGAGCACGACGTGCAACGCGGTCGACCCGAGCCGGCGGCGCGCGCGATCGGCGGCAGGACCACCATGGCCACGCGAACGGTAGCCGGGCGCGGTGATCGCGACGGTGGAGTCGGTCGCCGGAGCGGGGCCGGTGAGGGGAGGCGTCTGGATGCTCATGCGGGGTCATCCTCGTAGTGGACGAACTTCTTCTGCGCGCCGAACTGCACCGCGGTGATGACGAGGGTCAGCACGAGCAGGATGATGCTCGCGGCACTGGACGGACCGAACTCGAACCGCCCGAAGCCCAGATCGAAGATGTGGTAGACGATCGTGCGGGTCGCGTTGTCGGGGCCCGCGTCCTGCACGAGCACGTAGACCGTGTCGAATGTCTGCAGGGAGGAGATGAACGCGACGACCGACGAGAAGAACACGATCGGCGAGAGCAGCGGCAGACGGATGCTGGTGAACAACCGCCAGGGACCGGCGCCGTCGATGCGCGCGGCCTCGATCACCGAGGGCGAGATGTTCTGCAGCCCGGCGAGGAAGATCACGACGTTCAGGCCCATCGACGACCAGATCGTGACGATGCAGACGGCGAGGAGGGCGAGCTTCGGATCCTGCAGCCAGTCGGGCGGGGTGACCCCGAAGACCTTCGAGATCGTCGTGGAGAGCAGGCCGTCGGAGCGGAACATCTGCTGCCAGATCATCGCCACGGCAACCGTCGAGGTCACCACGGGCGCGAAGAACAGGATCAGGTAGAGCGTGCGCGTCTTGAGCTTCTCGAGCGCGACCGCGACGATCACCGAGAGGCCGAGACCGATGGGGACCGTGACGATCGCGATGATGAGCGTGTTGATGATCGCTCGCCACAGCAGCGGATCCGTCAACTGGTCGGCGAAGTTCGCGAACCCCACCCACGTGAGGTCGGACAGACCGTCCCAGTCGGCGAACGCCAGCACCAGGCTGGCGGCGAACGGCAGGACGACGAACAGGCCCATGCCGATCAGCTGCGGGCCGACGAAGACGTACCCCCACCGCCGATCACGGCGGCGCCAGAGCGCCTCCTTGCGCAGGGGCGGGGCGGATGCCGCAGGGGTGGCCTGCGGCATCCGCCCGTTCTCGGTGACAGTGCTCACGCCTACTTCTCCGACCGGTCCTTGACCACGTCGGCGATCGTGTCGAGTGTGGCCTGCGCGTCGGTCTTGCCCTGGTAGAGCTTCAGGAACTCGTCCGCGATCGCGGTCGGCAGGCCAGGCACGCGCGCCTCGGCGGGGTAGTCCTCGAATCCGATGTCACGCATGTCGAGGAAGGTCTGCGCATGCGCGGGGTAGTCGCCCTCGAGCACCACATCATCGGCGCCCTTGATCGACGGGACGGCATTGCCGCCGCCCTGCAGACGGAAGGTCTGCCCCTCCGCCGAGAGGAACTCGGTCCAGAACGTGAACGCGGCGTCCTTCACCTTGGTCTTGCCGTTGATGGCGAGGAAGCTGGTCGCGACTCCGGTCGGAGCGGCTTCGCCGTCGGGAGTCGGCCACTGCACGATGTCGTAGCTGTCCTGCTCGCCCGTCGCGCTCACCGTGCCGATCGTGTAGCGGCCCTGCACGAAGAAGCCGGCCTTGTGCGTCACGAACACGCTGTCGGCCCCGGCACCGTCCGGCAGGGTGTCCGCGACGACGAAGGTGCCGTCTTCGAACAGGTCGCCGAGCTGCTGCACGGACTCGACGGTGTCGGCATCCTTGTTCGCGACGAACGCACCGGAGTCGTCGTACGGGGCGTCGAGGCCCTGTGAAGACAGCCAGCTCCAGTGCGTCGCCCAGTAGTTCCAGTACATCGTTCCCGTCAGGCCCGCGTCGTGGAGCTTCTTGTTCATCTCGAGGAACTTGTCGGTCGTCCACTCGCCGTTCTCGGCCAGGGTCGCCGGGTCTTCGGTGATGCCGGCGGCGGCGAGCGCCTGCTTGTCGTACCAGAACACGTCGGGGTTCGAGTCGTTCGGGGCGGCGTACACCTCGCCGTCGTTCTCGGCAGCGCCGAAGAGCCCGGGGAAGAAGTCGTCCTTCTTCGTCTTGCTCTCCTTCGAGTCCATCAGGTCGCTGAGCGGCATGAGCCGGTTCGAGTCGACGAACTGGCCGATCTTGTCGTCGCCCACGTAGAACACGTCGGGGGCGGTGTTGCTGGTGAGCTGAGCGAGCAGCTTGGAGTGGTAGTCGCCGTAGTCCGCCACGGGCTGCAGCTTGACCTTGATGTCGGGGTGGCGCTCCATGAAGTCCTTGTTGAACTCCTCATAGCGCGTGAGCTCGTCGGCCGTGCCCCAGGTCGACCAGACGACGGTGGCGTTGCCGTCGGCGTTGACGCCCCCACCGCCTCCTCCACCTCCACCGCTGCACGCGGCGAGTCCGAGTGCCAGAGCGCCGGCGGCCCCCAGTGCCAGAAACCGCGTCACGTTCGCACGTGCCATCTCGCTACCTCTTTCATCATTGGAAGATCAGGTCGGGAACACCCTTCGGGCGTACTGGTATTCTGTATACAGAACGCAATCCTGTCAAGGAATGGTGGTGGGGACCGCGCCATCGAGACCATCCCGTGACGAACGAGCGGGGCATGACGCAGACTGGCTCCATGACCGATCCTGATCCGCACCTGATCGACCCCGCGCTCCTTCCGACGCCGTTCACCGCCGCGGAGATCCGCGACGCCATCGGAAACGGCACGACGATCCACCTGCTCCTGGAAGGTCCGGACGGCCCGCTCGGCGAGCACGTCAACCGCTATCACGACGTGGACGACGAGGGCGCGACGCTCGACCGCTGGTCGATCGAGGACCCGAAGGCGGTCGTCTCGAACCGGGTGACCTGGCTCGAACTCCAGGGCCACTCCGCGTTCGATCCCGAGACCACGAGTGTGTCGACGGTGAGCCTGACGACTCCCCTCGGCGCTCTCACCTGCCGCAGGTACGACACCGTCGACGGTGTCTTCTGGTTCTCGGTCGACCACCCCGGCATGCCGGTGCAGTTCGAATCCGACGGCCTGCGCACGACAGTGCTGAGCATCGAGCGCGACTGAGACGAGGACCGCGAGGGGCGAGCGCTGCCCGCAGGGCTCTCGCGAACACAGGCCAACACGCGAGAACTGGCCGTCCTGCGTCGGAACTGCCTGTTTCGACGCGTCTGCCTGATCCCGCTCGCGACTGACCGCGCCGGGAGTGGGACGCTCCCGAACGTCGGCACCCCGGCGTAGGGTCGCACCATGAGCAGCACAGCATCCGGAGAACGTCATGGAGTGGTCCCCTCCTATCTGCTCGCGCGTCTGGCCGAGTCTGGCCGCTTCCCGAAGGCCGCAGCTGCCGCGCGACAGACCCTGACCGCCGGGCGTCCGCCGTTCCGCGCCCGCATCGACCTGTCGATCGACGAGAACGGCGATCTCGTCGCGCAGCTGTCCGACGCCCCCAACCGCACCATCAGCGACGCGGGCAACACTCAGCAGCTGCCCGGCGCTGTCGTGCGCGGCGAAGACGACGCCCCGGTCGAAGACACCGCGGTGAACGAGGCCTACGACGGGCTCGGGGCCACCTTCGAGATGCTCCTGGCAGCGTTCGGTCGCAACTCCCTCGACGACGCTGGAGCCCCGCTGGATGCGACCGTGCACTACGGCGTCGATTATGACAACGCGTTCTGGGACGGCGAGCGCATGGTCTTCGGCGACGGAGACGGCGAGGTGTTCCAGCACTTCACCGGCTCGCTCACCGTCATCGGCCACGAGCTCGCCCACGGCGTGGTGCAGCACACCGCCGACCTCGAGTACCAGGGGCAGCCCGGCGCCCTGAACGAGTCGATCGCCGACGTGTTCGGCGCCCTGACCGAGCAGTACGCCCTCGGCCAGACGGCCGACCAGGCGACCTGGCTCATCGGCGCCGAGATCTTCACCGATGCGGTCGAAGGCGCGGCGCTGCGCTCGATGATCGCGCCCGGCACCGCCTACGACGACGACGAACTCGGCCGCGATCCGCAGCCCGACCACATGAGCGGCTTCGTCCGCACCACCGAAGACAACGGCGGGGTGCACATCAATTCCGGCATCCCCAACCGTGCGTTCGCCCTCTTCGCCACCGACCTCGGCGGCAACGCCTGGGAGCGCGCGGGAACCGTCTGGTATCGCGCCCTCACCGGAGGCCTGTCGAGCACCGCGAACTTCACGCAGTTCGCCGACGCCACCGTCGCCGCGGCCACGACCATCGACGCCGCCACAGCCGCAGCCGCTCGACGGGCGTGGACGACCGTGGGAGTCTATGGGGATGAGCGAGTCCCCTCCACCGACTGACGCACAGGTCGTCATCGCGGTGGTGCGCACCGGCGGCATCGCCGGTATCCGTCGCCAATGGCGGGTGGAAGCGGAACCCGACGACGCCGTGGAGTGGATCGATCTGATCGACCGCTGCCCGTGGGACCAGGAACCGGACGGCAGCGTCGGTGCCGACCGGTTCATGTGGAGCATCCGAGCGCGCACGCCGTCCGAGAGACGCGAACGCGAGCTGCCGGACTCCGCGCTCGACGGCCCCTGGCGCGCGCTCGTCGACGCCGTGCGCGCGGCCTCCACCTGACACGCCCGGCGCGCGGCGGCATCCGATCAATCGCGTGTGAATCCGGCCCTGTCTCGGCCGCACGGGGTCACAATGGACCCCATGGGACTGTTCCAGCAGAAGCCTGAAGAAGAAGAGAACCAGTGGGTGCTGCCCTCGGAACCGCTCGAGCGCTCCGAATCGGAAGTCCTCGACACGGCACCCGTCGTCGATCCGCTGTCGATCGGACTCGGCGCAGAGACCAGCGGTGACCTGAGCTCGGTCCTTTTCCCGGTCGCCCCTCCCGTGCCGGAAGCCACCGCGACCGAGAACCGGGAGCCCCAGGACGACGACCCGGAGAAGGACTGACAGACCGGCCGGAGCCGCCGACCTCAGCCCCGCGCCTCACCCAGCCGCCAGTAGCCCGAGAACGTGATCCGGTCCTTCGAGACGCCACGGTCGACCAGGTGACGGCGCAGCTCCTGCACCGCGAGTCGCTCTCCGCACACCCACGCATAGTCGATCACCTCGGGCAGCGCAGCAGCCCGTACCGCCTGCTGCAGTCGCGCACCGGGCAGCTCACCCCGGCGCTCGACCCAGGTGACGGCGCCCGCGAGATCCTGTTTCTCCGCGGCATCCGCGATCTCGATGAAGACATGCGTCTCCGCAGCTTCCGTCGCCTCGAGGATGCGGGCGATCGCGGGTAGTGACGACTCGTCGCCGATGATCACTCGGGCGCGGGTCTCGGGCAGTGGGGCATACAAGGCCGTGCACTCGCGGATGCCGAGGGCCGACCCGGCGCGCGCTCGTCCGGCGAATCGGGTTCCTGGGCCCTCGTCGCCGTGCACGACGAAGTCGACGTCGATCTCGCGAGCCTCGGGGCGGTGGTCGCGCAACGTGTACCACCGCAGATCCGGCCGCTCCTCGTCGGGGATGGCCGCGACAGCCGCACGGATGTTCTCCGTCCCATCGTTCGCGGGCAGCACGAGCGGAACGCTCTCGTCGCGGGGCAGCAGCAGACCGAGGTACTCGTCCGGTCCCGCGGGCGCGTAGTCGGCGAACTCCGCCGCGGAGATGGTGAGCCGCCGCATGTGCGGGGTGAGATCGCGCACGGCCGTGACGCGGGCGGCGAAGACGCGAGCTCCGGAACGGCGAGGACGCTGTGGAGGACGGACGCGGTCGATGGTGTGCTCAGCCACGCCGAGCCCCCTCTCTCCAGAGCAGCCACAGGAAGAATGCGCCGCCGACGGTGATGGTGACGACGCCGACCGGGATCGGCGCCGGGAAGATGTTCTGCGCGAGCAGGTCGCTCGTGAGCAGCAGCAGCGCCCCCACGAGCCCCGAGGCGAGGAAGCTCGTCGCACCGGTCAGACGCCGGGCGATGTGCGGGGCGATCAGCGCGACGAACGAGATCGGCCCGGCCGTGGCGACGGCGACCGCCACGAGCAGGGTCGCGGCGACGAGCAGGATCCATCGCGCCCGCACCGTCCGCACGCCCAGTGCGGTCGAGACACTGTCGCCGAGTGCCATCATCCGCGCAGCCGGCGCCGCCCAGACGAGGAGCGGGATGATCAGGAGCAACGCGATCAGCGCAGGCAGCAGATCACCCCATCCCCGGCCCTGCAGCGATCCGATCAACCAGGTCTGCGCCGTGGTCGCGCTCGCGACGAACACCTGCGTCAGCACGTAGTCGACCACGGCCATGGCGGTGGCCGACAGCGCGACACCGGTGAGGATCAGCTGCACGCCGTGGAGCCCGGAACGCGCGGTGAACACGACGATCACGCCCGCGATCACGAGGGAACCGATGACCGCTCCGAGGGCCGCCTGCGCCAGGGATCCGCCCAGCACGAGCATCACGACCACCGCGCCGACCGAGGCACCGCTGCTGATGCCGATCACGTCGGGGCTGGCGAGCGGGTTGCGGGTCAGGCTCTGGAACACGGCCCCGGCGACGGCCAGGCTCGCGCCGACGACGATCGCGACGAGGCTTCGCGGCAGGCGGCGCCCGAGGACGAAGAACTCGTCGAGTCGCTCCGGCGGGCGACCGAGGAGCGTCTCGATCAGTGCGGCCGGGGTGACGATGTACTCGCCGATCATGAGCGCGGCGACCAGCAGCACCAGCAGGACGCCGGCGAGGATGCCGCACACGAGGGCCGTGCGATGGCTGAACCGGAAGGACCAGCGCTCTCCGCGGAGGACACGGTCGTCGGACGTCAGCGCGACGGTGCGCAGGCTCATGAGATCCCCGCCGTCCGCCTGCCGACCACGAAGGCGATGAGCAGCGGGCCGCCGATCAGAGCCGTGACGATGCCGACCTGCACCTCGCCGCCTCCGCCGATCACGCGGCCGAGGGTGTCGGCCAGAAGCAGCATCGCCGGGGCCGCGAGCAGCGACAGCGGCAGCACGATGCGGAGGTCGGGTCCGACGAGGCGACGGAGCAGATGCGGGATGACGAGACCGACGAACGCGATGGGACCGGCGATCGCGGTCGCCGTGCCGCACAGCAGCGTGACGGCGAGGAGCACGAGCGCGCGCACGACACCGGGCTTCACCCCGAGGGCGATCGCGCTGTCGTCGCCGAGTGCCATCAGGTTCAGTGCGGGCCCGAGCAGCAGAGCGAGGATCACGCCGACGATGATGAAGACGACCAGCGGCAGCGCTTCTTCCACAGGTCGGGCGGTGAGGGAGCCGACTCGCCAGAAGCGGAACGCGTCGAGCACCGTCTCATCCGTCAGCACGATCGCTTGCGAGAGCCCGGCCAGGATGGCCGAGAACGCGACGCCGGCGAGGATCAGTCGCACGGGCGAACCGGAGGCGAACCGGGTGCCCGAGAACCAGAAGATCACCGCAGAAGCGAGAGCGGCTCCGGCGAGCGCGAGCCAGATCGTGCCGCCGACGCCGAGGGCGCCCAGCACGCTCATGCCGGCGACCACGCCGAACGAGGCGCCGGCGCTGACCCCCAGCATCCCGGGGTCCGCGATCGGGTTGCGGGTGAGCGCCTGCATCAGCACACCGGCAGCACCCAGCGCGACGCCGCAGATGACCGCGTTGACGGTGCGGGTCACGCGCAGCTCGCCGACGATGTTCAGGACGTTCTGGTCCCCCGTGCCGAACAGCGAGAGCACCACCTCACCGAGGGGCACGAACCGCGCACCGACGGCGAGGCTCAATGCCAGCGAGATCGCCAGCACGGCCACGACCAGGGCGATGCCGAACCACACGGGGAAGCGGGATGCCGCGAGCGGGGCACGACGACGCGCGACGACGACCGGTTCGGAACTCATATTTGGATAGCCTAACCAAACATCACTAGGGTTGTGAGACGTGAACAGACCTCATCGAACGCGCTTCCGTCCGCTCGCCACCGCTGTCGCCTCTCTGGCCGCGATCACCCTGATCGCCACAGGATGCTCGAGCACCCCCGCAGCGGAGGAATCCGCTCCCGCCACGGACACGAGCTATACCGTGGAGCACGCGATGGGCGAGACGGAGTTCGAGTCGGTACCCGAGCGGATCGTCGTGCTCGACTCCCCGCAGATGGACGCGCTGGTCGCCCTGGGCATCACTCCGGTCGGCGCACCGGAGATCGGGGCCGGACGCGGTTTCCCGGCCTACCTCGCCGATGATCTCGACGGCACCGAATCGATCGGCTTCATCGCCGAGCCCGACGTCGACGCGATCGCGAACCTCGCCCCCGACCTGATCATCGGCTCGAAGGTGCGGCACGAGGCGCTCTACGAGGAGCTGTCGGCCATCGCGCCCACCGTCTTCTCGGAGGACACCGGCACCAACTGGACCGAGCAGGCCGTGCTGACCGCCGCCGCCGTGGACCAGAGCGACAAGATGGACGAGCTCATCAAGGGCGTCGAGGACCGCGCATCCGAGGTCGGCTCGGCGGTCGAAGCCGACGGCACCACCGCATCGATCGTGCGCTTCCGCGCCGACAACTTCCGCCTGTACGGGCCCGGCACGTTCTCGGGCTCGCTGCTCACCGACATGGGGTTCGACCTGGGAGCCGACCGCGACTGGAACGAGTACTCGATGATGGAGCTCAGCCCCGAGCTCTACGAGCAGATCGATGGCGACGTGGTGTTCTACATGAGCCCCGGCGGAGACCCCACCGCGACCACGCAGGAGCGGATCACCGGACTGTGGGGCGCCCAGCCCGGCCCCTCCGGCGACAAGGCCTTCGAGGTGGAGGACGACACCTGGATGGTGGGCATCGGCGTGATCGGTGCCAACCTTGTCATCGACCAGGTCGAAGACCTGCTCGGCTGACCCCTTTCGAATCGCTCGATTGGTTCCATTCCACCCGGAAACGGAACCATTCGGGCGATTCGAACACCCGGAGGAACAATGACCACGCCGCACCCGGCACTCGAAGCCCGTGGACTCGTCGTCGCCTACGACGGCAAGGTCGTCGTAGACGGCGTCGATCTGGCGCTGCCGGAGGGGTCGTTCACCGTGATCCTCGGGCCGAACGCCTCGGGCAAGTCCACCGTGCTGCGCGCCCTCGCCCGGGTGCTGAAGCCCGAATCAGGCGACGTACTGTTCGACGGCCGCGCGCTCGGCGAGTACGGCTCCAAGGAGCTCGCCCGCAGGATGGGACTCCTGCCGCAGGACGCCATCGCCCCCGAGGGGATGCGCGTCGCCGACCTGGTCTCGCGCGGCAGGTATCCGCACCACTCCGCACTGCAGCGGTGGACGTCCACCGATGACACCGCCACGCGCGAGGCTCTCGCCGCGACCAACACCACCGACCTCGCCGAGCGCTACGTGGACCAGCTGTCCGGTGGGCAGCGGCAACGCGTCTGGGTCGCGCTCCTGCTCGCCCAGCAGACACCGGTGATGCTGCTCGACGAGCCGACGACCTTCCTCGACATCGCGCACCAGTACGAGCTGCTCGATCTGCTGCGGGACCTCAACACGCAGGGCAAGACCGTCATCGCGGTGCTGCACGACCTCAACCAGGCGGCTCGGTATGCGGACAACCTCGTGCTCATGAAGGAGGGGCACGTGATCGCCACCGGCACCCCGTCCGAACTCATCACGGCAGAGCGCGTCGGCGACGTCTTCGGCATCGACGCGGTGGTGACACCCGATCCGGTCACCGGCACCCCGATGGTGGTCCGGCGGTGAGTTCCGCGTCGTCCCCCACCGTTACGGTTGAAGGATGACGATCACCGCCGCCGCAGACGGCTCCGCCCTGGGCAACCCCGGCCCCAACGGCTGGGCCTGGTACATCGACGACGCGAACTGGGCGGCCGGCGGTTCGCCACACGGCACCAACAACCAGGGCGAGCTGCGCGCCGTGCTGGAACTGCTGCGCGCGACGGCCGGCACCGACGAGAAGCTGCTGATCGAGTGCGACAGCCGGTACGTGATCGACTCCGTGACCAAGTGGATGCCGGGGTGGAAGCGCAAGGGCTGGCGCAAGTCCGACGGCGGACCGGTGCTGAACCGCGACCTGCTGGAGGGCATCGACGAAGCCATCCGCGGCCGTGACGTCGAGTTCTCCTGGGTCAAGGGCCACGCAGGTCACCCCCTGAACGAGGCCGCCGACGAGCGGGCGAACGCGGCAGCGAAGGCGTACCAGGCCGAGCAGGAACCGCGGCGAGGACCGGGCTTCACGATGGCGACGGATGCCGGAGCTGCGGTCGCCGCCTCAGCTGCGGTCGCCGCGTCCGCCCCCTCGGCTCCGGCCTCCACTCCCACAACACCGGCGCCCGGCGCAGAGACCCTGTGGGCCGAGGCCTCCGATCTCCTCGACGGGCTGGATGCGCCGGAGGACGACCCGATCGAGCTGCGCATCCCGCTGTCGTCCGACGAGCACGCGAGGCTGCGAGACCGTGCAGAGGCTCAGGGCGTCTCGCTCGAAGAGGCGCTCCGCCGGCTGATCTGAGCGCAGTGGCGGAGGCGTACACTCGCACCATGTCGACTCCTGCCCGCACCATCGGCCGTATCTTCCTCGGCGCATCGCTCGTCTTCGCCGGCGTCTCCCACCTCACGGTGGCGCGCGAGGAGTTCCAGGCGCAGGTGCCGGAGTCGCTGCCCCTCGACCCCGACACCACGGTGCTGGCCTCCGGCGTGGCCGAGGTCGCGCTCGGTTCCGCTCTGCTGCTGGCACGCCGCCGTCGGCGCACCGTCGGCACGATCGCCGCCCTGTTCTTCGTCGCCGTGTTCCCCGGCAACGTGGCGCAGTGGATGCACCACCGCGACGGATTCGGTCTCGACACCGACATGAAGCGCTTCGTCAGACTGTTCTTCCAGCCCGTGCTCGTCGCTCTGGCGCTGTGGTCGACCCGGGAGCCGCGGCGCTGAGCGACCGTCGCGGGTGAGGGCGCCCGCTGCGGCACGGCGGCTCCTCCGAGGAGCGGTCCGTAGACTCGGCGGATGACGGAATGGGTGGTGACGCAGCGGTGAAGGCCCGCACCGTCTTCGGCCTGCTCCGCCTCGGCGCCGCCGCCGTCTGCCTCGTGGCGCTCATCCATCGACTCGCCTGGGGCCTGGCGTCGAACACCATCGCCAGCCAGAACTTCTTCGCCTATCTGACCAACCAGTCGAACATCGCGTTCGTGGTGCTGTTGAGCATCGCGGGCGTGATCGCCCTGCGCACGGCACGCGATCCGCGCTGGCTCACGGTCGCGCTGGCTCTCGTGCTGACCTGGACGATCACGGCTGGACTCGTGTTCGCCATCCTCGTCTGGCAGGCCGGGGTCCGCGGTATCCGCATCGACGTCCCGTGGTCGGATCAGGTGCTCCACTTCTGGCTGCCCGCAGTGACGGTGGCGGCATGGGCACTCGCCCCCGGGCACCGTTCCGTCCCATGGCGGGTGGTGCCGGTGACGCTCGCCTATCCCGTGCTCTGGGGCGTGTTCACGATGATCCGTGGGCCACTGATCGGCTGGTACCCCTACTACTTCCTCGACCCGCGACAGGTGAGCGGGCCGCTGGAGTTCCTCGTGTCGTCCGCGATCGCCCTCGCGACGTTCGCCCTGGTCGCCTCGGTGCTCGTGCTCATCAGCCGCATGCCGCTGCCGCGAACGCTGCGCAGGGAGGGCGAGCAGAGCGCGGAGACTCCGACGGTCGTGCAGGCCTCGATAGACGAGCGCGTCGGTCAGACGTAGAGGGAGAGCGAGGCGAGGGCGGCTTCGATGGCCTCGTCCTCGTCGAGTTGCGCGAAGTCGGCGGCAGCCGCTCCGCCCACGATCCCCACGAGCACGTTCTCCCCGGTCGCGGGTCGCAGGTTGATCCAGGTCGGGATCGCCACGTCGGCACCGACAGAGTGCCAGATCGCCTCCTCGCTGTCCCAGAACGCCTCGTCCCAGCGCAGCCACACCGTCTCGATCGCGCCCATGCCGAGAGCGGAGACCGCGCCGCGGTTGGAGAAGGGCAGGGGCGGGTCGAACTCGATGCTCCGGTCCTGCAGCACCCCGAGCGGCACGGTGACGACGACCCGGTCGAACGACAGCGCCTCCCCGGTACCGAGACGCACGCTCACCCCCGAGTCGTCGTACGCCAGTCTCGCGACGGGCGAGTTGAGGCCGACGGTGACGCCGTCGAGCGTCTTCTCGATGAACGGCGTGAGGTCGCCCGTCGCCGCCTTCGGGTCTCCTGTGGGCAACGGCGGCGCGAACCAGCTCGAGAGTTCGTCGGCGCCGGCTCCGGTGCGGGCGGCGAGGATCGCGAGCAATGCGGCGGTCGCGGGGTCAGCAGGGTCGATACCCGCGGCGGTCAGCGCGTCGGCCACGGAGGTGTCTTCGGGAGCAGCCTGGGCCGTCGTGATCGCGGCGTCGAAAGGCTGCGGGTCGACCGGGTCGATGTCGCCGTCGGCTCCACGCCAGAGTTCGCCGGAGAGATCGACGATCCCGACCTCCCCGCTGCTCAGGCGATCGAGCACCTCGCTGTCGTCCGCGTTGAAAAGCCAGGCCCCGAGCTGCGCCGGTACGGGCCAGGAGTCGTCGAGGCGCGAGTGGATCCTCCCGCCGACACGGTCTCGTGCCTCGAAGACCGTGACCTCCATGCCGCCCTCGGCGAGGAGCGCGGCGACCGTCGCGCCGGCGAGTCCTGCGCCCACCACCGCGATGCGTTCGCCCGAGGTCGCCGGGACCATGACTTCTTCGGCGGCGCGGGTGCCCGAGGCGATGGCTCCGCGCACCGAGCCGGGAGCGTCGACGTCTGTCGCCTCGCCCGCGAAGAACAGCCGCTTGCCGACGGGTCGCGCCAAGGCGGAGCGGGTATCGGACAGCACACCGACCGGGGTGAAGCTGACGGCGCCGAGAGAGTACGGGTCCGTTGTCCAGGTGCTGCGCACGCTCCCTGCCGCGGCGGGAACCCCGGGCGGAGGCTCCGGCTCACGCGTGCGGGTGGGGGTGGGCGTGGGCGCAGGTTCGGGGGTACAGGAGACGAGCAGCACCGAAGCGACACCGGCTCCGGCGCCGAGGAGCAGAGTGCGGCGCGTGATCCTCATCGTGACGCCACCCTATCCCGCCTCATCGGGTTCCGCCTGCCGACTCCGCGTCGGGTGCGGCAGGCGGCGCGTGGACAACTCCTCAAGAACAGTGCGCCGAGAGCCGGAGAACCGGCCGGACCGCGGGGGTCCGGCCGGTCCTGAGGAGTTGTTCACACTCAGACGGCGAGCAGCTCCCGCTCCAGACGGGCGAACGACGACTCCATGCCGTCCACCATGCCGGTGGCGAGGATCATGTCGCGCGTCTCCTTGTCGGGGTACTCGATGAGCAGAGTGACGAGGGTCGCGCCGTCCTCCTCATACAGGTTCAGATCGTTGAGGGTCTCGGTCGGCAGGCCCTGCATCCGCTCGGTGGTCACTGCGCGGCGCGGAGCATCGATCAGGAGCGCCTCCCCCTCGAATCCGAACGGCTGCCCCTCGGTGTCGCCGACCGGCGTCCACGAGTTCCGGTACGACTGGCCGACCTCGGTGGCGGCGACGCACTCCGTCATCTCCCACCCGTCGGGCCCGAGCATCCACTTGCGGATGAGATCGGGCTCGAAGTGCGCGCGCCACACCAGCTCGCGCGGCCCATCGACCAGGCGGGTGATGCGCACGTGCGTGTCGTCGAGCAGTTCCAGTCGCGTGCCCTTGCCCTGCGCGTAGTCGCGGAGGTCCTGCAGCACGGTGTCGAGCTGCGCCATCGCCATCTTGATCCCCTCGACCTGGCCCATCTCGACGACCTGCTCGAGGGCGTCGACCGAGTCGAAGTGGCTCGTTGTGATCATGCGGGTGCCGTCGGCGGTGGACTCGAAGGCGAAGGTCATCCGCTGGGCGGGGAAGCCGTCGAGCGGTGTGCCGTTCTCGTCGACGAACGAGTCGATGACCTCGAACGCGTTCGGCGCATCGATCGAGATGAACTCCCACGACCCGGACGACTTCTCCCCGCGCGGACCGTTCATCGAGTACTGCGCACGACCGCCGACGGTGTGGTCCCACGCGGTGAAGGTGGCCGGCCATCCGGGAGGGCCCCAGAAGCGCTCGAGCTGCCGCGGGTCGGAGTAGGCGCTCCACACCCTCTCGATGGGGGCGGCGAAGTCGGCGACCACGGTCATGGTCAGGTTGTCGGCATCGGTGATGACGTCGGTGACAGGCATGTTCAGTCTCCTTGTTCAGTGTTCGTGCTGTCGCTGTTGTCGGACGAGTTGGACCGAGCAGTCTCGGCCAGCAGATCGTCGAGTCGGGCGATGCGCGACCGCCACAGCTCTTCGTATCGGGCGAGGAGCGCCCTGGCGCGGGCGATCATCTCGGGGTTCGCGCGGACGAGCCGCTCGCGTCCCTCGGCGCGCTTGACGATGAGGTTCGCGGCCTCGAGCACGGCGACGTGCTTCTGCACCGCGGCGAACGACATCTCGTATTCGGAGGCGAGGGTCGAGACCGACTGCTCCCGCTCGATCGTCCGGCGCAGGATGTCGCGCCGGGTCGACGTCGCCAGTGCGTGGAAGACACGGTCGACCTCCGCTTCGCTCAGTTCTCTTTGTGCAACCATTTGGTTGTACGTTATGCCTGTGCGGCGGGTGTGTCAAGGGGGCAGCTGTGGTTTGCGTCTTCAAATCGGATTGCACGCTTTACATCGGATTTCCCACGGCGAAACCGGACAAAATCCGATGCAAGGCGGAGTGTCGCGCCACCATCGAGCCTTGACGGCGTGACCCTCGCTGTAGGCGACAACGATGTGCCTGTTTGGGCCCTCCGCCTCCGCTTGGAGTGGTAATGAAGCCAGCTGAGATCGCACGGTTGATTGCTCGACGACACTTCTCGAAGGATTCGGAGCTTCATTGGGTACCACGCGATCACGGTTCGCCGTCGGGATACTCCGATAGCACTACCTTCGCTCCGGTTGACAGAAGCTTGGGGCGCATGGAGTGGTCGGTCATTGACCCTATGAAGGTTCGGGTGTCGAAGGGCGCCAGTCACTTCTATACGGGGTGCGAGTACTTCTGGAGTCGCACCGGCTCCCACGTCTGGTGTGAATCTCAGTTCGAGCGAGACGAGTTGATGTGGCTCGACTTTGGCGGCCAGGTGCGCAGGGTGTGGTCGCAGCCCTTCGGTGTTGTGTTCGGCGTACGCTCGCCGCTCGCGGGCCACTGGCACGTGCCCGATTTCTTGCTGCAGATGGTGGACGTCTCCTACACCCTTCGAGACGTGAAACCCCGGGAACGGATCGACGACTACGCCCAGTTGATGTTCGATGAGACGGCGCGAGTCTCAGCGAATCTCGGCTGGTCTTATCAGGCGCTCTCCGGACACAGTGTCCACGCTACTCGCGTCATCGAGTGGTTGTCGGCCTCGCGCCATGACCGCTGCCGACCTCCAGCTGACATCGAGAACAAGATCCTCGACGCGGCAACTCAGGGCAGAACACGCTTGGAACTGTGCGAGTTAGCATCACCGGGGTGCCCGCCTCTGGCCTGCGCTTGGGTAGACAACCTTGCGTGGCGCGGACTACTCAAACTCGATCTGTCGGCCGTCTTCAGCAGCAACGCGCTCTTGACGACGGCTCGCCACACGCCGACAGGGAGAATCCATGCCTGACGAACGCAAGCTCAAGCTCGGCGACTCCTTCGAGATCGATGGCGAGGTGTGGATCTGGGACCACATCGTCCCTGGGCTGGGGGTGAAGCTCCGGTCCGAGAGCACGCCGGATCGACAGCTGATCATGTCCGTCGACGAGTTCCTCAGCCACGCGGGTACGGCTCATCGCGACAGCGCGGTCTCTCTGCGACCCGACGGAAGGTGTCAAGTCAGGCTGGTTCGAGGATCACCTTCTCGAGCGCGCCCGTCGGCGTCGAGGCTCGAACCATGCCAACCGCCTCGTATCGCGGGCCGAGGTAAGTGCCATCATCCGCGTCTGAGTCTGTCCACTCGTAGGCGATGAATCGCAGACTGTTAGTCAAGCGCCCGATAAGTACCGCTACGCCGAAGGGGCCGCGATAGATGAGGTGAATGAGAGCATTTGCATGGCTCATTGAAAGATCGCGAACCCGAGCGGCCGCTTCGGCCGCCAGATTTCCGCCGTCCTCGGCGTCCAGCAGTCCAGTCGACGTAGAGGTGAGATGCTGCCAGGCGACAAGACGGCCGCCATTCGCTTCGATGAAGTGATCGAATGCGGTATCGCTGCGCGGAAGTTGCAGATCAACATAGACGGCCACTTCAGTTCGCTCAGTGCGTGGCGTCGCATCGCTGACTTCCTCTCGCAAGACACGTAGTCGCGGCGGTTCGAACAGCTGCGCCTCCGATGTGCTCTGCCAGCGCGATCCCCGACCGTCGACAACCACCATCCGACCAGCTCGGGTTGATGGGATGCCAGCTCCGACAGCGAGTGCGACTGAGAGGTGCGCGCCACCTTCGATTCTCACCGCAGTGACACCCGCCCTGGTGACCGCGTCGGGCAGCAGGCGCAATGCCTTACCGAGTTCCTTCAGACCCTGAGCGCTCGGCAGCTTCTCATGCGCGGACGGCCGGAGCCGAACGTCGAGGTCAGCGTCTGTCCTGTCGTATACCTGGGGCGTGTTCCGAGTCTGAATTGAAACTCGCAACTCGCCCTCAGGTCCGGACATCTCACGCCGGATGGCTGCGATTCGGTGCCAGAGTATTTGACGCGTAGTCGCCTGAAGCCCTTCGCCATCGGCACTGCGCTGATCCACTCCAACGAGCTCTGGTTGGGCGAGATCGAGCACTCGGTCTGGCGCGGCGTAGTCGATATGACCGTTCGGCAATGTGACGGCGTTGACGATCGCCAGCGCGAAGGCGGGATAGTCACGATGAAGCCGAAGGAGACGAGGCGCTTCCACCTCACGCACGACTCGGCTCTTCGCGACGTCCGGCGTCACCACGATGACCGCGCCGGATATGCCCTCATCGATGGCCTGTTCAAGCCGTGCGTCGGTGTCTCCAGGCGGAAGGTCGTCGACATCACGCCAGACCGGGATGCCGGCAGCGCGGAGCGACCATGCCAGCATCGTTGCAATCTCGAACCCGTCGGAATGGCGGTATGACACGAACACCGGATCCCTCGGCTTTACATCTTGGGCTGCGTTCACGTCGACGATGTCCCTCCTGCGATCAATCTAGCGGCGAGGACCCCAGCCGGCCGCACGATCCAGCCGGACAGAGTCGCGCTGCGGTCGTCCCGGATTGCCACGATCACACACACGAACTGTCGAAATCCGAGCTCGGCATCAGAGAGATGGGCGTAGTACGACGCAAGGTCACGGTCGCTGGGCGTCATCGGGCCGGTTGGGTGGGTATGCCATTCCCCAACCCATTGGCTTCCATCTACGTGCCACGCATAGTCTGCGAGACGCTGCGCGTAGCGCAGGTCTCGATCGAATCGGGTGGGTGCTCGGAATGCGTCCGGACCCGGCCCACCGGCGTGCTGAACGACGACCTCGGAGTCATCTGAGGGTGTGGGGCCGAGCAAGATACCGCCCGTTTCCGCTCCGTCCAGCGAGATTATCGCCTCAGCACTGATCATCCGTAGCGCTGTGGCCGCGAGAATAATGGTTGGCGTCGTTGCAACATCGGTCATGGGTTGCACGTGACGCATTCCGGGCGAGGTGCCGGTATTGAGCGCCAGACGACATCCGCGGCGTGATTCACATCGAAGGGCGCGCTGAGATCGCCCGCGGGGCGAAGACCGATGACCGCGTGCTCGCTGGGAAGGCGTTGAGCCGCATCCCCGAAGCGAGATTCGAGGAGAGTCGCTACCGCTGCCTTCGCTGCCAGAACGCCGACGAACTTCAAGTCGCTCGGTACAGCGGTCATAGGTAGATGAGACGTGCCCGTGCCGTATGCCAGCTCTTGATCGGCTTCCGCGTCGATGGCTCCCTGCTCCTCCATATGCGCTCGCACGCACAAGAGGCAACCGAATCGGGGAGTCGGGCGCAGCCTGAGGACTTCTCCGATGGCGCCACCATCCAGGACGCAAGCGACGATTGCTGGAATCTTCGCGCGACGTGCTACGTGACTGACCACCCTCCGAGGAGCGATCCCATCGGCCGTACACAAGACGAGATCGGCGTCAGACGTCAGAGCACGGAAAACTCCAGCGTCACGAACTACGTCCAGGTCGTGAGCGAAGTACGACTTCCGCTGCCAACGTTGCGTGAGGCTCTCCGCAAGGGCAATAGCCTTGCTTCTTCCGACGCTTCCTCGATCGAGGGAATGCCTCACCAGGTTGTGCCACTGCAACCTGTCGGGGTCAATGAGTTGCAGAGAACCCACGCCGTAGCCCGCCAGCGCTTCGGCCGCTGCACTACCAATGCTCCCGCAGCCTACGACGGCAATGTTCATGTCGCTAAGTTCCGAGAGGGGCCACCGACCCTCGAGCTGACTCAGTCCATGAGTTGCCGGTTCGATAGCTATCGAGGCGGGCGTTGCGCCTTCGCGCGTGAGATGCCACCCCGCATAGGTCTCCACTCCTCCGGCTCGCAGGTCTGCAGACACACCCGCATCATGCGTGACGACGATGAGAGTCTTCATTCCGGCGTCGAGGCGAACACCCGAGAGTTCTTTGAAATCCGCGGGAGTCATCATCGCTCCTGGCCTTCGCCTCAGTTCCGCATGCACCACATGTAGAGCGCCATTAGGACTTTCGATCCACCGTCCCTCGTAGGATCCATTGCCCGCACGCAGCGCGTGATACTCGCGTGCGATATCGACCTGGCGCCGCACCCCACGAGATGTCTCGACACCGTGGACGACGAAGATCTCATCGGAAGCCACGTACCTCAGCACAAGCTTGCCGTGGACTTCGTTGGAAGACGCGATCTTGGCTAGGGCGTCTACTGGGACGAAGATGTCACCTTTGGTCGTCACGCTACGCCGCCCCCGATAGCAGAGGGTCCAGTTCTGCCGAACTCACGATCCCACTCTCTGTCATGCGAGGAATCAGCTCTGCTTTCATCAGGAAGTACTCGAGGTTCCACCCCGCGGCCTTGAGAAGAAGCTCCGTCAAACTCGCCTCAGGGCGCCACTGCCCGGTGCTCTGAAACAGACACAGCGGACCGCTTGGCAACACATGCCAGTCCGACTGACTGCGCTCGTAAATCTCGGGCCTGGGGCTTATCGGATGCACTTTGGGCGGCACCATCGGATAAGCCGCCGTGTACTCGACGACAATCTCCAGGCCTCGCGGAACCACGTCGTCGAGGCCCGTAGGGCGCTCACGATCGAAGGGCCACAGTGGGAGAGTGCCCGCCCAACCACCGTCTTCGAGTTCCGCGCCGGGCTCAACGAACGTGAGATCCGGAGCGAAGACACCAACCTCATCCTTGTCTCGCTGCAGACGTGCAGGGTCCTGAATGAACCAAGAGATGGGTTGACTGCGGGCGCTCATCCCTGCGGGGTGTCCTTCACTTTGCGCGGTTCGGGAGCGGCGGCGGGTGTCGGCTTGTTGCTCGGATCTGGGTCGTGCGGGAACTCCGCCCCGAACACTTGACCCCAATGCCACAACGCGCCCGCAGCGTCATTGTTGATCGAAGCCTGTGTAGCCCGGCTGGCATTGTCCCGCGCGTCCCGCAGACGTTCAGCGAACTTCTCGTAGTCCAGCTCGTCTTGGATCGGGCCGCAGTAACCCGCCGGGTCAGTCACGACCTCGCCGCCCTCAACAGCGTAGGTTGCTGCAACGAAGAACTGCTTCAGCGCAGCGGGCTGATTCAAGTGGGTGGGAAGGTGCTCCAGCGCAAGCACTTCCATGACGAGTGACTTGACCTTGATGTCCTGATCTGAAGCCCATCTCTTCAGCATGCGCACAGTGCCGGCGAACTTGTTCCAGTCAGAATGCTTCTCGGCGACCGATGCGATAAGAGACTCTGGATCGCATTCCACCCAGTCCTCCGAAAGGACCTCCGGGATCAGGAGGTGATCACCGCGGCGCAGTGCCGGCATCGCATCAACAGTGAATGCGTTCGGGTCATCCGGATCATCGAGGAAGCACTTGACCGCATGGTTGCGCCAACGCGCAAGTCGCACCACCTGCTCAACGCTGCCGTTCGTGGCACCTAGCAGAGCATTGACGCGCCCGCGAACGTAGTCCAGGGCGTCGCTGGCAGACTGCCCGCGCTCACCCCATTCGGGGTGATCCTCGGCGTTGTAGACGATGACCAGATCGACATCATGGATCGGATCCTTCTGCGTCCCGCGGGCCAAAGAGCCAGACGGGATTACTTCCACGACATCGTGCTCTGCCCCGAAGGCACCTCGGAAGATGTCTCGACGGCGCCGTGCTTCCGCGACCGCGTCAGCATCGGCATTCACGACCTTCTGGAAGTCGCTGAATGCATCTAGAACGCTCATGGATCCCCATCCCCTAGTTGGCCCTACCCCAGTAGCCCACCGGTGTTCCGATGTGCAGTACCACGATACTTTCGGCCTCCGACATTGCGGTCGTCATGGCGTAGGAGCATGGTCAGAATCAAGACTCTGGGAGGTCCGCCTTCGGCACGGATGCATCAGCGAAGTCGGCGGACGATCGTGACTGAGGAACTTCGCACTGTAGAACATCGCATGTTGCCGACAACTGGCTCGGCCGCATCCTCATAATCCAGCGCAGCGTGCTGAGACTGGCAAGCCTCCGACGGCTGCTCGCTCCGACTAAGAACTCAGGAGGCCGGGTATAGCTCGTCATCCGCAAGCTTCATCTCCGCGGCGAGCTTCTCGGCCTCCTCCATCCACGTCTTCTCCCACTTGCCAGTCACGGCGTACTCGGAAGCGCGCGCCACGAGCCGCTTGAGGTGCTCGTAGCGCTGGTCACGTGCCGCTGCCCGTGCGCCACCTTTTGGGGTCTCGGCCGAGTTCTGCTCGTACCAGTCGTTGAGGTGGTCGAAGCCCTGGACGTTCTCGATATCCAGAGCGAGGTACTTCGCGAAGCCCCGGTCGTGGATCAGCAGTGCGGAGTCGGACGCCTCGAGGACCATACCGAAATCCATCGAGCGACTTTCACGCGAGGCGAGCTGGTGCTCGATCCGCAGCTCGCGGAGCCGCTCGGCCACGCCTTCGACGACAACCTTGCGCTGCTCCTTCTTGTCGACTCGGCGAGACAGATTGGAGACCCAGTAGTCGATCCATGGCTTCGCCAGGGAGAACAGGCCGGTCACGATCGCACCGATGACGGTACCGGTGAGAAGTGCCGGCCAAAGCAGATCCAGATTCATGGCATCACCGTAACGCCCGATCCGGCCGCGCATACGCACGTCCGTACCTCTCTCCACAGAAGGGCCCTTTCATGGCCGCAGTACGCACCACCACCCATCGCGGATTCGCGAAGGTGACAATCCCGTTCCGGGACTACAGCCACACGCCCGAGCGGAACATGGAAGTCCAGGAGTCGAGCATCGCGTCGGCACGCAAGCTCTGGATCGGTCCTGACGAGCTGTACGTCCCGCTCACGCCGAACGAGGAGCCGATGCTGATGAATCGCGCCCATCTCGGCGAGGAGCAGTTGCGGGCACTCCGCGACGCGCTCACCGCCTGGCTCGGCGACGGAGAGCCAGCTGAGGTTCCAGAGAGCTGACCTGCAGTACCGGCGGCATCCGCCGCCGCGGGAGTCTTCCCAAGACCACGATCGTCACCCTGAGGGAGCATCCGACATGGCACCGACGCTGCTGGAAGAACCGACCACCACGCTGGACGAGACGACGTCGCTGAACAACCAGCACTTCATCGAAGACGGCGACCACGAGCGCTTCTCGCACCACGTGAACAAGACCAAGATCCTCGAGTCCGCCGTCAGCGGCATCCCCGTGAAGGCGCTCTGCGGCAAGAAGTGGATGCCGGGTCGTGACCCCGAGAAGTTCCCGGTCTGCCCGAGTGCAAGGAGCGCTACGAGGCAATGACCAGCCAGCTGAGTGTCAAGGAGGCGGCTTCGGCCGCCCCTTCCACTCTTCCGACATCGACACATCACCCGCCGAGGAGGCGCCATGACCAGCCAGACCCCCACCGCACCCGTCGTCGACCTCGGGGTGGAAGCCGCCCGCGTCGGCGCCGCGTTCCGTCTCGTGAACTCGGGCGAGCAGTCCCCCGAACTGAAGCACGCCTCGTCGATGGCGCGACTCGATCTCGTCGCCGCGATCATCGCGATGGACGAGGCTGAAGACGTCCCCGGCCGGCACCATCTGCAGGAGCAGGCCGACGTCAAGCAGGCGCTGCAGGGATACGGGCAGGCCATCGCGAACCTCGTGCGCAGTGAGGCGTCGGCGTAGCCCGAATGCCGTACGTCCCATCAGTTCTGAGGGATTCGATAGCGCGTACACGCAAAAACGCGCGTAGTATTATGCGTGTACGCACTAACCATCACCTTACCGACGGAGGCACCATGGTCCTGAAGAAGAGGAGCGTCGCTGCTCGGTCCGCCCGGGTGTCAAAGCAGCAGTTTCTCATCGCACGCGACCGTCAGATCAAAAGCGCCCTCGCCATGCCTTCTGAAAAGGAACTGTCGGCGGGCGCGTCCAGAATCACGGAGGCTGCCAAGACCTCGAACATCGCTCGAGACGTGTACGAAGCCATCGTCCTGGACGTCGTCGATCTGCTCGAGAACCGTCAGTCACGCGACGTCGGTCTCACTGCGTCCGAGGCGGACTTCCTCCTCGAATCGGGTGAGTTCACGCAGGACGAGTTGAAGGAGGCCGCGGACTTCATCACCAGTGGCGGTCTCGAGCGGATGGAGCACCACACGCACTTGCGCGCTATCGCGGACACGTACACCTCCGCCGAGGCCGCAAGTCTGCTCAAGATGGATGCGTCGTCACTACGCCCTCGTCAGGGGAAGAGCAAGCTCTACAGCTTCATGGCTGGACGGAATCGGCTGTATCCGAAGTGGCAGTTCATCCCGAGCGATGAGAAGGTCATGCTGGTTCCGAACCTCGTGGATGTCGTTCCTGCAATCCCCAAGGATTGGGGACCCGCTGACGTGGAAGGCTTCATGACCACGCCGCAAGACGACCTTCGGCCGTCCGACGAGGCCGTTGAGCCAGATGAGTGGCTGACGCCGATCGAATGGCTCGCAGCGCTGAAGGACCCGGCCGCGGTCGTTTCCATCCTTGAAGAGGACGAGTTCGCGTGAGTCCGAGGTACGCGAAGATCCCCGCCAAGCCACCAGCGCCGCTGACGCTCGATTCGAGCCACCTGAAGCAGTATCAAGGTGTGCTCTGGCGCATCTTCGGCACGAAGGGTGCCCACCCGCAGGTGTGGGACCAGATGCGTCACGTGGGGCCGATCGCGACTATGCGATTCGATCCGCATCCACCTCCGAAACGCGAGCATGACGACTACAGCGTCATGTACACGGCGCTGAATTCGCACACTGCCTTCGGCGAGGTGTTCCAGGGTCGTCGAGTGGTGAGCCGGACTGCTCGCGGGAACACCCTCGCCGGCTGGATACCTACTCGGGAGCTGACGCTCCTCGACCTCAGTGGTGACTGGCCGGTGGTGAACGGAACGACGGCCGCGATCCAGATGGGCGCGAAGCGTCACACGCGAAACTGGGCACACGAGATCCATGAGCAGCTGGGTGACCAGGTCGACGGCCTGTACCACCTGTCGTCGATCAACAGCGCCCCGATGATCACCCTCTTCACGCCGGCTGCCGACTCCTTTCCTGCGCTGCCGAGCGTGCATACGCGTTTGGATAGCCCTGGTGCGAATGTGTACCTCACGAAGGCGATCAAGCGGCTGAACTATCGCGTCGGTCGATAGGGCGCACCCTCTACGACGAAACCCCCGCAGCCTTCGGCTGGCGGGGGTTTCGTTTTCGCTGGAGCTGCCGGGCTTGTCGCCCGTGTTCGTCATGTCGAAGCCCACCAGCACGCCGTTGCGGCCCTGCGCGGGGGTGAGCACGAGTGCGTCTGCAGCCGCGCTGCGGTCGCCGGCATGGTGATCGACGCAACATCTGACGAGCACCTTCGAGCACAACTGCTCGAGGCCGCACGGGTAAGGGCGCCGTACGCGGTTATCGACTGAGTGATTGAGCGAGCTTCGACGGGTCGTTGCCGACAAAGCGGAACCCTCCGCGAGGTCTAGCTGCAGCACGATTACACGGAGGCTTCTCGTGTCAGCAGCTAGTGCCCCGTCTTCCTTCCCCGTGACCGGGTGATGGTTCGCCCTGTGTTTCGGCTGCTGCAACCGGCGCAGGTCAGTGGAACGGGTGCGCGACGGCACGCAGTTCCGTGCGCGGCAGCGATGTCAGACCCTACTCATATACTCGTCTGACCACGCACCCGGCCTCAGATCGAGCAGAGGTGTCGCTTTACATCGGACTTAGTCCGATTTCACCGCGATTCCGACAGCAGCCCAGACTGACGAGAACCCGAGACACGCTCCGGATCCTCTCCTGGTCTGCGCGCACGACGCGCTCCCGCCCACGCGCGTGCCTGACGATGAGTCCCGCGCGTTCGAGCACAGCGACATGCTTCTGCACCGCCGTATGACTCATGTCGTAGCGGCGCGCGAGCTCCGTCACCGACTGCTCCTCGAGAACCGTGCGTGCGAGGATGTCGCGACGTGTGGCATCGCCCAGGGCTCGGAAGACCCTGTCCGCGTCTCCGGGGCCGAGCCCGTCGGGAATCACGGACATCGACACTTCGCGACGGGCTCAGCCCCGGAGATGATCAAGAGCGGACCTCACCGAGGAACGACACCATGGACGGGATCAGGGCGGCCGGCTTCATCATCGGCGTCGCGTGGTGCGCCCCTTCGATCGACTCGTAGCGGGCTCCGATCAGCGACGACAGCTCCCGGGTGCCGCTCTGCACGAACGGTTCGCTCCTGCTCCCGACGAGCACGAGAGAGGGTGCCCGGAGCCGGCTCCACCGTTCGCCGGTCAGAGGTTCTCCGTCCTGCAGGCCCGCGCAGAGACGCGTGTCGTACACCGTCGTCCTGGCCATCGCGACCATGCTCCGCCAGGGGCCGATCATGAGGCGCATCGCACCGATCATGAGTGGGGATGCGCCCAGGGCGACGCGGGTGAACTCGCGAACGGCATCCGAGCCCCTCCCCTCATCGACGAGCTTCCCGAGACGGTCGGCGAGGTCGCGAGGCACGGGTGGGCGGCGATCGTCCACGATCACCGGCGGCTCGAAGGCGATCACGGCCTCGACCTTGTCAGGAAGAGCGGCGGCAGCATCCAACGCGAGGACCGCGCCGGATGAGGTGCCGAGAAGTGACGCTCTGCCACCGTGGGCGTCGATGAGCGCCTCGATGTCTCCGATCTCGCGAGCCACACTCCATGCTCCGGCGTCGCCGCTGCCGCCGCGGCCACGACGGTCGTGGTTCACGACCGTGTGATCGTCGGCGAGCAGCCCGGCGAGGCGACGATTGTCCCGGAGATCGGAGAGGGCCTGCGCGACCAGGATGACCACCGGGCCCTCCCCGTGCCGTTCATACGAGATCTCCGTGCCATCCGCAGAGACGACCTGGTGCAGCGAACGATCGGAGGAGGACTTCTTCGGCATGCTGGTTCCGCTCTCTTCGGAAGGAGACGACTCAACGGCGGGTCATCGTGGACGGATAGCCGCCGTCGCCCGGGTATACCCAGGCACCGTCGAGCACACGATCGTCGTCACTGAATGTGCCGGAGAAGTACGCAGGGCTCCCCTTCGATCCCGCCCAGATGGTCAGCGTGTCTTCCTCGAGTTCGTAGACGTAGTCGAGTGTGTTGCCCAGCGAGTCGTAGAACCGGGAGACGACGTCGGTGCCGGCGGGCTCGCCGAACGGACGTAGTTGACCGATGACCTCGAGACCGGTGATCGCCTGGCCGAACTGTTCGAGCTCGACGTGCTGGAGCAGGAAGAACCGTCCGCCCATCCACTCGTAGCGGATGACGCCCTCGGCGCCACCAGTGACCTTCCACTCGCCGACGAGCCGGTCGAGCGCCGCGACGGCACTGCCAGGCGTGGCCTGCTCTCCGAGCCCGTAGGCGTCGATCTGCTCGGCAGTGATGTTCTCCAGCGGGTTCTCGTTCATGAGACGTCCTTTCTCCGGCAGCCCGGCGGGCCGCGTTCTCAGATACCTCGGAACCGAATCCTGCACATTGACATCCGCGCGTGACCTCGCCGGATTCCACCTCGGGCGCGCCCAGTGGACGGCGCGACAGTGTGATGTCAAAGTTCGCCGCGCGGCTCCGAGGTATCAGTGCAGAAGCACTCGCCGCAGAAGACCCAGAAGAGGAGCACGCCCAGTGATCACGAACTCGACGACCCACCGCGCACACAGAGAGGTCCAGACCCTTCCGCGTTCGACCCGCCTCATCCTCCTCGCAGGAGCCCTCGCGGGACCGCTGTTCTACGTGTCCGCACTCGCTCAGATGCTGACGCGTCCCGGCTTCGATATCCGCATCCACCCGATCAGCCAGCTCTCCACCGGAGACCTCGGCTGGATCCAGGTCCTCACTTTCGTTCTGGCGGGACTGGGCTTGATCTGCCTCGCGATCGGTCACCGGCGGATCGTGACCGACGGGCTCGGTCGCGCTGCCATCCCGATCCTCATCGCGATCAGTGGGGTGGGCTTCATCGCCGCCGGCCTCTTTCGGCAGGACCCCGCTAACGGCTTTCCCCTCGGGGTCGCCGACGGCCCCGCGGCCGAGCCCACGGCGACTGCCGTCATCCACATGGCGGCGGCGATCATCGCGTTCACCGCCCTGGCGGTGGCGGCCATCGTCGCGCTCATCCGCGCCATCCGCGAACGGCGTGTGGCCGCAGCGATCGGGAGCGGGATCGTGGCGATCGCCCTGCTTGCTCCCGTCGTTCCCGAGACCGCGAGTATCCAGGTGGCGGTCGCGGGACTCTTCGCCTTCGGTTGGTGCTCCGCGACCGCCGTCTCCCTGCTGCGGTCGCCGCGTGCTCCTCGCTAGCCTGGACTGCCACCGACTCGAGGAGATGAGATCGTGAAGTTCCTCATTCTCGGCTACACGCCGAGCAGCAGCTGGGACGCCGCCACCGCGGATGCCCCCACCGAGGACGCGCTTGCCGCCTTCGCCGCGTATCAGCAGTTCGAAGCCGAGCTGCGTGCCAGCGGGGAGTTCGTCAGCACCGAGGGGCTCGGGCACCCCGCCATGTCGACGACCGTCCGCAAGGTCGACGGAGGGATCGTCATGACCGACGGTCCCTTCGCGGAGCTCAAGGAGGTCCTCGCGTCGTTCGCCGTCATCGACGTGTCGGGCGTGGAGCGTGCGCAGGACATCGTCGCGCGGATGGTCGACATGCTCGGCGAACCGATGGAGATCCGTCCCATCATGGGTGACGACTTCGCGTGACCGCCCGGCCTGACGCCATCGAGGACCTGCTGCGCACGGAGGCACCGCAGGTCCTCGGGGCCCTGGTGCGTCGCTTCGGTCACTTCGACATCGCCGAGGAAGCCACTCAGGACGCACTGCTCGCCGCAAGCCGGCAGTGGCGCCCGGACGCGATCCCCGATCAGCCCCGATCCTGGCTGATCCGTGTCGCCTACCGCCGCATGATCGATGCGCTGCGCGCCGAATCGGCTGACCGCCGGCGCGAGGAGCAGTACGTGGCCTCCGAACCGAACCCGCCCTCGTCGCACCTGGCCCCGGCGGACCACGACGACAGCCTGAATCTCCTGCTGCTGTGTTGTCACCCCGCCCTGTCGTCCGCCTCCCGTGTCGCGTTGACCCTGCGAGCCGTGGGCGGGTTGACCACCGCCGAGATCGCACATGCCTACGGGGTGACCGAGCAGACGATGGCGGTGCGGATCAGCCGTTCGAAGCAGCAGATCCGCAAGAGCGGTGCCCGATTCGAGTGGGGGCCCGATGAGGACTTCCCCGGCCGCCTCTCCGCGGTCATGCGGGTGCTGTATCTGATCTTCAACGAGGGATACACGGTGACCACCGGCACCGATCTCACCCGAACCGACCTGACCGGCGAGGCTATCCGACTCACCCGGCTGCTCCACGCACTCGTCCCCGATGACCCGGAACCGACGGGCCTCCTCGCCCTCATGCTGCTGATCGATTCGCGTCGGGCCACGCGAGCCGGCGCGGATGGCGAGCTCATCCCTCTTCCGGATCAGGACCGCACTCGGTGGGATCAGGAGTGCATCCGAGAGGGATCGGATCTCATCCGTGCCGCATGGTCGAGGGGGAACGTGGGGACGTACCGACTGCAAGCCGCGATAGCCGCCGTGCATGCGTCCGCAGCGGTCGCCGAGCAGACGGACTGGGCACAGATCGCCGCTCTGTATCTGGCGCTCGAGCAGGTCGAACCGAGCGGTCTGGTCATGCTTGCACGGGTCGTCGCCGTAGCCCATGCCTTCGGGCACGCGCGCGCCAGCGCCTTGCTCGAGGAACTGGATCGCGAGCATGGACTCCTCCAGCACCCCTTGACCCGGCACCGGGCCCATGCGATCCGTGCCCACCTGCGTGAAGCGGAGGGTGATCCGAAGGCGAAAGGGGACTTCCTCGCCGCCGCCGAGATGACGACGAACGAACCCGAGTCCCGCTACCTCTTCCGGAAGGCCCTCGGCGACTGACGCCGACCGCATTCGGTGCCATCTCAATACGCTCCCGGGGGTTTCGTGAATCGCGCCTCGGTGTCGGTGCCCCGCGATAGCGTCGCATCACAGCCCACGCCGTCCCGGAAGAGGTCTCCCGTGTCCCGACACTCCCTCCTCGACGTCGGCGAGCATGACCTCGAGGATCTGCGCCGGCGGCTGCGCAACACGCGCTGGGCCGAGCCGTGGCCCGTGGAGGGCTGGGAGGCGGGCACCGAGCAGGCGGAGCTTCGCCGGCTCGTCGACGTGTGGCTGAACGGCTTCGACTGGCGCGCGCAGCAACAACAGATCGAGGAGCTGCCCTGGCGGCACGCAGACATCGACGGGACGCCTGTCGCTTATCTCCGCTTCGATGCCGAGCAGGGAGGGACCGGGGTTCCCGTTCTGCTCACCAACGGCTGGCCGAGCACAGCACTCGAACTCGTGGATGTTGCTCGGGGCCTCGCGACGCCGTCGCGTTTCGGGGGCGATCCTGCCCACGCCGCCACGGTGATCGTGCCCGCGCTTCCCGGACTGCCGTTCTCACCGCAACGCCCCCGACTCGGCGTGCAGACGCACGACCTGTGGCACCTGCTGATGACGGATCATCTCGCCTTCCCCCGATACCTCGCGCACGGCGGCGACCTGGGAGCGGGGATCACCTCTCGTCTCGCGCAGGCATACCCCGACGAGGTGGTCGGCATCCACTTGCTGTCCACAGCCGCTCCCGCACACGTGGACGAGGAGTCGATCACCGCCGAAGAGCAGGCTCACCTCGACCGGGTACAGGAGTGGTCGGCGTCCGAAGGCGGATATCAGCATCAGCAGCAGACGCGGCCGCTCACACTGGCGCCAGCCGTCTCGGACTCCCCTGTCGGATTGCTGTCGTGGATCCTGGAGAAGCATCGATCCTGGAGCGACTGCGGCGGCGACATCTCCTCCCGCTTCAGCGACGACTACCTGCTGACGCTGGCGTCCGTGTACTGGTTCACGAACTCGATCGGCACGTCGTTCCGCCCCTACTACGAGCACGCCGCGGGATTGACCTCACGCATAGAACGGGTGGAGGTGCCGACCGCCGTCGCCCTGTTCCCGCACGACCTGGCGTCGCCGCCGCGGAGCTGGATCGAACGCACGTACAACCTCGTCCGCTACACCCGGATGCCACGCGGGGGTCATTTCGCACCACACGAGGAGCCGGCCCTGCTCGCCGATGACATCTCCGCATTCGCACGCTCACTGCCGCACGCATCCCCCGCGTGAATCCACCTCCGCCACCGCCGTGCACCCGGAGCCGCGGCCGTCGACCACCGCATCGACTGGTCACAGCATCGACGTGAGCACCCCGCCGTCCGCGCGCACAGCCGCCCCGTTCGTGGCCGACGCGCGGGGACTCGCAAGGTATGCGACCAGGTCGGCCACCTCGGTCGGGTCGAGGAACCGCTCCAGCAGAGTGGTGCGGTTCTGGCCGATGATGACCTGCTTCATGGCCTCCGGCGACAGATCCTGCACCTGCGCCACAGCCTCGACCGCCGCAGCGACCCCATCGGAATAGGTCGGCCCACCCAGGACCGTGTTCACCGTGACCGAGGTGCCGCGGGTGAGCTTCGACAGACCGTTGCCGAGAGCGATCATCGCCGCCTTGGTCACGCCGTAATGCACCATGTCCGCGGGGACATTCACCCCCGACTCGCTGCTGACGAAGATCATCCGGCCCCATCCTCGCTCGATCATCCCGCCCAGCAGGTGTCGTGCAAGCCGGACTCCGCTCATCACGTTGACCTCGAAGTAGCGCTGCCACCCGGCGTCGTCGACGGCCTCGAACTCCGCGAGCCCGAACAGGCCCACGTTGTTGACGAGGATGTCGACGTCTCCCAATTCATCGAGGAGTCTCGCGATGTCCTCCGCATTCGCGAAGTCCGCGACGATCCCCGACGCGGTCACCCCTGGGTGCGCGGCTCGCAGCCGCCCGACGGCCGCATCGACTGCCGCGGCGTCGCGTCCGTTCAGGATCACTCGCACGCCCTCGACGGCGAGCGCATCGGCGATCGCATATCCGATCCCTCGACTCGAGCCACTGATGAACGCCGTCCTGCCCTGCAGTTACAGATCCACTCCGCTTCCTCCTTCCGACGCCGAAGACGTCGCTTTACTTGCTCAGGAAAGTCACTCTACGTCTTTTTGCTTGCTTGGGAAAGTGAAGGTCCGCGGAGACCCGAGCCCGAATGCCCTATCCTGAAGGCATGTCCGAGCGGCCGAATGCCCCGCACCTGAGCGACGATCAGCTGGCGATCTGGTCCTCCGTCGCCACGCTGTTGGAGCGCCTCCCCACAGCTCTCGATGCGCAGCTGCAGCGCGACAGCGGCCTCACGCACTTCGAGCACGGCATCCTCTTCGCGCTCGATTCCGCACCGGATCGTCGCCTTCGCCTGAGCACCCTCGCCACCTATGCGAGCTGCACACTGTCACGCCTGTCGCGCGCGATCTCGCGACTGGAATCCAAGGGATGGGTGCGACGGGAGATCGACGCGACCGACGGGCGATTCACCCTCGGCATACTGACGGACGAAGGCCACGCGAAGGTCGCCGAGTCCACGCCGGGCCATCAGGGGCTGGTGCAGCGCCTCGTCTTCGACACGCTCACCGCCGCGCAGGCGCGACAGCTGGGGTCGATCAGCACCCGTATCTCCGCGGCGATCAGTCCTGATCCGATCTGGACACCGGGAGCGGGCGATTCCGGGCGCGACTAGTCCATTCACGTGAATCCACCCCCGCGTTTCAGGCGTAGGCTGGAGTGAAGGACGGACCGTCCGAGAAGATCTCCCGGCACCGTGCCCGCCCGGAAGTGGAGTCTCTCGTGGCTCAGTACGACGTCTCGAACCGCTCGGCGATCGTGACGGGAGCAGGCAGCGGAATCGGTCGCTCGACCGCCCTCCTGCTGGCGAAGAACGGTGCATCCGTCGTGGTCAACGACCTGAACGCGGATCACGCGAACGCGGTCGTCCAGGAGATCCGCGCCGCCGGCGGCACGGCCGAGGCCTCGGTCGGCGATGCAACCGATGCCTCGTGGATCGCTTCTTCGATCGAGCTGGCGAACTCCCTCGCCCCGCTGCGCATCGGCGTCAACAACGCCGGCATCGGTGGAGCGTCCGCTCCGACGGCCGAGTACGAGGACGAGGCCTGGGACAAGGTCATCGCGATCAACCTCAACGCGGTCTTCCGCAACATGAAGGCGCAGATCCCCTCGATCCTCGCGAACGGCGGGGGCTCGGTCGTGAACATCGCGTCGATCCTCGGCAGCGTCGGGTTCGCCAACTCCCCCGCCTACGTCACCGCCAAGCACGGCGTCGTCGGCATGACCAAGTCGGCGGCACTCGAGTACTCGGCACAGGGCGTGCGCGTGAACTCCGTAGGCCCCGGGTTCATCGACACCCCGCTGCTCGCGAACATGGGACCCGAGGCGAAGGACTTCCTCGTTTCGAAGCACCCGATCGGACGCCTGGGGCAGGCCGACGAGGTCGCGAACCTCATCGCGTTCCTCGCCAGCGACGCCGCGAGCTTCATCACCGGCAGCTACCACCTGGTCGACGGCGGCTACACCGCCCTCTGAACGAATGGCATCCGACCCCGGGACCCGATTCCCGGTGGTCAGATGCCATCAGCAGCGACGCAGACACCCCCCGATGTCGTCGCTGCGAGCCTCGGCCGTCGTCGCGCACGCCTTGCCCAGGAGCACGTCGGCGGCGGAGGCGAGTTATCAGGCGACCGCGTGCATCGCAGGCGCCGGAGAGAGGAGCGGCGCCAGCTCCATGTCCGTCAGGTCCAGACCGTGCGCAGAACTCGCTGCGGCCATCATCTTGACCAGCAGCGGGCGCTGAAGCTCGATCTCCTCCGCGACGGCGAAGCGCACGGGAATCGAGGCGTGCATCCACAGCGTCTCCGTGCCCGATCGCGACGTGCGCAGGGTGAGCGGGAACGACTCTCCTCGGCGGAGCTTGGTCACGGTGACGAGTCGAAGGTGGGCGAGTGTCGCATCGTCGATCTCCACGATCTGCGATTCCCCGGCGTAACTGAGCTGGCCCATGAGTCCCTCATTCCTGTGCGTTTTGTACAGGAATTAGATTACTAGTTTAGCTAGCTAAATGGCAAACGGGACTATTCGATCGCATCGATCTCCGCCGTGAGCCGCCGCAGGAACCTCGAGATCACGGCGAGCTCGGCGGAGGTGAACTCCTCTTCCACCCGCGCCACCCGCCGCGAGACCTCGTCCGCGGGCGAGTTGATGTCGCGGAGTGAAGGACGGATCACCTTCGAGCGCCTGTCGTCCGGATGCGCCGTCACCACGATCTGGGCGCGATCGGACAGACGCCTGATCACGGAGGTGATCGCCGCAGTACTGACCCCCAGGTGAGCGGCGAGATCACTCGGAGTCACGGGCGCATCGACCGGGGCCGCTGCGATGAAGCGAAGGGCCGAGCGGTCGGTCTCGTTGGGCTGGCGCCCCGCCACGAGGCGCCGCGCGAGCCGCGCCTCCACGCGCAGCAGTTCATCGACGTCGCGGTCGAGCCGAGACGCCATGACCCCCAGACTGTTCCCCATCACACCCCTCATCGATTCCGAAACCCATCTTAGCTCGGAAGTCTTTTTATCTGTCTGACTAGCAAAATCCTGCGTGCATCACACTGTCGCACGGGTGAGAGGATGGATACACCGCAAGAAAGGACGTCATGGTCGAGCGATCCGCACTCGATGACGAGAAGTACATCGACTACGCCGCTCTCCTCGAGCGCCTGGAACGAGAGTTCCCCACCGTCCCGCGCGATCGGATCGAGCAGATCATCGTGGCCGAGAACGACGCGATCACGGGCGGCTTCCTCCTGATCGTCCCCGCCGGGGTCGCGACAGGTGCGATCGAGATGCTGACGCGGGAGTCCTCTCCCGTGGCAGACGGAGAGGCGGTGGCCTGATGACCGAGCCCCAGGAGTACGCACGCTCGGGGTACTGGTACCCCGACGCCGAGAGCGCCAGCACCGTCGATGTCCTGAACATGCTGCGGCGTTACCGCGCGGCCGAGACCGCGATGCGTGCGCGCACCCGCGCTTCGATGGGCATGAACGAGACCGACCTGATGGCGCTGCGCTTCCTGCTGCGCGAGCAGCGCGCGGGCCGCATCGTCCGTCCGATCGACATCGCCAGGATGCTCGACATCTCCACCGCTTCGACGACCACTCTCATCGACCGCCTCGAGAAGGGCGGACACGTCCGTCGCGAGGCGCATCCGACGGACCGCCGCGCCGGAGTCGTGGTTCCGAGCGTGAGCAGCGACGAGGAGGTCAGGGCCACCCTCGGTGCCATGCATCGCCGCATGCTCACCCTGGTCGACGAGCTCTCCGACCAGGAGCGGGCCGTGGTCACACGGTTCCTCGCCGGTATGACCGCGTCGATCGAAGAGGCATCCGACCTCGACCAGGAGCTCCGGAATGTGATCCGGGACGAGAAGGGCCCCCACGCGGCGGAGTGATCCCCGCGCTACAGCCCTTCCGCGATCTCCTTGATCGCAGCGAGGCGGCGGTCCCACTCGCGTCCGATCACGTCGAGCTTTGCGGCCGTCGCGGAGAGCTCGGCACCGACGACGCGGAAGCGCACCTCGCGCCCCACCCGAACCGGCTCGACGAGTCCCACCTCCTGCAGCACGGCGAGGTGCTTGGCGATCGCCTGACGGGACACCGGAAGGCGCCCGGCGAGGGCGGATGCCGAGGCATCCCCCTCGCCGAGTGCCGTCAGGATGCTCCAGCGCGTCTCGTCCGCGAGTGCCGCGAACACGGGAAGCAGTGTCTCGGTCGTCACGCTTCGCCTTCCACGAGCGCGACCATCTTGTCGAGCTCCAGATCCCAGCCGGTACGGTGCGACTCGAGGTTGGCCCTGGGGTCGGAGGTGCGCTCGAACCCGCTCTCGACGACCGTGAGCCGCGTGCCGCCATCCGCCTCCTCGAGCGTGAAGGTGAAGACGGTCGAGGTCGACTCGTCGATGCTGTCCGGCAGCGCGCCGAGGGCATCGTCATTGTTCCATCGGTACGTGATGCGCCGCGGCTCGTCGAATTCCTCGACCCGGAGGGGGATCACGTCGTAGTCGGGGAACGTCATCGTGCCGATCGCTCCGACGCCGCTGCCCTCGAGCACCGTGCGCCCGAACCAGCGCGAGATGTGCTGCGGCTCTGCCACGGCTCGCCACACCTTGTCGACGGGTGCCGCGATCTGGATGCTCCGCCGCACCGAGAATGTCTCCTCGTCGACGACGGATGCCTCGTTGTGGGTCATGTTCACCATGATGGGTCCTTTCGGGATTTCCTGCATGTCCCGCCGGCCGGATCAGCCGACTGCAACTCCAGAGTTGCACCTCTCGACTCCATGCGCAAACCTAGAGTTGCAGTACGCCACTGCTCACCCCATATCGCTCACTCTGCATCGCGCCTCACGTCGGCGTCACCTGTCGGAGGAAATCACGAATGCATGAGGAATCGCAGGAAGACCGCCCGGCATCCGTGTTTTCTTCCGCCATCCGGAACCCGCGGAACGCAAGGGCACACCGGCACCCCAGCCGCAGCACCCCGTGCCGGACTCAGACGCGGGGACGCCGCTTCTCGAGGAAGCCCGCCAGCACCACGGCGACGAGGGCGGCCACCGGCGCGACGAGGAGCCCCGCCCGCAAGCTCTCGTTCTCGGCGATGTACCCCACGAACGGCGGAGACAGCAGGAACCCGAGGCGCAGCAGCCACGACACGACCGTGAGCCCCACGCCCGGCCGCAGTCCCGGCAGTTCGTCCGCGGCATGCATCGCTGCGGGGATGAGCGTGGCGATGCCGAAGCCGGCGGCCGCGAACCCCAGGATCGTGCCGGGCACCGACGGATACGCGAGCGCCAGCGTCATGCCGACCGCCGCGATGGCGCCGCCGACCCGCGCGACCCACCTCTGTCCGAAGCGGTCCGTGAGCGGATCGCCGATGATCCGACCGATGAACTGCGCACCGACCAGGGCGATGAAACCGAGAGGAGCGATCGCCGCAGCGGCTCCGAGCGAGTCGGCGAGATACAGAGTCGCCCAGGAGTTGCCCGCATCCTCGGCGACGGCGCCGGCCATGGCGATGAGAGTCAGGGCGATGATCGCGATGACGGTACACGGCGTCACTCCGCGGCGGAGTGTTCCGGCGAGCTCGGCCGGCTCGGCCGTGGCCTCCTCGTCGACCTCGTCGTCACGGCCGGGGAGGCAGAAGCGCAGGGCGACGAGCGCGACCGTGGCGAACACGGCCGTCGAGATGCCCAGGTGCACGGCCAGCGGCAGCTCCAGCGCGATCGCCACTGCAGCCATCGCCCCACCCAGCACCGCGCCGATCGACCAGATGGCGTGGAAGCCGTTGATGATCGACCGCCCGTAGCGACGCTGCACCCGCAGGCCGTGGGCGTTCTGGGCGACATCGGTGATCGCGTCGGACGCTCCGCCGAGGAACAGGGCGACCGCGAACAGCAGTCCCGACGGAGCGAGGGCCGCCGACAGTAGACCCAAGCTCGTCAACACGGTGCCGATCACGGCGATGCGAGCGGAACCGAACCGACGGATGAGTACTGCGGCCAGAAGGCCGGCGGCGATGGCTCCGGCGGGGAATGCCGCGATCGCGAATCCGTACCCGAGGTTGTCCAGCCCCAGAGCGGACTTGATCTCCGGGTACCGCGGGAGGATGTTCGCGAACAGCGCCCCATTGGTCAGGAAGAGCGCGGAGACGGCGATGCGCGCGCGGCGGGATGCCTGGTCGGGCACAGGTCGTCGAATCGATTCGATGGAGGCCATGTCTACGATCGTACGGTGCACAGCAGGCCGCGACCGACACGATCACGCATGTGCCCCCCGACAGTGCTCCCTCCGCCGCAGCTCTACTCATCCCCGACGCAGGCCGCAACCCCGTTTCCGCGCGCGCATCCTCGGGCCTACGCTCGTGCCATGTCCGAACTCACCCAGCCCACCGGTCGTGAAGAGGCTCTGCGCGCCATCCCCCGCGACGACGGGACTCCCCCGCGTGCTCTGGTGCTCGGGGCGACCGGCTACATCGGCGGTCGACTGACTCCGCGGCTGCTGAACGCCGGATACCGCGTGCGTGTGCTGGCACGGGACGCGGCGCGGGCGGCGTCGTTCCCGTGGGGCGCCGACTGCGAGATCGTCGAGGGGTCGGCGGATGATGCGGATGCCGTCGCCGCGGCCATGGACGACGTCGACGTCGTCTACTACCTGATCCACTCGATGTCGGCCGGCAAGGGCTTCGAGGAGAGCGACGAGCGCGCGGCGCAGACGGTGGCAGAGGCGGCTGCGCGAGCGGGTGTGCGGCGGATCGTCTACCTCGGCGGTCTGCATCCGGATGATGCACAGCTCTCCCCGCATCTGCGCTCGCGTGTGCGGGTCGGCGAGATCTTCCTGGACTCGGGAGTGCCGACACTCGTGCTGCAGGCGGGCGTCGTGATCGGGTCGGGATCGGCGTCGTTCGAGATGATCCGCCACCTCACCGACGTGCTGCCGTACATGCCGGCGCCGAAGTGGGTGCGCAACCGGATCCAGCCCATCGCTGTGCGCGACGTGCTGCATTACCTCCTCGGGGCAGCGCAGGTGGCTTCCGACGTGAACCGCGCTGTCGATATCGGCGGCCCCGACGTGCTGCGCTACGGCCAGATGATGAACGGCTACGCGGTGGAGGCGGGACTGCGCCAGCGGGCCATCGCCGCCCTCCCCGTGCTGACTCCGGGCCTCGCTTCGCACTGGGTGAATCTCGTGACGCCGGTCCCGCGGTCGATCGCCCGCCCGCTCGTGGCGTCGCTGCAGAACGAGTGCATCATGAAGGATCACGCCATCGACGAGCTGATCCCCCAGCCCGAAGGCGGTCTGACCCCGTATCGGCGCGCGGTCGACCTGGCGCTCGGCCGTGTGCGAGGCGACACCATCGAGACCAGTTGGCAGGACTCCGAGGTCTCGGGCGCTCCGAGCGACCCGCTGCCGAGCGATCCCGACTGGGCGGGACGCACCGTGTTCACCGACTCCCGTTCGGTCACGACGACCGCGTCACCCACAGAGCTGTGGCGCGTGATCCTCGGCATCGGCGGAGAGAACGGCTGGTACTCCTCGCCCCTGTTGTGGGCGGTGCGCGGTTGGATGGACCGCATCGTGGGCGGCGTAGGCCTCAGCCGCGGGCGCCGCAGCCGTACCGCCGCACGCGTGGGCGACGCGATCGACTTCTGGCGCGTCGAAGCGGTGGAGACCACGGATGCCGGATCGCTGCTGCGCCTCCGCGCCGAGATGAAGGTGCCGGGAGAGGCATGGCTCGAGTTGCGTGCCGTGCCCGATGCGAAGGGCGCCCGCTACGAGCAGCGCGCGATCTTCTTCCCGCGCGGTCTCACCGGACGCCTCTACTGGCTCGCCGTGCTGCCCTTCCACGGCGCGATCTTCGCGGGCATGGCAGCACGCATCACGGCCGCCGCCGAGGACCTCGAGACCTCTCCATCGGCGCCGCCCCACCCCGCGGAGACCAGCGACCCCGCCGTCCCAGGCGAACTCACCGTCCCAGGCGAACCCGCCGTCCCAGGCGAACCCGCCGGATCAGGCGACTTCACCGCGAAGTCGCCTGATCCCGCGTGAACGCCTAACCCGACGCCCCCAGACGATGCCGGGGTACCCTCAATCCGCGCGCGGCTGCGGGGCGGGTTCCGGGTCGTTCGGGCCGTCTTCCAACGCGGCATCGACAACGGCATCCACTTCCGCGGGAGGGATGATGTCGATCGCCTCGGTCGCAGCCTCATATACCTCGGCCAACGTGTCGTCGACGGTGTCCTCGTCGATCCAGGCGAGGTCGTCCTCCGAGTGGTCGTACTCGACAGGCACGAGGGCGAAGTCGTCGCCGTACTCCTCGAGCCCGGCCATGACGCTGTGGCGGACGGCGGCGCGGGCATACCGGTCGCGCAGGATCAGCGGATCCCGCCGCAGGTCCTTCATGAACGCGATCATCATGAACGTCATGATGATCGCGAACGGCAGCGCCGCGATGATCGTCGCGTTCTGCAGCGACTGCAGCCCGCTGCCCTCCGATCCGCTCACGAGCAGCACCGCGGCGATCACGCCGACCAGCACTCCCCACACCACCGCGACCCACCGCGACGGCTCCGGGCGGCCCTGCTGGGACAGCGTGCCCATGACGAGTGAGGCGGAATCAGCCCCGGTGATGAAGAAGATCGCGATGAGGAGGATGAGCACGATGCTGGTGATGAGCGGGAACGGCAGGTTCTCCAGCACCCCGAACAGCACCTCCTCCGGCGGGTCGACGGTGAGGCCTGCGCCGTCCATCTGCTGCTGGATCGCCGTCGTGCCGAAGATCGCGAACCACACGAGCGAGATGGCGGAAGGCACCACGATGACGACCGACACGAACTGACGGAGCGTGCGCCCGCGGGAGATCTTCGCGATGAACATGCCGACGAACGGCGACCAGGAGATCCACCACGCCCAGTAGAAGATCGTCCAGCTCGACAGGAAGGCCTGCGCGGTCTCACCCTGCGACGCGGAGCGGCCGATCATGGTCGGCAGATCGCCGATGAACTGCACGGCGACCGACGGGATCACGTTGAGGATCAGCAGCGTCGGACCGACGAAGAACACGAAGAAGGCGAGCAGGATCGCGACCACGGCGTTGATGTTCGACAGTGCGCGGATGCCCTTCGAGACTCCGGACACCGCGGAGGCGATGAAGCAGGCCGTGAGCACCGCGATCACCGCGATGAGGATGCCGTTGCCGAGTGGGCCGATGCCGCTGACGAGCTCGACACCGTGACCGATCTGCAGCGCTCCGAGTCCGAGGGAGGCTGCCGTGCCGAACAACGTCACGATGATGGAGAAGATGTCGATCGTGCGGCCTACCGGACCCGTGGTGCGGTTCTCGCCGAGCAGCGGAGCGAAGATCGACGAGATCAGCGGCGTGCGGCCGCGGCGGTAGGCGCCGTACGCGATGGCTCCACCGACGAGCGCGTAGAACGCCCAGGCCTGCGGACCCCAGTGATAGAGCACCTGGGTCTGCGCGGTGTGCATGGCCTCGAGGGTGTTCGCCTCGACGGTGCCGGGCGGCGGGTTCTCGAAGAACGTCAGCGGCTCAGCGGCACCCCAGAACACCAGGCCGATGCCCATGCCGGCCGCGAAGAGCATGGAGATCCACGAGAACATCGAGAACTCGGGCTCCTCGTCGTCACGGCCGAGCGGGATGCGCCCGTACTTGCTGAAGCCGACGAACAGCATGAACACGAGGATGATCGTGGCGATCGTCGTGAAGAAGAAGCCGAAGTACTCCACCACCCAGGCGAGGACCGTGCTCGTGGTGCCGGCGAGGTTGTCGCCCGCGAACACACCCCAGGCGATGAAGCCGAGGGCGAACGCGGCGGCGACACCGAAGACGAGCGGGTCGGTGCGGTAGGTGCGCCCCGTCTCCTCGACCGAGACACCGGGAACGAGCGCCGGGTGCACGCTGCGCGGCGGGACGGTCGTGATGTCGCGGACGATCTTGCGGGCAGTCTCCGAAGCCTTGGCCGGGAGGCGGTTGGCACCGGTTCCGACTGTGTCCGTGCGCGGACGCGGAGGGTTCGATCCTGCGGAGCGTTCGTCGGGCTTCTCGTCAGGAGTGTCCATGAGAGTCCATTTTGTCATGCGAGGTGTCCGACCGTGTCGGGGCCGAAACCCAGGGGGTCCGCGCGAACCGCGGCGCGTAGGGCAGCGACGCGCCGGGCGGACGCTGCCTGCTCTGGGTTTTCGGGCGCGTCGCAGCTAGCGCGAGCGGCGCCCCCCGAACAGCGAGTGCAGCAGCGGGAGGGCGGAGACACAGACCAGGGTGATTCCCAGGGGCGGCACCGACGGCACGAGCAGCGCACCGCCGACCAGGAACGCCGCGAACAGGACGCCGGAGCCGATGCGGCGCGCGATGCCCTCGAGCCGGTCCAGGCGACGTTCGAGTCGTGAGGTGTCGAAGGTGACGTTGCCGTCGTCGAGGCGCGTGATGATCTTGTCGATGCGGCCGGGCAACGCCCAGGTCGTGGACATCGTGCCCATCGCCTGGTTCGCGAAGGCCTGCACGATGTTGCCGCTCTCGTCGCGAAGCAGACGGCCGGCGTAGGGCTCTGCCGCATCCCACACGTTGAACGCGGGATCGAGGCCGCTGCACATGCCGGAGGTCAGTGAGACGGCACGGATGAGCAGCAGCATGTTCTCGGGCAGCTGGAGCGGGAGCGAGCGCACCATGTCGCCGAACTCCTCGGCGAAGTCACGGAACTCGCGCGGATCGACCTTGCTCAACTCAGCGAACCCCATGCCGCCGAAACGGGCGAACAACGTGGTGAGCGCGCGCTCGAGCTCGGCCGTGTCGGCGGAAGGCAGCAGCACGCCGATCTCCTGCGCGGCGGCGACGAGGCCACGACTGTCTCGGCCGGCCACCGCGATCAGGAGTGTGCGCAATCCGTCGCGGAGGCTCGCGGGGATCTCGGCCATCATGCCGAAGTCGATGAACGTGAGGCGGAAACCGCGCCCCGTGCCGCCCTCGACCACCGGCGAAGGCGTGACGAAGATGTTGCCGGGGTGGGGGTCGGCATGCACGAAACTGTGCGTGAACACCTGATCGAACATGACCTCGGCGAACACCGCGGCGACCTCGGACGGATCGATTCCTGCGGCGCGGAGGGCCTCGATGTCGTTGATCTTGATGGCCGTGACGTCCGAGAGAGTCAGCACCCGACGGGTCGAGCGCTCCCAGACGATCTCCGGGGTGTCGACGCGGGGATCGGCGGCGAAGTTCTCGCGGAAGCGTTCCGCGCTCGCGGCCTCGTACAGGTAGTCGATCTCCTCGAGGCTGGTCGCGGCGAACTCCTCCACGAGCGCGGGCGCATCCACCCGGTCGGCGACGATGCGCACGCGCGTCAGCCACCGCGCGACCCGGCGGAGCGCCGCGAGGTCGACCGCCACGATCTCATCGATGCCGGGGCGCTGGACCTTGACCACGACCTCGCCGAGCCCGGTGTCCGCCGCATCGAGCGCCGACAGTCGGGCGCGATGCACCTGCCCGAGGGAAGCCGCCGCGACGGGGTTCTCATCGAACCAGGCATAGGCACGTTCGAGCGGGATCCCGAGCTCGGCTTCGGCGAGCGCACGGATCGCCGGCGTGGGCACGGGCGGAACCTCGTCCTGCAGCCCCTCGAGCTCCTTCGTGATCTCCGGCGGCAGCACGTCGAGGCGCGACGACATGAACTGTCCCACCTTGATCATGAGTCCGCCGAGTTCCACGGCGAGCACATGGAACCGACGAGCGAACGTCTGCATCCGCTGACCGCGTGTCCGCTCCGCGATTCGGCTCATGCCGAAGCGGGGCAGGACGAGTTCGAACCACCAGATCTTGAAGAACTCGCGACCGGCGAACGACAGGATGCGACGGTACCTGGCGCGGTGCACGCCGTGTGCCGCAGCATCCGTCATCGCGTGGTCCCTTCGCAGACCCCCACCCGATGCCGCACTGCGCGGTCAGTCCTGCGCGAGGATCGTGTACAGCTTACGGCGGGCCTCGTCGAGGACCTCGATCGTCTGCTGCACCTGCTCGGCGGACCCGCTGCGACCCACCTGGGCGGCCGCGGCGGCGAGGTCGACGCCCGCCTTCGGCAGCGCGTGGAAGCGGGCGTTGTCGCGCTGACCGTCCTTGCCGTTCGACGAGACCCAGGGGGCTGGGGTCTCCGAGCTCTCGTCGGCGACCGCGCGGCCGGCTTCGGTGAGCGAGTAGGTCTTGCGGCCGTTCTGCTCCTCCGCCTCGATCAGCCCTTCGTCGGCGAGCAGCTGCAGCGTCGGGTACACGGAACCGGCGCTCGGCTTCCACGTGCCGCCGCTGCGCTCGGCGATCTCGTTGATGATCTGGTAACCGTGCATCGGCTTCTCGGCCAGCAGGGAGAGCACGGCAGTGCGGACGTCACCGCGGGCCATGCGCGAACCACCGGAGGGGCGGGACTCGAAGGACTTACGGAGCTGATCCATCGCCTCGAAGATCGCGGATGCCGGGCCACCGGAGCCGGCGCCGAAGCCGGGTCCGCCGAACAACCCGCCGGATCCGCCGCTGCTGCCGGAACCGCCGTTGCCGCCGAACGGGTTGGAGGGGAATGCGTTGCTCATGATGACCTCCTGCTGTAGGTGTGAACGATACTCAACGATATATCGTTAACCCTGGGCGTGGGGTGGGAGTCTTCGATCGTTCGACCCGTGGATGACTTCCACCTGTTGCGCACCACACGCCCGGCCGTCGCGCAAGCCCGGTGACGCACACAGGAAGACGTGGTTAGCTCTGGGAGTTGTCGACTTGGGGGAGTGAGACGTTTGTCACAGAGTGATCGACCGGAGATGAGCAGCAGCGACGCGGGCACCATCCGTGTGAGCGTGATCGTACCGGTGTGGCGACCTGGCCCCTCGTTCGACGATCTCATCGCGTCACTCGATCGCCAGAGTCTTGGCACTGCGTCGTTCGAAGTGCTTCTGTGCGACGACGGATCCGGCGAGCCCACCTCTGCTCGGCTGGCCGACATCGCCCGCGACCGCCCCCACGTACGCGTGCTGTCGCTGGCGCACTCCGGGTGGCCCGGCATGCCGCGCAACCACGGCGTCGATGCGGCTCGCGGGACGTACGTGCAGTTCGTCGATCAGGACGACTATCTGTTCGACCGTGCACTCGAGAAGCTGTGCGACTACGCCGACCTGCACTCCTCCGATGTGATCATCGGCAAGGAGGTGGGCATCGGCCGCCGCCTTCCGAGTCGGATCTTCAGCCACGACATCCCGGATGCGGTCCTCGGAACCGACCCGCTGCTCGAGATGCTGACACCGCACAAGATGTTCCGCACCTCTTTCCTTCGGGCCAACGGCATCCGCTTCCCCGAGGGCAAGGTGCGGCTGGAAGACCATCTCTTCGTGATGCAGGCGTACTTCGCGGCGTCGAGGATCTCGGTCCTGGCGAGCGAGCCGTGCTACGCCTGGGTGAAGGAGCCGGGCAGCGCGAGCTCTTCGCGCATCGACCCCGAGTCGTACTTCCCGCACCTCGAAACGGTGCTCGATCTCGTCGAAGCTCACACCGAGCCGGGAAAGCTGCGCGATCGTCTTCTGCGGCACTGGTTCCGAGGCAAGATCCTCAAGCGGCTCTCGGGCCGACAGATGGCCAGGTACCCCGACGACTATCGTGAACGCCTGCTCGATGTGGTCACGCCCCTGACCCAGGAGCATTTCGGCCCCGGCGTCGATGCCGGCCTGGGATTCCCGCATCGGATCCGCGCCGCTCTGCTGCGCGCCGGGCGACGTGACGACCTGTTGGAGCTCGCGCGTTTCGAATCCGAGATCACCTGTCGCGCCGTCGTGACCGAGGTGAACTGGTCTCGCGGTGGCGGTCTGCACTTCACGATCCGCGTGACCCTCACGAGGAGCGGCCAGGACGCGTTCGTCTTCGCATCCGCGGTCGAAGAGTCGGCGGACGCCGAGTCCGGATCCGCACGCCCCAAGAAGGTGACGCGACTCATCTCGCTCCCGGCCTCGACGACCGAGGGACTCCCGGAGAACCTCGTGGTCGCCAACCGCGAGCTGCGCAACGACCGGGTTGACCTCTTCCTCCGCGACCGCGACACCGGTGCCGAGCGCCGTCTCGGAGGTCGACTTCCCCGCAAGCTCGACTCCGCCCGCGTGGCGATCGACCCCGTCAAGGTGTTCGGTCCCGACGACGACTCCCGCGGAGGCGCGCTGACCGTGAAGGTCCGACATGCGGGGTGGACTTTCGAGACCCCGCTCGAAGCCTCCCCTGCCGTGCTTGCCCGCGCCGGACGGTCGCCGCTCCTCGCGGGCCGCTCCTGCACCCTCGTGGCGACCGACCAGGGCACGGTCGAACTGCACCGCGAGTGGCCCGGCGGCCGGCTGAAGGACCTCGCCGGACGTGCTGTCCGCCGCGTGCGCGCCCTCACGAGGAAGAGCTGACTCGCAAGAGCTGACACGGACCGGCTGACGCCGCGCATCCGCACGCGCCCACTGCCGTCGACACACGCCCGCCGTGTCACTGGAGCGCCGCCCGCGCGACGGCGCGCATCGCGGGGGTGATCGAGCCGAACGCGCTCGGCGACGAGAGCGCACACAGACTCTCGACCACTCGCTGCACCGCTGACACGTCGCCTGACCGAGGCGACCACTCGGAGAACCTTCCGTCGCCCGGCCCTTCCTCCAACGCAGCCTCACCGCGCGCGACGACGCCGACCAGCTCGTCGAAGGTCGAGGCGGATCCATCGGCGACAGCCAGGAGGGCGAGGGTCACGGCACGCGGCCAGGCGCTGGGGAACAACCTCTCTCTCCCCAGCGCCCGCACGCCGTCGATGATCCGTAGGAATGCCCGCACCTCACCGTCCGCCAGCCCGCGTCCGAGGTTCGTGACCACGACATGCCCGCGCAGCCTGCGCACCGCTTTGGTCCGACGTGCGAGCGACGCGAGAGCATCGGCAGGGTCGGGAAGGCCCGGCACCGCCGTGTCCGGCCAGTCGAGGGCGTCGACGGCATCGGAGACGATCGCGCGGGGCAGCCACCCATCGGTCGGATCCTGATCGACACCATCGGGGCCGATCCGAGCGACGAGCATCCGGATGCCGGCCGTCGCCGACTCCGCGAACTCCGAGCCCGCCGGGGTCTCCTCGAAGGGCACCGGGTCGTTGAGCTCCGCGTCGTCGAGGTGCGCGAGGAGGGCGAGACGACGCACCGGGGAGAGCCCTTGGCACAATGCCGCCAGCGGTGAGAACGGACGGAGAGCATCGCCGCCGACCCCGCAAGCCGCAGGGTCGAGGCGCGGCTGCACCAGGCCGAACCGCTGGGCGAGCTCGAACCCCACATGCTCTGCGCGGAATGCAGGTCGCTGTGTCTGCCAGCTTCCCACCGGCGACGGGAGCACCGGGACGGACTCCGCGTCGACGACGGTGACCCGCGGGTCGCCCATCCGTGTCGCGTAGGGCCCGCTGATCACCACGTCGACCACATCGGCGACACCGGGGACCGACACCTGCTGCGTCGGGGCCCGCCAGGGACACAGGTCGATGTGCAGCGACCGATCCGCGTCCGCGTCGGACTCGGTCACCTCCGGCTCGAGCCCGAGGCTCAAGCGATAGGCCTCGATCAGCCAATAGGAGGGAGCATCGCGCGGCACACCGATGACGCGGGTGAGCTCGGGGCATCCTGAGACCGACATCTCGAAATGAAGTGCCCACGTGACGTGGACGTGCTCGGAGAGTTCCATCCGCGCAACGCTAGGTCGTCCCCGGCATCACCCCAGGACTCGAAGCCACCGATTGTCGAGAACTCGATGAAGCCGTCTTCGGTGCAGAAGAGTTGCGAACACGAGCCGTCGGCGGGGCGCGAACTACCGGCGCGCGAGCAGCTCCTCGAGACGCGCGGCCTCCCCCTGCGCCATCGCGTATCCGTGCTCGGGCGCGGGGTAAGCGCCGCTGCGCACCTCCGATGCGTACGCCCCGACCCCCGCGATGGCGTCCGTCCGCAGCTCGGCATACCGCTTGACGAACCTGGCGGCCGACCCGTCGAAGAGTCCGAGCAGATCGTGGAAGACGAGCACCTGTCCGTCGGCCGCGCCACCCGCTCCGATACCGATCACGGGGACGTCCAGCAGCGGCATGAGCGCAGCCGTCACCTCGGACGGCACCGCCTCGACGACGATCATCGAGCACCCGGCATCCTGCAACGCGAGCGCATCCTCGATCACGGCCAGCGCGGCCTCGGCGGAGCGCCCCTGCGCACGGTAGCCCCCGAGCGCGGTGGCGGTCTGCGGCGTGAGACCGACATGCCCGACGACCGGGATGCCCGCCTGCACGAGCGCCCTGGCGCGCTGGACCGTCGTCCCGCCGCGCTCGATCTTCACGAGGTCGCAGCCGGCTTCCTTGATGAAGCGCTGCGCGGTGGCGATGGCGAGCTCGTCGGAGGCCTCGTACGAGCCGAAGGGCAGGTCGCCGACGAGGAGAGGCACTGTGAGCCCCCGCCGCACCGCCTTGGTCAGCATCAGCATCTCGTCGAGCGTGACCGGCACCGTGCTGTCGTAGCCCAGGACGGTCATCGCGGCCGAGTCGCCGACGAGCACCACGTCGACGCCGGCGGCCTCGACGATCTGTGCGCCCGGGTGGTCGTACGCGGTGACCATGACGATGGGCTCACCGGCCGCCTTCTTCGCCCCGAGGGCGGCGAGGGTGACCTGGGTGCGGGGAGCGGCATGAGCGCTCATGCGCTGACCTCCGTATCGGTTGTCGCCGAGGCATCGGCGACGTGCAGGACGTGGTTGTCGATCAGGCGGGCCGCCCCGATGTGTGCGGCGACCGCGAGCAGGGCGTCACGATCGACGCGGGCGAGGGGGCGCAGCGTCTCGGCATCTCGGAGCTCGAGGTACTCGGGGTCGATCCCGGCATCGGCGAGCACTCGTCTCGCCGAGGAGAGGATGCTCCCCGCGTTCGGATCACCCGCCTCAAGCACCGCAGCCCCGGCATCGAGCGCCCGGTTCAGAGCGGAGGCCTGCACGCGCGCCTCGACGTCGAGGTAGACGTTCCGGGAGCTCATGGCGAGGCCGTCCGCTTCGCGCACGATCGGACAGACGACGATCCGCACGTCGAGGTCGAGGTCCCGCACGACCCGGCGGACGACGAGCACCTGCTGCGCATCCTTCTGCCCGAAGTACGCGGCGTCCGGTCGGACGATCGCGAACAGCTTGGTGACGACCGTGGCGACGCCGTCGAAGTGGTGCGCCCCACGACTCGCGCCATCGAGCACGTCGGTGAGACCGGCGACGTGGATGTTCGTCGCGAACCCGTCGGGATAGATCTCGGACGCGGTGGGAGCGAAGAGGATGTCGACGCCCGCGGCCTCCGCGATTCCGGCGTCGCGGGCCTCGTCGCGCGGATACGCGCTGAGGTCTTCGTTGGCGCCGAACTGGGTCGGGTTGACGAAGAGCGACACGACGACGAGGTCGGACGCCTCGCGCGCAGCGCGCATGAGGGAGAGATGGCCATCGTGGAAGGCGCCCATTGTGGGCACGAGGCCGATGGTCCCACCCGCGGCTCTGGCTTCTCGGATCGCGGCGCGGACCTCGCGGATCGTGCGGAGGATTCTCATGCCGGGGGCTCCTCGAGCGCGGTGGCGGATGCGGTGGCGGCGGGTCGGGCAGCGACCTCGCGCGTGGCTGCGGCGAGCGCGTCGAACAGGTCGTCGAGTTCCAGCCCTTCGGCGACAGCACGCTGGCGTGCGACCGTCTCCTCGTCGCCGCGGGCGATGGGCCCGGTCAGCACAGCGGCAGCGCCGTCCTTCGCCCAGTTCTCGACCGTCTGACGTACGAGCGGAGCCAGGAGCGACCGGGCGACGTCGCGAGGAATCCCCGCATTCGAAGCCAGGTCCTCCGCCGCGTCGAGCACGGTGAGGACGAAGTTCGAGGCGGACGACGCGGCCGCGTGATAGCTCGCACGGTGTGCGTCGTCGACCTCGAACGGGCGTGCACCGAGAGCGAGGGCGAGCTGCTCCGCGGCCTCACGAGCTGCGGGCGTATGACCGGCGATCGCGGCACCGATGCCACGGAACACCTCGGCGGGCTCGTCGCCGGTGAAGGTCTGCAGCGGATGGAGGCTGAAATCCACATCGGTGAGCGCGGTCGCACCGGATACATGTCCGAGGAAGCGCGCATGGGGCCGGGCGATGGCCGCAGCCTCGGCGATGGCCGCGTCCGGAACGCTGAGGAGGACGACATCCACATCCGGAATCCGCTCGTCCCGCCCGAGGGGTCCGACGACGCCGAAATCCGCTGCCCGCAGAGCCCGCGCGAGTACGCCTCCGAGACGGCCGGCGCCGACGATGGCGATGGTCGTCCCTGGTGCGAGAGAGGCGGATGTGTGCATGTCGATTGCCGGGCCGGGTCACGCGGCGCGGGTGCCAGAAGTATCCGCCCGGCACCGCATACGATCCAAATCAGAGAGCAGAGTGCGTACGTGAGTACCACATACATATGGCATTCTGGTTACTCTTGTCAACTTTTGCGGGTCTATTCGCTCTCCGGCGGAATCGACGAAACCGTGAGGTGCGAGGACGCACCCCAGGGGCCTCCCGCCCGCCGAGCTCAGTCGCGCGGCCAGACCACGACGATCCCCGCTCCGATGACGGCGAGCGCCGCCGCGCCGAGGAAGAGCCAGGAGAATCCACCGGTGAGGGCAGTCGCCTCGGAGGCTCCCTCCGCGGACAGCGCCGCGGTGCGCAGACCGGCGACGGTCCCGAGAACGGCGAGTCCGACCGCGCCACCGATCTGCTGACTCGTGTTGATCAGACCCCCGGCGAGACCCGATTCCCCGCCGTCGACGCCGTCCACCGCGAGCTGGGTCGTCGCCACGACAGCCCCGCCGAGACCGACTCCGACCAGGATCGTCGGCCCGAGCAGCTGCGCGAGGAACGTGGCATCGGACGGCGCGGCTGCGAGCCAGGCGAGCCCTCCGGCCAGGACGAGCAGAGAGCCGATCAGGACCGGGCGGGTGCCGACGCGCGCGATGAGGGCGGGTGCACCTCCCGCGACGAGCACGAGCACACCCGCGAGCGGCAGCTGCGACAGGCCGGCAGCGAGCGCGTCGTAGTGGAGCACGGCCTGCATGTAGACGGAGAGAGCGAAGAAGAGCGCCACCATCGCCGCCCCGCCGAGCAGCATCACGATGTTCCCGAGCGCCAGGTTGCGGTTGCGGAAGACCGCCAGCGGCACCAGGGGCTCTGCAGCGCGCCGCTCGATCAGGACGAACGCGACACCCAGCGCGAGCGCCGCTGCGAACAGGATCATCGGCAGCGGGTGCACGAATCCGAGCTGCTCGACAGCACTGAGGGCGCCGACCAGAGCCACCAGAGCCGACGTGACGGTGACGGCACCCACCGCATCCAGACGCCCAGGCGTGCGGGCGCCGTCGCGGGTGATGAGCAACGGGATCGCGATCAGCACGAGCGCGCCCACAGGGACGTTGACGAAGAACACCCACTGCCAGCCGAGGGTGGCCGTGAGCACACCGCCGAGCAGGACTCCGGCCGCCGACCCGATCCCGGCGACGGCTCCCCATACGCCGAGGGCCTTCGTGCGCTCCTTGTCGTCAGGGAAGAGATGGGTGAGCAGTGCGAGCGCCGCGGGGGCGAGGAGCGCGGCCGAAGCACCCTGGAGAGCCCTCGCGCCGAGGAGCATCTCGCTCGACATGGAGAGGCCGGCGAGCGCGGAGGCCGCGACGAAGCCGCCCGTGCCGATCAGGAACACGCGGCGGTGTCCGTAACGGTCGGCGAGACGTCCGCCGAGGAGGAGGAGTCCGCCGAAGGCCAGCACATAGGCGGTGATCACCCAGGCGAGGGCGGCCGTGCTCATGCGGAGCTGGGCACCGAGCACGGGGAGGGCGATGTTCACGATCGAGGCGTCGAGCACGACGAGGAACTGCGCGAGGGCGAGCACGCTGAGTGCGAGCCAACGCCTGGAGCTGCGCGGCGCGGCGGTGGCTCGTGTCGCGGTGGCGGTGGGAGAGGTCATGGGATGCTCCTGTTCTTGTGGGTGGTTGATTCGGTTCGGCGACGCGAATGAGTGACTGCTCACTCACTGTTGACGGCAAGCGAAAGCGCCCTCTCTAGGGACCGACGTCAATCGGGGTGGGTGATCCCCTTGGTCAGCAGGGCGACCCAATCCCCCGGGCGCCCGTCGAGCTGCGTGGTGACGATCAGGTGGCAGAGCTGCCCGTAGGCGATGAACCGCTGCACGGCGCCATCCTCGGCGCGAGAGCGCTGTCGGGCGAAGACGGTGATGCGCTCGAGCCCCGCGCGAAGCGCCTCGCCGATGGCCGGGATCTCCGCCACCGACTGCGCATGCACCTGCAGCATGAGCAGCTTCCGGTCGGAGATCAGGTGCGCGTAGGCATCCCCCATCGCGTCGAGCAGACCCTCGGGCGAGGTGTCGCCCGCGGCATCCGCGCCTTCTTCGAGGGCGACGAGGATCGCATCGAAGCAGGCTTCCAGGGCGACGACGAACAGCGCCTCCTTACCCGAGTAGAGCTTGAAGACGTAGGCCGGCGAGATCTTGGCCTCGCGTGCGACATCGGCGACGGTCGTGCCGTGATACCCGCCTCGAGCGAAGGCCGCCAGTGCCGCCGCGGCGACGACGGGCTTGCGGGCGTCTGCCGTGGAGAGGATCGAGCTGCGGGTCGTGGACATATGAGTGACTGTACACTCACTCTCTCGAGTCGGCAAGAGTCTTCCAATCCGAGGCAGAGTCAGTCGCGCAGCACCGAGTCCAGCAGCCCAGGGAACAGGGCGTCGAGGTCGTCACGCCGCAGCGTGAGCATCCGCCGGCGCCCGTTCGGCTCGTTGCGGATGACACCCGCTTCGCGCAGCACCTTCATGAAGTGCGACTTGGTCGACTTCGGGAGGTTGGGGTCGGTGGCATGACAGGCGGCCATGTCGAGAGGGCCGTCCGCGAGCTGTCGCGTGATGGCGAGACGCTCGGGGTCGCTGAGCGCGAAGAGCACGTCGGTGAGCTGGATCTCGGAGCGCTCCGGGTGAGGAAGGTCGCCAGGCATGGTTCGATAATAGTTGAACAATTGGCGAAACGCGCGTACGCTCCGATAGTTCGATGATTCTCGAACCGAACGAGGAGACGCCATGACCACCACTGAGCCGATCGTCGCCGTCCCCCTATCGACGACCACCCTGCCGACGACCACCCCGCAGACGCGCGCCCGCTTCGGGTTCGTGCTGGCGATCATCGCGCAGATCCTGATGATGGTCGGTGCGAGCGCGCCGTCGCCGTTCTATCCGGTGCTGGCGCAGCAGATCGGTTTCGCCCCCGTCGTGATCAGTGCCGTGTTCGCGGTCTACGCGGTGGCGCTGCTGCTCACGCTCCTCACCGCCGGTTCCCTGTCGGACCATGTCGGACGCCGACCCGTCGTGATCGCGGGGTTCTTACTGCTCGCCGGAAGCATGTTCCTGTTCTGGCATGCGGATGCCGTGGCGACGCTGTTCCTCGCGCGCATCCTGCAGGGCATCGCGAGCGGGCTGCTCATCTCGGCCCTCTCGGCCACGGTGCTCGACTTCGCGCCGGGCGGCCGCGCGGGTACCGCCGCGCTGTGGAATGCACTCAGCCCCGGGATCGGTCTCGCGCTCGGGGCCCTCGCCTCCGGAGTGATGCTCGACGTCAGCGGTGAGGCCCTGCTCGATGTCTTCGCGCCGCTGAGCACGGCGTACATCGTGCTCGCGGCACTGTTCTTCCTCGTTCCGGAGACCGCACCGCGCAAGCCGGGCGTCTGGGCGTCACTGAGCTTCCGGTTGTCGATCCCGACCGCGATCAGGGCCGACTTCTGGCGGGGCGCTCCGGCGGTCATCGCGGGGTGGGCCACGGGTGGACTGTTCCTGTCGCTCGGAGCCAACATCGTCCGAGGCGAGCTCGGCGGCGAGGCGCATGTCTGGCAGGGGCTCGGTGTGGTGCTGCTCGCCGGCGTCGGAGCCCTGACCGCGTTCACTCTCCGGAAGCTCGCTGCACGGTCGATGGTGCTGTTCGGCACGGCGGCCCTGGCGACCGGAACCCTGCTGTCGCTCATAGCCCTCGGCATCGGCTCACTGCCGTTCTACCTCGTCGCGGCCGCCGTGACCGGTATGGGGTTCGGCACCGCGTTCTCGGGAGTCGTCGCCTCGCTGGCCCCGCGGATCCCGGCGACCCAGCGCGCCGACACCTTCGCCGTGATCTACCTGCTGGCGTATCTGGCCTTCGGCGTACCGGCCGTCATCGCGGGTGCGCTGGTCGGAGTCGTCGGCTTGGAGGCGGTGTGCGTGGGCTACGGGATCGTCGTCATCGCACTGGCAGGTATCGCGTTCACGCTGCGTATGCGCCGCGCGGCATAGAAGCGGAGGAGCGCGTCAGCGCACGACGAGCTCGGGCGTGATCAGCGCGTGCGCAGAGCCGGCCTGAAGGGTGCGCGGGGCGACGATCTCCCCCGTCGGGCCCATGAGGAGTTCGAGGACGGCCGTCGCCACATCCTCGGGCCGTTGCTCGACGCTCGAGAAGCCCAGCGCCTCGGCCGTCGGCGTGTTGTCGAAGCCGATCACGGGAAGTGAGAGTCCGGCAGCGGCGACAGCCAGCAGCGCACCGACCGCGAGTGAGTCGCTGGCGCAGACGAGAGCGTCGGGCACATGCCCCGCGGCGAGCGCCGCGTCGACACAGGCACGCCCGAGGGGAACCCCCTCCTCCGCGGTGAGCCGTTCGCCCTGCGCTCCGGCCGCAGCCATGGCCTCACGCCAGCCGCGCTCACGGTCGTCGCCGGTTCCCGAGCCCGTCGGCCATCCGAGGAACGCCACCCGTCGGCCGTGCGTCAGTGCGTGCTCGGTCGCCGCCCGTGTTCCCGCGGCGCCGTCGACGTCGACCCAGAGGTGGCGCGGATCGGCGATGTCGTCTTCACCCCACGGTCGGCCGAACGAGATGAAGGGCAGTCCGTCCTGGTCGAGGCTGCGCACGCGCGGATCGTCGCGCGAGGTGCCGGTGATGATCGCGGCGTCGATCTCCGACCCCTCCCACAGCTCCGACAGCCGCTGGATCTCCTCTTCCCGCGTACGTGCGGCGTAGACGAGCATGCGCATGCCGCGCTCGCTCGCCCGCTCGGTGACGGCGTGCACGAAACGGTCGAGCACGACACCCGAGATGCCACCGAGATACGGATCGAGACGGATCCCGATGGTCGAGCTGCGTCGCAGCCGCAGTCGTCGGGCGGCCGCATGGCGGCGATAGCCGAGGTCGTGGATCGCCGTGAGGACGCGCTCCCTGGTCGCCGGGCGGACGATGTCCGGGGTGTTGAGCACGTTCGAGACGGTCTGCCGCGAGACGCCAGCGCGCTCGGCGACGTCTTCGACGGTCGGCGCCTTCGCCATCGCACCTCCTCATCCGTGTCCGGGTTGACACTTCCCGCGACTCCCGCTTAGCCTATTCCACGCAGAGTTTGATCGTTCAAATTTCTGCGCTAATCCCGCACGGTCCTCCCGAGACCGTCGCCAGAGATCCATCGAACCCGCAGTGACTCATCAAAGGAGAGAGACCATGACACGGCACACCACTCGCGCAGTCCTCGGCACCGGGGCGGTGCTGCTCACGAGCGCGCTCGTGCTCACCGGCTGCGGCTCCGGTTTCGCCGGAGACGACACCAAGGCCGACGGCGAGGGGCTCACCTCCTCCGACGACGCGCTCACGGTGCTGATCGGCTCCTCCGGCGACGCCGAGACCGCGGCCGTGCAGTCGGCTGTCGACGCGTGGTCGGCCGAGTCCGGCACGAAGGTGAAGCTGCAGACCGCGAGCAACCTCGACCAGGAGCTGTCGCAGGGCTTCGCCGCCGGCGACCCCGCCGACCTGTTCTACCTCTCCACCGACCAGGCCTCCGGCTACGCCGCGAACGGATCGCTCAAGGCCTACGGCGACCAGCTCTCCAACAAGGACGACTTCTACCCGTCGCTCGTCGAGAACTTCACGGTCGACGGCACGTTCTACTGCGCACCCAAGGACTTCTCGACGCTGTCGCTCATCATCAACACGCAGATGTGGACCGACGCCGGCCTCACCGACGCCGACCTCCCGAAGACCTGGGACGACCTCTCCGCCGTGGCGCAGAAGCTCACGACCGCCGATCACGTGGGCCTGGCCTTCGGCGCCGAGTACCAGCGCGTCGGCGTCTTCATGGCCCAGGCCGGTGGCGGTCTCGTCGACGACGGCACGGTCATCGCCGACGACGCCGCCAACGTCGAGGCCCTCGACTACGTGAAGTCGCACCTGGTCGACGGCACCTTCGCCTACGCCAAGGACGTCGGGGGCGGCTGGGGCGGCGAGGCCCTGGGCAAGCAGTCCGCCGCGATGGTCATCGAGGGCAACTGGATCACCGGAGCGCTGTCGAACGACTACAGCAGCCTCGAGTACACGGTCGCCGAGCTCCCCGAGGGCGCGGGCGGCAAGGGCACGCTGCAGTTCACGAACTGCTGGGGCATGGCTGCCGACAGCCCGAACCAGCAGGCCGCCCTCGAACTGGTCGAGTACCTGACGAGCGCCGACAGCCAGCTGGCGTTCTCGAAGGCGTTCGGCCCGATGCCGTCGATCAAGTCGGCCGCCGACGAGTGGACCGCCGCGAACCCCGAGCTCGCCCCGTTCCTCGCCGGTGCGGATTATGCCCAGTTCCCCCCGAACCAGGCCGGCACCGCCGACGTGATCGCCGACTTCAACTCGCAGCTCGAGTCGCTGAAGACAGCCGACCCGAAGACGATCCTCGACTCCGTGCAGTCGAACCTCGAAGCGGTCGTCGAGTAACCATGGCGGTCAAGGCAGCGTCTCGCCGCGGTGGGGCCTCCGGGCTCCGCCGCGGCGAGGCGGCAGCCGGATGGCTGTTCACGGCGCCGGTGATCGTGATCCTCGGTGTCTTCCTCCTCATCCCGGTGCTCATGGCGCTGTGGGTGAGCGTCTCCGACTGGGGCGGCCGCGGCAGCCCCCTCTCCGGATCGGTCTCGTTCGTCGGCGCCGACAACTTCTCGGCCGTCCTCACCGACGGCGGTCTCGCGACCAAGGACTTCGGCACCGCACTGCGCAACAACGCCTGGTACGTGCTGCTCGTGGTCCCGCTGCAGACCGCGCTCGCCCTGTTCCTCGCGATCCTCGTCAACCGCGCCATGCTCCGCGGCCGCGGCTTCTTCCGCACCGCCTACTACTTCCCCTCCGTGACCAGCACCGTCGCGATCACGGTGCTGTGGATGTTCCTCTTCACCTCCAGCGGCGCCGTCAACGACGTGCTCTCCTGGTTCGGCATCAACGGGCCCAACTGGTTCAACGATCCGCGCGGCATCCTGCATCTGGCACTCGGCACGGTCGGCGTCGATGCCGGTCCCGCGGCGCTCACCCAGGGCGGCACACTCGGAGTGTCGTGGTGGGAGTGGCTCGCCGGTCCGTCCGTCGCGATGAGCGCGTACATCCTGATGGCCATCTTCACGACCTCCGGCACGTTCATGCTCATCTTCCTCGCCGGTCTGCAGAACCTCGGCGCCGACGTCGATGAAGCGGCCATGATGGACGGCGCGAACGGCTGGCAGCGCTTCTGGCGCATCACGCTCCCGCAGCTGCGCCCGACCCTGTTCACCGTGCTGACCCTCGGCCTCATCGGCTGCTGGCAGGTGTTCGACCAGATCTACACGGGCACGCGGGGTGCGCCGAGCAAGACCACGCTCACCCCCGCCTACCTCTCGTACCAGACCGCGTTCCAGAACCAGGAGTGGGGGCAGGGTGCGGCGATCGCGTTCATCCTGTTCGTCATCATCGTGATCTTCACGCTCCTGCAGCGCTGGGTGCTGCGCGACCGGCCGGTGTCGAAGCGTCGCATCCGCGCGTACCAGTCGTCGAAGGGAGCATCGTCATGAGACGGCTCTCGTCGAAGCAGCTGACCTGGCAGATCGCCCTCTACGCGCTGTTGATCATCCTCGCGATCATCTACATCTACCCGTTCCTGATCCAGGTCGCGACGAGCTTCAAGACCGATGAGGATGCCGCGTCCAGCGGGATCACGCTGATCCCCGACGTCTGGACGTTCGCGGCGTACGAGCGCCTGTTCCGCAACTCCGACTTCCCGTCGTGGTTCGTGAACAGCGCGATCGTGACGATCTTCGTCACCGCGGGCCGGGTGTTCTTCAACTCGCTCGCCGGGTACGCACTCGCCCGACTGCGCTTCCGTGGACGCGGTGTCGTCTTCGCGGCACTCGTGGCGGTGATGTCGGTTCCCACCGTGGTGCTGCTCATCCCCAAGTTCCTCGTGATCAACCAGCTCGGCATCTTCAACTCCTACGCCGGGATGATCCTGCCGCTGCTCGTCGATGCGGCAGGGGTGTTCATCATGAAGAACTTCTTCGAGTCCATCCCCGAGTCGGTCGAGGAGCAGGCGCGCATCGACGGCGCCGGCACGTTCCGACTGTTCTGGTCGGTGGTGCTGCCGATGGCGACGCCCGCGCTCGTGACGATCGTGATCCTGTCGTTCCAGGGTTCCTGGAACGAGCTCAGCCACTTCATCGTGTCGACCAACGACCCTGCCCTGACCACCCTGACCAAGGGCGTCGCGTCCCTCGCCAGCGGTGGACTCAGCCAGGGCACCCAGTATCCGCTCAAGCTGGCGGCCGCGCTCATCATGACGATCCCCGTCGCCGTGATGTTCTTCGTCTTCCAGCGCCGCATCATGAACTCCACAGAAGGAGCCGTCAAGGAATGACCCCCACCCCGCCCCTCCAGCCGCTGCTGGACGACGCCGTGATCATGCTCGAGGCGCCGACCCAGGCCTGGTCCGACGACATCGGCCGCATGGGTACCGCACCGATCCACGGGATCTACCACGGCGACGTCCGGCACATCCGGAGCATCGAGATCACCGTCGACGGCACCGCGCTCGAGTCCATCGGGTGCGTGTCGGCGGTGCCGCAGCAGACGGTGCTGACCGACCTGCTGCGCGGGCTCGACGACGAATCGGCCGACCCGAAGGTGCGGATGGACCGTGATCGCCGGGTCGCCGCCGGTGCGTTCTCGGAGCGGATCACGATCACCTCCCACCTCGACGCACCGGTCGCCGCAGCGGTGACAGTGCGGGTGCTCCCGGACTTCGCGCCGATGCAGGAGGTCAAGGCGGGGCTGGGTACCGAGGCGACGTGGAGCTGGGACGGATCCATCTGCCGTGCAGGCGAGGCGTCGTTCACGCTCACCGCTCCCGAAGCCGCGGTGACGCAGGACGGGGAGGCCCTGGTGCTGCGGTGGGATGCGGTGGTGCCGCCACGCGGATCCGTCGCCCTCGGCTGGGCGGTCGACCTCGACGACCCGACGCTCGTCGTCACCGCTGCCCGTCCGTCGCGGGCTCCGCAGCCCGCCGTCCCCGCGGATTCGCGCGCTGCCCGCTGGATGGCGCAGGCGACCGCCGACCTCTCTGCGCTCCGCCTCGCGCTGCCCGACCATCCGGACGACGCGTTCTACGCCGCAGGAGCCCCCTGGTTCTTCACTCTCTTCGGTCGGGACTCGCTCTGGGCAGCCCGCCTCGCCCTCGCGGTCGACCCCGACATGGCGGCCTCGACGCTGCGGGTGCTGGCCCGGCTCCAGGGCACCGGGCACGACGCCTCGACGGCCGAGGCTCCGGGCAAGATCGCGCATGAGCTGCGCAGCGGCGCCCTGTCGTTGCCGAACGAGGGCGTGCACCTGCCGCCGCTCTACTACGGCACGGTGGATGCGACCCCGCTCTGGATCTGTCTGCTCGCCGACGCCCACGCCGAGGGCATGCCCGAGCGAGAGGTGCGGGCACTGCTCCCGGCACTTCGCGCCGCGTTGACCTGGATGACGGTGCACGGCGATGCCTCGGGCAGCGGCTTCATCGACTATGCGGACGAGTCGGGCCACGGACTCGCGAACCAGGGCTGGAAGGACTCCGGCGACTCGATCCAGTGGCGCGACGGGCGCTTGGCCGAGGGCCCCATCGCGCTCAGCGAGGTGCAGGGCTATGCGTACGAGGCTGCTGTGCGCGGCGCGGATCTGCTCGACACGTTCGGCGAACCCGGCGGCGCTGAGCTGCGGGCGTGGGCTGCCGACCTGCGCGAACGTTTCCGCGCTGCGTACTGGATCACCACGCCAGAGGGCCGCTACCCCGCGATCGCCCTCGACGCCCACGGCGCCCCGGTCGACACCCTCACCAGCAACATCGGACACCTGATCGGCACCGGCATCCTCGACCCCGAGGAGGAGCGGGCCTGCGCCGCGCTGCTGACCGCGCCGAGCATGTCGAGCGGCTACGGCATCCGCACCATGTCGACCGACGCTGCCGGATACTGGCCGCTCAGCTATCACGGTGGCAGCGTGTGGGCGCACGACACCGCGATCGCCGTGCACGGCATGATCCGCGCCGGGCTCGATGCCGAAGCACGCGTGGTCGCCGAGCAGTTGCTCGACCTGGCGGAGGGGTTCGGCTACCGCGTGCCCGAGCTGCACGCAGGCGATGCGCGCGTGCCCGGAGGCGCGCCCCTTCCCTACCCCGCCGCGTGCCGCCCGCAAGCGTGGTCGGCGGCCGCGGCCGTCGTCGTGACGCAAGCCCTGGGCTGACCCGGACGGATCGGACGAGCGATCGGCTGAGCGCCCGCGGCCTCAGTCGATCGCTCGTCCGTCCTTCCAGACGGTGTCGACGAGCGGAACGCCCGGCCGATAGGCGAGGTGGATGCGGGTCGGCGCCTTCAGCAGCACGAGGTCGGCTCTGGCCCCGGACGCGATCACGCCGACGTCTTCGCGGCGCAGTGCCTTCGCCCCGCCCGCCGTCGCGGCCCAGACGGCCTCGGCCGGGGTCATCCCCATGTCGCGCACGGCCACGGCGATGCAGAACGGCATCGACGAGGTGAAGCTCGACCCCGGGTTCGTGTCGCAGGCCAGCGCCACGGTCACTCCGGCGTCGATCAGGCGTCGAGCGTTCGGATACGGCTGCCGCGTCGAGAACTCCACCCCCGGCAGCAGGGTGAGCACGGTGTCGGAGCCGGCGATCGCGTCGATGTCGGCGTCCGTCAGATAGGTGCCGTGGTCGATCGAGGCCGCACCGAGCTCGACGGCCAGACGCACGCCCTCTCCTGGACCGAGCTGGCTCGCATGCACGCGGGGGGCGAGTCCGCGCGCGATGCCGGCTTCCAGTACCCGCCGCGACTGCGCGACCGTGAAGGCGCCGGTCTCGCAGAACACGTCGATCCACTTCGAGCGCGGGGCGCACGCATCGAGCATGGGCCCGGTCACCAGGTCGACGTACTCGTCCGAGCGGTCGGCGTACTCGGCGGGCACGACGTGTGCGCCGAGGAAGGTCACCTCGGGCGTCACCTCTGCCGCCAGGCGCACCAGTCGCTCCTCGTCGGCGACGCTCAGGCCGTAGCCGCTCTTGATCTCGACGGTCGTCGTGCCCTGCGCGAGCATCTCGTCGAGGAAGCCGCGCAGTCGCGCGCGCAGCTCGTCGTCGCTCGCGGCGCGGGTGGCCGCGACGGTCGAGCGGATGCCGCCGGCCGCGTACTTCTGCCCCGCCATGCGCGCCTCGAACTCGACGGCGCGGTCGCCCCCGAAGACGAGGTGGCTGTGGCTGTCGACGAATCCGGGAATCATCGCACGCCCGGCGGCGTCCACGACCTCGTCGGCTTCCGGTGCCTCTGCTGCGGCACCCACCCAGGCGATTCGCTCGCCCTCGATCAGCACCGCTGCGTCGGCCAGCGTCCCGGTGCGGTCATCAGCTGTCGCGACGTTCGTCGTCAGTTCCGCGATGTTCGTGATGAGCGTCGACATGTCCTCACCCTCTCAGAGCATCGGCACGTTCAGGCCGCGCTCGCGGGCGACCTCGCGGGCGTGCTCGTAGCCGGCGTCGACGTGGCGCATCACACCGGTGCCGGGGTCGTTCGTCAGCACGCGCTCCAGCTTCTGGGCGGCGAGGTCAGAACCGTCGGCCACCGTCACCTGACCGGCGTGGATCGAGCGGCCGATGCCGACGCCGCCGCCGTGGTGCAGCGACACCCAGGAGGCACCGGACGCCGTGTTGAGCAGGGCGTTCAGCAGGGGCCAGTCGGCGATGGCGTCGGAGCCGTCCTTCATCGCCTCGGTCTCGCGGTAGGGCGAGGCGACCGAGCCGGAGTCGAGGTGATCGCGACCGATCACGATAGGAGCCGAGAGCTCGCCCGAAGCGACCATCTCGTTGAACTTGAGTCCGGCGAGGTGGCGCTCCTTGTAGCCGAGCCAGCAGATGCGGGCGGGAAGCCCTTCGAAGTGCACCTTCTCCCCGGCTTTCTCGAGCCAGCGGTGCAGGGCGGCGTCTTCGGGGAAGAGCTCGGCGATCGCCCGGTCGGTCTTGTAGATGTCTTCCGGGTCACCCGAGAGCGCAGCCCAGCGGAACGGCCCTCGTCCCTCTTCGAACTGCGGGCGAATGTAGGCCGGCACGAATCCGGGGAACTCGAATGCCCGGTCGAACCCGCCCAGCTGCGCTTCGGCGCGGATCGAGTTGCCGTAGTCGAACACCGCGGCGCCCGCGTCCTGGAACGCGACCATCGCCTCCACGTGCGCTGCCATCGATGCGCGGGAGCGGCGGGTGAAGTCCTCCGGGTCGCGCTCGGCCTCGGCCTTCCAGTCCGCCACCGAGGTGCCGAGCGGGAGGTAGGCGAGCGGGTCGTGGGCGCTGGTCTGGTCGGTCACGATGTCGATCGGCACCCCGCGGCGCAGCAGCTCGGGGAACACCTCGGCCGCGTTGCCGACGACACCGACCGAGAGGGCCTCCCCGGCGTCCTTGGCGGCGACCACGCGGGCGACGGCCGCGTCGAGATCGGTCGTGTACTCGTCGAGGTAGCCGTGTTCCACGCGGCGAGCGAGGCGCGACTCGTCGACGTCGACGATCAGAACCGCCCCGTCGTTCAGGGTCACCGCGAGCGGCTGAGCGCCGCCCATTCCCCCGGCGCCGCCGGTGAGGGTCAGGGTGCCGCGCAGCGAGTCGCGGCCGAGCGAGCGGGCCACGGCGGCGAAGGTCTCGTACGTGCCCTGCAGGATGCCCTGCGTGCCGATGTAGATCCACGAGCCGGCGGTCATCTGCCCGTACATGATGAGTCCCAGCTCTTCGAGCTTGCGGAACTCGGGCCACGTCGCCCAGTCGCCGACCAGGTTCGAGTTGGCGATGAGCACGCGCGGGGCCCACTCGTGGGTGCGGAACACGCCGACCGGCTTGCCCGACTGCACGAGCAGGGTCTCGTCCGGTTCGAGCTCGTCGAGGGTGCGCACGATCGCGTCGTAGGCCTCCCAGCTGCGGGCGGCCTTGCCCGTGCCGCCGTAGACGACCAGGTCTTCCGGGTGCTCGGCGACCTCGGGGTCGAGGTTGTTCATGAGCATGCGCTTGGCGGCTTCGGCGCCCCAGCTCTTCGCGGTGCGCTGGTTGCCACGGGCAGCGCGGACGACTCGCGATCCGGAAGCGGTGCTTTCTGATGAGACGTTCTCAGCCATGAGTGTGCTCCTTTGCGATGCGGGCGACGTCGCCCGACTGGACGAGGGCGGTGACGGCTTCCATGTCCGGGGACAGGAAGCGGTCGGGTCCAGGACCTGCGGCGACGGTGCGGACCAGGTCACGAACGGCTCCGGTCGCGGGCCCCGCCTGCAACGGCGCGCGCAGATCGAGGGCGCGGGCGCCGGTGAGGATCTCGATGGCGAGCACGCGGCCGAGGCCGTCGATCGCGCGGCGCAGCTTGCGGGCGGCGGCCCATCCCATCGACACGTGGTCCTCCTGCATGGCGGACGACGGGATCGAGTCGACCGAGGCGGGGACGGCGAGACGCTTGAGCTCGGAGACGATGCCGGCTGCCGCGTACTGCGCGATCATGAGGCCGGAGTCGACGCCGACCTCGTCCGCGAGGAACGGCGGGAGTCCGTGGCTGCGGGCCGGGTCGAGTGCGCGGTCGGTGCGACGCTCGGAGACCGAGGCGACGTCGGCGACCGAGATCGCGAGGAAGTCGAGCACAGCGGCGACCGGAGCCCCGTGGAAGTTGCCGTTCGACTCGATGCGCCCGTCGAAGGTGATGACGGGGTTGTCGATCACGCTGGCGAGCTCGCGTCCGGCGATCAGCGTCGCGTGGGCGAGGGTGTCGCGGGCGGCGCCGTGCACCTGGGGCGAGCAGCGCAGCGAGTAGGCGTCCTGCACGCGGCCGTCATCCGGGCCCATGTGGCTCGCGACCATGGGGGAGTCGCCGAGGAAGGCGCGGAGATTGGCCGCGGACTCGGCCTGGCCCGTCTGTGCGCGGAGGGCCATCAGGTCAGCGGCGAACACGGCGTCGGTGCCGAGCTGCGACTCGACCGACATGGCCGCGGCGATGTCGGCGGTGAGCAGGAGCGTCTCGAGGTCGTGGAGTGCGAGCACCAGCATGCCCAGCATGCCGTCGGTGCCGTTGATGAGCGCGAGCCCCTCCTTCTCGACGAGGGTGAGCGGCTCGATGCCCGCGGCGACCAGTGCCTCGGCTGCGGGAACCAGTGCGCCGGATGCGTCACGCACGTCGCCTTCGCCCATCGCGGCCAGGGCGATGTGCGCGAGAGGGGCCAGGTCGCCCGAGCAACCGAGCGAGCCGTACTCGCGCACGACGGGGGTGATGCCCTCGTTGAGCAGGGCGGCGTAGGTCTCGACCACGACCGGGCGCACGCCGGTTCGCCCGGAAGCGAGGGTCTGCAGGCGCAGCAACTGGAGTCCGCGGACGACCTCGCGCTCGACCTCGGCGCCGGTGCCCGCGGCGTGCGAGCGGATCAGACTGGCCTGCAGCTGCAGGCGACGGTCGGGGGCGATGAAGGTGGTCGCCAGAGCACCGAATCCGGTGGAGACACCGTAGTGCGGGTTCGGGTCGGCGGCGAGGCCGTCGATCACACGGCGGGTGTCGGCGACGCGGGCGAGGGCTTCGGCGTCGAGCTGCACGGGGGCATCGTGACGGACGACGGCGACGACATCGGCGAGCGACAGCGGGGCCGCTCCGACCAGCACGGGGGCGAGTTCGGTCATGGTTCGATTCCACACCCGACGCGTCGTGTGAGACACCCGTTCGTGCGATGCTTTGTCTGTGATCCCAGACAAAACGATGAGCGCTCAGGCACCGGGGACGCAGGCACGGGTGGCGGACGTCCCGGTGTCCGACGCGCCGACCGCGCAGGTGCCTGCGGCGGAGAACACGCTCCGCATCCTGAGCTATCTCGCCGGACGGCCGGCCCCCGTGGCGGCGTCGGCGATCGCGCGCGAGCTCGAGCTGCCGCGGTCGACGGTCTATCACCTGCTGACCACCTTGGCCGCTCACGGCTTCGTGCTGCACCTGCGCGAAGAGAGACGCTGGGGGCTGGGTACTTCGGCTTTCGAGCTCGCCGGCGGGTACACCCGGCAACAGCCCCTGGCGCGACGAGGCCGACCTTTGGTGGCTGCTCTTTCGGACCGGCTGGGGGAGAGCGCGCACCTGGCGGTGATGAGTGGCGGGGACGTGCTGTACATCGTCGAGGAACGCGCACCTCGGAGGCCCGCGTTGGTGACGGACGTGGGCGTGCGTCTTCCGGCGCACCTCACGGCTTCGGGCCGCGCGATGCTGGCAGCGCTCCCCCGGGAACAGGTGCGGGCGCTCTACCCGGACGTCTCGGCATTCCCCGACCGCACCGGCCTCGGCCCGCGGACACCCCGCGAACTGCGTGAGCTTCTCCGGGATGTCCGGGCACGGGGGTATGCGACAGAGAACAGTGAGATCGCGGACGGACTGCGCAGTGTGGGCGCCGCGGTCCTCGATGCCGCGGGCTGGCCTGTTGCAGCGGTGGCGGTGACGTGGGGCCGTGCGGATCTTGATGAGGAGCTGCTCGCTGCCGTTGTGCGGGAGTGCGCCGCCATGCTCGAGGCGCGCTTGAAGCGCTGAGCCGTGCGGCCACGGTCGCGTTAACGCAGAAGAGCCACCCCGCGAGGGATGGCTCTTCGTGCTTAAAAGGAGTCCGGCGGTGTCCTACTCTCCCACAGGGTCCCCCCTGCAGTACCATCGGCGCTGTGAGGCTTAGCTTCCGGGTTCGGAATGTAACCGGGCGTTTCCCTCACGCTATGGCCGCCGAAACACTATTGATGTTTCAATCAAACACATAACAAAGTCATTGTTGTTATGCGGTTCTCGACCGTACATCGAGAACCACTCAGTGGACGCGTAGCACCAACAAACGGTGTGTTATCAAGTCATCGGCTTATTAGTACCAGTCAGCTGCATGCATTACTGCACTTCCACATCTGGCCTATCAACCCAGTAGTCTGGCTGGGAGCCTCTCACCCGAAGGTATGGAAATCTCATCTTGAGGCCGGCTTCCCGCTTAGATGCTTTCAGCGGTTATCCATCCCGAACGTAGCTAATCAGCGGTGCTCCTGGCGGAACAACTGACACACCAGAGGTTCGTCCAACCCGGTCCTCTCGTACTAGGGTCAGATCCTCTCAAATTTCCTACGCGCGCAGCGGATAGGGACCGAACTGTCTCACGACGTTCTAAACCCAGCTCGCGTACCGCTTTAATGGGCGAACAGCCCAACCCTTGGGACCTACTCCAGCCCCAGGATGCGACGAGCCGACATCGAGGTGCCAAACCATGCCGTCGATATGGACTCTTGGGCAAGATCAGCCTGTTATCCCCGAGGTACCTTTTATCCGTTGAGCGACAGCGCTTCCACAAGCCACTGCCGGATCACTAGTCCCGACTTTCGTCCCTGCTCGACCTGTCAGTCTCACAGTCAAGCTCCCTTGTGCACTTACACTCGACACCTGATTGCCAACCAGGTTGAGGGAACCTTTGGGCGCCTCCGTTACTTTTTGGGAGGCAACCGCCCCAGTTAAACTACCCACCAGGCACTGTCCCTGAACCGGATTACGGTTCGAAGTTAGATATCCAGAGTGACCAGAGTGGTATTTCAACAATGACTCCACACGAACTAGCGTCCATGCTTCAAAGTCTCCCACCTATCCTACACAAGCCACACCGAACACCAATACCAAGCTGTAGTAAAGGTCACGGGGTCTTTCCGTCCTGCTGCGCGTAACGAGCATCTTTACTCGTAATGCAATTTCGCCGAGTTCGCGGTTGAGACAGTTGGGAAGTCGTTACGCCATTCGTGCAGGTCGGAACTTACCCGACAAGGAATTTCGCTACCTTAGGATGGTTATAGTTACCACCGCCGTTTACTGGGGCTTAAATTCTCAGCTTCGCCTTGCGGCTAACCGGTCCTCTTAACCTTCCAGCACCGGGCAGGCGTCAGTCCGTATACATCGTCTTGCGACTTGGCACGGACCTGTGTTTTTAGTAAACAGTCGCTACCCACTAGTCTCTGCGGCCACCACACCCTTTTCGGAGTAAATCCGTATAAGTGGATGGCCCCCCTTCTCCCGAAGTTACGGGGGCATTTTGCCGAGTTCCTTAACCACGATTCTCTCGATCTCCTTGGTATTCTCTACCTGACCACCTGAGTCGGTTTGGGGTACGGGCGGCTAGAACCTCGCGTCGATGCTTTTCTTGGCAGCATAGGATCACCCACTTTTTATCCGCATCGTGTCTCAGCCTATGTGAATCGCGGATTTGCCTACGACTCGGCCTACGCACTTGCACCAGGACAACCATCGCCTGGCTTGGGCTACCTTCCTGCGTCACACCTGTTAATACGCTAACCGCACCAGAATGGGGTCGTGCGCTAGGCCCAGAGCGTCACCCCGAAGGGATCAGTCACTGGGATTCAGACACTTAGCACTACTGGATTAGCTTGGGCGGTTCTTCGCCGGTACGGGAATATCAACCCGTTGTCCATCGACTACGCCTGTCGGCCTCGCCTTAGGTCCCGACTTACCCAGGGAAGATTAGCTTGACCCTGGAACCCTTGGTCTTTCGGAGGACGTGTTTCTCACACGTCATTCGCTACTCATGCCTGCATTCTCACTCGTGTAGCCTCCACGGCTGGTTTACACCGCCGCTTCGCTGGCCACACGACGCTCTCCTACCCATCAACACGGCTGGACCACGAAGGCCTACCAATAATGTCAATGCCACAACTTCGGTGGCGTGCTTGAGCCCCGTTACATTGTCGGCGCGGAATCACTTGACCAGTGAGCTATTACGCACTCTTTCAAGGGTGGCTGCTTCTAAGCCAACCTCCTGGTTGTCACAGCAACTCCACATCCTTTCCCACTTAGCACGCGCTTTGGGACCTTAGTTGGTGGTCTGGGTTGTTTCCCTCTCGACTATGAAGCTTATCCCCCACAGTCTCACTGCTGCGCTCTCACTTACCGGCATTCGGAGTTTGGCTGACGTCAGTAACCTTGTAGGGCCCATCGGCCATCCAGTAGCTCTACCTCCGGCAAGAAACACGCAACGCTGCACCTAAATGCATTTCGGAGAGAACCAGCTATCACGAAGTTTGATTGGCCTTTCACCCCTATCCACAGCTCATCCCCTCAGTTTTCAACCTAAGTGGGTTCGGTCCTCCACACGCTCTTACACGTGCTTCAACCTGGCCATGGATAGATCACTTCGCTTCGGGTCTAGGACATGCGACTGAATCGCCCTATTCAGACTCGCTTTCGCTACGGCTACCCCACACGGGTTAACCTCGCCACATATCGCTAACTCGCAGGCTCATTCTTCAAAAGGCACGCTGTCACCCCTACTAAGGAGGCTCCAACGGTTTGTAAGCAAACGGTTTCAGGTACTATTTCACTCCCCTCCCGGGGTACTTTTCACCTTTCCCTCACGGTACTTGTCCGCTATCGGTCATCTGGGAGTATTTAGGCTTATCAGGTGGTCCTGACAGATTCACACGGGATTTCACGGGCCCCGTGCTACTTGGGATACTCTTCGCGCCAAGAGAGGCATTTCGACTACGGGGTTGGCACCCTCTATGACCGGCCTTTCAAGACCGTTCGTCTATACCTTCTTGTAACGCCGCCACCTCGGCAGAGATGACTGAAAAGTCCCACAACCCCCAACGTGCAACGCCTGCCGGCTATCACACACGCTAGGTTTAGCCTGATCCGGTTTCGCTCGCCACTACTAACGGAATCGCGGTTGCTTTCTCTTCCTGTGGGTACTGAGATGTTTCACTTCCCCACGTTCCCTCTACCCGCCCTATATATTCAGGCGGGAGTCACTAGGTCGGCACGCCGCCCAGCGGGGTTTCCCCATTCGGACACCCTCGGATCAAAACTTGCTTATCAGTTCCCCGAGGCTTATCGCAGATTGCTACGTCCTTCTTCGGCTCCAGATGCCAAGGCATCCACCGTTTGCTCTTAAAGACTTGAAATCACATGAGTTTGAATCAAAAACTCGACCCCACCCGAAGGCGGGATCAGAAATTGACTAATGATCTTTAAGATCATCTTGTGCAACAACCCGAAGGCTGTTGCAAGATGCTCGCGTCCACTGTGTAGTTCTCAAAGTACGGGCGGTACCCCAATCCACAACCCCACAAACACGGGGGAAACAGAAAGAGGCCCAGAGTAACCAAATGCTTCCAACCCCGAAAGGTCAAAGCGCATCCGGTCCCTCAGGACCCAACAGCGTGCAGGTGCGACATCCGTCACCCTCCCCGTTCCAACCACCGAAGCGGCGTACTGGAGAAGAACAACATCCCTCGCACCATGTCAAATGTTCCACCCATGAGCTCCCAGCGAAGAACGTATGCCTTCGATCTGGGTTCTGGACACCCTGAGGTGTCAGATGCTCCTTAGAAAGGAGGTGATCCAGCCGCACCTTCCGGTACGGCTACCTTGTTACGACTTAGTCCTAATTACCGATCCCACCTTCGACGGCTCCCTCCACAAGGGTTAGGCCACCGGCTTCAGGTGTTACCGACTTTCATGACTTGACGGGCGGTGTGTACAAGACCCGGGAACGTATTCACCGCAGCGTTGCTGATCTGCGATTACTAGCGACTCCGACTTCATGAGGTCGAGTTGCAGACCTCAATCCGAACTGGGACCGGCTTTTTGGGATTCGCTCCACCTCGCGGTATTGCAGCCCTTTGTACCGGCCATTGTAGCATGCGTGAAGCCCAAGACATAAGGGGCATGATGATTTGACGTCATCCCCACCTTCCTCCGAGTTGACCCCGGCAGTATCCCATGAGTTCCCACCATTACGTGCTGGCAACATAGAACGAGGGTTGCGCTCGTTGCGGGACTTAACCCAACATCTCACGACACGAGCTGACGACAACCATGCACCACCTGTTTACGAGTGTCCAAAGAGTTGACCATTTCTGGCCCGTTCTCGTATATGTCAAGCCTTGGTAAGGTTCTTCGCGTTGCATCGAATTAATCCGCATGCTCCGCCGCTTGTGCGGGTCCCCGTCAATTCCTTTGAGTTTTAGCCTTGCGGCCGTACTCCCCAGGCGGGGAACTTAATGCGTTAGCTGCGTCACGGAATCCGTGGAATGGACCCCACAACTAGTTCCCAACGTTTACGGGGTGGACTACCAGGGTATCTAAGCCTGTTTGCTCCCCACCCTTTCGCTCCTCAGCGTCAGTTACGGCCCAGAGATCTGCCTTCGCCATCGGTGTTCCTCCTGATATCTGCGCATTCCACCGCTACACCAGGAATTCCAATCTCCCCTACCGCACTCTAGTCTGCCCGTACCCACTGCAGGCCGGAGGTTGAGCCTCCGGATTTCACAGCAGACGCGACAAACCGCCTACGAGCTCTTTACGCCCAATAATTCCGGATAACGCTTGCGCCCTACGTATTACCGCGGCTGCTGGCACGTAGTTAGCCGGCGCTTTTTCTGCAGGTACCGTCACTTTCGCTTCTTCCCTGCTAAAAGAGGTTTACAACCCGAAGGCCGTCGTCCCTCACGCGGCGTTGCTGCATCAGGCTTGCGCCCATTGTGCAATATTCCCCACTGCTGCCTCCCGTAGGAGTCTGGGCCGTGTCTCAGTCCCAGTGTGGCCGGTCACCCTCTCAGGCCGGCTACCCGTCGACGCCTTGGTGAGCCATTACCTCACCAACAAGCTGATAGGCCGCGAGCCCATCCCCAACCGAAATTCTTTCCAGACGCAGACCATGCGGTCACGTCACATATCCAGTATTAGACGCCGTTTCCAGCGCTTATCCCAGAGTCAGGGGCAGGTTGCTCACGTGTTACTCACCCGTTCGCCACTGATCCCACAGAGCAAGCTCCGTGTTCACCGTTCGACTTGCATGTGTTAAGCACGCCGCCAGCGTTCATCCTGAGCCAGGATCAAACTCTCCGTAAAAAAGAAATGCATACCCCACCGGGAAAACGGTGACGCAGCGAGTTTGATGCTGACCAAAGAGACAAATTCATTGCTGACTTCATCCATTGCCAACCCC
>NZ_JADDUD010000022.1:0-215 GCF_015159725.1 Microbacterium sp. R1 | reverse complement strand
GGATCTCGCCCTCGAACGCTCACGGGTGCGCGCGGCCCTGCGCGGACTCGAGGACGCGGTGGCGGAGGCCGACGACCCGTTCGTCGAGGACGATGCCATGGCCATCGGCGAACTCGCCCAGGCGCTCGGCGTCCGCTCCTCCGCACTGCGGCACTGGGAGCGAGAAGGGCTCGTGCGCCCCCTTCGGCGTGCAGGATCGGTCCGCTCCTACGACT
>NZ_JADDUD010000021.1:0-219 GCF_015159725.1 Microbacterium sp. R1 | reverse complement strand
CTGCACCTGCGCGGTGTCACCGTGCGCGCGCACCTCGTCGATGATCCGCGAAACGGCGGGGATGCCGTAGCCGCCCGAACGCAGGGCGGCGGCGATCCGCGCCTCGGTGATCCCAGCGGAGTCGTAGGAGCGGACCGATCCTGCACGCCGAAGGGGGCGCACGAGCCCTTCTCGCTCCCAGTGCCGCAGTGCGGAGGAGCGGACGCCGAGCGCCTGGGC
>NZ_JADDUD010000003.1:0-323196 GCF_015159725.1 Microbacterium sp. R1 | reverse complement strand
CCCCTCGTGAGACGGGCGGCCGGGTTCTCCTCCCCCGAGGATCCCGACCCGCCCGACCGGCGCGAATACCCCCCGCACCAGTGCCTGGATCCCGCCCCCCCGGTGGGATCGCTACGGCTGTCTACATGGGATGAGACGTGGCACATCCCGATTCATTACGCGACTTCCCGAAAAAAACTTCGACAGCCCGAAAAGACGTCGTCGATCTCCGGCCCCGCACATCGCACGCCCGCTGGGCGGTGACAGTGCCCGAAGCCGGGCATCCGCTTGGAGTTCCGACGGAGGGTGGCTTACCTGGGAGATTCGCGAGAGAATAATGAAGTCGCGTGATGAGAGGCGCTCTTCTGCGTCTCTTCCGGTGGAGGCGCAGCTGCGCCCCGCGACAGATGGATGATTGTGCACGAAGAGAACACGACTCACGACGAAACGATCGGCGACGCCGACCTGATCCTCCGCACCCGCTCGGGAGACACGGGGGCGTTCGGTGAACTCTGGCGCCGACACTATCCGTCCGGACTCTCCGTCGCGCGCTCCGTGACCTCGTCGATCGACCCGGACGATCTGGTGCAGGAGTCGTACACGCGCATCTATCAGGCGATCCTCAAAGGCGGCGGCCCCAACGGCTCGTTCCGCGCCTACCTCTTCACGAGCATCCGCAACACGGCCGCAGGGTGGGGGCGCGCGCGCCGCGAGACGGCGATCGACGAACTCGACACCGTCGCCGACCCCGACAGCACCGACCAGGCTGCGAGCGAGGCACTCGACCGCAGCCTCACCGCTCAGGCGTTCCGCAGCCTCCCCTCCCGTTGGCAGGAGGTGCTCTGGTACACCGAGATCGAGCAGATGAAGCCGCAGGAAGTCGGGCCGCTGCTCGGCATGAAGGCCGGCGCCGTGTCGCAGTTGGCCTTCCGCGCCCGCGAAGGCCTGCGTGAAGCGTGGATCCAGGCCCATCTGCGCAGCGCCGAAGACGGCTCAGAGTGCCAGTGGACCATCGAGCACCTGGGCGCGTACTCGCGCGGCAACCTCAGCACTCGCGATCACAAGCGCCTCGAACTGCACCTGGACGAGTGCGCGCGGTGCATGATCGTCGCAGCCGAGGCGAAGGACGTCTCCAAGCGTCTGGCCCTCGTGCTGCTTCCACTCGTCCTCGGCGTCACGGGCGCCGCGGGGTACCTCGCCACGCTCCAGGGCGCCGGCACGCCGATCGTCGCCCTGGCGGCGATGCCGTCCAGCATTCCCGGTGCCGTCTTCGCCGGCGACCCCGGCGCCACGCATGCCGCAACCGGTCTCGCCGCGGCCGGCGGTTCCGGTTCTGGTTCCGGTGCCGGCGGCTCAGCGGGTGGAACGGCCGGCGCTTCATCAGGAGCCGGATCCGCAGGTGGCATGTTCACCGGTATCGGTGCACTGGTGGGAGTGGGATCCGCCGCTCTGGTCGTGGCCGGTGTCGTCGCCGCCGCCGCGATCGTCCCCGGGCTCGCCGGTGCCGATCCCGCGACGTCGCTTCCGAACGCCGGCGATGAGGACCCGTCCTCGATCTCTGCAGATGTCGGACCCGACGAGACGATGAACCTCGACGAGCCCGTCGTCATCGAACCCCCGGTCACCGTCCCCGACGAGACCCCAGCGCCGCCAGCCGCAGAACCTCAGCCTGGCGCAGATCAGGCGGGCGCACCCGTTCCTGTACCGCCCGCCACCGTCCCGCCCGTCACGGTCCCGCCGGTCATCGTTCCGCCGGTCGTCGTCCCGCCTGTCGATCCCGTGGACCCGGTCGACCCTGTGGACCCCGTAGATCCTGTGGACCCCGTAGATCCCGTGGACCCCGTCGACCCGGTGGACCCCGTCGATCCGGTGGACCCGGTCGACCCCGTGGGTCCGGTCGTCCCCACGGAGGCACCTACGTGGCAGACCGCCACCATCTGGTTCAACGGACTCCAGGTCCACTACAGCATTCCGGTCTCGGGTGTGGCCGGCCAGAGGGTCGAGGCGCTCCTGGACGACAGCACCGGCGGAGGCGACAGCATCCTGCTCGACGAGTCCGGCTTCGGAGTCATCGATCTCCGTCCCACCTTCTGGCAGTTCATCGACGCCGACCTCACGACCGTCACGTTCCGATACGTCCTCGCATCCGGCACGGGCCCTTCCGCGGTCACCACCCTCCTCGATCTCGAGCCCAACCGCCCCGAGACTCCGGGTGAGGTGGTTCCGGTCGAATCGACCACAGCGGAGCCCTCCACGACGAGCGACGTTTCCGCGTCGTCTGTGCCGTCCGAGTCTGCTCCGGTCGCTACCGAGCCGGAGGCACCCGCGTCAGACCCGACACCCACACCGGACGAAGCAGCACCGGCACCGATCGAAGCAGCACCCGCTCCGGTCGAGACGGCCCCCGTCCAGACTCCGCCGGCCGAGACCACGCCCGCAGCAGCGCTCACGGAGGCGCCCGTTGCACCGGCTGAGGAAGCCCCCACCGGCGAATAGACTGGATCCATGTCCTCGGATCCCGCTCCCGTTCCCGGCGTCGACCGTCCGGTGGTCACCGCACTCGACATCGTGCGCGCTGTCGTCCTCATCGTCGCCGTCGCCTCTCTGGCATTGTGGGGCTTCGCGAGCTGGGATCTTCCGTGGAACATCGTCATCGGTATCGGCGCGCCGGTACTGGTGATCCTGGTGTGGGCTCTCTTCCTCTCGCCGCGACCTGTGCTGCGCGTGCACCCGTTCCTCCGCGCCGCGGTCGAGCTGCTGATCTACGTCGGCGTGACGATCGCCTGGTGGTCGATGGGGCAGGCACTCATCGGCACCGCCTTCGCCCTCGTCGCCGTGGTCGCCGGTGTGCTCAGCGGCCGGCGCGCGTTGTCGTGAGATCTCCCTCATGAGTGTGCTCGCGCTCCTTGAGGAGTCCCTCGGAGCGCTCGTCGACACCGATGAGGCGACGCTCGAGGAAGCCAGAGCCGACCGCTCAGGGCACGCTGCCGCCGGCAGACCGCTCGCTGTGATCCATGCGGAGCGGGTCGAGCACGTGCAGCAGACCATGCGCATCGCGACCGCCACCCGCACACCGGTCGTGGTGCGTGGTGCCGGCACGGGTCTCGCCGGTGCCGCGAACGCCGGTACGGGCGAGATCGTCCTCTCCCTGCGCAGGATGACCGCGATCAACGAGATCCGTGCCGACGATCTGCTCGCGGTCGTCGAACCCGGCATCCTCAACGCCGACCTCAACGCCGTGCTCGCGGCTCACGGGCTGTGGTGGCCACCTGACCCCGCCAGCCGCGACATCTCCACGGTGGGTGGGAACATCGCGACAGGTGCCGGAGGGCTGCTCTGCGCCAAGTACGGGGTGGTTCGCGACGCCGTGCTGGGGGTGGACCTGGTGCTCGCCGACGGGCGCCTGCTGCACCTCGGACACCGCAGCGTCAAGGGAGTGACCGGGCTCGATCTCACCGCGTTGGTGGTCGGCTCGGAAGGCACGTTGGGCGTCGTCGTGGGCGCGACCCTCAAGCTCCGCAGGCTCGTCCCCGGGGAGACCTGCACGATCGCCGCGACCTTCTCGGGGGTGCGTCACGCTGCCGCCGCCTCGGCCGCTGTGACAGCCGCCGGCGTGCAGCCAGCCATCATGGAGCTGATGGACGCCGCGAGCCTCGCCGCCGTGCACGCGCTCCTCGCTCTTCCCATCCCGCATCAGGGAACAGCTCAGCTGACCATCCAGACCGATGGTCCGGCCGCCGCGGCCGAAGCGGAGGCGATCGCCACGATCCTGCGCGCCCATGACGGCCTCACTGTCGTCTCACACGACCGCGACGAGGGCGAGCGCCTCCTGGCGGTGCGCCGTTCGATGCATGCAGCGATGGCCTCGCTGGGGACGACGCTGATCGAAGACGTCTCGGTACCACGGAGCGCCATGCCGGCGATGTTCGACGAGATCGCCCGCATCGAACGCGAGTACGACATCGTCATCCCGACGGTGGCACACGCAGGCGACGGCAACCTGCACCCGAACTTCATCTTCGAAGGGACGCAGACGCCTCCGCATGTGTGGGCGGCCGCCGACGAACTGTTCCGCGCCGCCATCCGCCTCGGAGGAACCCTCACCGGGGAGCACGGCATCGGGGTGCTCAAGCGCCGCTGGCTCGCCGACGAACTGGGCGACGACCAGTGGCGACTCCAGCGCCAGATCGCCGCGGTCTTCGATCCTCTCGGCATCCTCAACCCAGGGAAGGTCTTCAGCCCCGATGCCTGACATCCACGTGAGCGCGGCCGTGATCGTCGATGAAGCGGGGAGGGTGCTCGTGGTCCGCAAGCAGGGAACGACCATGTTCATGCAGCCCGGCGGCAAGCCGGAATCCGGCGAGTCCCCGGCGCAGACGTTGATCCGCGAGATCGAGGAGGAGCTCGGGGTGGTGCTCGATGAAGCGGCGCTCCGTCCTCTCGGCACGTTCGTCTCCGCCGCAGCGAACGAACCGGGTCACCGTGTCGTCGCCGAGGCCTTCGCGACCTCCATCGATCCCGCGACCGTCGCCGTCCAGGCCGAGCTCGCCGAGCTGCGCTGGATCACGCCCGCAGACGTCGGAACGCTCCCGCTGGCGCCGCTGAGCCTGGAGCACCTGCTCCCGATCGCCTGGCCCGCCCCGGCGAACTGAGTTCACCAGGGCAGGCATCAGGCACGTCTCAGATGCCCTGCCAGGCCGGCTTATTGGCGAACGTGTACCGGTAGTAGTCGGCGAGCGCGAGACGCGACGCAGCCGCTTCGTCGACGACGATCGTCGCGTGCGGGTGCAGTTGGATCGCCGATCCGGGCAGGATCGCCGACAGCGGGCCCTCGACTGCACCGGCCACAGCCTCTGCCTTGCCCTCGCCGAAGGCGAGCAGCACGAGGTGGCGCGCCTCCAGGATGGTGCCGAGCCCCTGCGTGATGCAGTGCATCGGGACGTCGTCGATCGACTCGAAGAAGCGGGCGTTGTCCTCGCGCGTCTGCTCCGTGAGGGTCTTCACACGCGTACGCGATGCGAAGGAGGAGCCGGGCTCGTTGAACCCGATGTGCCCGTCGGTGCCGATCCCGAGGATCTGCAGGTCGACTCCACCGGCAGCCGCGATGGCCGCGTCGTAGTCCTCACCCGCATGCTGGATGGTGGCCTCCGCGCCGTTCGGCACGTGGATGCGCGCGGGGTCGAGACCGAGCGGCTCGACGACCTCGCGGGTGATGACCGAGCGGTAGCTCTCCGGGTGCGCCGGGTCGATGCCGACGTACTCGTCGAGGGCGAAACCACGCACCTGTGAGACGTCGCGGCCTGCGAGCTGCGTGCGCAGCGCCTGGTAGACCGGCAACGGGGTCGACCCCGTTGCGAGGCCGAGGACCGCGTCGGGACGACGCGCGATCAGCTCCACGATCTCGGTGGCGACCAAAGCGCCTGCGGCCTCGGCATTCTCGACGATGACGACCTCAGCCATGCGGGACGATCTCCTTCTCGGTGGTGGAGGCGCCGACGAGTGCGGCGCCGAATGCGGCAGCGGGGGAACCCGCGGGAAGCAGTTCGATTCTCTCATCCAGGCGGAGCGACCGCATGAACGGCGAGGCCTCCGCGCCGGCATGCAGGGCCGCGCGGAGTCCGTTCTCGAGTCGGTCGCCGAGAGCGGTCAGCCCTCCCCCGATGACCACCCTCTCCACGTCGGCGGAGAGCACGAGAACACGCACTGCGGCGGCGGCCCCGTGATAGAGGTCGTCACGGAGGGAGACAGCATGCGGATCCCCGGCGTCCGCCGCATCGAAGATGTCCCTGATGGGCAGAGTGCCGGGTCGGCCCCAGGCCTTGGCCAACGCCCCTCCGCCGCAGAACGTCTCGACGCACCCGTACTGCCCGCAGCCGCACAGGCGCCCTCGCGGATCGACGGAGAGATGACCGACCTCCCCCGCGGTTCCGCGTGCGCCGCGCCAGATCCGTCCGTCGATCACGATCCCGGCAGCGACGCCGGTCCCGAGATTCAGGTAGGCCATGGAACCGGCGACTCCGCTCAGCACCGCAGCGCCGAGGGCCGCGGCCTTCACGTCGTTCTCCACGCGGAACGGGACTCCGAGAGCGAGTTCGGCCCTGACGGCGAGGTCCAGGGACTCCACGCCGAGGTTGACCGCGTGGTCGACACGGCCGGTCTCGGCGTCGACGAGGCCGGGGATGCCGATCCCGACGGAGCCGACGTCGGCAAGGGGGAACCCGTTCTCCTCCGCGAGTGCCTTCACGGCGGTAACGATGCTCTCGACGACCGCGTCATCGCCCCAACCCGTCGGTCGGCGCAGGCGTCCGCGGATGGCCCCAGAGGGGTCCACGGCGACCGCGTCGATCTTCGTGCCGCCGACGTCCAGGCCCACTCGAATCGGCCGACCGGCGCGGTCGGCAGTGCTCGCACCCGTCATCGGATGCTGCTCCCGGCCGTGCCGTCAACGGTGCAGATGACGTTCACGACACTCCCAGCTGTCCCGAGAGCACCATGACCGCAGCTCCGCGCAGGACGATGTCCTCCTGGTGCGTCAAACGCACGACGACGTCTTCGAACACGCCCTCGAGGGTGCGCGCGCGCAACGTCGCGATGGCGGCCTCGATCAAGATGCCGTCGAGCAGCTCCGCCGGACCGGAGATCACCACCTCGGAGAGGTCGAGGGCAGCGACGATCGGAGCGGTCGCGATCGCCATCCGCGTCCCGGCATCGCGGAGGATCTCATCGCGTGCCTCGGGATCAGCGGCGATCGCCGCCTCGAGCCGACTCACGCTGAGCCACGCCTCGAGACAGCCGTCCTTCCCGCACGCGCAGCGAGGGCCCCCGTCGGTACCGACGACGACGTGACCGATCTCTCCCGCGGCGAAGCGGCTGCCCAGCAGAGGCTGGCTGCCGGTGATGAGGCCGGCGCCGACACCCTTGCCGATCTTGATCAGCATGAAGTCGGCCTTCGCCTCGCCGAACGTGTACTCGGCGAGCACCGCCGCGTTGGCGTCGTTGCGGGCGAGGACCGGAAGGTCGAGATCGACGCCGAGCTTCGCCTCCAGCGGGAAGTTCGTCCAGCCGAGGTTGGGAGAGCTCAGGACGAGCCCGTCGGGACGCACGACACCCGGGGTGCCGATGCCGACGCCCAGCAGCGGCTGAGTCGAGGCCTCGACCAGCGTCTGTGCGAGTTCCCGCAGCGCCGCGTATGCCGCCTCCCCGTCGGGGGATTTCGGACGCGGCACCTCGCGCCGCTCCAGCACGTCTCCGTCGAGGCTCAGCACCGCCCCGGTGAAGGCGTCGGGGCCGGAGAGATCGAGGCCGACGATCTGATGGCCGAAGCGATCGATGTCGATGAGGATGGGCGGCTTGCCCGGCCCCACCGCTTCACGGACGCCCATCTCGATGACGATCCCGTCGGCGATGAACTCGGCGACCAGGTCGGAGATGGTGACACGGGTGAGGCCCGTCTCCCGGGAGAGGTCGGCGCGACTCATCGCCCCCGAGTGGTACAGCGTCTGCAGCACCAGTGCACGGTTGTGACCGCGCGCATGCTCTGGCAGCACCTTTGATCGCGAGCGCAGGTGGCGCCCCGGGCCGAAGGCGTGCGCATTCGCACCGGCGTACTCTGACGGCGATGCGGAACGCTGTTCATCCGAAACGGACATGTTTGTTAGTAGACCTTACGAACAAAATTTGCGCAACCTCTGCCCGCGGACGCGCTGGCAGGGTTACCGAAACGTTACATTACTTTCGATCGTCGACGACGACCGTGCGTGAGCGCCCGATGAGGCGCTCGACCAGGCCGGCGACGATCTGCTCCCGCGCCTCGATCGTGAGCGGCTTGCCCGGCACGCCGGGACGGCGCTGCTCGGGCTCCGGCCCGTCAAGGGGACGATACCGCACCCCCGCTGCGGCGAGCCGGCGCAGGTGCATCGGCAGACGCCGCTCGAAGTCGGCGTAGGGTCCCGGCTCCCCGCCGTCCCACAGACGCTCCGCGATCGCGGCGAGTCGAGGGAACATCGCGAAGTCGACGCGGTCCCTGGTGGGCAGGTGCTCGCTCCACACGTTCGCCTGCCCGCCCACAGCGCCGTCTTCGACACGCAGGGAGTACGCGCGCTCGATCGTGAGAGGCGGGCCCACTCTGATCGGCTCCTCCTCCGACTCCGACTGCGGGTAGTCGAGGTAGACCTCGAGGTCGGGGCACGCGACGACCTCGATGCCGAGCCGCAGCGCCTCACGCATGGCGGCGGGACCCCGCCACGCGAGGATGCGCACGCCCTCGGGCACGTCGCCTTCGAGGACCTCGTCCCAGGCCAGTGCCGTGCGGCCTCGTCCGCGGACATGCGCGACGAACTGCTCCGTGAACCACGGCTGCACGTCGTGTGCAGACTCGAGTCCGAGTTGTCGCATGCGCTCGGCCGCCGCGGCGCTCTGCTCCCACTCGGTCACCGGCACCTCGTCACCGCCGATGCCTATCCACTCCGAGTCGAACGCATCGCAGAGAACATCGATCGCGGCGAATCCGAAGGCCAGGGCCTCGTCCGTCGGGGCGAGGGTGCGCGGATTGACCCCGAAGCGCTCCCATGCAGACAGCACAGGCTCTCCGACGTCGACGTTGCCGAGCTCCGGATACGCGGCGAGACCCGCTTGGATGTGTCCGGGCAGCTCGACCTCCGGCACGAGGGTCACGAAACGTTCTCGCGCATAGGCGACGAGCTCTCGCAGCTCCGCGGTCGTGTAGAAGCCCTCGTGCACTCCCGGCTCCACGGTGGACAAGGGGCCGTGTCCGAGCTGGGTGGCTTCCCGTCGCGCGCCCACTTCCGTGAGCCGAGGGAAGCCGGGCACCTCGAAGCGCCACCCCTGATCGTCTGTGAGATGAAGGTGCAGCACGTTCAGGTGATGATCGGCGAGGAGATCGACCAGACGACGGACCTCGTCGACGGTCCGGAAGTGCCTGGCGACGTCGAGCATCGTCCCTCGCCAGCTGTACGCCGGCGCTCCCTCCCACACCCCGGCGGGGATGTGGGCCGATGCGGCGTCCGGATCCCGCAGCTGCCGCAGAGTGGTGGCACCGCGGAACACGCCGGCGGGGCTCGCTCCTCTGATCTCGACTCCGGCTGCACTCACGCTCACCCGGAAGGCCTCGTCACCGACACGTCCTCGCGCCGCGGCCTCAGCGCCGAGGTTCTCGTCGACCATCAGTCGGATCGGCGGGAGTTCGGCGTCGCCCGCGCCGGCGAGACCGCCGAGCCGGGCGGCAGCGGCGACGAGCTCAGGGGCCGAGAGGATCGGCGTGCGCTCCGTCCACGCGAATCCGGGGGCGACCGGATCGATGCGGGCACCGATGTGCGGCACGGTGGCGCGATGCGGCGGGGGCGGCATCCGCAGTGCGCGTCCGGGGGTCCGCCCCGTCGCCTCGCCCTCCGACACCACCGGCACTCCCCCGACAAGTACCTCGATGATCCCGCGCGGCGGTGCGAAGGGGGAGTCGAACGTGGCCCCCGCCTCGACCGTCTCCGGGTCGAAGAGCACGAGGTCGGCGGTCGCTCCCCGCCGGACGACGCCCCGAGGTGCGTCACCCCGGTCGAGTCCCAGCCGATGCGCCGGCGTCCCCGACAGGTGTCGGACGGCCTCCTCCCAGCTGAGGATGCCGAGCTCGCGCACGTAGTGTCCGAGGTACCGCGGGAACGTACCCCGCCCACGCGGATGAGGCCGCGCCCCGATCAGGATCCCATCACTGCCTCCCGTGTGCTGCGAGTGACGCATGATCGTCCGGACGTTCTCCTCGTCTCCGATGTGCATGAGGATTCCGGTGGCGGCGGCGTCCTCCACGATCGTGTCGAGCACCACATCGACGGCACGGCGACCGGTCGTGGTCGCGATCTCGGCGATCGTGCGGCCGATCAGACCCGAGAGGGCGGGGTTCACGGTGCCGGAGACCTGGATCTGCGTCCAATCGGCCCTCTCGCCGTGGAATCCGTCGCAGCCGACGTCTTCCAGTTCCACGCGGACGGCCTCCCTGCCCGCTTCGTCGAGCGCGGAGACGGCAGCGAGCAGGTCGCCGGATTCCGCCAGCCTGCTCGGCAGCAGAGCGGAGAGCGTCGTGGCGCCGGGCAGATACGGGTACGTGTCGAGCGTCACGTCGACGCCGTCCTCGATCGCCTCGTCGATCAGGGCCAGGAGCTCATCGGCGCGGCCGCGGTTCGGGGCGAAGTTCATCGTCGCGTGTGTGAGATGCACGGGGCACCCGGTGCGCCGACCGATGTCGAGCGCCTCCCGGTAGGCCTCCAGCGCCGCTCCCCCGTAGCTCCGGGTGTGCGGCGCCCAGTAGCCTCCTCGCTCGGCGACGATGCGGCACAGCGCTTCGAGCTCCGCCGTGTCCGCGTACATCCCCGGCGTGTAGGTGAGGCCGCTCGACATCCCGAAGGCTCCCGCGTCCAGCGCGCGACCCAGGATCTCCCCCATCGCGGTGAGCTCCGCAGCGGTCGCTCGACGGTTCTCGTGGCCGACGACCATCATCCGCAGATTCCCCTGGGGGACGAGGACGGCGGCGTTCGCGACCGCTGCGGCGTCGATCGCCGCGAGCAGGTCGCCCATCGTCCGCCACGGCACGTCGGACGGAGTTCCGTTCCACCCGGCGATCTGCGCGGGGATGATCGCCGCCGCCGCATCGTCGAGGGGCGCATAGCCCAGGCCGTCCTGACCGAGCACCTCGGTCGTCACACCCTGGCGGATCTTGGCGTCGTGCGCCGCGCCGCTCAGCACTGCGAGCTCGCTGTGCGCGTGCATGTCGATGAATCCGGGCGCGAGGACGAGTCCCTCTGCCGCGACCTCCACGGCGCCCTCGGGAAGTTCGAGTTCGGGGAGCTCGAGTTCAGGATTCACCGCACCGGCCGGGAGGATGGCGACGACCCTCGCGCCCTCCACCGCGACGTCGGCCACGTACCGGGGCGCCCCCGTCCCGTCGATGACGGTGGCTCCGCGGTACACCCGCACCTGTCCGGCGGCGGCCTTCTCGGCACTCAGAAGCACGTCGCCACCGCCCCGATCACGCGCGGATCGGCGGCATCGGGGTCGTCGATCACGGCGACGACCCTCCACTTGTCGAAGGCGGTGCACGGGTGGGAGAGCCCGAGACGGACGACATCGCCCACCGCGACCGTGTCATCGCCCGTGAGGCTCAGGAACGCATGCTGATCGTTCAGCGCCGTGATCTCCCCCCGCAGCCCCTGCGGGATCGGCAGATCCAGGTCGAAGGGCACATCGCGCCGTCCGGCGTCGAGGAGCGCAAGGCCGTCCTCGGGCTGCGACACCACCCGCGACCAGGCGTGCATCCCCGAGCGCAGAGGCGCGGTGCCGACGAGCGGTCCGAACGGAGACATGCGCGAGTAGAAGCCGTCGTCGTGGATCTGGAACGCCCCCGAACGCAGGACGACGTCCACCTCGTCCCCGGCGGCTGCGAGGACGGCGGCCGCCCGATCAGGGAAGGCGCTGCCTCCCGCGCTGAGAATCGGACGGAGACCGTGCGGGTACTCCAGTCGGGCGTGCAGATCCACGAGCGTCTGCAGGTACGCGTCGACGGCGGCGACCGAGGCATCGGAGCGATCGGGACCGAAGGGCCCCTCGTATCCCGCGACGCCGGCGAGGCGCAGCCCGGATGCGTCCGAGACGGCCTTCCCGATCCGCTCGCCCTCCTCCACGCTCCGTGCGCCCGTGCGGCCGTGCGCGCCGCCGAGTTCGACCAAGACATCGAGCGGACGCGCGGCATCGTGCATCCCCCGCGCGAGGATGGCCACTCCCTCGAGAGAGTCCGCCCAGCACAGCACGCGCAGGTCGGGGTCGGCTGCGAGCAGTGCCCCCAGGCGACGCACCGCAGTGAGATCGGTGACCGCGTTCGCGATCAGCACGATCGAGACGCCCGCGTCGACGGCGACTTCGGCCTGCCAGGGCGTCGCCACGGAGATCCCCCATGCCCCCGCGTCGAGCAGTCGCTGCCAGAGGGCCGGAGCCATCGTGGTCTTGCCGTGTGGTGCGAGGAGCACCCGGCGCTCCCTCGCCCATGCGAAGACGGTCTCCTCGTTGTGCGCGAGGGCGCCCTCGTGCACCGTCAGCACCGGCGTCACCAGGTCGGAGAGATGCAGATCCGCATCCCCCACCTGCGAGAGGCGGAGTCCCGCTGCGTGCGCAGGAAAGCCCTTCGTCCAGGTGCCGAGAACGGGATCCGGAATTTGTAGAGGCATCTAACAATGCTACTAGGCTGGCGGCATGACCGCGAAGATCCGAGTTTCCACCGACGCAGCCCCCGCCCCCGCCCACACCTTCTCGCAGGGTATCCGCAAGGGCCCGTTCGTGCAGGTCTCCGGCCAGGGACCCGTGGACCCGCAGACCAACGAGTACCTGCACCCCGGGGACGTCGCTGCCCAGACCACCCGCACGCTCGAGAACGTGAAGGCGATCGTCGAGGCGTCCGGCGCGACGTTCGACGACGTCGTCATGCTGCGCGTCTACCTGACCAAGCGCGAGGACTTCCCGATCATGAACGACGCGTACGGCGCCTTCGTGACCGCTCACACGACCAACGGCGTCCTGCCGTCGCGCACCACGGTCTTCACCGGCCTTCCGCGCGAGGAGATGCTCGTCGAGATCGACGGCATCGCCATCATCGACTGACGTCTGCGTTGCGGGGAGGCACGTTATCACGGACCGTTGCCTCCCCGTTACCTCCCATCCCGTACCATTGGACGCCAGGACACGTTTGAGAGCCGGGGGGTGAAGTTCGTGACCGATCTGATTTCTGCGCCGGGCGCAGCAGCCGAGGCGCGCGGAGACGACTCCGCGCCCACTGCAGTGCTCGCGCCGACCGACGCTCCCACGGAGACCGTCCCGCCGACCACCGGTGACCAGCCGCTCGCCTGGGCTCCGATCGAACCGTCTCCCAAGAAACGTCGCCTCGGCCTCTGGATCGGCCTCGGGCTGGGAGTCGTCGCCCTCGGCGCCGGAGCCGCGTCGATGATCCTGATCGCACCGGGAACCACGGTCGCCGGGATCCCGGTCGGCTGGATGACTCCTGGCGCCGCCGCCGACGCTATCGACGCCCGCCTCGCTCAGACCGAGATCACGCTCACCGGCGCGGGAGACGGCACCGTCCTCACCGGCGCCGACCTCGGTGCGGACGTCGACGCCACCGCTCTCGCCGACAAGGCTTTCGCGGAGCACCCGCTGTGGAACCTCGGCGCCTGGATGGGCGACCCCGTCCCCGCAGAGATCGCCTTCGACACCGCGAAGGCGGACGCCGCGCTGCGTGGCGCCGTGCCGACCAGCTTCGACGACCCGGTGGATGCCGGTGTCGTCTTCGATGCCGCCAGCGGCACCTTCGTGATCACACCGGCAGAGGCCGGAACAGGGATCGACCTCGCCGACCTCAACGCCGCCTTCACGGCAGCGGTCGGAGAGGGTCGCAGCGCGCTCGAGTACTCGGGAGACGCCGCGGAAGCCGCGCCGGCCGTCTCCGATGACGACGCCACCGCCACCGCCACCGCTCTCAACACGATGCTTCCCACCGTCGGCTTCTACGTCGGCGAGGAGCGGACCGTCCCGGTCGATCCCGCCGTCGCCGCCTCCTGGCTCACGGTCGTCGATGACGACGGACAGCTGAGCATCAAGGCCGACCCCCAGGCGATCCAGGCCACCGTGGACAGTCTCCCCTCCGTCGTCGACCGCGCGCCGGTCAACGCGACCAACATCGTCGACTCCGCCGGCACCGTGCTCCGTGCGGAGCAGGAGGGTGCCACCGGTCGAGCGCTGGGAGACACGTCAGGCATCGCGGACCAGTTCGCCGAGCAGCTGGCAGCCGGAAACGGAGCCTTCGCGCTCTCGGTCACCGAGACGCCCTTCGAGACGGTGAACCTGTTCCGCCGCATCGACATCAACCTCAGTTCGCAGCGGGCCGTCCTCTACGAGAACGGCGCTGTCGTGAACTCGTGGGCCGTGTCCACCGGCCTGCCAGGGACTCTGACGCCCACCGGCAACTTCAAGGTGTTCGCGCACACGCGTATCCAGGACATGGGCTGCTACGAGGGCGCCCCGTACTGCACGAAGGACGTGCCCTGGATCACCTGGTTCGCTCCGAACATCGGCTTCCACGGCACGTACTGGCACAACAACTTCGGCCAGCGCATGAGCCACGGTTGCGTCAACCTGCCGATCGACCTCGCCAAGTACGTCTACGACTGGTCCCCCAAGGGGCTCGAGGTCTCCGTCCACTACTGACGAAGCGCTCCGCGCTCGCTCGGGCAGACGGGCCGAACACGAAGAAGGGGGCGGATGCCGAAGCATCCGCCCCCTTCGCTCGTCTCAGCGCAGGGCGTCGACGATCGTGTTCAACGTCGTGGACGGACGCATGACGGCCTCGACCAGCTTCTCGTCCGGACGGTAGTACCCGCCGATCTCCGCGGGCTGTCCCTGCACGGCGTTGAGCTCGGAGACGATGGCCTCCTCGTTCGCGGCGAGCTTCTCGGCGATCGGCGCGAAGGCCGCAGCGAGCTCGGGATCCTTCGTCTGCGCTGCCAGCTCCTTCGCCCAGTACAGGCCGAGGTAGAAGTGGCTGCCGCGGTTGTCGATCGTGCCGAGCGCACGACCGGGCGAGCGGTCCTCCTCGAGGAAGGTTCCGGTCGCGGCGTCCAGCGTCTCCGCAAGCACGCGGGCCTTGTCGTTGCCCGTGCGGTCGGCGAAGTGCTCGAGCGAAGCCGCCAGCGCGAAGAACTCACCCAGCGAGTCCCAGCGCAGGTAGTTCTGCTCGACCAGCTGCTGCACGTGCTTGGGAGCGGAACCACCGGCACCCGTCTCGAACAGCCCACCACCGGCGAGCAGCGGCACGATCGAGAGCATCTTGGCGCTCGTGCCGACCTCGAGGATCGGGAACAGGTCGGTCAGGTAGTCACGCAGCACGTTGCCGGTCACCGAGATGGTGTCGAGCCCGTGACGCATGCGGGCGAGCGTGTACCGCGTGGCCTCTTCCGGCGCGAGGATCGTGATCGTCAGGCCCTTGGTGTCGAGCGTGGCGAGGCCCTGGTGCACCTTCGCGATGATCTGGGCGTCGTGCGAGCGGTTCGCGTCCAGCCAGAACACGGCGGGGTCGCCGGTCGCGCGTGCACGCGTCACGGCGAGCTTGACCCAGTCCATGACGGGGATGTGCTTGGTCTGCGTCGCGCGCCAGATGTCGCCCTTGCCGACCTCGTGCTCGATGAGCACGGTGCCCTCGCTGTCGAGCACCTGGACGATGCCGTCCGCCGCGATCTCGAAGGTCTTGTCGTGGCTGCCGTATTCCTCGGCCGCCTGCGCCATGAGACCCACGTTCGGGACGGTACCGATCGTGGCGGGGTCGAGCGGGCCGTTCGCGATCACATCGTCGATGACGGCCTGGTAGACGCTCGCGTAGGACGAGTCCGGGATGACCGCGATCGTGTCGGCCTCCTCGCCGTCCTTGCCCCAGAGCTTCCCACCGTTGCGGACGAGGGCGGGCATCGACGCGTCGACGATGACATCGCTGGGCACGTGGAGGTTGGTGATCCCCTTGTCGGAGTTCACGTACGACAGGCGCGGCCCCTCGGCGATGGCCTTGTCGAACGCCGCAGCGATCTCCTCGCCACCGGCGACATTCGACAGGCCTGCAAGGATCGAGCCGAGGCCGTCGTTCGCGCTGAGTCCGGCTTCGGCGAGCTGCGTGCCGTACTGGTCGAAGACGTCCTTGAAGAACGCCTTCACGACGTGACCGAAGATGATCGGGTCGCTGACCTTCATCATCGTGGCCTTGAGGTGCACGGAGTAGAGCACGTCGTCGGCCTTGGCCGCCTCGAGCGTCTCCGCGAGGAACGCGTCCAGCTCCTTCGCGGAGAGGAACGTGGCGTCGATGATCTCACGCGGGAGGACCTTGAGGCCCTCCTTGAGGATCGTGACGGTGCCGTCCTGCGCCGTGTGACGGAACGAGAGGACGTCGTCGTGGGCCGCGACCCACGAGCGCTCGTTGTGCTTGAAGTCGTCGTGGCCCAAGGTCGCGACGCGGGTTTTCGAGCCGTCCGCGAAAGGCTTGTTGCGGTGCGGGTGCTTCTTGGCGTAGTTCTTCACCGCGAGCGGTGCGCGACGGTCGCTGTTGCCCTCGCGCAGCACGGGGTTCACTGCGGAGCCCTTGATGCGGTCGTAGCGGGCGCGGACGTCCTTCTCCTCCAGGGAGGTCGGCTCGTCCGGGAAGTCAGGGATGTCGAAGCCCTGCTTCTGCAGCTCGGCGATCGCACCCTTCAGCTGCGGGATGGACGCCGAGATGTTCGGCAGCTTGATGATGTTGGCCTCGGGGAGGGTGGCGAGGCCACCGAGCTCGGCGAGAGCGTCACCCACCTGCTGCTCGGGAGTGAGCTTCTGCGGGAAGGCGGCGAGGATGCGTCCGGCCAGCGAGATGTCGCGCGTCTCGACCTCGATGCCGGCCTGGCCGGTATATGCCTGGATGATCGGGAGGAACGAGGCGGTGGCGAGCGCCGGTGCCTCGTCTGTGTACGTGTAGATGATGGCGTCGTCGGTCACCGGGAGGTACTCCGTTCGCGGGGAAATTTGTCTCGATACCAAGATACCTGAGCCGGTCTGGCCCTGTGGTCCGCGCCTGCGACCGCCGACCACCCCATGTCGACGAACGGCCACAGAGGGGCGAAATCTTCGTCGGAAACGTGTCCCGCCTCTCCGGAGGGGTTAGCCTGGGTCCATGTCCGAACTGCGCATGGTCGAACTCTCCGCTGCGACGATCGTCGCCGTGAACAACCTGTCGCTCAAGCCCGGACAGGAGCAGTTCCTCGCTCCGGTCTCCTACGGGATCGCCGCGACCGTCATCAACCCGCAGACCTCCTGGCAGCGGGTGATCCTGGACCGCAACGAGGTCGTCGGCTTCGTCAGCGCCAACTTCGACGACGAGGCCCCGGAGGAGCACTTCCGCTCCGTGCTGTGGCGCATCAACGTCGACGCGGACGACCAGGGTCGCGGCGTCGGCCGCTTCGCCGTCGAGGCGCTCATCGACGAGGCGCGTGAACGCGGAGTCGACCACGTCAACGTGATCTACGAAGCCGGGGAGGACGGCCCAGAGGCCTTCTTCCGTCGCGTCGGCTTCACCCCCGTCGGGGAGACGGCCTACGGCGAGGTCATCGCCGAGATCCGGGTCACGTCCTAGACCGGGCGGCGGGGTCTCGAATCCCCTCCCCCATCGAGACCTCGTCGCCCTTCACTCCCCTTCGGGGGAGCGCTCTCACAGCCCTGGCGGGTTCTCAGGAACGGTCGTCGGGGGTGCCCCCGGGTTTCCGCCGGCTCGTCCACGATGAGAGAGCGGCCGCGGCCGCTCCGGCAGCGCGATCGATGGCCTCGGCGGAACGGTTCAGCATGTCTTGAGCGGCGTCCTGCCACGCCGGCGTCGCCGGCGCCTCCCCCGCGTGCACCTTCGCGGCGTGTTCGGCGGCTTCGAACGCCCGCTCGAGCTCGGCGACAGCGTCACGATAGGCGGCGAACTCAGCCGGGGTGATGCGTCCGGAGGCCGCGCGGCGCATCTCCGTCGCGTGTCCGGCGGCACGGAAGTATGCGGCCGTCTCCGCGGACTTCACGTCGGTCATCGCCGGATAGGAGATCTGCAGAGCGGGGTCGGTCTCGTAACGCATCCAGCGTGCCGTCACCGCGTCATGCGCGGCGTGGAGTCGCTCGATCGGGCGCGGCTCCGCCGCGGAAGGCACGGCGGCGCGAGCCGCGTTCAGCCGCACCTGGCGCGCGCGCACATCGGCCGACGCGGCCTTCGCATCGCGCTCCCGCTCCTTCAGCATCCGCCGAGCCCCTGCCACCTGTTCGGGCGTCGCTCGCTGGGCCGCCCGCTCCGCCGTGACGCGAGCCAGGTCGGCGCGCGCGATCTTCCACGCGGTGCGCCGCTCGGCGGCGACCAGCTGCGCCTCTCTCAGATCGTGGCGGGCGGCATCGACCGCGAGCCTGCGTCCGCTCACCGTGCTGTTGCGACGTCGCATTCCCATCACACCCACCGTTCCCGCGGCGACTGCCGTCGGCGCGATCCACCACCACTCGGCGACGAGCAGCAGGGGGTCCATACCTCGATGCTACCCAGACGCACACGACTTCCGGTCGCGATATGACAGCTCACCTGCGCCAGACGGCTGTCATATCGCGACCGGAAGAGGCAGATCAGACGAGAGTCTCCTGCCAGGCCGCATGCAGCTGCGCGAACTTGCCGGTACCGCCGATCAGGGCAGCGGGAGTGTCGTCCTCGATGATGCGGCCGTGCTCCATCACCAGCACCCTGTCGGCGATCGCGACCGTCGACAGGCGGTGCGCGATGATGATCGCCGTGCGGTCCTTGAGGAGGGTCTGCAACGCATCCTGGATCAAGCGCTCGGACGGGATGTCCAGCGAAGCCGTCGCCTCGTCGAGGATCAGCACCGCGGGGTCGGCGAGGAAAGCCCGGGCGAACGAGATGAGCTGACGCTGCCCCGCCGACACCCGACCACCGCGCTTGTTCACATCGGTGCCGTATCCGTCGGGCAGCGACGAGATGAACCCGTCGGCGCCCACGGCCCGTGCCGCGGCCTTGATCTCGTCGAGCGTCGCATCCGGCTTGCCGAGCGCGATGTTGTCGGCGACGGTGCCGCTGAACAGGTAGGCCTCCTGCGTGACCATGACGATCGCGCGGCGAAGGTCCTTCGGGTGCAGCGACCGCAGATCGACGCCGTCGAGCGTGACCCGCCCTTGGGAGGGGTCATAGAAGCGCGAGATGAGCTTGGCGAGCGTCGACTTCCCGGCGCCGGTCGTTCCGACGAGGGCGATCGTCTGCCCCGCCGGGATGTCGAGGGAGAAGTTCGGGAGGATCGTCTTCTCTCCGTTGTATCCGAAGGTCACCTCGTCGAACTCGACATGCCCACGGGACTCCCACAGGTCGACGGGGTTCTCGGGGTCGGGAACCGTCGGCACCTCCTCGAGCACGCCCGAGACCTTCTCCAGCGCGGCCGTGGCCGACTGATAGGAGTTCAGGAACATCGCGATCTCCTGCATCGGCGCGAAGAAGTTGCGGACGTAGAGCACTGCCGACAGCAGCACACCCACGGTCAGCGCACCCTCGGAGACGCGGATGCCTCCCCACAGCACGACGATGCCGAGCACGAGGGCCGCGACGCCCATCAGGCCGGGCTCGAACGTGCCGAACAGCAGCATCGAGCGACGGTTGACGTCGCGGTAGTCGCCGGCGATCTCCTGGAACGCCTTGTCGTTGCGCGGCTCCTTGCGGAACGCCTTGACGGCGCGGATGCCGGTCATCGTCTCGACGAACTGCACGATCACCTTCGCACTGATCACGCGCGACTCGCGGTAGACGAGCTGCGAACGCGAGTAGAACCAGCGCATCAGGTAGAACAGCGGCACGCCACCGATCGCCAGGATCAGGCCCGACTGCCAGTCCCAGAAGCACAGCGCGATGAAGGTGAACAGCCCGAAGAGCACGCCGGAGACGAGTTCGTTCAGGCCACCGTCGAGCAGCTCCTTGATCGAGTCGAGGTCGCTGGTCTGACGGGAGATGATGCGCCCCGAGGTGTACGACTCGTGGAACTCCAGGCTCAGGCGCTGGGTGTGCAGGAAGATGCGCTTGCGCAGGTCCAGCAGCACCGCCTGCGTGAGCTTGGCCGCGATGATCACGTACCAGGCGATCAGCACCGCAGCGAGGGCACCGGCCAGCAGGTAGATGCCTCCGATCATGAACGTCGGCATCCAGTCGGCACGCTCGATCACCGCAGGCAGCGCTCGGTCGAGGCCCAGGCTGATGAGGATGGGGCCGGCGACCTGGAGCGCGGTCGACACGACCAGCACCGCGGCGGCGAGCACGATCCTCGGCTTCAAGGGGCTGACCAGGGATCCGAGCAGTCGGAGGGATCGACGACGGATCTCCCTGCTCTCCTCGCGGGTGTACTCGGAACGATCCTCGTTCCTGGTTCCGGTGATGGCGGAGCTCATCGCTGCACCTCCTTCTCGCTGATGGGGTCTTCGTCGGCGGCCTGCATCCCGAGGCCCGCACGGACCTCTTCATCGATCTCGGACTGCTCATCGCGGATCACCGGGATCGTCCCGGTGCGCGCCGCCTCCTCCGCCTCGAGGCTGGAGATGACATGACGGTAGTGCCGACTGGTCTTCAGCAGCTCGGAGTGCGTGCCCACCGCCGTCACGCGACCGGCTTCGAGCAGGGCGACGCGATCGGCGAGCGCGACGGTCGAAGGGCGGTGCGCCACGATCAGGGCGGTGGTGTCGGCGAGCACGTGCCGCAGCGCCTCCTCCACGAGAGCCTCGGTGTCGACGTCGAGCGCCGACAGCGGGTCGTCGAGCACGAGCACCTTCGGATTCGCCGCCACCGCACGGGCGAGGGCGAGCCGCTGGCGCTGACCGCCGGAGAGGCTGAGCCCCTCCTCGCCGATCACCGTCTCGACGCCGTCGGGCAGGGAATCCACGAACGAGGCCTGAGCGACGTCGAGAGCTTCGCGCAGCACACGCTCGCCCTCTTCGCCGTGCACGTCGAGCTCGGCACGACCGAGCAGCACGTTCTCCCGGACCGTCGCCGAGAACAGCGTCGCATCCTCGAAGGCCATGGCGATGTGCTGACGGAGCTCTGCCAGCGGCAGCTCGCGCACGTCGACGCCGTCGAGGGTGACCCTGCCTCCCGTCACGTCGTACAGACGCGTGGGCAGCGTGGTGAGCGTGGTCTTGCCGCTGCCGGTCAGCCCGACCAGCGCCATGGTCTCCCCCGGTCGCAGCACCAGGTCGATGCCGTCGAGCAGGTCGCGTTCGTGCGCGCCGGCGTCCTGATAACGGAAGTGCGCGTTCTCGAACGTGAGCTCTCCGCGGGGGTTCTCGATGTGCACCGGGTTCTCCGGGTCGGTGATGGTGTTGGTCTCGGAGAAGATGTCGAACACGCGATCGGTCGCCGTGCGGGCGTCGAGCATGAACGAGAACAGGAAGCCGATCGACTCGATGGGCCAGCGGAGCACGACCGCCATCGCGAAGAAGGCGAACAGCTGCGCCTCGTCGATCTGCCCCACCGAGATCAGCCAGATGCCGGACATCAGGCTCAGGCCGAACGCGATCTGCGGCATGAGGTCGAGCCAGAACCAGATCGACGCGATCGCGCCGGCCTTGCTCATCTCGGTCTCACGCAGCGTCTCGGCCTGTCGGCTGAAGCGGCTGAGGGCGTGCTTGCCGCGCCCGAAGGCCTTCAGCACGCGGATGCCGTGCACGCTCTCCTCGACGCTGGTGGCGAGGTCGCCGGCCTGATCCTGGCTGCGACGGGTGAGCGCGCCGTAGCGCTTCTCGAAGAGGTAGCCGCGGATCCACAGCGGGATCGCCGTGACCAGGAAGATCGTGCCCAGCAGCCAGTGCCACCGGAACAGCAGCACGGAGCCGATGATGATCGTGAGGATGTTGACGACCAGTAGCACGAGGCCGAACGCGAGCCAGCGGCGGATGAGGCCGATGTCCTGCATCATGCGGCTGAGCAGCTGTCCTGAGCCCCACCGGTCGTGGAAGGACACCGGGAGGGTCTGCAGGCGCGAGTAGAGCTCCGTGCGCATCTTGTACTCGACCTGCGTGGCCGGGTTGAGCACGAACTGACGTCGCAGCCATACCATGAGGGCCTCGCCCAGGGCGAGCGCGAACACGGCGACAGCACCCCAGATGATGGCGCTGATCTCACCCGAACGGACGGGTCCGCTGATGATCTGCTCGAGGACGATCGGGATCATCAGGGCGATGACGGCGGCGATGAGCGCGCTGGCGGCACCGCCGGCGAGCCGCCAGATGACCGGCTTCACGAAGGGCTTCAGGCGCCACAGTGCGGCCGGAGTGGAAAGGGTCGATGAAGGCGAGGGATTCTGCGCGGAAGGCGAGGAGGACATGTCTCTCAGACGAGTTTCGTATGGACAGCGGTTGCGGAAGGGGACGGATGCGAGAGCGGACCCACAGGGTCCGGCATCCGTCGGAGAAGGGGCGGGGTGGCTCTAGGAGAGCGGACGCGCCGGGGTCGAGCCGAGAGCTGCGATCCGCGCGGTGGCGATCGTGAACATGGTGTCCTCCTCAGGGGCTCGGCGATGTCGTCCGGTTGGCGCGACAGCCCACCAGCCTATTGCTGTGAACCAGCTGAAAGCAAGAGTCATTCCCGATTCGCCCTGCTCTTTCCCGGCGACCGCGGCGAGGTGGCTCGGGTGGCTCACCCCTGGACAGCGAGCCCGGTTCGGAGAAAGCGCTGCAGGTTGCCGCCCAGCACGGCCAGGACATCGGCGTCGCGCCAGCCGCGACGCAGCAGAGCCTCGGTGACGAGCGGAAGCCCTTCCGGACCCTCGAGCCCGGGAAGGTACCGATCGGCGGGGACGCCCTCGATCGTCGTCTGCACGCAGCACGGGGCCGTGGTGTCCGCGAGCACCTCGCGGACGAAGTCTGGTCCCATCCCGACGTGGTCCACCCCGGCGACGGACACCACCCGCTCGAAGTGGTCGATCAGGGTGTCGATCGTGTAGTCGCTCGCATGCAGATACGGGGCGAAGAAGTTGACGCACACGACTCCCCCCGTCTCCGCGACTCCGGCGATCTGCGCATCGGTGAGGTTGCGGTGGTGATCGAACAGGGCGCGGGCGGACGAATGCGTTGCCATGACGGGTCGCGTGGCGAGCTCGAGCACGTGGTCGACGCCGCCCGCTCCGAGGTGGCTGACATCGAAGATCATGCCGATGCGCTCCATCTCGGCCAGCGCCTGGACGCCCGTGCGCGTCAGCCGGCTGCCCGCGGCATCTTCTCCGCTTCCGTCCGCGAAGGCGCTGCGACCGAAGTGGGCGACCGAGCCGACGCGCACTCCGAGCCGATGCACCGTCTCGAGGAGCTCGACATCGTCGGCGATGCCGGGCATGCCCTCGAGAGCGAGCACCAACGCGATGCGCCCCCTCACCGATCACCCTGTCGATGTCGTCCCCGTCGAGGCAGAGCCCCACCGCATCCGCGTTTCCTTCCGCCACCCGGTGCGCGGCTTCGATCATGCGGAACGTACGACGCAGCGCGCCCTCCGGCCGGTAGACGTCATCGACGAACACGGGCAGGACCTGCAGGTCGACACCACCCGTGCGCAGCTGCGGCAGCCACTGGGCCCGGAAGTAGTCCGACCACTCGGCGGGCGGACGACTCGTCACCGAGCAGAGCAGATCGTTGTGGGCATCGGCGACGACGGCGCGGCGGTGGAGATCGAGGGCATCGATGGCGGTCACGGCTCGAGCCTATGGCCGCGTCGGAACGGACGGTTCGTCGTAGCGCACCATCACCGGTGCCGGATCTGGTGCTCCTGGCTCACGCCGCGGCACTCTCGCGGGCCAGCAGACTCTCCTTGACATCGACGCCCCACGCGAAACCGCCGAGGCTCCCGTCGGTGCGCAGCACCCGGTGGCAGGGCACGAAGAGCGCCGGGGCGTTGCGGGCGCAGATGGACGCCGCAGCCCGAACGGCCCGGGGGTTGTCCAGGCGTGAGGCGAAACCGGTGTAGGTCAGCGGCCCGCCCGGCTCGATCTCCCGGAGCGCCGACCAGCCGGCGAGCTGGAGTGCGGTGCCGGTCTGCTTCACGGCGACATCGTCGATGGCCGAGAGGTCGCCCGCGTAATAGGCGACCACCGCGTCCGCGGCGTCCGTCGCACCATCGCGCAGCGCCTCCGGACGGTTCGCCGCCGACAGCCGCCCGAGGATCGCCTCGACGTCGGACGTCCAGCCCGAGGCCAGCACGCGCTGATGGTCGTCGGCGAGGATCGTGAAGGCGCCGTCCGGCGTCTCGATGGTCTGGATGAGGGCGGTCATGAGTTCTCCTTCGTCGTGATGTCGGTGGGACGGTGCGCTGCGGGGACCCGCCGCGGCCCGACGGGGCGCACCGGAGCGGCGCGCCACAGATGCGCGCTCAGATAGCTGCGCCATGGTGCCGCGCGCAGGGCCCAGGCGGTGAGCGCCCGTGGCTCGCCCGGCAGGCCGGAGGCCGCCGCGCCGGCGCGCAGCGCGACGTCTCCCGGGAGCAGCACATCCGGATCGCCGAGCACACGCATGCGCACGTAGTCGGCTGTCCAGGGTCCGATGCCGGGCATCGCGAGCAGGGCAGCACGCTGGTCGACGCCGTCATCTCCGACCGTGAGCGTCAGGGATCCGTCGGCGAGAGCGGCCGCAGCGCCGGTGATCGCGCGGATACGGGCGGCCGGCCCTCGCAGCACCTCGGCTCCATGGGCGGCGATCGCCGTCATCGTCGGGAAGAGCAGTCCGTTCTCGGTGCGCTCCCCCAGCGCCTCGGTGAGTGCCGTGAGCGCGGTTCTGGCGGCGACCACGGTGATCTGCTGCCCCACCATGGCGCGGATGAGCATCTCATGCGGATCAGCCGACCCCGGCACGCGGATGCCGGGGGTGCGCGCGACGAGCGGCGCGATCTCGTCGTGTTCCGAGAGCGCCTCGTCGATCGCCAGCGGGTCGGCATCGAGGTCGAAGATGCGTCGCACGGTCGAGACCAGCGGTGCCAGGTCCCCCAGCCGCGCGACGCGTGCCCGCAGGTGCAGGCGCTCACCCTCCTCCTGACGCACCTCGAACCAGGCGGGACCACCGGCCATGCGGAGGTGACGCGAGAAGGACGTCGCCGTGGTCTCTTCGACGCCGGGGATCGCACGCGCCGCCATCCAGGCGAAGACGCCGCTCGCGTCGAGTGGACCGCGATAGGGCAGCACGAGGTCGATCGAGCCGGGAGCCGCGGACGCCGGAAGCCGTCGCCGCGCCCTGAGCTCCCCCGGCGTGAGGCCGAAGACCTCGCGGATCGTGTCGTTGCACTGTCGGATGCTGGCGAACCCGGCGGAGAACGCGACATCCGAGATGGGCATGTCGGTGCCGACGAGGAGCATGCGCGCGGTGTGCGCCCTGTGTGCCCGCGCCAGTGCGAGCGGCCCGGCGCCGAGTTCGGTGGTCAGCAGCCTCGTGAGGTGCCGACCGGAATAGCCCAGTCGCGCGGCCAGGCCCGGCACGCCCTCCCGTTCCACGACGCCGTCGGAGATCAACCGCATCGCTCGCGCGGCGGTGTCGCCGCGGATATCCCACGCCGGCGAGCCGGGAGCGGCCTCGGGCAGGCAGCGCTTGCAGGCGCGATACCCGGCCTCGTGCGCTGCGGCGCTGGTCGGATAGAACGTCACGTTCTGGGGTTTGGGCGTGCGCGCGGGGCAGCTCGGACGGCAGTAGATCCCGGTCGAACGGACGGCCGTCACGAACTGCCCGTCGAAGCGGGTGTCGCGCGCGCTGATCGCACGGTAACGCTCGTCGAAGTCCGTCACGGGGAAGCTCATGCCTCCACTGTGTCACGCCCCACCGACAACGACTGGCGGAAATCGGACATGACTGTCCGGGCACGAACGCCGAGACCCACCCGCCTCGCCGACACCCATCGCCGCCGCAGTGGGCGCGTGTGGGTCTCGGCGTGGAGAGTGGGTCTCGAGGTATGCGCAGGCGCGCGTTCAGTGGAAGAAGTGGCGCTCACCGGTGAAGAACATCGTGACGCCGGCCTTGCGCGCCGCGTCCACGACCTCCTCGTCACGCACGGAACCGCCCGGCTGCACGATCGCCGTGACGCCGGCATCGATCAGCACCTGAGCGCCGTCGGCGAAGGGGAAGAACGCGTCGGAGGAAGCGACGGATCCGGCCGCCCGGTCCCCTGCCCGCTCGACCGCGAGGCGGCAGGAGTCGACGCGGTTGACCTGGCCCATGCCCACGCCCACCGTGGCGTTGTCCTTCGCGAGCACGATCGCGTTCGACTTGACCGCTCGGCAGGCCTTCCACGCGAAGATGAGGTTCTCCATCTCCTCGTCGGTCGGACGCTCACCCGAGACCAGCTCCCAGTTCTTCGCGACGGAGACGATGTCGTCGGGGAACCGGTCGGCATCCTGCAGCAGCAGCCCACCGGAGACGAGACGCACGTCCATGCGCTCCTGCTGCCAGTCCTCGGGCAGCTGCAGCAGGCGCAGGTTCTTCTTCGCCTTGAACACCTCGAGCGCCGCGGGTTCGAACGACGGCGCGACGATGACCTCGGTGAAGATGTCCTTGAGGTTCTCGGCCATCTTCAGCGTGACCGTGCCGTTGGCCGCGATCACACCACCGTATGCCGAGACGGGGTCGCACTCGTGCGCACGCAGGTGGGCGCTGGCGATCGGGTCGAGCGCGTTCGGCGCCGTGGTCGCGATACCGCACGGGTTGGCGTGCTTGATGATGGCGACAGCCGGCTTGACCATGTCGTATGCCGCGCGCAGGGCGGCGTCGGCGTCGACGTAGTTGTTGTACGACATCTCCTTGCCCTGCAGCTGCGTGGCCTGGGCGATGCCGTGTCCACCGGCGCGCGTGTAGATCGCGCCGCGCTGGTGCGAGTTCTCGCCGTAGCGGAGCGTCGCGAGCCGCTCAGCCTGGATCGTGAGATGCGTCGGCAGATCGCCGTCGTCCTGCAGCGTCCCCTCGGCGAACCACGAGGCGACCGCGGTGTCGTACGCCGCTGTGTGCGCGAATGCTCGGGCGGCGAGCTCACGACGCTGTGTCAACGAGGTGCCGCCCTCGCCGACCGCCGCGATGATGCCGGGGTACGACTGCGGCGAGACGACGATCGCCACGTTCGCGTGGTTCTTGGCCGCGGCGCGTACCATCGCGGGGCCGCCGATGTCGATCTGCTCGACCACGTCGTCGCCGACCGCGCCGGAGGCGACGGTCTCGATGAACGGGTAGAGGTTCACGACCACGAGCTCGAAGGGAGTGATGTCGAGGTCGGCGAGCTGGCGCTCGTGGTCCTCGAGACGCAGGTCGGCGAGCAGGCCGCCGTGGATCTTCGGGTGCAGCGTCTTGACGCGACCGTCGAGCATCTCTGCGACGCCGGTCACGGCGGCGACGTCGGTGACCTCGAATCCCGCCTCGCGGATGGTCGACGCCGTCGAACCCGTCGAGACGATCTCGATACCCGCCTCAGCCAGAGCCGCAGCCAGCAGGAGCAGATCGGTCTTGTCGCTCACCGAGACGAGCGCGCGCCTGATCGGCACGGTGTCGCGATCGCGGTAGAGCGTGGGGTCGTGGCGGGGGCCGGCCATGATGGGCTCCTTCGTGCGGGGCGTCGGGTGGGGGTCAGGAAGAAGAGCTGAGGACGAGGTCGCCGGTGGCGATTCCGCGGACCACGTCGATGAGCAGTCGGCGCTCGACGGGCTTGATGCGCGCGTGCAGGCTGTGCTCGGTGTCGCCGTCGAGGATGGGGACGCGCTCCTGGGCGAGGATCGGACCGGTGTCGACGCCGTCGTCGACGACGATCACGCTGGCCCCGGTCTCGGCGACGCCGGCCGCGAGCGCGTCGCGGACGCCGTGGGCGCCGGGGAACTCGGGCAGGAACGCCGGGTGCGTGTTGATGAGGCGCGGCGAGTACTGTGCGACGAGCGACGGCGGAAGCAGGCGCATGAGCCCGCTGAGCACGACGAGGTCCGGCTTCCAGACGGCGAGCTGGCCGGCGAGTTCCGCACCCCACGCCTCGCGACTCTCGTGCTCATGCCACGGCACCGTGAAACTGGGGACGCCGAACTCCTCGGCATGGGCGAGCCCCTCGGCTTCGCGATCGGCGCCGACCACGATCACCCTGGCGGGAAAATCGGGATGACGAGCGGCCTCGAGGAGGGCGCGAAGATTCGAGCCGGTGCCCGAGATGAGAACGGCGACCGTGAGCACGCGCCCAGTCTACCGGGGCGCCGAAGCTCGTTCCGCCTGCGTCGCACGCACACCGCGAGCCGTCAGTCGCGGTCGTCCCTCGGCGGCGTGAAACCGCGGACATCATCCAGCGGAGCCGTGTCATCGAAGGCCTGCGTGTGGGGGAAGGGGATGCCAGGCACCGGGACCACGGACGCTGCGCTCGGATCGAGCTCGGACATCTCGGCTATCCACCGATCGGTGCGCTCCTCCGCCAGTTCATCGCGATGTCGTGGGGACAGGAGCAGGATCGCGGCGCCGACGAGCACCTCGAGGCCCAGGGCGAGCATGAAGGGCAGCGCCGCTGGTCCGACGTCCGACAGCCGTCCCGGTCCCATCGACCCGCTCGCCAGCACGGCGGCGATCCCGGCGATACCGGCGGTGACGACCGCGATCCCCACCGCGATGACGGCACGCTGCGCCGTTCCCAGCGGAGTGCCCTCCCAGACGAGACGGGAGCGAACCGCCCACCCCGCGAACGCTCCGGCGGCGATCGGGACGAGCACCACGATCAGCATCCACATCGAGCTGTTCTCGGGCAGCAGTCCGAACACGGGGATGCCGGGCACGACTCCCAGCTGGGTGCCCGCAGGCGACACCGCGGTGCCGACGCCGACGGCGAACCCGGGGCCGGCGAGCCAGGACGCGACCCAGACGATGAGGGTCGGCAGGTACACCAGCTGCGCCAGGGTCATCACCGTCGCACCCAGCGCGTCGACGCGCGAGGCCTGGAACAGCGCGACGACTTCACCTCCCCGGAACAGCGTCACCACCGCGAGGGCCAGAGCAGAAGCGCCGACCACGCCCATCAGGGTGAAGGCCGCGCCTCGAACGACGGCGGCGGGGACCGGTGCCCAGTCGTCGCGGACGTCGATGCGATCGTGCAGACGGTCGAGGATGCCGCCGTCGCCCTCTTCCCAGGCGATCCGGACGGCGCCGCACAGCGCGCCGACGAAGTAGACCGCCGCGGGAAGGGCGATCGCGAGCAGGAGGGGCGTCTGCGCCGCATCCAGCCGCGCCGTCAGCGCGACACCGGCGGAGATCGCGGTGAACACCACGGTGCCGGACACCACGCCGAGCAGCCAGGTTCCCGCCGTGGCGGCTCTGGCTCCGGAGCGCGCGGCGAACAGCAGTGTGAAGAGCAGGAATGCCAGCGGGGTGATCGACACCGCGAACGAGGCGGCCTGGGCGGGGATCGCGAGGGCGACCAGAAGCTCGTCAGGAATCGTCACCGCCAGCGGCACCCCGTGTCCGAACTCCCAGAGCGTGCCGGTGAGCGGCCAGAGCGCACCCCAGTCGGCGCTGATCCCGAAGGCGAGAGTCCACAGCAGCGTCAACGGCGCGAGCAGCACGACGAGACCGACCGCCGCGGCGATGGCGGCGTCGAAGGCGGCGAGGAGCGCGACGAGGAGGCGTTGCATAGCGCTTCGAGACTACGACGAGTTCCCGACGAAGCCCCGGGGGCGCGCGTGGGGTCGGCGACACGATAGCGTTTCTCCGGAGGTTTCCCGATGACAACTGCCCCGCCCGCCCCGGCACCCACCGAGCCCAAGAACTCCCTGGACCGCTTCTTCGAGATCAGCAAGCGCGGATCCACGATCGGCACCGAGATCCGAGGAGGTCTGGTGACGTTCGTCACGATGGCCTACATCGTGATCCTCAACCCGATCATCCTCTCCGGCAAGCCCGACGTCGCCGGAGACATGCTCAGCTTCAACGCCGTCGGCGCCGCCACCGCGTTGACCGCCGGCGTCATGACGATCCTGTTCGGTCTCGTGACGCGCCTGCCCTTCGGTTTCGCCGCAGGACTCGGCATCAACGCCTTCGTCGCGTTCTCCGTGGTCGGGCAGGTGACCTGGCCCGAGGCGATGGCACTCGTGATGATCAACGGTGTCGTGATCGTGCTGCTCGCGGCCACCGGGCTGCGGAAGGCGATCTTCGACGCCGTGCCCTTCCAGCTGAAGATCGCCATCACGGTCGGCATCGGCCTGTTCATCGCCTTCATCGGCTTCGTCAACTCGGGCTTCGTCACCGCGACCGGCGCCTCGTCCCCTCCGGTCGGGCTCGGCGTCAACGGCTCGGTCGCGACCGTGCCGACCCTGCTGTTCGTGATCACCCTGCTCCTCACCGGCATCCTCGTCGCCCTCAAGGTCAAGGGCGGCATGCTCATCGGCCTCATCGGCGGCACCGTGCTCGCAGTCATCGTCGAGGCGATCTGGCACATCGGCGCCCGCGGCTTCGACGACGAGGGCAACGTGGTCAACCCCGGCGGCTGGGGCCTCACGGTCCCGGCGCTGAACGGCTCCCCCGTCGGCATCCCGGACCTCAGCCTGATCGGCGCCGTCGACTTCAGCTTCGACCTGAGCAAGGTCAGCCTGGTCGCGATCGTGATGATCGTCTTCACGCTGCTCTTCACGAACTTCTTCGACGCCATGGGAACCATGACCGGCCTGGCGAAGGAGGCGAACCTCGCCGACGACAACGGAGACTTCCCCCGCATCAAGTCGGCACTGGTCGTCGAGGGCGTCGGCGCGATCGCCGGTGGTGCGACCTCGTCGTCCTCCAGCACCGTCTTCATCGAGTCGGGTGCTGGTATCGGCGAGGGAGCCCGCACGGGACTCGCGAACGTCGTCACAGGTGTCGTGTTCCTGATCGCGATGTTCCTGACCCCGCTGACCTCCATCGTCCCGACCGAGATCGCGGCCGCGGCCCTGATCATCGTGGGTGCGATGATGATGGCGCAGATCCGCTACATCGACTTCAGCGACTTCCGCGTGCTGCTGCCGGTGTTCCTCACCGTCTCGGTCATGCCGCTCACCTACTCGATCGCGAACGGCATCGGAGCGGGCTTCGTCAGCTGGGTGCTCATCCACGCGTTCTCGGGCAAGGCGAAGACCATCAGCCCGCTGTTGTGGGTCGTCGGCGCCGGCTTCCTGATCTTCTTCGCGAGAGGCCCCATCGAGGCGCTGTTCGGCGTCGGGATCTGACGCGAGAACACGAGGGGCGGATGCTGCGGCATCCGCCCCTCTTTCTGTTCGGTACCGTCGCCCGGATGCATGACCGTCGCACGGATGCATTGCCCACACGGGGTCCTCGGTCATGCAGGTGTCGGCCGATCATGCATCCGACAGGGCCTCAGGAATAGGCCTCGGCGAACTCCGCTGACGGCGCGATGGGCTCGATCACGTCGATCAGCACACCCCCGGGCGCCTCGACGATGAAGTGACGCTGCCCGAAGGTCTCGTCCCGAAGCGCGAGGCGCTCGACCAACCCGTGCTCACCCACGAGCCGACGGTGCGCTGCCGTCGCGTCGACGACCTCGACGTTGAGCAGCAGACCTCGGACGGGCTCACGGAAGCCATCGGGGATCGTCTCGTGACCCCGGTCGAGGAGCGCGAGCTCTCCTCCTTCGACGCGCAGGCTCACGTACCAGTCCGCCTCGAACGTCGTCTCGAAGCCCAGTTCCTCACGATAGAACTGCGCGGCAGCGGCGACGTCATCGACCATCAGAACCGGGTAGAAGCTCGTGATCTCCATGAACTCTCCTTTACATACAGTGTGTTTGTAACATCGGTGGCTAGAATACATACAAGTCGCACGTAAAGGAAGTCCCATGCCGCGAGCATCCGCTGCCGACGCCGCCGAGACGGCGCGACGCATCCTCGAGACCGCCACCGCGCACTTCGCCGAACACGGCTACGCATCCTGTTCCGTCGATGACCTCGCACGCGCCGCCGGAGTGACCCGCGGGGCCGTGTACCACCACTACGCATCGAAGCCGGGACTGTTCGCCGCGGTCGCCACCCGCCAACAGCAGAGCGTCGCCGAGGCGATCGTGGCCGCGACGAGGGACAGCACCCCGGAGACCGCACTCCGCGAGGGGAGCCATGCCTACCTCGACGGCATCACGGGCAGGACGGCCGCGCGCGTACTCCTCATCGACGGACCCTCCGTGCTCGGCTGGGAGGAGTGGCGCCGCCTCGACGCGGAGGGGCCGGAGCGCGAGCTGCGGACTGGACTGCGTGAAGCAGGAGCCCCGCCCGCGCTCCTCGACGCCCTGACCGCAGCCCTGTCCGGCGCCATGAACGAACTCGCCCTCTGGCTCGCCGTTCGCCCGGACGACGCGGAGGCACGACAACAGGCCCACCGCGCACTCGACGCGCTTCTGGACACAGCTGCCAGCCGAAGCTGAGCGGTGCTTGCGCGGCCACCGTCGACCGCGCAAGGGTGGAAGCTCGACGACCGGGAGGAGCTGCGTGCACATGCCACACGACCATCACGCCCCCTCTCGAGGCAGCTGTCGGCACCGTCGCCCGGATGCATGAGCGTCGCACGGATGCATGACCCACACGGGGTCCTCGGTCATGCAGGTGGCATCGGGTCATGCAGCCGGTCAAGCGGCCGGGCATGAAAGAAGGCCCCGGGGTGGAGCCCGGGGCCTTCAGATCAAGCGTAACTCAGATCAGAGCGACTCGATGATCGCGCGCATCAGATCCGCCGTCTCGGACGGCGTCTTGCCGACCTTGACGCCGGCGGCCTCGAGGGCCTCCTTCTTCGCCTGAGCGGTACCGGCGGAACCGGAGACGATCGCACCCGCGTGACCCATGGTCTTGCCCTCGGGGGCCGTGAAGCCCGCGACGTAGCCGACGACGGGCTTGGTGACGTTCGCCTTGATGTAGTCGGCCGCCCGCTCCTCGGCGTCGCCGCCGATCTCGCCGATCATCACGATCGCCTTGGTCTCGGGGTCGGCCTCGAACGCGGCGAGCGCGTCGATGTGCGTGGTGCCGATGACCGGGTCGCCGCCGATGCCGATGGCGGTCGAGAAGCCCAGGTCGCGCAGCTCGAACATCATCTGGTAGGTCAGGGTGCCCGACTTCGACACGAGGCCGATCGGACCCTTGCCGGTGATGTTCGCGGGCGTGATGCCGACGAGCGCCTCACCGGGGGTGATGATGCCGGGGCAGTTCGGTCCGATGATGCGGGTCTTGTTGCCCTTGCTCTGCGCGTACGCCCACGCCTCGGCCGAGTCGCCGACGGGCACGCCCTCGGTGATCACGACGAGCAGCGGGATCTCGGCGTCGATGGCCTCGATCATCGCGTCCTTCGTGAAGGCGCCGGGGACGAAGGCGATCGACACGTCGGCGCCGGTCTCCTTCATGGCCTCGGCGACCGATCCGAAGACGGGAAGCTCGACGGCGTTGCCGTCCTTGTCCGTGTGCGAGACCGTGGTACCGGCCTTGCGGGCGTTGACGCCACCGACGACCTGGGTGCCGGCCTTGAGCATCAGCGCGGTGTGCTTGGTGCCCTCGCCGCCGGTGATGCCCTGGACGATGACCTTGGAGTCCTTGTTGAGGTAGATAGACATAGCTCTGGTTCCTTGTGTCTCAGGCGATCAGGCGTTGGCGAGCTCGGCGGCCTTGTCGGCGCCCTCGTCCATGGTTGCGGCCAGGGTGACAAGCGGATGCGCGTACTCGGCGAGGATCGCGCGACCCTCGTCGACGCGGTTGCCGTCCAGACGCACGACGAGCGGCTTGGAGGCCGTGGCGCCGAGCGTCTCGAGCGCGCCCTTGATGCCGTTGGCGACGGCGTCGCACGCCGTGATGCCACCGAACACGTTGACGAACACGCTCTTGACCTGCGGGTCGCCGAGGATGACGTCGAGGCCGGCGGCCATGACCTCAGCCGAGGCTCCACCACCGATGTCGAGGAAGTTGGCGGGCTTCACGCCGTTGTGGTTCTCGCCGGCGTAGGCGACCACGTCGAGCGTCGACATGACGAGTCCCGCGCCGTTGCCGATGATGCCGACCTCGCCGTCGAGCTTCACGTAGTTCAGGCCCGACTCCTTGGCCTTGGCCTCGAGCGGGTCGGCGGCGTCCTTGTCCTCGAGCGCCTCGTGCTCGGGGTGGCGGATCTCGGAGGCGTTGTCGTCGAGCGTGACCTTGCCGTCGAGCGCGATGATGTCGCCCTCTTCGGTACGCACGAGCGGGTTGACCTCGACCAGCGTCGCGTCCTCACCCTTGTACACGTCGAACAGCTTCACGAAGACGTCGGACACCTTGTCGACGAGGTCTTCGGGGAAGTTGGCCGCACGAGCGATCTCGACGGCCTTCTCCTTGTCGATGCCCGTCAGCGGGTTGACCTCGACGCGCGCGAGCGCCTCGGGGCGCTCGACCGCGAGCTCTTCGATCTCCATGCCGCCCTCGACCGAGCACAGGCTCAGGTAGGAGCGGTTGGCACGGTCGAGCAGCACGGAGAAGTAGAACTCCTCGGCGATACGCGCACCCTGCGCGACCATGACGCGCTTGACGACGTGGCCCTTGATGTCGAGGCCGAGGATGGCCTTCGCTGCCTCGTACGCCTCGTCGGGCGTCTTGGCGACCTTGACGCCGCCCGCCTTTCCACGGCCGCCGGTCTTCACCTGAGCCTTGACGACGACCACTCCACCGATCTTCTCGGCGGCCGCCCTCACCTCTTCAGGGGTGTCCGCGACGATGCCGGCGAGGACCGGCACTCCGTACTTTTCGAAAACGTCTCGTGCCTGGTACTCGTACAGATCCACTGTGGTTCCTTCACTGGGCTGCTGTCTGGTAATTCTCTCGATGTCGAGACATCGACCAGTCCCCCAGCCTACTACCTCGGCCTGGGCGCTCCTGCGGCCGCGAGGCCGCCCTCCCTCAACGCAGCGGGGGAACGCCGACTCGTCGCACCGGCACGCCGGCCAAGCGGAGCTGACGCCTGATCGCGAACGGCGTGAACACGAGCGCGGCACCGACCGCGACGATCAGCGGACGCACGACGACCACGGGCAGACCGCCCACGAAGGCGACCAGGATCGCGACCACGAGGACGACGGCCAGCACGACCTCGACCATCAGGAGTTGGCGGCGCACCGAGGCCCCGTCGTCCGCCAGGGTGGTCTCCCGCCCCCGCACCCGGATGTGCTCGGTCCACCGCACCCCGTCCCACCACCGCCGGGTGCCATGTCGCCGCGTGTCGAACCAGCCGGCCGGGATCCCGTCGTCTCTCACGCTCCTCAGTATGACGGCGATGCCTGGGCGTCTCCGCGCGCTCCGGTCTAGGCTTTCGCCATGCACGAATCCGCAGAACTGCGCACCGGCGTCGTCGCCGCCGCGCTCGAACTCTTCAACGCCCAGGGGTTCGACCAGACCTCGGTGGAGCAGATCGCGAAGGCCGCCGGGGTCTCCCGCTCGACGTTCTTCCGTCAGTTCGGCGGCAAGGAGGACGTCGTCTTCGCGGATCACGAGGTGCTCCTTGAGCAGCTCAGGGAGTTCCTCGACGAGGGTCATGACGATCCATGGGGTGCCGTGTGCGCCGCCTCCGAATCCGTCTTCGCGCACTTCGCCCGCGACCCGGAACTCGCCAGGCGTCGTTACCAGATCGTGCGCCAGGTCCCCGTGCTGCGCGAGCGCGAGATCATCACGGTCTTCCGCTACGAACGACTGTTCGACGACTACCTGCGCAGCGCGCTTCCCGGCGTCGATCCGCTCGACGCGGTCGGCTTCGCCGCTCTGGTCACAGCGGTGCACAACCACGTGCTGCGCCAGCTGCTGCGCGGCCGCAAGAAGGTGCCGCTGTCCACGCTCCAGACGGCGCTGGTCGATGTGCGCCGGCGCTATGGTGTCGCGGCCGATGAGGCCGCGTCCGCTCCGGATGACATGGTGGTCGCCGTCTTCCCCCGCTCCATGCCCATCGCAGAGGTGAGCCGCAGGCTGCAGTCCCAGCTCGACTGACGCGTCCCGGTCGTGGAACCCAGTATCGAGGAGTACGATACTTGGTGCCACGAAGGAGCCCCATGAGCACTGCAGCCTCCCCCTTCCCCGGCGAGCGCGTCTCGTCGTACGACATCACCGGACGTCAGGACAGCGACTACTACGCGGTCTTCACCGACATCCCCTCTGCCGACCGGGAGGCGTGGGACCGCGCGAAGGCCTACGTCGACGAGGTCGCCCCGCAGATGGCGGATGCCTGGGACCGTGCCGAGTACCCGCTCGATGCCGCACGCCGGATGGGCGAGATGGACCTCGTCGTCGACGGGGTCCAGCACCCGTCGCTCACGAGCCTGTCGCCCCTCGCCGCAGGCCTCGTGAACATGGAGATCTCCCGCGGTGACGGCTCGCTGGGCACGATCCTCGCAGTGCAGGGCGGACTCGCGTTGCGCACCCTGGCCCTGTTCGGCTCCTCCACGCAGCAGGAGCGATGGCTGACGGCCCTCGCCGACGGTTCGGTGCTCGGTTCGTTCGCTCTGACCGAGCCTGATCACGGCTCCGACTCGGTATCGCTGGAGACGGTCGCCCGCCGCGACGGCGAGAGCTGGGTCATCCGCGGCACGAAGAAGTGGATCGGCAACGGCGCCTCCGGCGGTGTCACGTTCGTCTGGGCGCGTGTCGACGACGAGGGCGCCGACGATCACGGTGCCGTCCGGTGCTTCCTCGTCGAGCAGGACACCCCCGGCTACACCGGCACCGTGATCCGCGGCAAGGCCTCGCTGCGCGCCATCCACCAGGCCCACATCGAGCTCGACGACGTGCGGGTGCCGCTCGATGCCGTACTGCCGGGGACGAAGAGCTTCAAGGACGCATCGACCGTGCTCTACGCCACCCGCTCCGGTGTCGCCTGGTCGGCACTGGGGCACGCGACAGCCTGCTACGAAGCGGCGCTGGCCTACGCGACCCAGCGCGTGCAGTTCGGAAAGCCCCTGGCGAAGTTCCAGATGGTCCAGGAGCGCCTCACCCACATGCTCGAAGACCTCACAGCCATGCAGCTGTACTGCCGGCGCATGGCCGACCTCGAGACGGCCGGCGAGCTGCGTCCGACTCAGGCGTCGCTGGCGAAGTTCCACAACACGCGTGCCGCGCGCCGGATCGCCTCGACCGCCCGTGACCTGCTCGGCGGCAACGGCATCCTGCTCGAGAACGGCGTGATGCAGCACCTGGCCGATATCGAGGCGATCCACACCTACGAGGGCACCGAGAGCGTGCAGGCCCTGCTGCTCGGACGCGACATCACGGGGATGAGCGCCTTCGCCTGAGCCTCCGTCCGCGAGGACCGGTTCACCTGCGCCGCGCGCGCACGTGGCGCTCGCGACTCGCTGCCGCCCCGGCCACGGCCTGGACGCCGAGCAGCAGGACCAGCGCCACGACGGGGACGCCCCACCCTCCGACGGCAGCGTGCAGCACGCCAAGACCGATCGGGCCGAGCCCTGCCAGCAGGTAGCCGATCCCCTGGGCCATGGTCGACAGGTGCGCGGTGTGCTGTGCGTCGGGGGCACGCAGCACGATGTAGGTCAGCGACAGCGCGATGGCCGCACCCTGACCGAGTCCGAGGAGGGTCATCCACACCCAGGGCGCGGCTCCGCCCGGCGCGACCAGAAGGCCGATCAGACCTGCCGCGCACAGGAGTGCGGAGAGCAGGACGGGAAGCCAGCTCGGCCGCAGGTGTCGCAGCATCGTCGGCACGAGCAGCGCGGCGGCGATCCCCGGGAGACTCGAGTAAGACAGCAGCAGTCCCGCCTCGGACACCGGCACGCCGGCGTCCTGCAGCATGGTCGGGATCCAGGTCAGGGCTGCGTAGTAGCTCAGACTCTGCAACCCCATGAATCCGGTGACCGCCCAGGCGACGGGATCACGCAGCAGAACCGACATCCGCGGCTCGTCTCGAGGCTCGACGATCGCATCCGCGGGAGCGCCTGTCGCGGGCGAGCGGACCGGCGCTCCCGAGACCCCGCGCAACGCCCACGGCAGCCACACCACCAGCGCGAGCACGGCGGGAATCGCCCAGACCGCGAGGGCACCACGCCAGGAACCGTCGAGAGCGGTCATGAAGGGCACCGTGAGGGCCGCAGCCGCCGCAGCACCGAGGAAGAGCGCGGTCGAGTACAGCCCCATCATGAGCCCGACGCGGTGGGCGAAGTCCTGCTTGATGACAGCGGGTATGCACACGTTCGCCACTGCGATGCCCGCGCCGACCAGCACAGTGCCGCCGAACAACGCCACGGGTGAGGGAAGCAGGCGGACGCCGATGCCGATCGCCACGACGACCATGGTCAGGGCGAGCAGCCGATGCAGGCCCACCCAGCGCGTCAGCGCCGGCGTCAGGAAGGCGAAGGCGCCGAACGCGAACACCGGGATCGTGGTCAGCAGTCCTGCCGCGGCTGCCGGGAGCCCGAGGCTCCGCTCCATCGCGGGGAGCACGGGCCCGACCGAGGCGACGCCCATGCGGAGGTTCAGCGCGATCAGGAGCAGGCCGACGCCGACATAGATCCCGGTGAGGACTCCACCACGACGAACGGACGGCGTCAGTGGGGTCGGGGCGGTGTCGAACGGTTCCTGCATGGTGGTCATGCTTCGAGTCCAGCATCCGCGCCGTGCGTCAGGAAACACGTACACTGCAGTCTGATGTCGAATACCCGCCAATCCCGAATGGTCGACCTGCACCTGGTCGATTTCGACGCGCTGACCACTCTCCCCCTGGAGGGCGCCTACCGGTTCGCGCACGCCGAGACATCTCCGCGTCATGCTCATCCGCTCGGACATCTGGTGCATGCCGCCTCCGGTGTGCTCTCCCTGCTCACCGACGACGGAGCCTGGATCGCGCCCTCCACGCGCATGGCCTGGGTGCCCGCCGGCGCCGAGCATCGCCATCGTGCGCACGGTCGCACCGACATGCGCATCGTGCACCTGGACGACGAACTCGCAGCACTCCTGCCCTCCGCTCCTGCCGTTCTCGTCGCCACGCCTCTTGCGCGGGAGGCGCTGCTCGCGATGACGTCCGACCGCCCCCGCAGCTCCAGCGCACTGGACCATCTGCGTCATGTCGTCGTCGACGAGGCGGTGACGGCGCCGGAGCAGCCGCTGCATCTGCCGGAGCCCCGCGATCCGCGACTGCGCAGGGCGGCGCGCATCGTCGAGCATGACCTCGCCCGCCCCGTGCCGCTGGGTGAGCTCGGCATGCGCACCGGTACGGCCGAACGGACGCTGAGCCGCCTATTCCAGCAGGAGACCGGGATGGGCTATCGGCAATGGCGTCTCCAGCTGCGGGTGCACCGCGCACTCGTCCTGCTCGCGGACGGAGCTTCGGTCACCGGGACGGCTGCCGCGTGCGGCTGGGCGACGACGAGCCAGTTCATCGAGCAGTTCACGCCGCTCGTCGGGATGACCCCCGGCCGATACCGACAGTCTCAGCCCGCGGTGTGAGACAGCTCCATGCACACGAGGCGCGCACGCTCGTCCCAGGACGGGACGCGTTCGAAGCCTCGCGATTCATAGAGGCGCACCGGCCCGGCCCGCCAGTCCCAGACCGACAGGCGCACCCGCGCGGCGCCGAGGTCGCGCGCGTCGTGGAGCGCGGCGTCGAGCAGTGCGGACCCGACGCCTCGGCCACGCACCTCCGGCACCGCCCACAAGCGCTTGATCTCGGCCACGTCGTCGCTCACGGACAGCACGACGACCCCGACGACGCGATCGCCGAGCTGGGCCACACGCACGCGGTGACCCGCGTAGGCCGCTGAGGGGTCATCGATCTCGCGGCGGTAGCGCTCGGGAAGTGCTCCGGAGGGATCGGGCGCGCTGCCGCCTTCCTGCTTCTTCTCACGCTCGGTCTGCAGCAGATATGCCCGCACCGCAGCGCCGACCTCGTGCGCATCGGCTCCGGACAGGTCGGCGAGCCGGATCACCGGTCGATCCGCCTCGGGTCCGAGCGCGACGCTCACGCTCAGTCGCAGCCGCAGCCGCCGGACGGCGTCTTCACCATGAAGCACACGTCGCAGACGCCGTAGTCGCGCTCCTCGACGGGCTTCGGCGCCTTCTCCGCGCGGGGGGCGGAGACGCGAGGAGTCGTCGCACGCTTCGTCGCACGCTGCGGAGTCAGCGGGATGAACTCGCTCGGGTGACTGACGTAGAAGTACGGCGGGCGCCCCTCGCTGGGCTGCAGTCGCAACGGTGCGGAACCGACGATGAGTCGCTCGTCTTCCGCGAAGCCGTTCGTGTAGGTGCGGCCGATGTGGAGGGACGCTCCCTCGCCACGACGGATCGCCTCGATGTATCGACCGCGGTCGATGAACGAACTGATCCCGATGGCCTCGACGATCGCCGTGATGAACGCGTGGTTCGACGGGTCGATGCGGTGCGCGCGCAGCGCCTCCGGGAGCGAACGGTATGGACGGGAGGTGCCTGCGGGGGTCGGGCCCTGTACTTCTTTCATCCCTTCCAGGATCCCACGCCGCGAGGGGTGCGGCCGACCGTTTTCTCCTCGTATACGTGCCAAACTGACGTCATGGCTCAGGCGACGATCATCGGATCCGGCCCGAACGGCCTCGCGGCGGCGGTGTCGCTCGCTCGTGCCGGCTACACGGTGCGCGTCCTCGAAGGCGCGGACACGATCGGCGGCGGGGTCCGTACCCGCGAATCCACGCTCCCCGGCTTCCAGCACGACGTATGCTCCGCCGTGCACCCCGCTGCCCTCTCCTCTCCGTTCTTCCAGGCGTTCGGTCTCGATCGGCGGATCGAGTGGATCCGGCCGGAGGCGTCCTACGCGCATCCCCTCGACGACGGACGTGCGGCGGTGGCATGGCGCGATATCGATCACACCGCGGCACAGCTCGGCGTCGACGGCGGAGCCTGGCTGTCCCGACTGCGGCCTCTGAGCCGGCACATCGAGGGGGTCGTCGACTTCACGGGCAATCAGCTGCTCCGGATCCCGCGCGATCCGGTGACCGCCGTGCGCTACGCCCTGCGGATGCTGGATCAGGGCACGCCCCTGGCCGCCGCGGCGTTCCGCACGGAGGAGGCCGCCGCACTGATGTCGGGGGTGGTGGCGCACGCGAACTCCCCGCAGCCGTCGCTGGCGGGCGCTGCCGCAGGGCTGCTGCTCGCCGCACTCGGTCACGCGGGAGGCTGGCCCTATCCGCGCGGTGGTGCGCAGCGCATCGCCGACGCCATGGTCGCCGACCTCGAACACCACGGCGGCACCATCGAGGCGAGCACCCCCGTCTCCGATCTCGCGACGCTGAACTGGGGCGACCCGCAGCGCGGCGACCTGCTGCTGCTCAACACCTCGCCGCGACTCGCGCTCACGCACCCCGACGTCCCCGCAGGCTACGCCCGCTCCGTCCGTTCCTATCGCTACGGCCCGGGTGCCGCGAAGGTCGACTTCGCCCTCGACGGCCCGGTTCCGTGGACGAACCCCGACGTCGCCGGCGCCCCCACCGTGCACCTGGGGGGCACCCGCGCGGAGGTCTGGGCGAGTGAGAACGCCGTCGCCGCAGGCCACGTGAGCGATCGCCCCTACGTGCTCGCCGTGCAGCCCTCTGTCCTCGACGACTCCCGTGCTCCCGCCGGGAAGGCCGTGTTCTGGGCCTACATCCACGTCCCTCCGGGCTCCGACCTCGACCCCACAGAGCTCATCACCGCGCAGGTGGAGCGCTACGCCCCGGGTTTCCGCGACCTGATCCTGGCACACCACGCGGTGCCGGCGTCGTCGCGGGAGGCGATCAACCCGACCGAGATCGGCGGCGACATCTCCGGCGGAGTGTTCGACATCCGTCAGGCGCTGCGTCGCCCGGTGCTCTCCCCCGCCCCGTGGCGCACCCCGATGCACGGCGTGTATCTGGCCTCTGCCTCGACGCCCCCCGGTCCGTCCGTGAACGGGATGGCCGGTTGGCACGCCGCTCGCACCGCGCTGCGGGATGCGGGAGAACCCGCGGCGCTCTCCGACCTGTTCGGCTGACCGCCCCTCTTCCCTCGCCGATCACGCGCAGCCAGGATGGGAGCATGCGCTACGACATCCCCGCGCCGATGCTCGCCAAAGCGGTGCCCGCGGTGCCCGACCCCGCGAAGACCCCGGGTGGGCTGCTGTACGAACCGAAGTGGGACGGCTTCCGCGGACTCATCGCGTGGGACGGCGAGACGGTGGAGATCGGCTCGCGGGGCGCCAAACCGCTGACCCGCTACTTCCCCGAACTGGTCGATGCGATCCCCCAGCTGCTGCCTGAACCGTGTCTGCTCGACGGGGAGATCGTCGTCGCCACCGGTCCGCACGGATCGCAGCGACTGGACTGGGAGGCGCTGAGCCAGCGCATCCATCCCGCCGCCTCGCGCGTGGCGAAGCTCGCCGTCGAGACACCGGCGATGTTCATCGCCTTCGATCTGCTCGCCGCCGGCGAGGACGATCTGCTCACCCAGTCGTTCGAGACCAGGAGAGCGCGCCTCGAGACGCTCCTGGAGACCGTCGAGCACCCGCTGCACCTCACCCGCGCGACCCGCGATCGCGAAGCCGCGGTGCGCTGGCTGGCCGAGTTCGAGGGAGCCGGACTCGACGGCGTCGTGGCGAAACCGCTCGATCAGCCCTACGCACCCGGCAAGCGCACGCTCTTCAAGATCAAGCACGCCCGCACAGCCGACGTGGTCGCGCTCGGCTACCGCGTCCACAAGTCCGGCTCGGGCGTCGGCTCCCTCCTGGTCGGGCTGTACGACGAGGACGGGACTCTTCGCCAGGTCGGCGGTGTGGCGGCGTGGAGCGATGCCCGTCGGCAAGAACTCGTCGAGGAGCTCGCCCCGCTGGTCGAGCGCGATGAGGCGGGCGAAGCCGTGACCGCGGAGGGCGAGCGATCGCGGTTCAGCGGATCGAAGGATGTCTCGTTCGTGCGGTTGCGTCCTGAGCGCGTGCTCGAGGTGCGATACGACCAGCTCGAAGGCGCTCGCTTCCGTCACACCGTGCAGTTCGAGCGCTGGCGGCCCGATCGCGATGCCCGCTCGTGCACCTACGAGCAGCTGGAGACCGTCGCGGGCTACGACCTCGCAGACGTCCTGAGCTGAAAAGCGCTAGCTGAAACCGTCGTGCGCTGAGATCCCCGACTCGACGGCGGGGGTCAGCCCTTCTCGGCCGGGGTGCCGTCGTCGTCCCAGTTCGCCGCGACCTTCTTGCTCGGCTGCACCCGCGGGGGCTCGCCGGGCATCTTCGGGAACTCCGGCGGGAAGGGCAGCTCGCCCAGCCCGTTCTCCTTGTCGCGCTCCCACCACTCCAGCAGCGTGTCGATGCGTCCTGGGCTGTCCTGCAGCGATGCCCACGGATCGCCGATGTCATCGAGGCGCTTCGGAATGCTCCGGACGGTGAACGCCGTCGGGTCGAGGCCGTCGAGTTCCTCCCACGCCACCGGTGTCGAGACGGTCGCTCCCGGCAGGGCACGCGGGCTGTAGGCGCCCGCCATCGTGCGGTCGCGGTTGGCCTGGTTGAAGTCGACGAAGATGCGCTCGCCCCGCTCCTCCTTCCACCAGTTCGTCGTGACCTGCTCGGGCATCCGCCGCTCGAGCTCGCGTCCGGCGGCGATCACCGCGTGACGCACATCCAGGAACTCGTGAGTCGGTTCGATCGGCGCGAACACGTGCAGCCCGCGGTTGCCGCTCGTCTTGGCGAAGGCCTCGAGTCCGGCCTCGCGGAGCACCTCGCGCAGCGTGTGGGCGGCTGTCACGGCGTCTGCGAAGTCGGTGCCCGGCTGCGGGTCGAGGTCGATGCGCAGTTCGACGGGATCGTCGGGGTCGGTGGCGAGCGATGCCCACGGGTGGAACACGATCGTGTTCATCTGGACCGCCCAGACGATCGCGCTGGCGCGGTTCAGGACGATCTGCGGGTGTCGACGCCCGCTGTTGTAGGTGACCGTCACGGCATCGACGAAATCCGGCGTCCCCTTGGGCGGGTTCTTCGAGAAGAAGCCCTCCGCTCTGGCCCCTCCGGAGGGGCCGATACCGTCACGGAACCGTTCCAGCGACACCGGACGGTTGCCGTTGGCGGCCAGGAAAGGGCCGACGACCAGCTGCACGTACTCGGCCAGTTCCGCCTTGGTGATGCCGAGGTCGGGCCACACCACACGATTCGGGCTGGAGAGCGCGACCTCGCGCTCTCCGTCGAGGTCGGCGACGGTCAGGGTCACGCGTTCTGAGGCCATGTTCCGACCCTAGGGTGCAGCCAGGACGGACGGAACCCCGCTCGCTCCGCAGCGCGCGGGGGCCGGATCAGGTCAGCAGATCTGGGTCAGTCGCCGAGGTCGACGGCGAGGACCAGGACCGGCGTGAGCGCATCCCGTTCGACGACGATGGAGGGACCGGCCGAGTCGACGATCACCCCGGCGATGTCGGAGTGACTGGTGAGCACCTTCGCGAGCTGCTCGGGTGCGAACGGGAGCGGTCGGTCGCCGCGGCCGAGGGCGATGACCTCGAGCGGGTGCGAGAAGAGCTGCAGGAATCGGCGTCCGTCCGTCGTCTGGGCTTCGGCGATGCCGACGGGGCCGCCGCCGGAACCGTCGTTGACGGCGACCCACATCCGCGTGGTCGCGAGTGCCTCCCCGACCTTGACGGCCGAGTCCTGCTCGCGAGGGGCTGCGAGGATGCTCTTCACCGTCATGTCGACGTCGGCCTGCTCGAGAGTCTTCTGCAGGAGCTCGGTCGGGAAGACCACGCGGTGCGGAGCGGAGGCGTTGTCGACGATGAGGCCGGCGAAGTCACCGGACACGACCTGCTGCAGCACCGAGGTGACCGGCTGAGCGACCGCCGAGGTCGACGAGGGGTCGGCCTCGAGCTGCACGGAATCACGCACGGCGCCCGCCGAGCTGAACGCCAGCATGTACTGGCGGTCCTCGCTGTCTCGGACGACCGCGACCGAAAGGGCCTTGCCCTCGCTGATCTGTGCACGCGCGTCGCCGTTCACGCGGATGTACAGGTGCCCCTGGAGCGCCTGACGCATGACCCCGAGCAGCTGATCGTTGGTCGCGCCGGCTTCGATCTCGGTGAGCGCTTCACGCAGCAGGACGTTGTCCTTCATGCCGGGGACCGTCTCGGTCTGCTCCGGCGGCAGCGCGGACGCGAGGGGCAGGCGCCGCTCCTCGGGCGCCTCGGGCCGGGTGGCAGGACGCGGCGGGGTCTGCGGCGCGGCCGGAGCTGCGGGCGGCGTCTGCGGGTTCGACGGCGCGTCGGAGGACGGCAGCTCGACCTCAGGACCCGCTTCCGCACCGACGCCTCGGAACGCCTGCACCGAGATCCCGATCGACGGCGCCGCAGCGGGCTGCTCGTCGACGGTGCTGTCCGACGTCACGCTGTTCGACGTCACGCTGTCGGACGTCACGCTGTCGGACGTCGCGCTCTCTGACGCCGTGCCTTCGGAGAGCGCACTCTCGGCGGGATGGTCATCCCCCTGCGCTGTGCGGGGCTCGACGGCCTCGGCGGTGGGGGCGACGGCATCGTCACCGGACTTCTTGCGGCGGGAGAAGAGGGCCATATGAGCCAGCCTAACCGGCAATCCGCACGGCGCTCCCTCCCGATGCTCCGCCGACGCGGGCGCACCGGGACGGGGTCAGATCTTCTCGATCGGCGCGACCTTGATGAGGAGCTTCTTCTGTCCCGCCGAGTCGAACCGCACGTGAGCGATGCGCTTCGCGCCCTCGCCGGTCACCGCGTCCACCCGTCCTTCACCGAAGTCGACGTGACGGATGCGGTCGCCCGCGGCGAGTTCGAGGTCGCCGTTGTCGCGCATCTTGGCCGTGACCCTGTTGGGGAACTTGTCCATGGCGGTCGACAGCGGCTTCAAGGAGTCTCGCCCCGGCAACGACTTCACCGCGAAGCGATCTCCGGAGCCCGATCCGCCGAAACCGCCCTGACGACGGGCGTTCAGCGCACGCGACTGCATCCCGCCGCGCGAGTTGACGTCGCCCGGAGACTGCCGCCAGTCGATCAGGTTCGCGGGGATCTCCTGCAGGAAGCGGCTGGGCATCGCGACCGTGACCTCGCCGAACTGCGCGCGGGTCATCGCCAAGGACAGGTGCAGGCGCTTGCGGGCGCGGGTGATCCCCACGTAGAACAGTCGACGCTCCTCCTGCGGCCCTCCGGGCTCTCCCGCCGAGATGCGGTGCGGGATGAGGTCTTCCTCCACGCCGGTGACGAACACCGCGTCGTACTCCAGGCCCTTGGCGGTGTGCATCGTCATGAGCGATACGGAGCCGGATTCGTCGTCGAGATCGTCGGCGTCGGACACCAGGGCGACCTCGGTCAGGAAGTCGGTGATGGTGCCCTCGGGGTTGTTCCGGGCGAAGTCGCGCGTGACGGCGACGAATTCGTCGAGGTTCTCGACGCGTGCCTCGTCCTGCGGGTCGCGGCTGGCTCGCAGCGCGTCGAGGTAGCCGCTCTTCGACAGCAGCAGGCTGAGCCCATCGGCCACCGAGGTGGGTGGCGGCACTTCGCCCGTCGCCGGCAGCATGATCGCCGTCGCTTCGGCGAGCACCGCGTCGAGCTGCGCGATCGCGGCCTGGATCTTCGGGCCGACGCCGAGCTGGCCAGGAAGCGACAGGGCGTCTCGGAACGAGATCCCGTGTTCCTCTGCGAAGCGGGCGATCGCCGTCTCCGTGACATCGCCGATGCCGCGCCGCGGCTTGTTGAGGATGCGGCGGACGGACATCTCGTCGGCGGGGTTGGCGACAGCGACGAGATAGGCGAGCGCGTCCTTGATCTCGGCGCGCTCGTAGAACTTCGTGCCGCCCATGATCTTGTACGGCACAGCGGAGCGGATGAAGATCTCCTCCAGCGCGCGGGACTGCGAGTTCGTGCGATAGAAGACGGCCATCTCCGAGTACGGCATCCCCTTGCGGTGGAGTGCCTCGACCTCGTCGGCGACGAACTGCGCCTCGTCGTGCTGGGAGTACCCGGTGAAGCCGATGATGGCGTCACCGTCGCCCTTGTCGCTCCAGAGCTTCTTGTCCTTGCGGTCGAAGTTGTTGCCGATCACGGCGTTCGCGGCGGACAGGATGTTCTGGGTGGAACGGTAGTTCTGCTCGAGCAGCACCACCTTCGCTCCGGGGAAGTCGCGTTCGAACTCGCTGATGTTGCGGATGTCGGCACCACGGAAGGCGTAGATCGACTGGTCCGAGTCACCGACGACCGTGAGCGACGCCCCGGCCTCACCGGCGCCCGGTGCTGGCTCGGGGTCGGGCTCGAAGATCATCATGCCGTTCGAGGCATATGGCTCCGATGCCGCACCCGCGCCCGACACCGGCCGGGTGAGCTCGTGGATGAGCGCGTACTGGGCGTGGTTGGTGTCCTGGTACTCGTCGACCAGGATGTGCCGGAACCGACGGCGATAGGTGTCCGCCACCTGGGGGAAGGCGCGGAACAGGTAAACGGTCTGGCCGATCAGATCATCGAAGTCGAAGGCGTTGGCCTTCTGCAGCTGCCGCTGGTAGTCGGCGAACACCTCGACGAATACGCGCTCGGCGGGATCCGACATGTTGGCCTGACGCGCATAGCCCTCGGCATCGGACAGCTCGTTCTTCAGCTTGGAGATGCGACCCTGCACCGCGGCGGGGGTGAGCCCGTAGGCATCGGCCTCGTGCTCCTTCACGAGTCGCTTGATGAGCGCTCGCGAGTCGCCGGAGTCGTAGATGGTGAAGTTCTTGGTGAATCCGAACTGCTGGGCCTCGCGACGCAGGATGCGCACGCATGCGGAGTGGAAGGTCGAGATCCACATGCCGCGCGCAGCGTCGCCGATGAGCCCTTCGACACGCTCGCGCATCTCGCCGGCGGCCTTGTTCGTGAAGGTGATCGCGAGGATCTGGCTCGGCCACGCCTCCCGGCTGCGCAGCAGCGAGGCGATGCGGCGGGTGAGCACGCTGGTCTTGCCCGATCCGGCGCCGGCGACGATCAGCAGCGCCGGGCCGCGATAGGTGACGGCCTCGAGCTGCTGAGGGTTGAGGCCGGCGAGGAGATCGTCCTGCCCCGGGGTTCCCGACGAGCGAGGACCAGCTGTGGAGGGGACGATGAGAGGAGCTTCGGTCATGGCCCTACGAGTCTAGGCGTCGGCACCGACACCACGGCACGGAACCTCGCCTCCCCGGAGGCGTGCAGCGACTGCGCGTGCAGGGGACGCTACCGGGTCTCCAGCGCAAGGCGTCCGGCCAGGAGCACGTAGGTCGCGGCGAAGGAGCGGCGCAGCCAGGTCACGACCCTCGGCCGCCCCAGCACCTGGGTGCGCATCGTGGCGGCGAAGATGCCGTACAGCGCGAAGACCACGAAGGTGAGAGCCATGAACACGAGGCTGAGTCCTGCCATCTGCCAGGCGGCGTCCGGCGCCTGCGACGGCACGAACTGAGGGAGGAAGGCGAAGAAGAAGATCGTGAGCTTCGGGTTGAGCACGTTGATGAGCACGGCCGTGCCGATCACGCGCCACGACGAGCGCGGAGCAGGATCCTCTTCGGCCTGGATCAGCGACTTGTCGCGCAGCGTCTGCCAGGCGAGGAAGAGCAGATAGGCGATGCCGATCCACTTGATCGTCTCGAATGCCACGGCGGAGGCGTTCAGGATCGCGGCCAGCCCGGTGATCGCCGCGATCATGTGGGGGATGACGCCGAGCGTGCAGCCGAATGCGGCGATGATGCCCGCTCTGCGCCCACGGGAGATGCCCTCGGCGATGGAGTAGACGGCGCCGGTGCCGGGCGTCGCGACGATCACCAGCGTGGTCAGCAGGAATGCGATGCTCATCGACGTCCTCTCATGCGGTTCCCCGCGCTCACACCCTGTCTAGTCGGTCGGGCGTCGTGCGCGCACCCCCTGGAGGAAGATGGCGCGGGTGCGCGGGGGCACGAGCAGATCGCACCCCCGCTCACGACTCAGGCCCCGCGCCGCCGACGTCCCATCGTCGCCGCGCCGGCGGTGAGCAGCAGCAGCGCCAGGACTGCAGCCGCGAGGGGAAGCTCGGATCCGGTGGCCGCGAGCCCACCTGCGCCGGCTCCTGCACCGGCCCCTGCTCCCGCTCCCGCTTCCGCTTCCGCAGAGATCCGGATGTCGGCCCAGCCGAGGAGAGCACCGCTCGCATCGAACACCGCGATCCGATGTGCCCCGAGCGGTGCATCCGCCGGGATCCTCACCGCGATGGTGCCGCCCTCCGCGAGCGAGCCCATCGCGATACGCGTCGGATCGGAGTACATCCATACCGCGACGTCCGTGCCAGCGCCCTTCGCGTCGACGGTGATCGTGACCGTCTGGCCTCGCGTCGCGACCGCGGGATCGACGGTCAGACCACCGCGGTTGCCGTCGACGAGCTCCGTGCCGGGAAGCGGCGGGACCTCTCCTCCAGGAGTGCCGCCACCACCGGGGAGCGTCCCGGTGCGCAGCGCCTCCGAGGCGAAACCGTCGGCGAACCACCAGACCGGCCGCTGCCCGTCGACCGAAAGCGAGGCCGGCCCCGTGGCGAAGCCCTCGTTGTTGATGTCGGGCATTCCAGCCGGGCGGGCGTAGTGCGCGATGCCCGGCTGTGCGGTGCCGTTCAGCGTGATCTCGGCCGAGCGCCCCTGACACCCGTCGTCGCACACCGCCCAGAGGCTGTCGCGCACGCTGTCGTAGTCGAGCGCCATCACTCCGGCGAGGCCGGGAGCGATCTCCGAGACCAGCGTCGCCGAGCCGTCGGAGCCGAGCGCGAAGGCGTACACATGACCGTTGTCCTCGACCGCGACGAGGAACAGCCCGCCCCCGTGTCCCGCGTAGTCCTTCGGGTCGTATGCTGCGCTCTTCCGGTCGTCGAAGAGCTTTCCGGCGAGCGCGGAGTCCGGAACCCACTGCACGGCCTCCATGCCGAGGTTCGCCCCGACCGCAGGCAGCAGCGAGGTCAGGTCCCACTCCTGCTGGGCGACGAGGTCGCCGGGCGAGGCATCGGGGTCGACCTTCAGCACCACGTTCTGGTTCACGCCCTTGGCGCTGTTGTCTCGCTCGGATGCGACGTAGACGAAGCCGTCTCCGTCGACCGAGATGCCCTCGGTGTCTGGACCTGCGGCTCCCGGGTTCGCTGCATCCTTCTGGAAGCGCACCCGCTTGCCCGCATCCCAGCCGTCGACCTTCGTGATCGAGCCGTCGGCGTGTGCTTCGAGCTTCCAGATGCGCCCCTCGCCGTTGTCGACCGCCCAGAGGAACGCCCCGTCGGCCGTCTCCTGCACGTCGAGACCAGAGCTGTCCTCGAGGAACGTCGGGATGCTGTCCACCACGCGCACCTCGGCGGAGCCTGGCCACGTTCCCACGGCGACCTCGCCGGCACAGACGTTCGCGACGCCCTTCGTGGAAGCAGCGGTGACGGCGAAGGCGCCGGTGGTGTCGGGGCAGCGCCCCCAGGTGGTCGCAGCGTGGCCATCGCCCCACGAGGTCGAGTCCACGAGCAGATCGCCGTCGAACACCCGCACCGCATCGCCCGCGCCGAGTCCGAAGCCGAGCTGAGCCCGCTCGATCACGAGGTACTCCCCCGCTCCGATCGTGGTGCCGTCCGGAATCGCGTAGGCGTGCGCGTCATCGTCGTCCTTCACCACGATGCCCGACACATCGAGCGCGGTGTCCGTCGGGTTCACGAGCTCCACCCAATCGTCGGGTGAGCCGCCGTCGGACTCGACCTCGTTGATGCGCACCGGGTTGCCGCACGCGTTGCGCAGCCCCTTGGTCGAGACCGCGATGTCGACGAAGTCCCCGATGCCGTCGGCACAGCGGGCGAGGACGCCGGCCGCGTGCGCGGTGTAGACGTGTTCATCGACCGTGTTGCCGTTCGCGTCGCGGATCGTCACGGTGTCGCCGTTGCCGAGACCGAAGACGAAGTTCTCCGGCTGGTCGAAGACGAAGTAGCCGCCCGGCTGCAGGATCATCCCGGTCGGAAGCGGCGTGGTCTCGGCGGCGTGCCCCGTCGGGTCGCTGTCCATCACGGTCCAGCCGGAGAGGTCGACCGCTGTGGCCCCGGTGTTGACGACCTCGACCCAGTCGGTGGTGTCGCCGTTCGACTCGATCTCGTTGATCACGACGTCGGGCATGACGCACGAGTTCGTCGCACCGGAAGTCGGGTGGGCGAGCACGAACGCCCCGATGCCGTCGGGGCAGCGAGCCAGGGTCGCCGCGGCGAAGTCGCCGTCGATCGCCGCGTGGCCCTGCCAGGGCAGCGTGTCGTCGACCATCGCGCCCGAGGCGTCGTAGAGCCGGATACGGTCGGCGCTGCCGATGCCGATCGGCTCGCGGAAGGCCACCTCGACGCCTCCGGAGAGGCCGATCGTCCCCTCCTCGACCACGAGGAACTGTCCTGCTCCGATCTGCGTTCCCGGAAGGAACTGCCAGCGGTGATCGTCGGAGTTGTCGCGGATCTCGTAGCCCGAGATATCGAGCGCTGCGGTGCCGGGGTTGAAGAACTCCACCCAGTCGGCCGGCTGCGAGTCGACCTCGTTGACGACGATGGAGCCGGCGACGGGAGCGACCGCGCAGTCGTTCGGCGCGCCCGGCGTGACCGTCGTCGCAGGTGCCCACGGCCCCGTCCCGTCGGGACAGCGTGCCCACACCGACAACGGCGCGGTGTTCTCGTACGCATAGGAGTCCGCTTCGGCGCCGCTCGGATCGAACAGCACGACCTCGTCGCCCTTGCCGAGTCCGAAGGCGAAGTCGACGTCTTTCACGAGCACCAGGAACTCCCCCGGTGCGAGAGATACGCCATCCGGCGCCTTGCCGAAGCTGTCGCGCTTCTCATCGGCGATCGTCCAGCCGGTGAGGTCGATCGTCTCAGCGCCGGCGTTGTAGATCTCGACCTGATCGGCGAGGCCGGTCGCCGCGTCGTCGTAGACGATCTCGTTCAGCACGAGGCTCGGAGCAGCCGAGATCGCTTCGGTCGGACGGATGCCGGGATCGGCGCCGATCGCGACGGCGGGAGTGGCGAGCAGAGCGGCGGCGCTCAACGCGCACACCGCCGTGACCGCCGCAGCACGATGCATGCGGGGCATGGAGGACTCCTGGGTGGCTGGGCCGGCAGCCTCCGCGGGACGCGAGGACGGTCCGGACGGGACTCAGTCGGGTACCAGCCCAGACCAGCGACCCCGGATGGCCGCCGAGGATCCCTCGGGTGCACACCAGGTGAACAGGAGGTGGCGATTCCCGTCAGGCGATTCGCGTGCCAGGGGGCAGACGCCGGGCGGGGGTGCGGGTGCGCGCCCATGCCCCCGCGAACAGCGAGCCGGCGATGACGACCTGCACTCCGAGTCCGACGAACCAGCTCGGCACCGTCGATTCGATGACCTCTTGCGGTGTGCGGTATCCGCCATCGGGGTCACAGGCGTCCCAGCGCTGTTCGAGCGGCGACTGCTGGGCGCTGCGCAGGCCGTACTTGATCTGACCGAACAGGTCGACGGGGTAGCCACCGGTCGCATACTCGGTCGGAGTGGCATCGGCGAGCACGACGAAGGGGTTCGCCGACAGGGTCCACCAGACCAGATCGAATCGCGGCACCTCCTGCATGCTGTTCACCTCCCAGCGATCGCATTCGGGGTTGCCGTTCGCGTCGTACGGGCGGGAGTAGACGGTGGCCTCGCCGCGCACCGCCATGCCGCCGAGTCCGAACGCGATCAGCGTTCCGAACACGAGGGCGGCGACCACGAGATACGTCGTCGCCACCGAGAACAGCGGGCGCGCGATGAGACCGCTCAGGCCCACGCCGATCGCGGCGACGATGATGATCTCGGCCGCGAGCACGAGCAGGGAGACGAGCAGCACGACGGGGTTGGTACCTCCGCCGAGCAGGGAGAGCCCGAGGAACGGAACCGCCACGACCAGGAAGGCACCGCCGGTGGCGACCGCAGCGACGAGCTTGCCCAGCATGATGTCACCGGTCGATGCGGCGGTCACCTGCACCGCGGCGAGGGTGGCGGCATCCCGATCGCCGTTGATCGCGTTGCCGCTGAGCGTCGGCGAGACGAGCACGACCAGCAGCAGGACGACGTTGACCACGATCGAGTACACGCCGGCGCCGATCGCGTCGCCCCACGAGTACACGGCGAAAGACAGAGCCGTGACGCCGAGCAGTACCAGAGCGAAGACGCCGAGCAGCACGTACCACCCGACGCTGCGCAGCCGCTGGGTCAGTTCCAGTCGGGCGATGATGCCGATGTTCGCGAGGCTCATGCGCCCGCCTCCGTTCCGGTGGGTGCTGGGGGCGGTGACGCCTGTTGCAGGTTCAGGAAGGTGTGCTCGAGCTGGCTCTGCGCCGGCGCGAACTCGACGACCGGGAGTCCCGCCTCGACGAGGTGCCGCAGTGCCTGCGCCGCAGCCCCCTCCCCTTCCAGCCGGACGAGCACGGCACCGCGATCCTGTCCGAGCGATTCGGGCGCAATGCCGAGGGTCGATGCCACCTGCCATGCGTCGGCCTTCGTCCGCTCCTCCGTCGCGCCGGCGAGACGCACCCGCCAGGCCCGCATCACGCGCTGTGCCGGCGCAGCGTCGACGACGGAGCCGGCGACGAGGAACACCGCGTCGTCGACGACCTCGTCCAGCTCGGAGAGGATGTGGCTGGAGATCAGCACGGTGCGCCCCTCGGCGGCGAGGCCGCGCAGCAGCACGCGCAACTGCACCCGCGCTTCGGGGTCGAGGCCGGAGGCCGGCTCATCGAGGAGAAGGACCTGCGGATCGTGCACGAGGGCACGCGCGAGTCCGAGCTTCTGCTTCTGGCCACGGGAGAGCACCTTGGCCGGGGAGTCAGCGAGGTCGGCCAGACCGACGAGGGCGAGCAGCTGCTGGGCGCGGACCTCGGCATCGGGCTTCTCGATCCCGTACAGACGGGAGGTCGTGACGATGGTCTCGCGAGCTGTGAGCGACGGCCAGGCGCCGAGCGCGTCCGGCATCCAGCCGAGCAGACGTCGCGCGGCGAGCGGGTCGACTGACGGGTCGACACCGCCGATGCTGATCGTCCCCGCGTCGGGAGCGAGCAGGGAGGCGAGCATCAGGAGCAGCGTCGTCTTGCCCGCACCGTTCGGACCAACGAGGCCGGTCACGCGCCCCGGCTCCGCACGAAGAGTGGCCCCCTTCACCGCCTGCACCGTCCCGAATGCTCTGCTGACGTCTTGCACAACGATTCCGGTCATGCGGTCAGTCTGGCATCCGCACACGGTCTCGGCCGGGACCTCCGGGCGGATGCTCAGTCCCGGCGGGGCGGTGGTGACACAATCGGCTCATGCGCACGATCCTCAACATCATCTGGGTCATCCTGGCCGGATGGGCCCTGTTCCTCGGGTACGTCCTGGCGGGCATCCTGCTGTGCATCCCGATCATCACGATCCCGTGGGCGATCGCCTCGTTCCGCATCGCCGCCTACGCGATCTGGCCCTTCGGACGAGAGGTCATCAGCAAGCCGACCGCCGGGGTCGGATCGTTCCTCGGCAACGTGCTCTGGGTGATCCTCGCCGGCTGGTGGCTCGCGATCGGCCACATCGTCTCGGGCATCCTGCTGTGCATCACGATCATCGGCATCCCGATGGGCATCGCCGACTTCAAGATGGTCCCCGTCTCCCTCATGCCGCTGGGCAAGGAGATCGTCTCCACGCGGCGCGGTGCCTTCGACCGCACACTCTGAACGGGATGCCTCCTGCACTGAACCGATCTACACTGGCGCGATGGATGCCGCCCGCCTGATCGCCTGGGATCAGGAACTCCGGTCGGCGCATTCCCGTCTGCGCGCTGCCCTCGCCGCCACGCGCGACGCGCTCGGCCGGGGTGCGGACGTGCCGGATGCGACGTCGGAGCTCGTGCTCTACTGCATCGGCTTCTGCGCCGCCCTCGACGGTCACCACGGCGCCGAGGACCGGCAGCTCTTCCCCTCCCTGCGCGCCGAGCATCCCGAGCTCGGCGGAGTCATCGACAAGCTCATGCAGGATCACTCGATGCTCGCCCACCTGCTCGCCTCGCTGCGCAGTGCGGCCGAGCGCGGAGATGACTCGGCGACGATCGGCGCGCACCTCGACGGGATCGCGGCGATCATGGAATCGCACTTCCGGTTCGAGGAACGGGAGATCCTCGAACCGCTGCGCACGCTGACGCTCGACGACGACGTGAAGAGCGTGCTCGGCCCGCTCTGACGCGGTCGGGGACGGCTCAGCCGCGGAAGAAGGCGACGCCCAGATCCGGGTGGTCCACGAACACCCCGTCGATGCCCTGACGGGCGAGGACGCCCCACTCCGCCTCATAGTCGCCGAACTCCCCGCGGCCGCCCGGTCCTCGGAACTCCGCGGCGAGGAAGGCGTTCTCCGGTCGGCATGTCCACGTGAAGACCTGAAGTCCGCGCGCGTGCGCATCCGCGACGATCGTGTTGCCGCGGTCGAGCAGCATCTTCTTGCTCACGCTGATGCCGTCGACCCGGCCGACCAGAGCGTCGAGCCCCTTCGGCGCGACCGTCTCCTTGTAGGTGAGAGCACGCTTGCCCTCCGCCACCAGCAGGTCGTAGGGACGCCCCGACGCCTCGATCAGATAGATGTACGAGGCCGAGATCCCGCGCTCTCGCAGCTGCCCGAGCACGGTCGATTCGAAGCACTCGATCACCAGGGGCAGCTCGCCCTCGGCCCATCCGGCGTCGCGCAGCTCGAGGTCGATGAGCGGGGCGAGCTCGAGGCCGATGCTCGCGAAGTACGTGGCGTGCTTGACCTCGAGCACCACGCCGATCTCGCGTCCGTGCTCCACCGAACCCTCACGCACGATGTCGAGCACGTCGCGCAGTCGCAGGATCTGCTGAGCGCCGTCGAAACTCGCACTCGAGGCCCGCACCTCCGGCAGACGCTCCCGGATACGCAGGGTGGACAGCTCCGCCCAGGTGAAGTCCTCGGTGAACCAGCCGGTCAGCGCGTTTCCGTCGACGCGCTTGGTCGTCTTGCGGTCGGCGAACTCCGGATGGTCCGCCACATCGGTCGTGCCCGAGATCTCGTTCTCGTGACGCACGATGAGCACACCGTCCTTCGTCGCCACGACGTCGGGTTCGACCGCATCCACCCCCATGGCGAGGGCGAGCTCGTAGGAGGAGCGGCTGTGCTCCGGACGGTAGCCGGGCGCACCGCGGTGCCCGATGACGAGGGGCGAATTCCTGGGCACGCTCTCAGCGTAGAACACCCCGGCGGCGCCCCCTGCCGAGTATCGTGGAGGAAAGAGACCTACTACCCCCCTTTGGAGTGAGGCCCACCAATGAGCAACTTCGCTTTCAACAACCCTGCTTTCCAGCAGCAGGACCCGCGCAACGTCGCGACGTACCCGGGCGGACCTCAGGCTGCCCAGGGCGCGCAGAGCACCTCGCTCCAGCACGGGGCGATGGACGCTGCGGCCAACGCACATCTCGAGGGCATGTACGCGGCACCGCCCGCCGGCGCCATCGAGACCGACCGCATGTCGGTCGAGGACACCGTCTGGAAGACCGCCGGCCTGTTCGGAATCCTGCTCGTCACCGCCGCGATCGGCTGGGTGCTGACGCTCGGCGGACTCGACGTCCCCCGCTACAACCCGTACAACCCCGCTGCCGTCAACGTGCTGCCGTGGGCCATCGGAGCCCTCGGCGGCTTCGTGCTCGCCATGGTCATCACGTTCACGTCGCGCAAGAAGGTGCGCCCCGCGCTCATCTTCGCCTACGCGGCCTTCGAGGGTCTCTTCATCGGCGGCATCTCGGCGTTCTTCGAGGTGCAGTGGCCCGGCATCGTGTTCCAGGCGACGCTCGCGACCGTCTCGGTCGTCGGTGTGACCCTCGCGCTCTTCGCGAGCGGCAAGATCCGCGCCTCGAAGAAGGCCACCAAGATCTTCATGATCGCGATGATCGGCTACCTGGTCTTCTCGCTCCTGAACCTCGTCCTCATGTGGACGGGCGTGAACACCAACGCGTTCGGTCTGTTCAGCCAGGAGATCTTCGGCATCCCGCTCGGCCTCATCATCGGCGTCCTCGTCGTGATCATGGCCGCGTACTCGCTGGTGCTCGACTTCGACCAGATCCAGCAGGGCGTCCGCAACGGCGCTCCCCGCAAGTACGGCTGGCTCGGCGCCTTCGGCATCATGGTCACTGTCGTGTGGCTCTACGTCGAGATCCTGCGCATCATCGCGATCGCCCGCGGCAACAACTGACGCGACCGCGTCGCCACAGTCGCAGAGGCCCGTCTCCCACGAGGGAGTCGGGCCTCTTGGCATATCCGGGGGTGCGCGCGCAAGGGGTTGGCACTCGGATCCGGATTTCGGCAGGCTTGTGGACAAGAAGCCCCGGCACCCCGGGGCTCCCGATCACAGGAGCTGACCATGAGTTTTCTCGGCTTTCTTCTTCTCGGCCTCATCGCCGGTGCCATCGCCAAGCTGATCCTTCCCGGCAAGCAGGGCGGCGGCTGGTTCATCACGCTGCTTCTCGGCGTCGTCGGCGCGCTGCTCGGCGGCTGGCTCGGCAGCCTGATCCTCAACCGTCCGCTGACCGAGTTCTGGGACCTGGGCACGTGGCTCCTCGCCATCGGCGGCTCGATCATCGTCCTGCTGATCTACGGCCTGATCGCCGGCCGTGGCCAGAAGGTCAACGACTGACGATCCCCCGGATCCAGACGCCCGCCCCCTTCGGCAGCATCACGCTACCGAAGGGGGCGAGTCATTTCTGTGCGCCCTGCGCCTTGCGCTCCAGCAGTGCGCGCTCCCGATCGTTGCCGGCGAGCGCCGCCGCGGTGGCGAACTCGCTGCGAGCCTCCTCCTCGCGACCGAGTCGACGCAGCAGCTCTCCCCGAGTGGCCGGCAGCAGATGGTAGCCGCGCAGCGCCCCGGAACTCGCCAGCTCGTCGATGATGCGCAGCGCGGAGGCAGGGCCGGTTGCCATCGCGACGGCCGCCGCTCGATTGAGCTCCACCACCGGTGACGGGGAGATGCGGCCCAGCGCCTCGTACAGCAGGACGATCCGATCCCAGTCCGTCTCGTCGACCGACGCCGCCACGGCATGACACTCCGCGATCGCCGCCTGCAGGCAGTACGTCCCCCGGCCGCGGCCGAGCGCATCGGCGGTGGCGAGAGAAGCCCGACCCCGCGCGATACGACCCCGGTCCCAGCGCCTGCGATCCTGATCGGCCAGCAGCACGGGGTCTCCATGTCTGTCCACCCGCGCGGCGAACCGGGCCGCCGTGAGCTCCATCAGGGACAGCAGACCGTGCGCCTCGGGTTCCTGCGGCATGAGAGCGGCGAGCACCCGGCCGAGGCGGATGGCCTCGTCGCTCAGCTCAGGACGCATCCATTCAGGCCCACTGCTCGCGGCGTGCGCCTCGTTGAAGATCAGATACAGCACCCCGAGGATCGCACCGATGCGCTGAGCCCGCTCCTCACGGGGCGGCACTTCGAACGGAGCGTTCGCGGCGGCGAGCGTCTTCTTCGCGCGGACGATGCGCTGCTGCACGGTCGCCGTCGGCACCAGGAACGCACGGGCGATCTCCTCACTCGACAGCCCGCCGACGACACGCAGCGTCAGAGCGACCTGAGCCTCCTTGGCGAGCACCGGGTGGCAGGAGATGAAGATCAGTCGCAGCACGTCGTCATCCACGGCATCCGGATCCCGCAGCAGGTCGCCGCCCTCCGCCTGTTCCCGCTCCAGGTCATGCGCGAGCAGGGCCACCCTGTCGTCGAGTCGTTCCTGGCGGCGCCACCGGTCGATGGCCTTGCGCTTCGCGACCGCCGTCAGCCACGCCCCGGCGTTACGCGGAACACCCTCGACCGGCCACTGCTGCAACGCATCGATCAACGCTTCCTGGGCCAGGTCCTCCGCGAGCCCGAAGTCACCCACCATCCGGGTGAGCGCGCCGACGATACGCGCCGACTCGATGCGCCACACCGCGGCGACGGCGCGCTCCGCCGACCCGGGATCGGGTGCCGAGCGCGCCGTCTCGCTGTGCACGGGAGGCGTCATCGCTGCTCGTCCGTCACTGCTGCGCGCGCTGCTCTGCGTCCTCGCGCCAGCCCGCTTCCTTCTGGATCCACTCGTTGTCGGCGGGGAAGTCCTCGACGCCGGTCACGCGACGCACCTCGAGGTACGACCCTCGTCCGAGAGGAGCACGGCTCGCCCACTCCGCTGCCTCTTCGCGCGTGGGGACCTCGATGATCCAGAAGCCGTTGAAGAGCTCTTTGGTCTCGCCGTAGGGGCCGTCGGTGATCAGCGGCTTCTCGGCGCTGAAGTCGACGACGAAGCCCTCGGCTGCGTCGGTCAGTCCCTCACCGGCCACGAGCACACCGGCCTTGATCATGGATTCGTTGTACTTGCCCATGGCCTCGATGACCTGGTCGAAGGGCATCTCCTTGTACGCCTCCACAGCCTCGTCGGTCGCGCGCATGATGAGCATGAACTTCATGGTGTTCTCCTTGTTCGATGGGCCGTCTCTCGACCCTCTCATCTAGGACGTCGAACGGGAACGCCGCGGATCGACATCGTTCCGGAATTCTCTCCGAGAAATTCTGTCCGAGCGACGGAGAAGCTCTGGTCTCGGGAAGTCAGGCGCGACGGGACGGGCGCGTGGCGGCTTCGGCGATCACTGCCGTGAGGGCGTCGAGCGAGCGCTGCGGGCTCCACGCGGCCGCGACCGACGGCGCTTCGGCGCTCAGAGCCGCAAGTCGATCGGGGTCTGTGAGCAGTGCGCGGATCGCCTGTCCCAGCGCCTCGACGTCACCGCTCGGCACCAGAACGCCACCGCCCAGTTCCAGGACATCGCGGATACCGTACCGGGCGTCGTAGGACACCACCGGGGCACCGTGCAGGAGCGCCTCGACGATCGACAGCGGCTGTCCCTCGAAGGCGGTCGCGGTGACGATCATCGCGGCTCGATCGAGAACGGTTCCCGGTGAATCCGTGTAACCGGCGAGGAGCACACGATCTCCCGCATCGAGCTCCGCGATCAACGCGCGCAGCCGCTCCTCCTCCGGGCCGCCGCCCCAGATCTCCATGCGGGTACCAGGCACGTCGGCCGCGAGGAAGGCGCGGATCGCGTGATCGACGCGCTTTCCGGGGGCGAGGCGCCCCAGCACGACCACGAGGCCCTCCTCGCGCAGGTCGTCGCTACGGTCAACCGGAGCGATGGGGTTCGGCACCAGGACGTGTCGAGCCGATGCACCGAAGCGCGACACGACGTCATCTCGCTGCGTGGCGGTCGGCCAGATCACGGCGTCGAACCGGTCGGCCAGCCGGAACCACCGTGTCCAGAGCGTGTTCATCGGGGCATCAGGCGTGTACGGCGCCTCCACGTGCATGGTGTGGATCGTGTGCAGGATGCGCACGCGCGGGTCGGACCAGTCCGCGAAGAGCTCGCCGAGCTGCCTGGACTCGCAGATCACGATGATCCGACGGTCGCCGAAGGCCGCGGTCACGTGGTCGAGCCAGGCCCGATAGAGGCCGCGGAAGCCGTGCAGCGCTCCCGTCACCTGGCCCGCGGCGTCGTAGACGAGCACGGGCTCCTCGCTCAGATGCCAGTCCGGGTTGCCCGGGATCACCGGCAGCGCCGCGAACGATCGCCCCTCGGCATCCGTGAGCACCCGGTACTCCACATCGGGATCGGCGCTCACCGCGGGATCGGCGGCTGTCCGCAGCCAATCGGCCGCTCCCCCGCCGGAAGCCGTGGCCTCGTCGAACAGGTTGCGCATCCGCGAGGAGTCGACGAGCGCACCCTGCTCCACGAACGTCTGCCGGTGCGCGGCATGGTCGGCCGCGGTTCCCGGGTCGAACGTGAGCAGCTGCGGGCCCGATCCGTCGGCCACACCGGCGCTCGCGAGCTGGCGGGCACGGGCCAGCGTCGCGATCGTGTATCCGCCGTCCATACCGGGGATGAGCCGACTGGACAGCACCAGATACTCGGCGTCGGGAAGTGCCGGCGCCGCGTCGGGGAGCATCGTGCTCCCTACTCCCACTCGATCGTCCCCGGCGGCTTCGACGTGACGTCGAGCACGACGCGGTTGACGTCGCGGACGCCGTTCGTGATGCGGTTGGAGATCTTCGACAGCACGTCGTACGGCAGGCGCGTCCAGTCGGCCGTCATGGCGTCTTCACTCGACACCGGGCGCAGCACGATCGGGTGACCGTAGGTGCGACCGTCACCCTGCACGCCCACCGAGCGCACGTCGGCCAGGAGCACGACCGGGCACTGCCAGATCTCCTGGTCGAGGCCGGCCTTGGTCAGCTCCTCGCGGGCGATGGCGTCGGCCTCACGCAGAATCTCGAGACGGTCAGCGGTGACCTCACCGATGATCCTGATGCCGAGGCCGGGCCCCGGAAACGGCTGGCGTCCGACGATCGCCTCGGGGATGCCCAGCTCGCGGCCGATCGCACGCACCTCGTCCTTGAACAGGGCGCGCAGCGGCTCGATGAGCTCGAAGTCGAGGTCGTCCGGGAGACCGCCCACGTTGTGGTGCGACTTGATGTTCGCGGTGCCCGCACCGCCGCCCGACTCGACGACGTCGGGGTAGAGCGTGCCCTGCACGAGGAACTTCACCGGAGCACCGCCCGAGGCCTTGGCCTCAGCAACGAGGTCGAGCTGCACCTTCTCGAACGCGCGGATGAACTCGCGGCCGATGATCTTGCGCTTCTCCTCGGGGTCGGTCACACCCTGGAGGTGACCGAGGAACGTGTCGGCGGCATCGACCGTGATGAGGCGCACACCGGTGGATTCGACGTAGTCCTTCTCGACCTGCTCGCGCTCGCCCTTGCGGAGAAGCCCGTGGTCGACGAAGACGGCCGTGAGCTGGTCGCCGATGGCCTTGTGCACGAGAGCGGTCGAGACCGCGGAATCGACGCCACCGGAGAGCGCGGAGATGACGCGGGCGTCACCCACCTGCTCCCGGATGCGCTCGATCTGCTCGGCGATCACGTTGCCGCTGTTCCAGTCCGAGGCGAGTCCGGCACCCTTGTGGAGGAAGTTCTCCAGCACACGCTGGCCATGGTCGGAGTGCTTGACCTCGGGGTGCCACTGCACACCGTAGAAACCGCGCTCGGGGTTCGCGAATGCGGCGACCTTGGTCGCTTCCGTCGTCGCGAGCACCTCGAAGCCGTCGGGGGCCTTGGCCACCTGGTCGCCGTGGCTCATCCAGACGTTCTGCTGCACCGGCTGGCCGCCGAGCAGCGTGCCGCCGTCGCCCGTGATGACGGCGTCCGTCGCGCCGTACTCGCGCAGACCGGTGTTCGCGACCTCGCCGCCCAGTGTCTGGGCCATGTACTGGAAGCCGTAGCAGATGCCGAGAGTCGGGACACCGAGATCGAAGACCGCGGGGTCGAGCTTGGGGGCACCCTCCTCGTACACCGACGACGGTCCGCCGGAGAGGATGATCGCGACCGGGTTCTTCGCGGCGATCTCCTCTGCCGTGGCGGTGTGCGGCACGATCTCGCTGTACACACCCGCCTCACGGACGCGACGGGCGATCAGCTGCGCGTACTGCGCGCCGAAGTCGACGACGAGCGCAGGACGCTGCTGGGTCTCGGACTGTTCGGTCAACGGACACCTTCCGGGGCGGGGGCGGAGGCCTCGGCGGCCTCCCTGGTGGCGAGATAGGTCTTGACTTCACGGGCGACGACCGCCTCCATGAAGAACGACAGCAGCGGCACGACGCCGCCGAGCGCGAGGAGGATGAAGCGCGGGAAGCGCCAGCGCATCAGGCTCCACATGCGGAAGCACGCGAAGAGGTACACGACATAGAACCAGCCGTGCGCCACGAGGATGAACAGCGACAGGTTGAAGCCGTCACCCAGAGACGTCATCTCGCAGGAGTTCGTCATGGGGGCGAACAGCGACCACCACTGGCAGTCGGGACCGGCGAGCACGCCGGCGAACCAGAGCGGACCCCCGGAGCCGCCCATGAAGAGCTCGAGATGGATCGGCGTGTACTTCAGCACCATCTCGGTCAACAGCAGGAGCAGCATGACACCTGTGATGATCGACGCGATCTGGTAGAACTTCAGCGCACCGCGGATCGCCGGAAAGCTGGCGACTTTCGGTTCGGGCATGCGTCCAGTCTAGCCGCCGGGAAATCGTGACGAATCCGGCAGCGGCGTCCGGGAGAGGGCGATGCATCGGTCAGGAATCGAGAAGCGGCCGGAAGGTCACGGTCGTAGCGTCTTCGACATGAACACGACCATCGATTCCCTCACCCTCGACGTCCCGGATGTGGACGCCGCCCGCTCCTTCTACGCGGAGGCGTTCGACCTGGGCGACCGCCTGCGGTTCCGCGCCGCGGATGCCCCCTCCTCCGGCTTCCGCGGCTACACGCTGTCGCTCGTCGTCTCGCAGCCCGCGAACGTGCACGCGCTCGTCGATGCGGCCGTCGCCGCTGGGGCCACCGTGATCAAGCCCGTATCGAAGTCGCTCTGGGGCGTCGGCGGCACGATGCAGGCACCCGACGGTGCCATCTGGAAGGTCGCCACCTCGGCGAAGAAGGACACCGCTCCCCCGAGTCGCACGGTGGACGAGATCGTGCTGCTGCTCGGTGCGGAGGACGTGGTGGCCTCGAAGACCTTCTACGCAGATCGCGGCATCCCGGTCGGCAAGAGCTTCGGGCGCAGCTACGTGCAGTTCGACACCGGCGGGAGTCCCATCGGACACGGTCTGTACCGGCACGCGTCACTCGCCAAGGATGCGGGCGTTCCGGCAGAAGGCACCGGCTCGCACCGACTCACGGTCAACGGCGTGCTCGGCGCGGCCGTCGACCCCGACGGCTTCGTGTGGGCACCCGTCGCGGTGAGCGCCTAGGCGACGCGTTCACCACCCGTGATGGCGAGCGCGCTCCTCGACGGCCTCTACGAGCCGATCGGCGTAGTCCAGTCCGTCGTCGTCCGCTAGGAGGTCGGCGCGCGCGGCCACGAAGGCGGCGGAGACCCCGCCGCGGATTCGCTCGACGGCATCCCGTGCCGCCTGCGCCTCGACTCCGAGCGTTTTGGCCGCTTTCAACCAGTGCGTCATCCCAATGCGTGCCATCACGCGCTCGCCTCCGATGGACACCGCAGAGGGCATCGGCTGATCCCCTCGGTAGAGCGCGTTGCTTCCGAGGTCGTAGAGAGGCGCCAACCTCATCTGCGTCCCCGAATGGATGACGGAGTAATTCTTGGCATGTGCATCGGTGTTCGCCGCGGCGCAGGTGAAGACGAGCGCTTCGAACAGCTCGTTCGCCGCGCGCCGCTGCTCGGACGGGGCGAACGCCCGCACCACCCGAGCGAACTTCTCCAGCCCGGGGCCACCGTCGGATTGGTACTTGAGCGCGGGGTCGACGCTGAGTGCCTGCGCGAAATCCTCCTGATGGAGCCGGTGGAGCCGATCACCGGCTTGGACACGGTCATAGCGCTTCGCGACGAAGACGAAGTCGCCGCGGTCCGTGACCATGAGCCCGTGGTCGGCGACCCGCAACCCCAGACGACGCCCAGCTCTCATGGTCAGAAACTCGTTGACGTCGTGACGGCCACCACGCGCTGCGGGCTTCAGGATGTGGGTGGTCGGCGTCGAATCCCGCGGAACACCCCATTGGCCGTCGTCTGAACGGTACAGCGCAAGCTTCGGCTGCGCACCGGCGAGGCTCCAACGGAACTCGTCGTACCTCTCGGACCAATTCCCTGCGGAATCGACCACGGAGGCGACGAGTTCGCCGAGGTCGTCGATGTAATGCACGTCACCCGTGCGCGCCGCAGCGTCGTCGGACGCTTCGCCCGGAGGCAACAGCTGGAGCGCACCGGCCGTATCACGTCCGACATGGCGGAGGAGACCCATCGGGTTCCGGGAACTCGTGTGATGCGCAGCAGCGATGGCCTCCAGAGTTGCGGGGTTGTCGCTCAGCAACCCCTGCAGGAACGGTCGTGCCACCCGGTTGCCGTACTCCGCACCGGCCACGAGTGGCATCGAGATCGAGAGTGGCGTCGCCACGGGCGACAGATCGTCGTCATACGCGAAGCTGATCGCGCCATGCGCATTCTGAGTGAACAGGCCGGTGCGCTGACCATCGACGAACGCGACCAGATCGCCCTGCGCAGAGGATGCGGCGTTCATCTCCCGCCCTCCTCCTCGCTCCACAAGGCACTGAGATCGAACGAGGAATCGCCTTTTGCGTGCTCCTGGACGTTCAGCTGCAGTCCGAGAGACTCCACCACATGCAGAACCCGGCGAAGCGTCGGGTTGTCGAGGCGCCCAGTCTCCAGCTTCACCAACCATGGCCTATCGACGTCCGCCCGCTCAGCAAGCTCCGTCTGACTCCAGCCTCGACGCAGACGCGCGCTTCTCAGAACGGCCCCGAGCTGTCGCGCTGAGTGGAATGGTTGACTCTCCATGACACCTCCATGCTGTGTGTTTAAAAACACTATCGCCTATGTGTCGTAAAAGTAACACTTGGCCTAGTGCGTTTGAACACACTTCTCGGCCTGTGGTCTGGAACACACAATCGGGCGAGGAGACGACGAAGGCCGCCGGGATCACTCCCGACGGCCTTCGCCTGTGTCATCCGGTCAGAACCACCGGGTCAGCAGCTCCCAGAGCCAGTCGAGGATCGCACCGATGATCCCGCCTGCCCGGTTGACGGTGACCGTCGCGGTCGCCGCGTCCCCGTCCGCCTGCGATGCGGCGACGGTGTACTTGCCGGACGGAGCGCTCTTCGGCACGGTGACCGACGTGCTGAAGGTGCCGTCTTCGCCGACCTGGACGGTGCCGACCTGCACCGGCTTGCCCTTCTTCGGACGCAGTTCGATGCTCACGGTCTCGCCGGGCACGTAGCCCTCACCGGTGACCTTGAGGCTCTTGCCCGCGGTCACCTTGGACGAGCCGAGGGCGATCGTGCCGGCGAACGCCTCTTCGCCCGCGATCGTGAACGGCACCTGCACCGTGGTTCCGGTACCGGCGACGGCCACCGTGAGCACCTGCTCACCGAAGACACCGGACGGGACCGTGAAGGTCAGGCTGGCGCGCCCACCCTCGTCGGTGGTGTCGACGACCGCGGGGTCGACCGCACCGGCTGCGAGCTGCGTGCCACCGAGCGACAGCGTCACCTCGCCCGGAGCCGGCTCACCGGCGCTGAACGCCAGCGAGGAGAGCGACACGGTCACCTGGTCGCCGGCGCTGTAGCCGTCGGCATCCGCCGGGCTGACCGCCACGCCGACCGCGCGCTGGGCGTAGTCGGGGCTCGCGGTCTTGTTCGCGTCGAACCAGTCGACCATGGACTGCAGGTCGACCTTGCCGGTGTCGCGCTTACCCGTGCCCTCCTTGAAGGTGAAGAAGTTGTCTCCACCCGCCGCGAGGAACGAGTTGGCTGCGACCGTGTAGTTCGCAGCCGGGTCGAGCGCCGCACCGTTGAGCGTGATCGAGGTGATCCGCGAACCCTGCGCCGCGGCGGGGTCGTAGGTGTAGACCAGCCCCTTCGAGACGCCGAGCTTCAGGAACGGACGAGCCGAACCGGCCGGCTGCCACTGCTCCTCGAGAACACCCTTCAGCTGCGCACCCGTGAGCGTCAGCGTCACCAGCGTGTTGGCGAACGGCTGGACCGTCGCCGCCTCGCGGTAGGTGACGTTGCCCGCCGGATCGTTCGCGCCCGCCGAGGCGTACGTGAGGTTGGCACGGATGCCACCCGGGTTCATGATCGCCACATCGGCGCCCGTGGACCACTTCTGCACGTCGGCGACGAAGTTGCCGATGGTGGACTCGCCACCGCGGTTCTCCGACCCGTTCGTCTGACGTGCGCGGTTGAAGTCGGCGGTGATGTCTCCGACCTTGATCGCACCCAGCACATCGGCCTCGGCCTTCGCCTGGTCGACGATCGCCTGCACCTCGGGCACGGCTGGGTATAGCGGCTTGCCCGCAGCGGTGAGGGGCTTGATCTCGTTGGTGATCGAGATCAGGTCCTTCGTCTTCGGGTCGACCTTGATGTTCATCAGGCCCAGGTTCTCGCCGTACTGCCCCGCGGAGACCACCGGGCGGCCGTCGATCACGTGGTTGTAGGCGAGGTGGGTGTGCGCCGAGACGATCGCGTCCACGTCGCCGTCGACCCCGTAGACGATCTCGCCGAGAGGCGAGTCCGGGGTGATGCTGGAGACGGCGGTGCTGGATGCGCCCTCGTGCACGAGCAGGATGACGACATCCGCCTCACCGTTGGACTCGTCGCCGTCGCGCAGGTCGTCGGCCACCGCGTTCACGGAGTCGACGATGCTGCGGACCTCGAGGTCCTTGATGCCCTCGGGCGAGACGAGCGAATCGAGGTCTTCGGTGACCGCCCCGACGAAACCGACTCGCACCCCGTCAAGCTCCTTCACCCATGCCGGTGCGAGCGCGGGCTCGCCGGTCTCGGTGACGAACACGTTCGAGGAGATGTACTCCCAGTCCGCGCGGTCCTGCACACGGTCGCGGAGGTCGGCCCAGCCCTGATCGAACTCGTGGTTGCCCGCCGCGCTGACGTCGAGGCCGGCCGCGTTGAGCGCGTCGATCGTGGGGTTGTCGTCGTTGATGAACGAGGTGAACGTCGATGCGCCGATCAGGTCACCGGCACCGGCGAAGATCGTGTTCGGGTTCGCCTCACGGAACTGCTTGACAGCCCCGGCCAGGACCGCTGCGCCGGCAGCGGCGCCGTCGGCCTCGATCCGACCGTGGAAGTCGTTCACGGTGACGACGTCGATGCTCACCGGCGGGATCTCCGAGGAGACGCCGACGATGATCGGGTCGTGGTCGCTGGAGCGGTAGGGCGTGCCCTGCTCGGTCGCGCCGAAGGCGTAGCCGCGGTCGCTCCACTCGGGCGAGTTGATGCCCCACACCCCGGCGCCGGTGATCGACGAGGCGAGTGACGGGGACGCGATCACGTGGTCGAGCGAGCCGAGCTCGCCGTCGAACGAGTACGTGTACTGGCCGGAGGCCTTGTCGGCGACGAGGTCGCTCCACCCGTTCGAGGTGAACACGTCGATCGGGTCTTCCTTGCCGTAGGCGTTGAAGTCGCCGATCAGCAGCATGTCGCCACTGCCGGTGGTCTCCTCGAGCTGAGCGGTGAAGGCGAGGATCGCGTTCGCCTGCTTCACGCGGTCGGCGTTGAAGAAGCCCTGGCCGTCGGCCGGCTCGGCGCCTGCGCCCTCGGGCGGCGACTTCGACTTCAGGTGGTTCGCGACGACCGTGACGACACGGCCGTCGATGTCGAACGCCTGCGCGATCGGCTCACGGGCGTTGCCCCACACGGTCTCATCGGTGACCGTGATGCTGTCGCCGACCCGCTTGACCGCGTCCTTCTTGTAGATGATCGCGTTGGTGATGAAGTCGGTCGTCGCCGCGTTGTTCAGGGCTGCGGGCGTGGGTACGTAGCCCCACACGTCGCTCCCGGCGTCGGCGTTGAGCCCGGCGACCAGGTCTTTGAGGGCCGTGTCGATGGGCTTGCCCAGCTTCACCGAGTTCTCGATCTCCATGAGCGAGACGATCTCGGCGTCGAGCCCGTTGATCGCCGCGACGATCTTGGACTTCTGGATCGCGAACTGCGCCGCGTTCGCCGCGCCTCGGGCGCTGGAGTTCTCGCTCTTCAACGTCGTGAAGTAGTTGTAGACGTTGAAGGACGCGACCTGGACGTCGCCGCCCACGGTCGGTGCACTCTCGGTGCGCGGGTTCGTCGCCTCGAAACCGACCTTGAGGTCGGCGGACGAGGAGTCGTCGATCGGGACGACCGGCTGCAGGCGCCAGTCGTTGAAGCCCCACTGCAGCACGTAGCCGTTGTCGCCGAAGTCGACGGTGTCGCCGTTGCGGACCACCGTGTCCTTCGTGAAGTACGGCTGCTGTCCCGGGTGACCGCTGTTGGTGACCTGGATCGACCAGCCGTCATCCAGCAGGATGCGGTTCGCGCGGTTCGCTGCGGCGATCGCGGCGGCCTGATCACCGGGTCGCGTGGTCTCGGTGCTCTTCACCGCGAGCGCGTCGCCGGCGTTGAGCCAGAGCGCTCCGAAGTTGAACAGCTGGTGGCTCGAAGCCAGGCGATAGGTGCCTTCCGGGGCCACGTACATGTTCTCGTACTGCTCACGGTCGGTGCCCTGCACCGTGGCGGGCAGCGGGGTGACGGCGGGAACTCCGACGCCGGCGGTGACGACCGAGACGTCGGCCGCTGCCGCCGGGTTGATCTGCGTCTGGCCGAAGTACTCGCTCACCGAACCCGTCACCGAGACGAGGTCGCCGATCGCGAGGGTCGGGGTCAGCGCGTTCAAGAAGACGAACACACCGTCGGACGCACCGGGAGTCGCATCGGTCGTGCCGCCGGACCCCTGTGTCTGGATCACGATGCCCTTGTACCCGCCGGTGCGGTAGTCGGCCGTGACGACGCCCTCGACCTGCACGGTCTGGCCGTTCAGCGGCGAGACGTCGGTGGTGCCCTGAACCTCGGCGATCGTCGCCTTCTTCGGATCGGTGCCGGGGCCGGGGCCGGGGTCGACGCCGCCCGAGTTCGTCGGCGTGATGGCGGCGGAGAGCGTGAAGTCGGCACTGTTGACGTCGGTGTCGACACCGCCGGTGCGGTTGAGCGACTTGACGTCGGTGTTGCCGGCGGGTGCGGTCGCCGCCGCACCCTCGAACGTGTTGGACGTGCCGTAGCCGAGCAGGTCGACGACGCCGTCGACGCCCACGACCGAGCCGGGAGTGAGACTCACCGCCGCCGTACCCTCGACGAGCGCGAGCGTGCCGTTGGTGCCGCTCGGGGTCAGAGCGCTGACGGCATCAGGGGTCGGAAGCTCCGCACCGTTCGCGCCGTTGCTGTTGCCCTGCACCAGGTAGTAACCGCCGGCGGGGATCACACCGGTGAGCGGAGCGACGCCGTTGAAGGCGGCCGACCCGGTGGCGGACCGGTACTGCAGCGACATCCCGTCGAGCGTGACCGGAGCCGAGGTGGGGTTGTAGAGCTCGACGAACTTGTTCTTGAAGGCCGCGCCCGCGCTGCCGCCGGAGAGGTAGGCCTCGTTGATCACCACCCCCGTGCCCGTGGTGTCGGCTGTGGCGGGAACCGCAGCCAGCGAGCCGAGGCTCAATGCGGCGACGCAGGTCACGGCGAGAGCGCCGATGCGCCCCCGACTTCTACGGTGCGAGACGGGAGCCACGCGGTTCTCGTCATCTGGAGCGGACATCATCGGTGCTGTCTCCTCGGTCGGGTTCGACACTTCTCAGGGCTGTCACGGCACACAGGGGAAACTCCCAGCGTGCTCACATGGTGCGAGCATACGGAGCGGTCCGGACATCCTCAACGGAGTTTTCCGATTCGTCATCGAGCGCTCACCGGATGGCCGGAAGCACCCCTGACGAAGGTCACTACCGACGCACGCGAGCACGCAATTGCGCACCGCTGGGCGCGCGGATGCGCGTCCGATCAGACGACTGCGCCTTCTCCGGCCCGGTCTTCGAACTCCTCGACCTCGCGCTCCCAGGCATCCTTCGCCAGTCGGTACCAGAGGTAGAACGCGAAACCGGCGAAGATGGCCCACTCGACGGCATAGAACACGTTGAGCCAGTTGACGGGAGAAAGCTCATCGGGCGCGGGGGACGAGATGTCGACCAGCCCGGCCGTCGCGGTCGTCGAGGCGAGGTACGGACGGTAGACGTCGAGCTCCTCGATGTCGTGCCAGCGGCTGAGGAGCGCGGCGGGTGACATGCGGTCCAGTCGCTGCGGGTCGGCGTGCGGAGGCACCCTGGGGCCCTCGTCCGAGATGATGCGCCCGGTGATCTCGACCTCGGAGCCGTCAGCGGCAGCCTCGAGCTCTTCGACAGCCGCCTCGGCCGACTCCGGATCCGGTGCCCAGCCGACCGCGACGGCGATCGAGGTCCGGTCGGCCACCCGCAGCTGGCCGGTGACCCAATACCCCTCGACATTGTCGTTGAAACGGCTCGCCACGACGATGAAGTCGCCGGGAACCCAGGTGCCCGCGGTCTGGACCCGCTGGCCCACGAGCGGTTCCGGCAGATACTCCCCCGGCTGGAGCACATCCTCGAGCTGCTGCACCTGCTCGGTGGCGCCAGGGGCCGGCGGATCGGTCTCGATCGCACGTTCCAGCTGCCACTGACCGAGCCAGGCGAACACCCCGGCCACCAGGAGGCAGAGCAGGAGCATGCCGATCCAGCGTCCCCTGAGCATGACCTCGCGGAGAGTCGGGGGGAAGAGTGCAGGAGTGGTCACGGTGACGCGCAGGACCCTCAGGCCTCGTAGGGCGCCAGCACGACCTCGACCCGCTGGAACTCCTTGAGGTCGGAGTACCCGGTGGTCGCCATCGACTTGCGCAGCGCGCCGATGAGGTTGGCGGTGCCGTCGGCGACGGGCGCCGGTCCGTACAGGATCTCCTCGAGCGTGCCGATGCCACCCACCTCGACGCGGTGCCCGCGCGGGAGCTTCGGGTGATGCGCTTCAGGTCCCCAGTGGAACCCGCGTCCCGGCGCATCGGTCGCACGAGCGAGCGCGACGCCGAGCATGACGGCGTCTGCGCCCATCGCGAGAGCCTTGACGATGTCGCCGGACGTGCCGACGCCACCGTCGGCGATGACGTGCACGTAGCGCCCACCGGACTCGTCGAGGTAGTCGCGGCGCGCAGCGGCGACGTCGGAGACCGCTGTCGCCATCGGGGCGTGGATGCCGAGGGTGGCCCGCGTCGTCGAGGCCGCTCCCCCGCCGAAGCCGACGAGCACGCCCGCAGCCCCCGTGCGCATCAGGTGGAGGGCTGCCGTGTAGGTCGCAGCTCCTCCCACGATGACCGGCACATCGAGGTCGTAGATGAACTTCTTGAGGTTCAGGGGCTCGGCAACGCTCGACACGTGCTCGGCAGAGACCGTGGTCCCCCGGATCACGAACAGGTCGACACCTGCGGCGGCGACGGTGTCGTAGAACTCCTGCGTGCGCTGCGGCGTGAGGGAGCCGGCCACGGTGACGCCCGCCTCGCGGACCTCGGCGAGGCGACGGGTGATGAGCTCGGGCTTGATCGGCTCCGAGTAGAGCTCCTGCATGCGGACCGTCGCCTTGGTGTCGTCGAGACCTGCGATCTCCGCCAGCAGCGGCTCGGGGTTCTCGTAGCGTGTCCAGAGCCCCTCGAGGTCGAGCACTCCGAGGCCGCCGAGCTGGCCGAGCATGATCGCCGTCTGAGGGCTCACGACCGAGTCCATCGGCGCGCCCAGCACCGGGATCTCGAACCCGAAGGCGTCGATCGTCCAGGCGGTCGACACGTCCTCCGGGTTGCGCGTGCGCCGCGAGGGCACCACCGCGATGTCATCGAACGTGTACGCGCGACGTGCACGCTTTCCTCGGCCGAGCTCGATCTCCATGGTCACCCCTCCAGCCTACCCGGCAGGCGGAGCCGCCCGTGCTGGGAGACTGGAGGCGAGACCGGGAGGCACCATGAGGATCGAGCATGTCGACGTGGTCGTGGTGGGCGGCGGGGTCATGGGGTTGGCGACGGCCTGGGCCCTCGTGCGTCGAGGACTCAGACCGGTCGTGCTGGAGAGATTCGCCCGCGGTCACCGTGAGGGCGCATCGCACGGTGCGACCCGCAACTTCAACAACGCCTACGACGAGGAGCATTACCTCGACCTGCTCATGCGCGCCCGTCAAGGGTGGGACGCCCTCGGGTCGGTCGGCGGCGAGTCTCTCCTTCGTCTGCACGGCCTCGTGACCCACGGCGACATCGACATCGCCGCCGTGCGGTCGGGCCTGGAGGACCGCGGCATCCCGAGTGCCGTCCTCTCGCCCGCCGAGGCGGGTGCCCGGTGGCCGGGAATGCGCTTCGGCGGCGACGTGCTGTGGTCGTCCGACGCCGGGGTCGTGCGCGCCGCCGAGGCACTGCGGGAGCTGGAGCGTCGCGTCGTCATCGGCGGCGGAGAAGTGCGCTGGAGCACCCCGGTCGAGCGCATCGAGGAGGACTCGGACGGCGTGGGGGTCAGCGTCGCCGAGGACATCCACCTGCGTGCCGAGACCGTCGTGGTGACGGCGGGAGCCTGGACGCGGACTCTGCTTCCGCACTTCGGCCTGCCGCGCCTCACCGTGACCGAGGAGACGCCGGCACACTTCCGGCCGCTCACGGACGCGCCGTGGCCCTCGTTCAACCACTACGTGCAGCCGGGGACCTACCCCGCGACCGTGTACGGCATGCCGACGCCAGGAGAGGGCGTGAAAGTCGGGTTCCACCGTGTCGGCGACGAGGTCGATCCCGATGCCCGCCCGCACCTGCCGACGCATCAGCGTGCGCTCTCGGACTACGTGCGGGAGCGGATGCCCGGCCTCGACCCGGCGGCGCCGGAACCGATCAGCTGCACGTACACCTCGACCGGCGACGGCGCCTTCGTGCTCGATCGCCTCGGCCGGATCGTGGTGGGCGCCGGGTTCTCCGGCCACGGCTTCAAGTTCGCTCCCGGCGTCGGCGGGGTCCTCGCCGACCTCGCGATCGACCCCGCCGCGCGCGCTGCCGCACCCTTCCGACTGCCCTGAGCGACCCGACTGTCCTGAGCGACACGGGAGCACGGCCCGTGTCCGCGGACGAACGTCAGCGCGAGCGCGCCACGCGCTTCTCGTCCCACACGGGCTCGTCGGACTCGTAGACCTCGCCGTCCGACCCGAACACCAGGAACCGGTCGAACGAACGGGCGAACCAGCGGTCGTGCGTGACCGCCAGTACCGTTCCCTCGAAGCGCGCGAGGGCCTGCTCCAGCGCCTCGGCCGATTCCAGGTCGAGGTTGTCGGTCGGCTCGTCGAGCAGCAGCAGCGTCGCCCCGGAGAGCTCCAGAAGGAGCACCTGGAACCGCGCCTGCTGTCCTCCCGACAGCGAGTCGAAGCTCTGCTGCGCCTGACGCACGAGACCGTAGCGGTCGAGTGCCGAACTCGCGGCGTCACGTGGCATACCCGCTCGGCGATCGTCCCCCCGATGCAGGATCTCTAGCAGCGTGCGGCCGACGAACTCGGGGTGCGCGTGCGTCTGCGCGAACAGGCCCGGCACCACCCTCGCTCCGAGCACGGCCGAGCCGGTGTGTTCGACAGCACTGAGCTGCTCACCCGTCGACGTCACGTGACCGAGCGTGGCGTCGGGGTCGGATCCACCGCGAGCGAGCAGGCGCAGGAAGTGCGACTTGCCTGACCCGTTCGACCCGAGCACGGCCACCCGGTCGCCGTACCAGACCTCCGCGTCGAAGGGCCGCATGAGACCCGTCAGCTCCAGGCGCTGCGCGACCACCGCCCGTTTGCCCGTGCGCGCGCCGCGCAGGCGCATGTCGAAGTCCTGGGCCGGCGGACGCTCCTCCGGGGGACCCGCTTCCTCGAACTTGCGCAGGCGTGTCTGCGCCGCCTGGTAGCGCGAGGCGAAGCCGTCGTTCGCCGAGGCCTTGACCTTGAGGTTGGCCACCAGGGTCCGCAGCTTCTCGTGCTGCTCGTCCCACCGTCTGCGCAGCTCGTCGAGCCGGTCCATCCGGTCGGTGCGAGCCTGATGGTAGGTGCCGAAGCCGCCGCCGTGCACCCAGGCCGTGGCCCCGGCGCCTCCGGGTTCGAGCGTGATGAGGCGGTCGGCCGCTCGAGCGAGCAGCTCACGGTCGTGCGACACGAGCAGCACGGTCTTGGGCGTCTGGCGCAGCTGATCCTCGAGCCAGCGCTTCGTCGGCACGTCGAGATAGTTGTCCGGCTCGTCGAGCAGCAGCACCTCGTCGGGTCCGCGCAACAGGGCCTCGAGCGCCAGGCGCTTCTGCTCGCCGCCGGAGAGCGTGGTGAGCTCGCGGTATCTTGCGCGCTCGAACGGGACGCCGAGCGCGGCGACCGTGCACTGGTCCCAGATCGTCTCGTGCTCGTATCCGCCGGCGTCCGCGTACTCGGCGATCGCCGATGCATAGGCCATCTGCGTATCGTGCTCGTCGCGTTCGATCAGCGCGTTCTCCGCGGTCTCGAGCGCCTCCGCAGCGACGCGGATACGTGTGGGAGCGACACGCACCAACAGCTGGTGCACGGTCTCGCCCGCTTCGCCGTGGCCGACGAACTGGTCCATGACGCCGAGTCCGCCGTCGATCGTCACGACGCCGTCATCAGCCGTCTGATCGCCGCGGATGATGCGCAGCATCGTCGTCTTGCCGGCGCCGTTCGGGCCGATCAGAGCGCTCGTCGAGCCCGCGCCGACCCGGAAGCTCGCCTCGTCGAGAAGCGGTCTGCCGTCTGGAAGCGTCAGGGAGACGCTGGATACATCGATGAAGCCCACGGTGCGTGGCCGTCCTTCCGCCCCGCACATGCCGAGCCGACCAGGATATCAGCAGGAGCGGTCACGGACCCAACGGGCCAGGTCACGGACGGAACGGGCCAGGTCGCAGACGACACCGGGCCGAAGACGCTGCGGACCGCTCAGACGAGAGCGCTCGACGTCGGTACGGGAGCGGCGAAGAGGTCGAGCACCGGGCAATGCGCATCGACGACGGCGCGCAGGTTCTCATACTCCTCCACGCTGTTCGGACCGGTGATGTCGACAGCCACGCGCACATCGTGGAATCCGGCGCGCCCCGACTCGTCGATGCCGAAGAGCTTGCGCACGTCGAGGTCGCCCTCGGCCGTGATCTCGATCGCGTCGATCGTGAGGCCGAGGGCCTGGGCGTAGAGCCGGTACACGACCACCTGGCACGAGACGAGCGCACCCAGTGCGTACTCGACCGGGCTGGCCGCGACGTCGTCCCCGGCGAGCGCACCCGGCTCGTCGACGAGGAAGCGGTGCGCGCCGGCCCGGATCTCGGTCGCGACCGAGCCGATTCCGCGTCCGCTGACGCGGTACGTCAATCGCGCGTTCGCTTCGTCCGCGGCGATCCGCTCGTTCCACGCCGATCCCGCGTCTGTGAGTCGCTGCGCGCGCTCGGCCGGGGTGACATCCGCGACACCGGCGAGCTGGTCCTGGAGAAGAGTCATGGCCCGACGGTAGCGATCGTCCGGTTCCCCGCGCCCGCCGCCCGTCATCGGGCTTCACACCGCGAAACGCAGCGTCACGACGCCGAGACCACGCCGGTGGTGTCAGCGCCGCAGCTGCTCGATGCGCTCGGACTCTCCCCACGCCCGGTCCGCCGTGAGAACAGGAAGATCGAGCCGTCGCGCAAGTGCGAGACACAGGCGGTCCCCCAGCGACAGCCCGCTTCCGCGCCTCCACGATTCCGCGGCGGCTTCCGCGTCGCGCTGGGACACCGGCTCGACCTTCAGCCGGTAGCTGAGCAACAAGCCGGAGGCGATGCCCCAGTCCGCTCCGGACGCGCGCACCTTCTGCGCGACCTCCGACCAGTTCGCGGCTCCGATCACGGAGTCGTCGAGGATCTCCTCGACGCGATCGGCGCCAGGCTCGCCCTGCAGGAAAGCGAGGAGAGCTGACGCGTCGACCACGATCACGCCGCTGCATCCTCGGAGTCCGCGGACCTCCGGCGCTCCGCGAGCAGCGACTCGAGAGCGCGCTTCCCCTCCAGCTGCGACCTGACGAGGGCCTTGGCCTGCTCCCTGGTGAGCAGGATCACGCCTCCTGACGTCTCGATCATGAGCAGCGGCACGCCCTGGTCCCAATGCTGACGGTCGCGGAGTTCGGCAGGGACCACGAGGCGACCACGATCACCCATCGGCGCAACGAATGTGGTATCCATCCTTCGACGATACCACCGCCCCTCACGGCGGGGGCTTCACTCGGCGCGACTCAGACTCGTCAGCACCTCGGTGCGCGGAGCGGCAGGCAGGAAGAAGCGGAACTCCGTGCCGACACCCTCCTTGCTCGTCACGTCCATCGTCCCTCCGTGCGCGAGGACGATGGCACGGGTGATCGTGAGACCGAGACCCACTCCGGGTACCGCGTTGCGCGTCGCGGTCGACGCACGGAAGAAGCGGGTGAACAGCATCCCCTGTTCGTCCTCCGGTATCCCGACCCCGGTATCGGCGATCGAGAACTCCACGCCGCCGTCGACCGCGCGCACTCGCGCGGTGACCTTCCCGCCGCGAGAGGTGAACTTGATGGCATTGGAGAGCAGGTTGTCGATGGCCTGCCCCACTCTTCCGGCATCGACGAAGACGGGCATCGCCGCAGGACCGACCTCCGCGACGAGTTCGATCCCTTCCCGCTGCGCATGCGGACCGGCCGACACCACCGCGGATCGCACCAGCGCGGCCGCATCGGCCTCATCGCGCTCGAGGGGGAATCGCCCGGACTCGACCTGGGCGGTGAACAACAGGTCGCCGACGAGATTGAGCAGACGCTGCGCGTTGCGCTCGATGATGCCGACGAACTCCTGCTGGTCCTCCGTGAGCGGCTGCCCTGGATCGTTCTGCAGCAGGTCCAGGAAGCCGATGATGGCGCTGAGGGGTGTCCGGAGCTCATGGGAGATCATCCCGACGAACTCGTCCTTCATCCTCGCGACCTCGACGGCCCTGGTCTCGTCTGTCAGCACGAACAGATATCCCTGCTGCGCGCCCGCACCGTCTTTGTGGGGAGTGACCGTCACACGTGCGGGAACCGTCGTCCCGCCTGCGGTCACGACCTCGATGTCCCCGTCGACGGGGACACCGGCGTCCGCCTGTCCGAACAGAGCCTTGATCCCCGGGTCGAGTTCGGCGTAGCCGGCGGGCATGTCGCCGGACGGCGCGGAGTGCTCCGCCGTGTCAGCCGCCAGCATCGAGAGCACGGCGGTCGAGAAGAAGCGATCGATGCGCACGTCGTCGAGAGCCTCGTCGACGGGAAGTCCGAGCAGGCGCACCGCTCCCGGGTTCCAGGCCGTCACGATACCGCTGCAGTCCGTGGCCACCACGGCCTGCGCCGTTATCGACGACCACAGGCTCTCGAACGAGTCCAGCAGCTCCCGGTACTGGTGCTCCTTCTCGCGCAGCTGCACGATCATGGCCACGTTCTCGGACAGCGCTCTGGTTCGTTCGGCGACGAGCTCCTCCGCCTGTTCCACGCGCATCCGCTGCTGCCGCGCGAGCTGGTTGATCACGGCCGCCACCGCCGAGAACACGAGCGGGCCCACCACGCCCCGCAGCCACTCGACCGAGGTCGCGGGTGGCGCGGTGACGTACGGCATCAGCAACGCGATCGACGTGAGCCCGCCGACCACGAACACCCAGCGGATGCCCGGGGCGGCGGCCAGCCAGACCACCGGGAGGAGCACGAGTGATGAGAAGAGCGATGTCGCTCCCCCGGTACCCGTGCGGAAGAGTCCGAGGCCGATGATGTCGACGATGGGGATGAGCAGGAGCGCCCATCCCTCGTGCACCCCGCGGGCCGTCAGCACCGCGGCGAAGGCCGTGGCCGCGAGCACCAGGATGATCCCCGCCACGGCCGGTGCGACGTGCGTCATGGGAAGGTCGGGAACCCACCAGGTGAGGAGCGCCGCGATCACCGTCGCGGTGACCGTCGGCGCCTGCTTGAGCAGCGGGCTCGGGTTGTCGAAGACCTGATACCAGCGGTTCTCCGCGCGATCGAGCGGCGTGGCCCTCATCGCCGCACGCCCTCGACGATCGCGTGCAGCTCGGAACCCGTGATCGGCTTGGGGAGCGCGGCGTCCGCCGGCGGATAGTCGGTGGCATCGAGCACCGAGCTGATCACCAGGAAGCAGTCGGGGAAACGTGCCCGGACCAGCCGCGCGCACTCCTGTCCCGAGATACCGGGCAGCAGCAGGTCGAGCACGGCCACCACGGGATCGATCTCGGAGAACGCGGCGATCGCCGACTCGGCGTCACGGGCCACGAACACGTCGAACCCCTCGCGGTCGAGATAGCGGCGCAGCAGCGCGGCCTGATCGGGCGCGTCCTCGACGACGAGGGCCAACGGCCTCCCGCTCATCGGAGCAGCAGCTCTCTCACCACGACGATGACGACCACCACGGCGAGGGCTAGCAGAGCCTGAGGGATCAGACGTCGCTCACGTCGGGCATCCGCGGCGATCTCCTCCACCTCGGCATCGTTCGACGGGGTTGCGGTCATGAGTCGACACGTCCGATCTTCTCGGTCTTGATCCAGGAGGCATCGGCGCGACGCCACTCCTTGATGTAGGAATCCACGGTGATGGCGCACAGTAGTGAGCCGTACCCGCAGACGTAGAGCAGCAGCCCCGCGAAGAAGCGTCCGCCAGGGAGCGGCTCCACCGCCCGGGCGAGCCAGATCCCCAGCATCGAGATCGGTCCCCACAGGTAGAAGATCACCGCCCACATGATGCGGGCCTCGTGCGTCACGGGCAGCCCGAGCGCGAGCAACGCGGACTCGAACAGCTGCGGGAAGATCGCGATGGCCATCAGGATCAGGGCACCGAGCCCTGGGAACATGATCGCCTCGCGCCAGGACTGTCTGCCGATGCGGGGATCCAGCTGCACCGAGTAGAGCATCGAGTAGATGTAGATGCAGGCCGCCGCGATCCACATGAAGCGGAACACGAACTCCGCGATGTCGCTGTGCAGCAGGAGGAGCGCGAGCAGGCCTGCCGCCGCGAGCAGCATGAACGCAGGGAGCAGGAGGATCGTGAACCAGGCGAGCCCGAAGCCGAAACTGCCCAGGTTGTGGTCCCGGCTCGGGCGGAACCACAGCTTTCGGTAGATCGAGGTGAGCTGCACGTTGCCGCGCGCCCAGCGCAGACGCTGCTTCCACAGGCTGTCGATCGTCCGCGGCTCCTCGGCCAGCACCACGGCATGCGGCTCGAACACCATCCGGCGTCCCTTGAGCTGGCCCTCGAACGTCGTCATGGTGTCCTCGGCGAGGGTTCCCGTGGGGATGCGTCCGCCGATGGCTTCGAGGTTCGCGCGCGAGTGCAACTGGGCGCCGCCCGCGAGGCAGGCGATGGCGCCGCCGACGTTCTGCACCCGACGTGCGGAGAGCTGACCGATCACGTACTCGATGGCGATGAAACGCGTGAGGTAGTTGCGGTCGCGGCTGCCCTCGGCGATGTAGGCCGTCACGGCACCGACCTTCTCGTCGGCCAGGTGGCGGGTGAGCTTGCGCAGCGAATCACGGGCGAAGATCACATCCGCATCCATGATGAGCACGGCCTCGGCCCACGTGTCGGCGAGGATCACGTCGAGACCGTGGTTGAGCGTGTGCGCCTTGCCCTCTCCCCCCTTCTCGCGCCGCAGGTGCACGACGCGGCCGGGGTGGGCCGCTGACGTGGCGGCGACGACCTCGGGGGTGTCGTCGGTCGATGCGTCGTCGACGACGAAGACCCGCAGGCGTTCAGCCGGATACTCCAGCTGCAGCAGCCGTTCGATCGCGGGGCCGATCACCGCACCCTCGTTCCAGGCGGGGATGACGACGGCGACGTTCGGGTGGTACGGCGCCGCCTTGCCGTAATGGTTGCGGAACGCATGCAGCGGAAGGATGAGGAACTGCAGGCCGGTGTTGACCACCGGCAGCGTGCCGACGAGGATGCAGAGCAGCAGGAGGATGACCAGCACGGTCTCCAGCCAGGTGAGATCGGCCATCAGGAGACCGCCACCGCGTCGAGCAGCGGGAGGATCCTCGAGTACCGGCCCACCTCGGCGGCGTCGTGGCTGTCGGTCGAGGCGACCACCGTGCCGCCGGCACGGCGCAGCGCGGCCAGCGCATCGACCCCAGGGCAGCCCCACTTCTCGTTCACTTCGACGAGGGTGTCGGTGTCGGCGGCGGTGCGTGCCCAGGCATCCGCGCGCTGCGCACCCAGGTCGGCCTCGGACAGACCGATCTTCGGCAGGATCGAGAAGCAGTGCGCGAGCTGGTTCCCCGGGTAGCGCCGCATCGTGGCGATGAGCGCCTCGACGAACTGATCGAGAACGTCGTCAGCGGCCCATCCCGCGGCCATCCGCTCCCGCACCGCGGTGGGTCCGAGCGGACCGTCCGCCCCCGGGAACTGGTGGTCGGCGATGAGGATCCGATCGATGCCGTCGGGGAGGGTCGGGATGTCGAGAGTTCCCCCGACGTCGAGGATCTTCGCCTCGACACCGGTGAGCACCGTGAGCCCGTCCGGCACCCGGAGCACCCGCACCGCAGCGAGGTACTCCGGCACCCAGGTCGTGCTCTGACGCACGTGGTCGACGAGGCGCACCGTGGTCAGTCCCGCTGCGGCCGCAGCCTCGACGTTCTGTGCGAGTGTCGAGACCGCATCGTCCGAGAAGGTGGAGTGGACGTGGTGGTCGCCGCGGAGCAGCGCGTGGCTCACAGTTCCTCCTGATGCCCCGCATGGTCGGAGACCAGCACATCGTCGATCTCCACGATCACATCCTCGAGGAAGCGCACGGAGGCGACCTCGCGGAACGGGATCTGCACGGGAAGCTCTCGCCCCAGGAAGAGGTCGGCCACGAGCGACGGGATGTCGACGCCGGCCGCGATCGTCAAAGGCAAGGCGCCGGGGAAGCGAGGGTTGACCTCGAGCAGCACCGCACGACCCGTGCGATCGCGCCGCAGCTGCACGTTCGCGACGCCGACCAGTCCGATCGCGCGGGCGATCGATGCCGCCGTCTCCTCGAGTTCCGCATCGCGGACCGTGCGTCCGGCGATGGCGACGCCGGAGTCGACCCTGGCTCGCGTGCGGGGTACCGCGGCCACGACGGCCCCGGTGGCATCCGCGATGACGTCGACGGAGTACTCCTCCCCCGGAAGGAAGTCCTGGACGATGAGTCCCTCGTCCGTCGGCAGGGCCTCGAGAGCAGCACGGTCGGGCACGAGCCGCACGCCACGGCTCCCTGCACCCTGACGCGGCTTGGCGAAGACCGGGAACTCCCACTCGACGGCCTCGGCATCACGCCCGGCGAGGACGGTGCGCGGGACGCGACCGGTCGACGCGCAGCGTTCCGCGAGGGCGAGCTTGTCGAGCGCGGTGTTCAGCGTGTCCTCGGACGGCGCAGCCAGCACGGCGGGTGCCAGCTCATCGCGCCGTCCCGCGAGGGCGATGAGCTCGACGTCGACGGTCGAGATCACCAGATCGAGGCCGTCGTCCGCCACCATGCGCGCGATCGCCGGCACGAAGTCGTCGTCACGTCCCGGTGGCACGAGGCGTCGCTGCTCCGGGGGCACCAGGTAGATGCCGCTCGCCCAGCCGTCCATGTCCGCGGCGAACACGGTCAGGTCCGAGCGGCGGAGCAGCGACCGGATCACGGCCACTCCCGCCGGACCACCGGCACCGGTCACCAGCACGCGCTTCGTCATCAGCTCTCCCGTCGTGTGAGCTCGCGGGCGCCGATGAACTCGGCGGTCTCCCGCACGACCTCGAGCGGTTCGACGGCCGTTCCCCCACCGAATCTCGACCAGTACCGCGCTGTCGCCGTGACGAACTCGGGCGCGAGGTAGTCGCGGCTCGCCGTCTGCGAGCCGAAGCGTTCGAGGAGCCGCAGCTTCTCGTCGAGGTACTGGTCGATGCGCACGAACCTCGTGGGCCGGAAGTCGATCGTCGCCGACGGACTCTGATAGCACGCGACGGTACCGACCCGACGCGTGGCCACGACGGTCGCCTCGCTCACGGCACGGTGATCCTGGTGCCGGTCGTGCGGCGAATGCGTGTAGACGATCGTCGGCTGGATCTCCTGCACGACCTCTTCGATGATGCGCACCGTGGATCCCCCTCCGGAGATCTCGGTGTCGATGAGGTCCTTCAGGAAGAGGCGGGCGCCCAGCATCTCCGCCGCTGCGAGGGATTCGTTCTGCCTGCTGTCGGCGTCCCCGCCCCTGGCACCGCGGGAGAGCGTGAGGATCGTGATCTCGTCCTGAGCCCTGGCGTGCGCGGCGAGCAGTCCACCGACACCGATCTCGACATCGTCCGGATGTGCGCCGATCGCGAGCACCCGCTCCGGTGTGCGCGCTTCCGCTCGGCGGCGGTGCCCCTCCTCGACCAGACGGGTGACGGCCTCCACGAGCTTGCCGTTGTCGAGCGGTTTGGTCAGGAACTCGTCCGCCTGCGCCCGCAGGGCCGAGACCGCGTACTCCACGGAGACGTGGGCGGTCATCACCACGACAGGCACCGACGGAACGATGCGTCGCAGCTCGGCGAGCAGCTCGAGGCCGCTCAGTCCCGGCATCTCGATGTCGGTCACCACGACGTCCGGCCGCACCTCCGCGACCCGATCGATCGCGACCTGTCCGTCCTCGGCGACGTCGACGATGCACGCGGCACGTCGCTCGAGCACGGTCTTGACGAGCAGGGCGACGTCCGGATCGTCGTCGACGACGAGAACGCGAGGAGAGTCCTCAGGCATGTGTACGGCTCTCCTTGGGGAGGTTCCCTGACCGATGGGGATCGGCGGCGCGATCTCGGGGCCTTCAACACCGGGACCGCAGGGAAAGTCGAGCGGGGTATGACGATTCTGGCATACGCCGCCGCCATTGCGACGGTATGCGCCTACGCTCCTGCGCGGGCGGCGCGCTTCTCCTCCTGGAACACCCGGATCGCCTCGTACCGCTCGGCCGAGCGCGCCCGTCGCTTCGCCGCCTCGTCCTCACGATTCTTCGGAGGTGCGGTGGTGACGAGCTCACCCAGGAGACGGTCGACGACAGCCGCGATCTCGTCGACCGCGCTCTCGAAGACGGCCTGGTTCGCCCGCGACGGCGCCGTGGTCCCGGCGATCTTGCGCACGAACTGCAACGCCGCATCGTGGCATTCCTGCGCGGTCGCAGCGGGCTCGAGGTTGTTCAGCGGGATGATGTTGCGGCACATACCCGCACGCTACGCCGCACGGCGGGTCGACGGAAGAGTCGCGGCGTCTCCCCGCCCACCGGGGTCGGACCGACGACAGGGGATGGTGCCGCCGAGGGCCGCTCGCTACGCTCGGGGCTATCCGGGCCGCCAGTGCGATCCCCACCCCCGTCGACAGGACAGACCATGACGAACCCGCCGTTCCCCGAACCGCCCGCTGCCGACTCCTCGACCCCGACGACACCGCCCGCTGCCCCTCCCGCTCCGCCGACCGCAGCCCCGGCCTGGGAATCCGCACCGACAGCAGCCCCGGCCTATCCGGCGCCCACGGCACCGGCGTACCCGCAGCCGGAGTTCACGCCTCCCGGTCGCGTCCTGTCGATCGTCGGTCTGGTCCTCGCCTTCCTGGCGGCGCCGATCGGACTCATCCTGAGCATCGTCGCCGCGGTGAAACTCGGCAAGACCGGGCAGACGAAGGGGCTGGCCATCGCGGGCATCATCATCGGCGCGATCCTGACGATCCTCGGCATCATCGGGATCATCCTGTCCGTCACCGTCTTCGCCGCGATCTTCGGCACGTGCGCCGAGCTGGGCGCCGGCGTCTGGGAAGTCAACGGCGTCACCTACACCTGCGGGTGACCGCAGCGGCGTGACACGAAGAGGGGCCGGATGCGATGCGCATCCGGCCCCTCTTCGTGTCACGCCTACTTCTTGTAGTTCGGCGCCTCGACCACGATCTGCACGTCGTGCGGGTGCGACTCCTTGAGCCCTGCCGAGGTGATGCGCACGAACTTACCGCGCGTCTTGAGCTCCTCGATCGTGCGCGCTCCGACGTAGAACATCGACTGACGCAGCCCGCCCACCAGCTGATAGGCGACCGCGGCGAGCGGTCCGCGGTACGGGACCTGGCCTTCGATGCCCTCGGGGATCAGCTTGTCGTCGCTCGGGACATCGGCCTGGAAGTAGCGATCCTTCGAGTACGAGGTCTGCTTGCCGCGCGTCTGCATCGCGCCGAGCGAGCCCATGCCGCGGTACTGCTTGAACTGCTTGCCCGACTGGAAGACGATCTCGCCCGGCGACTCGTCGGTTCCGGCGAGGAGCGAGCCGAGCATCACGGCGTCGGCACCGGCGACGAGCGCCTTGGCGATGTCGCCCGAGTACTGCAGACCACCGTCGGCGATGACCGGAACGCCTGCGGGACGAGCGGCGAGCGAAGCCTCGTAGACCGCGGTCACCTGCGGAACGCCCACGCCGGCGACGACGCGGGTGGTGCAGATGGACCCGGGGCCGACGCCGACCTTGACCGCGTCGACTCCGGCATCGATGAGAGCCTGAGCGCCTTCACGGGTGGCGACGTTGCCGCCGATGACGTCGATGTGTGCGAAGGACTCGTCGGCCTTGAGCCGGCGGACGAGGTCGATGACACCCTGCGACTGGCCGTTGGCCGTGTCGACCACGAGGACGTCGACTCCGGCATCGCGCAGCGCCTCGGCACGCTCCCACGCGTCGCCGAAGAAGCCGATCGCCGCGCCGACGCGCAGACGCCCCTGGTCGTCCTTGGTGGCGAGCGGGTACTTCTCGCTCTTGTCGAAGTCCTTGATGGTGATGAGACCGGCGAGCTTGCCGTCGTCGTCGATGAGCGGCAGCTTCTCGACACGGTGCTTCGCGAACAGGGCGATGACCTCGCCTGCGGCCACGCCCACCGGAGCGGTGACGAGGTTCTCCCGCGTCATGACGTCCTTGACGAAGGTGGTCTGCCGCTCGAAGCCGGAGACGAAGCGCATGTCGCGGTTGGTGATGATGCCGACGAGCCTGCCCTCGTCGTCGACGACGGGGAGGCCGGAGATGCGGTACTTCGCGCAGAGGTTGTCGACCTCTTCGACCGTCGCATCCTGCGTCGTGGTGATGGGGTCGGTGATCATGCCGGACTCGCTGCGCTTGACGCGGTCGACGTGCGCTGCCTGGTCGGCGATGGAGAGGTTGCGGTGCAGAATGCCGATGCCGCCTTCACGCGCCATCGCGATCGCCATCCGCGACTCGGTGACCGTGTCCATGGCGCTCGAGAGGAGCGGCGTCGCGACCGAGATGCGCCGGGTGATGCGCGACGAGGTGTCGGCCTCGCTGGGGATGACATCGGTGTGCCCGGGGAGCAACAGCACGTCATCGTACGTCAGTCCGACGAAGCCGAAGGGATCGTGCTGTTCCATGGATTCTCCTTCTGCGCGAGTCGCGCATGTCCGAGTGCGAGGGGGTGGTCGACGTCGGCCGGTGCGGGGCCGCGGCCCGTATGAAGATTCTAAGCGAGACACGCCCGAGAACATTCCCAGAGCCGCGTCGTTACCGGACCGTTGGCACCGACCGTAGGTGAATCGGCGATGGCGCATTACGCTCAAGTGCGTCGTCCATCTCTGCGGACAAACCCGAGATCGCAGAGACACAGCACTCAAAGTGGAGGTTGCGTGGGACCCACAACACTCGCCGTGCAGCGAAAGCGACCCTGGGTGGTCGCCTTCCTCAGTATCCTCATGGCGCTCACAGCGTTCCTGTTCCTGCCCCCGTCAGCGGCCTCGGCCGAGACGACGGACGACGGGCAGGAGGTCACCGACTTCTACTTCGCCGGCGTCGTGACCTTCGACGACCAGCCGGTCGAAGGCGTGGTCATGACCATCGAGGGCAAGGGCTTCGACGGCGAGACCGAGACCGATGCCGACGGCAAATGGCGCCTGTACGTGCCCGAGAAGGAGAAGTACACCCTCACGGTCGATGAGTCGACGCTGCCGGACGGCGTGATCGTCGATGCGACCCAGCTTCCGGAGGGCACCCAGCCGATCGCCGGGACCACGGCCTCCTTCGAAGTCGAGTTCGGCCTCACCGGGACGAAGATCATGAACCTCTTCCTCGGCGAGGGGCAACGGGTCACCGTCTCCTTCGTCGACCAGCTGCTCTCACGCCTCGTCGGCGGACTGAACTTCGGACTCCTCCTGGCTCTCGCCTCGATGGGCGCTGCCCTCATCTACGGCACCACGCGCCTCTCCAACTTCGCGCACGCCGAGATGGTCACGTGGGGCGGCCTCGTCGCCCTCGTCACGACCACGTTCTGGCACCTTCCTCTCTGGCTCGGCATCGTCGCAGCCGTCATCGGCGGCGGCCTGTTCGGCTGGGCGCTGGATGCCGGGATCTGGCGTCCACTCCGCCGGCGCGGTCTCGGTGTCGTCCAGCTGATGATCGTCAGCATCGGGCTCTCGCTCGCGCTGCGATACGCGTTCCAGTTCATCATCGGCGGAGGCACATATCAGCTCCCCGGTGCCAGCCCCACCCCGATCCAGTTCGGGCCGATCTCCCTGTCCTACATCGACATGATCGCGATGGGTGTGAGCATCGTCGTGATCCTGGCCGTGGCCTTCTTCCTGACGCGCACCCGCATCGGCAAGGCCACCCGCGCGATCTCCGACAACCCGCAGCTCGCTGCCGCGTCCGGGATCGACGTCGACCGTGTGATCCGTTACGTCTGGATCCTCGCGGGAACGCTCGCCGCCATCTCCGGCATCCTGTGGGCGTACTTCCGCCCCGGTGTGAAGTGGGACATGGGGATGCAGATGCTCCTGCTGATCTTCGCCGCGATCACCCTCGGCGGCCTCGGCACGGCGTTCGGCGCTCTGGTCGGATCGCTCATCGTCGGCATGGCTGTCGAGGTGTCGACGCTGTGGATCCCGTCCGACCTCAAGTATGCGAGTGCTCTCGTGATCCTCATCCTCATCCTCCTCGTGAGACCTCAAGGGCTGCTCGGACGCAGGGAAAGGTTGGGCTGATCGCCATGGACTTCGGAAGCATCTTCTCGAACACGGCCGTCTACCTGTTCAGCCCGGTCACCATCGCCTACGCGCTCGCGGCGACCGGCCTCGCCGTGCACTTCGGATACGCCGGACTGCTCAACTTCGGCATGGCGGCGTTCATGGCGATCGGCGGCTACGGCTACGCCATCTCGGTGCTCAGCTTCGGCCTGCCGTGGTGGATCGGCATGCTGATCGGCCTGGTCGGCGGCGCCCTCTTCGCCGTGCTCCTGGGCATACCGACGCTGCGGCTCCGCGCCGACTATCTCGCGATCGCCACGATCGCCGCGGGCGAGATCGTCCGTCTCCTCTTCACCACGCAGGTGTTCGACGAATGGACCAACAGCGCCGACGGCCTCGCCCAGTACAACGGCGGATTCCGCGACGCGAACCCCATCCCGCCGGGGACCTACGGGTTCGGACCCTGGACGTACAGCGCGAACGACCTCTGGAACCGCGTGTTCGGCGTGATCGTCCTGGTCATCGCCATCCTGCTGGTGTGGGCGCTGATGCGCAGCCCGTGGGGCCGCGTGCTCAAGGGCATCCGCGAAGACGAGGACGCCGTGCGCTCGCTGGGCAAGAACGTCTTCGCCTACAAGATGCAGGCGCTCGTCGTGGGTGGTGTGATCGGTGCCGCGGGTGGGATCGTCTTCGTCCTCCCCTCCGCGGTCGTCCCCGGCAGCTACTCGACGTCGCTGACGTTCTTCCTGTGGACGATCCTCCTCCTGGGAGGCGCGGCCACGGTGTTCGGACCCACGCTCGGTGCGGTGCTCTTCTGGGTGGTGTTCGCCTTCATGGCCAACCTGCTCCCGTCGATGGCGAAGGCCGGGCTGCTGCCGATGACCGACAGCCAGGCGTCGACCCTCGTCTTCGTCTTCGTCGGCATCGCCCTGATGCTGCTCGTGATCTTCCGCCCGCAGGGCATCCTCGGAGACAAGAGGGAGATGACCTTTGTCAAATGAACTGACCCCGGAACAGGTCCCCGGCTCGGCGGACGCCGCGGTGACCGCGGCTCCCTCCACGGGGAGCATCCGACGCCCGAAGACCACCGGCCTGACCAAGGGTGAGGTGAAGCCCGGAGTCGCGAAGGTCGATCCGATCCTCGTCGTCGACGCCGTCCAGCGTCGCTTCGGAGGCCTGACCGCCGTCGACGTCGATCACCTCGAAGTCCCCCGAGGAGCCATCACCGCGCTGATCGGCCCGAACGGAGCAGGCAAGACGACGCTCTTCAACCTGCTCTGCGGATTCGACAAGCCCAACAGCGGCACGTGGTCGTTCGACGGCACGAGCCTCTCCGGGGTGCCGTCGTTCAAGGTGGCCAGGATGGGCCAGGTACGCACGTTCCAGCTCACCAAGTCGCTCTCGCTGCTCACGGTGCTCGAGAACATGAAGCTGGGCGCTCCGCATCAGCGCGGTGAGGGATTCTGGTCCAGCCTGTTCCCTGTCCTGTGGAGGGCACAGGACAACGAGATCGAGGCCAAGGCGCGCGAACTGCTGACGCGCTTCAAGCTCGACGCGAAGGAGAAGGACTTCGCCGCGGCCCTCTCGGGCGGCCAGCGCAAGCTCCTCGAGATGGCCAGGGCGCTGATGAGCGACCCGACGCTGGTGATGCTCGACGAGCCCATGGCCGGCGTCAACCCCGCGCTCACGCAGTCGCTCCTCGACCACATCCTCGACCTGAAGGAGGAGGGCATGACCGTGCTCTTCGTCGAGCACGACATGCACATGGTGCGTCACATCGCCGACTGGGTGATCGTGATGGCCGAGGGGCGGGTCGTCGCGGAGGGCCCTCCCGACGAGGTCATGGAGAACCCGGCTGTCGTTGACGCGTACCTCGGTGCACACCAGGACGTGGACCTCGGCGCCGTCACCGGACGTATCCCGGTACTCCCCGATGCCGCCGCCAGCAGGCTCCGTGAGGAGATCGAAGCGGAAGCGGAGGCCGAGCTCGAGGCGACCGATCCGGTTCCCGGCACCGCTACCGATACCGATACCGATACCGATACCGAGGGAAAGGGCACCGCATGAGCGGGGAAACGCCGACCGATGCAGCGACGAGCGCGGCTCAGGACGATGTCGTCGTGAAGCTGACCGACGTCCATGCCGGCTATCTTCCCGGTGTGAACATCCTCAACGGTGCCAACCTCGTGGCGCGGCAGGGAGAGCTGATCGGGATCATCGGTCCGAACGGGGCGGGGAAGTCCACTCTCCTGAAGGCCATCTTCGGGCTCGTGAACGTGCGAAGCGGCGACATCACGGTGAAGGGTGAGAGCATCGTGGGTCTGAAGGCCGACAAGCTCGTCCGGCGCGGAGTGGCCTTCGTGCCGCAGACCAACAACGTCTTCCCCTCGCTGTCGATCGAGGAGAACCTGCAGATGGGGCTGTACCAGAACCCCAAGATCTACGACGAGCGACTCGAGTTCGTCACCGGCATCTTCGCCGAGCTGGGCAAGCGCCTCAAGCAGCGCGCCGGTTCGCTCTCCGGTGGTGAGCGGCAGATGGTCGCCATGTCCCGTGCCCTCATGATGGACCCGTCGGTGCTGCTGCTCGACGAGCCGTCGGCCGGCCTCTCCCCCGTGCGACAGGACGACGCGTTCATCCGGGTCTCCGACATCAACAAGGCCGGTGTCACGACGATCATGGTGGAGCAGAATGCTCGACGCTGCCTGCAGATCTGCGACCGAGGGTACGTCCTCGATCAGGGCAAGGACGCGCACGAGGGAAGTGGCAGGGACCTGCTGAACGACCCCAAGGTCATCGGTCTCTATCTCGGCACGCTCGGCACCGACGCCGCCTGAGCGGCGAGCGAGAAGCCGCGAGCGAGAAAGCCGCCGACACCACGACAAAGGCCCCGGATCGGATCCGGGGCCTTCGTCGTGTGATCGTCTGATCAGTTGGTGCGGGTGATCATGTTGTCGGCACCGTACTTGTAGATGCCGATCGACGCACCCTGCGGGTCGCCGGCCTCATCGAACGTGACGTCACCGGAGTAGCCGTCGTAGTCGGCCGTGCTGCCGTCGTTGATGATCTTGGCGCAGTCGGCGAAGCTGGTGCACTTCTTGCCGTCACCGGAGCCGCCCGACACCTCCTGCATCTTGGCCGCGATGTCCGCGCCGTCCGTCGAGCCGGCGGCCAGGGAGGCCAGCGCCACGAGGATGACGGCGTCGTACGCCTCAGCCGCGTAGGTGAAGTCCTTGACCTCGGCGTTGCCCTCACCCGTCCAGAAGTCCTGCAGACGCGAGGTGAAGTCGTCGGCGAGTGCGGGGCCGGCCTTGGTTCCCTGCGCGCCCTCGAGCGAGACCGGGATCTCCGAGCCGTAGTCGGACAGGTTGCCGTCGACCATGTAGAACTTGTCGGCCGAGATGCCGGCGTTCACCAGCAGAGGCGCGATGGTCTTGAACTGGTCGAACGACACGATCGCGACCGCGTCGGGGTTCTGCGCCTTGATCGTCTCGACCTGGGCGTCGAACTGCGCGTCGCCGACGTTGAACGACGCCTCGGCGACGACCTCGCCGCCGGTGCCCTCGAAGGTCTCCTTGATCGCCGCGTCGAGGCCCGTGCCGTACGCGTCGTTCTGGTAGATGATGCCGAGCGTCTTCGCGCCGTCCTCGGCGATGAGGTTGCCGAGCACCTCGCCCTGCAGCAGGTCGCTGGGGGCGGTGCGGAAGTACAGACCGTTGTCATCCCACGTGGTGAAGTCGGGCGAGGTGTTCGACGCGGAGATCTGGAGGATCCCGGCGCTGACGTTGCCGTCGAGGATGAGCTTGGAGACACCGGATGCGGCAGCTCCGACGATGGCGGAGACGCCGGCGCCCTGCAGCTTGGTGATCGAGGTCTCGTAGGCCTTGGTGTCGGTGTCGCCCTCGTCTTCGGCCGTCAGGTCGATCGTGATGCCGGCGGCCGCGTCGTTGACCTCCTGGACGGCCAGCCCGACGCCCGACTCCATGGGCGGGCCGAGGAACGCCAGCGAGCCGGTCTGCGGAAGCAGCGAGCCGAGCTTGAGCGTCAGATCGGCTGCGGGCTTGTCGCTGCCGCCGCTCTCCCCGCTCGGAGTGCTGCTGCAACCAGCGATGACGATGGCGGATGCACTGACCAGTGCGATCCCGGCGAAGACCTTCGCTGTGCGCGAGCCCTTCAATGCGTTCATGATGCTCCCTTGCGTAACTGAACGTGGATTGTGACCACAATCGGGTGCTCTAACACTAGGGCGTGAGTATCGCGCACAGGGGGTGCAAGTGTCTCGGTGCGTTAACGATCCGGGACCGGGTTCCCTGACCCGTGGTCCTCGGGATCAGGCGGCCTCGACCCGTGGAATCCTGCGCCCTCGTCGCGCGGCGAGCAGGAGGTCGACCACGAAGACGCCGATCGCGATCCACACGATGATGAAGCCGGCCCAGCGCTCGGCCGGCATCGGCTCGTGCAGCACCAGGACCCCGATGAGGAACTGCATGACGGGGGTGATGAACTGGATCATGCCGATCACCGTGAGGTTGATGCGTCGGGTTCCCGCGGCGAAGAGCAGCAGCGGAACGGCCGTGGCGACACCGGCGAAGGCCAGCAGCAACGCGTGCGCCCACCCGTTCGCGCCCATCGTGATGCCCGACGTGAGCGCGACGATGATCAGCTGCGCCACCGCGATGGGGATCAGCCAGAACGACTCCAGAGTCAGGCCGCTGATCGCATCGACCGCAGGGCCGATCTTCTTCTTGATGAGCCCGTACACGCCGAAGGACGCGGTCAGCGACAGCGCGATCCACGGGAACTGCCGGTAGGCGACGACGATCACGATGACGGCGATCGCCGCGATGGCGATGGCTGCCCACTGCAGTCGGCGGATGCGCTCCTTCAGCACGAAGACACCCAGCAGCACGGTCGTGATCGGGTTGATGAAGTACCCCAGGCTCGTCTCGACGACGTTGCCGCTGAGCGTTCCGATCAGGAACACCTGCCAGTTCACATAGATCAGCAGACCCGCCAGCGCGGTCAACCCCAGCAGCTTCGGCTGGCGGATGATGACGCCGAAGGCCACCCAACCGCGCGTGACGGTGAGCAGCAGGACGCAGAAGACGAAGGAGAGCAGCACCCGCCAGGCCACGACCTCCCACGGACCCGTCGGAACGAGGAGGAGGAAGTAGAGGGGAAGCACGCCCCAGAGGAGGTACGCCCCTCCGGCGTAGGCGACTCCGGCGGTCTGCGTGGCGCGGGTCGTCTCTGGGGTCACCGCACAACCCTATGCCCGCGGCGAGGATGCGGACCGCGACGGCTGAGCCTCCCGGCGGAGTTTGGCAGGAAAGGGATGCACGCTGGCGGACGCAGAAGGGGGCCCGGATGCGAGACGCATCCGGGCCCCCTTCGAGGACCTCACCCTGCCCCTCATGAGAGGCGGGGAACAGGTTCAGCAGATCAGCGGACGACGACCGCCAGGACGTCGCGAGCCGACAGGACGAGGAACTCGTCTGCGCCGAACTTCACCTCGGTGCCGCCGTACTTGCTGTAGAGCACGCGGTCGCCGACGGCGACGTCGAGCGGAACACGGTTGCCGTTGTCGTCGATGCGGCCGGGGCCGACCGCCACGACCTCGCCCTCCTGGGGCTTCTCCTTGGCGGTGTCGGGGATGACCAGGCCACTCGCGGTGGTCTGCTCGGCCTCGACCTGCTTGATGACGATGCGGTCCTCGAGCGGCTTGATGGAAACCGACACGGTCTACCTCTTCTTTCTTGACGCTGACACGAAAGACTTGTTCGCACTCTCAACCCGAGAGTGCTAATCCAGTCTAGGCGCTCGGCTGGCACTCACGCAATGCGAGTGCCAGTGAGCGACGCGGTTCGACTCGAGGCGCGGCCGATTAGGCTGAGACCGTGGAGATGTCCGAGCTGCGCGCCCTGCTCACCCCCGAAGGTCTCGAGCTTCTCGACACGACCGGTCCCATCGAGTCGACCACCGAGGTCGCGCGAGCGGTGTCGCGGCTGCGTGCGGCCGGCCACTCCCCCGACCTCGTGTCCGCCGTCGTCGGGCAGGCGCACCTGCGGTCGAGGGCAGCGACGAAGTTCGGCCCCTTCGCCGCCCGCATGCTCTTCACCAGGGCCGGCCTCGAGCAGGCGACGCGGCTCGGTGTCGCGGCACGGCACGCCCAGCGCATCCGTCAGTCGGGCTTCACCCGTGTAGCCGACCTCGGCTGCGGTATCGGCGGCGATGCGCTCGCCTTCGCCGGAGCCGGACTCCAAGTGCACGCCGTCGACGCCGACGAGGTCACCTCCGCCATCGCGGCATACAACCTGGCGCCGTTCGGCGACGACGCCGCGGTGCGGCACGAGACGGCGGAGGAAGCCCTCTCCAGACTGGACGACGGGGACGCGGTCTGGATGGACCCGGCCAGACGCACCTCCGGGCACAGCGAGACCAGGCGTGTCTCCGCCGACGACTACTCCCCCTCCCTGGACTGGGCGTTCGATGTGGCCGCACGTCGCCCGACCGGCATCAAGCTCGGACCGGCTCACGACCGCGACGCACTGCCCGCCGATGCCGAGGCGCAGTGGGTGAGCGCCGACGGCAGCGTGGTCGAACTCGTCGTGTGGAGCGGATCCCTCGCCCGAGAAGGAGTGCGCCGCGCGGCACTGGTGATCCGCGGCGAGCGCTCGCACGAGCTCATGGCTGCGGCCGACACCGCCGATGAGCCCGTGCGCGAGCTCGGCGCCTTCCTGCACGAGCCGGACGGGGCGGTGATCCGCGCGCGGCTGATCGGAGAGGTCGCCCGCAGTCTCGACGCCGGCATGCTCGACGAACACATCGCCTATCTGACATCCGACGCAGCCCTGACCAGTCCGTTCGTGCAGTCCTTCCGCGTCAGGGAGACGCTTCCGGCGAGCCCCAAGGCGATCAACGCCGCGCTCAAGGCGAACGATGTCGGACGCCTGGAGATCAAGAAACGCGGAGTGGATGTCGATCCCGCCGCCTTCCGGAAGAAGCTCACGCTGCGCGGAGACCAGGACGCGACGCTGATCCTCGTCCGTATCGGCGACCAGCGCCGCGCGATCCTCGCCGACCGGGTGCCCGCGGCGAGCTGACGTCCGCTCAGCCGTCCGGATCGCGGCCCGGCGGTTCGACCACGATGGGGTCACCGGGTGGGGCCTCGACCCGGACGATCTCGCCCGGGCCTCCCTTCCCCGGCGATGCCTCGGTGATGACGAGGTAGGGCGTCTGCCACCTCGTGAACCTCGCCGCGAGAGTCGAGGTGCCGATGAGCGCACCGTCTCCGCCGTCGACGCGGTCGATCCGCGTTTCGAGACCGGACTCGACGGCGGCGGTGGAGGCGGCGCAGGTCATCGCATCGACCGCATCGACGATGAGGCACTTCTCGACGGTGCCCAGATCCGACACGCGGTCCCCGGTCCACACCGGCAAGGTGCGGAAGGAACCGACGATCTCGAGGGACGAGACGAACCCCTCGCCGGCCAGCTCCTCCGCGCGTGACCGCTCCGCACCCGCGAACTGCGACGGTGAAGAAGACGTCATCGGCCAGCGTTCCAGGGTGACGATCGGCTCCCCCGTCGTCGAGAGGAGCATCGAGGCGCTCACCGCCTCCACTCCGCGAGGGGTGTCACCGCTGTCCTCCATGGGGACCGGGATCGTCGCGCTCAGGCCGCGCCCGATGCTGTCGACCGGGAGGCAGGTCGACTGCGACTGCGCGCCGACGTCGAGGATCAGGCACCGGATGCCGGCCTCCTCACGGGTCGCGTACCAGGCCAGCGCATCCCCCTCTCGCGCGAGGGGCACGACCGAGCCGGGATCGAAGTCGGCTGCGGCGAGCGCGTCACGGCGGTCCTGCTGCACCGCCGTCAGCGTGACCTCCGGCGATGGCGGCGCGAACACCGCCCAGCCGATGCCCACTCCGGCCGCCAGCAGCAGGACGGAGACCACGGGCACGAGCACGGGGAGCCGACGCAGCGTCCGGGCGAGGATCTCCCGCCGGCGCGGCACGTCGCTATCGGAGGGCGGCTCGGTCCCTTCACCGACGACCGGCGCTGCCGCTGAGGCGACGTCGGCCGCGGGTTCGGGCGGCGCTGGCCGGGAATCGTCATCCGGTGCGGGAGCCGAGGGGGCGGGTGACGAGGGGGCGGGTGACGCTCGCCGTGCATCCTCCAGCTCACGCAACCGCCGCAGCTCCCCCTCGGTCGCGGCGCCGTCGCGGCCGTACGCGCGGCGCTGGAGCTGTCGCAGTTCGTCGGCGTCATTCTCCGGCAGCACCGTCAGCACCTCCTTCGCGCGTGATCATCAGAGAGGAGTGCCCGTTGCTGGCGGTCGGAAGCTCCAGGCGGACGACCTCACCGCTGGGCTCGTCCACCACGTTCAGCACGAGGGTGGCGCTCTGCTCCTGCATCGTGAGCGCATCGGCGCACACCCGGGGGAACGCCGCGTCCGAGCCGTCGTAGATCAAGCAGGTCTGGAAGCCGTCGAGCTCCATTCCGGTCCACACCGGCACATCGCCGTCATAGCCGACCACCCACAGCGAGTTGATCTGGAACCCCTGATCCGCGATGCGCTTGGCCTTCTCCGCCTCGTCGGCATTCGCCCACGTCATCCCATTGGTGGTGCCCGGTCCGAACTCCGCCACGTTCGCGGCGACGGCAGGCTCGCCGGAGGCCGTGAACACCATCTGCACGTTGAGCTCGCGGCGGGTGTCCGCCTTCGACTCGAGCGTGACCGCGCCGAACAGTCCCGTCCTGCCCACCGTCTCGGTGCGCTCGCAGCTGGGCAGTGCAGACGGCGAGGTCGCCACGAGCAGGCAGGTGATCGCGGCGGCATTCTTCGTCGCCACCCAGATGACCGCACCTTCCTCGACGGCGAGGGCGCGCAGCGAGCCCCGGTCGTAGTTCCCGCTGGCGAGCAGGGAGCTCTGCCACTCCTGCTGCTCCGGACTCAGGGCGACGGTGGCGGGCCCGGACCCGCCGGACAGCACCCATCCGAGCCCGACGCCGACCAGCACCAGCGTCGCGACGGCAGCGGCGAGCGGAAGCCAGCGCGTACGCAGCCATGATCTCTGCGGTGGCCGACCGGAGCCGCCCGAGTCTCCCGGGTCCATGCCGGTCGTCGTCACATCGCCGTCGGTCGAACCCGGCAGGTCCTCTGTCTGAGGCTCCTCGTTCCCTGTCTCCGGCGTCGAGGCTGCGACAGGAGCTCCGACGGGCGGATCCGCGACCGCGGGCGTCGGCTCGGCACGGCGCCGCTCCAGTTCGCGCAGTCTGAGCGCTTCGGCCGCCGTGAGCGATGCATCGCGACCGTACGCCCGCGCCTGCAGTGAGCGCAGCTCGGCGAGCTCGGCCGCGTCCGACATCGGTTCAGCCGAGCCGCTCGAACTGCATGCCGGCCCAGACCAGCCAGCCCAGGCTGTAGACGGTCGCGCAGAGCCCGAGCACGAGCGCCCAGCGCGCGATCGCACGGTTCTCGACCGGGCGACGCAATGACATGATCGCCGCGATGACCGCCACCACTGCGACCGGAATCCCCCACCCCACGAAGAACGACGCTCCGAGCGCCACGATCGCGGCCACCAGCGCCCACGGCGCCAGTCGGGTGTCGTCGATCGACACGGTCCCGGTGGACGGCTCCCACTCCGTCTCCTCGGGGGCGTCGATGTCCGGTCCCGTCACGACGACCGGTTCGATTCCCACCGGGCCCGTGGGCAGGCGGGTGTAGCCGTCGCGCCGCGCGCCGGGAAGGCGGGCGGTTCCCGCGGGGTGCTCCACCTCGTCGCTGGGGCGCTCGATGCGAGCCGCCGGCGTCGGGGGCGGGGCCGGCTCCGCGTCGGGAGCGTCGGGGGCGGCGCTCATGCGGGCACCGCCTCCGCGACCTGGATCTCCGTCACGGGAAGCGTCGAATCCGCCCCGAAGGCGAGCGTCGACGGCGGACGCCCGGAAGAGATGAGCTCGGCGGCGAGTGCGGCGATCATCGCCCCGTTGTCGGTGCAGAGCGAGAGCGGGGGGATGCGCACGGTGACGCCAGCGGCGTCGGCGCGCTCGAGCGCGACATCGCGCAGCCGTCGGTTCGCGACGACCCCTCCCCCGAGCAGCAGGCGGGGGACGCCGAGATCGGAGCACGCGGCGAGGGCCTTCGTGACCAGCACGTCGACGACGGCCTCGCGGAAGCTCGCGGCTACGTCGGCGACGGGCACGTCGATCCCCTCGGCCTCGCAGCGCTCGACCCAGCGGGCGACTGCCGTCTTGAGCCCCGAGAACGAGAAGTCGTACCGGTGCTTCGCCAGGTCGGAGGCCCGCGACAGTCCGCGGGGGAACCGGATCGCGTGCGGGTCGCCGGTCGCCGCCGCCCGATCGATCTCCGGCCCTCCCGGGTACGGGAGCGACAGCAGCCGAGCGACCTTGTCGAAGGCCTCGCCCGCGGCGTCGTCCATCGTCTCCCCGAGCAGCTCGACGTCTGTGGTGAGGTCTCGCACGTGCAGCAGTGAGGTGTGCCCGCCCGAGACGAGCAGGGCGATCGTCGGGTATTCGAGCGGCGCGGAGTCGGCCGTGAGGATATCGGCCGCGATGTGCCCGACCAGGTGGTTCACCGCGTACAGGGGCTTGTCGATCGAGACGGCGAGGCCCTTCGCGGCGCCGACACCGACCATCAGCGCGCCGGCGAGCCCTGGCCCGCTGGTGACCGCGACGGCATCGAGGTCGGCGAGTCCCACCCCCGCTTCGGCGAGCGCGGCGTCGATCGAGGGCTGCAGCGCCTCGAGGTGCGCCCGCGCGGCGACCTCGGGAACGACGCCGCCGTAGCGCGCGTGCTCGTCCATGCTCGAGGCGATGGTGTTCGACAGCAGGGTGCGCCCACGCACGATGCCGATGCCCGTCTCGTCGCAGCTCGTCTCGATGCCCAGAACCAGCGGTTCGCTCATGCCTTCGCCTCCTCGTCCGCCGCGGAGGGCGCCGCATGGTGCCGCAGGTGCATTCGCATCACGATCGCGTCGACGCCATCCGGCTGATAGTAGTGCGGGCGGCGGGCGATCTCCTCGAAGCCCTCGGCACGGTACAGCCCCTCCGCGGAGGGGTTGTCGGCCCTGACCTCCAGGAAGACCTCTCGCGCACCACGCTCCGCCGCCGCGGCGAGCAGAGCGCGCAACAGGGCGCGTCCTCTCCCGTGTCCCCGATGTTCGGCGAGCAGTGCGATGGTCTGGATGTCGGCGTCGGCACTGCCGAGCAGTGCCCGTACCCCGCCGTAGCCGATGACCTCGCCGTCGTGCTCGTCGACCAGATACCGGCCGTGCGGGCTGACGAGTTCGGCGACCATGGTCTCCGAGCTCCAGGCATCGGTCGGGAAGGACCTGTTCTCGATCGCCATGATCGCGTCGAGGTCATCTGCTGAGGCGTCTCGAAGGGTCATGTGCCCACCTTCTTCGGGGCACCGGGGAGCGTCACATCAGGGTGCCGCATGTACAGGGGCTCCTCCCCGGCGAGCGTGCGGCCGGCCGCGAGAGCCCGCGCGCCGACCCGTGCGAGGTCCGTCGCGGACAGCGTCGACACATCGATGCGGCGGATGCCGTCGAGGTGGGCATCCGCGTCTGCCGCTCGGACGAGCACGGTGTCGGCGACCACAGCGGGGATGCCGTCGTCGTCGAGACCATCGAACACGGTGATGGCGACCTCGCGTCGGCGCGCGTCGGTCACGATCGCGAAGGGTGCGGTCTCGGTGTCGAGAGCGGTGAGGGCTGCCGCGACGTGGCTGGGGACGGGGACGACGGGGAGGTCGCGGCCGAGGGCGAAGGCGCGCGCGGCGGCGATGCCGATGCGCAGGCCGGTGAACGGCCCCGGCCCCATGCCGGTGACCACGTGCGTGATCTCCGTGTCGCCCGCCCCGCCGGAAGCATCGCCCGCCTCGCTGAGAACTTGCACGAGCAGGTCTCCGATGACCTCGGCATGGCCGAGCGGGTCGACGGCAGCCGCTTCGGCACGTCGTTCCCCGTCGGCATCGATGAGGGCGACGGCAGTGCCCAGGGAGGTATCGACGGCAAGGATCACGACTCCAGATTAGCCGCCGTCCCCTGCGGAGGGTTGCTGACCCGAGCCGCGCACCCCGGGTCAGCCGAGCGGCGCGCGCAGGGGGTAGTCCTGGTCTTCCAGGATCACCTGCGCGGCGGCTCCTGTGGTCTGGTTCACGATCACGGGGGCGAGGAGGTTCACGCTCACGCCCTCGGACGAGGGGTGGGCGACCACCAGCACCAGCGCGTCGTCGGGAGAGCCGAGAGCGAGGCCGTCCGCCTGCTCATCGCTGAGGGTCGGCGCGTAGTCGCTCAGCACCGTCCGAGGATCGACCAGGAACAGGCGCAGTTCCGCATCGTCGACCGCCCGCAGGGAGAACAACCCGTCTGACCCGTCGACGGGGGCGAGTGCGAAGTCCACATGGGGAGCCAGTCCCGGAGGCGGGGCGATGAACGTCAGTACGGCGCTCATCGCAGGAAGTCCATGAGCGACGGCTGCAGCACACGCGCGTTGACGGCGAGCGCCGAACGGTACACGAGCTCCTGCGCCTGCAGACGCACGAGCACCTCGATCGAATCGACGTCCTCCACCGCCGTCCTGCGGGACTCGAGGGACACGGAATTCTGCACTGCCGCCTCCTTGGCGCGTTCGATCTGGGACTGCCTGGTTCCCACCGAGCCCTGCACCCCGAGCATGGCGGTGCGTCGACTGTCGATCTCGCCGAGCCGGGGCCCGACGTTCGTGCCGGAGCGGAGGTCCGCCACGATCTTGTCCACGAGCGCGAAGACGGAGTCGTCTCCCGTGCCGAAGACCGCGGCGCCGTCGGTGTCGACGCGCACAGAGGCGGCGTCGGAGACCCGACGGGTGACTTCCGCTCCCGGCACCCCGCTGTGACTGTAGTCGGCGGCGAAGGCGGCCGTGTCGGACGTGCCCGCGAACACGGAACGGCCGAGCAGCCGCGTGTTCGCCTGGGACAGCATCTCCTTGCGGATGCCTTCGAGCTCGACCGCCAACGCCTCCTTGGCCGTCGCGTCCAGCGCCCCGTCGTTCGCGCCCTGGGCCGTCAGATCACGCACGCGCGCGAGCAGGGCGGTGCTCGCCGTGATGGCCGTGTCGGCAGCGGTGACCCAGGCGAGGCCGTCGTCGATGTTGCGCGCATACTGCTCGGTGCGACGCTGCTCGGCGTGAAGCGCCAGTGCCGTGGCCGCTGCCGCCGGGTCGTCGGACGGTGCGGCGAAGGCACGCTGGGATGTCGCCTGCTCCTGCAGACGCGCCAGCTCGGAGAGGTTGGACTGCAGCTGGCGCATGGCCGTCTGCGTCATGGCGGATGACGTCACTCGAGAGATCACGGTGCTCCTTCGCTCAGCGTCCGACGAGGCCGGTGCGGTTGATCAGGACGTCGAGCGCCTCATCCACCGCTGTCATCACACGGGCGGCGGCCTGATAGGCGGTCTGGTAGGTGAGCAGGCTGATGGTCTCCTCGTCGCCGTCGACAGCGGCGACCGACTGCTGGGCTCCGACGGCGGCGACAGCTGCGGAGTCGGAGAGCTTCGCGCGCTGCACGTCGGCCGCGGTCGCGACCCCGAACCGGGTGACCTGATCGGACCAGACGGCGTCAGGGGAGCCAGCGCTCCGACCGATCTGCGAGATCAGGTCGGCGTTGGTCGCGTCCAGGGCACCGGCACCGGGCGCCGCGAGCGCGAGCTCGGAGGCCGATCCGACGGCGACGGTCAGGCCCAGTGCGGCGGAGCCCGTCGTCGGCACGGTGAAGAAGTCTCCCCCGGCCTGGCCGGTGGAGGTCACCCCTGCCCTGTGCTGGGCGTTCATGGCGTCGGCCAGCGTCTTTGCGACCTTGTCGTACGTCGCCGCGAGCCCGGCGAGCATGCCGCCTTCGGAGGCCGGGGCCAGCACCGACAGCGAGGCACCGAGTTCGCCGCCGTCGATCGACACCGGCAGGTCGGGCGCAGACGCCCACGAGAGGCTGAACCGCTGCCCCGAATCGATCGAGGCAGGCCCGGTCAGCACCAGGTGGCGTGAATCGGAACCCGATACCAGCGCGTTGCCGCCCAGCCGCACGGTCATCGTGCCGTCGCTCTCGATGGTCGCCGCCGCGCCGGACATCCTGGCCACGTTCTGCGCGAGGACGCTGCGCTGATCCATGAGCTCGTTCGCCGAGCGGCCGGAAGCGAGTGCATCGCGGATCTCTCCGTTGAGGACCGCGATCTGGTCGGCGGTGGCGTTCACCTGGGAGACCGTGCGGTCGGCGGAGTCGCGCGCATTGCTCCACTGGGTGGCGACGTTCCGGTACCCGCCGGCGATGTGCGAGGCGAGCTCCTTCGCCGATTCCAGGATGCTCGAGGCCGCTGCCCCCGAGTCCGGCGTGTTCGCGAGGTCCTGCCAGCCGGACCAGAACTTGGACAGCCGGGCGGCGAGCCCGTTCGCCGTGGGCTCGGCCAGCGATGCCTCGACCGTGGTCGCGGCCACCGCCCTGGTCGACCAGTACCCCGAAGCGCCGAGGGCGTCGCGCACCCTGGCGTCGAGAAGGGCGTCACCCAAGCGTGCGACGCCGTCGATCGAGACGCCGTGCCCCGGGAGGGCGCCCACGCTGAACCGTCCGGTCTGCGCGATGGCCGCGACGGCCGAGGTGGTCACGCGCTGCCGCGTGTACCCCTCCGTCTTCTGATTGGCGATGTTCTGCCCGACCACGTCCATGCCGCGTCGGGCAGCCGCCAGTCCGCTGGCCGCCGTGTTCAATCCGCTGAAGGTCGACATGATCCCCTCTCGGTCACATCTCGGTGTCGATGATCCGCGCGGCGTCGTCGCGCGCGCGGTCACCCTTGGTCGTGTACTCGCCCGTGTCGTGCCCGAGCGCGGCGATCGTCTCCTGCGTCGCGCGGAGCACTCCGCTGAGCTGCTCGGCGTTGGCGTCGCGCAGCTGCTCGACTTCGGCGGCGAGCTTCGACAGCGCTCGCAGATGGTCGGCGAACACCTCCTGCCATGCCCCTTCCGGCGCGTGCTCGATCAGCTCGCGGATCGTCGACGCCTCGGGAGCTCCCCACTCCTCGGCGACGGTGGCGACCTCGACGGTGCGGGCGAGGCTTGCGCCGCGCAGTCGATCGAGCACCTGATCGATCTCCCGTGCGGCAAACTGGATCCACTGGGATCGCCCGGCGGCGAGAAGCAGCTGCTGCTCATCGAGCTTGAACAGCAGCATCTCGAGCAGCTCGCGCTCTCGCCACAGCTGTATCGATAGTTCGTTGGCTCCCATGATCCCCTTTTCCCCAGTGATCGCCCCGCCTGACAACGCGGCCAAAGGTCACTATCGGCCAGCGTCTGCCTAACGTTACTATGTGGAACGGCGATGGATAGTTCTCCCCATGTACAAATCACAAAACGTGTGATATGTGCATCTGTTCATCTCCTTGGATCTTTCGGAGTGCATCCAGAGAGGTGGATCATCCCCCATGTCGTCGCGCGCTGAGCGCAATCTGCTCATAGAGAGCAACCTCCCCCTGGTCGGATACCTCGCCGCCGAGACCCATGCCCGCGCCACCCACATCCCCCGCGACGAGCTCGCGGCCGTCGGAGCACTCGCGCTCGTGACAGCGGCCGAAGCATTCGATCCGGAGCTCGGCGTCCCCTTCGGGGCCTACGCCCGCCGACGCATCCTCGGCGCTTTCGCCGACGAGATGCGCTCGATGGACTGGGCCTCCCGCGGCATACGCAAACGCATCAAGGAGACCGTCGCCGTCCGCGAGGCGCTGACCGCCGGGCTCGGCCGCACCGCGACCGTCGCCGAGGTCGCCACCGCGATGGGCGTCGCGAAGGACGTCGTGATCGAAGCACTCGGCGACGCCGCCAGGATGCTGACCACTCTCGACGACCCCGCCGCCCGTGACGTCACCGCCGACATCCCCCTCCCCGAGGAATCGGCACTGGTGGGAGAACGGCGCGAGGTGCTCGAGCAGGCGGTCATCGCCCTGCCGGAGCGCATGCGGCGGATCGTGCAGGCGGTCTACTTCGACGAACGCCCCGTCAAGGAGATCGCCGAGGAGCTCGAGGTGACGCACTCCGCGGTGTCGCAGCAGCGCTCGGAAGCGATCCGGCTTCTGCGCGACGCCCTGGACCGCTACTACGCAGAGGGGTCGACGCCGGCAGCGACGACGCGAGTCTCCCCCGCGGCCCGCGATGCCTACTTCACCAGGATCGCGGACGCCGCCGGCTCCCGGATCGCCGGGGTCTTCCGCGAATCGGCGACTGCCTGAGCCGATTCCCCGCCGGCCCGACTAACGCGCCGGGAACCTCCGCCGATAGGTGTGACCGGGAGACCACGGATGGTCTCCCGCACAACACCATTCACGGAGGAGAACCCTTATGGGTATGCAGATCAGCACGAACGTGTCGGCACTCAACGCCTACCGCAACCTGTCCAACACGCAGAACGACCTGTCGAAGTCGCTCGAGAAGCTGTCCAGCGGCTTCCGCATCAACCGCGCGGCCGACGACGCTGCAGGCCTCGCGATCTCCGAGGGCCTGCGTTCGCAGGTCAACGGCCTGAACGTCGCGGCACGCAACGCCCAGGACGGCATCTCGGTCATCCAGACCGCTGAAGGCGCCCTGACCGAGGTCCACTCGATCCTGCAGCGCGTTCGCGACCTGACCGCTCAGGGTGCGAACGACTCGAACAACACGAAGTCGCGCGACGCGATCCAGAAGGAGATCAACACCCTCGGTGATGAGCTCACCCGGATCGCCGGCAGCACGAACTTCAACGGCATCAAGCTGCTCTCGGGCGGCAACACGCTGACGTTCCAGGTCGGTGCGGGCTCCGTCGCCGCCGAGGACCAGATCTCGGTCGCCCTGACCGACTTCGCCACCCTCGGTGCCGACATCAAGACGCTCGCGGGGACCATGACGGACGCCGCGACGTACGGTGCCGCGCTGGCGGGTATCGACACGCAGATCCAGGCGGTCTCGACCGCACGCGCCGGCTACGGTGCGCTGCAGAACCGCTTCGAGTCGACCATCAACAGCCTCAACGTGTCGGCGGAGAACCTCTCCGCCGCCGAGAGCCGGATCCGCGACACCGACATGGCGTCCGAGATGGTCAAGTTCACGTCGAAGAACATCCTGTCCCAGGCAGGTACGGCGATGCTGGCACAGGCCAACCAGGCCAACCAGGGCGTGCTCCAGCTCCTGCGCTGAACCACGTCATAGGGTCCGGACGCCCACCGGCGTCCGGACCCTGTCCGCTCCTCAACAGGAAAGGCGACCATGTCCCTCTCGCTCGACGGCCTCGTCTCCGGCCTGAAGACCACCGAGGTCATCAAGGCGCTGATGGATGTCGCCTCCATCCCCCGTTCACTGCTCAAGGCGAAGATGGATGACAAGAACGGCATCGTCACCCAGCTGCGCACCCTGAACACGGCGGTGCAGAACCTCGCCACGGCAGCCGAGAAGGCCGCGACCCGCGACGGACTCGCCCGCTTCACCACCTCGTCCTCCTCGCCGACGGTCACCGTCGCCACCCGCGATGGTGCCGCGCCGCTCTCGGCCGACATCGTCGTCGACAAGGTCGCCAAGAACCACACGATCGTCTCCGCAGCCTCCGCCGGGTGGCCCGTCGACCCACCGGTGATCACCCTCGAGAACGCCAAGGGCGAACGCGTGCAGGTCACCGCAGACTCCACGTCGATGCAGGATGTCGCCCGCGCGGTGAACGAAGCAGGCTTCGGCATCGTCGCCGCGGCCGTCCCCGCCGGACGTGACGCCGACGGCAACCCGATGCACCGCCTGCAGTTGCGGGCCGCCGACTCGGGAGAGGCCGGCCAGTTCCGCGCCTACCGCGGAGACACTGCTGCGGTAGCGGCCGGCACCGCCTCCGACATCTCCACCGAAGCAGGAGCGGCCGTCATCGACGTCGGTGCCGACGCCCAGGTGCGCCTGTGGGCCGGCACCAGCGCGGAGCAGGTGCTGACCTCGTCGAGCAACACCTTCACCGACCTGTTCGACGGGGTGGACGTGACCGTCTCCGCGGCCTCGGCGGCGCCCGTGACCATCGGCGTCGCCGTCGACACCGCTGCTCGCACCAAGGCCTCCGCCGAGTTCATCGCCGCCGTCAAGGACATCCTGACCCGCATCGACAACGGCTCGAAGGCGACCATCGCCGCCAAGCAGGGAGACAAGACCACTCTGGGCGTCTTCACCGGCGACAGCGCGGTCCGGGGACTGCGCACGGCCCTCGCCGATGCGGTGCAGCACCCCGTGAACGGCGTCTCTCCTTCGTCGATCGGCATCTCGAGCGACATGTACGGCGTGATGAGCTTCGACGAGGAGAAGTTCGCCGAAGCCCTCGCGAAGGACCCGGATGCCGTCGCAGGACTGTTCTCCGACATCGCCTCGCGGGTGCAGGACACCGCGAAGGTGTACTCGGACAAGTACGAGGGGCTCCTCACCACGCGGATCACGGGCCAGGAGAGCGAGGTCAAGGGACTCGGCGAGCAGATGGAGCGCTGGGATGTCCGCCTCGCGCAGCGCAAGACCACTCTCGAGCGCACCTACGCACGCCTCGAGGTGATGCTCTCGCAACTGCAGTCACAGTCCTCGTACCTGACCTCGCAGATCGCCGCCCTTCCGGGCTCGAGCTCCACCTCGGGGAAGTGAGCATGAACGCCGCGCTCCGGGCCCAGCAGCGCTACCGTGACGACGCCGTGCTGTCGGCGCCGCCCGAGCGTCTGGTGACCATGCTCTACGACCGTCTCCTGCTCGACATCGAGCGCGGGGAGATCGCTCAGCGCGCAGAGGACTGGACCGAGGCGAACGCCCAGCTGCAGCACGCCCAGGCGATCGTCTCCGAGCTGTCGTCCTCGCTGACCGACGACTGGAACGGCAGCGCCGGCCTGCGCTCGCTGTACGTCTTCCTGTCGCAGACGCTCATCGGCGCCAACATCGGCCGCGACCCGGAGCGCACGCACGCGTGCCACGAGATCGTCGCGCCGCTGCGTGACGCCTGGCACGAGGCCGCTCGCACCGTCGCCGAGGCGCGGGCGTGAGCGGGGAAGAGTGGACCGCGCTGCTCGACCGGCTCGAACAGGAGGCCGAGCAGATCCTCGATGCCGCCCCCGGTGCCGCTGCCGACGCCGACCTCGCCCCGTGGACGCCGCCGAGCACGCCGCTTCCCGCCGAGCTCGCTGACCGCGCCCGGCGGGTGATCGACCTCCAGCGCTCAGCGATGGACCGTGCCCGCTCCGACCTCGACGGCATGCGCCGGCATCTCGGCGCCGTGAGCCGCATCCCCAGCACCCGTCGGCCGGAGGAGCCTGCCTACCTCGACGTCGATGGGTGAGCTCGCTCCCTAACGTCGCGCCGAACCCTGCCGATAGAGCAGGGAGAGCACGGATGGCTCGCAATTTTCGGCCATGGATCGGCCATACCACCCACACACGGGGAGCCGGTTTCGTGTTCGATTCTGTGACCATGAACGCGCTGACGAGCGCGCTCGACGGCCTCGCGCAGCGCCAGCGCGCGATCTCCGACAACATCGCCAACATCAACACCCCGAACTATCACGCCAAGCGCGTGCAGTTCGAGCAGGCTCTCGCCCGGTCGATCGATGCGGGTGATGGACGGGTCGGGGCGACGGTCGGCACCTCGCTCGAGCCCACGCGCCTCAACGGCAACAACGTCAACCTCGATACCGAGACCCTTTCCAGCATCGACACGATGCTGCGCTACCAGTTCGCCACGCAGGCCGTGAACGGCTCGTTCACATCGATGCGCACCGCGATGAGGACCTCATGACCTTCGACGCGATCGGCATCGCCGGCACCGGCCTGACCGTGCACCGCAAGTGGCTCGACGCCATCAGCGACAACATCGCCAACATCAACACCGCCGCTCCCAGCAACGGTGCGGCATTCCGCGCACGGTACATCCTCGCCCAGACGAGCGACCAGTCCCCCGGCGTGTACGTCGCCGGCACCGCCCAGGGCAGTGCACAGGGACGTCTGGTGCACCAGCCCGACCACCCGCTCGCCGACGCAGACGGCTACGTGCGCTATCCGGACATCGACCTCGGCGACCAGATGAGCCAGCTGATCCTCGCGCAGCGCGGCTACCAGGCGAGCGCCGCCATCGTCGACCGCGCCCGCAACTCCTACGAATCCGCCCTGCAGATCGGACGCAGCTGATGGCCGCACTCCCCGGCATCGAAGCCATCTCCTCGAGTTTCACGCTCGCCCCTCCCGCCGTCGCGCCCGCGAAGGCCACCGACGACACGGCGTTCGCGAACAGTGTCACCGGCGCCATCGACGAGCTGCGCACGCTGCAGTCGGAGTCGGACAAGCTCAAGGTCGCCGCGGTGACCGGAGACCTCGATGACATCCACTCGGCGATGATCGCGTCGTCGAGGGCCGCCGTCACCCTCGAGCTCGTAGCCGCCGTGCGCAACAAGGGCGTCGACGCGTTCAACGAGATCATGCGGATGCAAGCCTGATGCCCCAGGCCGTCACCAACGTGTTCCAGCGGATCGGGCGCGTGATCGCTGGCTTCTCGCTCGCGCAGCGCACGATCGCGATCATCGGCGTCGCCGTGCTCGCCCTCGGGATCGTCGCGCTCTCCAGCTGGCTCACCCGCCCGACCTACACCCCGCTGTTCTCCGGCATGAGCGCCTCCGACGCGAACGCCGTGGTCGAGCAGCTGCGCTCGTCGTCGGTGCCGTATGAACTGGCGGACGGCGGAGCGACGGTGCTCGTGCCCGAGAAGGACGTGTACGACCAGCGCCTGGCCGCAGCGTCCGCCGGTCTTCCCGGCGCGAGCTCCGGCGGGTACTCGCTGTTGGACAAGATGGGCGTCACGACGAGCGAGTTCCAGCAGTCGGTGACCTTCAAGCGCGCGATCGAGGGCGAGCTCGCCGCCACCATCTCCTCGATCAAGGGCGTGACGGCCGCGTCGGTGCAGCTCGCCATCCCCGAGGAGAGCGTGTTCGTCTCCGAGACCGTCGACCCCACGGCTTCCGTGTTCGTGGAGACCTCGGGCAACTCGACGCTCTCCCCGAAGCAGGTCGAGGCGATCGTGCATCTGACCTCGGCCGCGGTCAGCGGCATGAAGCCGGAGAACGTGGCCGTGGTGGATCAGAGCGGCCAGACCCTCTCGGCCGCAGGCGTCGGCACGACCGGCGGCATCGACCAGCAGGCCAGCGACTACGAAGCACGGGTGACCGCGAACGTGCAGCAGATGCTCGACACGGTCGTCGGCCCCGGCAACGCCAAGGTGACCGTGGTCGCCGAGATCGACCACTCCGTCAACGAGCGCGTCGAGGAGACCTACACGCCCGCCGAGGGCGCGCCCCCGTTGACAGAGCAGACCAGGACCGACACGCAGAACGGCTCGAGCTCGAACGCCGGCGTGCTGGGCCCCGACAACATCGCGGTCCCCTCGGCCGGGGGCGACGGCACCTCCGAGTCGACGGAGACCTCGAAGACCAACGCGGTCAACAAGAGCACGCAGAGCACCTCGACACCCGCCGGCTCGCTGCTGCGGCAGTCGGTGTCCGTGGCCGTCGACGCCGGTGCGGGCGGCGACCTGAGCACCGCGCAACTGAGCGACCTCGTCGAGACCGCCGCGGGGATCGACACCGACCGCGGCGACTCGATCGCCGTCGAGCTCGTCGCCTTCAACCAGACCAGTTCCGAGGCGGCGCAGGCGGCGCTCCAGGCGGCGAAGGACGCCGAGGGCGCCGAGCGCCAGGCCGCGCTGCTGAACACCGTCATCATCGCAGCCGCCATCGCCATCCCGCTGCTCGCCGGTCTCGCCGCACTCATCATGCGTGCGCGCCGACGCCGCGGGGCCGACACCGAGTTCGAGGAGCTCTTCGGCGCCCGTCCGCCCGCGCTCTCCGCCCTCGACGCGGGCGCGACCGCCGCGATCGATCAGGCGCCGACCACGCCGCTGGCGTTCCTCGAGACGACGCCGGACCCCGAGCCGGAGCCCGACCCCGAGCCCGCGCAGGTGAGCCTCGAGCGCCGGCGCGCGGAGATCGACTCCCTCACACGGCAGGACCCGAAGCGCACAGCCGACCTGCTGCGGACCCTCATCGACGACAGGCAGCAGGTATGACCGGACTGACCGATCGGCAGACAGCGGCCGTCGTCCTGATGAACCTCGATCGCGCCCAGGCGATCGAGGTGATGAAGCATCTGTCCGAAGCGGAGGCCGAGGCCGTCGCAGCCGAGATCATCGACCTGCAGAACCTGGACGCGGCGACCACCGCTCAGGCGCTCGGCCAGTTCCACCGCATCGCGTCGGGCCACCTGCCACCCGCCCGCGGAGGGCGCGACATCGCAGCGGGACTCCTGGAGGCGACGTTCGGCGCCGAACGCGCGGCCGCCGTGCTGGGCAGAGTCGGATCGTCGTCGATGAACTCGTCCTTCGAGTTCCTCGGATCTGCAGACCCGGCTCAACTCGCGACGCTGCTCGACGGCGAACTTCCTCAGACCGTCGCCCTGGTGCTCGCCCATCTGCCCACGGACCGTGCTGCCGCCGTGCTCTCCACGCTCCCCGACCCCACACGCACGGACGTCGCCCACGCGATCGCGACGATGGGCACCGCATCTCAGGAGGCGATCGCGATCGTGGCGGACGCCCTCAAGGCGCGGACCGGCACCTTCGCGGCGCGCGACACTCCTGAGGTGCTCGGCGGCGTCGAGCCCCTCGTCGAGATCATCGCCCGTTCCGGCGCCACGGTGGAGAAGGCGCTGCTGGCGAGCATCGAGGACAGGGACAGCGCGTTGGCCGAGGACATCCGCTCGCGCATGTTCACGTTCGCCGACATCGTCAAGCTGGACGACCGCGACACCCAGCGCGTGCTGCGGGGCATGGACATCCGCTCGCTCGCACTGGCCCTCAAGGGCGCGCACCAGCCCATCGCCGACCTCATCCGTCGCAACGTCTCCGAGCGCAACAGGGAGAACCTCGACGAGGAGGCCCGCACGCTCGGCCCCGTGCGCGTCTCGCAGGTCGAGGAGGCCAGAGCGGAGATCGTGCGCACGATCCGCGCGCTCGAGGCCGCCGGCGACATCACCGTGCAACGCGCCGACGAGGACGAATATGTCTACTGAGGCCTTCGCACCGGTGCTGTTCCCGCGTCTCGACGGCCGCGAGGACGGCGAGCAATACGCGATCGCCCGCACGCGCGGCTACGCCGACGGGCATGCGGAGGGGTTCCGCGCCGGCCGCGCGGAGGCCGAGTCGGAGCAGCGCGCGGCGGACGAGGCGCGGGCAGCGAGCCAGGCGGCCGAGGCGCAGCGGATCGAGACCGCGGTCGCCGCGCTCCACGCCGCAGCGCGATCCCTGGGAGACCGGGAACGGGAGCTCACCGCCGCCGGTGAGGACCAGGTGCTGCGCTGCGCGATCGAGCTCGCGGAACTGATCCTGGTCTCGGAGCTCTCCGAGCCAGGGGCGGCCGCGGCCGCCGCCCTCCGACGCGCGATGACCGGCGCGGGCCCCGAAGCGATCCGCGAGGTGCGCCTGAACCCGGATGACCTCGCGACCCTGCAGACGTCCGCCGCGGAGCCGGGCGACATCGCCCTCGTCGCCGACGACGCGCTCCACCGGGGAGATGCCGTCGCCACCCTGGCTCTCGGCCACATCGACGCCAGGATCGGAAGCGCGCTCGAGCGCGCCCGTCGCGCCCTCACGGAGCACGCCCCGTGAGCGTCTGGGGCGCGGTGCGCGAGGCGGTTCGACCCGAGCGCATCGGCGAGGTCTCCCAGGTACGCGGCCTCAGCGTGCAGGTGCGTGGCCTCGACGGGGCCGTCGGCGACGTCGTGACGCTGGACGGTGTCGATGCCGAGGTCGTCGCGATCAGCGAGGGCGGACTGCGCTGCATGCCACTCGCCCCTGTCGCCGGCCTCACGGTGGGAGCCCCTGTGCGCGCTCGCGGAGGAGCACTGCGGGTGCCGACAGGAGCAGCGCTCCTCGGACGCGTCCTCGACGGTCTGGGCCGCCCGATCGACGGGAAGGGTCCGCTGACCGGTGCTGTGCCGGTGAGCCTCGACCATGCTCCGCCCTCCATCATGGGCCGCGACCGGATCGACTCGCCCCTTCCGCTCGGCGTACGGACGCTCGACACACTCGTCAGCGTCGGACGCGGTCAGCGCGTCGGACTCTTCGCGGGTTCCGGTGTGGGGAAGTCGTCGCTGCTGTCGATGATCGCGCGGGGCACCGAAGCAGAGGTCACCGTGATCGCGCTGGTCGGCGAGCGCGGACGCGAGGTGCGCGAGTTCATCGAAGACGACCTCGGGCCGGAAGGACTCGCCCGCTCCGTCGTGGTGGTCTCGACCTCGGACCAACCTGCCATGGCCCGCATCCGCGCCGCGTACACCGCCACCAGGATCGCCGAGGCCTTCCGCGACGACGGCGCACACGCCATCCTCATGATGGACTCGCTCACGCGCGTCGCCATGGCGCAGCGCGAGATCGGGCTCTCGGCCGGGGAGCCTCCGGCCACCCGCGGATACCCGCCCTCCACGTTCTCCCTCCTCGCCGGTCTGCTCGAGCGGGCAGGCACGGACACGCGCGGTTCCATCACCGGCATCTACACGGTGCTCGTCGACGGCGACGACCACAACGAGCCGATCGCCGACACGGTGCGGTCGATCCTCGACGGCCATGTCGTGCTCGACCGGGCGCTCGCACTGTCAGGCCACCACCCCGCGATCGACGTGCTCGGATCGGTGTCGCGTGTCGCCGGCAAGGTCACGACCCCCGAGCGCCGGACGCACGCCGCGACGCTCCGCGCCGTGCTGGCCGCCCGCCGACGCGCCAACGACCTCATCGACATCGGTGCATATCAAGCCGGAGCGGATGCCCGCATCGACGCCGCGATCGCCCATGAGAAGGAGATCAGCGCGTTCCTCACGCAGCCCCTCGACGAGACCTGTGAGATCGAGGATTCCTGGCGTCGCCTGGACGACCTCGTGGCATCGTTCGGAGGAGTGTCATGAAGCGGTCGTTCTCGCTCGCCGGTCTGCTGCGGGTCAGGGAGATCCAGGAACGCGCAGCGGCCCAGCGCCTCTCGCGCGCCGTGATCGACGCGCAGCACACGGAGGCGCGCGATCGATCCCTCCGCGCGCACCTGTCCGGGGTCGGAAGCGAAGCCGTCGACGTCCGCTCCCTCGCCGCGCTCGCGGCAGCTCGCGTCGCCGGCCGGACCCTGCTGGTCGACCTGACGACCCTGTCCGAACTGCAGAAGCGGACGGTGGACGAGGCGAGGACAGAGCACGCCGAAGCGCGGAGGGCGATGCGCGGACTCGACCGGCTCGCCGAAGCGCACGCCCTCCGGATGCGGACCGCGGAGCTGCACGCCGAGCAGACGGAGCTCGACGAGATCGGTTCGCGCACGAGCAGCACGACCACGGAGGACCACGCATGACGTCTCTCGGCATCGTCGACATGCTCACCCCGCGGATGAACCGTGCTGCGGGATCGCCCGCCGACACCCGTCAGCCCACCCCCGGAGCCGCGGCCTTCGCCGATGTCATCCTCGATGCCTCGCGTGCCACCGACGATCGGGCGGCTGACACGTCGGCGAGCGCACCCGCCGACGACTCTTCCCCCGATCTCGCGACAGTTCACCCCGCGCCGTCCGACCCCACGGCCTCACCCGTGCCATCCGGTCCGGTTCCGCCCAGCGTCGCCCTGCCCACCCCCGTGCCGACCAGCCCGGCTCCGCCCGTGGAGGAGACCCTGCTCGGCGTCGGAGCTCCGACGGGGACACCGCCGACGGCTCACGCCCCGGGAGGCGCCGCTTCGACGGGTGCGTCCGGCGGCACTGCCGTGGGCGAAGGGGCAGCGGGCGTGATCGAGATCGGGTCGCCACCGTCCCCCGCGGGATCGGTCGCCGCCGCCTCAGGTCTCGCGACCGGCGGTGCATTGCCATCGCCGCCGCTCAGCGGACCGGCGGCCATGAGGATGTCGGCGGATGCGACGACGGTGGCTGCTCCGGAGACGGATGCGCTCAGCTCGACCTCGACCTCGACCTCGACCTCGGTTTCGACATCGACTTCCAGCGGGGGGAACGCCGGCACTGCCGCGTCAGCGCTCTCGACCACCGCGGCCCTCCCCGCCGGCGGGAGCACCGCAGCAGATGCCCGCGGAGCAGCGGGCGCGGAGGATCAGACGATCGTCCCGTCGGATCCGGTGTCGGAGTCCACGGCCCCGGTCGCGCCGACCGGCCCGTCGGCGACCCCGGCGCATTCGGTCCCCCATGCCACCGGGGACGCGTCCACCGCGACTCCGGCGATCGGGGGCACGACCCCCGCGACGCCCGTGTCCACTGCGGCGGCTCCGAGCGTCGTCGCGACGGCCCGTCCCGCGCTGTTCACCCAGATCGCGACCCCCATCGTCTCGCTCGCGCAGGCACCGGACGGCGACCACAGCCTCACGCTCACCGTGTCGCCCGAGAACCTCGGTCCCGTGACGGTGCGCGCCCACATCTCCGGGGGCGCGATCCACATCGAGCTGCACGCGCCGAACGACCTCGGCAGGGAGGCACTGCGCGCGATCCTCGTCGACCTCCGTCGCGACCTCGCCGCCGCGGCACCCCATGCGTCCCTCCTGCTGTCGACCTCGGACGACGGACCCGCCGCTTCGAACCCGCAGAGCTCCGGCGGCGGCGGTGCAGCCGGTGGGTCTTCGCACACCGCGGGGGCGGACCAGGGTCGGGCGGGACCGGGAACACCGAACGGCCGTGACGGGACGACCGGAACCGCAGTGCCGGGAGGCTCACCTTCCGCGGATCACCCTTTATCCGTCGATCCGACTTCCCCGCTGACTTCGCCGCACGGCGGCATCGACATCTTCGCCTGATCCGAGAGGAACCCACGACCATGGTCGAACCGATCTCCGGCACCATCCCGCCCTCGGGAGTGCAGACCGGCAGCACCACACCCGCGTCCGAGCGCAAGAAGACGCTCGACTCCGAGGTCTTCCTTAAGCTCCTGGTGACGCAGCTGACCAACCAGGACCCCAGCTCGCCCATGAACACCAACGAGATGATCTCGCAGACCACGCAGTTGGCCTCCATGGAGCAGCTGACCGCCCTCACGGCGACCTCGACCGAGAGCTTCGCCCTCAGCATGCGTCAGACCGCTGCGGCATTGATCGGCCACGAGGCGCAGTACGTCGATGAGAAGGGTGTCACCCAGAAGGGCATCGTCACATCGGTGTCCTATGCCGGCGCCGTGCCGCTGGTCACCATCGGCGAGGCCTCCATCCCCCTCGACGCCGTCTCCGGCGTCTCCGTCGCTCCCCGTCCGCAGTCCTGACCAGTCCATCCAGAAAGGCATCACCATGCTCCGCTCTCTGTTCGCCGGAATCTCGGGTCTGCGTTCCCACCAGACCATGCTCGACGTCACGGGCAACAACATCGCCAACGTCAACACGACCGGCTTCAAGGCCTCGGCCGTGCAGTTCCAGGACTCGCTCTCCCAGCTCGTGCGCAACTCGATGATGCCGCAGCAGGCCGCCGGCGGTCAGAACCCCGCCCAGGTCGGCCTCGGCGTGCAGGTGGCCGGCATCAGCACCAACTTCGCCTCCGGGGCACCGCAGCCCACGGGCGTGCCGACCAACCTCATGATCGCCGGAGACGGATTCTTCGTCGTGCGCTCGGGCGGCGAGACCCTCTACACCCGCAACGGTGGATTCTCGTTCGACGCGAGCGGCAAGCTGGTCTCGGCAGACGGTGCCCTTGTCCAGGGCTGGACGGCGCAGAACGGCGTCATCGTCCCCGGTCAGGGCATCGGCGACATCCGACTTCCGGTCGGCGCGCTCAGCCCCGCCGCGGCGACCACCACGGCCCGTGTCACGGGGAACCTGCCCTCGGGTGCCGCCGTGGGCGAGCAGCTGGTGCGCGACATCAAGACCTACGACGCCGAGGGTACGGCGACCTCGCTGCGCCTCACCTTCACCCGCACGGCCACCGGCTGGAACGTCACCGAACCGGGCGGCACGAACACCGCTCTCACGTTCACGGACGGCAAGCAGGGCGCAGCTTCGTCCATCGTCTCCGGTGGTGTCACGGTGGACCTCTCAGCGGTCACCGGTTTCGCGGATGTCAGCGACGTCGCGATCAAGGAGCAGAACGGCAAGCCGGCCGGCACCCTGAGCTCGTACGCGCTGATGAACGACGGCAGCCTGGTCGGCACGTTCAGCAACGGCGACACCGAGGTACTCGCCCGCGTCGCGCTGGCCGGATTCGTCAACCCCGGCGGACTCGAGAAGGCGGGCTCCTCGCAGTACCGGCCGAGCGGGAACTCCGGAGAGCCGACGCTCGGTCAGGCGGGCTCCGACGGTCTCGGCGGCATCATCAGCGGCGCGCTCGAGATGTCCAACGTCGACCTGTCGCAGGAGTTCACCAACCTGATCGTCGCGCAGCGCGGCTTCCAGGCCAACGCCCGCATCATCACCACGAGCGACGAGGTGCTGCAGGAGCTGACGAACCTCAAGCGCTGAGCCGTCGGGGAGCCGCGGCGGCCTGCATGCTCACGAGCGCGCCGCGGCTCCCCCGACGTCAGACGAGCTCGCTCACCAACTGTTCGATGCGCGCGCGGATGTCGTCGCGGATGGGGCGGACAGCGTCGATGCCCTGGCCTGCCGGGTCGTCGAGCTTCCAGTCCTCGTAGCGCTTGCCCGGGAAGAACGGGCAGGCGTCGCCGCATCCCATCGTGATGACGACGTCAGATGCCTGCACGGCTTCGGTCGTGAGCACCTTGGGCTGCTCGGAGGTGATGTCTATGCCGAGCTCGCGCATGGCTTCGACCGCGATCGGGTTGATCTGGTCGGCGGGCATGGAACCGGCAGAGCGGACGTCGATGCGGTCCCCTGCGATGTCGCGGAGGAAACCGGCCGCCATCTGGGAGCGTCCGGCGTTGTGCACGCAGACGAAGAGGACCGAGGGCTTGGTGGTCGTGTCAGTCATGGTTGCTCCAGGTGAGAGGTCTTGTCAGTTGAGGAGTTCGTCGACGAGCGCACGCACGCGTTCGGCGATGTCGTCGCGGATGGCTTCGACGCCTTCGCGCGACGCGAGGGCAGGATCTCCGACCGCCCAGTCGTCATACCGGACGCCGGGGATGATGGGACAGACATCACCGCACCCCATGGTGATGACGACGTCGGCTGCACGCACGGCGTCATCAGTGAGCGGCTTCGGGAAGCGCTCTGCAGCCTGGTCGCCTTCGATCTCTGCGAGAAGCGAGCGGACGTGCGGGTGGACGACGTCGGCGGGAGCGGAACCCGCAGAGCGTGCGACGACCTTTCCGGCAGCCAGCTGGTTCACGAGAGCGGCAGCGAGCTGTGAGCGCCCCGCGTTGGCGACGCAGACGAAGAGCACCTGGGGTGCTGCAGCCTCGCGGTCGCGGGTCAGGTCCGCGAGCCGTTGACGGGCGAAGCGCTCAGTCAGCGGAACGAGTGCTGAGGTGACGCGTGCGGTGCGTGCGAGCGCGGTGTAGGACTCGCGGACGGTGGTGAGGATGACGTCTGCTTCGAGTTCGGGAACTTCCGCTGCGAGCTCCTCGGCGAGACGGGTCACCCGTGCGTCGAAGTCCGGTCGCAGTGGACCGTCGTCGTCTATGCTTCCGGGTGCGACAGAGGCGGGGGCGAAGGAGTCCAGCAATGCGGTGACGGCCCCGCGCCTGGTCGGGTTGATGCGGTACCAGACCCAGGTGCCGCGTCGTTCGGAGGTGAGGACATCGACGTCCTTGAGCACCTTGAGGTGATGGGAGACCGTCGGCTGCGAGACATCGGCGAGCTCGGCGAGGTCGCACACGCAGGACTCGCCGCGCGGGTCGGAGGCGATGGCCGACAGCATCCGCAGGCGCAGCGGGTCCGACAGCGCCTTCAGGGTGGCCGCCACTGAGGAGGCTGCTTCCAGACCGATGGCATGGGTGGCGACGGGACTGCAGGTGTCAGTGTCGGTCGCAGCGGTGACGTTCATGACGGCATCCTTTCAGCGGTGTACGGGTCGGTGTGGAACCAGCGGCGGGCCGCCCAGAGGGAGACGTACACGAGCCCGACGAGAACCGGGACCTCGATCAGCGGGCCGACGACGCCGGCGAGGGCCTGCCCGGACGTCGCTCCGAACGTGCCGATGGCGACGGCGATGGCGAGCTCGAAGTTGTTGCCGGCCGCGGTGAATGCCAGGGTCGAAGAGCGGGCGTAACCGAGTCCGAGTGTCTTCCCGGTGAACAGGCCGATGAACCACATGACCGCGAAGTAGGCGAGCAGGGGAAGCGCGATCCGGGCGACGTCCCACGGGCGGCTGGTGACCTGTTCCCCCTGGAGGGCGAACAGCAGCACGATGGTGAACAGCAGCCCGTAGAGGGCCCAGGGACCGATCTTCGGCAGGAAGCGGTCTTCGTACCAGTCGCGCCCCTTCGCACGCTCTCCGATGAGGCGGGAGGCGAAGCCGGCGATGAGGGGGATGCCGAGGAAGATCAGCACGTTCAGTGCGATCTGCCAGACCGAGATCTCCAGCCCCTGCGAGTCCAGCCCCAGCCAGCCGGGGAGCACGGTGAGGTAGAACCAGCCGAGCAGCGAGAACGCGACGACCTGGAAGACCGAGTTGATGGCGACGAGGACTGCGGCCGCTTCGCGGTCACCGCAGGCGAGATCGTTCCAGATGACGACCATGGCGATGCAGCGCGCGAGCCCGACGATGATGAGTCCTGTGCGGTACTCGGGCAGATCGGGCAGGAACGCCCAGGCGAGGACGAACATCAGCGCAGGGCCGACGATCCAGTTGAGCACCAGCGACGAGATGAGCAGCTTCTTGTCACCCGTGACGGCGGCGACCTTGTCGTAGCGGACCTTCGCGAGGACCGGGTACATCATCACGAGCAGGCCGAGCGCGATGGGAACGGAGATCCCACCGAGCTCGAGGCCGGCCAGGAGATCGGAGACGCCCGGGATGAAGCGGCCGACGAGGATACCCCCGACCATGGCCAGGCCGATCCACAGCGGCAACCACCGATCCAAGGTGGACAGACGCCGAGCGGCCGGGGCGGTGGTGGGCACGGTTGTGGTGCACCCCGCAGGGCCGGACCCGATGATTCCAAGCTCAGCTTCTTGTATCGACATACGTCTATATTGACATTCATAAATATAGAACGCAATCGCTGCTCGGGGAGTTCATCTGCCGGGCACCCTGGCAACCTGACTCGTCGGTTGGACACGGAAGGGCGGGCCTCCTCTGAGGAGCCCCGCCCTTCCGCCACCGGAAATCAGCCGACAGTGACGGGCCGCGCGCCGATCCGGATAGCCGAGGGAGCCGCACAGCAGCTGCCCGCGTCGTCGTCGAAGTCGCCGGATCCCCCGCACACGCCGGTATCGGGGAGGACGAGCTCGCTGCGCCCTGCGGCCTCATGAGCTCCCACCAGGTGCGCGGCGACACTTCGCACCTGCTCGAAGCCGGTCAACGCGAGGAAGGTCGGCGCCCGGCCGTAGGACTTCGCGCCGATGATGAAGAACCCCTGCTCCGGCTGCGCGAGCTCTCGCGCTCCCGTGGCACCCACGGATCCGCAGGAGTGGATGTTCGGGTCGATCTCGGACGCGATGCCAGCGACCGCCTCGAGCGCGGGATCGAGATCGATCCGGAGCTCTCGCAGCATCTCAGTGTCCGGCCGAAAGCCCGTGAGTGCGAACACGCGACCGACACCTTCCACCTCGCGCCCGTCTTCGGCGACCACGGTCAGCCCGTCAGCGGTCTGCCGGAACGCGGCGACCCGGAATCCGGTCACCAGCTCCACGACACCCTCGTCGACCATCTTGCGCGCGCGAGAGCCGAGCGCGGCCCGTTCCGGAAGCTCATCTCCGGCGCCGCCTCCGAAGACGTTCGTTGCCGCCCCCCTACGGAGAATCCAGGTGACGCGGGTGCCAGGGGCCCGTCGTGCCAGCTCGCTCAATCTCAGGACGGCGTGCGCGGCAGAGTGCCCCGCTCCCACGACGACGACGTGCGACCCCGCGTGCTCTGCCACATCGGCCGGGATGCGGTACGAGATCAGATCCGATGCTGCGGCCTCCCCGAGGGCGGGATATCCATCCGCTCCCGCCGGATTCGGAAGAGCCCAAGTGCCGCTCGCGTCGATGACAGCGCGAGCGAGAACTCGCGACTCCTGTCCGTCCGCACTGACCGTATGCACGACGAAGGGCTGGCCCCTGCGCCCGCCCTCGACGACTTTGTCACGGCCGTGACGAGCGACTCCGGTGACGGTCGTCGCGTAGTGGATCCGCTCACCCAAGGCATTCGCCAGAGGCGCCAGGTAGCCGTCCACCCAGTCGGCACCGGTCGGATATCCCGACACCGGTGCAGCCCAGCCGATCGTCTCAAGAAGACGACGTGCTGCAGCGTCAGTGAGCTCCGGCCAGGCCGAGAACAGGCGCACGTTTCCCCACTCGGAAACCGCAGCAGCAGGCCCCTCACCACGCTCGATCACCATCACGTTCTCGTCGCGTTCGACGAGATGCGCCGCGGCGGCGAGGCCCTGCGGACCCGCTCCGACGATGACGACAGGTAGCTCAGACATGACATCTCCTCACATTGACAAAGTTCAATATGAAGACTGTCGCTCACCTATCGAAGATTGTCAATACGTGGCAGACTGGACCCGTGAGCGTGTCAACGACAATCGAAGCGACATCCTGCTGCGTTCCGCCCATAGCCCCCTCGATGACCGTCGAGGATGCGGAACGCGTTGCCCGGGTCTTCAAAGCGCTCGGCGACCCCACGCGCGTCCGACTGTTGTCGCTCATCGCCGCCGGAGCTGGCGGAGAAGCGTGCATCTGCGACCTGACCGAGCCTGTGGGACTCTCGCAGGGCACGGTGTCCCACCACATGAGACTGCTCGCGGAAGCGGGACTGGTCACGCGAGAACAGCGCGGCAAGTGGGCGTACTTCGCTCTGAACGTCGACGCGATGGATGCGGCTGCCGCTGCTCTCCACGCGGTCTGAGCACCTCGATCGTCAGAGCTCGCGGAGCTCCGAGGTCATCTCCCCGCCGGCGTACCCCGTGTTGACGGTCCCCTTCGGCTCGAAGAGGATGGCGTGCACTTCTTCGTCGGCTCGCGGGCAGTGCTCCACGCCCTGCGGCACGAGCCGGCGTCACCGAGGCCCCTTCCATAGGTCATGAGCTTCCGCCAGGGCCCAGCTGATCCGAACACCCCGCGCTCCCTCGGTACTGTCGTATCCGGAAGAACGGAGCCGGAGATGAACGCCCTCGACGCATTCGGCACCATCGCCGAGGTCTTGTCCTGGATCGGGCTCGGCATCGGCCTGCCCCTGCTCGTCATCGTGCTCCTGGTGAAGATGCATGACGGCTCCTGGCTGCCTCAGGAGGTCGTCATCGTCGAGGAGCAGGATGGCCGGGCACGCGCCCGCTGGTTCGCGGCCGGCGATTTCCGGGAACGAGCGCTCCGCTCCGACGAGTCCGTCCACTGGCGCGGACGTGAGGAAGTCGACGCGTTCGTCAGCGCGCGTCACCCCGGCCTGATGCGGTTCGAGCCCCGACGACCGCTGCTCCATGCCTTCCAGGTGCTCGGGATCACTCTGGCCGCGGTCGGAGGCTGTGCGGTCGTCCTCTCCGTCGTCCTGCTGTTCGTCGGCTGAGGCACGGAGTCCGCACACAGTGTTCGCGGGCAGGATGGAAGACATGTCCGCATCACCGCTCGCCGCACGTCCCTGGCTCGATTCCTATGCGGACGGCGTTCCCGCCGAGATCGAGGAACCATCGCAGACGCTGCCCGAGATGCTCGCCGCGAGTGTCAAGGCGTTCTCTCGACGACCGGCGCTGGACTTCTTCGGTGCCGTCACGTCGTACCGTGACCTCGGCGAGCAGGTCGAACGGGCCGCCGAGGGATTGCGTCGGCTCGGGGTCGGCGCCGGCGACAGGGTGGCCCTGGTACTGCCCAACTCCCCGCAGCACGTCGTGGCGTTCTATGCGATCCTCCGGCTCGGGGCGATCGTGGTCGAGCACAACCCGCTGTACACCGCACGCGAGCTTCGCCACCAGTTCGAAGATCATGGGGCGCGGGTCGCCGTCGTGTGGGACAAGTCCGCCGACACGATCGCTGGATTCCCCGCCGACGTCAGGGTAGAGCACATCGTGAGCGTCGACATCACCGAGGCGATGCCGCTGTCGAAGCGCCTCGCTCTCCGTCTGCCTCTGCCCAAAGCCCGCGAGGCCCGCGCGAAGCTCACCGGCACCCCGAAAGCGCGGCACCTGATCGCGTGGAAGCAGCTCGCTGCGCACCGACGCATCTCACGCCGAGTGCCGGGGCCGACCTTGGACGACACCGCGCTCCTGCAGTACACCAGCGGCACGACGGGCGTCCCGAAGGGAGCGATCCTCACCCACTCCAACCTCCGAGCCAATGCGATGCAGGGGCGGGCATGGGTGCCCGGACTCGTCGACGGCGAGGAGACCTTCTACGGTGTGCTGCCGCTGTTCCACGCGTACGGCATGACTCTGTGCCTGACCTTCGCGATGAGCATCGGAGCGCGGCTGGTCCTGTTCCCCGCGTTCGACCTGGGCCTGGTCACGGCTGCGGCACGGACGACGCCACCCACGTTCCTTCCGGCCGTGCCGCCGATCTACGACGCTCTCGCCCGCGCAGCCGCCCGAGGGACCATCGACCTCTCGACCGTGCGCTTCGCCATCTCCGGAGCGATGAGCCTCCCTGTCGCGACGGTGAAACGCTGGGAGGAGGCGACCGGCGGCCTGCTCGTCGAGGGCTACGGCATGACGGAGAGCTCGCCGGTGGCGCTCGGCAACCCGATGGGCCCGACACGTCGCCCCGGCACCGTCGGTGTTCCCTTCCCGAGCACGGAGATCCGGATCGTGGACCCCGCTGACCCCGATGTCGACCTGTCCGCCGGCGATCCGGGGGAACTGCTCCTGCGCGGCCCGCAGGTGTTCCAGGGGTACTGGCGTCGTCCGGGTGAGACGGCCGACGCGCTGCTGCCCGACGGGTGGCTCCGCACAGGCGACATCGCCCAGGTCTCGCCCGACGGCTTCGTGACCATCGTCGACAGGCTCAAGGAACTCATCATCACGGGAGGCTTCAACGTGTCGCCGAGCGAGGTGGAGGATGCGCTCGTCGCCCACCCCGATGTCGAGGCCGCAGCGGTCGTCGGTCTCCCCAAGCCGCACGGTGGAGAAGAGGTCGTCGCGGCAGTGGTGCTCCGCGACGGAGCTGCTCTCGAGGTCGATGCGCTGCGCGACTTCTGCCGCACCCGGCTCACGCCCTACAAGGTGCCGCGACGGATCACGGCCGTCGACGACCTCCCCCGATCCCTCATCGGCAAGGTGCTGCGGCGCCAAGTGCGCGACCAGCTGCTCGCCGACCGCTGAGTCCGCTGAATCCTGGCGTCGATCACCGACGGCGAGCCCGCCTAACGCGCAACGCCGTCCGGCCGACAGTCACCCCCGACAGCCCAGGACGGGCCGTCGGGTCTGTGCTCTTCGGAACGCGGACGGATCTTTCCAGGATGGAGCCCATGATCGTCCTCACGCGCCTGAACCGTTCGCGGTTCGCGGTGAATCCCGACCTGATCGAACGTGTCCAGGCAACGCCGGACACGACGCTCATCATGGTCGACGGTGCGACCTTCGTCGTCACCGAGACGATGGATGACGTGATCGCGCAGATCACCCGGTTCCGCGCCGGGGTGCTGGCAACCGCCGCCGCCCTGATCACCGCAGCGGGAACCGATTCCGCGGCCCCCGCTTCTGAGGTCGGTCTCTGATGGATCCGTCTCTCATCCTCGGACTGATCCTCGCGTTCGGCGCCCTGATCGCCATGATCAACCTCGAGGGCGCGACCCTCGGATCGCTGCTGATCCCCGCCCCGATGGTGCTGGTCTTCGGAGCCACGATCGCCGTCGGCATCGCGAGCGGCACCATGCGCGATGCGCTGCATGCGGTCAAATCGCTCCCCCGCGCATTCCGCGGTGAGCGCCGCACCGCGTCGAGCATGATCGACACGGTGGTCGGCTACGCCGAGAAGGCGCGTGCCGAAGGGCTCCTCGCCCTCGAGCAGGGACTCGAGGACGAGAAGGACCCGTTCCTGCGCCAGGCACTGCAGAGCATCGCCGACGGCACGGACGCGGAAGACCTGCGCACGCTGCTGGAGGACGAGCTCACCTCGACCGCCGCCCGCAACCGCACCGCCTCACGCTTCTACATGACGCTCGGAGGCTTCGCGCCAACGGTCGGCATCATCGGCACCGTCGTCTCCCTCACGCACGTGCTCGAGAAGCTCGACAAGCCGGACACCCTCGGTCCGATGATCGCGACAGCATTCGTGGCGACGCTGTGGGGTCTGCTCTCGGCAAACTTCATCTGGCTGCCCATCGGCGGTCGCCTGCAGCGGCTCGGCGAGCTCGAAGTCGAGCGCATGACGGTGCTCATGGAGGGCATGCTCGCGGTCCAGGCCGGCGCTCCGCCCCAGTTCGTGAACGAGCGTCTGCGAGCGCTGGTGTCCGAGCGTCCCTCTGCCCGATCCGGCCGGAAGGCCCGCACCTCAGCAGCCGAGGAGACGGAGCAGGCGTCATGAGCGTCCGTGCCCGTCGCCGCGTGCCGCAGGAGGAGCACAGCGGTCCGGACGAGCGGTGGATGGCGTCCTACATGGACATGGTGACCGTGCTGATGTGCATGTTCATCGTGCTGTTCGCCATGTCGACCGTCGACCAGGAGAAGTTCGAGGCTCTGAGCGCTTCTCTCGCCACGGGCTTCGGGCAGGAGCCGTCCGACGAGATCGACGCCACGACGGGCGTGGTCGTGCCCCCGGAGCTGGTCGACGAGAAGGGCGAGGACTTCGCCGACGTCGACCTGGCCGCCGCGCAGACCGAGTTCAACGAGCTCTCGGCGCTTCGCGAGCGTCTGCGCCAGGTGCTCGCCGACAACGGTCTCGAGGCCGATGTCACCTTCACGATCGACGAGCGCGGCCTCACGATCGGGCTGGTGAGCGCGGAGACGTTCTTCGACACGAACAGCACGACGCTCAGCGACAAGGCGCTCCTGGTCCTCGATGCGCTCGGCTCCGTACTGGTCACCACCACCAACGAGATCTCGGTCGAGGGCCACGCCGACGTGCGTGGGTCGGTCGCCCCGTACCCGACGAACTGGGAGCTCTCCGCCGGCCGCTCGACGCAGGTGCTGCGACACCTCGTGGAGGCCTCGGGCCTTCCCGCCGCCCATCTCAAGTCGGTCGGCTTCGGCGACACGCGTCCTGTCGCCGCCGGAGATGCACCGGACGCACTGGCCCAGAATCGCAGGGTCGACATCGTGGTCCTGTCGGATGCGAACGAGGAGGTGCGAGCCCTCATCCCCCAGGCCCAGGCGGGGAAGCCGGCCTCCTGAGCACCCTTCCCTCCTAACGCACGCCGATCACCGCCCGATAGTCCGGTTCGTGGTGATCGATAACAGCGTGCGCTCCGAAGTGCGCGCGGGGACGACGGCGAAGGCCCCCGAAGTCGAGGTGTACGACTTCGGCCGTTCCGCGACCCTCTCCCGCGAGCACACCCGCGCCCTGGAACTCGCCTTCGAGACGTTCTCGCGGCAGTGGTCGGCGCAGCTGTCGGCCAAGATCCACGTGCGGGCCACGATCGCGGTCGAGCACGTCGGGATGATGACCTACGGCGAGTACGCCCAGTCCCTCCCCACCACGACCACCATGATCGTGTGCGCGCTCCCCGAATCCGAAGAGCGCCTCATCGTGCAGCTGCCCACCTCCGCCGCGACGGCGTGGATCGTGCAGATGGTCGGCGGCCGGGCATCGACCGCCTCGGAGGACCGCACCTTCACCCCGATCGAGCAGGCCCTGATCCGCTCGTTGATCGTCGACGCGGTCGACCACCTCACCGGGGCGCTCGATGGTCTGCTCCCCGTCGGCGTCTCGTTCAGCGGCATCCAGTACAGCTCGCAGTTCGCGCAGGTCGCGGCTGCCGGTGAGCCCGTCATCGTCGCGCGGTTCTCGATGCGTCTGGCTGGTCGCACGGTGCCGACGAGCGTGATGCTGCCCGCCTCGGTGCTCGCCGGATTCACCGTGCGTCCCTCCGACCTCGAGCGCACTGCCGCACCCGACCGGATCCGCCGCCAGGTCGAGGTGGCACCGGTCGAGGTGGCTTTGCGGCTCGCACCCCGAACGGTGCTGCCGCGCGAGGTGCTCGATCTCACTGTGGGCGACATCATCGCCTTCCCGCACTCCGCCGACCGTCCGATGGTCCTCACCGTCGGCGATCAGACCATCGCGACCGCTGCCGTTGGCAGCGCGGGCGCACGGCTGGCCTGTGTCGTCACCACCACCGTCCCCTATCCCGCATCCGCCGAGGAGTCCGCGTGAGCAGCACCACCACCTACGAGTCCGCCGTCGCCGCCGCCTTCGCCGCATCGCTCCCGACGCCCTCCCCGCTCATCGCACGCGCCTCCCAGGTCTCGGGCGACACCGGCGACGCCGTGATCGTGCAGTTCGTCGGCGAGGCCAGCGCCCAGCTCGCCGTGCAGCTCTTCGAGCCGGAGATCCTGGTCGACGGGCTCGGCGGCACACCGCTCACCGATCGGTTGCGCGATGCCCTCGAGACCGCGACCAGCGCACTGGGCTCCGGCGCTCTCGGCGAGGCCGCCGTGGGCGATGCCTCCGCCCTCTTCGCGGACCCGGCTGTGCAGCTGTTCGATCTGCAGGACGACGCCGACCACACGGTCGGACGCCTGGCCGTCGTCGTCACCCGCGCGCCGGCAGGAGCCGCGAACCCGTCCCGCCGGCTGCACCGCATCGCCGGCGTCGAGATGGAGCTCACCGTCGAGATCGGCCGCACCAGGATGGCGGTGCGCGACGTGCTGGACCTGGAACCCGGACGCATCGTCGAGCTCGACCGCTCCGCCGGCGCCCCCGCAGACATCAAGCTCAACGGACGCGTCATCGCCCATGGCGAGGTCGTCGTGGTGGATCAGGACTACGCGGTGCGCATCACCCGCATCCTCGAGAACGTCGAGGCCTGACCCTGGACGACCTCCTGCTCGGCCTGCGGGTCGTGCTCTCGCTCGCCGCAGTACTCGGAGTGCTGTGGTTCCTGCAGCGCCGTGTCGCGCGCACGCAGGCCCGTCGTCGCGACAGTGAGGCGATCACGGTGCTCGGACGCCAGGGAGTCGGCCCGAAGGCGCAGATCGTCGTGATCCAGACCGAGGACGCCCGATACGTGCTCGGCGTCACGGAGCACGGCGTGAACGTCGTAGATCGGCTGCCGGTCAAGCGGACCGACACCTCGGAGGAGACACCCCGCCCGGCATGGTCGCCGGCGACCACGGAAGCGGCGTCCGACGCCGCGGAGTTCGACCGGATCCTGGCCGCGACGGCCCTGACGGAATCGACGGACATCCCTCCGGAGTCATCGGCGCCGCAGCGCCGTGTGCGGCACCGCAACGATCCGCTGCGCGGCTCCATCCTCTCCCCCGAGACGTGGCGGCAGACCGCCGAGGCCATCCGGCGCACCCGATGAGCGTCACCCGTGGGGTCGTCGACGGACGCGCGCTGCGACGAATCGCGCTGATCCTCGCCGCGGCACTCGCACTCGTCGTGGTCCTCACCCTCATCACGGGCACGGCCGCCCACGCACAGGTGGCCCCGGACGATCAGGGCGAGGGCGTCACGATCGACATCAACGGCGTCGACGGCGGTCCGTCGGGGTCGATCCTGACCCTGCTGGGCATCACGCTGCTCTCGGTCGCCCCCGCGTTGCTGCTGATGATGTCGTCGTTCACGAAGATCTTCGTCGTGCTGGCGATGACCAGGAACGCCCTCTCGTTGCCGACCATCCCCCCGAACCAGGTGCTGGCGGGGCTGTCCCTCTTCCTGTCGCTGTTCATCATGTGGCCGGTGCTCACCGAGATCAACACGGTCGCGGTGCAGCCCTACATCGACGGCTCGCTCTCGTTCACACAGGCCATCGACGTGGGCCAGCTGCCCTTGCAGGAGTGGATGCTCCGCTTCACCCGCGAAGAGGACCTCGCGCTCATGACACGGATGGCCGGCCAGCCCAACCCCGAGGACCCCTCGAGCGTCCCGATGTACACGCTCATCCCCGCGTTCATGATCTCCGAGCTGCGCGCGGCGTTCATCATCGGCTTCGTGATCTTCATCCCGTTCCTGGTGATCGACCTCGTCGTGGCAGCGGCGCTGATGTCGATGGGCATGATGATGCTCCCGCCCGTCATGATCTCGCTGCCGTTCAAGATCCTGCTGTTCATCCTCGTCGACGGCTGGGGGCTCATCATCAGAGCCCTCCTGGAGAGTTACGGAGGGGTCGGATGAGCCCCGAGGCGGTCATCGACATCGGCACGCAGGGACTGATCATCGCGGCGAAGCTCGCCGCCCCCGTCCTGGTCACCGCGCTCGTCGTCGGCTTCGCGATCTCGCTGTTGCAGTCCATCACCCAGGTGCAGGAGGTGACGCTGTCGTTCGTCCCGAAGATCGTCGCCGTCGGCATCGCACTGTTGATCGCCGGCAACTGGATGATCGCCGAGATGATCGCCTTCACCAACGAGATGTTCGCCCGCATCCCCTCGCTGTTGAGCGGATGACAGCGTGTACATCCCCATCGATTTCGCGTGGCTGGAGGCCACGATGCTCACCGCGGTGCGCATCACGGCCTTCATCATGATCGCTCCGCCGTTCTCCTACGGGGCGATCCCGGTGCGCGTGAAGGCGATGCTCGCGATCGGGCTCTCCCTCGCCGTCGGCACCGCCGTCGCCCCCGGGTACGAGAACCTCGACACCGGTCCCTTCCTCGGCGCGCTCGTCCTGCAGCTCGTCACGGGTGCCCTGCTGGGGTTCCTGGTGCTGCTGTGCTTCTCCGCGCTCCAGGCTGCGGGAAGCCTGATCGACGTCTTCGGCGGGTTCCAGCTCGCGCAGGCGTTCGATCCCCACTCGATGGTCAACGGCGCGCAGTTCACCCGGCTGTTCCACATCACCGCGCTCACGCTGCTGTTCGCCTCGGGCGGGTACCAGCTGATTTTGGCCGGGCTCGCGCGGAGCTTCGAGGCCGTGCCCGTCAACGGTATCTTCCAGGTGGCAGGTCCTGCCGAACTGCTCGTCGACGGGGTGACGCAGCTCGTGCTGGCGGCCGTGCAGATCGCCGGACCGCTCGTGCTCGTGCTGTTCCTCGCCGATGTCGGGCTCGGGCTCATCACCCGTGTCGCCCCTGCCCTGAACGCGTTCGCGATGGGCTTCCCGGTGAAGATCCTCCTGACTCTGCTGCTCGCCGGAGCCGTGTACGCCGTGCTCCCCGGCATCGTCGACGCCCTCGCCGCCAACGCCCTGCGGATGATGCAGGGGGTGCACGAATGAGCGGGACCGATACCGGCGAACGCAGCGAGAAGGCGACGGACAAGCACCTCAGCGAAGCGAGGAAGAAGGGACGCCTGTCACGCAGTCAGGACCTCACGGCGTGGCTCGGTATCGGCGCGGCGGCCGTCACGATGCCCGCCGCGATCGCGCTCGGTGCATCGGCGGGGACGGAGCAGCTGCTCACGCTCGACTCCCTGGTCGCGGCGCCGACGCCGGAGGCCGCGCTCGCAGCGCTCGGCCGCGGCATGGCCTCCGTGCTCCCGACGCTCACCGTGATGCTGACGGCCGTCGCGATCGTCACCCTGATCGGCGCGGTCATCCAGGGCGGTGTGCACCTGCGCCCTCTGACGGGCCGCTTCGAGCAGTTCAACCTCGTCAACGGCGTGCGCCGCGTGTTCGGCATGCAGGCTCTCTGGGAGGGCGCCAAGGCCCTCATGAAGACCGCCGCCATCGGCATCGCCCTCTGGTTCGTGATCGCGAGCCTGATGCCCGTGCTGACCGCGAGCGGGGCGCACTCCGTCACCCGACTGCTCGGCACCGCGAGCGAAGGCACGACCGCCCTGCTGCAGACCGCGATCGGCGTGGGGCTGGCCCTCGCCGCGATCGACATGTTCGTGGTGATGCGACGCAACCGCAAGCACACGCGCATGACCAAGCGCGAGATCCGCGACGAGAGCAAGAACTCCGAAGGCGATCCGCTCATCCGCCAGCAGCGCCGTTCACGGCAGCTCGCTGTCAGCCGCAACCGCATGATCGCGGCCGTCGCCGGCTCCGATGTGGTGGTGGTCAATCCCACCCACATCGCCGTGGCACTGCGGTACGAACCCGGCAGGGCCGCGCCCAAGGTGGTCGCGAAGGGCAGCGGCGTGATCGCGGAGCGCATCCGCGACGAGGCCGTGCGCGCCGGTGTCCCACTGGTGCGCGAGATCACCCTCGCCAGGGCTCTGCACGCCGCCTGCGAGCTCGGGCACGAGATCCCCGAAGACCTGTACAACGCCGTGGCCCGTGTGCTCGTGTTCGTCGACTCGCTGCGACGACGCGGGGCCGCCCGCGGCATCCACTCCCTTCCCTACCGGAGGACCGCATGAGACAGCTGCTTCCCAAGCTCGGAGTGCCGATCGGCGTCGTGGGCATCATCATGCTCCTCGTCGTGCCGGTGCCGCCGTTCCTGCTCGACATCCTCATCATCCTGAACATCATGTTCGCGCTCGTGATCCTGCTGACGTCGATGTTCGTGAAGAAGCCGCTCGACTTCTCGGTCTTCCCCTCGCTGCTGCTCGTGGCGACGCTGTTCCGCCTGGGGCTCAACGTGGCCTCCACCCGTCTGGTGCTCGGCGAGGCGTATGCGGGGCAGGTGATCGAGGCCTTCGGCGCCATCGCGGTCGGCGGCTCGCTCATCATCGGCGCCGTCGTGTTCCTCATCCTCGTCGTCATCCAGTTCGTCGTCGTGACAAAGGGTGCGGAGCGCGTGGCCGAGGTCGGCGCACGATTCACGCTCGACGCGATGCCCGGCAAGCAGATGGCCATCGACGCCGACCTGAACGCCGGACTCATCACCGATGCGGAGGCCCGCGAGCGCCGCGCCGAGGTGGCGGCCGAGGCCGACTTCTACGGAGCCATGGACGGTGCGTCCAAGTTCGTGAAGGGCGACGCGATCGCCGGTCTCGTCATCATCATCATCAACATCGTCGGCGGCATCGCCATCGGGATCGTGCAGCACGGCATGACGATCGACGAATCCGTGAGCACCTACAGCCTGCTGACGATCGGCGACGGTCTGGTCACGCAGATCCCCGCCCTGCTGATGGCCGTCTCCACCGGCATGATCGTGACCCGCTCCACGGCGGAGGCGGAGATGGGGACGGCGGCGTCCGCCCAGCTCGGCCAGTCCCGCAATGCGCTGATCATCGCCGGATGCGCCGCGATCATCATGTCGCTCATCCCGCACATGCCGATGCTGCCGTTCGTCGCGATCGGCGCGACGCTGCTGCTGATCGCGCAGCGGATCAAGGCCACCCAGAAACGCGAAGAGGCGGCTGCGGTGCAGAGCCCGTCGACGGTTCCGACCGACCAGCCGGAGGAGCTCATCGAGAAGATGCGTGTGCATCCTCTCGAGATCCTGCTCGCCCCCGACATCGTGGATCTGGTCACCGGGGGCCCGGACGACCTCCTCGCACGCGTGAAAGCCCTCCGACGCCGCATCGCCCTCGATCTGGGGCTGGTCGCGCCACCGGTGCGCACCCGCGACAGCATCGAGCTGCCGCAGGCGACCTACGTCATCCGGATCGCCGGGGTCGAGACCGGTCGCGGTACGGCACCCGTCGGGTCGGTGCTCGCGCTCGGACAGGGGCTGGACAGCCTTCCCGGCACGGCGACGCTCGACCCGGTCTTCGGTCTCGAGGGCAAGTGGATCCCCATGGAGATGCGCCACAGCGCGGAGTTCGCCGGGGCCACCGTGATCGACCGCGCGAGTGTGATCATCACGCATCTCTCCAGCGTCATCCACGCCCACGCCGCTCGACTGCTCAGCCGCGAAGACGTGCGCCAGCTCACCGACGCCCTCAAGCAGGTCTCGCCCGCTGCGGTCGAGGAGCTCACCCCCGCTCTGCTCTCACTGGCAGAGGTGCAGCGCGTGCTGCAGGGCCTCCTGGCGGAGCGGGTCCCCATCAACGACCTCAGCCGCATCTACGAGGCTCTCGCGTTGCGGGCCAGGGTGTCCACCGAGCCGGAGGGCCTGATCGAGGCCGCCCGCGCCGCCCTCGGCCCGGCGATCGCCGCCCGTTTCGCCGATGCCGGAACCCTGCGCGTGGTCATGATCAACCCGCTGCTGGAGCAGGCCATGCTCGAGAGCCTGCGCTCGAGTGACGAGGGCAGTCAGATCGTCTTCGATCCGCAGCGCATGGAGACCGTGATCGAGTCCGTGAAGCACGCCGTCTCCTCGGTGCGGGAAGGCGGCGAGCCGGTGCTCGTGTGCGCACCCTCGCTGCGACCGGCCGTGCGGCGCCTCATCTCCGCGCAGACCGACGGCCTCCCCGTGCTGTCGTACAACGAGGCGACTGCCGCGGCTCTCACGATCGAGACGGTGGGCGTCGTGCACGACATCCCCGCACCGGCGGTCGGCGTCGTCCCCGCAGCACTAGGCTGAACGAATGCTGGTGTTGACGAGGCGGATCGGTGAGAGCGTGCGCATCGACGGCGACATCGAGGTCACGCTGCTCGAGATCAAGGGCGACAGCGTGCGCATCGGCGTGAAGGCGCCGCGCGAGACGCGCATCCAGAGGACCGAGATCATCGAGGCCGTGGTCGCCGAGAACGTGTCGGCCGCCGCCGAGACGGGTGACGACGCCGAAGGCGCGATCGTCGCTGCCCTCGCGCGAGGACGAGAGACCCGCACGCGGTAGTCAGCCCGCCGGTCGCACGCCGATCAGGTCGTCCGCGTTGGCGCGCTTCCACTGATCGCCGCCCGCCGCCCTGGCTCTGACCGCGGCCCGGTCCGCCGCAGCCCGCAGCAGATCGTAGTCGTAGCCGACGACGGACACGGGCGCCCAGCCGATGCTGGCGGAGGAGCGGATACCACTCGCGGAGGCTCCCCTCTCGAGCATGGCGATGCGGGTGAGCATGGCGCGCAGGTGATACCGCACCGCTTCGTCGCTGCCACGGATGATCACGACGGCCCGCCCGTCCTCGATCCGATCGGCGTCCGCCGATGCCGGCAGAGCGTCTTCGATGTCGTCGTGGAAGCGATCGACGATGCGGGCGAACTCCGCTCCGGTCGATGCTTCGCGGAGGTCGACCGGATCGTCGAGGCGGATGTCGAGGACCGACCACGGCTGGTCGTTCTGCGCTTCGGCTTTGCGCAGACGTCTGCGGGCGCGATCCGCCCCGTCGGTGCTGCGACCGGCAGCGGCCTTCTCCCCCACGCGCACCAGCAGCACGAGGGTGAAGGCCGCGCAGGTGCTCACCACGAGGGTCCCGACGGCGTTCATGCCGCGCAGCGCGCTCAGTTGCTCCTGGGTTCCCGCACCGCCCACGACGAGGGCGGAGGCGGCGCTCACGACCGCCACGACCACGAATCCGCACGAGGCGAGAGCCAGCGGCAGCACGATGTCCCTGGCCACGGGCCGTCCGCGCAGGAGCTCGTACGCGACCATGCCGGCGAACACCCCGCTGACGAGGAAGACGACGTGGAAAGTGGGCAGATACCAGGGCGTCTCCGTCGTCGCCACGAGAAGCACGGGGGCGGCCACCAGGAAGGGGATCACCGCCCACCAGGATGCGCGGCGACCGAAGTGCAGCCGCAGTCCGATCCACACCAGCGGCTCGAAGCACAGCATCAGCGCAGAGGCCGCGGCGCGCAGCATCTGCTCATCGGTCTGCTGCCCGGCCAGCCACAGGTAGGCCCCGAGCATCCCGAGCCCGAACGCGCCGGCCCAGGTCACCGTCGCGCGGCTCGGGCGGGCGAGCGTTCCGAGCCCCACCACCAGCGCTGTCAGCACGGTGACGACGGCCACCATGCTGGTGGTGATGTCGACGCTCACCGGAACGAGCGGACTCATGTGTGCTTCTCCTTCGCTCGGTGATGCGGGAACCGCAGTGTCACCCTGGTTCCGGTGCCGGCCTCGCTGACCACATCGATGGTGCCCTCGTGGGCGGCGACGATCTCCCTGGCGATCCCCATCCCGAGCCCCGTTCCGCCGATGCCGGCGCGCATCGCGCTGTCCGCACGGAAATAGGGCTCGAACACCCGCGAGAGGTCTTCGGGAGACATCCCCGTACCGTTGTCGGAGACAGCGAGTTCCGCGTACCCATCGGGCCCTGTCGAGAGGTCCACGGTGATGATCCCTCCGGCGGGGGTGTACTTGACGGCGTTGCTGAGCAGGTTGTCCAGCACCTGGCGCAGGCGGAAAGCGTCGCCGGAGACGACGAGTCCGCCCTCCCCCTCCACGGTGAGGGTCTGTCTGCTGCCGGCGATGAGCGGTGAGTACGAAGCGGCGGACGCCTCGACGAGTTCGCGCAGGTCCACAGGGGCGAACGGCTCCGGAGCCGTGTGGCTCGTCTGCTCCAGGATGCTCCCGACGAGCTCCTGCATGCGATCGCCCGCGTGCGCGATGATCTCGAGCTGAGCGGGCACCCTGCCCGGGAGATCCTCGCGTTCGCGCAGCAGCTCCACGTGGCCGATGATCGCGGTGAGCGGGTTGCGCAGCTCGTGCGAGACGACCGCCGTGAACGCCCTGCGCTCCTCCTCGGCCTCGAGCATCGCGGTCACATCATCGATCACGACGAGAGTGATGTCCTCCCCCTCGCCGGCCGTGGCCATCGGCTGTGTGCTCACCTCCAGCGCCCTCCACTGTCCACCGCCGTCGAACAGCCAGACCCGCTCGGACTGCAACGTCTCTCCGCGCGCCGCCCTTGCCAGCGTCGTGCGCGTCTGCGGCACGGCATGGCCGCGACGCGCGTCGTACTCGACCGAGGCGGAGGGCAGAGCGGCGCCGAAGCGGTCGCGCCCGTACAGAGACCTGTACGCGTCGTTCATCTGCAGGATGCGACCGGACGATGTGACGACGACGAGCGCGGCGCCCAGCGCGTCGACGATCTGCGTGACCCTGCGCTGGTTGGCTTCGGCGCGCTCGGCCGCGCGATTGACCTGCTCCGACCGCCGTTGGAGAAGTCGGCGTGCCGCACGAGAGCGCTGAGCGCCGATGCGCACCGTGACGCCCAGGAACCCGAGGGTGATCACGAGCGTCAACAGCCGCAGCAGGATGTCCGCCGGAGTGCCGTTCTGATCCGCGAAGACCACGAGGGTACCGCTGATGAAGGCGATGCCTCCGAGCACCCACGGCAGGGAGAAGTAGGTCGCCAGCCAGACCACGGGGAAGACCCAGAGGAAGCCCAGGCGGATGTCGGGCGCGTTCGTCGTGAAGCCGACGGCGAGGGCGTCCAGGAGCGGGATGGCAGCCACCGCGCTGTGCGGGAGTCGATGCCAGGGCACGGCCAGGGTCACCAGAGTGGTCACGACGACGAGGGCGATCCCCGTGACGATCAGAGGGTTGGCGAAGGTCTGGGGCTTGAAGGCGGTGATCATCACCACGATGGCGACGATGCTGCCCATGAACACCAGTTGCCATCGCCAGATCGAGACGGTGCGGATCATGCTCTTCGCCCGCCCTCCGGTCGATCCTCAGCTTTCCCGCAAGATTACTCAAAGATCGGTGCAGCCCGCTCTTCGGGCGGCCTCGCACCCCTAGCATTCTGAGTGGGGCCGAAACTGCGACTGGGGAACAACGCAGACGCCGGGGCCAGGCGAGTGGGGATTCGCAGGCATCCGGGGCCGCGGCTGGGGAGCCGCGGCTCCGCCCCGGTCAGTTCGTTTCGATCGTTGCGGGGGTCAGGCGGTAGCCGACCCCGCGCACGGTCTCGACGTAGCGAGGGGCGCTCGTGCTGTCACCGAGCTTTCGCCGCAGGTTGGCGATGTGCGTCTCGATCGCGCGCTTGTCCGGCTCGCTCACGTAGTCGCTCGAGCCCGGGGGAAGGCCGCGCAACCCCCGGGCGAGCTCGGCCTTGCTGCATACGCGCTGCTTCGCCTCGAGCAGTGCGGCGAGCAGATCGAACTCGGTCGGGGTGAGGTCGATCCGCCGTTGCCCGATCAGGACCATCCGCGTGTCGAGGTCGAGGCTGAGGTCCCGGTGCACCCGCCCACGCCAGGTGAGCACGGTCGCGCCGTCGGCCACGGGCTCGGGTTCGACCGGAGCACGCAGGCTCGACGCACTGCGGACGTCCGGCAGTCGAGGACGACGCAGGAGCGCCTCGATGCGGGCACGCAGCTCGCGCGGGCGGAACGGCTTCACCAGATACTCGTCGGCACCGGAGGTGAGCCCCAGAACCACGTCGGACTCGTCGGAGAGCGCCGAGAGCATGATGATGAAGGTGTCGCTGACTCGACGGATGCGCCGCGCCACCTCGAAGCCGTCGATGCCGGGCAGGTTGATGTCGAGGGTCGTGATCACCGGCTGGTGCCGCTCGACGGCCCCGAGACCGTCCACACCCGACCCCGTGAGGATCGTCTCGAAGCCCGCCGCGAGGAAGACCTCGTCGAGCAGGGAGCGCACACCGGGATCGTCCTCGATGATCACGGCGACCAGGGCGCGGACGTCCCCCGAGCTCACGAGGCGCTCTCGCGCGTGATCGTGACGAAGCGCGGCGCGTCGGCATCCAGCTCGGACGGGTCGACATCCGCCGCTCCGACGGGCCGTTCCACCTCGATGTCCCACCACGAGTCCGCCAGCTCCTCGGCCATGCCACGCCCCCACTCGATCACCACGACGGACCGCTCGAGGTCGAGGTCGAGGTCGTCGAGCTCAGCAGCCGAGCCGAGCCGGTAGGCGTCGACGTGCACCAGTGATGCTCGGCCGACCAGGGAGGGATGAGTGCGGGCGATCACGAAGGTCGGGCTCTGCACCGGTCCGCGCACCCCCAGCCCCTCGGCGAGACCGCGGGTGAAGGTGGTCTTCCCCGCGCCGAGAGGACCGGTCAGCACGAGCAGGTCGCCCGCCTCGAGCTGCTCGCCGATGCGCAGACCCAGCTGCTCCATCTCCTCGGCGGTGGCGATCTCCCGGCGGCCGAGGAAGGCGGGATCCACGCTCACGACGTCCTCCGAGGCACCCGGGGGCCGATCCGGGTGACGATCTCGTAGTTGATGGTGTCGGCGGCTTCGGCCCAGTCCGCAGCCGAGGGCACCCCGAGGGTGGGGTCGCCGAACAGGACCACCTCATCCCCGATCGCGACGGGGGTGTCCCCGACGTCGACGATGAACTGATCCATCGCGATCCGTCCGACGTTGAGGAACCGGCGCCCGCCGATCGAGACCGGAAGCTTCCCCGAGGCGTTGCGGGGCACCCCGTCGGCGTAGCCGAGAGGAACGAGCACCAGGGTCGTGTCGCGGTCGGTGCGATGGTCATAGCCGTAGGAGACCCCGGTTCCCGCCGGCACGCGACGGACGGCGGCGATCGCGCCCCGGAGGGTCATGGCCGGCCGCAGCCCGAGTTCCGCTGAACTGCGGTCGTCGAAGGGCGAGAGGCCGTAGAGTCCCACGCCGATGCGGACGGCGTCGAGGCGCATCTCGGGCAGGTCTATGGCTGCTGCCGTGGCGGCGATGTGTCGGATCTCGGGATGGACGCCGAACGACGCAGCGGTGGCGACCCCCTCTTCGAATTTCGCGAGCGCCGCCCTGTCGTCGTCCACGGAGGTGTTGGAGAGATGGCTGAACAGTCCCACGATGCGCAGGCGCCCGATGCGCTCGAGCCGCGCCGCCTCCGCCAGCACACGTCCCCAGTCCGCCGGGGCGATGCCGTTGCGCGACAGCCCGGTCTCGAGCTTCAGGTGCACTCCGACCGGTCGGTCGACAGCGGCTGCCGCGCCGGCTGCCTCGAGCTGATCGAACGAGGAGATCCCGACTTCGATGTCCTGTGCCGCGGCGTGCTCGAACCTCTCCCCCGGCGCATGCAACCACGCCATGATCGGCGCGTGCACGCCCTGTCTGCGCAGCTCGAACGCCTCGGGGATCTCGGCGACGCCGATCCGCGTGGCACCGGCCGAGAGCGCGGCCACCGCTGCCGAAGCCGCACCATGACCGTAGGCGTTGGCTTTCACGATGGCGATCACCTCGACGCCGGTGAGGCGCCGGAAGTGCCGCACGTTGTCGGCGATGGCATCGAGATCGATGGTCGCTTCTCGGAACGGGACGGTCACAGCGGTGCTCCTTCGGCGACGACGAACGCCGCGGCGAGGCCGGCGTCATGGGTGAGAGTCAGATGCAGTGTGAGGATGCCCCGTTCCTCGACGACGGCGGCCGTCGACCCGGAGAGCACGAAGTGCGGGCGACCGGAGGGTTCCGAGGCGATCTCGATCTCGGTCCAGTGCACACCGTCGGATCCGCCCAGAGCCTTGATCAACGCCTCTTTGGCGGCATAGCGCGCGGCGAGGGAAGGCAGGCGTAGCGTGCGCTCCGACGGGGCGAAGAGGCGTTCGCGAAGTCGCGGCGTCCGCTCCATCGTCCGCTCGAACCTCGGGATGTCCACGAGGTCGATGCCGGTTCCGATGATCACCCGTTCAGCCTACCGAGCCTGAATCCCGTTGAAATCGCCCAAATGGCTCCGTTTCCGCTGGAAACGAAGCCATTCGCGCGAATCGGAGGCCGGGTCTACTCGACCGTCACCGACTTCGCGAGGTTGCGCGGCTGGTCGACGTCGAGTCCCTTCGCCGTGGCCAGGGCCATCGCGAAGATCTGCAGCGGCACGACGGCGAGCAGCGGCTCGAACATCGGGCCGGCGAGCGGGATGCGGATGACCTCGTCGGCGAACGGCAGCACGGCCGCGTCGCCCTCCTCGGCGATCACGATCACCCTGGCACCGCGCGCGCGGATCTCCTGGATGTTCGAGACGACCTTGGAATGCACGAGCGCCGAGTGACGCGGCGACGGCACGAGCACGAACACCGGCTGCCCCGGCTCGATCAATGCGATCGGACCGTGCTTGAGCTCGCCGGCGGCGAAGCCCTCCGCGTGGATGTAGGAGATCTCCTTGAGCTTGAGCGCACCCTCGAGCGCGATGGGGTACCCCACGTGCCGGCCGAGGAAGAGCACCGAGCGCGTGTCCGCCATCCACCCGGCGAGCTGCGTCACGTGCTCCTGCTCGCTGTCGAGGACCTTGGCGATCTTCTCGGGGAGCGCTGCGAGCTCTGCCGCATCGAGCGAGGCGTCGGCCACGGCACCGCGGACCCGGCCCATGTGCAGCCCCAGCAGCAGGAGGGCGGTGATCTGTGCCGAGAACGCCTTGGTCGAGGCCACGGCGACCTCGGGCCCGGCGTGCGTGTAGACCACCGCATCCGACTCGCGCGGGATGGTGGCGCCCTGCGTGTTGCAGATCGACAGCGTGCGTGCACCGCGTTCGCGGGCGTACTTCACGGCCATCAGGGTGTCCATCGTCTCCCCCGACTGGCTGATCGACACGACCAGGGTGTCGGCGCCGATCACCGGGTCGCGGTAGCGGAACTCGTGTGCGAGTTCGACGTCGACGGCCACGCGTGCCCACTGCTCGATCGCGTACTTGCCCACCAGCGCCGCGTAGGAGGCCGTACCGCAGGCGGTGATGATGACCCGGTTGATGCCGACGAAGAGCTCGTCGAACCCGTCGAGCTCCGGGATCACGACCTGACCGTCCTGGATGCGGCCGCGGATGGTGTTCGCCACCGCCTCGGGCTGCTCAGCGACCTCCTTGGCCATGAAACTCGACCATCCGCCCTTCTCGGCGGCTGCCGCGTCCCATGACACGTCGAAGGGCTCCGGCTCGACGGGCGTGCCGGCGAAGTCGGTGACCGTCACGGAGTCCGGGGTGATCGAGACGATCTGGTCCTGACCGATCGCGAGCGCCTTGCGGGTGTGCTCGATGAAGGCGGCGACGTCGGATCCGAGGTAGTTCTCGCCCTCGCCGAGCCCGATCACGAGGGGGGAGTTGCGACGAGCGCCGACGACGAGGCCCGGGTGGTCCTGGTGCATCGCCAGCAGAGTGAAGGCCCCTTCCAGGCGGTTCACGATGCTGCGGAAGGCCAGCTGCAGGTCGCCGCCGTTGCCTGCGTACTCCCGTCCGAGCAGGGCTGCGGCGACCTCGGTGTCGGTCTCGCTGCGGAACACCACACCGTCGGCGAGGAGCTCGTCACGCAAGGCCGAGAAGTTCTCGATGATGCCGTTGTGGATGACCGCGAGCTTGTCGTCATCGGCCAGGTGCGGGTGCGCGTTGCCATCGGTCGGACCCCCATGCGTCGCCCAACGGGTGTGCCCGATGCCGGTCGAGCCGTCGGGGAGCGGGGCATCGGCGAGCGAGTCGCGCAGGATGGCGAGCTTGCCCGCCTTCTTGCGCATCCCGAGCGTGCCGTCGCCATCGATGACCGCGACACCCGCAGAGTCGTATCCGCGATACTCCAGGCGTGCGAGGCCTGCGAGAAGGATGTCCTGGCTGGGGCGCGGGCCCACGTATCCGACGATTCCACACATGGGATCAAGAGTAAGGCGCGTTTTTTGCGAGTCGTCCGTACAATCGGGCGCCGGCGGCCGCCTCAGAGCTTGCGCAGGAGCACGCTCTCCACGTCGTGATCCGCGCCCTTACGCAGCACGAGCCGCGCACGGTGCCGGGTGGGCATCACGTTCTCGACGAGGTTCGGCATGTTGATCTCGTTCCAATATCCCAGTGCAGTGGTGATCGCCTCCTCGTCGGTGAGGTGCGCGAACACGTTGAAGTACGACGAGGGGTTGCTGAACGCGGCCTGACGAAGGGCGAGGAAGCGATCGACGTACCACTTCTCGATATGCGAGGTGGCGGCGTCGACGAAGATCGAGAAGTCGAAGAGGTCGCTCACGGCCACGTCGTTCGGCGCGGGCGGCGGCTGCAGCACGTTCAGGCCCTCGACGATGACGACGTCGGGGCGGCGCACCACCACGTTCGCATCCGGGACGATGTCGTAGCGCATGTGCGAGTAGAAGGGAGCACGCACCTCGGCGGCACCGCTCTTGACCTCGGTCAGGAACTCGATCAGGGCGCGGCGGTCATAGGACTCGGGGAAGCCCTTGCGGTCCATGATGCCGCGGCGCTCGAGCTCCGCGTTCGGGTAGAGGAACCCGTCGGTCGTCACCAGTTCCACCCTCGGGGTCCCCGGCCAACGGCTCATGAGTTCGCGCAGCAGGCGCGCGATGGTCGACTTGCCCACGGCGACAGACCCGGCGACTCCCACGACGAACGGGGTGGTGGTGTCGTCCTCCTGGAGGAACGAAGAGGTGGCGGCACCCAGTCGCTTCGTCGACGTCGCGTACAGGCTGAGCAATCGGCTCAGCGGCAGATACACCTCGCGCACCTCGGTGAGCGAGAGGCGATCTCCGATGCCGCGCAGCTCGACGACCTCGGTCTCCGTGAGTGGCTGGTCGAGTCCGGCGGCGAGGCGCGCCCACTCCGCACGCCCGATCTCCCGATACGGAGACAGCGGCAGCGTGGGGTCGGCGGTGGTCACGGGGTCCATCGTATCGGCGCGCTCACGGCGCGATGTCCGCGGGAGAGTATTCTCATCCCGTGCGCCTGGGAGTCCTCGATATCGGATCCAACACCGTCCACATGCTCGCGGCCGACGTCCGCCCCGGTGGACGTCCGCTCGCGACGACGAGCGACCGGACGGTGCTGCGCCTCATGCGCTACCTCACCCCCGACGGGTCCATCGCGGAGGAGGGCGTCGTCGCGCTCGAGGCCGCGGTCGCGCAGGCCCGAAGGGTCGCGGAGAGCGAGCGCGTGGATGCCCTGCTCGCCACGGCGACGAGCGCGGTGCGCGATGCCCGCAACGGCGCCGACGTCATCGCCCGCATCGAAGCAGCGCTGGGACAGAGTCTCCAGGTGCTCGACGGCGAGACCGAGGCGGAGCTGACCTTCCTCGCGGTCCGTCGCTGGTTCGGCTGGTCGGCAGGTCAGCTCCTGCTGCTCGACATCGGCGGCGGCTCACTGGAGATCGCAGCGGGAGCCGAGGAGCTGCCGGACGCTGCGGTCTCGGTCCCCCTGGGCGCGGGGCGCATGACCGTACAGTTCCTGCCGAACGACCCGCCCGGTGAGACGGACGTGGAACGACTACGCGAGCACGCGACGGCGACGCTCGCGGAGGTGCTGCCGAGGTTCGTCGCTCTCCCCCGCCCCGATCACGTGGTGGGCTCGTCCAAGGCCATCCGTTCCTTGGCCCGATTGGTCGGATATCCGGCCCAGGGATGGTCGGGGAGCGAACGGATGCTGCTCCCCCGCACCGCTCTCGGATCGTGGATCCCCCGGCTCGCACGTCTGCCCGCGTCCGCCAGACAGGAGCTGCCCGGCATCACCCCGGATCGGACGTTCCAGATCGTGGCCGCGGGCGTGTCTCTGCATGCGGCGATGACCGCCCTCGACGTGGACGAGCTCGAGGTCTCACCATGGGCGCTGCGCGAAGGCGTGCTGCTGCGCTACATCGAACAGCTGAACTGGAGCGACTCCTCCCGTTGAGCGGTGCGTGACATCGGATGAACATCCTCTGTTGCCCGCCCGGTCCGCGCCGGTATCCTCTGATCAAGCGAGCACCGGCCCGCCCGCACGGAGGAGGACGGGAGGTGATCGCTCGGCGTCGGGGGGTGCTGAGTGGGTCCTGGAGATGAGAGCACGATCGACTCCGCGGAGCTGAGCGCGCATGGCGTGCACGCGGTGGATGAACGTGTCCCCCTCCTGGTGACGCGGCGGACGTCGGGTCCGGTGACCCTGTTGTCCCTGCAGGGCAGCACCACGGAGCTCGCCATCGACACCACCACGACTCACCCCGACCACGCGGTCTTCGCCTTCGTCGACGCCGCAGGGCTCGCGGCGAAGGAGCAGAACGGTCCGTGGATGCCCGTCGAGAGCGGGCTCGTGGTGGCCCCGCCCGGGGTCGCGGAGCGCGTGCGGTGTGTCGGCACGTGGTGCATCACCGCCGCCTATGTTCCCCGCACCGCGCTCGGGACATACGTCGCCGCACTCCCCTCCTCGACATGGATCCTCGAGGAGCGACGTCCGCTCGATCGGGCGATGCAGGCGTTCATCGAGCAGGTGCTGGCCGTCGATGACGAGACGACCGCGATCGAACGATATGCGATGGAGCATCTGATCGTGGAGATGAGCGGAGCGGTGCTGCTCGACCGCGTGGACGCCGTATCCGGACCGCGCTCAGCTCACGCCGCCCTGCGCGACCGAGCGGTCGCCCTGATCGCCCAGCAGTGCGGCGATCCGGGGCTGAACCCCGCGCGGGTAGCCCGCGAGGTGCAGACCTCCCTCCGCCAGCTCCAGCTGGTCTTCGCCGAGGTCGAGAACACGGTCGCGGGCGAGATCAGACACCGACGCACGCTCCTGGCGCGGTCGCTGCTCACCGACAGCCGATACGACGATCTGAGCGTCGAGCAGATCTCGCAGCGCTCAGGTTTCGCCTCTCCGATCAGCCTTCGCCGCGCCATCGAGGAGGACTACGGTGCCACGCCCCGCGCATTGCGCACCCATCGCGACGCCGCTCGGCACGGTGGGGAACGCGAAACGGCCGACCGCTGAGATCAGCGGTCGGCCGTGTTCGGTCGCGAGGTCAGAGCGACAGACGATCCTGCACGACCTCGGCGAGGCGACCGGCGTAGGCGTGGACGGATTCCGCGTCGGAGGCTTCCACCATCACACGCACCAGCGGCTCGGTTCCGGACTTGCGCAGCAGCACCCTTCCGGAATCGCCGAGCTCCGACTCGATGTCGCGCACAGCCTGCTGCACGACCTCGTCCTCGGACACACGGTCCTTGTCGACGTCGCGCACGTTGATGAGCACCTGCGGGTAGACCGTCATCACCGACGCGAGCTCTGCGATCGACTTCTGCTGCCGCGCCATCTCGGCGACCAGGTGCAGGCCGGTGAGGATCCCGTCGCCCGTGGTGGCGAACTCGCTCATGATCACGTGACCGGACTGCTCACCGCCGAGCGCGTAGCCGCCCTCGTTCATGTCTTCGAGCACGTAGCGGTCGCCGACAGCGGTCTGCCGTACCGTGATGCCGTGCTCGCGCATGGCGACGTGCAGACCGAGGTTGCTCATCACCGTCGCGACGAGGGTGTCGTCGGTGAGGTGCCCGCGCTCCTTCATGGACACCGCGAGGATGGCCATGATCTGGTCGCCGTCGATGTGGTTGCCCTCGGCGTCGACGGCAAGGCAGCGATCGGCGTCGCCGTCGTGGGCGATCCCGATGTCGGCGCCGAGGCGCACGACGGCCTCGGCGAGATTGTCGAGATGGGTCGAGCCGACGCCGTCGTTGATGTTCCAGCCGTCAGGGTCGGCGCCGATGACGGTGACCTCGGCGCCCGCATCCCGGAACGTCTCAGGAGAGACTCCTGAGGCGGCGCCGTGGGCGCAGTCGAGCACCACGTGGATACCGTCGAGGCGGTTCGGGAGCGAGCCGAGAAGATGCATGACGTAGCGGTCCTCCGCGTCGGAGAACCGGTCGATGCGTCCCACCCCGGCGCCCGTCGGGCGCAACTTCTCGCCGGACATGGCCTCTTCGATGCGCCGCTCGACCTCGTCGGGGAGCTTGCGGCCCCCGCGGGCGAAGATCTTGATCCCGTTGTCGGGAGCGGCGTTGTGCGATGCGGAGATCATCACACCGAAGTCGGCGTCACGGTCGGCGACGAGGAAGGCGAGCGCGGGTGTCGGAATGACCCCCGCCTCGAGCACGTCCACTCCCGAGGAGGCGAGACCGGCAGCGACGGACGCCGCGATGAAGTGCCCGGAGACCCTGGGGTCGCGGGCCACGACTGCGGTCAGCCGCTTGCCTTCGGCCTTGCGTGCCTCCGCAGTACGGCCCTGGCCCAGGACGACAGCAGTCGCCTGGGCCAGGGTGAGCGCCAGGTCGGCGGTGAGGATGCCATTGGCGAGTCCTCGCACACCGTCCGTGCCAAAGATCGGCATCGGAGCAGTTGACCTTAACGCTTCGAGTACTGAGGCGCCTTACGGGCCTTCTTGAGTCCAGCCTTCTTGCGCTCCTTGACGCGAGCGTCGCGCGAGAGGAAGCCGGCCTTCTTCAGGGTCGGACGGTTGTTCTCCTCGTCGATGCCGTTCAGCGAGCGGGCGATGCCGAGGCGAAGCGCACCGGCCTGGCCCGAGGGGCCTCCGCCGGAGATGCGCGCGATGACGTCGTATGCACCGGCGAGGTTCAGCACGGTGAACGGGTCGTTGATCAGCTGCTGGTGCAGCTTGTTCGGGAAGTAGTCCTCGATCGTGCGGCCGTTGACCGTGATCGTGCCCGAGCCGGGGACGATGCGCACGCGGGCGATGGCCTGCTTGCGACGGCCGACAGCGGCACCCGGGACGCTGAGGACGGGGCGGGGAGCCGCCTCGACCGCGTCGGTCTCGGGAGTCGACGTCGAGAAGTTCTGGGGGGTTTCGGTGGTGTCCTGGATGTCAGCCACGAGTATGTCCTTAAGTCTTACGGCGCTTACTGGGCGACCTGGTCGAGGGTGTACGGCGTCGGCTGCTGCGCGGCGTGCGGGTGCTCGGCACCGACGTACACCTTGAGCTTGGACAGCTGCTGGCGGCCGATGCTGTTCTTGGGGAGCATGCCACGGATGGCCTTCTCGACAGCGCGGACCGGGTTCTTCTCGAGGAGCTCGGCGTAGGTGACGGACTTCAGGCCGCCCGGGTAACCCGAGTGGCGGTAGGCCATCTTCTTCTGGAGCTTCTGACCGGTGAGCGCGACCTTGTCGGCGTTCACGATGATGACGAAGTCACCCGAGTCGATGTGGTTGGCGAAGGTCGGCTTGTGCTTGCCACGCAGGAGCGTAGCGGCGTGCGAAGCCAGACGGCCGAGAACGACGTCGGTGGCGTCGATGACGACCCAATCGCGCTGGACTTCGCCAGCCTTGGGAGTGTAAGTGCGCGTCACGATAGTGCTGCTTTCTTGTGTCGAACGGAGAAGTTCGTGAATCCCACTCCGGGGTGGTTCTTCCCGACAGGGAGGAACACGCCAGTGGAGGGCTCACGTTCGGACGATGCGCTTTCTCCGCGGACGGGAAAGGCACCAAAGGGAAATCATACGCCACCGGTGCCGTATGCCCAAACCGCGGCTCAGTCGGGCTTGACCGTGACGAGGATCGGACGGTGATCGCTCGCCCCCTGCGGCAGGGTCGTGATGCGCTCGATCTCGAAGCCCGTCGACGTGGCGAAGTCGTAATGGCCCCGGAACACCCGGTAGCGCGTGTACGTGTGGTCGTCGCTGAGGGAGAGCGCGTAACCGTGGTCGCGCACGGCCTGACCGAGGTTCTCCTTGAAGATCGGATAGTTGTAGTCACCGACCATCAGCTGGGGCGGGCCTTCGCCGAGCGCGGCGAGCTCGGAGAGCGCGGCGCGGATCTGGTGACGGCGCAGGGAGTTCAACGCGGTCAGCGGAGCGGCGTGGAAGGAGGCGACGATGAAGTCCTGGCCGTCGTCGATGTCGCGCAATCGCGCACCGAGAACGCGTTCGTGTGCGGGTTTCGCGATCCGGTCGTGCAGGGATTTCTTGAGTCCGAGCATGCGGATCGCCTGCAGGTGGAACGTGCTCGCGCGATAGAAGAGTGCGAGTCCGAGACGGTTGCCCTGGGTGGCGTCGGCGAGCACGAGGTCGCCGATCTGCGTCGGCAGCGCGGGGACGTCGCACTCCTGCAGACAGAGGATGTCGGGATCGTGCTCGCGCACCAGAGTCACGAGCTCACCCGCAGCTCGATGCTTCTGGAGGTTGTACGAGATGACCTTCATGACCGTTCCACGCTACTCCGACCCGCTGTGCATCGGCTCCGGGTTGCACACCGTGACTCGTCTGCGGTATTGCGCCGCATGCCCCCTGCTCGACGCGCGCGTCAGTCGCGGGCAGGGTCCGAGGCGCGCGTCAGTCGCGGTCTCGACGCGCGCGCGTCTGGACCGCTCGCGACGACAGCAGCTCGTCGGCGGGGTACCCGACCTCGGTGAGGATCAATCCCCGCGCGGCCAGCACCTTGAACTCGCTGGTGCGGGTGAGCGCATCGCGCAGCACCACGAGGTCGTCGACATCGAGGCGCCCCTCCCCCACGGCGACGCAGGCCCCGACGAGTGCGCGCACCATGCTGTGGCAGAACGCGTCGGCCTTGACCTCCGCGACGAGCACGCCGTCGGCATCGCGCTCCCAGCGGTAGTCGAGCAGTGTGCGGATCGTCGTCGCCTCTTCCCGAGGCTTGCAGTACGCCGCGAAGTCGTGCAGTCCGATCAGCGTCCGCGCCGCGGCATCCATCGCGCGCTCGTCGAGGCGGCCGCGGACGAGGGTCGTGTCGTGGCGCCGCAGCGGGTCGTACCCGGCCTGTCCGTCGGCGAGACGATAGCGATAGCGACGCCAGACCGCTGAGAACCGCGCGTCGAACCCCTCGGGGGCGATCGACGACCGCGTGACGGTCACATCCGAGTACGCACCGAGCACACCCCGCATGCGGCCCGCGATGGTCTCGGCGGGCTCCGACGGCGCCCGCCCCTGCCGGGCTTCGATGCGCGACCACTGCTTCTCGTCGAGGTCGACGTGCGCGACCTGGCCGCTCGCGTGCACGCCGGCATCCGTGCGACCTGCCACCACGAACTGCACGTCCGAGCCCACGATGCGCGCGAGGGCGGCTTCCAGCGTGCCCTGCACCGTGCGCAGAGTCGGCTGCTTCGCCCACCCTCGGAAATGGGTGCCGTCGTAGGCGATGTCGAGCCGGATGCGCACGCAGCAAGCCTAGGACACCGAGACCGCCGGACTTCAGGCGGCGTTCACCGTTCGACCAGGATTCCGTCCTGATCGCTGTAGAGATGCGCCCCCGGCCGGAACACCACGCCCTCGATCACGAGCGCGACATCGGTCTCACCGGCTCCGAGCTTCGCACTCTTGCGCGGATTCGTCCCCAGAGCCTTGACCCCCAGCTCAAGGGCATCGATGGCGACACTGTCGCGGATGGCGCCGTTGATCACGACCCCGGCCCAGTCGTTCGCCACGGCGGACGCCGCGATCAGGTCGCCCATCAGTGCCGTCTCCAGCGATCCAGCGCCGTCGACGACCAGGACCGCGCCCGCACCGGGAGTCGCCAGCACCGCCTTCACCAGCGCGTTGTCCTCGAAGCAGCGCACGGTGCGGATCGGCCCGTCGAACGCCGACCGCCGGCCGAAGGAGCGCAGCTGCAGCGAGAGCGACTGGATCTCCTCCCCGAGCTCGTCGTAGAGGTCCGCCGTCGCGACCGCCATCCTCAGATGCCTCCGTCGATCGACCGGATGGTCACGGCAGGCTCGTCCGGGACCATCACCTCGGTGTCGCGGTTCAGGCTCTCGCCACGGAAGAAGCGCTTCGAGCGCGGGAAGAGGTACCAGACGAACATCAGCACCAGACCGAATGCCAACGAGCCGACGCCGATCACGAACGTGCCGCCGATACCGAACAGGACCGTGTAGCCGTAGTCGACATCCCACATGTCGATGGCCGACTGGATGAACGCCCACGCGAGCATGAGCCCGCCCAGCAGCGGGAACAGCCCCTTGAAGAAGAACTCGCGCGCGGACGAGGTGAGGTCCTTGCGGAAGTACCACACGCACGCGAAGCCGGTGATGGCGTAGTAGAACGCGATCGCGAGACCGAGGGACAGGATCGAGTCCTGCAGGATGTTGTCGCTGATCAGCGTCATCCCGACGTAGTAGACGGAGGCGACCACACCCATGACGATGGTCGAGAACGACGGCGTCTTGTACGTCGGGTGCACCTCCTTGAACCTGGCGGGCAGGGCGCGGTAGACACCCATGGCGAGCGTTCCCCGGGCGGTCGGCAGGATCGTGGTCTGGGTCGACGAGATGGCCGAGATGATCACGGACACCACCAGCACCCAGCCGAACGGACCGAGCAACCCGTCCTTGATCGCGAGGAAGAAGTCGTCGGCGTTCGCCTCGTTGCCCAGGCCCGTGCCGTCCTCGCCGAGTCCGGCGTACATCATCGCGGCGATGGTCACCGCAACGTACGTGAACAGCAGGATCACGGTGGTCAGCAGCGCGGCGCGTCCGGGGATGCGCTTCGGGTCCTTGGTCTCCTCGTTGAGCGCGAGGCAGGTGTCCCACCCCCAGTAGATGAACAGCGCCAGAAGGATCGCCTCCGTGAAGCCCGACCAGTCGGTGAACGCGAACGGGTTCATCCACTCCCAGTCGAAAGGCGTCGCGTTCGGAGCCGTGCCGTCGAAGAACTGCCACAGCGCCGCGACGATGAAGATCGCCAGTGCCAGGTATTGGATCGCGAGGAGGATGTTCTGGATGCGCTCGCCGATCTCGACGCCGCGCCAGCTGACCCAGGTCATCGCCGCGATGAAGAGCACGGCGACGACGACGACGCGCCAGTCGTTGTTCTCCAGGTCCTGTCCGATCAGCGACCAGAAGTAGACCGAGGCGATCTGCGCGAGGTTGGCCAGCACGACCATTCCCGCGACGGCGACTCCCCACCCGCCCATCCAGCCCACCCAGGGACCGAACGCCTTGGTTCCCCAGGTGAACGTCGTGCCGCAGTCGGGGACGGCGTTGTTGAGCTCGCGGTACGCGAAGGCGATCAGGAGCATCGGGACGAAGGCGATGATGAACGCGATCGGAGCCTGCGCCCCCACCGCGAGCACCACGAAGCCGAGCGTCGCCACGAGCGAGTACACCGGTGCTGTCGAGGCGAGACCGATCACGGTCGATCCCCAGAGTCCCAGAGTGCCGGCGGCCAGACCCTTGCCGTCGGGTCGTTCCAGATGAATCGGCGTCGTTGCTGCCATGTCAGAACAGTAGAGCCACAACGGTTCTCGCGTCAACGGCTTTCTCAGACAGCATGAATCCGAAGCAAAGAAGTGGAGCTCACGACGGAATCCGCAGATTCAGTCTCTTTCGAGCATGCCGTCGGCGTGGTCAGCCACCCACTCCATCAGCGGCAGCATGCGCTCCATCAGGTCACGCCCCAGCGGGGTCAGACTGTACTCCACGTGCGGAGGGACGGTCGGAAGGGATTCCCGGTGCACCAGGCCGTCATCGGCGAGCGTCCGCAGCGTCGAGGCCAGCATCTTCTCGCTGATGCCGTCGACCTCCCTGCGGAGGGCGCCCCAGCGGTGGGTGCCGTCGGACAGGCAGGAGAGCACGAGCACTCCCCACTTGCTCATGATGTGATCCAGGACGACACGCGTGCCGCAATTCTGGTCGAACACGAACGGAGTCGATTCCTTTATCTGCGCGAAACTAACCGTCATGTGGGTACCTTACTTCAAAGTGGGTACCATCAGATCGGAATGCCGAACACCCGATCGCGGGTTGTCGTGGGTGTCACTTACGAAAGGACCCTCATGACCATCCTCGTCACCGGTGCGACCGGCAACCTCGGCCGCCTCATCATCGCCAGCCTGCTCGAGCGCGGCGCCGACCCCCAGTCGATCGTGGCAGGCGCCCGCGACACCGCCAAGGCCGCGGACCTCGGCGTTCGCGTCGCGCACCTCGACTACACCGACCCCGCATCGATCGCGTCCGCGCTCGAAGGCGTCGACACGGTCATCCTGGTATCCGGCTCCGAGGTCGGCCAGCGGGTCCCGCAGCACCGGGCGGTCATCGATGCCGCGAAGGCGGCCGGCGTCTCCAAGTTTGTCTACACGAGCGCCCCGAAGGCCACGACGAGCGACCTGATCCTGGCCCCCGAACACAAGGCGACGGAAGAGCTCATCGCCGCGGCCGGGTTGCCCGCCGTGATCCTGCGCAACAACTGGTACACCGAGAACTATGTCGCGGACCTCGCCCGCGCCGCGGAGACGGGTGTGCTCGCCGCCGGCACGGGAGAAGGGCGGGTGGCTTCCGCGAGCCGCAAGGACTTCGCCGAGGCCGCAGCCGTCGTCGCGCTCGAGGACGGACACGTCGGCGAGGTCTACGAGCTCGGCGGCGATGTCGCCTGGAACTACACCGATCTCGCTGCTGCCATCGCCGAGGTCACGGGACGCGAAGTCGCGTTCGTCTCGCTCGACCACGACGACCAGGTCGCCGCGCTCCGCGAGGCCGGGCTCGACGAGGGGACGGCCGGATTCGTCGCCGCCCTCGACGCCGGCATCAAGGACGGCGCGCTCGCCGATACCGACGGCACGCTCGCTCGCCTCATCGGGCGCCCCACGACCCCGCTCGTCGAGGGACTCCGCGCCGCCTCCGCCTGATCGGCCCCGCAAGACCGAGTGCCGCCGTCCCCCCGGACGGCGGCACTCGGTGGTTCCGTGCCTCAGGAGGTCGCAGGCACCTGAGGGCGTTCGGCCGGCTGCACATGCGCGACCGTGAGGGTGATGCTCTCGTGCCGCAGGCCTCGGGCGTCGAGCAGCGCGTCGACGGCCCCGTGCCCGGCGTGGAGGATGTCGCCCGATCTCGCCGTGGACTCGACCCCGAGTGTGGCCTCGACCACCACCCCGCCGTCGGCGACGATCACCGAGACCATGGGCTCATCGTCCTTTCGCGCGCCGATGGCCTCAGCGCCGAGTCGCAACAGCTGAGAGATCACAGATCCCGATCTGTAGACGCTGCGCACCCCCGGGGTCGATCGCAGGGTCGCCTCGATCGCCGCAGCGAGTTCCTCGCGCTCCTCCGCCTGCATCACGTCTCCCCCACTCACGTCTCCGCCGCTCACGACGACACCTCTCTGATGTCTCGGATCGCGATGTCGATCGCGACCACGTTCAGTTCGGTGTGCGCGCGAAGGCGACGATCCACTTCGGCTCGAAGTTCGTCCGCGACCTTCGGGATCGGCTGTCCATGCAGCGCGCTCGCATCGATCCCGACGCGGATCGGGGCCCCGGGTCGGGTCACATCGCCCTCCAGCCGGCACCGGCCGATGAGGAGACCGGGAACGGCGTCTTCCGAGGAGCGCACGAGACCGCGAACAGCTCCCTCGGTGATGGCGAGATCCGCCTTCGGATCGGGCGATTCGAAGGGGATGCGGCGTCCGGCCCGCGCATCCATCGCGATGCCGCTCAGGATGCGGTCGACCCAGCTGTCATCGACCTCGGGTTCGGCTGCGGCTTCCGCAGCGAGCAGCTCCGCGCCGAGCCCTCGCAGACGCTCGAGCGCATCCAAGGCCAGCTGACACCCGGGCGACTCGTCGATGGAACGGTCGGCCGGGCGTCTTCCGGCGTCGAGGTAGTCGGTGAGCTCGTCCAGGGTGTGCCCGTCGAGATCGGTGGGCTCGAGTCCGAGTCTGCGGATTTCAGGCGCGTCTCTGTCGTCGGTCATCGCCACTCCTCCATCCGTACGATCATGTATTTTCTGGCGCGGGCCAGTAGGCCGCGCGCCGTGGAGATCGGGATGTCCAACTGCTCCGAGATCTCCTCATAGGTGTAGCCGCCGATCTCACGAAGCACCCAGCACTCGCGTTGAGCGTCGGGCAGCTCCCGCAGAGCAGCACCGAGGGCTGCGACACCGGCGCGAGCCTCGACGACCGCGGACGGTGCCGCATGAAGAGGTGCCGGTCGGTCGATCGAGTCGATGTCGACGGCCGGGCGGATCGCACGGATGCGGTCGACCGCCTTCCGGCTGACGATCCGCATCAGCCAGCTCTTGACCTTCGCCGGATCCTCGAGCTCGCCGAACCGCTGCCACGCGACCACGAAGGACTCCTGCACGATGTCATCGACGTCGACGGAGGCGTTCAGCATCCGCTGCGTATAGGCGCGCATCATCGGCGTGTACCTGCGTACCAAGACGGCGAACGCCTCGACGTCCCCATCCATCGCCCGTCCGGCGACGATGCCGTCGTCCGCATCCTCGAGCGCTGTCCGAAAGCGTTCCTTCTCCATCTACCCCACCCCTCGATCCGATCCCCGAAGGAATTCGGAACAGATGCCCCATCGGATCGGATCATGTCTCACCCGCCTGTGAGGGATCGGGGAGAGGCGGTGCGGCCTCTCCCCCGGTCCCGCCTACTTCTTGAACGCGTCCTTCACGTCCTCCGCAGCGTCGCGCACGTTGCCCTTGGCCTGCTCGGCCTTGCCCTCGGCGACGAGCTTGTCATCGTTGATGACCTTGCCCACGGTCTCCTTGGCCTTTCCGGCGACCTTCTCGGCTGTGGCCTTGATCTTGTCTTCAGCGCTCATTTCTTCTCCCTTTCTCGTTACGGCCCCGGGTCTCGGAGCCGTGTCTTGGATGTGGCGACTACTCGCTCGCTGCCACAGCGGTCTCGCCCTCGACGTCGTCCGAGGGGACGTGCACATCGTCGATCGTGACGTTGACCTCGACGAGGTCCGCCCCTGCCAGCTCGACGAGGTCTCGATGGATAGCCGCCCTGACCTCGTCGGCGACCTTCTGCAGGGCGACCGGATACTCGGCGACGATCGTGATGTCGACGGTGATCTGCGCCTCGCCGACCGCGACGGACACTCCCTGCGAGAGGTCGGTCGTGTTGAAGGCATCCCGGATGGCTCCCACCATGCGCGCGGCGCCCCCGCCGAGCGCATGAACCCCGTCGACATCCCGCGCGGCGATGCCGGCGATCTTCGCGACCACCGCATCCTCGATCGTCGTCGTGCCCACTGCAGCCCCCTGCAGCGGTGCTTCGACGTGGATCTCGGGCTGCGTGCCCGGAGTCCTGTTCGCCATCATGAGCTCCTTCATCCGTGTTCTGCCCGTAGGGGCGCCGGTCGCGGTCGGCGACGCTATGACTAGGACGGATCGCGAGCAGCGGATGTCACAAATCGATCCGAAGAAAGTCGCCGACAACGGATACGAGCACTTCACAGTGCACTCCAAGCTTCGAAGTGCAATATTGCACTCTATGAGCGACAGTGCAGAATCCTTGCGGGAACAGCGCAAGCGGGAGACCTCCCGAGCCCTCACCGATGCCGCACGCCGGTTGACCACGGAGAAGGGGTTCGCGGGATTCACGGTCGAGGAGCTATGCGCCGAGGTCGGAGTCTCGCGGCGCACGTTCTTCAACTACTTCGAGAGCAAGGAGAACGCGGTCTTCGGCTTCGCGACGATCGATTCCCGCCAGGAAGCTCTCGAGGAGGAGTTCGCCACGCAGCGCGGAGACCTCCTCGACGACTTCATCCAGCTGACGATCCGTCGCTTCGAGCTCTTCAACCCGGTCGATGATGCCCCGGCGATGTTCGCCGTGGTCGAGCAGGAGCCGCGGCTGCTGAAGGCGGCCTTCGAACAGCTCGCCAAGAACGAGCGCCGTGACCAGACCCTGATCCTCCGTCGCACCGAGGGCGGCGATGATGCCGAACTCCGCGCCGAGGTGGTCGTGCACACCGTCGGCGCGCTCGTGCGCATGAGCATGGACCAGCTCCTGCACCACCAGTCCCCCGAGCCGTTCGCCGATCTCATCGCGCGACGCCTCGACCTCGCCCGCTCGCTCTACGCACCGTCACAGAAAGCCCGTTGAATGTCCGCCACCGCCACGAAGGATGCGCCGTTCCTGCTCACGAAGCGCCGCATCTGGATCATCTTCAGCGCTCTCATCGCGGGAATGCTGCTCTCCAGCCTCGACCAGACCATCGTGTCCACCGCCATGCCGACGATCGTCGGACAGCTCGGCGGCGTCGACCACCAGGTGTGGATCACCACCGCCTACCTGCTCGCCACCACGATCGTGATGCCCATCTACGGCAAGTTCGGCGACGTGCTGGGCCGGCGCAACCTGTTCCTCGTCGCGATCGCACTGTTCACGCTGGCATCCGTCGGCTGCGCGTTCGCCACGGACTTCTGGATGTTCGTCGTGTTCCGCGCCCTGCAGGGTCTCGGCGGCGGCGGCCTGATGATCCTGTCCCAGGCGATCATCGCCGACATCGTGCCCGCCAACGAGCGTGGCAAGTACATGGGTCCCCTCGGGGCGGTCTTCGGCCTCTCGGCCGTGGCCGGCCCTCTCCTCGGCGGCTACTTCGTGGATCACCTGACCTGGCAGTGGGCGTTCTACATCAACATCCCGGTGGGGATCGCAGCCTTCATCATCGCCCTCATCGCCCTCAAGCTCCCGAGCAAGAAGGCCGAGAAGCCGATCGACATCTTCGGGGTCATCTTCCTCTCGATCGCCACGACGTGCCTCATCTTCTTCACCGACTTCGGCGGTGACAAGGAGTTCGGATGGGACTCGCTCGCGACCTGGGCATGGGGTGCCGGGCTGATCGTCGCGGCGACGGCGTTCGTGATCACCGAATCGCGCGTGCAGGACCCGATCATCCCGCTGAGCCTGTTCCGCAACCCGATCTTCGTGAACGCCACCGCGATCGGACTGGTGCTCGGAATCGGCATGTTCGCGGCGATCGGATTCGTGCCGACGTTCCTGCAGATGTCCTCCGGCACCTCTGCGGCGGAATCCGGTCTGCTGATGATCCCCATGATGGTCGGCCTCATGGGCACGTCGATCTTCTCCGGGATCGCGATCTCGAAGACCGGCAGGTACAAGATCTATCCGATCCTCGGCACGATCATCACCGGTATCGCCATGGTCGCGATGACCACACTCTCGGCGTCGACTCCCATCTGGCTGATCTGCGTGTTCCTGTTCGTGTTCGGAGCGGGGCTCGGCCTCATCATGCAGGTCGTGGTGCTGGTCGTGCAGAACGCGGTTCCGGCGGGTGAGATCGGCACCGCGACCAGCACGAACAACTACTTCCGGGAGGTCGGCGCGTCTCTCGGCACCGCGGTCTTCGGCACCATCTTCACCACTCGCCTCACCGAGAACCTGCTCGGGGTCTTCGCCGGCGCCGGCGCATCGCCCGATGCCGCCTCAGAGGCCGCATCGACGATCGACCCTTCCACGCTCAACTCCCTGCCGGACGAGGTGCGCGACGGCATCGTCACCGCGTATGCGGATGCCCTCGCCCCGGTCTTCTGGTATCTCGTGCCGTTCATCGCCCTCGCGCTGCTGCTCTCGCTGTTCCTGAAGCAGATCCCGCTGTCGGACACCGCGGGGCTCGTGGCCAGGGGCGAGGCCATCAGCGGAGAGGAAGCGGAGCGTCTGGAGGCCGAGCAACGAGGCGTCGAATGGTCGGGAGCTGCAGTCGCGTCGTCTGGCGCACCGGAGGAGTCTGACTCGACACCGCCATCTCGATGAACACGCCAGCTCGGTGAACACGGCGGCCCCTGCCCCCTCTGGAGCAGGGGCCGCCGTCTGTCAAGGGGCTCCCGCCCCGGCTCACCTGCGGGCATGCTTCATCGTGGGGACAGTCAGGAGAATGATGGATCGCGTACCAGACCCACGGTTCGCTCTCGAGCAGGTCAGCGCCACGGATTGGGCCATCGTCGATCTGCAATACCCGGACGTAGATCACCGGCGGGTCGTGTGCCGCGTCTATGAGGATGCGCCGACAGAGGTCGAAGTGCTCTGGCTGCGTGACCTCCCCCTCGCCCTGCGCTACTCGTCCGTGAACGACGTGCTCACCGCTGTCCAGCGCTTCCACGACACCTCGCGCGCCACCCGCCCGATCCCGATCCCTCGTCTACCTCCGCCGACGGGGAGAGCAGGGCGCGGGACGCGCCCGCGATGACCAGGCGGATGGACGCGGTGCCTGCGGCTGCGCCACACTGATCGGGAGAACCGTCCCCCCGAGCCCTGGAGCTCTCATGACCGCACCCGCCCCCGCCGCCGCGACCGGCACCCCTTGGAAGAGATTCTGGGAGAAGGGCGGCTGGTGGCGCGCACTCCTTCTCGCGGCCGTCTACTTCGTGCTCTACAACGGACTGTCGCTCGCCTTCACTCCGCTCGCGGCACAGATCGACGACCCGACGGGCCCCACCGGCATCCTGGTCTTATACGCACTTCCCGTTCTCGTCGGTTGTCTGCTCCTGGTCGGCTTCGCCGCGTCGGTCAGCTGGCTCGGCGAACTCTTCAGACGGCAGCCGATCACGGGCCGCGGCTGGATGTGGATCGCGATCGTGGTCGTGCTGCTGTTCAACGTCCTGCACCTGCTCAGCATCGACTACGGCGAGGCCGGGTTCCAGGTGGTCGCGACCTGGCTGCTCGCCGGCGTCTTCATCGGTTTCGCCGAAGAGGTGCTCACTCGCGGTCTCGTCGTGAACATGCTGCGCAAGGCCGGATACCGCGAGATCGTCGTCGCCGTGATCTCGGCCGCGGTGTTCGCCGGACTCCATTCCGGGAACCTGCTCAGCGGTCAATCGCTGTTCGCCACCGCGTTCCAGGTGGTCTACACCTTCGCTTTCGGAATCTGCATGTACCTCGCCATGCGGGTCACCGGCACTCTCATCGCGCCTATCCTGCTGCACGCCAGCACCGATCCGAGTATCTTCCTCCACACGGCCTATCCGGTCGAGGGTCCGGTCTCGACGCTGGCTGGGCTCGGAAACCCCGCCGTGATCGTGGTCGGTCTCGTGCTGCTGTTCTTCATCCGCGGACGTGTCGGCGTCGCAGACGCTACGGCGGGAGACGTGGGTCCGGCCTTCGACGCACCGCAGCGCTAGGGGCGTTTCGCCTCTGGCCAGTCGGTGACGACGACCTTGCCGATCGTCCGGGAGGCCTCCACGATCTCGTGGGCCCGACGCATCGTCGCGGCGTCCAGCGGAATCCACCAGGTTCGCGACGCTCTCCAGGAGGTCGTGCTGGTAGTGGTCGGAGGGATCGGTGACGGGCCTCGTGAACATGAGCTCCCAGTGCCAGGTCACGCTCTTCGCCTTGAGCGCGTCGATGCTGCCCCCGGTCTCGTCGATGGAGACGACCTGTCCGCGCGGACGGATCACGTCGGCGATCGCCCTGACGTTGCCGGGAGTGAACGAGGTGAACACGTAGTCGACGCCGGCGGGGGCGAGCGCCGACACCTCGCCGGCGAAGTCACGGCCGACGACGTGGTCGGCCCCCATCTGACGCACCCACTCCGCCGTCTCCGGGCGCGAGGCCACGGCGATGACCTCGAGACGCGTGAGGGCCTTCGCGAGCTGGATGATCAGCGCGCCGACGCCCCCTGCCGCGCCGATCACCAGGAGCACTCCCGTGCTTTCGCGGGTGAGCGCCAGGCGGTCGAACAGGCTCTCCCACGCGGTGATGACCATCAGCGGCAGTGCGGCCGCCTCTGCGACCGACAGCGTGCGAGGAGCATGGCCGACGATGTTCTCGTTCACCAGGTGGAACCGCGCGTTCGTGCCCGAGCGATCGATCTGCCCGGCGTAGAACACGCGATCCCCCACGGCGAAGCGGGTCAACTCCTCGCCGACGGCGACCACGACCTCTGCCGCGTCGTAGCCGAGACGTGCCATCACCGCGCCGACGACACGCGTCGCGCCTGCGGTCCGTCTCGGCACTCCGCCATACCCTCAGGGACATGACCGTCGAGGATCCGGAACCTGCCCATCGCGACCGTGCGCACCGCTCCGCACTCGCCGTCACCCTCTGGTTGCTCGTTCCGTTGCTCGTCGTCGCAGCGTACGTCGCGCAGATCCTCGAGTCGTTCAGCGCCGTCGGCTGCGAAGGAGATTGCGACCTGGCACTCGCTTTCGGCGCCCGCGCCGTCTTCCCGTGGGCGGTCGCTGCCGCGGTCATCGCGGCGATCGTGGCCGCGTTCATGCTCCGGCATCGGAGAAAGCCCGCCTACTGGGCTCCCCTGCTCGGCGTGGTCCTCGTGCTGGTGTCGGCCATCACCACCAGCGCCGTCTTCCAAGCCGGGCTCGCCCCCATGTACGCGCGCAACGACAGGATCGCGAACGGTGAGGTTCCCGCCGAGACGACTCCGCCACTCCCCGACCCCGTCGGGGGCTGGGAGGCGAGCGTCGACGGAGCGACGTTCTTGTCGTTCAGTCCCGACGGGACCGTCACGGGCAGCGACGGGTGCAACGATCTGAGCGGCCGCTGGTCGCAGGATTCGGCGGGAAGGATCGAGCTGGAGACGCTCCTCCCCCAGACGGAGAACGCCTGCGACGGCATCGACGCATGGCTCGGCCGAGGGCGATCCGCGGACATCATCGACGGCTACATGTACGTCAACGGCGAGGCTGATTCGCCGATCGGTGGGCTCCAACCGGCGCGCCAGTCCCGCGACTGAGCTTCGACGCGCTGCCCCCCGTGAACGACGAAACCCCCGGGAATCCGGGGGTTTTCATCTGTAGCAGGAGCGGGGCTTGAACCCGCGACCTCACGATTATGAGTCGTGCGCTCTAACCAGCTGAGCTACCCTGCCGCGAGGCATCCGTCCGCGTGAGAAGAATGCTTGCGAGCCCCGAGTCAGGATTGAACTGACGACCCCTTCCTTACCATGGAAGTGCTCTGCCACTGAGCTATCGGGGCGTGCTGCCCCTCGCGGGGCAACCGTACGAGAATACCATTACTGTGGCGTCCTCATGAAATCGAGCCGGTCACTCCTCCGCGGTCAGCGACGATCGACCGGCGTTCGCCTTGAGCCACGGCATCGGGTCGATGGTCGTTCCGTTGACAATGAGCTCGAAGTGCAGGTGAGCGCCGTAGGAACGACCCGTGTTACCCGTCTTGCCGACGATCGTTCCGACCTTGACGGTGTCGCCGGCCTTGACGTTGAGGGAGCCGTACTGCATGTGCGAGTAGTGGCTCGTGATGACCTGGCCGTCGATGACGTGGTCGATGTAGACCGTGACCCCGAAGGCCCCGCCCTGCTCTGTGGCGATGCGGACAGTGCCGTCGGCGATGGCCTGGATCGGCGCACCGTTGCCCGGCACGAAGTCGATGCCCTCGTGGAGGCGGCCGCTGCGCATCCCATAGCCGTAGCTCATGCCGACACCGACGAGGAACGGCCACTGGATGGCGGCGTCGGGGTCGTTCGTGAAGATCTCACCCGAGTAGTTGATGCCCTGCTCGGCGGCGACCTCGGCGAGCGAGACCGTGCTGAAGTCATCGGAGCGGGAGAGCGGGACGCTCTCGACGCCGGACGGTGCGACGAAAGCCTGGATCTCGTCCTCGGCCTCGTCCTTCGAGTCGGCGGCAGCAGCGGAGACCAACGACATGGATGCGGCCGAGCCGCCCCGCACACCGGCGACCGCCTCCGCGGGGAGCGTCATGGACACCGCGAGAAGCCCTGCGAGGCTCATCACACCTACGGTTGCTCCGACCGTGACCACCTTGCGGAGGTTACGGGGGCGACGAGGGGCCACATGCGAGGGGACGACAGGCTCAGCGTCCGAACTCGCTGCGGACGACGAGCGCTCAGCCGTGGAAACCGTCGGAACCGCACCTGTCGCGCGGAAGGCACGGGAAGCGCGCTCGAACGCGTCGGCTTCGACCGCCGGTCCACGCCCGGCCTCACCGGTTTCGCGGACCGGAGCCGCAGGAGCCTCGACCGGCTCCGAGGCGACAGGAACCGCGGGAACATCGGCGATCACCGGCTCCGAGTTCGTGGCGACGAAAGGCTCGATCAGCGCTTCCGTGACCACCTCGTCGGGTGCCGGCCGCTGACGGGCGGCGCGTCGGGAAAGGGGGGCGACAGCAACGAGGGCGACGGCAGTGGAATCAGCGGCAGAAAGGGGTGCCGTCGGTCCCGCCGCGGGGGCCTCGGAGGCCGCAGTGCGGAGTCGGCTGGATCGGCGCGTGGGCGCAGAGGCAGCCTGGGAGTTCTCGAGGGGCAAAGCGTTTCTCTCGGTCGTGCGTCGTGCTCGGGGGGCGCAAACTTTGACTTTCACCTTCGGGTGATGAAAGTAACGATCGGGTAAACCCTACCGTGACCAGGCTGAGAATGCCATGAATCGTTCACGGATTCTCCGCGAGGATCGCGAGCAGTCGGGCGTGCACATCGACTCCCCCCGCCACCAGCATCGGGCGTGGGGAGTCGACATCCGTTCGGGACACCACGCCTCCGGCTTCCTCGACGAGGAGCGCACCGGCGGCGAAGTCCCAGGGGCGAAGGCCCCGCTCGAAGTAACCGTCCAGTCGCCCCGCAGCGACGAAGGCCAGGTCGAGTGCGGCCGCACCCATACGTCGCACATCGCGAGCCATCGGCATGACCCGCGCCACGGTCGCGATGTCGCCTTCGTGGGTGGCGGGGTCGTAGCCGAAGCCCGTGGCGAGGAGAGCGCCGGCCGGGGTCGTGTCCGTCACCGCGAGACGAATGCCGTTCGACCAGGCGCCATGACCTCGCGCCGCTGAGAAGGTCTCTCCCAACGCCGGGGCGTTGACGGCGCCGGCGAGCGCTTCCCAGGTCTCGGGATCGGGTTCCCCGCGGACCGCGCCGATGCTCACGTTGTACGCCGGGATGCCGTACGCGTAGTTGACGGTGCCGTCGATGGGGTCGACGATCCACGTGATCCCGCTGCTCCCCGCTTCGGCCCCCGTCTCTTCGCCGAGAAAGCCGTCGTCCGCCCGCGCCGCGCGGAGACGCGAACGGATGAGCGCTTCGACCTCTCGGTCTGCGTCCGTGACGATGTCGGCCAACGACGACTTGGTCGCCGCCAGGCGCACCCCTTCCTGTCGTCGAAGTCGCGCGAGCTGCCCTGCTTCCTCGGCGATCTCGGTCGCGAGGTCGCGGAGTTCGAGTTCCAGCGTCACTGTTCGGGCTGCCGGGGCGCGGGCGGCGGCGGCGGGAAAGCCTGCGAAGCCTCCTGCGGGGAGGCCGGGATCTGCGTGGCCGGGGCAGGGGGCATCGGGTGCTCGCCCGGAGTCGAAGGCGCGGGCTCTGCGGGCTGCGAGAACTGCGGCGGCGCGAACTGAGACGCAGCGGGCTGCGGCGGCGCGGGCTGCGGCGAGACGGGCTGCGGCACGACGGGGAACCCCGAGACGGGCGCTTGCGGGAGTGCCTGCTGGGGCGGGGCGACCGTCGGGTACCCGGTGTAGTAGGCGTTCCAGTCGGGCGATGCATCGGGCAGCGCCGGAAGCGGGGTGATGCCATCGGCGTAGGTCGGCCACGACGGCGCCGACGCGACGGCACGGTTGGCCGGGGTCTTCTTCTTCGGCGCGAAGAGCGCATTGAGCAGCGGGATCAGCGTGGTGCCAACGGCCACGAGGATCGTGAGTGCGACCACGATGCGCCAATACAGCTCGCCGTAGTGGAACGTGTGGGGGAAGGCGAGGAAGAACACGAGCATGCCGACGAGACCGACGAGGAAAGTGACCGTCACGATGTAGATCACTCGGGTGAAGGTCGTGACGTATCGCTGCGCTGCCGGCGTGAACAGGCGCACGTGCAGCAGTGCCAGCTGGAGGATGCCGATCACGAGGAGCAGCTGGAAGAAGCGCTCGGCGCCGAAGTAGAACCCGTCCTCCGGGAGCCAGATCTTCACGGCGCCGACGAGGAGGGCGACGATCCAGCTCACCATGCTCGCCAGCTGCAGCCAGTCGGGGCGGTTCGGCGCCAACCCGGCCTCGAGGATCGCGATTCCCGCGAACGCCGCCAGCAGCAGGATCGTGAGGAACGCACGACCGATCAGACCGTCTTGGTCACCGATGAGCACCCAGATGACGCACACGAGGGCCGCGGCGATGAGAGCGCCGATGGCGATCCACAGGGAGCCCCTGATCAGCAGCGACATGTTCTTCTTCTCACCCTGCGGTCGATGCGTGGTGATGTCCGGCTGGGACATGGCGTTCCTCTCGTCGAGCGGCGATGCCTTCATCCTGCCATGCGCGCCGACGGTTGCCAGGGGTTCGACCCCGTCGCGGGAAGTCGGTTGACCCTTCGGGTCTGGGGAGGAGAGGTCAGCCGGTCTTCTTCGCCGACGCCGCAGCGAACGCCGCGACCCTCGCCTGCGCGTCGGGTGTCTCGAGGGCGGCACCGATCGAGCGCGCCTCTTCGCCCAGCTGCTCGACGAAGGAGCGTTCCGGCTGCTCGCGCACCAGCCTCTTCGCCTGACCGTAGGCGTCGGCGGCACCCGCCAGCCAGAAGCGTGCGATCTCCTCACCGCGCGCTCGCACACGCTCCGCCTCCGCGGCGGCGTCCTCACCCTCGACGGCCTCGGCGACGAGTCCCCACTCGACGGCCTCCGCTGCGGTGAGCAGCCGATCCTGCAGGACGAGCTGCAGGGCACGGCGCTGGCCGACGGCACGAGCGAGCTGAGCGGAGACCGACAGGTCTGGGGTCAGACCGATGTTCGCGTACAGGCTGCCGAGCTTCGACCGCGAGCCCACGACGGCGTAGTCGCTGCACAGCAGGATGCCCAGGCCACCTCCCGCGGTCGTGCCGTGGGCCGCGGCGACGACAGGCACCGCTGATTCCGTCAGCGAGCGGATGCCGGAGTTGATGACCTCGGCGAGCGCGGTGATCTCCGCACCGGACGCGCCCATGGTCGTCGCCATGTCGATCACGTCGCCTCCCGCGCAGAACGCAGGACCCGCGGCATCGATGAGGATCGCCTTCACGTCGGTGCGCGACGTGGCCTCGGCCGTCGCGTCCTTCCAGGCGTGCGCCAGGTCGGCGTTGAACGCGTTGAGCCGAGCGGGCCGGTTCAGTGTGAGCCGAGCCATCCCCTCTTCGACGGCGAACAGGATGGCGTCAGTCATGGCTTCTCCTTCGAGCACAGAACGTGTCGCACCAGCGTAACCGCGATCAGACCCGCTCCCAGACCTGCGAGACGAAGCTCTCCATGCGCCGGCGCGTGCCGTCGAGACGGAAGTCGACCTGACCGGGCGACCTGACCTCGTTCGGTGCGAGCGGGTGCGCGAGGCGCACGTTCTCGTGGCAGGAGAGGTCGGCGCACATGTAGGTGCCGAACGAATCCCCCCGCTTGCCCGCTTCGCCTGCTCGACGGGCGGAGAGGAGGGCGACCTGGTTCCCCGGCTGCATCGTGTGGCAGATGTTGCACATGCCCGACCTCGCGCGACCGGGGTCCGTCGCACGCAGCACCACCCCGATCACCTCGTCGTCGTGCGGGATCAGCACATAGCCGCGACGGCTCGCACCGGGGTCCTGCCAGGCGAAGAAGTCGAGGTAGTCCCAGTCGACGAGCAGGAAGTCATGAGGCATCTCCATCAGACGCAGCTCGTCATCGTCCGCATTGACGAACGATGCCCGGACTTCGGCTTCGGTGAGCGGTCGCATCTCTCCAGTCTAGGAAACCGTTCGCGGGGGCGGGGCGGGGACCCCCCGCCCCGCCCCCGTTCTGCGAATCGACTCGAGCCGCGTCAGCCCCCCTGCAGTGTGTCCGCTCTGGCGTTCACCTCTGCCAGCGCGGATGCTCGTTGCGCGCGCCACCCCTCCTCGACCAGCGGCACGACCTCTCGCAGGAGCACGCGGGCGCGATCGATCGTCTCGGCCCTGTCGAGCACGGCCGGATGGATGCCCAGCACCAGCTCGTCGGTCAGCGCGATCGTGGGGTCGGCGAGCAGATCGGCGGCGAGCGCCTCAGGGCTCCCCCAGGCGAAGTTGTCCGACAGCAGCTGGTCCGGGATCGACAGCGACAGATCCACGCGTCCGGCTGCAGCGCTGGCGACGTTCCAGCGGGCGGTGCGCTCTCCGGCCAACGCGAGGGCTTCCTCGGTCGTGCGGCCGGGGAAAGCGGAGCGGGAGGTGACGACCCAGGGAGTGCGCGTCGATCCCCAGGTGTCCGCGAAGACCCGACGGTACTCTCGCACGGAGTCCGCCTGGCGCCGCTGGAATGCCGCCCGCGCATCAGGGTGCCGCTCCGGCCCGTTGCCGAACCGCTCCAGGATGAAGCCGTCGCCGGTGCGCCCCGCGAAACGGATCGTGTCGATGTTCGAGCTGCCGTGGAACAGCCGTCCCTCGAGCGCGGTGTTCTGTGGCCAGATCGCGCCCGTGCCCCCATCGACCACGCCTCCCTGGAGCGCCCAGTGCAGACGGTCGATCTGATTCTCGAAGCTGGTGTCGCGGTCATTCGTCCAGGTGTGGAACACGTGATAAGAGTCGGAAGGGACTCCCTTCCCGAGGCCGAGCAGCAGCCGCCCACCGGCGAGATGGTCGATCGCGGCGACCTCCTCCGCGGCGCGCACAGGATCGTCGAGGATGATCGGCAGCACCGCGGTACCGAGTCCGATCGTGCTCGTCGCGGCGGCGAGCGCCCCCAGAAACCCGTACGGGGAGGGAAGAGCCGCCCACCCGGAGTGGAAGTGCCGTGTGGCGATCCAGGCGCTGTCGTAGCCGAGCTCCTCGAGCTCCTGGATCAGACGGATCGTGTCTCGATAGACGAATCGCGGATCCTCGCTGTGGTCGAGGTGCGTGATGAAGCCGATACGCAGACGGTCACCGATCGTGGTCGAGCCGAGGGGCAGGTCGGTGCCTCCGAACGGGGAGGATGTAGTTGCGGTCATCCGCGGGCCTCCTGCACGCGAGGGCCGGCACTGAGCGCGCGCTCGGGAATGCCGGGATCGACATAGTCGACGGCCGTGCGCACGGCGTCCGCCTGCAGCGCGGGCAGTTCCGCCGCGAACAGCTCGATCGCCGTCAGCGCCTGCAGTTGGCTGATCCCCGGTCCCTGGAACTGGATCGCGGTCTGCTCGGTGCCGTCGAACTGGTCGTTCCACTCATGGACCTTGTCGGCGACCTCGGGTGCGGTGCCGATCGCGAAGCTCAGCTGCTCGGCGATGTCGTCGTAGTCCTCGGAGTCCACCCCTCCTGTCCAGTCCAGACCGAGATAGATCCGCGCGTACGTGCGCAAGAACTCCAGCGCTCCGGCGCGTGCGGCGTCCTTCGTCTCGGCGACGAGACCGGATCGCAGATGGATGATCTCTCCGCCGGGGACGGTGGCGCGATACTCGCGGCTGAACCGCAGTCGTTCCTCCAGCGGGAGCGGACGCGGGATCATCAGCCGGTAGCCGTGCCGAGCCGCCAGGCCGATCGCGTTGCGGCCGGCCGCCGTCCAGATGAGGTCGCGTGCGGGACGCCCCGCCGGCGGCGAGATCTCCACACCGTGGAAGGAGTAGTACTCCCCCTCGAAGTCGACGACCTTCTCATCGATCGCCTGCCGCAGGATCTCGTGGACCTCGGCCGACCGCGCGGAGGACGAGGCCTTGTCGATCCCCCACACGGCGAAGAACTCCTCCGAGCCGACGCCGCTGCCGACACCCAGATCGAGCCGCCCACCGGATACCGCGTCGAGCAGCAGCGCCGACTCCGCGAGTCGGATCGGGTGGTAGAACGGGGCGCACACGATCGAGGTCCCGAGCCGGATGCGGCTGGTCACTCCGCTGAGTCGTGCGAGGAAGAGCAGCGGGTCCGGCACCTCCCCGCGCATCGTGAGGTGGTGCTCGGTGATCCAGACGCCGTTGTATCCGAGCTGGTCACCCAGGATCACCTGTTCCTCGATGTCGCGATAGAGCGAGACCGGACTCTGTCCGGGCGAGACGTCTCCGTAGTAGAAGAGATCGATGCGTGGCATGTGCTGGTCCTTTTCCTCTCAACAGGGGTGGTGCGTCACTCGGAGAGCCAGGTGTCGTAGAACGAGTCGGTGTAGCCGACGGCGTCGAAGGTCCATCCGTGAACGGCCGGAGTGGTGCCGACGATCTTCTTCGGGATGTACAGCGGAACCGCGAAGCCCTCGTCGAGGATGCGGGCCTGCACGATGTGCGCCGCTTCGATGCGCGCCTCGGGGTCGCCGTCGGACTGCACGATCGCGTACTGCGCGTCGATGACCTCGTCGTTCAGCAGGCCGTAGTTGATGCCGTTGCCGCCGTTGCGCGGGTCGGCGCTGGAGGTGAAGGGCGAGACGGAGGTGCCCACATCGGCGTAGCCGCGGGAGGCGTCAGCGAGGTTGTGCTCGTTCTTCGCGATCGCCGCCGTGAAGGAGGCGGTGTCGAACGGGATGCGCTCGACCTCGAATCCGGCGTCCTTGAGCGAGGAGGCGATGGCCTCGCCGAGCTGCTGACGCTGATCGGTCTGCACGTACAGGCTGTCGAAGTACCAGTCGATGTGCAGACGCTCGCCGTCCTTGACCCGGTAGCCCGCGGAGTCGACCTCGTCCCAGCCCGCTTCGTCGAGCAGTTCCTGCGCCTTGTCGAGGTCGTAGCCCCATGAGCCCTCCAGGCTCTCGTCGTAGGCGCCGACCGGCGGGGTGCCGGGCAAGGTCGTCGTCCAGGAGCGGCTGTAGACACCGCCGTAGACGCTCTTCAGGAGGGCATCGATGTCGATCGCCTCTCGGAACGCGAGGCGCACGTTCTTGTCGTCAAAGGGAGCGATGTTCGTGTTCAGCGCGAGATAGTAGGGCGTTCCCGTGTTGTCCTGCGTGATGACGGTGTTGCCGGCCGCCTCGACCTCGCCGATGTTCAGCGGCGGCACCTGATCGATCGCGTCGGCCTGCTTCGAGTTGAGAGCACCGATGCGCGCCTGCGTCTCCGGCACGAACTGGATGACGACCTCGTCGAGGTAGGCGGGCCCCTCGTGGTCCGCGGTCTCGGGTGCCCACGCGTAGTCGGGATTGCGCTCGAGCACGAGCTTGGATCCCTTCGCGTATTCCTTGACGCGGAAGGGGCCGGTCCCGATCGACAGGGCCGGGTCGGTCCCGAGCTCGGCGGCGGTGTGCTCGCTGAGCACCTTGCCGGAGTAGATCGGCCAGTGCGGGGTGGAGAGCGCGTGGATGAACGCGGCGTTCTTGCGACCCAGGGTCACCTGCAGCTCGTCGTCGCTCAGGACAGCCGTGGAGACGATGGCATTGCCCGCAGTCGCCAGACCGACCTCGTTGAGCGGTCGATCGAGGTTCTGCTTGAGCACAGCCGCGTTGAACGGGGTTCCGTCATGGAAGACGACGTCATCGCGCAACGTGAAGGTGTAGACCAGTCCGTCGTCGCTGATCTCCCACCCTGTGGCCAGATGCGGCTTGTACGTGCCGTCCTCCGCCTGCACCACCAGCGGGTCGAAGATGCTGCTGTTGATCGAGTTCAGGTTGAGGGAAGGGACCTTCTGTCCGTCCCAGGTCCCGGGCTCGGTGTTCGCGAGATAGGTGAGCGTCCCACCGGAGACCGGCGAGGCGTCCGCGGCATCCGACGACGACGGCGCCGATGCGCCGCCGGCGCAGGCGGACAGGGCGAGGGAGGCGGTCAGGACGGCGCCGAGCGCGAATGCTGCTCGTGTTCTGTTCATGGTGAGGGTTCTTCCTTGGTCGCTGTGTGCGGGTGTGGTCGGGCGGGCGGTCAGGGCAGGAGGCGCGGGACGGCGGCGAGCAGTTCGCGGGTGTAGGGCTGGGCGGGAGCGGCGAAGATGTCGTCGGCCGGGCCCGACTCGACGACACGTCCGTGCCGCATCACGACGATGTCGTGCGCCAGATGGCGGACGACGCCGAGGTCATGACTGATGAAGAGGAGCGAGACGCCGAGCTGCTCCTGCAGCGCCTGCAGCAGGTCGAGAACCTGTGCCTGCACCGAGACGTCGAGCGCTGACACCGGCTCGTCGCACACCAGCACGTCGGGGTTCGTCGCGAGCGCCTTCGCGATCGCGACTCGCTGGCGCTGCCCTCCGGAGAGGTCGAGGGGACGGCGTGCGAGCACGGCACCGGTCAGTCCGACCTGGGTCAGCAGCTCCTCGGCGCGCTCCCGACGTCGCTCGCGAGGAACAGCACCCGCGGCGATCGCTTCACCGAGCACCGCGGCCACGTCATAGCGCGGGTCGAACGAGCTGAGCGGATCCTGGGAGATCGACTGGATGCGCGGACGCCGGATTCGTCGCTCCCGCTCGGGGATCCCCGACCAGGGCTTCGCGTCGAACACCACCTCGCCGCGATCGGGGGCGAGGGTGCCGAGGACGATCTGCGCGGCCGTGGACTTGCCGGAGCCCGACTCCCCGACCACGCCCAGGGTGGTGCCGCGGCGGAGGGCGAAGGAGACGTCGTCGAGAGCCGAGAGGACACCACCGGGCACGCGGTACGTCTTGTGGAGGCCGCGGGCTTCGATCACGGGGGTCGCGCTCTGCAGGGTGGCCTCCGATGACCGCCGCTCCTGCAGCACCGGCAGCGGAGCGGTCGAAAGACGCGTGCCGCGACGATGCTCGGCCGGAATCGCGTCGATGAGCCGACGCGTGTACGGTTGCTGCGGGTCGGCGAAGATCGTGCGTGGAGCTCCCCGCTCGACGACCACGCCCTGGTTCATCACCAGGATCTCGTCGGCGATGCGGCTCACGACGGCGAGGTCGTGGCTGACCAGGAGGATGCCGGTGCCGGTGGTCTTGAGTTCGATCAGCAGATCGATGATCTGCGCCTGCACCGTGACATCGAGCGCCGTCGTCGGTTCATCCGCGATGAGCACGCGCGGCCCACCCGCGATGGCCGACGCGATCAGAGCACGCTGTCGCAATCCACCCGAGAGCTCATGCGGACGCTGCTGCGCGCGCATCCGAGGCTCGGGGACACCGACGCGACCGAGCAGCTCCTCGACGTTGGCCGCACGCGCCCGCCGGGAGCCGATGCCATCGATACCTTCGGCGACCTCGGCTCCGACCCGACGCAGCGGATCGAGCGAGACCAGCGCGTCCTGATGCACGAGGCCGATCCCACTCCCCCGCACGGCACGCCATCCGCGACCACGCAGCCCCCTCAGGTCGATCGCGCCGTAGCGGAGCTCGGTCGATGTGATCTGCGCGCCGCGGCCGGACAGTCCGAGAAGACTGCGCGCGGTGACACTCTTGCCCGACCCCGATTCACCGACCAGGGCCACGCAGCGTCCGGCAGCGACGGCGAACGACACGCCGTCGACCGCAGGGGCAACGGTCCCGGGGAAGCGCACACGCAGGTCGCGCACCGAGACGATCGCCGTCTCGTGGGCTTCCTCGTCGACGGTCGACACCAGGGGGTGGGAATCGACGACGGTCACAGCGACCTCCTCCGCGAGACGACGCTCTGCTGCCACCAACGGCCGGTCACCGTGACCGAGACCACGGTCAGGGTGATGAAGACTCCGGGCCAGACGCTGACCCACGGAGCGAGCGAGAGGTACTGTCTGGCCTCCGACAGCATCAGCCCCCATTCCGGGGTGGGCGGCACGGCACCGAGTCCGAGGAAGCTCAGCGACGCGCCGAAGATGATGCACACCCCGACGCCGAGCACCGAGTTGACGAGCACGGGGCCGAGACTGTTGGGAACCACGTGCCGCGCGACCACCGTGAGCGACGGCAGCCCGAGCCCCACGGCCGACGAGACGTAGGAGGATCGGCGCACCTGCAGCACTTGAGACCGCACGAGGCGAGCCGCACCGGGGATACGGCCGATACCGACGGCCCAGATGACGCTCGACATCCCCGGGCCGAGCACGGTGATCAGGATCAGCGCGAGCAGCACCTCGGGAAAGGCGAGCAGGATGTCGAGGAACCGGCTGATCAGCCGGTCGGCCAAGCCGCGGGAGTATCCGGCGGCGACCCCGAGCACGATGCCGCCGACGAGGCCGATCGCCGTCGCGAGCAGGCCCAGAGAGAGCGAGTACTGGGCGCCGTGCAGAACGCGTGAGAGCACGTCGCGACCGAGCTGATCGGTACCGAAGGGGTGCGCCGCACTCGGCGCCTGGAGTGAGGAGAGCGGATCACCCTGCAACGGGTCATATGAGGTGAAGGCCCCAGGAGCGAGGCCGATCACGAGCAGGGCGGCGAGCACCGCGATCGCCAGGAGCACGCCGACCGGCGGATGCACCCGTCGGCGCACGAGGCCGTCGGCGGGGGCCGGTTGCAGGACGGCCGAAGCGGTCATGAGCGCGCCTCCTTCAATCTCGGGTCGAACAGCGGGTACACGAGGTCGACCACGATGTTCACGACCACGAACACCAGGGCCGCGAAGACCACGGTGCCCAGCACCACCGGGATGTCGCGGTCGGCGACCGCGGAGACGGCGATGCGGCCGAGGCCCGGACGGGCGAACAGGGTCTCGAGCACTGCTGCGCCGCTGAGCAGCGAGCCGAAGATCAGGGTGCTCAGCGTGAGTGCCGGAATCGCGGCATGGCGCAGCACGTGGTGCGAGCGCAGCCGACTCTCCGAGACACCACGGGCGAGGACGGTCGTCACGAAGGGCTCGTGCAGCGTGTACTCCATGCGCTCGCGGAGCACCTGGGCGAGCACCCCGATGAGCGGCACCGAGAGGGTGACGGCGGGGAGCACGAGGGAGGCGGGACCATTGGCGCCGAAGGCCGGGAAGATCGGGAACGTGAACGAGAGCAGGTTCATCAGCAGGATGCCGAGCCAGAACGACGGCACCGAGATCGCGACCAGCTCGATCGCCTGCGCAGCCAGACGCGCCGAGCGGCGACGTCCGGAAGTGGCGAGCGCGAGTCCCACCGCGACGATGCCGGCGATCGCCATGGCGGTCACCGTGAGCTCGACCGTCGCACCGAGCTCGGAGAAGATGATCTGTGTGACGGGGGCGGAGCGTTGGTAACTGATCCCCAGATCCCCCTGCACCAGGTTCGCGAGGAACGTGAGGTACTGCACGAACACGGGTTGGTCGAGGCCGTAATACGCGGCGACCTGTTGGCGCAGCTCCGGCGGCGCATCGAGCACCCCGGCGAGCAGGCTGTCGAGCGGATCGCCGGGAATCAGCTTGAGCGCCACGAAAGCGAGGGTCGCCGCTGCCCAGAGCACGATCACCGCGTCGAGCAGCCGGTGCAGGGTGAACGGCAGCCACCCCCCGAAACGGATGCCGCGCACCCGGGTGGCCGGTGCGAGCGCTGCTGTCGCCGTCATCCGTCCCCCCAGCGGTACCGTCCACCGGTCGCGACGAACTCGGCGGAGACCGCCGCCTGCAGCCCCTCGTCGGCGAGGTAGTCGAGTGCTGTCGCGGCGAGACCGATCGCACCGTCGACCAGCGTGTCGAACGCAGGAGGACGCACGGTGGCATCCGCGAAGGCGGCGTTGTGGGGCAGCACGTCGGAGGCCGCGCCCAGACCGAGCGCCGGGTGTATCGCCGGGATGAACTGACTGACGTTGCCCATGTCTGTCGATGGGCCGCCCTGCCGCACGACCGCCGGCCGTACGGGGACGGATCTGCCCTGCCGGGTGAGGGCGGTGGCCCAGCGCTTGTTCAGCTCGACGTTCGGGCGCAGCGGGAGGTAGGGCGGCTCGAAGTCGACGTCCAGCTCCGCCGTGGTGCCGGTGCTGAGCGCCGCCGCTTCGAGGATGTCGACCACTCGCTGCGTCAAGGCGTTCAACGTCGCCACCTCGGTCGAGCGGATGAGGAACTCCGCAGCGGCGCGCTCCGGCACGACGTTGGCCGCCGCGCCGCCGTCGGTGATGATGCCGTGGATCCGGTCGACGGGCAGGATGTGCTGACGCAGCTGCGCCACGCCCTGGTAGGCGGTGACCACGGCGTCGAGCGCGTTGAGACCGAGGTACGGACTGAGCGCGGCGTGGGCCGCGCGACCGCGGTAGGTCACCCGCACGCGGCGCACGCCGCTCGTGCCGCCTCCATACACCGGGGAGACACTGGTACCTCCGCCCGGGTGCACCATCGCCGCGGCATCCACGTCGTCGAAACCGCCGGCGCGGATGATGAGCTCCTTGCCCGCCCCGCCTTCCTCGGCCGGGGTACCGATGATCGACAGGCGCCCTCCGCCCGGCGCGAGATGATCCCGTGCCGCCAGGAAGGCTCCGACTGCCTGACCGGCGATGATGTTGTGCCCGCACGCATGACCGACCTCCGGCAGCGCGTCGTACTCCGCGATGATCGCGAAGTGCGCGTCGCCCTCGCCCACCGTGGCCCGGAAAGCGGTGTCGAGTCCGAAGGCTCCGCGTTGGACGTCGATGCCGTGTGCGTCGAGGAGGTCGGCGATGCGTCCGGAGGAGTAGACCTCCTGGAAGCCGATCTCGGGGTTTTCGTACAGATCGGTGGCGAGCGCGACGAGCTCGGGGCGCAGAGCCCTCACCGACGCGGCGATGCGGTCGTGCGTGCCGTCCGCGGCACCGTCGAAGGCACTCTCGATCGAGGCGTCGGCGGGGATGCTCCCCCGCTGCGGTGCGGCGGTGTCGAAGGCCAGATACGCGTCGAGCGGGTCTGTGCCGGGTCGGATGTCGAGGCTCATCTCTCGTCCTCCGCCGTGCGACGCGGGTCGAAGGCGACGCCGCCGAGCGCATCGGCGACCTCGGTTGCCAGCCGACTCGTCACATCATCCGGCAGTCGCAACTCCAGGGCACGTCGATTCTCGGCGAGGTGTCGGAGGGAGCGCGACCCGACGAGGGCGAGTCCGTTCGGACGCGTGCTCAGCGCCCAGGCGAGGGCGGTCTGCGCTGCCGACAATCCGAACGGTGCTCCCCCCGCGCCGAGCACCCGGAAGACCCGGTCGTACTCGCTGCGCGCCAGCCCACGACCGATCAGCGCCCAGTAGGCGACGAAGGGCACGCCCAGCTCCGCGGCTCTGTCGGCGACCACCGCGTTCGCCGGCGCCGCGATGTTGTACAGGCTCTGCACGGCCGCCGGCACCTCGATTTCGACCAGTTCGTCGAGCTGGGTGAGGTCCGGCTCGCACACACCGAGGTGACCGATCAGCCCGTCGTCGCGGAGCTCGCGCAGCGTTCCCCACTGATCGGCGAGCGGGACGGCAGGGTCGATGCGGTGCAGGTACAGCAGGGGGATCTGATCCCGGCGCAGTCGGAGCAGCGTGGCGTGCACCTGCTGACGGAGATAGTCCGGTCGGCCGAGCACACCCCACCCGTGCGGACCGGTGCGCAGCATCCCGACTTTAGACGCGACGAGCACGTTCTCGGAGGGACGGACGACGTCTCCGATGATCTCGTCGCTGATGCCGGGACCGAGCGCATCGGCGGAGTCGACGTAGTCGTATCCCTCGTCGATCGCCGCACGCAGGAGCCGGCGTGGCTCGCCCTCGTCGGAGGCGCGCCCCCATCCGTCACCTGCGGTGAGCCGGGCGGCGCCGAAGCCGAGCCGGGAGACTGGTCGCCCGGCCAGGGTGATGCTCGTCTGCGCCGATGGCGCGACGGCTGGGATGCTGACGGTGTGCACGGGACTCCTCGGGTCGACTTCTGCCCGAAATCTATGGGCTCGCCCGTACCTGCAGCCCGTCCGCAGTCACCGTTCGTCGTCGATGGATATCCGGCTTCACGACGCGTAACAGGGAGACTTCGTCGAGCCCGTCGACGTGCGATGCAGGTCCGGTCCCCCATTCACACGGTCCGCTCCGTCGAGGGCCGTGCAGCGGACGTGGTCAGGCGACGACGGCGGTGACGTCGGATACGCACGCCGACCCGTGTGGATGCTCGGAACGCTGTCGCGGGTGCCCGGGATCGGGCTCGCCCTGACCGGCTGTGTCACGTGGTTATCACGCGGCCGGTTCAGGGAACAGCTAAGGCCCCGACTCCCGCGTATTTCCGCGGATCTCGGGGCCTTGATTGTGGTGGCGAGTGAGGGATTCGAACCCCCGAATGCAGTGCAGTCTGATTTACAGTCAGATCCCTTTGGCCGCTTGGGTAACTCGCCAGAGCGCACCCGTCCGACTTGAACAGCCAACCGGGGGCACGAGAGATAAGCATACCTGTCCGAGGCGGGTGCAAGAAATCGAAACGTCAGCTGCCGTTCACGCCCCGCCCCGAGTCGGCCAGAGACTCCGGAGTCCGCAGCAGGCCGCCCTCTGCGCGGCAGGTCGCAGCGGCGATGTCCATGGCTCGCAGCAGGAGCACGCGCCACTGCGCCAGGTCGGACGGCGACGCCGAGACCAGGCCCTCGGAGACCGCCGCGAGCGTCGCGTCACCCGCCCCGACGGTGTCGATCACGGCTCCGGGAAGCTGGGCGATGGGCACGGAGACGACACCGGCGTCCGCATCGATCGTGGCACCGTCCGCTCCCGCGGTCGCCAGTACGGCAGCGGCTCCGAGGTCTCGCAGGCGCCCCCGCAGTGCGTCCAGGTCGCCGTCGTAGAGGATCGCTGCATCATCCGCGCCGACCTTGACGACGGCCGCCGACGTCGCCAGCCGCTCGAACCCGCGGACGAACTCCTCGCGATCGCTGAGCATCCCGGTGCGCGGGTTCGGGTCGACGGCGACCCTCGCATCGCCCAGGGCATCGACCAGGGCATCGACCTCTGCCGGCACATCGAAGGGGAAGCAGCTGATGGCGACGAGCGCGGCGTCGGAGATCGCCTGACGTGCCTCATCGGAGTATCGGATGCTGCGCTTCTGCGCCGCCTCATTGAACACGTACTGCGGCTCGCCGTTCGACGCGCGCTGTACGACGGCACGAGAGGAGCCGTGCGGGGCCTCGCTCGAGATCAGGCGCACCCCGTGATCCCCGAGGTACTCGCGGATGTGGGCGCCCGCTTCATCGTCACCGACCATCGCGATCAGCGTGGTGTCGACCCCCAGCCGACGAAGGCCGACGGCCACGTTCAGCGCAGCGCCGCCGACGAGCTCGCGCACCCCCGAATCATCACGGATCTCATCGATCAGGGCATCGCCGATCACGACCACGGAACCGGCAGCAGAAGTCACGTTGCTCACCCGCTGACACTATCGCGGTGCCGGGACGCCCTGACAACACCGCGATCCTCTCGCGTCCCGACGCCGGAGGGCAGTACGGTGTGGCCATGAACCCCCGCCTCGCCGGCGCCGCCGTGGCCCTCTCGCTCCTCATCGCCCTCACGGCGTGCACTCCGCAAGCCGGCGCGGGAGCAGGGTCCTCGGCGCCCTCAGCAGCGAGCGACGCGCCCAGCCCGGACTCGACCAGCACGGAGGGGCCCGGAACACCCTCCCCCATGCCCACCGCCAAGGCCGTCACGCTCCCGACCGACTGCCGCGCGATCCTGTCGGAATCCGTGCTCGCCGAGCTCGGAGACATCCCGCTCAACGACGCCGCCTTCGGACCCTCGGGCGTGGGTGCGGACGGCGCCCTCACCTGCAATTGGGCCGACCCGCGCGCAGACACCACGAGGCTCACGACCACCATCTCGCGGATGAACCGCGGTCCCGCGCTCGACATGCTCAATGCACTCGCCGACAACGAGGGCTTCTCCTGCTTCACGCCGGACGGCGGCACCCGATGCGAGAAGACCTGGCCCAACGAGCAGTACCCCGTGACGGACGGCCGCACCCTGTTCTGGCGTGACGACGTCATGATCGACACCCGCTACTCGAACCTGGCGCCGACCGGTTACACCTCGAGCATCATCGAGCACATCTTCGACTGACCCCGCCGCGCCCGGAGCCCCGTCGACGGCATGGCGTGAAACCCGGGCACGGAGAAGGCCCCAGGGCGAACCCTGGGGCCTTCTTCGTCACTCAGCACTCAGTTGTGTCGCGACTTCGTCGCTCGACAACCTCAATCAGTTGTAGGTGCCGGGAGTGATGTCGTCCGTCGAGAACGCGTCGAAGTCGACGTAGCCGAAGTCACCATCGGCGTACGCACCGTCGGATGCGAAGATCCGGTTCGGGTAGCGCTCGCTCTTGGCTTCCTCTGTGGCCTCGACCGTGACGTCGCGGTACTTCGAGAGACCGGTTCCGGCGGGGATGAGCTTACCGATGATGACGTTCTCCTTGAGACCGACCAGCGGGTCGCGCTTGCCCTGCATCGCAGCCTCGGTGAGCACGCGGGTCGTCTCCTGGAAGGAGGCGGCCGACAGCCACGACTCGGTCGCGAGCGACGCCTTCGTGATACCCATCAGCTCCGGACGGCCGGACGCGGGGCGCTTGCCCTCTGCCACAGCCTCGCGGTTGATCGACTGGTAGCGCTTGAGGTCGACCATCTCACCCGGGAGCAGGGTCGTGTCGGCGTGATCGACGACGGTGACCTTGCGGAGCATCTGACGGACGATGACCTCGATGTGCTTGTCGTGGATCGGCACACCCTGCGAGCGGTACACGCCCTGGACGCCGCCGACGAGGTAACGCTGCACCTCGCGAGCACCCATGACGCGCATGATCTCCTTGGGGTCGAGCGTGCCCACCAGGATCGGCTGACCGACCGTGACGTGCTGCCCGTCCTCGACGAGAAGCGTGGCACGCTTCAGCACCGGGTAGATGACGGGCTCGTCGCCGCTGTCGGGCGTGAGGATGACCTTCTTGCCCTTGTCGGTCTCGTCGATCGCGATGCGGCCGTCGGCCTCGGCGATCGGCGACGCGCCCTTGGGGGTACGCGCCTCGAAGAGCTCCTGCACGCGGGGCAGACCCTGCGTGATGTCATCCGCCGATGCCGAACCACCCGTGTGGAAGGTACGCATCGTCAGCTGGGTACCGGGCTCACCGATCGACTGGGCCGCGATGATGCCGACGGCCTCGCCGATGTCGACGGTCTTTCCGGTCGCGAGCGAACGGCCGTAGCACTGTGCACACACACCGACGGCGGAGTCGCAGGTCAGGACCGAGCGCACCTTGATGGTCTCGACACCCAGAGCGACGAGCTTGTCGATCAGCACGTCACCGACGTCCTCACCGGCTTCGGCGAGGACCTCGCCCTTGCTGTCGACCACGGCCGAGGCCAGCGTACGGGCGAACACCGAGTTCTCGACGTTCGCGTCGCGCACCAGCTCACCCTGCGAGTTCGGAGCGGCGATCGGGAGCTCGAGGCCCTTCGACGTGCCGCAGTCCTCTTCGCGGATGATGACGTCCTGCGAGACGTCCACCAGACGACGGGTCAGGTAACCCGAGTCGGCGGTACGCAGAGCGGTGTCGGCGAGACCCTTACGGGTACCGTGCGTCGCGATGAAGTACTCCGCAACCGACAGACCCTCGCGGTACGAGGAGATGATCGGACGCGGGATGATCTCACCCTTGGGGTTGTTCACCAGACCACGCATACCGGCGATGTTCCGGATCTGCAGCCAGTTACCACGAGCACCCGACGACACCATGCGGTTGATGGTGTTGTCCTCGGGGAAGTTCGCCTTCATGGCGGCCTGAACCTCGTCGGTGGCCTCGGTCCAGATCTTGATGAGCTCCTGGCGACGCTCAGAGTCGGTCGTCAGACCCTTCTCGTACTGCGACTGGACCTTCGCGGCCTGCTTCTCGTAGCCCGCGACGATCTCCGCCTTGTTCGGCGGCGTGAGGATGTCGCTCAGGGCGACGGTCACACCGGAGCGCGTTGCCCAATAGAAGCCGGCGTCCTTGATGCGGTCCAGCGACGCAGCCGTCTCGACCTTGGGGTACTCCTCGGCCAGCTTGTTGACGATCTGCGACAGCTTGTTCTTGTCAGCCTGCTCGCGGACGAACGGGTAGCCCTTCGGCAGCGTGTCGTTGAAGATCGCCTGACCCAGCGAGGCGTCGACGAGACCGTGACGCTCGTAGCCCTCGGGAGCTTCGCCCTCGAGGAACGTCAGGCCGGGGATGCGGATGCGGATCTTCGCCTGCAGGTCGAGGGAGCCCTCGTCCTTGGCCAGGATCGCCTCGCCCACCGAACCGAATGCACGGCCCTCGCCGGTCGCGCCTTCCTTGACCGTGGTCAGGTGGTGCAGACCGATGATCATGTCCTGCGAAGGCAGGGTGACCGGACGGCCGTCCGACGGCTTCAGGATGTTGTTCGACGCGAGCATCAGCACGCGGGCCTCGGCCTGAGCCTCGACCGACAGGGGCAGGTGGACAGCCATCTGGTCACCGTCGAAGTCGGCGTTGAACGCCGCGCAGACGAGCGGGTGCAGCTGGATGGCCTTGCCCTCGACGAGCTGGGGCTCGAACGCCTGGATGCCCAGACGGTGCAGGGTGGGTGCACGGTTGAGCAGCACCGGACGCTCGCGGATGATCTCCTCGAGCACGTCCCAGACCTCGGGACGGGTGCGCTCGACGGCACGCTTGGCGGCCTTGATGTTCTGCGAGTGACCGAGGTCGATCAGACGCTTGATGACGAACGGCTTGAAGAGCTCCAGAGCCATCTGCTTGGGCAGACCGCACTGGTGCAGCTTGAGCTGCGGGCCGACGATGATGACCGAACGGCCGGAGTAGTCGACACGCTTTCCGAGCAGGTTCTGACGGAAACGACCCTGCTTACCCTTCAGCATGTCGCTGAGCGACTTCAGGGCACGGTTGCCGGTACCGGTGACGGGGCGACCACGGCGACCGTTGTCGAACAGTGCGTCCACGGCCTCCTGCAGCATGCGCTTCTCGTTGTTGACGATGATCTCGGGGGCACCGAGGTCGATCAGACGACGAAGACGGTTGTTGCGGTTGATCACGCGGCGGTACAGGTCGTTCAGGTCGGAGGTCGCGAAGCGGCCACCGTCGAGCTGGACCATCGGGCGCAGCTCCGGCGGGATGACCGGGACGACGTCCAGGACCATCGACGCCGGGCTCATGCCGGTCTCGAGGAACGAGCTGACGACCTTCAGGCGCTTGATCGCACGGATCTTGCGCTGGCCCTTGCCCTCGGAGATCTGCAGACGCAGGTTCTCCGCCTCGGCCTCGAGGTCGAACGCCGCGAGGCGACGCTGGATCGACTCGGCACCCATGTAGGCCTCGAAGTACTGACCGAAGCGGTCCTGCAGCTCGTGGAAGACGTCGTCCTCCGGACGGAGTGCGCCGACCTCGAGCGTGCGGAAGTCCTCCCACACGCGCTCCAGCTTCAGGATCGCCTCGTCGGCACCCTTGCGGATGAGCGACATCTCCTTCTCGGCGGCGTCCTTGACCTTCTTCTTGGCGTCGGCCTTGGCACCCTCCGCCTCGAGAGCAGCGAGCTCCTCCTCCAGCTTGGCCAGGCGCTCCGCGATCTTGGCGTCGCGGCGGTCGCCGAGCGTCTTCAGCTCGAGACGGATGTTGTTCTCCTGCGTGCCCAGGTCGCGGTGACGAGCTTCCTCATCGACCGAGATGACCATGTAGGCGGCGAAGTAGATGACCTTCTCGAGGTCCTTCGGTGCCATGTCGAGCAGGTAGCCCAGGCGCGAGGGCACGCCCTTGAAGTACCAGATGTGGGTGACGGGAGCGGCGAGCTCGATGTGACCCATGCGCTCACGACGGACGGAGCTCTTGGTGACCTCCACGCCGCAGCGCTCGCAGACGATGCCCTTGAAGCGGACGCGCTTGTACTTGCCGCAGGCGCACTCCCAGTCGCGGGACGGGCCGAAGATCTGCTCTCCGAAGAGACCGTCCTTCTCCGGCTTGAGGGTGCGGTAGTTGATGGTTTCGGGCTTCTTGACCTCGCCGTAGGACCACGCGCGGATGTGGTCTGCGGTCGCCAGGCCGATGCGAAGCTCATCGAAAGTTGTGGACTCGAGCACTAGTTCTCCTGTGTCGGAAATTCTTTTTGAGAAGTCTGCTTCGGTGGGCCCGAGACGTGGGTCCCGGGCCCTCCGAAGGATTAGATCTCGTCGATCGAGGCGGCCTCGAAGCGGCTGGAGATGTTGATACCGAGTTCCTCTGCGGCGCGGAACGCCTCATCGTCGGTGTCGCGGAGGTTGACCAGCGTGCCGTCGGCCGAGAGGACCTCGACGTTCAGGCAGAGCGACTGCATCTCCTTCATGAGCACCTTGAAGGACTCGGGGATGCCCGGCTCCTGGATGTTCTCGCCCTTGACGATCGCCTCGTACACCTTGACGCGGCCGAGGATGTCGTCGGACTTGATCGTGAGGAGCTCCTGGAGCGCGTACGCGGCGCCGTAGGCCTCGAGGGCCCACACCTCCATCTCACCGAAGCGCTGTCCACCGAACTGCGCCTTACCACCGAGCGGCTGCTGGGTGATCATCGAGTAGGGACCCGTGGAACGTGCGTGGATCTTGTCGTCGACCAGGTGGTGCAGCTTCAGGATGTACATGTAGCCGACCGAGATCGGGGCCGGGAACGGCTCGCCGGAGCGGCCGTCGAACATCTGGGCCTTTCCGGTGGAGTCGATCAGACGGACACCGTCGCGGGTCGGGATGGTCGCGTCGAGGAGACCTGCGATCTCCTCCTCGCTCGCACCGTCGAACACCGGGGTCGCGACCTTCGTGCCGGGGGCTGCCTCGAAGGCCTGCTCCGGCAGACGCACTGCCCACTCCGGTGTGCCCTCGACCTTCCAGCCCTGCTTCGCGATCCACCCGAGGTGGGTCTCGAGCACCTGGCCGAAGTTCATTCGACCCGGGATGCCGAGCGGGTTCAGGACGATGTCGACCGGGGTGCCGTCCGCCATGAACGGCATGTCCTCGATCGGGAGGATCTTCGCGATGACACCCTTGTTGCCGTGACGGCCGGCGAGCTTGTCACCCTCGGTGATCTTGCGCTTCTGGGCGATGTAGACCACGACGCGGCGGTTGACGCCGGAGCCGAGCTCGTCGTCGCCGTCCTCGGCGTTGAACTCCTTGACCGCGATGATCGTGCCCTGCTCGCCGTGAGGCACCTTCAGGGACGTGTCGCGGACCTCGCGGCTCTTCTCGTTGAAGATCGCGCGGAGCAGACGCTCCTCGGCCGACAGCTCGGTCTCACCCTTCGGCGTGACCTTGCCGACGAGGATGTCGCCGGGGCGGACCTCGGCACCGATGCGGATGATGCCGCGCTCGTCGAGGTCCTTCAGCAGCTCCGGGCTGACGTTGGGGAGGTCACGGGTGATCTCCTCCTTGCCGAGCTTGGTGTCCCGGGCGTCGACCTCGTACTCCTCGATGTGGATCGAGGAGAGGGTGTCGTCCTTCACCAGGTCCTGGCTCAGGATGATCGCGTCCTCGAAGTTGTAGCCCTCCCACGTCATGAACGCGACGAGGAGGTTCTTCCCGAGGGCCAGCTCGCCGTTCTCGGTGGCGGGGCCATCGGCGATGACCTCTCCGACCTCGACGCGCTCACCGGCGTTGACGACGACCTTCTGGTTGTAGGACGTGCCCTGGTTCGAGCGGTCGAACTTGCGCAGGTGGTACTCCTGCGTTCCGCCCTCGTCGAGCATGACCACGACGCGGTCCGCGGAGACCTCGGAGACGACACCGGCCTTCTCGGCGGTGATCACGTCACCGGCGTCGATGGCCGTGTAGCCCTCCATACCGGTTCCGACGAGCGGCGAGTCGCTGCGCAGCAGCGGCACGGCCTGACGCTGCATGTTGGCACCCATGAGGGCGCGCTGCGCATCGTCGTGCTCGAGGAAGGGGACGAGCGAGGTCGCGACGGACACCATCTGGCGCGGCGAGACGTCGATGTAGCCGATGTCCTCGGGGAGGAACATGTCGACCTCGCCGCTGCCGCCCTTCGGGCGTGCCAGGACGTGGCTCTCGACGAAGCGACCCTTGGCATCGAGCGGGGCGTTGGCCTGCGCGATGTTGAAGTCGACCTCTTCGGAAGCCGTCAGGTAGTCGATCTGCTCGGTGACGACACCGTCGACGACCTTGCGGTACGGGGTCTCGATGAAGCCGAACGAGTTGATGCGCGCGAACGTCGCGAGCGCACCGATCAGACCGATGTTCGGGCCTTCAGGAGTCTCGATCGGGCACATGCGGCCGTAGTGCGACGGGTGGACGTCACGGACCTCGACACCGGCGCGGTCACGCGAGAGACCACCGGGGCCGAGCGCGGAGAGACGACGCTTGTTCGTCAGACCCGCGAGCGGGTTGTTCTGGTCCATGAACTGCGACAGCTGCGAGGTTCCGAAGAACTCCTTGATCGCGGCGACGACGGGGCGCACGTTGATCAGGGTCTGCGGCGTGATGGCCTCGATGTCCTGCGTGGTCATGCGCTCGCGGACGACGCGCTCCATGCGGGACAGACCCGTGCGGACCTGGTTCTGGATGAGCTCGCCGACCGCGCGGATGCGACGGTTGCCGAAGTTGTCGATGTCGTCGGTCGCGAGACGGATCTCGGCCTTCTTGCCGCCGCGGATACCGGTGAAGGTCTCCTCGGTGCCGGCGTGCAGACGCACGAGGTACTTGATCGTGGCCACGATGTCCTCGACGGTGAGCACCGACGAGGTCAGCGGCTGGTCGAGGCCCAGCTTGTGGTTGATCTTGTAGCGACCCACCTTGGCGAGGTCGTAGCGCTTCGGGTTGAAGTAGAAGTTGTCGAGAAGCGCACGCGCGGCCTCGGCTGCGACCTGCTCGCCCGGACGGAGCTTGCGGTAGATGTCGCGGAGAGCATCTTCCTTCGTGACGATCGTGTCCTTCGCGAGCGTCTCCTCGATCGAGGTGTAGCCGGCGAACTCGGCCAGGATCTCCTCGCTGGTCATGCCCAGCGCCTTGAGGAAGACCGTGACGGACTGCTTGCGCTTGCGGTCGACACGCACGCCGACCTGGTCGCGCTTGTCGATCTCGAACTCGAGCCATGCACCACGGCTCGGGATGACGCGCGCCGAGACGATGTCCTTGTCACTCGTCTTGTCGGGGGTCTTGTCGAAGTAGACACCCGGCGAGCGCACGAGCTGCGAGACGACGACGCGCTCGGAGCCGTTGATGATGAACGTGCCCTTGTCGGTCTGGAGCGGGAAGTCGCCCATGAAGACCGTCTGGGTCTTGATCTCACCCGTGAGGTGGTTCATGAACTCGGCCTCGACGTACAGCGGAGCGGCGTAGGTCTTGCCACGCTCCTTGCACTCCTCGATCGAGTACTTCTCCGGCTCGAGGTACGGGTTCGTGAACGACAGCTGCATCGTCTCGCCGAGGTCCTCGATCGGAGAGATCTCCTCGAAGATCTCGCCGAGGCCGCTGTTCTCGTTCACGTCGGTACGACCGGCGGCCTTGGCTTCGGCCACGCGCGCCTTCCAGGCGTCGTTGCCGACCAGCCAACCGAAGGACTCGGTCTGCAGGGCGAGAAGGTCAGGGACCGTCAGCGTGTCGGAGATCTTGGCGAACGAAAGACGGGAAGCTCCGCGTCCGTTCTTGGTGGTGGTGGATGTGGATGCGTTGCGAGCAGCAGCCAAGGGAATAACCTCCGTGAGCCCCGCAGGGCTTCTCGATTCCTTTGTCGTCAGGTGGAGTGTGCGCCCGGGAACTCAACAGATGCCGACCACCATATGAGGGCAGGGAGAAGCGAGCGCAACTACCAACTATACGCACGATTCTGCGACATGGCAAGCGCAATCCTTGACCAATCTTCGAACCTGCGGTATTGGCACCCCGCCGGAGTCGTCCACACCCACCGTCAGCGCCGAGACCCATCGCCGCAGACGTCTGCGGCGATGGGTCTCGGCGGGCGGGATGGGTGTCGGCGAACGGGGCCTCAGGAGGCGATGTTCAGCTCGTTGCCCGGGATCGACGCCAGCAGACGCCTCGTGTAGGGGTCGCGCGGGTTCGTGAAGATCTCCTCCGAGGTCGCGGCCTCCACCAGCTTCCCGTCTTTCATGACGCACACGTAGTCGCTGATCAGGCGCACCACCGCGAGGTCGTGCGAGATGAACAGGTAGCTCAGGCCGTACTCGCTCTGCAGGTCGCCGAGCAGCTTCAGGATCTGATCCTGCACGAGCACGTCGAGCGCCGACACGGGCTCGTCGCACACGATCAGATCGGGCGAGAGCGCGAGCGCACGGGCGATCGCGACGCGCTGCCGCTGACCGCCTGAGAGCTCGGACGGGTAGCGACGCAGCATCGACTGCGGCAGCGCCACGTCGTCGAGCAGTTGCCGCACGCGCTTGCGACGATCCGCAGTGCTCCCCCGCTTGTAGAACTCCAACGGTTCGGCGATCAGCCGCTCGATCGTGAACATCGGGTTCAGGCTCGAGTACGGGTCCTGGAAGATGGGCTGCACCCGCTGGCGGAAGTCCTTCGTCTCCGCCCGGCTCAGCGACGCGATGTCCTTGCCCTCGTAGCGGATCAGCCCGCTCGTGGGCTCGATCACCTTGAGCAGCATCCGCGCGGTCGTGGTCTTGCCCGAACCGGACTCCCCCACGATCGCGACCGTCTCCCCGCGCGGGATCACCAGCGACACGTCGTCGACCGCGACGAAGTCCTCCCCACGGCCGCGTACCGGGTAGACCTTGGTGAGGTTCTCGATCTCGACGATGTTGCCCTTCGACGAGCCCTGGGAGCCGGGAACCCCGGGGGTCGCTGATCCTGTCGAAGCGTCCGTCGCCGAGTCCACCGGCTCCTGCACCCGGAACGCCTCCGGCCGCAGACGGGCCGCCGCCACCGAGGGTGCCGCCTTCACGAGCGACTGCGTGTACGGATGCTGCGGATCCTCCAGGATCTGCCGGGCATCGCCCTGCTCCACGACCTTGCCGCGGTGCATCACGATCACCCGTTCCGCGCGCTCGGCAGCGAGTCCCAGGTCGTGGGTGATGAGCAGCACCGCCGTTCCCAGCTCGCGCGTCATCTGCCCGATCTGATCGAGGATGGTCTGCTGCACGGTGACGTCGAGGGCGCTGGTGGGCTCGTCGGCGATCAGCAGGCGCGGCTTGCAGGCCAGACCGATCGCGATGAGCGCCCGCTGGCGCATGCCTCCGGAAAACTCGTGCGGGTACTGCTTCGCCCGCCGCTCCGGATCGGGGAGCCCGGCGGCGGTCAGCGCCTCGACCACCTTCTCCTGCACGTTCTGCCGGGTGGCGAGCCCGTGCGCGAGCAGCGTCTCGGCCACCTGGGTGCCGATCTTCGCGACCGGGTTCAGGTTCGACATCGGGTCCTGCGGCACGAGGCCGATGTCGCGGCCGCGGATCGTGCGCAGTTCGTTCTCCGGCGCTCGGGAGATCTCCTTCCCGTCGAGGCGGATGCTGCCGGAGGCGATCCGGCCTCCCCCGGCGAGCAACCCGATGATGGCCATCGCGGTGGTGGATTTGCCCGAACCGGACTCTCCCACGATCGCGACCGTCTCACCGGGACGGATCTCGAGGTCGACGCCCTCGACCGCGTGCACGACGCCGTCCATGGTGGCGAAGTCCACGGCGAGGCCCTGGACCGACAGCAACGGCTCGGTCGACATCTGCTTCTCCTTCGCGACGCTCATCGCGCCCTCGTCCGTGGGTCCATCGCTTCGCGCAGCGCCTCACCCAGCAGGGTGAAGCCGAGCGCCGTGACGGCGATGCAGATGCCGGGCAGGAAGGCGAGCCAGGGTGCGATAGCGAGCTCGGCCTGTGCGTAGGTGAGCATGCGCCCCCACTCGGCCGTCTCCGGGCGTCCGCCGCCGAGTCCGAGGAACGACAGGGCCGCCGCATCGATCACGGCGGTGGCGAGCGTCAGGGTCCCCTGCACGATCACGGGGCCGATAGCGTTGGGCAGCACGTGCGACATGGTGATCTTGCCGCGGCCGAGACCGAGCGTCTGCGCCGAGAGCACGTAGTCGCTGGAGCGCTGCTGCAACATGGATGCGCGCAGCAGCCGCGCGAAGATCGGCACCTGCGAGGCCCCGATCGCGATCATGATCGCGAACGGGGTCTGCCCGAGGATCGCGGCGATCGAGACCGCCAACAGCAGGTTCGGCACCGACAGGATGATGTCGACGATGCGCATGATGAGCGTGTCCACCCATCCGCCGAACGTGCCGGCGAGCAACCCGAGGATCATGCCGCCGACCAGGCCCATCGCGGTGGAGATGACACCGATCATGAGCGACGCCTGCGCACCCCAGATGAGCTTGGACAGTACGTCGCCGCCGAAGCGGTCGAGGCCCAGCGGGAACTGCGGCAGCTCCCCCGGCCCCGGGATGTAGGTCGGCGTGATGTACTTCGCGCCGGGCAGCGCCGTCTCCGGGTAGGGAGCGATCAGAGGTGCGAGAGCGGCGATGAGCAGGAACGCCACCACGATGGCCGCGCCGATCCATGCCGTCGGATTGCGGCGGAGGCGGCGGAACACATCCCGCCAGAAGCCGCCGGAGCCGTTCTTCAGGTCGGCCTGGGCGATGGCGACGGTGTCGATGCTGCCGCCGCTCTCCGCCGAGGGACCTTGGGCGGGCGGGAGTGCGATGGTCATGCGACCGCCTCCTTTCGGACGATGGAGAGGGACATCACTGGACCCTCACTCTCGGGTCGATGAAGCTGTAGGAGACGTCGACCGCCAGGTTGATCAGCGCATACGCGATCGCGATGAAGATGATGAACCCCTGGAGGACGGGGAAGTCCCTGGTGAAGATCGCCCTCGCCAGGAACGAGCCGATGCCCGGGAAGGCGAACACCGTCTCGGTGAGCACCGCCCCGGATATCAGCAGCCCGGTCTGCAGGCCGATCGTGGTGATCACCGGGAGCATGGCGTTGCGCAGGATGAAGCGGTTGCGCAGCGTCGGCGCACCGACGCCCTTGGCCCGACCGGTGCGCACGTAGTCCGCGTTCTGCACCTCCAGGACACTGGCCCTGGTGATGCGGACGATGATCGCGAGCGGGATCGTACCCAGCGCGAGCGCCGGGAGGATCAGGTGCAGGATCGCATCCCATGCGGCATCGAACTCTCCGGTGATAATGCCGTCCCACACATAGAACCCGGTGGGATGGGTCGCGTCTATTCGTGGATTCTGTCGTCCGTCCGACGGCAGCCAGCCCAGCTGCACCGCGAAGACGTACTTCAGGATGAAGGCGAGGAAGAACACCGGGATGGTGATGCCGACCAGGCTCAGCACCACGGATGCGTGGTCGGTGAACTTGCCGTGGCGGCGGGCGGCCCAGTATCCGAGCGGGATGCCGATGCCGACCGCGAAGATGAGCGCCATCACGCTGAGCTCGAGCGTCGCGGGGAAGCGCCGCATGAACTCCTCGGTGACCGGACGGTTGGTCTGGATGGAGGTTCCGAAGTCTCCTTGGAGGAGCCGCCCGATCCAGATGAAGTACTGCTCGATGAGCGGCTTGTCGAAGCCGTAGAGCTCGTTGACTCTGGCGACGGCCTCGGGTGTGGCCTTCTCGCCGAGCAGGGCGACCGCGGGGCCGCCGGGAAGGGCCCTGACCCAGGCGAACAGCAGGATGCTGAGCCCGAACAGGGTGGGGATGAGGAACAGCAGTCGCCTGCCGATGGTGCGCAGCACGAAGATCTCCGTCGATCAGAAGGTACGTCGTTCCCCGGTCCCGCCGAACGGGTGGGACCGGGGAACGACGTATCAAGTGGTCAGGCCTACTTGGTGAGGACGATGTCCGTGAAGACCTCGTCGTTCACCGGGCTGGCGGGGTAGCTCTTCACGCGCGGGTCGAACGCCAGGGTCGGTGCCGGGTGCGCGAGCGGAACACCGGGGATGAACTGGGCGACCATCTCGTTGATCTCCTCGTACAGCGCCGTCTGGTCCTCGAGGTTCGAGACGCCGCGCGCCTCGTTCAGCTTCTGGAACAGCTCGGGGTTGTCGAAGCCCCACTCGGAGCTCTGCTGGCCGAAGAAGACGCCGACGAAGTTGTCGGTGTCGTTGTAGTCACCGGTCCAGCCGAGCAGGTGGATGCCGTGGTCCGAGGTGCCGGTGGTGCGGTCGAGGTATTCGACCCACTCCTCCGAGACCGGGGTGGTCTCGACGCCGACCTCTGACAGCTGCGACGACAGCACGGTGAAGATCTGCTCGGGGTCCGGCATGTACGGACGCGAGACGTTGACCGGGTAGTTGAAGGTGAGCTTCAGCGGGTTCGCCTCGGTGTAGCCCGCCTCGGCCAGCAGCGACTTCGCCTTCTCGGGGTCGTAGTCGTAGGTCGTGACATCGGGGTTGTAGCCGTTGACGACCTCGGGGACGAACTCGATGGCCTTCTGCGTGCCCTCCGGCAGCACCTGGCTGATCAGCGCGTCCTTGTCGACCGCGTACGAGAGCGCCTCACGCACCTTCGGGTCCTGCAGCTCCGGCACCGCCTGGTTGAAGGCGAGGTACAGGATCGTGAACGGCGGGCGCGACACCATGGTGAAGCCGTCGTCCTCGAGAGCCTTGGTGTCGGCCGGTCCGACGAGGTCGTAGCCGTCGATCGAGCCGGATTCGAGCGCCTGGCGGCGTGCGGTCGGGTCGTCGATCGTGCGGAAGATGATCTCGTCGATCTGCCCCTTCTCGCCCCAGTACCCGTCGTAGGACTTGAGCGTGACCTGCTCGCCCGGTGCCCACTCGTCGAAGGCGTAGGGGCCGGTGCCGACCGGGTGGCCCATGGCGTACTCGGACAGCTGCGGGGCCTCGGCGGAACCGCTGACCTCATCCGCACCGAACTCCTGCATCGCCGAGGGGCTCTGCATGGCGAAGGCCGGGAGCGAGAGCGAGGCGACGAAGCCGGCGAACGGCTTGTTGAGCTCGATCGTCACCGAGTTCTCGCCGTCGGGGGTGCAGGACTTGTAGACGGCGTCGGCCGCGTTGGAGGCGTACCCCTTGAAGAGCTTGTTGTAGTAGTACCCGAAGGCTTCGGAAGCCGCGAGACCGCTCCAGTTGAACCAGCGGTCGAAGTTCACGCAGACGGCCTCGGCGTTGAACGGCGTGCCGTCCTGGAACGTGACGTCCTTCTTCAGCTCGAAGGTGTGCGACATGCCGTCTTCAGACGATTCCCACGACTCGGCGAGCAGCGGTGCCGGGTCGGCGGTGCCGGGCTCGGTGCCGACGAGACCCTCGAAGATCTGGCGCGAGACGCGGAAGCTCTCGCCGTCCTGCGCGAAGGCGGGGTCGAGGCTCGCCGGGTCCGAGGACGCAGCGAACACGAACGTCCCGTCGACGTCGCCCGATCCTTCCGAGCCCTCGTCGCCACGCTCACTGGCGACGCAGCCGGCGAGCGCGAGCGCCGCGATCGTGGCTCCGGTTACGGCGATGAGTCCTCGCCGACGCTTGACTGATTGGTGCATTGTGTGACCTTCCCTGTCGGGCGCTTCTTTGCGCGTCCCGAGGCTTCCTCGCCTCGGTGACGGTGATGACTCGACGGTACCCAGCAGATCCTCAGATACCAAACGCATCCAGGTTGCAATCCGATATCGGCGGGACCGGCATCGATCCGGTAGTGTCCAGATCGTGCCAGACACCACTCCGCTCGCCGTCTGCTTCGGAGAGGGCATGGTCGCCCTCGTCGCCGCCACCGCGGGTCCGCTCGAGGACTGCCGGACCTTCCACCGCTCCCTCGCCGGGGCGGAGTGGAACACCGCGATCGCTCTGGCGTCGGCAGGTGTGCGCACGTCGGTCCTCTCCCGCGTCGGTGACGACGGCTTCGGGCGCTTCCTCACCGCTGAGCTGCGCGCCCACGGCGTCGACGACTCCGCGGTCGAGGTCGACGGCGACGCACCCACCGGGCTTTACGTGAAGGAGCTGTCGGCACGGGAGGACGGTGCCGTCGACGGCACCATGCACTACTACCGTGCCGGGTCGGCCGCCGCGTCCCTGTCGCCCCGGACGCTCACGACGCCGGTGGCATCCGCACTCCTCGGCGATGCGGCGCTCGTGCACACCTCGGGGATCACACCCGCGTTGTCGGCGTCAGCCCTCGCCGCCCAGGAAGCGCTGTTCACGGAGCGACGCCCCGGCCGCCTGCTCAGCTTCGATGTGAACTGGCGACCCGCGCTCTGGCTCGGTCGCGAGGCCGAGGGCCGCAGGATCGTCGCGGACTTCGCATCCCGCGCCGACATCGTGTTCTGCACCCGACCCGACGCGGAGGCCGTGTTCGGCACGAGCGAGCCGCAGCGGATCCGCGCCCTGTTCCCCCACCCGCGCCATCTGCTCATCACCGACGCGAGCGGTGCCGTGGCGTTCGACGGCACCGAGACCGCCGAGAGCGACGCGCTCGACGCGCCCGTGGTGGAGACCATCGGCGCAGGCGATGCCTTCGCGGCCGGCTTCCTCACCGGGGTCCTCACCGGCCTCTCGCTGACGGGGAGCCTCGCGCGCGGACATCGCATCGCGACCCGCGCCCTGGTCAGCACCCGCGACCACGTCGACTGAGCCTTCTCGAGCCTGCCTTCTCGCACCGGTGCTTCTCGCCGGGCCTCAGCTGCGACGCCGGGCCTCAGCTGCGACGGCGCGCCGGGACCGCGTCGTGAGTGCGCTGCAGCGAGACGGCGACCGGCTCCCCGCGGTGCTGCACGACCCGCACGAAGAGCACATCGACGAGCGCGAGCTGTGCGATGCGGCTCGACATCGCGGCCATCCGGAACGGGGATTCGTGCGCGTGCGTGAGCAGCACGACATCGGCCGCCAGTGCCACAGGCGAGTCCGCAGCGCTGGTGACCGCGACCGCGAGCGCACCGGCGTCGCGGGCGACCTCGAGGGCACGCAGTGTCTCGGTGGTCTCGCCGCCATGGGAGAAGGCGATCGCCACGTCGGCGGCACTGCGCAGCGAAGCCGTCGTGACCGCGAGGTGCGGGTCGGCCGAGTGCGAGACGGAGCAGCCGATGCGCGACAGCTTCAGCTGCAGGTCCTGCGCCGTCAGCGATGACGCGGCCTGGCCGAAGAGATCGATGTGCCGGGCATCGACGACCGCACGGGCGACCCTGTCGAGCGCGGCCGCGTCGAGGGCGAGCGCGGTCTTCTCGATCGCGTCGATCTCCTGGGCGGCGAGCTTGGCGGCGATCGCGCTCGGACCGTCGTCGGGGTCGATCGCGGTGGTGTCCAGACCGAACCGTGCCTGCTGCGCCTGCTCCAGGGTGATCGCGCGGGCGACCGCGACCCTGAGTTCGCGGTAGCCGCTGTATCCGAGGGACTGGGCGTAGCGGGCGACCGTCGAGAGCGAGGTCTGACAGAGCTGGGCGAGGTCGTTGATCGCCAGGTCGACGACCAGGGTCGGGTCGCCCAGGATCTTCTCCGCGACGCGCGCCTCTGCGGCGCTCACCTTGGGAAGGGAGCGCCGCACCAGAGCGAGAACGTCATCGTCCATGGAGGGTCCTGTCTCAGCCGGCGCTGGTCATCCTCTGCTGCGCCGTGAAGCGTCCGAGGAGTGCTTCACGCGCCGTCTGGGCACCGAGCCTACTGGCTGCGGCGACCTCCACGGTCGGCAGGGGCAACGGCTGCGCCGTCGGAAGCCCCACGTTGACGACCACAGCGTGCGGATCGCGCACGGCAGCACGTTCGACGAGTGCCCGCTGCGCGGCGTCGGTGTCCGGCCGGTCGATCAGGAGCACGGTCGTCGCGGAGGCTGTGGCCGCCGCGGCCGCCATCTCGTCGAGCACCCGGTCCTGCTCGGACAGCGGCGCGGACGCCACGTCGAGACGCACGCGCAGGCCCTCCTCCGCGAGCGCACTCGCGACGTACGAACCCGCGCTGTCGACCGCCAGTGTCGATCGGCGTCGCGCATCGATGACGGCGAGCTCCGTCGACACCTCGGGAGTACCTCCGGAGATCGTCACCATTCGGCGCAGGATCCCGGCGGCGTCGAAGTCGCCTGTGGGCTCCTGCGTGGCTTCTACCGCGGCCGCAGCGGAGCGGAGCTTGGTCGCGAGCGCAGCGACCCTGGCTGCTGCCTCCTCGACGCGCTCACGCGGGAGCGAGCCGTCGCGGAGAGCCGCGACGATCCCGTCTCTCGCCGCGCGGAAGTCCTGCTCGTCCTGGTCGGGCAGAGCCGCATCGCCCGGGTTGGTCGGGTTTCCGATGCACAGGAGGTCGGCTCCGGCGGCGAGGGCCATGGCCGCTCCCCCGCCGAGTCCGACCGTCTCGCGGATGGCCGCCATGTCGAGAGCATCGGTGATGATGACGCCGTCGTAGCCCCAGTCACGCAGCATGCCGAGCACACGCGGATTGAGGGTGGCCGGCTGCTCGCCCCAAGCCGGGACCACGATGTGAGCGGTCATGACGGCATCGACGCCCGCATCGATCGCCGCGCGGAACGGCTCCAGATGCACACGCTCGAACTCCTCGAGGTCGAGCGTGATCTCGGGAAGCGAGTGGTGCGAGTCCATGTGGGTGTCGCCGTGACCCGGGAAGTGCTTCACGCACGCCGCGACCGCGCCGTCCTGGATGCCGTCGATCGTCGCGACCACGTGCCGGGAGACGAGCGCCTCGTCGTCACCGAACGCGCGAACGCCGATGACCGGGTTGCGGGGGTCGGTGTTCACGTCGGCGACCGGACCGAGCACGACGTTGGCGCCGACCGCACGCACACGACGTGCCAACTCCGCTCCGGTCTCCTCCGAGGCGACGAGATCGTCGAGCAGGCCGAGCTGCGCGGCACCGGGAACCGTCGACCCGGTGGCGGACTCGAGCCGGGTGACGCTGCCGCCCTCCTCGTCGATGCCGATCAGGGCATTCGGGTTCGCGTCGAGGATCTGGGCGCTCAACGCAGGCAGGCCCTCTCCGACGTTCTGCCCGAAGTACACGACTCCGGCCAGTCCATCACGCAGTTCGTCGCGCAGCCACGCGGGCGCCTCGGTGCCGAAGAAGCCCGGCCACAGCACGCCGTTCGCGAGACGTTCGAGCTCGTCGGTCATCCCTTCACCGCTCCTGCCACCATGCCGGAGGCGAGCTTGCGCTGCACCAGCACGAAGAAGATCATGACGGGCACCGTGATGATGGTCGACGCGGCCATGATGCTGCCCCAGTCGTTGGAGTGCAGGCCGAAGAACGACTTCAGACCGATCGAGACCGTGTACTGGTCGGTCTGCGCACCCAGGATGGTCATCGCGAAGATGAACTCGTTCCATGCGGTGATGAAGCTGAAGATGCTCGTGGCGACGAGGCCCGGCATGACCAGCGGCAGCAGCACCGAGCGGAACATCCGCCACCAGCTCGCACCGTCGATGTAGGCAGCCTCTTCGAGCTCGACGGGAACGGCGGCGACGAAGCCGCGGAGCATCCAGATGCCGAAGGCGAGGGAGAGCGCGACGTAGACGACCATCAGGCCGAGGATGCTGTTGAGCAGACCGAGGCTCTTGACCTGCAGGAACAGCGGGATGACGAGCGCTTCGAGCGGCACCATCTGCACGATCAGGATCATCATCAGGATCGTGGTGCGGAACTTGAACTTGAAGCGTGCAACCGCGACCGCGGCGAGCAGGCACACCAGAGCGCTCACGAGCACCGTGACGAGCGCCACGATCGCCGAGTTGCGCAGGTACGTGCCGAATCCGCCGTCGGTGAGCACGAAGGCGAAGTTGTCCCACGTGAACTCCTGCGGGAGGAGCGACTGTCCACCGCTGGACGCCTTGCCGTCGAAGGCGCTGGAGACCATCCAGTAGACGGGGAAGAGGGTGAAGATCAGGACGGCGGCGACCGCGATCCCGATTCCGATGCGGGAGCGGAGCCTCGGACGCGGGTTCACAGCTCGTCCTCCTTCATGAGGGAGCGGATGTAGACGATCGTGATGCCGATCAGCACCAGCGTGAGCAGCACGGCGAGAGCCGCACCGAAGCCGTACCGGTTCTGGCCGAAGGACTCCACGTACGACCAGACGCCGAGGTTCAGCACCTGACGGTTGCCACCGCCACCACCGGGCATGAGGTACACCTGCGCGAAGACCTTGAAGTCCCAGATGGTGGAGAGGATGATCACGACCGAGAACACGGGCTTGAGCGTGGGGAAGATGATCTTCCAGAACCGGCGCCAGGCGCCCGCGCCGTCGAGCGCTGCGGCTTCGAGCATCTCCTTCGAGACGCCCAGCAGGCCGGCGAGCACCGTGATGGCGACGAACGGGAAGCCGTGGTGTACGACGTTGAGGAGCACGATGGCGTAGAACGACCACTGGTTCGTGAACCAGTTCACGGGATCGTCCATCAGGCCGAGGTCGCGCAGGACGGTGTTGAAGATGCCGCGGTCGGCATCGAAGATGAAGGTCCAGACATACGTGCCGGTCACCGCGGGCATCGCCCACGCGACCATGATGCAGCTGGAGACGATGACGCGCCAGGTGGTGCCCAGCCGCGCGAGCAGCAGCGCCACGAGCGTGCCGACGGCGACCGTGACGAACACGGCCACGGCGGCGAACCCGACGGTGTTCGGCAGCACCACCGTCCAGAGAGTCGGGTTGGTGAGCGCCTCGACGTAGTTGTCGAGACCGATCCAGTTGTTCTCCCCGGTGTTGATCTCGCGCAGACCGTAGTCCTGCAGCGAGTAGATGAACACCTGGATGAGCGGCCAGAGCATGAGCACCGCGAGGATGGCCAGCCCGGGCGCGAGAAGGAGCCAGGGGCGGGCCGCGACGATCGAGAGACCGCGTCGCTTCCGGCCGCCGGCCACGGGAGCGGAGGGGGACTCCGCTTCCGTGGCCGGCAGTGGCGCTTGCACCATCGACATGGAAGGAATGCTTCCTTACTTCTGGTTGAGGAGTTCGGTCATCTCGGCGGCGGCGTCCTTCGTCGCGGTCGCGACGTCCTTCTGCCCGCTGAGGATGGCCTGGATCATGGAGTTGGTCGTCTTCTTCGCCTGCACGGCGCCGAAGTTCGGGGTGACCGGGACGGATGCGCCACCGTCGACCATCTGCTCGGCGAACGGTGCGACCAGCGGGTCGGTCGAGGCCAGCGCCTCTTCCATCGCGGACTGGACGCCCGGGAAGTAGCCGGTCTCGTTCGACCACTGCTCGGCGAACTCGCCGGTGGTCATGAGCTTGACGAACTCCCACGCGAGGTCGGCGTTCTTGGTCGTGTTGAACACGGAGAGGTGTGATCCGCCGAGCACGGACGGAGCGATACCGCCGTCCTCACCCGGGATGACGGCTGCGCCGATCTTGCCCTCGAGGTCGGGGTTCGCCTCGATGAGCGACTTCGGCGTCCAGGAGCCCGAGAGCATCATGGCGACGTTTCCCTGCGTGAATGCGTCACGCAGATCGGTCTCCTTCCAGGTGGTGGCACCTGCGGAGGAGAAGCCGTGCTCGGTGGCCAGGCCCGTGTAGAACTCGATGCCGGCCTGCGACTGCGTGCTGTCGAGCTCGCTCGTCCAGGTCTTGCCGTCCTTCGTGGCGATCTCGCCGCCGGCGCCCCAGACCCAGGGGTAGACCTGGAACTCGGCGTCACCGGGAACCGGGAAGGGGAGCATGTCGGGCTTGGCAGCCTTGATGGCGTCACCCGCGGCGACGATGTCGTCCCACGTCTTCGGAGCCTCGAGACCGAGCTCCTCGAACACGTCGGCGCGGTAGACCAGCGAGCGGACACCCGCGTACCACGGCATGCCGTACAGCTCGCCGTCGTAGGTGCCGGCGACTTCGAGGCCCTCGACGAGGTCGTCGCGGAGGCCCTTCTCGGCGTCGACGTACTCATCGAGCGGCTCGAGCGCGCCGGCGTCGGCGAACTCCGCGGTCCAGGTGGTGCCGGTCTCGGCGATGTCGGGGGTCGTGCCACCGGCGATGGAGGTCACGAAGCGGTCGTGGGCGTCGGCCCACTGGATCTCCTCGATCTTGACCGTCGCGCCGGTCTCCTTCTCGAAGGCGTCGGACACCTTGTCGTAGAAGGCGGAGGCGTCGGGGTTGGTGCCCTTCATGATCCAGACGGTGAGCTCCTGGCCCTTGCCGTCGGTGGAGCCGGTGTCGCTGCCGCCGGCGCAACCGGCGAGGGCGAGCGTGGTCACGGCGCCGAGCGCCACGGCCGAGAGAATGCGCTTGTGCATTGCGGGGATCTCCTCTTTGAAAAGTCCTGGCAAGCATTGGGTACTCACCGGGGGTTAGGAAAAGTATCCACGACTAACTAATTACCTGCAAGTTCCTCTCACAATCGTCATGTGGCCGTAACATCAGGTTCCCCCGGTAGGCTCCCCGGATGGTTCGCCGCACTCCTGACAACGACCGCTCGACGGTCGCTCGCCACGCGACACGCCCCGCTCAGAAGCCCGCCAGAGGATTCCTGAAGATCGCCGGGATCTCCGTCGGTGTCATCCTCGTCGCCGCGATCGCGGTCGCCGCGTTCGTCGTCACCGACTACTTCAACCGCTTCAACGAGGGCGCCGTCGCGTTGGAGGATGCCCCCGAGGTGGAGCCGCCGTCCATCAGCGCCTACCCCGGGGAGTTCAGCATCCTCGTCCTCGGCACCGACGAATGCGGTGCCGTGTCGACGGGTCTGCTGGGCGAGCGCTGCTCGAAGGCCGACGGTGGGATCCTCAACGACGTGAACCTCCTGGTCCACGTCTCGGCGGAGCCGCGCAACGTCACCGTCGTCTCGCTTCCCCGCGACCTCATGATCCCGACGCCGGAGTGCACCAGAGAAGACGGATCGATCGCCTCGGAGACCCGCAAGACGCAGATCAACTCGATCTATCAGAACGCCGGGATGTCTTGCGTCGCGAAGACCGTCACCGAGCTCACCGGGATCGAGATCCCCTTCGCCGCCAAGATCGACTTCGACGGCGTGATGGAGGTGACCGACGCGATCGGCGGCGTCGAGGTGTGCATCGGCGGCGACGGCATCCGCGACCGGCACACCGCGCTCGACTGGGAGCCGGGTCTGCGCACCGTGTCGGGCTACGAGGCCCTGCAATTCATCCGCACGCGGCACGGCGTCGGCGATGAGAGCGACATGGCGCGCGTGTCGAACCAGCAGCAGTACATGTCCCGCCTCGTGAAGAAGATCATGAGCGACGAGGTGCTGTCCGACCCCGGCAAGGTGCTGGGGCTCGCCGACACCATCGTGGACAACATCGATCCGAGCGTCGAGCTGGGAAACCCCATCCGGCTCGCCCAGCTGGCCCTGTCGATCAAGGACGTGCCGTTCTCCGAGTTCGTGTTCCTCCAGTACCCGGTCTTCGCCGACCCCGACGACTCCGACCGCGTGATCCCGAACGAGCAGGCCGCCGCGACCATCTGGGACGCTCTGAAAGCGGGTCAGCCCGTGCAGCTCACCGGCGACGTCAGCAACAACGGGGGCGTCGAACTCGTCGAACCTGCGCCGGGCACGGAAGGCGAGGCTCCGGTGACGGATCCGCCGGCGACGGATGCTCCTGCCACGGACGCGCCGTCTCCCCGTGCGACGCTCGACTCGGCGATCTCCGGTCAGACGGTCGATCAGGAGACGTGTGCGAACGGCAAGCAGCGCTGAGCCGCTGAGACGCTGAGCAGCGCGTAGGCTCGTGCCCATGGGCCGGACGAGATCGCGCGACACCGAGCATCCCCAGGTCCGGCTGGACCACGGCGGCATCGCCGGCATCGTGCCCTCGGAGTTCACGAGCGGCTTCGAGCTCATCGTCGACGGCACCCCGCAGTCCCATGTCGACCTCGACGACCCGACGCACCTGCACTTCGAGTACATCGTCCGCATGGGCGCGGTCATCGATCAGCTCGCCCCCGGCCCCCTGACCGCCGTGCACCTCGGGGCCGGCGCGCTGACCGTACCGCGCTACATCGACGCGACGCGGCCCGGCTCACGTCAACAGGTGATCGAGCTCGAGGCTCCGCTCGCGCAGCTGGTGCGCGAACACCTCCCGTTGCCGAAGGGAGCGCCGATCCGGATCAGGATCGGCGATGCCCGCGAAGGAGTCGCCAAGCTGCCGAGCGCGCTCCGCGCGAGCTGCGACCTCGTCGTCTCCGATGTCTACTCGGGTGCGCAGACACCCGCGCATCTCACCAGCGTCGAGTTCTACCGGGAACTCGCAGAGCTGTTGGCCCCGGGCGGGGTGCTCCTCGTCAACGTCGCCGACGGGCCGGGACTCGCTTTCGCCCGCCGCCAGGCCGCGACGATCGCGGACGTGCTTCCGGAGGTCGGCATCCTGGCCGACACCCAGGTGCTCAAGGGCCGGCGCTTCGGGAATCTCGTCATCGCCGCCTCCGCCGCTCCCCTGCCGACGGAGTGGCTGCCGCGCATCCTGGCCGCGGGCCCCCATCCCGCCAAGATCGCTCAGGGCGCCGAGGTCGACGCCTTCATCCAGGGGGCGCGGATCGTGACAGATGCCGACGCCGTCGCCTCACCGCGGCCGGACGCCTCGCTGTTCCTGCGCTGACGCACCGCCCGCTCCCCGCGCGCGAGCGGCTCGGACGGCGCCCCCGGAAAGCGATGGCGGCGTGTCGAAATCAGGATGCGGCGGACCAGGGCGCGCCGTCGGGTGGACCCCGCGCACGGAAGGCAGACTGGGTGGGGACGCTGCGGAAGGAGAGCAATGAGTTTCATCCGGGGATACGACCAGGAGACCCTCCGCGAAAAGGTCGATCTCGATGAGTGCGAGGCCCGTCTCGCGGAGATCGATTCGCAGCGCAGCCTGCCCGCTCTGCTGGAGCGCGTGTGGCTGCTGAAGGTGCTCGACCGCCTCGATGAGGCGCTCGCGCTGGCGGACGAGACGGTGCGCCAAGCGCGCATGGCGGGGACTCGCAAGGACGTGCTTCGCGCACGCGTGCTGCATGCGACGATCCTGCAGTATCGGGGTGCGCACGCCGCAGCGGAACAGGAGCTCGCGACCTGCGCCGCCGAGGCCGAGGGCCAGCGGTGGCTGTCGATCGCGGCCTTCGCGTACCAGCACCATGGCAAGAACGCCTACGACGCCGGCGACGACGAGACCGCGCGCGAGAGCTTCAAGCAGTCGCTGTTCCTGCGTCGCGAGTCCGGGGCCGAAGACAGCGAGCTCGAGACCGCGCTCCTGGCGATCGAAGCGGTCGAGCGTCGGCGCCCGCCGCAGCTCATCCCCGGCTGAGGCCCGGCGCGGCCGCGATGTCACCGGCATGGCTTAGCCTGATCGCATGGCGGAACTTGACCGTGTGCGCGTCTGGGGCGAGGCACTGATCACGCTGCATCTCGACGACAGCTGGTCGTTCGGCTTCGACAATGCCAAGCGTCGGGCCGGTCAGTGCGACTACACGAAGAAGCGGATCACCGTGTCGCGCTACCTCGCCGCTCGCTTCGACGATGACGACATCCACCAGGTGCTGCTGCATGAGGTCGCGCACGCCCTCGCCGGCCACGAAGCCGCCCACGGACCGATCTGGAAGCGCGTCGCCCGCGACCTCGGCTACGTCGGCGGCACCACCCATCACGGCGAGACGGCGGTGGAGCTCGCGCCCTGGGTGGGCAGCTGCCCCGCCGGGCACGTCACGTACCGGCACCGCCGGCCCACGAGGCCGACGTCGTGTGCACGCTGCTCGCGCACATTCGACTCCCGGCATCTGTTCGCCTGGACCCGACGTGAGATCACGAGCGACGTGCGGCTCGCCGCGCAGCTCCCGCGCTGACCGCGACTCACCTGTCGGAGTCGTCGACGCCCTCCGTCTCGACCGGTGCGGATCCGTCGATGCTCTCCGCCGAGCTGCGCCGACGACGCACCAGCGCCGCGATCGCGCGCCAGCCGACCAGGAACACCCCCAGCACGAGCGTCGCGACGATGATGAAGGGCACCTCCGCCGTATCACCGCTCAGCACGCGGATGAGCATGCCACCGGCGACCGTCACGATCCAGACCACCGCGCCCCACAGCAATGACCAGGGGCGGCGGGGTCGACCAGGCAACAGGGCAGCGAGGGCATGCCCCACCAGGAGGGCGATCAGGAACGGCCATGCCGTGAGGAGGAACCCTGCGGGGTTCTCGTCATGGGAGGCGCGACCGATCGCCGCGAAGATCAGCACGAGCACGACGTCGACGACGACAGCGGGAAGGTACCTCATGACACGACCCTACGTGTCCTCGCCCACACCGGCGCCTGCCCCGCGGTATCCGGCACACATCTGCGTGCCGGCAGGATCGCGCCGGACGGGCCGAGGCGACATCACTCGAAGCGGGTGAACACCCCATCACGCAGCACGGGGACGACGTCGACCGCGTCGAGCACCGCCGCGTCGGCGACCGTGGTGGGTGTCAGTCCTGCTGCTTCGATGCGGGCCGTCGCCGCGACGCCGCCGGCGATCTCCCGCCCGGAACCGCTCGCCCCGACCATATGCCGCACGGCGGCGCGGAGTGCGTGGAACCCCTCGGCGGCGACCGCGGCGTCCGGGGCCGTGTGATCGATGCCCCGAGCCGAGAGAGCGGCGATGACCGCGCCCGCACCGAGCTGGTCTTCCACGGCGAACCGGAGAAGCTCGTTCTCGTCGAGCTCGCCGGCCGCGATGACGGCGACGGAGGTGCGTGCCTGCCGGCGCTCCTGGATGGTCTGCACCGCGCGAGCGACGGCGCCGGCGTTGCGGATGCTTCCCACGAGCACCGTCGATCCGCGGGAGGCCGCGACCGCGACCGCCGCGCCGTTGCGCGACCAGGTCTCCGCCTCGGCCACACCGACCTCGGCGCCGGACGCGACGGCGTCGACGACGATCGAGGAGAACCTCAGCACATCGACGACCACGACGACGTCGGCGGCGGCGAGCCGGTCGAGACCGGCTGTCCCCCAGTCGAGGCGGACCTGATACGTGGACTGATCGAACGGCGACGGCACCCGACCAGCCTAGAGGCGTCAGTCGGCTGCGAGAGCCTCGACCGGGGCCACCCTGGTCGCCAGTCGCGTCGGCGTCGCGGCCGCCACCAGCGTGAGCACCGCCGTCGCGACGACGATGATGGCCACGGGAACCCACGGGATCTGGGGCGCGACGAGCCCCGCCGGCGTGAAGTCCGGCAATGTCGGCACCGAACCGAGCAGCGACTGCGCGGCGATCCAGCCGTACACGACCCCGAGCACGAGGCCCGTCAGAGTCGCCGCGACCGTGATGTGCGTGGCTTCGAGCAGCACCATCCGTCGCACCTGGCGATTCGACAGACCGATCGAGCGCAGCAGTCCGAGCTCCCTGCCTCGCTGCACCACTCCGATCGTGAGGAGGTTCACGAGGCCGACTGCGGCGATCACCGCGGAGACGGCGACCAGCACCATCATCACCGCCGCGAAAGCGTCCATCGGGGCGAAGAACTCCGGAGGGACCTCTCCCGTCGACTGGCTCATCATCAACGCCTTGGCCGATTCCAGGGCCACGGCGAACATCGTCACCAGGGTCACACCCATCACCACGCCGATCGCCATCCGCGACGAACGCTCGGGGTATCGCAGCGCGTTCTCGGCGGCGAGGCGAGCGGTGGCGCTCGACCCGAACATCCGGCCGACCAGACGCAGCACGGGCGGCATGAACAGCACGGATCCGAGCGCGAGGCCGGTGAACGAGAGCACACCGCCGACGAACGCCACGACGACGCCGAGCGGCGTCATGAGCCCCACCAGAACCCCGCCGACCAGGAGCAGCGCACCGGCGATGAGCAGCACCCAGGCGCCGATGTGCCGGCCCGGCTTGCCGGAGACCTCGTCGAGGGTGCGCTCGACCGAACCGCCCAGCGACTGCAGCGGGGTCACCGCGAGCACGCGTCGGGAACCGGCCCAGGCCGCCGCCCATGTCGTGAGGGCCACGCCGATCGCCGGAAGCGCCACGAAGGGCTGAGCGAGGGAGAAATCGGACGGGGCATTGGTGATCAGCTGCCCGCCGATCTGCACTCCGACGGCCGCGAGCCCGATCCCGACCAGCAGACCGATCGCTGCTCCGAGGAGTCCGACGACGAGTCCCTGCCTGCCGACCTCGGCGCGCTGGGAGCGCGCGGTCGCACCGATCAGGCGCATGAGCGCGATCTGCCGCGTACGACCGGCGATGATCGTCGAGAAGGTGTTGGCGGTGACGATGGCCGCGACGTACATCGCGACGACGGTCAACAGGACGGAGAGCAGGGCGACGACGAAGGCGAGAGTCTCGCTGTCGCCGATGAACGGATCGTTCTGCAGCACGGCGCCGATGTAGGCGGTGATCTCCACGAGGAGCACGCCGAACGCCGCGGACAGTGCCGCGACCAGGATGCTGGCCCCCATCCCGCGGTCGCGCAACCACGCGAGTCGGGGTCCGGTCGCCCGAGTCTCGGGGACGACCGTGGCGACGGCGCTCATGCGGCCACCTCCGCGGCGAGCATGTAGGCCGAGATCTCCTCAGCGGTCTGACGGGGGTGGTCGGCGACGATGCGTCCGTCGCCGAGGTAGAGCACGCGGTCGGCGTGGCTGGCGGCGATCGCGTCGTGCGTGACCATCGCGATCGACTGCCCGTGCTCGCGGCTCGCGGTGGCGAGCAGGCGCAGCACCTCACGGCCGGTCTTCGAGTCGAGGTTGCCGGTGGGCTCATCGGCGAACACGAGGTCGGGTGCCGTGGCGAGGGCGCGGGCGATGGCGACACGCTGCTGCTGACCGCCGGACAACTGGTGCGGACGGTGGGAGAGCCGCGAGCCCAGGCCGAGCGTCTCGACGAGCCCGTCGATGCGCGCGCGCTCGATCGCACTCGGACGGCGACCGTCGAGCTCGAACGGGAGCATGATGTTGCCGAGGGTGTCGAGCGTCGGGACGAGGTTGAAGGCCTGGAAGATGAAGCCGACCCGGCGGCGCCGCAGGATGGTGAGGTCGATGTCGCCCAGGCCGGTGATCTCGGTGTCGCCGATCCACGCGCGTCCCTCGGTCGGGCTGTCGAGTCCCGCCATGATGTGCATCAGGGTCGACTTGCCGGAACCCGAAGGCCCCATGATGGCGGTGAACTGCCCGCGGCGGATGCCCACGCTGACGTCGTCCAGCGCGTGGACGGTGCCCTCGCCGGAGCCGTAGGTCTTCTTCAGGTGCTGGACGCGGGCGGCGAGCCCCAGGTCGGTGGTCGTGATCTCCATGTCTCCGACGCTATTTCCGCCGCCCGTGGCGGGTCATCGCCCGCGGGGCGCATCGGCATACATCGCAAGGATGATCCCGTCCCACCCAGGCGTGCGTCAGGCGAGACGTGCGTCAGGCGAGACGTGCGTCAGGGGATGTCTGCGTCAGGCGAGGCCGTGCTCGAAGGCGAACACCACGAGCTGCACCCGGTCGCGCAGCGCCAGCTTGCTGAGGATCCTGCTGATGTGCGTCTTCACCGTCGCCTCGCTCAGGTACTCCCGGCTCGCGATCTCGGCATTCGACAGCCCTCGGGCCGCGAGCGCGAAGATCTCCCTCTCCCGGTCCGTCAGGTCGGCATACTGCGGCGGAACGGGTTTGGGAGCCTCGGCGAAGTGCTCGAAGAGATCGCGGGTCGCCGAAGCAGCGATCACGCTCGACCCGGAGTGCACCGTGCGGATCGCCGCGAGCAGGAACTCGGGGTCGGCGTCCTTGAGGAGGAATCCGCTCGCGCCCTGCCGGATCGCCCTCGCCGCTGCCTCATCCAGATCGAACGTGGTGAGCATGACGACGCGCGGGGCATCAGGGCGGGCCAGGATCTCCGCAGTCGCCGTGAGCCCGTCCATCACCGGCATCCGGATGTCCATCATCACCACGTCGGGGCGGGTCGTGCGGACGACGTCGATCGCCTCCTGGCCGTTGCCGGCTTCGCCGACCACCTCGAGGTCGGGCTGTGACGCGATGAGCATCCGGATTCCGGCACGGAAGAGCGCCTGGTCGTCGACGAGCACGACTCTGATCATTCGGAGACTCCGATCGGGAGCGTGGCGTGGACGACGAACTGTGCCCCTCTGCGCTCGGCTTGCAGACTACCGCCGACGAGCTGCGCACGCTCACGCATGCCGATGAGCCCGTGTCCGCCGGGGACGGAGGTCGCCTCGCTCGCGACCGTGTTCCGCACATCGACGTCGACGCGGTCGGGAAGCCAGGCGATGTGCACGTCGACCGCGCCGTCTCCGTGGCGGATCGCGTTCGTGAGCGCCTCCTGGAGGATGCGGTACACGGCGAGCTGGATCGCGGCGGGCGGCTCCCCCGGCGGCATCGGATCCACGGTGACGCGCGGCTCGATCCCGGCCTGCCGCACCTGCGCGAACAGCGCCTCGAGGTCGGCGAGCGTCGGCTGCGGACCGTCGCCCTGTCGATGCCGCAACTGCGTGAGCAGCATCCGTACGTCGCTCAGAGCTCCGCGCGCGGTCTGGGCGATGGTGCCGAGAGCCTCGGTCGCCACTTCGGGCTGCACCGCGGCCGCGTACCTGGCACCGTCCGCCTGGGCGATCACCACGGCCAGCGAATGCGCGACGACGTCATGCATGTCGCGCGCGATGCGCACCCGTTCCTGCTCCTCGGCGGCGAGGGACTCGGCCTGCAGCTGGGCCGACCTCGTTCGGCGCGCGCGCAGCACGACACGCCACAGCAGGCCGCACACCCAGGCGAAGCCGAGCGCCATGACCGAGAGCACGAGGAGCAGCGTCCCCGTGGTGATCTTCTGCCATCCGTCGCCGGTTCCGAACGCCACACCGTTGACGATCACCATGAACACGGCGGCCACGAGACCGCCGAAGAGCGCTGAACCGAATCCCCACCAGAGCACCCGGCGCGTCCCCCAGGCGGAGGTCGCGTACAGCACCAGCAGGATCGCGACGTCGATCGGCAGCGGCCCGAAACCGGCGATCATCTGCAGCACGGCGCCGGCCCAGGCTGTGGCCAACGCCCATCCGGGCGCGAGCCGTCCGATGGCGACGGCACCGGACATGAGCACGCTCGCGAAGACGAGGATCACGATCGCCGCGCCGCCGACGGCCGGGTTGTCCGTGACGGGCCCGTAGAACACCAGCGACATCGGTGCGAGCACGAGGAAGAGCAACGCCGCCCCGACGATGTCGAGGATCAGCGCGGTGCGGGAGAGCGGGCGGATCACTCCCCCACGCTACGCGAGCGTCTGCGCGTGGGCATCCGTCGAGGGATGTATCCGTGCCGGGTCAGGCGCGTGCGACGATCTCGCCGTGCGGCACCAGGTACCAGCCGTCGCCGTCATCGGCCCAGCGCTTCCAGGCGTCGCTGATCTCCTGTAGATCAGCGGGCGTCGCCATGTCGCTGTCGACGAGCTGCCGTGCGAGCGCGGATTCGAGGATGCGGTCGGCCCACATGCCGCCCCACCAAGCCCGCTCCTCCGGAGACGCGTAGCACCAGGTCGACGCCGTCGCCGAGATGTCGGTGAAGCCCGCAGCGCGTGCCCAGGCCAACAGCCGTCGTCCCGCATCCGGCTCTCCGCCGTTGGCCCTGGCCGCGGCGCGATACAGCGCGAGCCACCGGTCGAGCTCCGGCAGTACGGGGAACCACACGAAGCCCGCGTAGTCGGCATCGCGTGCGGCGACGACACCGCCCGGAACCGTGACGCGGCGCATCTCGCGCAGAGCCTGCACGGGGTCGCCGACGTGCTGGAGCACCTGGTGCGCGTGCACGACGTCGAAGGATTCGTCGGGAAAGCTCAGCGCGTGCACGTCTTCGACGGAGAACGACAGGTTCGTGAGGCCGCGATCGGCGGCGAGCCGCTCCGAGAGGGACAGGGCGTTCTCGTCGATCTCCGTCGCTGTCACGTGCGCCACGATGCCGGCGAAGTCGACCGTGATGCTCCCAGGACCTGCGCCCACGTCGAGAAGTCGTGTGCTGGCCCCGAGGTGCGGACGGAGGTACTCGGCGGAGTTCGCGATGTCGCGGACGTTGTGCGAGCGGAGGACGGTTTCGTGGTGTCCATGCGTGTACGAGGCCATGGGGTCAGTCTGGCAGAGCCCTTCGAGACCGGTCGTGGCACGCCTCAGCGCAGCTCGGCGACCATCCGTCGGAGGGACTCGCGGTCGGGCTTGCCCGAGGACAGCACGTCGATCTCGTCGACCACGATCAACCGTGCAGGCCTGGCATGCTTGCCGAGCTCTTCCTCGACCGCGCCCCGGGCGTGCGCGAGCTGCTCGGACTCGCTGCGCCGGAGCACCTCCCCCCGCGCCGCCACGATCACGGATGCCTCGCCCCACCGCTCATCCTCCACGCCGACCACCACGGCCTCGTGGAGACCGGGGACGCGACGGACGACCCGTTCCACACGGTCGAGGGAGATGTTGATGCCGCCGGAGACGATCACGTTGTCGGCCCGGCCGTGCACGCGCACAGTGCCGTCTTCGACGAGGCCGAGGTCGCCGGTGCGGTACCAGCGGATGCCGTGCTCATCACGCACGAAGGTGCGCGCGGTCAGTGCCGCATCTCCCAGGTATCCTTCGGCGAGCATGGGCCCGGCGATGCGCAGCTCTCCGTCCACCGTGCGGACGCCGACCGTGTCGAGCGGTACGCCGTCGTAGACGCATCCCCCGCTGGTCTCGGTCGAACCGTAGGTGCGCACCAGTCGCACCCCGAGGTCGGCTGCTCGCTCGCGCAGCGGCTCGGGAAGAGACTGGCCGCCCACGAGGATCGCCCGATACGCCGTCAAGGCCGCACGGACCGACGTCTCGTCCGCGGCGTCGAGCAGCGTCGAGACCTGGGCGGGCACGAGCGAGGTGTACAGGTCGGGCATCCCCGTGCTCGACGACGGCCGCATCATCTCGTACGTCGCCTCGGCGAAGACCTGCGGCGAGAATCGCCCCTCGATCCGTGTGGGCTGCGTATCCGCGAGGATCGACCGCACGAGCACCTGGAGCCCGGCGACGTAGCCGGCGGGCAGTGCGAGCAGCCAGCGGCCGCTGCCGATCCGTGCCGCCGTCGCCTCTGCGCTCGCCCTCAGCGCCTCCCCGCTCAGCGCGACGCGCTTCGGGATGCCGCTCGATCCCGACGTCGCGATCACCGCCGCGAGTCCGTCCGCCACGTTCTCCGGGGCATCGGCCACCATCCCCAGCCCCAGAGCGGGGCCGCCGTCGAGCGCCCGCTGCAGGGCCTCCCGCAGCAGAACCGGGTCTTCGGCATCTGTGGGGATCAGGGCGGTCATGCGTGTCTCCGACTCTGTGGGACCGGCGGACTCAGTAGTGCCAGGGGAAGGACGACCAGTCGGGGTCGCGCTTCTCGAGGAAGGAGTCGCGCCCCTCGACGGCCTCGTCGGTGCCGTAGGCGAGGCGAGTGGCCTCGCCGGCGAAGACCTGCTGGCCGACGAGACCGTCATCGACCGCGTTGAAGGCGAACTTCAGCATCCGGATGGCGGTCGGGGACTTGGTCAACACGGTGCGCGCCATCTTCAGCGCCTCGCGTTCGAGGTCGACGTGCGGCACGACACGGTTGACCGCACCGGCCTCGTACGCGCGCTGTGCGGAGTACTCCTCCGCCAGGAAGAACACCTCTCTGGCGAACTTCTGTCCGGTCTGACGCGCCATGTATGCAGAGCCGTACCCGGCGTCGAAGCTGCCGACGTCCGCATCCGTCTGCTTGAAACGCGCCTCTTCCGCCGAGGCGATCGTGAGGTCGCACACCACATGCAGGGAGTGGCCGCCGCCGGCCGCCCACCCCGGCACCACCGCGATGACGACCTTCGGCATGAAGCGGATGAGCCGCTGCACCTCGAGGATGTGGAGTCGACCGACCGCCGCGCGGCTCGCCCCGTCGACGATCGCCGTCTCGGCGTTGGAGTACTTGTATCCATCGCGACCGCGGATGCGCTGGTCGCCACCGGAGCAGAACGCCCAGCCGCCGTCCTTCGGGCTCGGTCCGTTTCCCGTGAGCAGCACCGCACCGATGCGCGCATCCTGTCGGGCGATGTCGAGGGCACGGTAGAGCTCGTCGACCGTGTGCGGACGGAAGGCGTTGCGCACCTCCGGCCGGTTGAAGGCGATGCGCGCGACTCCGCCGTCCCGCGAGACATGCGCGGTGATGTCGGTGTAGTCCTCGGCGCCGGGCGCGAGCACCCATTCGGCCGGGTCGAACAGGTCGGAGACGAAGGCATCGGTCACGGCATCCACCCTATTCCTGTTGCTCCGGTCGTCTGTTCGCGCGGGCGGTCTTGAGCCAGCCGTCGACGATGTCCCACCCGACCCCGATCGCGACGCCGAATCCGAGCAGCACGGCGAGGATCCTGAACACCCCGCCTTCGTCGGCCGATTCCGCCTGACCGGCGGCGAAACCCTCGCCACCGGCCGTCGCGATCTGTGCGAGGAACTCGGGGTTCACGAGCTGATCCGTCAGCAGCAGGATCACGACCCAGGCGAGGAAGGCCAGGGCCAGCACCGTGTTCGCCACGGCGACACCGATGCTCCATCGCCGCCGCCGGTGGAGCACCAAGGCGAACACGACCTCCGCCGCGATCAGCACGAACAGAACGCCGATCCCCCACGGCCACAGCTGGGGGTTCAGGATCGGCAGCGCCTCACCGTCCACCTGGACGAAACCGCGGAAGCGGTCCCAGAACAGCGCTCCGACACTGATGCCGAGGAACACCAGCGAGGCGATCAGCTCGCTGCGGCCCACCCCGTCGTCGGTCGGCTCGGGAAGCTGATCGACATCCCATCTCACCCCGGTATCGGTACCGGCTCGCTCCAGGATCACGAAGACCAGGGTGGTCCAGAAGCACAGGTGGAGAATCGTGCCGCCGGTCGCGAGGAGCGACGTGGACATGATCTCCCCGATCGGGGCCGCGGAGATCGTCAGGCCCAGCGCGACGGCGGCGAAAACGCTGACAGGGACGAACTTGAGCAGCAGGATCAGCAGACGCCACCAGGTGAGGTAGTAGCGGGGCCCGATCAGGTACAGGGGGCGGTCGGCATAGCCTGCCGCGAGAGCGCCGGGATCGCCGAGCTCGGTGAGTACCGCGCGTTCGGCATCCTCGGGCGCTTCTCCCTGCTCCACGCGCGCCTCGACCGCGTCGGCGATGGAGGCTTCGAGCTCGGCACGGACGTCCGCCTGCGCTTCCGGCCGCAGACTGCGGATCGTGGCGCTGACGTAGCGTTCGGTGAGAGTGGTGGTCATGTCAGTTCTCCTCTGAGGTGAGGGACGCGATCGCCGCCGTGAGCGACCGCCATTCGTCGGTGAGGGCGTCGGCGAGGCGGACGCCGGCTTCCGAGGTGCGGTAGAACTTGCGGGGACGCGCCTCGTCGGTGTTCCACTCGCTCGTGAGGTACTCCTGCTTCTCCAGACGGCGCAGCAGCGGGTACAGGGTGTTCGCATCGGTGGCGAAACCGCGCTGCTCGAGCATCTCCAACAGCGCGTAGCCGTATCCCGGCGAGCGCAGCAGCTGCAGGCAGGCGAGCACCACGGTGCCGCGCCGCAGTTCCTGCAGGTGGATGTCGAGGGTTTCGTTCATGCCCGTCACATTACTGTGTGTCGCACACTATCGTCAACCGCACACCGAAATGAGACTCACCCCTCCACGGGCCACGCCCGCAGGGCGACTCGGAGCAGAATGGGCACATGATCCCGCCGCTCGCAGACCTGCTCGACTCGGCCAGGGTCGTCGCCCTCCCCATGCACAGCCGCTTCCGTGGCGTCGACACACGGGAGGCACTGCTCTTCGAGGGGCCGGAAGGCTGGGCGGAGTTCTCCCCGTTCGTGGAGTACGACGACGTGGAGGCGGCGACCTGGCTGGCTGCCGCGATCGACTTCGCCTGGAATCGTCAGCCGACCGCGCTGCGGGATCGCATCGGCGTCAACGCCACGGTTCCGGCCATCGAGGCGTCACTGGTGCCCGAGCTGCTGGCGCGCTTCGCCGGCTGCCGCACGGCCAAGGTGAAGGTCGCCGAACCAGGGCAGACGCTCGCCGACGATGTCGCGCGCGTCCGGGCGGTGCGGGAGACGATGGGTCCGGAGGGCCGCATCCGCATCGACGCGAACGGCGCCTGGAACGTCGACGAGGCCGAGCACGCGGTGCACGCCCTCGGCGAGTGCGACCTCGAGTACGTGGAGCAGCCGTGCGCGACGGTTCCCGAACTGGCGGAGCTCCGAAGACGCGTGAAGTACATGGGCATCCCCGTCGCCGCCGACGAGAGCGTCCGCAAGTCGTCCGACCCCCTCGCGGTCGCCCGCGCCGGAGCCGCCGACCTGCTCGTGATCAAGGCGCAGCCCCTCGGCGGGATCACGCACGCCTTGCAGATCGTCACCGCCGCCGGCCTTCCCGTCGTGGTCTCGAGCGCGCTGGACACGGCCATCGGCCTGTCCCAGGGTGCCGCCCTCGCCGCCGCGCTCCCGATGCTCGACTACGACTGCGGGCTCGGAACGGCTTCCCTGTTCCTGGACGACGTGGCAGATCTTCGCCCGGTCGACGGCTCGATCCCCGTCGGCCGCGTGACGCCGGACGCGGAGTCGCTCAGCCGGCTCGCGGCGCCCGACGAGCGTCGCGAATGGTGGCTCGCCCGGCTCGCCCGCTGCTACGGCGAGCTGTCCACGACCACGCGCTGAATCTGCGGAACCAAAGCCCGGCCTACGACTCGATGAGCAGCTGCACCAGGCGCCCGAGTTCTTCGCCACCGGAGTGCCGGAGCTGGGCATCGTCCTGTCCGGCCATCGCCCCGCGCACGGTCATGCCCTCCCAGATGATCATGAGCATGCGGGCGGCGACCACCGCGGGCAGTCGCAGACGCAGCAGACCGGCCGCGACGATGTCGTCGACGATCTGGGCGATGCTGGCGACCATCTCCCGCTCCTGCGCGAGGTACGCCTCGCCGAACTTCGCGTCGCGCAGCGCACGGATACGGATCTCGCTGAGCAGCATGACGCCGAGCCTGTCGTCGCCGCCGAGCTCCATGATCTGCTGCACGAGCTCGATCGGATCACAGCCTTCCACCAGGGCACCGGCGGCCGTCAACTCCTCCACACGGGTGCGCACGGCGTTCACGCGCACCTCGGAGACGCTGGCGGCGAGCATGAGGAACAGCTCATCCTTGGACTCGAAGTTCGAGTAGAACGCGCCGCGCGTGAATCCGGCGCGTTCGCACACCGCCTCGACCGACGCTCCATCGAGCCCGACCTCGGCGAAGACCTGCGCCGCGGCTTCCAGCAGGCGAGCGCGCGTGTTCTCGCGGCTGCGGGTTGCGGGTGTCGACATCGAAACCTCCTAGCCCTTCACTCTCGCATGATTCACACCCCGCACACAGGCTTGGCCGGGCGGGTCACCTTACGATACATCTATGTATTGGATACACCTGTGTATCCACCCCGCACCCCTCGGAGGAACGCGTGTCCACTCTCCTGTCCTCGCTCGGACGCTGGTCCTTCCGGCACCCGTGGCGGGTCCTCGTGTCCTGGTTGCTCGCGCTCGGCATCGCCGGCGCCGGAGCGCTCGTCCTGGGCGCGGGAACCGACAACACGTTCTCCATCCCCGGTACCGAGTCGCAGGCCGGGCTCGAGCAGCTCTCGCGCTCGTTCCCGCAGGTGAGCGGCACCAATGCGCAGTTCATCGTGGTCGCCGCCGACGGCGACAAGATCACGGACGCCGAGTACCAGGACGACATCGAGGGCGCGGTCGATGAGCTCGGCGACCTCGACGGCGTGCTCGCTGCCACCTCGCCGTACGACGAGATGGTCAAGGGCATGATCAACGACGACGACACCGCCGCCATCGTGCGCGTGCAGTTCGACGGCGAATCCACTGACGTCTCCGAGGAGACGCAGGATGCGCTGCGCACGGTCGTGAGCGACCTGGGAGCCGAACTCCCGACAGGGTCCCAGACCTCGCTCGGCGGAGATCTGTTCGCGATCTCGATCCCCGGCGTCACGCTCACCGAAGCCGTCGGACTGCTCATCGCCCTGCTGGTGCTGATCGTCACGTTCCGCTCATTCGTCGTGGCCGGCCTCCCCCTGCTCACCGCGATCCTCGGTGTCGGCATCTCGATGGCCGGCATCTTCACCGCGACCGCGTTCGCCACCGTATCGTCCACCACCCCGCTGCTGGCTCTCATGCTCGGGCTCGCGGTGGGTATCGACTACGCACTGTTCATCATGGCGAGGCATCAGGACCAGGTGCGCGACGGCGTCGACCCGGAGGAGTCGGCCTCCCGTGCCGTCGGCACCGCCGGATCCGCCGTCGTGTTCGCCGGTGTCACCGTGCTCATCGCCCTGATCGGCCTCGGCTTCGCCGGCATCCCGTTCCTGACGACCATGGGTATCGCCGCCTCCGCCGCCGTGGCCGTCGCCGTCGCTATCGCCGTCACCCTCACTCCCGCCCTGCTCGGCTTCATGAAGGGCAGGGTCGTCGGGCGCCCGAAGAAGGTCAGGACCCCGAAGACGAACAAGACCGCCGCCGGTCAGGCGGACGATTCCGTGCCCTCGAAGCCGGTCGTCCCGGTGAAGGGCAGCGCCCGGTGGGTCGGCGGCGTCATGAAGCACCCCGTGCTGGTGTCGATCGCAGTGGTGCTCGGACTCGGGATCGTCGCCGTCCCCGCGCTCAGCCTCGACCTCGCTCTGCCGAACGCCGGCGTGCTACCCAAGGACAACGAGGCACGGCAGACCTACGACCTCGTCGGCGAGGAGTTCGGCCCCGGCTTCAACGGTCCGATGATCCTGACGGGCACGATCGTCACCTCCACCGATCCGCTGACGCTGATGGAGGACCTCGGCGACGCGGTCGCGAAGGTCCCCGGCGTCAAGGAGGTCGCCCTCGCGACCCCGAACGAGACCGCAGACACCGGGATCGTGCAGATCGTGCCGGAGACCGCGCCCGACGACCCCGCGACCGCCGACCTCGTGCGCGAGCTGCGCAGCCACCACGATGAATGGCTCGACGAGTTCGGCATCGACCTCAAAGTCACCGGCTTCACGGCCGTCGGCATCGACATCTCCGACCAGCTCGGCAACGCGCTGCTGCCCTTCGGCATCTTCGTGATCGGCCTCTCGCTCATCCTGCTGACCATCGTGTTCCGATCCCTCTGGGTGCCGATCACCGCCGCCATCGGCTACCTGTTGTCGATCGTGGCCGCTTTCGGTGTGGTCGGCGCCGTGTTCGAGTGGGGCTGGTTCGCCGATCTGCTGCATGTCGCCAAGGTGGGACCGATCATCAGCTTCATGCCGATCATCCTGATGGGCGTGCTGTTCGGCCTCGCCATGGACTACCAGGTGTTCCTCGTCTCCCGCATGCGCGAGGACTTCGTGCACGACAAGGACGCGAAGAGTCCCGACCGCGCCAACCGCAGAGCCGCTGCCCTCCGCGCCGTGCGCAGCGGCTTCACCGGCTCGGCGAAGGTCGTCACGGCGGCAGGACTCATCATGTTCGCGGTGTTCGTGGCCTTCGTCCCTGAGGGCGACTCGTCGCTCAAGCCCATCGCGCTCGGCCTCGCCGCCGGCATCGCGTTCGATGCCTTCCTGGTGCGGATGACGCTGATCCCCGCCCTCATGGCCATCCTGGGCGAGCGCGCCTGGGAGCTCCCGCGCTGGCTGGAGAAGATCCTCCCCCGAATCGACGTCGAGGGCGAGGCCGTCGAACGGGAACGCCACTTGGCCGCGTGGCCGGGCGACGGATCGGTCGTCGCCGCCGACGACCTCGAGATCAGCGCGGATGCGCCGCTGATCGAGAACCTGTCGATGCGGATCCCGGAGGGCGGTGCCCTCATCGCGACCGGTGGCGACCACCGCAGCCGCCGCGCACTGGCTCTGACGATCGCGGGACGTCTGACCCCGACGGAGGGACGACTCAGGGTTGCGGGGCACCTCCTCCCCGGCCGCGCCGCCTGGGTGCGCGCACATGTCGGTTGCGTGCTGATCGACGATGCCGACACAGGGCTCGACGATCTCGCAGAAGCCCTGCGCGGAAAGTCATCCATCGTCGTGATCGACGGGATCGACCGGCTGAGCGGCGGGCAGCGCGACCAGGCGACGGCGATGCTCCGCGATGCTGCAGCGACCCGCACGATCGCGGTCTTCACCACCGCATCCGATGCCGACTCGGCACGGACGACCCTCGCCGAGGCCGGATGGCCAGACGCCCAGACACTCGACACGCGCGCCCCTCGCCGAAGCGCCGCAGAATCCACCGAGGTGACCGCATGACCCTCCCCATCGAGCGCGCGCGCTCCCGCAAGCCCATCACGTGGCTGACCATCCTCGGCGTGCTGCTGCTGCCCGCGGCGGTCGGCGGCATCCTGGTCGCGGCACTGCAGAACCCGACCGAGCGGCTGGACTCGATGACCGCGGCGATCGTCAATCTCGACGAGCCCGTGACCATCGACGGCCAGATGACCCCGCTCGGACGTCAGCTCGCCTCGGGCCTCGTCGAGGGATCGGACGACCTCGATTCGAACCTCACGTGGGTGATCTCGAACAAGGACGACGCCGCTGACGGACTCGCCGACGGCTCTTATCAGGCCGTCATCACGATTCCCGAGGACTTCTCGTCCGCCGCCACCTCGGCCGGGACCGCGGTCTCCGACGGCGGAGGGAAGGCGGAGAAGGCCACCATCGAGGTGACGACCCCGAAGGACGGACTCGTCGCCGACGACCTCATCACGGGCCAGATCGCCGACGTCGCCGCTTCGACCATGGGCACGATGCTCTCCGAGGCTACGACCGAGAACATCCTGGTCGGCTTCACCACGATCGGCGACCAGATCGGCGAGGCCGCAGATGGTGCCGTCAAGCTCGCGAACGGAGCACGCGACGCCGCCACCGGAGCCGCGGCGATCCCGGACGGTGCGGCGAAACTCGCCTCCGGCGCGGGTGAGCTCAGCACGGGTGCGTCCTCACTCGCCTCGGGGCTCGACACGATCGCGGGCAAGACCCGTGAAGCTGCGGCGGGTGCGGGACAGATCGGGTCCGGGCTGGCGGCTGGTGGTGCGGAGCTGCAGCAGAACGTCGGCGGGGTTCAGAAGCTGGTCGGGGCCGTGCAAGGCGCTTCCGCATCGGCGCAATCGGCAGCGACCGGCTCGGTAGCGCTCGCCCAGCGTCTGGGCGGCCTGGCTCAGCAGGCATGCACACCTCCGGTCACCGACCAAGCGCAGTGCGATCTGTACTCGTCGCTTGCAACCGACGCCGGAGCTGTCGCGAAAGACGCCGGCACGGCATCGGGCATCCTCACCAACGACGAAGTCGCCGGTGGTGTCGCAGCCCTCCCTGGCACCTTCAGCACTCTGGCGTCCAGCATGTCCCAGGCCGGCGCTGGCGCCACGCAGCTGTCCTCCGGCCTCACCCAGCTCGCCGACCAGGGTATCGGGGCATCCGCCTCTGGCGCGCGCAGCCTCGCATCCGGTGCGACCCAGCTCTCCGGCGGCGCGACCGCTCTCGCCGACGGCGCGACCGAGCTCACGACCGGACTCGACACGCTGGCGACCGGCACGGGCGACCTCGCGGGCGGGCTGCGCACGGCATCCGACTCGCTCCCCTCGTTCAGCGACACCGAGTCGAAGTCGCTCGCCTCGGTGATCGCCGACCCGGTGTCGTCGAACTCGTCGGTGGACACGATCTTCGGCCCCACCGCGATCCCGCTGCTCGCCGCGGTCGTGCTCTGGTTCGGTGGACTCGCGACGTTCGTCGTGATGCGCGCCCACACCGCTCGCACGCTCACCTCTCGACGGTCTTCGGCGGGTCTGACTCTGCGCGCGTTCGCTCCGGCGGCGCTGATCGGTGCCGGTCAGGGTTTGCTCGTGTCGTTGATCGTGCAGATCGTGGCGAGCTACGACGCGGGCACCTGGTGGGCCTTCGCGGGCACAGCGGTCCTCGCCGGAGTGGTGTTCGCCGCCGTCAACCAGGCTCTCGTCGCGGTGTTCGGCGGCGTCGGTCGCTGGATCTCGGCCCTGGTGGGAGTGCTCGCCGTAGCGACGGGCCTGATCTCGACCGTGCCGGACTGGCTCGCCGGCATCGGTGCGGCACTTCCGACGGCCCCGGCCTTCGCAGGGCTCATCACGGCCAGTGGTTCGGCCGTCGCCGCGCTGGTCGTCTGGGGCGTGCTGTCACTCGTGGCCACCACGCTCGCCGTGACGCTGCGACGCACCACCTCGGCCAAGGCGGTCCTCGCCACCACCTGACTCCCTCCTGCTCTGCCCCCTCCCTGCCCTGCCCCCTCCCTGCCCTGCCCCCTCCCTGCCCTGCCCTGCCCTGCCCTGCCAAAACGGAGACCATCTCCCCTCAGCTCAGCGCGTCGACATGTGACGCGCCGAGCCGTGCGCGTGACGGTCTCCGTTTTCGCATGCGGTGACCAGGACCTAGGCTCCTGACATGCGTCGACCGTTCATGGACACCCCCGACCAGCTCGAGAGCTTGGAGGGGCAGCAGTACCTCGTGCTCCGGCCCACTGTCGAGGTCGCCGATACCTACCGGGAAGTGCAGGACACTGCACTCGCACGGCTCGGCGCTCCGGTACGACGACCGCACACCGGGCACGTCACGCTCCGAGGCTTCTACGAGCCCGAGCGGCGCGACGAACTCGCCACGCTGATCCGCTCCTGGGCGGCGCAGCAGACGCCGATCGAGATCACCGCCGAGGCCGTGGACGAGTTCCCCACGCCGTGGCAGATCCTGATCGTGCGCCTCGCCCGCACCGCATCACTCGTCTCGGCGTACTCGTCCCTGACCACCGCGCTGGATGCCACGGACTTCCGCCGCCTGGGCGAGCTGCCGTTGGAGGAGTGGACCTTCCACCTCTCGGTGCTCTACGGCAAGACTCTCGACCCGGAGGTCTGGTCGCACTTCGCGCAGCCCGAGTCGCGTGCTCTCGAGCCTGCGCCCGCCGAGACCATCACCGAAGCCGAGCTGGTCTGGTACGAGGACGGCATCGAGCACGCCGAGGTCCTGCCGTTGGGAGGCTGACCCCCACTCCCCACTCCCACTCCGGCCGAAACAGAGACCTCCCGCACTCTGCCCCGCGTGTCCTGTGTGGACGCGCCGGGCCTGATGCAGGAGGTCTCTGTTTTCGCAGCTGAGTGTTCGCAGCCGAGTCGTCGCAGCCGAGCGCGGCTCAGCTCAGGCCGGAGTAGGCGTGCAGACCCTTGAAGAAGACGTTCACGATCGTGAAGTTGAAGATCACGGCCGAGAATCCGACGATCGCGAGCCACGCCGAGGGGTTGCCCCGCCAACCGCGGGTAGCCCGTGCGTGGATGTAGCCGGCATAGATGACCCAGATCACGAAGGTCCAGGTCTCCTTCACGTCGAAGCCCCAGAAGCGGCTCCAGGCGTAGTACGCCCAGATGGAGCCCGCGATGAGAGTGAAGGTCCAGAGGATGAACCCGATGATCGTGAACATGTACGCCAGGCTCTCCAGGCGCACCGCGTTCGGGAAGGTGCGGAGGAAGCCCGGGCCCGTCTTGGTCGCCCCCTCGCCCAGCAGGCGCTCACGTCGCGACTGCATGAGCTGGATCACCGAGAGGGCGAAAGCCAGCGCGAAGAATGCCGTCGCGAGCGAGGCGACGAACACGTGGATGACGAGCCACACGCTCTTCAGCGGGTCCATCAGCGGCGAGACGTCGACGTAGAAGTTGGTCGCTCCGAGGCCGAGCAGCACGACGACGAGGCCCGTGATGAACGTGCCGAGGAACCGCAGGTCGATACGCGTGAGCACGACGAGGTACACGGCGATGATGAGCAGCGTGCCCATCATCGCGAACTCGTAGAGGTTCGCCCACGGCACACGACCGGCGGCGATGCCACGCGTGACAGCGGACGCGAGGTGGAACAGGAAGCCGAGTACCGTGAGCGAGGTGCCGATCCTGGCCATCACGAATCGCTGCGGGGCGGAACCCGCATCAGACCCGCCCGACGCTGCGGGGATGCTTGCTCCACCGGCCCCAACGAGCACCGACTCCCGCACGTTCTGTGCATCGGCCGTCGCCTGCGAACGCCGCGCGAGATCGAAGGCGTAGGCCACGAAGGCTGCCGCGTAGATCGCGATCGCCGTCCACAGCAGGACCGGCGAGATCACGTTGAGCTCGAGCATGGTGTCAGTCTACTTTCCGGGTGTCGGTTGCCGGGGCTTCCACCTCGGCGGACTTGGTCGCGATGTCATCAGCCACGGTGTGATCGTCCGCGGTGTCGTCGGCAGGGTTCTCGCCGTCCTCGGCCCGCACCGTGGTGCCGCCTGCCGTGTCGAGCAGTCGGGCGTGGCCGGCGACGAGGTCGTCCACCGCTGCCGCGAGCGTCGGGTCTTCCCCACGGGCGAGCGCCGCGTATTCGAGGGCGACCTCGCCGTCCTGCGCCGTGGCCTTGACCCACACACGTCGCCGCGGAACGAACAGCGCGATCATGAGACCGCCGAGGGCCAGCAGCGCGAAGCCGAGCACCCACACACCTGACTCGTCACGGTGGATCTGCAGCGAGGCGAAGCGCTTCACCGACTGGGAGGCATCCGTGGCGCCGGCCGGAGACTCGTCCTCGAAGGTCACCGAGCCGAGGCCGTTCGGCAGCTGCGCGGTCTGCCCGGGGGCGAGCTCGATCGACTTGACGTCGGTGGTGCGGCCCGTGAGCTTCGTCATGCCAGTGGTGTCGAGCACGTAGACGGAGCGCGGCACACCCTCGTTGATGCCGAGGTCACCCGTGTACACGTCGAGCGTGAGCGTCGGGTTCGTGAGGTCGCCGTACGCGGAGAAGAACGCACCGCTCTCGAGCACACCCGTGGTCGGGTAGAAGAACCCGACCAGGCCGACCTGCTCGGCCAACCCGTCCGGCACCTTGAGCACGCCGAGCGAGGTCATGTTGTTGTCCTGCGGCAGGAACGGCGTGCTGTTGGTGAACACGACATTGCCCTCGGGATCGCGCACCGTCACCGTCGGCGCGTAGCCGTTGCCGAGCAGGAACACGTCGTCGTCGGCGACACCGAGGGGCTCGTTGACCTTGACGGAGCCGGTACGTTCTTCGCCGTTCTCCTGCACGGTGACGTTGGCGGAGAAGTCGCCGGCCTGACCGGACCCCGGCTCACCGAACGGCTGGTAGGTCACGTCGAAGGAGTCGAGGCGCATCGAGTACGGGGAGAACGCGTCGTCGCCCACGAACCGTCCGCGGTTCATCGAGTCGTAGTCGAGGAGCGTGTTGGCGAAGGTCTCGCCCTCGACCAGCACCCGCTGCCCGGTGTAGGAGAACCCTCCGCCGATGCCGACCGTGACCAGCACGCCGACGAGCGCGAGGTGGAAGAGCAGGTTGCCGGTCTCGCGCCAATAGCCGCGCTCGGCGGAGACCGAGAACGTGCGTCCGCGGTCGTAGCGCTCCACCCGGTAGCCGAGGGCCTTCAGCTGCTTCGTCGCGACGTCGATGGACGCGGCCGCCTCCGCTTCCGCATCGCCGGTCTTGGTTCCGGAGTCCGCTGCGGGATCGCGCGTGACGGCGCGGTAGTCCTCGAGGCGCTGCAGCCGGGCGGGGGTACGCGGCGGGCGGGCACGCAGCGCCTTGGCGTGGTGCTTGATGCGCGGGATCACGCAGCCGACGAGCGAGGCGAACAGGAGCAGGTAGATCGCCGAGAACCACGGCGACAGGTAGACGTCGAAGAGCTTGAGGCCGTCGAGGATCGGGAACAGGTCGGGGTTGTCGCGCTCCCACTGCGTCACACCGTTGGGGTCGGCCATCCGCTGCGGGAAGATCGAGCCGGGAATGGCGGCGATCGCCAGGACGAGCAGCAGGATCAGTGCCGTGCGCATCGAGGTCAGCTGACGCCAGCCCCAGCGCAGCCAGCCGACCAACCCGAGGCGCGGCTGGGTGATCGAGTCGTCTCCGTCGACGTGGTCGGACGGGCGGAGCGGATCGCTGGAGTCGCTGTTCGCGGCACCCTTGTTCTTGGTCATGACCTTCTCAGTGCGGGGAGTTTTCTCGGGACGGATGGGCTTGTCGGGACGGCTACCATCTCGCTCGCTCGTCTCGGGATCGTCAGAGCGGGAGGATGACACTGCCGATCACCGCCGTCAGTCTCGACATGATGTCGGTCCAGAGTCCGGTGACCATCAGGACGCCGAGGAGGAGAAGCATCACGCCGCCGATGATGTTCACCACCCGGATGTGCCGACGCAGGAACCCGATCGCCTTCGTGGCCCAGCCGAAGCCGAGCGCGACGAGCAGGAACGGGATACCGAGGCCGAGCGAGTAGGCAAGGCCGAGGAAGCCCGCCCGCACCGGGTCTCCGGCATTGAACGACAGCGCGAGGATCGCCGCGAGCGTCGGTCCCATGCAGGGAGCCCATCCGATGCCGAGCGCGATGCCGAGGAGCGGCGCCCCGACGATTCCGGCTCTGGAATCCACGTGGAAGCGGAATTCCTTCTGCGCGAACCCGAACAGCCCGAGGAAGACCAGGCCCATCCCGATGATGACGACGCCCAGGATGCGGGTGATGAGGTCGCCCCACTGCAGCAGGAAGACCCCGGCCGTTCCGCCGAGCACGGTGTAGAGGATGAAGACGATCGTGAAGCCGAGGATGAACAGCAGCACTCCCCCGACGAGTCGCCCCCGCGTCGCGGTTTCTGCCGTCTGCGTCGTCGTCCCGCCTTCCCCGCCGGCAGCAGCGGTCGACCGAGGTGCGACCGCACCGCCGAGGAAGCCGAGGTAGCCGGGAACGAGTGGGAGCACGCAGGGAGACAGGAACGAGACGAGTCCCGCGAGCATCGCGACGGGAATCGCGATCCAGAGGGCCCCGGAGCCGATGATCGCTTCGGGACTCATGAGCAGTCCTGGCCGCTCACGAGTCCTCCGCGAGGGCGTCCTTGACGAGCGTGGAGAGGATCGACTTGCCGTCGATCGGCCCGATGATGCGCGCCGCGACGCGCCCTTGCTTGTCGAGCACGAGAGTCGTCGGCGTCGCGGCGATCGGAGTCTCCTTCGCGAAGGCGAGCTTGGCCTGAGCGGTGTCGACGTCGATAAGACTCGGGTACGTGACGTCGTACTCGTTCGCGAAGGCCACGGCGGTGTCGGCCTGGTCACGGGTGTTGATGCCGATGAACGCGACGTCCTGATCGCTGAAGTCCTGCCAGACGCCTTCCAGATCTGCCGCTTCGAGGCGGCACGGTGCGCAGCCGGCGTACCAGAAGTTGACGACCGTGACCTTGCCGGCGATGTCGGCGCTGTCGAACTCCTCGCCCTTCTCCGTCACGCCGCTGAACACGACGGGCTCGCCGCGCTCGGCGACGGGGATCTCGACGATCGCGCCGTCGGCTGCGACGTAGCCGGTGTTCTCGCCGTTCAGGAACGATTCGCTGACCGGATCGGGAGCGCACGCGCTCAGACCGATGGCGAGCACCGCAGCGAGCGCGGCACCGACCGCACGACGCGAACGCCGGGTGCGGGAGGAGCGGCCGCTGCGGATCTGACGGACCGTCGAATCGCTTGGCACGACTCCGAGTTTACGCAGAGGATCCTATGCGCGAGCCGGAAACGGGACCTCCTCCGACGCCCCTCAGAAGCGCGCCAGGATGTCGTCCACACCCGCCCGGAAGCGTGGACATGTGGCGATGTCGTGGGCGCGGCAGCCCATCGCGTGCTCGGTCATCTCGCGCGATCGACGCATCTCCTCCATGCGCCGATCGAGATCGTCCAGGTGCTGTTGCAGCACCTGATGCCGACCGAAACTCCCGTCATCGAGCAGCACCGCGATCTGCTCGAGCGTCATCCCTGCAGCCTTGCTGCGCTGGATCACGGCTATGCGCACGACCTCGTCCTCGCCGTAGCGCCTCCGCCCGGCGGCGTCGCGCGGAGGGGTGAGCAGCCCCACCGACTCCCAATGCCGCAGAACGTTCGTCGGCAGGTCGAAACGGGTCGCGACATCACCGACGGACCACGGATGCTCGGAACTTGACTTCATGTTGACATGAAGTCACAGACTGGCGTGGAACGCAACATCCAGAGGAAGGACCACCATGTACGACGCCATCGTGATCGGCGCAGGACCGGCAGGGCTGCAGGCCGCTCTGACCCTCGGACGGATGCACCGCTCCACGCTCCTCCTCGACTCGGGCGAGTACCGCAACGGCACCGTCCTGCACATGCACAACATGATCGGCGCGGACGGCACTCCCCCCGCCGAGTTCCGGGCGACGGCGCGAACCGAGCTCGCTGACTACGACGACGTCGAGGTCCGTGAGACCGCGGCGTCGAGTATCACGGGTGGCGAGGATGCGTTCGTGGTGGCACTCGCCGACGGATCCGTGGTCGAGGGGCGCCGGGTCATCCTGGCCACCGGGGTCGCCGACGATCTTCCGATCGTGTCCGGACTGCAGGAGTTGTGGGGCACGCTCTCCTTCAGCTGTCCGTTCTGCGACGGGCACGAGCACGCCGGCAAGGACATAGCGATCGTCGGCGCCGCGCCCCGCGCCGAGCACCTCATCGGGTTGCTGGGGAGGATCGTCGCGAGCATCACGGTCGTGCCGGTCGAGGAGGCGTTCACGGACGAGGACATCCGCACGCTCGAGGCGAAGGGCGCGCGGGTGAGTCGCACCCCCGTCGCCTCCGTCGAGAAGGTCGACGGCGGCGTGCTCGTCCGCACGGACGACGACGAGCGTGTGGTCGCCGGAGTCTTCATCGCCGCAGGGGCGATGCGTCAGCGGTCGCCGTTCGCCGCGCAGCTCGGACTCGGCATGCTCGAGTCCGGGTGCATCGAGATCGACGAGTTCGGACGTACCTCGCACCCCGGGGTGTTCGCCGCGGGCGACCTCGCCCACCGTGCGACCCTCCCCGGCCCGATGGCATCCGTGCTGCTGGCGGCCGCCGCGGGTCAGCTGGCCGCTGTCGGCATCATCCAGTCACTCCTGGCCGCCGAGCACTGACCCCGTTTCGAATCGCGCACGTGGGTCCATCCGTCGCCGGAATGGAACCACCTGCGCGGTTCGGAAGTGGGGGTCAGACCGCGCCGACGTCGACGGCACCGCCGGTCGCGGCAGGCTCGACATAGGCGACCTCTCGCCAGACGTCACCGACGCGCTCGAACGAGGTGACGCTGGACAGCGCGCAGCGTCGGGTGCGTGGGTCGTGTTGCAGCGGAAGCCCCGCGACGCGGAGGTGCGTGATCCAGATGGGCGCCTGGTGCGACACCATCACGACGTCTCCATCGGGTGCTGCATCCCACGCCTCGTCCATGACACCGAGCATCCGCTCAGCGATGGAGGAGTAGGGCTCGCCCCAGCTGGGAACCGAGGGCTGGCGCAGATGCCACCAGTTCAGGGGGTTCATCAGGGAACGGCGCATCTGCGTCCCCTCGAACACGTTCGTCGGCTCGATCAGCCGGATGTCGATCTCCGGCACGAGGTCGAACGTCGCGGCGAACGGCTCGGCCGACTCTTGGGCGCGTTCGAGAGGTGACGCGTACAGCGCGGAGACGGGACGGTCGAGCGCGGCCACATGGTCGGCCGCTGCTGCGGCCATCCCCCGGCCCGCGTCGCTCAGGTGGTAGTCGGGAAGACGACCGTAGAGCACGCGGGCCGGATTGTGCACCTCACCGTGTCGCACGAGGTGCAGCCGGGACGCCGTCATGTCACGCCTTGCTGTAGCGCGAGTCCCCGAAGCCGAGGATCAGGTACCCGATGTACGGGAAGAGGAACAGCAGGAAGAACGAGAAGACCCCGCCCTTGCCGAAGCGTCCACCGAGCTTGAACGCGACGATGATCGCCAGGATCAGGTTCGCGACAGGGATGAGGTACAGCAGCGCGAACCAGCCGGAGAGGCCGGCGATCTTCACCAGGAAGACGAGGTTCACGAACGGGATGATGGCGAGGATTCCCGGGTACCCGGCCTTGGTGAAGACCTTCCACAGGCCGACCGCGACGAGGATGTAGAAGACGAGCGCGATCAGGCCGGTGGTACCCGAGAAGATCGACGCATAGAGATCGGAGATGCCGTTGTTGTCCACGGTGCACTCTTTCTGTGTATGAGCTGTGTCGTGGCGATCCTACTGATACGCCGTCCCGGCCGCCGGTGACCGGGCCGATGACCGGCCGACCGCCCCCGTAGAATGGGCGGGTTCCCCATTTCCCAGATCAGAAGGAATACTCCGTGCTTCGCACCCACTCGGCAGGCTCTCTGCGAGCCGAGCACATCGGTCAGACCGTCACCCTCTCGGGTTGGGTCGATCGCCGTCGTGACCACGGAGGAGTCGCTTTCATCGATCTGCGGGACGCCTCCGGCATCGCCCAGGTCGTCATCCGCGACGAGGAGATCGCGCACCCGCTTCGCAACGAGTTCGTCCTGAAGGTGACCGGCGAGGTCTCGCAGCGCCCCGAGGGCAACGCGAACCCGAACCTGCCGACCGGCGAGATCGAGCTCATCGCGACCGACGTCGAGGTGCTGAACGAGTCCGCTCCGCTCCCCTTCCAGGTCTCCACGGCTCTCGCCGACACCGAGACCGTTGGCGAGGAAGCACGCCTGAAGTACCGCTACCTCGACCTTCGCCGCCCGGCCCCCGCCGCCGCCCTGCGCCTGCGCTCGAACGTCTACAAGGCGATCCGCGACGTGCTGCACGCCGACGACTTCACCGAGGTCGAGACGCCCACCCTCACCCGCTCCACGCCGGAGGGCGCCCGTGACTTCCTGGTTCCCGCGCGCCTGAGCCCCGGCAGCTGGTACGCACTGCCCCAGTCACCTCAGCTGTTCAAGCAGCTGCTCATGGTGGGCGGCGTCGAGAAGTACTTCCAGATCGCCCGCTGCTACCGCGACGAGGACTTCCGCGCCGACCGTCAGCCGGAGTTCACGCAGCTCGACATCGAGATGAGCTTCGTCGACCAGGAGGACGTGATCGCCCTCATGGAGTCGCTCATCGTGGCGATGTGGGCGACCATCGACGTCGAGGTACAGACCCCGCTGCCGCGCATGACCTACGCCGAGGCGATGGCCAAGTACGGCTCCGACAAGCCCGACCTGCGCTTCGGCCTCGAGCTCGTCGAGGCGACGGAGTACTTCAAGGACACCCCGTTCCGCGTCTTCCAGGCCGAGTACGTCGGCGCTGTGCGCATGCCCGGCGGCGCGAGCCAGCCGCGCAAGCAGCTCGACGCCTGGCAGGACTGGGCCAAGCAGCGCGGTGCACGTGGCCTCGCCTACGTCCTGTTCAACGAGGACGGCACGCTGGGCGGCCCCGCAGCCAAGAACCTGTCGGAGGCCGAGCAGGCCGGACTCGCAGAGCTCGTCGGTGCAGAGCCGGGCGACTGCGTGTTCTTCGCCGCCGGTGACACCAAGCAGAGCCGGGCACTGCTCGGTGCAGCTCGCGTCGAGATCGGTCGCCGCCTGGGCTATCTGAACCCCGACGAGTTCGCCTTCACGTGGGTCGTCGACGCTCCCATGTTCGAACCGGCGGCCGACGCGGTGGCCTCCGGTGACGTGGCAGTGGGCGCTGGCGCCTGGACGGCCGTGCACCACGCGTTCACGGGCCCCAAGCCCGAGTTCGAGGACACGTTCGACACCGACCCCGGATCGGCCCTCGCGTACGCGTACGACATCGTGTGCAACGGCTCCGAGCTCGGCGGCGGGTCGATCCGCATCCACCGTGAGGACATCCAGAAGCGCGTGTTCGAGGTCATGGGCATCAGCGACGAGCAGGCCGACGAGCAGTTCGGCTTCCTGCTCGACGCGTTCAAGTTCGGCGCTCCGCCCCACGGTGGGATCGCACTCGGGATGGACCGCGTGCTGCAGCACCTGACCAAGACCGAGTCGATCCGCGAGGTCATCGCGTTCCCGAAGTCGGGCAACGGCTTCGACCCGCTGACCTCCGCTCCCGCTCCGATCACCGATGCGCAGCGCGCCGAGGCCGGCGTCGACTTCGAGCCCGAGGACGAGGACTGAGGCCAGCCGCCTCGCGCAAGCACAGGCACACACGCCGGATCAGGCGGTTCTGCGAGGAACCTGCCTGATCCGGCGTTTCTGCCTGCGGCGGCGTCGCTTCGTTCAGCCTGCGATCGATGCGAAGGCCGGGACGATGTTCTCGTTCCACACATCGACTCCGAGCTTGCCGATCAGCGCGATAACGACCACGAGGAACACGACGCGGATGAACGTGGTCCCGCGCGAGATCGCCATGCGTGATCCGAGGTAGCTTCCCGCGACGTTCGCGACCGCGAGGATGCCCCCGAGCAGCCACAGCACGGCGCCGTGCGGGATGAACAGCATCAACGCACCCGCATTCGTCGCGAGGTTGACGATCTTGGCCTTGGCGCTCGCCTGCAGGAAGTCGTAGCCGAGCAGCGCGACTAGCGTGATCACCAGGAAGGTACCGGTGCCAGGACCGATCATCCCGTCGTAGAAGCCGATGCCGAGTCCCGCTGCGCCCGCCATGATGTGGTGCTTGTGCCCATGGAAGCGCAGCTGGGTCGCCGCGCCCATCTGCGGCCGGAACGCCGTGAACAGGGCCACAGCGAGCAGAGCGATCACGATGATGGGTTTGAACGCGGCAGGGGGCAGCACGGTGGCGACAGCCGCCCCTCCGAAGGAGCCGATCAACGCGATGATCGCCATCGGCAGGGCGGTGCGCAGGTCCGGTTTGGCTCGTCGGTAATAGGTCGCACTGCTGGTGGCCGTGCCGAAGACCGAGGCGAGCTTGTTCGTCGCGAGCGCCTGCACCGGGGAGATGCCGGGGATCAGCAGCAGCGCCGGCAGCTGCAGCAGCCCTCCCCCGCCCACGACCGCATCGATCCAGCCGGCGCAGAACGCGGCGATCACCACGAGCAGCAGCATCCCCCAGGTGAGCTGCTCGAGTCCGAGCACGGCGCCGATATCCACCTCGCCATGATTCCAGAGAGTCGACGCCGCCCCCGCATCCGCCGACAGAATCATCCGCTGACAGACTGGAGCCATGCTCGAAGCCCTCCCGCTGCCCCACTCCTTCGAATCGCGCATCGGCACCGCGCTCCTGCGCCGCGCGACGGTCGACGACACGGATGCCGTGATCGCCCTCCTCGCCGACGACCCGATCAGTGCGGCACGCGGCGATGTGGCATCCGCCGAGGACCGCCCGGCCTATGAGCGCGGTCTCCGCGAGATCCTGGCCGACCCGTCGAACGATCTGCTCGTGGTCGAGCTCGACGGTGCGGTGGTCGGCACGTTGCAGCTCACCTCGATCCCGGGGATGGCGCGTCGCGGTGCACGGCGGCTGCTGGTCGAGGCAGTACGGGTGCAGAGCAGTCTGCGCTCGTCGGGCATCGGTTCCGCCGTGATGCGCTGGGTCGGAGAGGTCGCCGCCCCAGCCGTCGACGCATCGATGGTGCAGCTCACCTCCGACGCCGCCCGCGTCGATGCCCACCGCTTCTACGAGCGGCTCGGCTACGTCGGCTCGCATCGAGGCTTCAAGTACACGGTTTCCCGGAGCTGAAGCCCCGGCGGCCCCGACCGGACAGCACCCAGCCACCATCCGTTCACCTGACCCGCGACGGGCGGCAACCTCCGCCTCATAGTGTCCTCTCGCAACCCGACACCGGCTCACAGCGCCGGACACCGAGAGGACACTCATGGCTCGCTTCACCCGCCGCGCGCGCATCGGCGCCGGCATCGCCCTGGCCACCACGGCCGCACTCGCGCTCACCGCCTGCTCCGGAGCAGCGGACGCCACCGGTGGCGGCAGCTCCGACGTCGACGCCTCTGCTGCGACCTCGGTCGCCGACTTCGGCACGTTCGCCGACCTCGAGGCCGCGGCCAAGGCCGAGGGTTCACTCAACGTCATCGCGCTGCCCCGCGACTGGGCGAACTACGGCGAGATCCTCGACCTCTTCGCCGAGAAGTACCCCGAGATCACGATCAACGAAGCCTCCCCCGATGTCTCCAGCGCCGAGGAGATCCAGGCCGCCAAGACGAACGAGGGTCTCGACACCGCACCCGACGTCTTCGACATCGGCCTCACGGTCGCCCTGCAGAACACCGATGTGTTCGCTCCCTACAAGGTGCAGACGTGGGACGACATCCCGGACGAGCTGAAGGAGCCCACCGGCCTCTTCGTGGGCGACTACGGCGGGTACATGTCGATCGGCTACGACTCGTCGAAGTTCGACGCTCCCGCCGAGCTTTCCGACCTGCTCTCCGCCGACTACAAGGGCGCCGTCGCCATCAACGGCGACCCGACGCAGGCGGGGGCCGCATTCGCCGCCGTCGGTCTCGCGACCGTGCAGTCCGACGGCACGCTGGACGACTTCCAGCCGGGCATCGACTTCTTCTCCGAGCTGCAGAAGGCCGGAAACCTGCTCAAGGTCGACGTGACCACCGCGACCATCGCGAGCGGCGAGACCCCGGTCGTCTTCGACTGGGACTACCTGAACGCCTCGCACACGGCCGACAACAAGGACTGGAAGGTCGTCGTGTTCGACGGCACCGGTTACGCCGGGTACTACAACCAGGCCATCAACGCCGACGCCCCGCACCCGGCGGCTGCCCGCCTGTGGCAGGAGTTCCTCTACAGCGACGAGGTGCAGAACCTGTGGCTGAAGGGCGGCGCCCGTCCGGTGCGGATGGAGGCCATGACCGACGCCGGCACGATCGACGCAGACCTCGCCGCCGCGCTCCCCGAGGCTCCGGAGGAGACCGTCGTCCCGACCGAGGAGCAGTCGACGAACGCCGGCACGCTGCTCGGCGAGAAGTGGGCCGCGGCGGTCCAGTGACCACCCTCACCGCAACGGGGGCGGATGCTGCGGCGTCCGCCCCCGCCACCACCGCCGGGTCCTCGCAGCACGCGAGGGCCCGGCGGTCCGCTCCGTCCCTCGCCTGGCTCGGGCTCGTCCCCTTCGCCGCCTATGTCGTGCTCTTCCTCGCGGTGCCGACGATCCTGGCCATCGGCTCCGGCTTCTTCACCAAAGACGGCTCCTTCACCTGGACGAACATGTCGGCCCTCGTCGACCCGGTCGTGCTCGACACCTTCGCCAACTCGGCCGGCCTCTCGTTGCTCACCGCCGTGGTCGGGGCGCTCGTCGGCGCCCTCGTCTGCTATGCGCTCCTCGGCATGGACCCCGAAGGCCGCACCCGCTCGGCCGTGGATGCCGCCGCGGGTGTGCTCGCGCAGTTCGGCGGCGTCATGCTCGCCTTCGCCTTCATCGCGACCATCGGCATCCAGGGCGTCGTCACCGTGTTCCTGAAGGACACCTTCGGCGTGAACATCTTCGAGAACGGCACCTGGCTCTACGAGCTGCCCGGCCTCGTACTCCCGTACTTCTACTTCCAGATCCCCCTCATGGTCATCACCTTCATGCCGGCCCTCGCGGCCCTCAAGCCGCAGTGGGCCGAAGCCAACCTCACTCTCGGCGGTACCCGCGCGAGCTTCTGGCTGCGCATCGGCATCCCCGTGCTCGCGCCCTCGTTCCTCGCCAGCCTGCTGCTGCTGTTCGCGAACGCGTTCTCGTCGTACGCCACCGCCGCCGCTCTCGCCAGCCAGGGTGCCCAGATCGTGCCGCTGCAGATCCGCACGGCGCTCACGAGCGAGACGGTGCTCGGTCGGGAGAACCTCGCCGGCGCGCTTGCGCTCGGCATGATCGTGATCGTCGGAGTCGTGATGGCCCTGTACTCCCTCGTGCAGCGACGCGCGGCGAGGTGGCAGTCGTGAACCGGCTCGGCCCCTCCCGCACGACCCGGTGGGTGATCGGCGTCCTCGTGGGTGCGTTCTTCGCGGTGCCCCTGGTGTCGACGTTCCTCTTCACACTGCGCGACCCCGCCGACGGACTCTCCTTCGCCCGCTGGGTCGCGTTGTTCGACCCGGCGGCCGCAGCCACCCTCAAGCCGATCTGGACCGGTCTCGGCAACTCGCTGGTACTCGCCGTGGTGACTGTCGCCATCGTGCTGCTGCTGCTCGCCCCGACCATGATCCTGGTGAACCTGCGCTTCCCGAAGCTCAAGCCCGCCTTCGAGTTCGCGGTGCTGCTGCCCATCTCGATCCCCGCCATCGTGCTCGTGGTCGGCCTCGCGCCGATCTACCTCCAGATCGGGCGGTCCCTCGGCACGGGCACCTGGACTCTCGCCTTCGCCTACGGGATCACCGTGCTGCCGTTCGCGTTCCGCTCCATCCAGGCGTCGATCGATGCGGCCGATCTCCGGACGCTCTCCGAAGCCGCGCGGTCCCTCGGCGCGAGCTGGCCGACCGTGGTGCTGAAGGTGCTCGCCCCGAACCTCCGACAGGGGCTGCTTGCCGCGTCCCTCATCTCCATCGCCGTGGTGCTCGGAGAGTTCACGATCGCCTCGCTCCTGAACCGCCAGGTGTTCCAGACGGCCATGGTCGTGGTGAATAAACAGGACCCCTACGCGCCGGCCATCTTCACGCTGCTCGCGCTGGTGTTCGTCTTCCTCCTGCTCCTCGTCATCGGCCGCGTCGCCCGCGGCACCGGAAAGGCCCGCTCATGACCGTCGACCACGCGCTGCCGCGCACCAAGGACAATCTGCTGCTCGCCGAGGCGGGCGAAGGCACCCGTGTCGAGCTGCGGGGCATCGTCAAGAGCTACGCGGGCAACCGGGTGCTCCACGGGGTCGACCTCGACATCGCCCCCGGCGAGTTCGTCTCACTCCTCGGGCCCTCCGGGTGCGGCAAGACCACGTTGCTGCGTGTGCTCGCCGGTCTCGAAGGCGCAGACGAAGGCGCCGTGCTGCTGGGTGGCGGCGATGTGTCGCGAGTGCCCACGAACAAGCGCGACATCGGCATGGTCTTCCAGTCGTACTCGCTCTTCCCGCACCTACGGGTGGCCGAGAACACCGCATTCGGCTTGCGGCGACGCGGCGTCGGCAAGGCGGAGGCCTCACGGCGCGCGGTCGACGCCCTCGCCCTGGTCGGCCTCGCCGACTTCGCGGATCGGTTCCCCCACCAGCTCTCCGGCGGCCAGCAGCAGCGCGTGGCACTCGCACGAGCGCTGGTGACCGAACCCAAGGTGCTGCTGCTCGACGAACCGCTCTCGGCGCTCGATGCGAAGGTGCGCGTGCAGCTGCGCGACGAGATCCGCCGCATCCAGCTGAGGCTCGGGATCACGACCGTGTTCGTCACGCACGATCAGGAAGAGGCTCTGGCCGTCTCGGATCGGATCGCGGTGATGAACGCCGGCCGCATCGAGCAGATCGGTTCACCGGAGCAGCTGTACACGATGCCCTCCACGGCCGGGGTGGCGGCGTTCGTCGGCCTGTCCAGCGTCGTGTCGGGGGTGGCCGAGGGCGATCACGTCATGGTGTGGGGACAGCGGCTTCCGCTGCAGTCGCGGGCAGACGGTCCGGTCGACGTGTACCTGCGGCCGGAGAACGTCTACTTCGCGTCGGAGGCCGACGCCGCAGCCGAGGCCCTGGTCGAGGAGAGCACCTTCCTCGGCAGCATGCGTCGCACGCTCGTGCGCACCGAGTCCGGCGAACTCGTCCGGGTGCAGCATGCGCCAGGAACTCATCCGGCCTTCGGCGACCGGGTGCGCATCGCGATCGCCCCGGAGCCCGTGGCCGTGCATCCGCGCGGCTGACTCACCGCTCTTCCCCTGACATACCCCGGGCGCTAGCGTGAGGGCCGAGGGGCGGGGTTCCCTCCATCCGAGAGAGAAAGGACGCCTCATGGCAGGCAAGTTCGAGCTGTACACCGACAAGTCCGGCGAGTACCGGTTCCGCCTGAAGGCCGGCAACGGCGAGGTCATCGCCATCAGCGAGGGCTACTCGTCGAAGTCCGCCGCTCTGAACGGCATCGACTCCGTGCGCCGCAACGCCGCGGACGCCGAGGTCGTCGAAGCCGACTGAGCTCGAGACCCACGTTTCACGCCGAGACCCCCTGTTGCAGACGTCTGCAACAGGGGGTCTCGGCGATTGCGATGGGTCTCGGCGAACCGGATCTCGTGTCAGAGCACGCGGGAGAGGAAGTCCTTCGTGCGCTGATGCTGCGGGTTGCCGAGCACCTCGCGCGGGTCGCCCTCTTCGACGATGTAGCCGCCGTCCATGAAGATGAGACGGGATCCGACCTCGCGGGCGAAGCCCATCTCGTGCGTGACGACGAGCATCGTCATCCCCTCGTCGGCCAGCGAGCGCATGACCTGCAGCACCTCGCCGACCAGTTCGGGATCGAGTGCCGATGTGGGCTCGTCGAACAGCATCATGTCGGGGTTCATGCACAGCGCCCTGGCGATCGCCACGCGCTGCTGCTGCCCTCCCGAGAGGTGCCCGGGGTAGGCGTCGGCCTTCTCCGCCAGACCGACCCGCGTGAGCATGGCATGGGCGATCAGCTCGGCTTCCTTCTTCGACCGCTTCTTCACGCGCTGCTGAGCGATCGTGAGATTGCCGAGCACGCTGAGGTGCGGGAAGAGGTTGAAGCTCTGGAAGACCATTCCGATGCGGGTGCGCACGCGGTCGATGTCGACGTCGGGGTCGGTGATGTCGATCCCCTCGATCAGCACCTTGCCGCCGGTCGGCTCCTCGAGCAGGTTCACCGAGCGCAGCAGCGTCGACTTCCCTGATCCCGAAGGTCCGATCACGCACACGACCTCGCCCTTGGTGACGGTGAGGTCGATGCCCTTGAGCACCTCGTTGTCGCCGAACGACTTCACGAGCCCCTGCACATCGATCGCGGGGGCGTGGACATCAATCAGGTCGGTGATCATCGCTGCCTCGACATCCGTCGCTCCAGCCACGCACTGAAACGCGTGAGCGGGATCGTCACGATCAGGTACAGGATCGCCGCCATGATCAGCGGCGTTCCGTTCGCGTTCTGCGTGCTCGCATCGCGGGCGAAGGTGGTGAGCTCCTTCGACCAGATGAAGGAACCCGCCACGAACAGCAGCGACGTGTCCTTCAGCAGCAGCACGAACTCGTTGGTCAGGGGCGGGATGATGATCCGGAACCCCTGCGGCACGACGATCCAGAACGTCGTCTTCATGGGCGACATGCCGAGCGAGCGGGCCGCCTCGGTCTGCCCCTTCGGAACGGCCTGGATACCCGCGCGGATCGTCTCGGCCATGTACGCCGAGGCGACCAGGACGAGACCGATGAGCCCGAGCACGACCGGCCCACCGAGCTTCGTCCCAGGCACACCCAGGGCGATCGGCAGGATGAAGGCGATGCCGAAGATCGTGAGGATCGCCGGCAGACCGCGGAACAACTCGATCCAGACCGTCGCGATCCAGCGGAACGGGGCGATGGTCGACAGCTTCATCAGTGCCAGCACGACACCGAGGACCAGCCCGCCGGCGAAAGCGACGGCCGTGAACCACAGCGTGTTGACCAGGGCCGTGGTGATGATCCCGGGGAACATCTTCGCCGCGACTTCAGGATTGAAGAACAGCGGTCCGATCTTCGCCCAGTCGGTGCTCACGATCGCCCAGACGGCGATCGCGATCAGCACCACGTAGACCGTGTAGCGATACAGCTTGCTCTTGGTGGTACGCCTCAACGCCATCGTCGAGGTCCTCCCGCTCTACCGATCCCGCCGGTCACTTGGCCGCGAGGTACTCGTCGTAGATCTTCTGATAGCCGCCGTCGTCCTGGAGCTCCTTGAGCGCCTTGTTGACCGCATCGCGCAGCTCGTCCTTCTCACCCTTGGCGAAGGCGAAGCCGTACGACTCGTCGGTCGGGTACGTCTCGACGATCTTGTAGTCGGGGTCGTCCTGCTCGTGCACGTAGTTGACGGGCTGGTCCTGCAGGATCGCGTCGATCTGCCCCGCCTGCATGGCGGGCCACAGCTCGCCATCCGAGGGGTACTGCACGAGCTGCGCGCCCGGTGCGTTCTCGCCCGCGTAGGTCTCGCCGGTGGTGCCCTGCTGCACGCCGACGTTCTTCCCGTCGAGGTCGTCGATGGACTTGATGTCCGAGTCGGCGCGCACGAGCAGCGACTGCAACGAGTCGACGTACGGGTCGGAGAAGTCGATGTTCGCCTTGCGCTCATCCGTGATCGTCATCGCCGACGCGCCGATGTCGCACGTGCCTGCCGCGAGGGTGGTGCCGGACTGCAACGCGTCGAACCCGACGTCCTGCACGGAGAGCTTCAGGTCGATCTTCTCGGCGATCGCACTGAGCAGGTCGATGTCGAAGCCCGAGTAGCCGGTCTCGCTGGAGGGGTCCTCGACCTCGAACGGCGGGTAGGGGACGTCGGAGCACACGGTGAGGGTTCCGGCCTCGACGAGGCCGTACTTGTCGTCGGCGGCGGGAGCGTCACTGCTGCCCGCGTCGGACGATCCGGTGGCGCAGCCGGCGAGCGCGAGGGTGGCCGTCGCCACGAGGGCGAGACCGGCGATGAGGTTGCGACGAGGCATGTCGGCTCCTGTGAGTCGAGGGCACGGAGGCCCGCTGACGGGTAGGAGTTCATCTAAACATGCGGCTCGTCGCGTGACCAATGACATCCACGTCCGCGCACATTACGTTTGTGTTGCGAGTAGGCCCCGATCACACGTGGAAACCGAGTTCCTGAGCCGGCGCGACGCGGTCTCAGACCTCGAAGTCGACGGCGACTCGGGAGGCGACCACCGAGCGGATGTACGTGGCGACCTCGGTGTGCGCGGGATGCACCTGATACTCGTCGATCGCTTCGACCGACGCGAAATCCGCGACGAGCGTGACGTCCCAGTTCGCCTCCGGGTAGGCGACGTTCGCCCCTGCCGAGATGGTGAGCAGCTGCGGCACGACGCCGTCGAGCGCGTTGAGGCGGCGGGCGACTTCCGCAGCCTGCGCCGCGCGCTCGGCAGCATCTTCGGAAGCGAGCTTCCAGGTCACGACATGGCGGATCGTCATAGCGCTTCCTTCACTCCGGTCTTCGCCGCCCCGTCACGGAGAGCGCCCTCGAGCGCCTCACGCAGTCGATCGGGTGCCACGCGCCAGTGCGCATGCAGCTCGCCGTCGATCAGGACCACGGGGATCTTCTCCCACCACAGCTCGTACAGTGCGGGGTCGTCCTGGATCGACGCCTCGACGATCTCGATCTGCTCGGCTGCGGCGTCTGGCAGTTCGGCGACCACGGCGTCGATGACGTCGGAGGCGACGTCGCACAGGTGGCAGTCGGGCTTGCCGATCAGAGTCAGCGTGGTCACGCCGACGGCACCTCGACCGCGCGGCCCTGGGCGATCCACTCGCCGGTCCCGCCCTCGACGTTCGTGGCGTCGTAGCCGCGCGACTCGAGCGCCTCGACCACACGCGCCGATCGACCGCCGGCCTGGCAGATGACGTCGAACGCCTCGCTCGGCAGCTCCTCGAGACGGTTGCCGATCTCCGACATGGGGATGTTGACGGCGCCGGGGACGTGTCCCGCGGCGAACTCGTCCACTTCCCGTACATCGATGAGCGGGGTACCGGTGCGCTCGGCGAGCTCGGTGACGGTGATCGACTTCATGACAACCTCTCGGCAGGACGGAGATGGGGCCGGAGACACAAAGCGCCCGTCCGAAGACAGGCGCTCGTGTCTGGTCGCTTACTTCTTGTTGCGACGCTGGTGGCGAGTCTTGCGAAGCAGCTTGCGGTGCTTCTTCTTCGCCATGCGCTTGCGGCGCTTCTTGATGACAGAACCCACGGAAACCTCACTAAGTCAGTGGCTGGGTGTCTCCGAAATCGGACACCCGGGTACGGGCACGGAAAATGCCTCGGGTCAGTCTAGCAAACCCGAAGGCGTGGGCTGTCACACGCGCCTTCCGCCCGAGGGCGGCCGAGCATGGGACAGCCTGCGACGTCAACCGACGTCGGCGATGGGTCGCTGCAGCGCATCGGCCACAGCGGACTCCGGAACACGATAGCTGCGGCCGAAACGGACGGCGGGCAGCTCCCCAGCATGAACCAGCCGGTACACGGTCATCTTGGACACGCGCATCAGCTCGGCGACCTCAGCAACCGTGAGGAATCGGACGTCAGGAACCTCGGGCATCCCACGTACCCCTTTCTCGATGTGCACACTCTATGTGGTAGCTGGGACACGTGTAAACCTCTGTGACCCGTGTGATCAGTGAGGCATCGCGGGACTCTGAGAGGCGCCCAGCCGGCGCATAGGCATTCTGCGGGCTTCGCTCAATCGCGACTGGCAGAGTCATCGCAGGTCTCGTGCGGCACCGCCGAGTCCGCCCCCCGGGTGTGGGGACCCGCACCTCTCCCCTGACGGCAAGCCCCCCGTGTCGTCAGGGGAGAGTCGTTGCGGGGATCGCCCGAACGTCAGGCGCCGAGGCGCTTGAGGGCCGACGCGACCACATGCTTCGCGGATGCCGCCGCGCGTCCGACGACCTCGGCCGCGTGGGCGGCGCTGTCGGGAAGCGAGGCACCCGGGTATGCGATGTCGGGCGCACCATCTCCGAAGGCATCCACCAGGAACGGCACCAGCCAGTCGTCGACGACCTCGAGCGGCTCGACCGCGAGGCTGTAGAAGCGACGCTGTCCGTCCTCGCGCACGGTGACGAGTTCGGCATCGCGGAGCACCTTGAGGTGCTTCGACACGGTGGGCTGGCTGATACCCAGATCGGCGACGATCTGGCTGACGCTGGTGCCGGCCTCTCCTTCGGTCGTGCGCCGCAGCAGGAGCTGGAGGATGTCTCGCCTCGTACCGTCTGCGATCACGTCGAAGATGTCCGTCATGAGTTCAGGGTAGTCGTCCCCGGCACGGAGTACCATGACGAAGGCTCGGCGACAGGCGCCGTGCCGCCGCCCGAGGCAGGGCGTGCGACGACACACAGGGGGCAGCGATGTCGGGCATCGTTTCGGCGTCGTCCCCGCGCGAGAGCCTGAAGAGCGCAGCCGGCTGGGTCAAGCACCTCGTGACGTCATCGCCGTCGCGCTTCGCGATCGTGATCTTCGCTCTGCTGATCCTCGTCTTCACGGTGCTGCTCTCCCTGCCCATCGCCTCCGCGTCCGGCAGGGTCACCCCCCTCAGCGATGCGCTGTTCACCGCCGTCTCCACCATCTGCGTGACGGGACTCGCCACCGTCGACATGGCCAACTACTGGTCGCCCTTCGGACACGTGCTGATCTTCCTCGGCGTGAACATCGGCGCGCTGGGGGTGCTGACCCTCGCATCGCTCATGGGAATGCTGATCTCGAAGCGTCTCGGTCTGCGAGCCAAGCTGATGGCGGCAGGCGACACGAACCCGATGCGCGCGCACGGCGGTGTCGTCAACGAGAGCCAGACCGTGCGACTCGGCGAGGTCGGCCAGCTGCTCACCACGGTCGCCGTCTCGGCGCTGATCATCGAGGCGTCGCTCGCGATCCTCCTCTACCCCGCCCTCGTGATGGCCAAGGTCGACCCGATCGCGGCGCTCTGGGAGGCGCCCTACTTCGCGGCGATGGCGTTCACGAACACCGGATTCGCGCCGAACGACGGCGGCGTCGCCGTCTTCGCCGACGACTACCTGGTGCTCTCGCTCCTGATGGTCGGCGTCTTCCTCGGCAGCATCGGCTTCCCGGTCATCTATACCCTCGCCAAGCATGTCTGGCACGTGAAGCGCTGGTCCCTGCATTCCAAGCTCACCATCGTCACCACCGTCCTGCTCTTCATCCTGGGTGCGGCCGTCTTCGTGATCCTCGAGTTCAACAACCCGAAGACCTTCGGCTCGATGGATGCCACCGACACCACGTTCCAAGCCTTCTTCCTGTCGGCGATGACACGCTCCGGCGGCTTCAACGTGATCGAGATGGACGACCTGAACGGCTCGTCCCTGCTCGCGGCGAGCATGCTCATGTTCGTCGGCGGCGGCTCCGCCTCGACCGCGGGCGGGATCAAGGTGACCACCCTCGCCGTCCTCGCCATCGCCGTCTGGTCCGAGGCCAAGGGACGCCAGTCCGTCGAAGCCTTCGGTCGCCGCATCCCCAGCGACGTGCAGCGCGTCGCCCTCAGCGTCGTCGCGTGGGGAGCGACGATCGTCGCGCTGTCGACCATCGTGATCGCGCAGATCACCAAGGCCGACATCAGTCACGTGCTCTTCGATGTGATCTCCGCGTTCGGTACCGTCGGTCTCTCGACAGGCCTCACCGGCGAGCTGCCGGATTCCGCCTCCTACGTCATGGCCGCGACGATCTTCATGGGCCGCGTTGGTACAGTGACTCTCGCCGCGGCGGTCGCCGCGACATCGCGAACGCAGTACTACTCACTGCCCGTGGAAAGGCCGATCGTTGGTTGAAGTCCTCCGGGGCGACGCTCCCGTCCTCGTCATCGGCCTCGGCCGGTTCGGTGCCGCCTGCGCCGGTGAGCTCGACCGCCTCGACCGCGAGGTGCTCGCGATCGACGACAACCTCGAGCTCGTGCAGAAGTGGTCCGACCGCGTCACGCACACCGTCCAGGCCGACGCCAAGAACATCGACGCCCTGCGGCAGATCGGTGCGCAGGACTTCCAGGTGGCCGTCGTGGCCGTCGGCTCCTCCATCGAGGCTTCGGTGCTCATCACGGCGAACCTCGTCGACCTCAAGGTCCCGCAGATCTGGGCCAAGGCGGTCTCGCAGTCGCACGGCAAGATCCTGGCGCGCGTCGGCGCCAACCACGTCATCTACCCCGAGCGCGAGGCCGGCGAGCGGGTCGCGCACCTCGTCTCCGGGCGCATGCTCGATTTCATCCGCTTCGACGACGACTTCGTGCTCGCCAAGATGTACCCGCCGAAGTTCATCCGCGGCGTCGGCCTGAACGAGTCCGGCGTGCGCTCGAAGTACAAGGTGACCGTCGTGGGCGTGAAGAGCCCGGGCAAGCCGTTCCGCTACGCCGAGGCGAACACCATCGTGACCAACCACGACCTGATCATCGTGTCCGGTACGAACAGCGACATCGAGCGGTTCGCCGGCCTCGACCGCTGACGTCTCCCTCCCGCCTTCCGAGCGACTCCCCCTCGCGGCGGATGCGCGACGCCCGGCGGCCGTGGTGGGATGGGGCCATGACCGACCCCACAGCGGCCCCGCCCGTCCTCGCCCTTCGCGGGCTTCGCAAGCAGTTCGGGCAGAAGGTCGCCGTCGACGGTCTGTCCCTCGACGTGCCGCCCGGATCCATGCTGGGCCTGCTCGGGCCGAACGGCGCAGGCAAGACCACGACGCTCGCGATGGCCACCGGACTGCTCCGCCCCGATGCCGGCACGGCGTGGGTGCTGGGCGCCGACGTGTGGCAGAACCCCGCCGAGGCGAAAGCCCGCATGGGTGTGCTCCCCGACGGCATCCGCATGCTCGATCGTCTCAGTGGAGCAGAGCTGCTGCGATACACCGGACTGCTGCGCGGCATGGCAGAGGCCGACGTCGTCTCGCGGACGGGTGACCTGCTCGAGGCGCTGGGGCTCGCAGAGGCGCGAGACACCCTCGTCGTGGACTACTCCGCCGGCATGCGCAAGAAGATCGGGCTCGCCTGCGCGCTGATCCACGCTCCCCGCCTGCTCATCCTGGATGAGCCGCTGGAGGCCGTCGATCCCGTCTCGGGCGAGACGATCCGCCAGATCCTGCGCTCGTTCGTCGACGGCGGCGGCACCGTGGTGCTGTCGAGCCACGTGATGGAGCTCGTCGAGTCGATGTGCGACCGGGTGGCCATCGTCGCCGAGGGGCGCCTGCTCGCGCACGGTCCGCTCGACGAGGTGCGAGCCGGACTCTCGCTTCAGCAGCGGTTCCTCACGCTCGTCGGGGCGCACGATCTCGGGACGGAGACGCTCGCATGGTTGCGCTCCTCGTAAGCCTGCGCTGGCGGCAGCTGCGGCATCAACTGTCGCGGAACCCGTGGATGATCGTCACCCTGATCATCACGGGGATGATCGCCCTCGGGCTCCTCGCCGGACTCGCTGCGGGTCTGGTCGCTCTGCGCTTCGCCGCACCGGAGGGCGCTGTCACCGCCATCGTGCTCACCGGGTCCGTGCTCGTCCTCGGATGGTGGATCGGCTCCATCCTGGTCAGCGCCGACGACTCCCTCGCCCCCGAGCGCTTCGCCCTGCTGCCGGTGACCGCCCCCTCCCTGTTGCCGGGCTTCGTCGTCGCCGGAGCCACGACCATCGGCGGCATCGGGACCACGGTCGCCCTGCTGCTGATGCTCCTCGGCTGGTCGGTGAGCCTTCCCGCACTGCTCACCGCGGTGATCATGATGCCGGTGGCGGTCGTGACCTGCGTGCTCGGTGCCCGCGTGGTGAGCGGACTGCTCGCCGGATGGCTGGCCCGACGCAGCACCCGCGACCTGGTGCTGACCCTCGGGGTGCTGCTCGCCGCCTCGTCCGGCCTCATCCTCAACCTCGGGATCGGGGCGCTCACCACCGTGACGGACGTCGGGGGTGCCTTCGCCTCGGCTGCCGACATCGCCGCCTGGACGCCGTTCGGCGCCGTGTTCGGGGTGTCGGCATCGGCAGCGCAGGGCGACGTGCTCACCGCGACGCTGCGATTGCTGATCGCCCTCGCGACGGTCGTGGTCCTGTGGTGGGCGTCTCAGCGGCTGCTCGCCGCCCGGCTCGTCTCCCCCATCCAGAGCAGCGGCGGTGGACGAGTGCGCTCCGGCGGTCTGCTCGATCGACTGCTGCCGGCGAACCCGATGGGTGCGATCGCCGCACGATCTCTGCACTACTACCGCCGCGACCCGCGGCAGCTCGTCAACATCGTGATGCTCCTGCTGCTGCCCGCGATCTTCATCGGCATCGCGCTCATGAACGGCCTGCAGGAGGAGTCCCTCGGTTTCGCCCCCGCGATCACACTGATCCCGGCGATCAACGCCCTCCTCGCCGGGACGATCGTGCAGATGTCGATCGCCTATGACAACGTTGCCGTCGCGGCGCACATCCTCACGGGTGTGTCCGGGGCGGCGGACCGTGCCGGGCGCCTGCTCGGCTTCGGGATGATCGCAGTGCCGGTGACGCTCGCCCTGTGCGTGGCGACCTGCCTCCTCGCCGGGCGGCCGGATCTGCTCCCCGGCAGCATCGGCGCATCCCTCGGTCTCACGGCGATCGCTGCAGGGGCCGGCGCCTGGGTGGGGAGCTTCCTTCCGGGCCGTGCGCCCGCTCCGGAAGCCAATCCCTTCGGGCGCGGATCATCCGGCGGGGTGCAGTCGCTGCTCGCGATGATCATCATCGGACCCATCACGCTCGCCCTCGGAGCACCCGCATTCGGGTTCGCCATCGCGGCGATCTGGAGTCCCACGCTCGGCTGGATCAGCCTCGCGTGCGGACTCGCGTTCGGCGGCCTCGCGCTCTGGGGAGGGACCGCGCTGGGCGGGAAGATCCTGGATCGCCGCTGGCCCGAGGTGCTCGCCGACGTGTCCAGCGAGAGTTGAGCGCGGACGGATCCCACGCGACACGCAGGCCCCGGGCACCAGGCCTCCCGCGAGATCAGGCCCGACGGGTCAGGCGTCGATGTCGAGGACGACTTCGATCACGTCGTCCACCCCGAGGCCCTCGCCGTCCTGCAGCGTCTTCTTGATCGGCACGATGTAGCCGCCGTCTTTCGGCCACAGGGCCGTGGCCACGGTGGTGGTGCATACGGAAACCCTGGCCGGGATCATGCCCCAGCCATAGGTCACGACAGAGGCGATCTCGTGGATCATCTCGCTCTCGGCAGGCGGCACGGTGACGAAGTGGAAAGGCGCGGGCCCGCGCCAGTACCAGATGGGCCCCTCGATCCTCAGCCGCATGGTTCAGGCTCCGGCGGCGAGCTCCTTGGCACGCGCGAGTGCGGCATCCGCAGCCTCCGCGAAGGTGCGATCGAGGCGTGCTTCCTGCAGCACGGCGACCGCCCGTTCCGTCGTCCCCTTCGGGCTCGTGACCCGACGACGCAGCTCTGCAGGAGCCTCGCCGGAGGCGTCGAGCAGGGCCGTCGCCCCGATGAACGTCTGCTCGACCATGAGCCGCGCATCCGCATCGGTGAAGCCCATGCCGACGGCGGCCTTGGTGAGCTCCTCGATCAGCAGGTACACGTAGGCCGGTCCCGATCCCGAGATCGTGGACAGCGCGTCGATCTGCGACTCGGGAACCTCGACGACGGCGCCGACGGTCTCGAACAGACGACGGACGAGGGCGATGTCTTCGGCGGGAACCGCGGCACCGGCGGCGAGCCCCGTCACTCCCTTGCGCACCGTCGACGGCGTGTTCGGCATCGAGCGGATCACCCTCGCCTCCGAACCCAGCACATCGGCGAAGGTCTGCAGCGTGACCCCGGCGGCGACGCTCACCACGATCGCATCAGCGGCGAGGTGCGGAGCGATCTCGCGGAGCAGGTCCGGCACCATCGCCGGCTTCACGCCGACGAGCACGATCCGCGCGCCGGCAGCCGCCTCGACGTTGCCCTCCGGCCGATCGGCGAGCGCGATGCTGGTGACCCCGTCGAGGCCAGCGAACGCCTCTGCCTTCTCCGCCGTGCGGTTCGTCGCGGTGATCCCGCCATCGATGCGGACACCCGAGGCGACCACTCCGCGGAGGATCGCACCGCCCATCGAGCCGGCACCGAGGAAAGCGAGCGAAGGAAGCGAGTCAGACATGTCGTCATCCTACGGCGGGCACTCCGACATCTCCGGGCGGGCGGTTCTAGACTCGTCCCATGAGTGCATCCGGAGGCAACAAGGCCATCGTCGCGGCGTTCCTGGCGAACATGGGAATCGCCCTCGCGAAGTTCATCGCCTGGGCACTCTCCGGCTCCGCCTCGATGCTCGCCGAGGCCATCCACTCCGTCGCGGACTCCGGCAACCAGCTGCTCCTGATGCTGGGCGGACGCAAGGCTCGGCGCGAGGCCGACCGCGCGCACCCGTTCGGCTACGGTCGCGAGCGCTACGTCTACGCGTTCGTCGTGTCGATCATCCTGTTCTCGGTCGGCGGTCTCTTCGCGATCTACGAGGGCGTCGAGAAGCTCACGAATCCGCATGAGCTCGACAAGACGTGGTGGTGGCTTCCGCTCGTGGTGCTCGTCATCGCGATCGGGCTCGAGTCGTTCTCGTTGCGCACAGCCGTGCGGGAGAGCAACCTCGTGCGGGAGAAGGGGCAGTCGTGGATGTCGTTCGTGCGCCGCTCCAAGGCACCCGAGCTCCCCGTCGTGCTGCTGGAGGACGTGGGCGCCCTGACCGGCCTCACGTTCGCCCTGCTCGGCGTCGGCCTCACGCTGCTCACCGGCAATCCGATGTTCGACGCACTCGGCACCGTGATGATCGGTGTGCTGCTGGTGCTGATCGCGATCGTGCTGGGTGTCGAGACGAAGAGCCTCCTGGTCGGCGAGGGCGCGACCCAGGCCGACCACGACCGCATCGTGGATGCGATCAACGCCGGCGACGAGATCGAGAAGATCATCCACATGAAGACCCTCTACCTCGGCCCAGACGAGCTGATGGTGGCGGCGAAGATCGCCCTCAACGCGGACAAGCCGCTGCGGGAGGCCGCCGACGACATCGACGCGATCGAGGCTCGGATCAGGGAGGCCGTGCCTGTCGCGCGGGTCGTCTACATCGAGCCCGACGTCTACCGCCCCGCGATCGACCCGGAGCCCTCCACCGACGTCTTCGTGCTGAAGTCGTCGGACTGAACGGGGACCGCGTTCAGCGCCGCTGCTCGAAGAACGAACGCAGCAGCGCGGTCGCAGCCTCAGCCTCGACGCCGCCGACCACCTCGGCACGATAGGGCAACCGTCGATCGCGCAGCACGTCGTACATCGATCCGGCAGCACCGGCCTTGTCGTCCCATGCTCCGAACACCACGCGACTGATGCGTGCCTGCAGGACGGCGCCTGCGCACATGATGCAGGGTTCGAGGGTCACCACGAGTGTGTGCTGTTCGAGATTCCAGGACCCGACCGCTGCCGCCGCCCGACGGAGCGCCTCGACCTCGGCGTGCCCCGTCGGGTCGTGGGTCTCCTCGCGAGTGTTGCGTCCCTCCGCGATGATCCGGCCTTCGGGATCGAGGACCACCGCTCCGACCGGGATCTCGGATGCCATGGCCGCTTCGCTGGCGAGCTCGAGGGCACGCGTCATCGCGCGTCGGTCGGCTGCGGTCATGCGTCGAGCCTACGACAGCCGTCGAGCCCGGCCCGAGTCCCGATGTCGTGCCTGACCGCGTGGCGCATTACCCTGTATTCATGCGTGTTCACGTGGCCGACCACCCTCTCATCACTCACAAGCTCTCGGTGCTGCGCGATGCGCGCACGCCCTCACCGGTGTTCCGACAGCTCACGGAGGAGCTCGTGACACTGCTCGCGTACGAGGCGACCCGCAACGTGAAGGTCAGCCCGATCGAGATCACGACCCCGGTGACCACCACGACGGGTGTGAAGATCTCGGAGCCCCGCCCCATCGTGGTGCCGATCCTGCGCGCCGGTCTCGGCATGCTCGAAGGCCTCGTGAAGCTGCTTCCGACGGCTGAAGTCGGCTTCCTCGGCATGGTGCGCGATGAGACCACCTTCGAGCCGACCACCTACGCCGAGCGGTTGCCCGACGACCTGAGCGACCGCCAGTGCTTCGCGATCGACCCCATGCTGGCGACCGGTGGTTCGCTCGCCGCCGCGATCCAGTTCCTGTTCGACCGCGGCGCCAAGGATGTCACGGCCATCTGCCTGCTCGGCACTCCCGAGGGCGTCGCCGCGATCGAGGCGATGGCCGGCGACCGCGACGTGACCCTCGTGCTCGGCGCGCTCGACGAGCGTCTCGACGAGAAGGGCTACATCGTGCCCGGCCTCGGCGACGCGGGCGACCGGCTCTACGGCACGGTCTGATCCTCGGCAGCGTACGACCTCTTCGGCGCGTCTTCCGCCTCAGATGGTGAGGCGGTAGGCGCGCTCATCTCCGTGGTGAGTGAAGCCCGCACGGGCGAGGATGGGCGCTGACGTCGAGACGTGACCCTTCACCAGGGCCGTCTTCGCTCCCCATGCCGCACCCTGCCGCAGTCTCTCGGCCAGCACTGCGCGGTAGGCGCCGCGACCGCGGTGGCTCTCCAGTGTGGATGCGCCCCAGAGCCGCACGAACCCGTCCTCGATCGTGCATCCCCCGGTGCTGACGGCGCGTCCATCGATGCGCGCGAGCACACGGAACCCGGTCTGCGCCTCGAGCGCCGCGGACACCTCGTCGAGTTCGGCCCGGAGACCCTCCTCATCGAGGGGCTGCTGGTGCCACACGGGCACATTGACGCCGTCGAGGTCGCGTACCTGATCGAGGGTACGCACGATCTCGGTGGACACGTCGGACGGCACCTCGACCTCCACCTCGTCGACGGGTCGTGCGAACACCGCCACCGTATCGATGTGCTCTGCCCCGCGTCGCCGAAGCTCGTCCTCGACGTCGGGCCGATCGGAAGGATTCGTCCAGAACGTGAACTGCGAGGCGCCCCATGCTCTCGTCCGCGCCAGTGCGCCATCCACCACGTCGACGGCCGACAGCGCGGAGTCGACCTGCGAACCTCGCACTCCCCCGCCGAACCGTGCAGGATCCCGCACGAGGAGCAGATGCTCGCGCTCGTGCTCACTGTCGCGGGGGAACCACATCCACGCTGCCGCGGCGCGCATGATCTGGTCGGTGGTGTGGGCGCTCACTCGGCCGCTCCGACGAGCCGGGCGAACGCGCTGAGCCTGGCGACGCCCTCAGGCGTATACGGCAGGTCGTCGAGCAGCGCGGGCGAGTGGATCAGGTAGGCGACGACCTGTGCTCGGGAGATCGCGACGTTGAGGCGGTTCTGGAGCAGCAGGAACTCCGGACCGCGCGGCGCATCCCGACCGCTCGACGCCGCGAGCGAGGTGATGGAGACCACTGCCTCCTTGCCCTGGAAGTTGTCGACCGTGCCGACAGGGACGTCGGGGAAGCCGGCGTCGGCGAGCGCGTCGAGCACCAGCTGACGCTGCGCGTTGTAGGGCGTGACCACGATGATGTCGGACTGCGCGAGTGGTCGCGTCGACGCCTCGGGGTCGTTGTCGGTGAAGACCCGGCCGACCAGATCGGCGACCAGGCGGACGACCTCTGCCGCTTCCTCGGGCGATTGCGTCGCGTTTCCGCGGTGGCGCAGCGGGATGACATGGAGACCCGCGTCGACACCCTCGAGCGACCGGAGTTCGGTTCCGGGTGCCGAGGCGAGCTGTCCCGCGTAGGCGAGCTTCGACACCGGAGCGGCCACGAAGGGGTGCATCCGCCACGACCGAGCGAGGAAGTAGCCGTACTCGGGCCGCACGACCGGATCGCCGTCCATCACCCAGCCGAGAGCGGACGTGTCCACCGGTTCGGGGTGGGCGCCCTGGCTCACCTGCGGGAGCTGCTGCGGGTCGCCGAGGAGCAGCAACCGTTTCGCTCCGGCCGCGACCGCGATCGTCGAGGCGAGCGAGAACTGCCCCGCCTCGTCGATCACGAGGAGATCGAGCCCGGCCCGTTCGACGCGCTGGGTGTTGCTGAAGTCCCAGGCCGTACCGCCCACGACCGCGCCCTCACCGGCGTGCTCGGCGAGGAAGGAGGCCATGCCGTTCTTCGGGATCACGGTGTATGACGGGTCCGCATCGGGATCCTTCGGCGCCTTCGCCACCTGGGCGGGCGAGACGCCGTCGGCGACGATCCGCTCGAGAAGCGTGTCGATGATGGCGTGCGACTGCGCCACGACGCCGACCTTGAAGCCGTGCTCGTTGACCAGACGCGCGATCACGCGCGAACCCGTGTAGGTCTTCCCCGTCCCCGGAGGGCCCTGCACGGCGAGGTAGCTGTGATCGAGGTCGAGCACTCCGCGCACGATCGCATCGATCGTGTCATCACCTGCTTCCGGGAGCGCGCCGCCCGAGAAGGTGCGCGGGGGCAGTCGGCGCAGGATGTCGGTGGCCGCATCCTGGGGGAAGCCCGGCGCGGCCAGGTGCACCGCGTCGGCCCACTCGTCGATCGCGCCCTGCAGCGACACCACCCGAGGCGGAGCCGCCGGAGTGAGCGCAAGCGGCAGCTCATCCCAGGTCTGTCCCTGCACAGCCGCTTCTGTGACGAGGTAGCCGTCGTCGAGCACCTCGGCGATCGTGACCGTGTGCGGTACGTGGACGGCGCGTGAGGGCACCTCGGTGTCGAACGGGGCTGGCACCTCGTACAGCGCGAACGGCTGGGCACCGGGACCGAGCGTGGTGCCGGGTGACACCTCGCCGCGGATCTCGATGTCCCTGGACATCACTCTCCGCCCCTCGATGATGCTCCACTCCCGGACGACCGATGACGACGGACGGTCTACCCGCACCACATCACGCGTGCCGTCCCACATCGTGACCGGTTCGCGCAGCCTCTGGAAGTGCGACACCCAGAAGCTCTTCGCTTCACGGGGGAAGTAGTCGATGGCCGCGGCCGCGATGCGGTGCACCTGTCCGTCGCCGCCTGCCTCCACGGCGCGCTCCGCATCGGCGAGGAGCGCGACCGATCGGGGAGACGGCTCATAGATGACCTCGTCCGCGTCGTCGGGGGGCGCCGGCGTGACGCCCTTCTCCCTCGCGATGTCGATCAGCCAGTTGCGCAGGCGCCGTGTCGAGACGCAGTCGTAGCGGTTGTAGTCGGCGAGGTCGGCGAGGACCGCGTCTGCTTCGGACCGCTGCCCGGCCGCGGCGAGCTCGCGGGCCGCGACGTACTGCACGATCGAGTCGTCACCCTTCTGCACGTCGCTCGTCCGGACGTCGTCGCCCATGTAGAGCGGCTCGAGCTTCTTGATCGAGTACGACCGGGAGCCCACCCTGACCGTCCGCAGCACGAGCGGATACAGATCGACGAACACCCCTTCACGGAGCAGCCGATCGACCTCGCCTTCGCGCACTCCGTGCCGCGCTGCCATGGCCACGAGATGCGAGGTCTCGTACGGGGCATAGTGATAGATGTGCATTCCCGGATGCGCCGCTCTGCGGGCACTGACGAAGTCGAGGAACGTCTCTAGCGCCCGCTTCTCTTCGGCGAACGTATGCGCCCACAGTGCCGAGTACTGGTCGGCGTTGTCCACCCAGCCGAAGAGGTAGTCGATCCCCCAGTGCGCCTCGCCGTCGGGAGCAGGCTCGGTGTACAGCGGGTCGCCCTCGAAATCGAAGAAGATGTCGCCGTGGCTGGGGAGCGGGAGCGTGTGGATGGCCTGCGCGTAGTGCACGTCGAAGGTCGGCACACCCTCGGTGTCAGCCCGCAGCTGCAGGCGGGCCTGGGCACGGAGCGTCTCGAACGTATCGGCGTTCATCCCCGTCGGCGCCTCGATCGCGCCGGCCAGGGCGTCGATCGTCTCGATGCCTGCAGCCCGGAGCCGAGCTCGCTGCACCGGACGCATCCGCGCCACCATCAGCAGGTCCCGGTGTGCGAGCACCTGCTCCTCGCAGGTCGCGCAGCGCCCGCAGGCGACCACCTGGAGGTCACCGCGATCGTCGCCCCAGGCCAGAGGAGCGCCCGCGGCGCCGTCGGCGATGCGGCGATCCGCGATGAGGGCGCGCAGCCTTGCCCTGCGCACCTGGAACAACGGGAGCAGATCGTCGACGGCGTGCGTGCTGAGCGTGCCGTCTCCGAGGATCAGGTCCACCTCGTCGGAACGGGAGATCCGCAGGCGGTCGAGCTGGTCGACATATGCCGCGAGCTGCATGAGAGCTGTCACACGGGCTTTGCGGGCGAGCTTCGAGTCCTGCACACGCCAGCGCCCCTCATCGTCTTTGCGCAGGAAGTCCGCGAACCCGACGAACTCGTCCGTCGCGAAAGCCGCCTGGAACACGACGAGCGCATCCGAGCGCAGTGCAGCCACCGTCTCGTCGACTGCCGCAGCGAGCGCTTCCGCGTCGACCGAGGACACCTTCTCGATGCGGTGCACGTTCTCGTCACCGAGATCGTGGATGTACCGGTCGAGCACGTTCTGCTCGTGCACGTCGCCGAGCTCGGCCGCGCGCTTCAGAGTCGCATCCTCCGGCTCTTCGACGGCGGGGACGCGCCCCAGCTTCGCGTCGATCGCCCGGGCCCACGCGAACTCGCACTCGGCGGCCGCCTTGAGGTCGCTCGCGCTCCAGATGACGCGTTGCGCCTGAGTGTCGATCCGCACGATGCTCCCGTTCTGTCGGATGCTTCGACACTATCCGCGGCATCGGACACAGGCGAAAGCGGACGGCTCCTCGACGCGCGGGTTCAGCGCCACCAGGTGTCGTCGGGCGTCACCGGGAGGTGTCGCTTGTGCTGCGTCGCGAGATACCTGGCCTCGATGCGACCGGCGACCTCAGGATCGACCTCGCGCCCCTCGAGGAAGTCGTCGATCTGCTCGTAGGTGAGGCCGAGTTCGTCCTCGTCGGCGCGTCCCGGCTGGCCGTCCAAGAGATCGGCCGTCGGCACCTTGAAGGCGAGTCGGTCCGGAGCGTCGAGGAACTGCAGCAGCGAGCGTCCCTGCCGCTTGCTGAGCCCGGACAACGGGAGGATGTCGGCAGCGCCGTCACCGAACTTCGTGTAGAAGCCGGTCACCGCCTCCGCCGCATGGTCGGTGCCGATCACCAGCAGTCCGTCGTGGCCGGCGAGCGCATACTGCGTGACCATGCGGACGCGAGCCTTGATGTTGCCGCGGTTGAAGTCGCTGATGTCGCTCGTGACCGCGAACTCGATGTCCTCCTCCACTCCGTCGACACCGTTCTGGATGTTGACCTCGACGGAGGAGTCGGGCGCGATGAACGCCAGCGCGGCTTCCGCGTCTTCGGCATCGTGCTGAACCCGATAGGGCAGACGCACCGCGAGGAACTTCGCCTCGCCGCCCTCGGCGCGCACACGCTCCACCGCGAGCTGTGCCAGACGGCCGGCCAACGTGGAGTCCTGCCCGCCCGAGATCCCGAGCACGAACCCCTTCGCTCCGGTGGCACGCAGGTAGTCGGCGAGGAAGCCGATCCGACGATCGGTCTCGGCCTCAGGATCGATCTCGGGCCTGACGCCGAGGTCTTCAGAGATCTGCTTCTGCAACGACATGTCATCCTCCGTCTTGTCCTCGACCAGTATCGCCCCTGCGTGTTACGTCCGGGTGACACCGCGGCGTTCGCATGCTCCTGCCAGCGAAGGCCTGAGAGAATGGACCGGTGAAGCTCCTCGTCGCTGCCCTCGATTCCGAACTGTCCGCATTCCCGGAGGAGCTCGACGGCTTCGACCGACTCGTGACCGGCGCCGGAAAGCTGCCGGCCACGTACGGCCTGACCCGCGCACTCGATGCCAAGATCTACGACGAGATCGTGGTGGTCGGAACAGCCGGAGCCATCGAGCCCGGCCTCGAGGCGACCGTCCACGAGGTCGGCAGCGCGTTCCAGCACGACGTCACCGACCTCGACGGCGTTCGCGGGCAGCACGTCTCACTGCCTGCACGCGTCTCCACCGGACGCGACGGCGTGTTGATCGCGACCGGTGACCACTTCGTCGAGGACGCCGAGGTCACCGCCGTGATCCGCCCCTCCGGTGCTGCACTGGTCGACATGGAGACCTACGCCTTCATCTGGGTCGCCGAGCAGTTCGGTGTTCCGATCCGCGTGTTGCGTGCGGTGTCCGACCAGGCGGAAGACGGCGCGCTGACAGACTGGCGCGAGGCCGTCGCCCGCTGCAGCGTGCAGCTGCGCGACGTCATCCGCAGCGAATACGGCGTCTGACGCACGACAGGCGGATCGCACTGGCCCGCGTCAGCGAGCGTCAGCGGGCGTCGATGACGCTGGGGCCGTTGGGCAGCGCTCGCACCGTGAGCTGCGCGGGGATCTGCTCCTGCATGGCCTCGACATGGCTGATCACGCCGACGGTCCTGCCGCCCTGACGCAACTCATCGAGTGTGCGCATGGCTACGTCGAGAGTGTCACCGTCGAGGGAACCGAACCCCTCGTCGATGAAGAGGGTGTCCAGACGAATTCCCCCCGCGCGCGCAGTGACCACCTCGGCCAATCCCAGCGCCAACGCGAGTGACGTGAGGAAGGTCTCACCTCCCGACAACGACTGCGGTGGTCGGGTCTGGCCGGTGAACGCGTCGAACACCACGATGCCGAGTCCGGAAGCCGCACCGCGGGCCGCGAGCGCGTCGGAGTGCCGCAGCTGATACCGCCCGGTGGACATCTCGTGCAGCCGACGGTTGGCCGCCTCGACGATCTCCTCGAGCTCTGCCGCGAGGACGAACGTCTCCAAGGTCATCTTGCGGGTGTTGACGCCCCTGCCCGCGATCGTGTCCGCGAGGTTCTGCAGCACCTCGAACTCCGCGGCCTCGTCGGCGCTGCGAGCCTGCTCGATCGCGGCAGAATCGATCAGCCCGCCGAGCCGTTCCGCGGTGCCGGCGGCCTTGGCTGCCTCGTCGACCGCCGTGGCCCAGAGGCTACGAGCTTCCGCTGATGCTCGTTCGGCCGGTGCCAGGTCGATGGGCTCTTCCGGCAGGGTGCGGAGTTCGAGGTCGAACAGCACGGCCCGCTCCTTCTCCCGTTGCACCGCGTGCTGCGTGATCCGCGCGTCCAGCGCTTCCTGGACTGAGAGCGGGCGCAGCGCCTCTTCCGCTGCTGCCTCGTCAGCGAACACGGAGTCCGCGAGACCGGCGTCGCGCTGTGCCTGGGCGCCGACGAGGGCCTCGGCCCTGCGCACGCGCTCGGAGATCGCCTGGCTCAGCGCACGCGCAGCCGCGACCTTGGCCTCGTTGTCCGCCAGCCGTTCGGCGACCGTGGGGAATGCAGCCCGCGCCGCGGCGATCAGCTCCTGTGCCTCCGTGCGACGTTGACGCAGGACGGCATGCTGTTCGCGTGCCTCCGCCAAAGCCCTCGCGTCGTCTTCTCGTTCGGTGTCGAGATGCTCGAGCCGCGTCACGAGGTCCGCGAGCTGCGTGTCGAGCGCGGTCAGCGTCTCGACAGCCGCGCGGCTGTCCGCGAGAGCCGCAGCGGCCTCCTCGTACTCGGTCTCGGCACGTTCGACGTCGCGCCCGTCGGCGCGAGCGGTGGCGGCCGCGAGTTCGGCGCGGAGCGCAGAGGATCTGGATGCCAGCTCGCCTTCCCGCCGGGCCGCGGAGTCGCGCGCTTCTTCCGCGACGGCGATGTCCTCCGGCGAGACGGGATCGGCGTGCGTGGCCGGCGCAGGGTGCTCGAGCGAGCCGCAGACCGGACAGGGCTGTTCGTGTCGGAGCGTCGACGCGAGTTCTCCCGCCATGCCGTCCGTGCGGCGCCGGCGCAGCTCGGCCAGCGTGGACTGAGCCGCCGCATGCAACGCCGTCGCCTGCGTGAGCTCGACGTCTACCGAGAGCTCCGCTGTCCGCAGCCTCTCCGCCTCCCGCGCCGCCACGCGACGTGCGTCTGCGGTCTCCTGTGCCGCCCGTCTGTCCTCCACCCGATCTGCCAGGCTCCGCGCCGCGTCGCGCGATGCGTTGAGTGCGGTGACCTCTTCCGGGAGCGCGGCCCGCTTCGCATCGGCGGCCTGGATGCGTGCGGTGGCGACCGCGACCGCCTCCTCGGCGGCGCGCACCTCGGCGTCCAGAGCCGGTGCGCTCTCTTCGAGTTCCCGCGCCCGCTGCCAGGCGCCGATCTCCCTGGTGCGCTCCTGCGCCCACGCCTCGAGGTCGTCGTCGTCGGGAAGCCCCATCGCCTGCCCGGTCACGCGGGCGTTCTGCTCCTCCAGGCCGGCAGCCTCGAGCGCTCCAGCCGCTCGCGCAGCGGCGGCGATCATCGGACGAAGCGACTCGGCGGCGCGCGACGCGGCGAGCTCGGCACGGGCGTGCTCGATCGACGGCGCCTCGGCATCGAGGCGTTCGAGGGCGGATCTGGCTCGATCGCGTTCCTGCTGCGCGCGTCGTTCCTCTCGGGCGATGGCGAGTTCGGCGTCGGCAGCGGTCGACTGCTGCTCGGCATCGGCGCGATCGGAGGCACGACGCTCCGCACGGTAGTCGGCGCGAGCCTTCGCCCGCCGGAGGGCCTCCAGCCGCTCGTCGATCGACGCGGGAGCCTGCGACGTCTCCGCCACGGTGTCATCGCCGTCTCCCGACAGCCCGCCGGCGACCACGAGGTTCTCGGCCTCGTCGATACGCGCCTCGACGGCGGCGAGACGACTGCCGAGCACTTGTTCGGCCGCACGGCGACGATCGTCGAACCGCGCCTGCACGTCTTCGAATCGTTGCGTTCCGAACAGCCGCCGCAGCAGTGCCTGGCGATCGCGGCTGCCCGCGAGCAGAAACTCCGAGAACCGGTTCTGTGCGAGCAGGATCACCTGCAGGAACTGCTCCCGACTGAGCTGAAGGATCTCATCGAGCTCGCAGGCGACGTCGACCGCCCGCGCGGCACGGCCGATCCATCCACTGTCCGTCCACTCGTCGAGCGACACGGTGGCCGCCTGCTTGGTCATGCCACCACCGCGCTTGGCCGGGCGCAGGTACTCGGGCGAGCGCGTGACGCGGTATCGACCGGCCTGCGTGCTGAACTCGACGACCACCTCTGAGGGATCGTCAGGCTCGCAGTGATCGCTTCGCAGGCGTTTCTCGCCGCCCTCGTATCGAGGCACCCCGCCGTACAGGCCGAAGCACACCGCATCGAGGATGCTCGACTTGCCCGCCCCGGTCCGTCCGGCGATCAGGAAGATGCCGTCGTCGGCGAAGGCGTCGAAGTCAACGGTCTGTCGCGACCGGAACGGGCCGAAGCCTTCGACCACCAGACGATGAAGACGCATCTAGACGAGCGCCTCGGCACGCACCCGATCGTCGAGCACCGCGCGGATCAGCTCGCTCTCGGCCTCTGTGGGTCCGTGCCCGGCCCGCACGTGCTCGAGGAAGGCATCGATGCGGTCGGCATCGGTGACAGCGGTGCGCAGCCGCTGCACATAGGAGCGCTCGTCGACCTCGGCGGTCACCTCCGGCTGGTGCTGCACCATGGCGCAGTACGGGAAGCTCTCGCGAAGACGCCGCATGGGCTCGCGCTGCGGCACCGCATCGGTGTAGACGGCGCAGACCCAGTCATCCGCGTGCTGCGCGACCAACTCGGTGGACAGGATCTCGTCGAGCGGGCCGGTGAGGGTGACGAGCCGCCGAGGCACCGGCAGTTCCATCCACTCAACGCCGGCGAGTCCTTCGGCGTCGATGTCGACGAGCCAGCAACCACGGGGCTTGTGCTGCTCTCCGAAGCTGTAGTGCAGAGGCGCGCCCGCGTAGCGCACGCGGTCGCTGAGCTGCTGGCGTCCGTGGATATGGCCGAGCGCCACGTAGTCGGGTCCGTCGAACACGCTCAGCGGCACGACGTCGAGACCGCCCTGTCGCACCTCGCGCTCGAGCCCGGCGGTCGCGTCGACACCCGCGGCGAAGCAGTGCGCGATCGCCACCGCTCGGCCTCCGTGCTGGTCCATGCCGGCGCGGACCAGGTCCATCGCATGCGCCATGGTCTGCGCCTGCGTGCGCAGCTGACGCCCGGATGCATCGCCCTCGGGCCAGTGCTGACGCACGATGGCCGGCTCGAGGTAGGGGATGCCGTAGAAATGCACCGGTCCGTGGTCATCGGCGATGGTCACCGGCACACCCACCGCGAGGGGGTCTGTGAGCACGTGGATGCCCTCGCGGAGAAGGCGCGCCTGGAACCCGAGTCGTGCGGCGGAGTCGTGGTTGCCGCTCGTGACGATGACGCGGGCGCCCGTCTCGTGCAGCGCCACCAGCGCATCGCCCAGCAGCGTGTATGCCGCGCCGGACGGGGTGGCGGAATCGAAGACGTCTCCCGCGACGACGACCACGTCGACCGCATTGTCGCGAACCTGCGCGGTGAGCGCCTCGAGCACCTCGGCGAGAGCGTCCATGGTCGAATTGCCATGGAACGTCCGGCCGATGTGCCAGTCCGAGGTGTGCAGGATCCGCATACTCACACGGTACGAACCCCCTCCGACATTCCGTCCGAGGCGTGCCGTGCGCGGGCCCGCACCCGGCGCGGAGGAGGGAGCGGAAGGTCCCCTGACCCACCCTCGCCACGACGATCGGCACGCGGTGATGCGAGATGCGTGGTGCACCTTCACCTGTGCGGAGTGCAGGGCTGCGCGATGCGAGATCAGGGCTGCCCTCCGCCCGACAGGTGCCGGCTTGCCCCGCCGGCTGAGGGTTGTGCCCGCTTCGTCGTGACTACCGACTCCCGCTCTCCTCCTCGAGATCGTTCGACCAGTTCGCCTGCTGGATCCTGTTGTCGAGCTCACGCAACTCCTGCGCGACGGCGTCGGCGCGCGAGCGCAGCTGTGAGACGGGGAGTGCGGAGACCTGACGCAGCTCCGAACGCATCTGGCGGAGGAACTGGTCGTTGGCCCCCGAAGCGGCGGCTGCCGCATCCGTCAGCACGGAGTGCCGAAGACGGAGCACGTCGCGGGAGGCCAGCGCGTCGGTCATGGTGCCGTCCGCACCCAGATGCAGTCGCGCGTTGGTGGCGTTGATGCGGCGGATGAGGTCGCGCAGTTGCGTCAACGCCGCGTCGACCTCGACGATCAGGGCGGCGGCATCCTCCGCCGGTTCCTCGCCCTCCTGGTAGCGGGCGTTCGCGACGATGCGCGCCCGCAGCTGCTCGATCCGGCGCTGCAGGTCGGCGCGTGCGGTGAGGGCCTCGGCGAGTTTCATGACGTCATCCTCGCAGGGGCGCGGCGTAACAGTTCGTCATACGGTCGGAGAGTCAGCGAGTACGCAGCAGGCCGGCGCGCTCCGGGTGGGCGGCGAACCAGTCGGCCACGTACCAGCACACGGCATCGACCTTGCGATCGCCGCGCTCCTCGATGTCGGCCACCGCACCCTCGACGACCTTCCCCGCATAGCCGTTCCCGCGGAAAGTCGGGATCGTGAAGGCTCGGGTGAGGGCGATCGTGTGGCCGTCGTCACGGTAGTCGAGCACGCTCACGAGCTTGCCGTCACGCATGAGCGTGTAACGCGAGGCGTCCTTCTCGTCGGTCAGGATGAAGCCGCCGACGGTGTGCGAGATCGTCATTGCAACCACGTTACGCCCGTCAGGGACGCCCGGGCGTTTTGACATGAGACGTCACGATCGGACATAATCCCCCCATGACTACCAACGCAAGCCCCTCGTCCGCCCAGGAGGCGAACAGGACTGCCGGGATGATGATGCCCGGTCGCGTTGGCATGTGTTGCCGAATGTGTCGCTGAACGAACAGCCACCCCGCCTGACCTGAACCCCTCGCCATCTGCGAGGTCAGTGTCACCGAGCATCCACCCTTTGCTCGATTCCCGGCTCCGCCGGTCATTCATGCAACGCATCAGAGCCCCTTTCGGTCCGGGCTCACGTCCTGAGGACTTCATCATCATGTCGAACACCGCACTTCTCGAGCGTCCCGCCACCACCGCCGCCGTCCGCACGCAGCCCGAGACCGCCGCGCCGCTCTCTCCTGCCGGAGCCGACCTCCCCGCCGTGCGCTCGCCCCGTGGCTTCGCCCTCTACGTGGGCCTGGACGAGATCAAGGCCGCAGAGGCCGGAGTCAGCCTCCCCCTGCTCGTCGATGCCCTGCGTCGCACGCTCGCCGAGCTCGCGCCGGGAGCCGAGACCCACGCCACCGTCGCCCTCGCGCCCCACGGTTCGGGAGGGCGCGACCTCGACGTCGTGCGCCTCGCACTGCAGGAGCCGGGCGCGATCGCCCGCACCAAGGCCGCCGCCGAGGAGGAGACCACCGACGAGGAGAGCGGCGTCACGGTCGACATCTCCCGCAAGCGTGTGCTGATCGACGGCGAGTCCGCTGCTTTCACTTACAAGGAGTTCGAGCTGCTGCAGTACCTGGTGCTGCGCGAGGGACGCACGATCGAGCGCAGCGAACTGGTGTCAGCGCTCTGGCAGGCACAGGACGACGAGACGCCGGGCGAGCGCACGATCGACGTGCACGTGCGCCGCCTCCGGGCGAAGCTGGGTCGCTACGAGGACATCGTGCGCACCGTGCGCGGAATCGGCTACCGCTTCGATCGGCACGCCGACGTCGTGATCCGCTACGGTCACGGCACGCCCTCGCCCGACCGGTTCTGAGCACCCAGGGCTCCGGTGTCAGAACCGGAGCGTAGGGTGGGCGCATGACTCTGACGGCCGACCCCGCTGCGGCAGGAGCCGCTAGCTCGGAGGCCCCTCGAGAGACGGTCTACCGACCGCCGCACGAGCTCGATCTGCGCAGCACCGTGGGTATGCTCCGACGCGGTGGCAACGACCCGACGATGGTCATCGACGGGCCGGTCATCTGGCGGGCGATGCGCACGCCGCTCGGACCGGCCACCCTGGCGCTGCGAATGATCGGCGGCGAGGTGCGCGCGACGGCGTGGGGCCCCGGATCGGGTCCGGCCCTCGAGCTCGTCCCCGCCCTGTGCGGGGCGCACGACGACGCCGGGGACTTCGACGCGTCGCATCACCCCCTCATCGCCGATTCCGCGCGGCGGCATCCGGGACTGCGCCTGACCCGCACCGACGAGGTGTTCGACGCGCTCGCGTGCGCGATCATCGAGCAGAAGGTGACCGGCATGCAGGCCTTCGGCGCGTGGCGCTGGCTGGTCAGCCGCTTCGGAACGCGCGCGCCGGGACCGACGCCGCGCCCGATGTTCACCGCGCCAGCACCTGAGCAGTGGCACCGGATCCCTTCCTGGGCCTGGCACAGAGCCGGAGTCGAGCCACCGCAGTCTCGCACCATCGTGCGTGCGGCTGAACGCGGAGACCGCATCGCCCGCGCCGTACGCACGGCCTCCACAGGGGCTGATCGCGATCGGGTGCTCACGAGCCTTCCCGGCGTGGGGGTGTGGACATCGGCGGAGACCCGCATCCGCTCGCTCGGCGACCCCGACGCGGTGAGCGTCGGCGACTACCACCTCGCCCACCAGGTCGGCTACGCCCTGACCGGCACTCGCACCGATGACGACGGGATGATCGAACTCCTCTCCCCCTGGTCCGGGCAGCGGCAACGCGTCGTGCGCCTCATCCACGCCAGCGGTGTGCAGGAACCGCGACGGGGTCCTCGCCTCGCACCGGAGGACCATCGCCGCCGCTGACACCGGCACCTATGCTGGTGCCATGTCCCGTTCCATGCTGCGCATCCTCGTCACCGTCGGCCTTCTGTTCGTCGGTGTCGTGATCGGGCTGATCTTCCAGAACGTCTGGCTCGGTGTGCTGCTCGCCGCGATCGTGTGGCTGGGCTGGTTCCTCGGGTACGAATCGCGGCGCGGCAACAACGCCGGCGTCAACGACGAGGACCACGGCATCGAGCTCTGACCTCAATCCCCTCGCCCGTGGGAACGCGGCACAGTTCAGTAGCGGCACAGTTCAGTAGTAGACGGCGAGCGGCCCTGACGGACCGTCGAGAACGCGCACGGGAGTGTCGAAGACCCGTGTGAGGACGTCGTCCGTCATGATCGCGGCCGGCGCCCCGAACTCCACGACGGCTCCATCCTTCATGGCGCAGATGTGGTCGGCGTAGTGGCTCGCGAAGTTGATGTCGTGCAGCACGATGACGATCGTGCGTCCGAGCTCCTCCGACGCGCGTCGCAGGTGCTTCATCATCTGCACCGCATGCCGCATGTCGAGGTTGTTGAGCGGCTCGTCCAGCAGCACGAACTCGGTGTCCTGCGCGAGGACCATCGCGACGTAGGCGCGCTGGCGCTGCCCACCGGAGAGCTCGTCGAGATACCTGCCCTCCAGCGCGCCGAGGTCGAGGAAGTCGATGGCTCGACTGATGATCTCCTCATCCGCGCGGTTCAGCCGACCCTTCGAATGCGGGAAGCGCCCGAAGCCGACCAGTTGACGCACGGTGAGGCGCGTGACGAAGTGGTTCTCCTGGCGCAGGATCGACACGACCTTCGCCAGGTCCTTCGACTTCGTGGAGGCCACATCGAGTCCGGCGATCTCGATGGCTCCGGCGTCCATCCCGCTGAGACGCCCGATCATCGTGAGCAGAGTCGACTTGCCTGCACCGTTCGGACCGATGAGAGCGGTGATGCCGCCGGCGGGGATCTCGAGGTCGACGGGGCCGATCGCGACCTCGCTGCTGTAGTCCCGGCGGACGCCGTCGAGTGCGATCACAGCCTGCCCTTTCTGAGGATGACGATGAGGAACACGATGCCGCCCACGAGCTCGATCAGGATCGACACCATGCCCTGCGCGTAGAAGATGTTCTTCATCACGAAATACGCCCCGGCCAGGATGGTGAAGGCCGTGAGGACGGCGACCGGGAAGATCAACCGGTGATCATGGGTATCGGCGAACTGGTACGCGAGCGTCGCGACCAGGAAGCCGAGGAAGGTCATCGGCCCCACCAACGCGGTCGAGGTCGCCATGAGCACGGCGACGAGGAACAGCACGATGAACAGCTCGCGCCGATGATCGACGCCGAGTGAGCGCGCGGCATCCGGACCGAGTGCCATCAGGTTGAGCCGGCGCGAGCGCAGCCACAGCAGCCCCGAGGCCGCGACCACCAGCGGGATCGCCAGCGGCAGGTACGAGGGATCGGCGTTGGACACGTTGCCGAACAGACGCGCGGCGAGCACGTCGAACTCGCTGGGGGTGAGCAGACGCTGCATGAAGGTGGCGATCGCGCCGAGACCGCCTCCGATCACGATGCCGACGAGGAGCATGATCTGCAGGTTGCCGTAACGACCCGAGAGCAGCCAGCCGTAGAGCGCCACCGCGAGGCCGACCATGATCGCCACCTGGATCGCGAACTGCCCCACGCCCTGGATGGCAACGATGCCCGCCACGCCGAACAGATACACGGTCGAGGTCTGCACCACCCGGTACAGCGACTCGAAGCCCATGATCGACGGCGTGATGATGCGGTTGTTCGTCACGGTCTGGAAGCTCACCGTGGCGACGGCCTGAGCGACGGCGACGAGCGCCATCACGGTCACGTCGGTCGCTCGGTGCTGAGCGATGCGCCAGAAGCCCGCGGAGCCGACGGGCATGGGATTCGCCCACGCGAGCAGACCGAAACCGGAACCTGCGGCGAGGACGATGAGGATGCCGAGCACGAGGAAGTACCGACGCCGCGCCTGCGGGGTCGTGAAGGAGCCCGCCGAACGGAGCCCTCCGGCAGTCGCCGCGTCGCTCATCGCGGCGCGCATCACGCCGCTAGCCACGTCGACGCTGCCTGAGCAGGAGGAGCACGAAGACCACGGCGCCGACGACCCCGAGGATCAGCGAGACCGGGACCTCGAAGGGCATGATGATCGTGCGCCCGATGATGTCGCAGACCGTGACGATCCCGATCCCCAGCAGACACACCCAGGGCAGGTTGCTGCGCAGATCGTCGCCGCGCACCATCGAGACGATGTTCGGCACGATCAATCCGAGGAAGGGGAGATTTCCCACGACGACGGTGACCACGCCGGTGGTGACAGCGATCAGGACGGTGCCGAGCAGGATGATCCGGTTGTAGTTCACCCCGACGTTGGTCGCGATCTCTTCGCCGAGTCCGGCGATGGTGAGTCGATCGGCGACGATGAAGACGATCACGCCGATGATGGCCACGATCCAGAGCATCTCGTACTGGCCGCGCATCACCGAGGTGAAGCTGCCGGCGAACCAGACGCCGATGATCTGCAGCGAGTTCGTGGCCAGAGCGAGGTAGGTCGAGAGAGCACCCACCACGGCACCGAGCATGATGCCGACGATCGGGACGATCAGGGATGATCTGAGCGCCACCCGCCGCAGGAACGCGAAGAACACCATGGTGCCCACGAAGGCTGCCAGTACCGCACCGGCCATCCGCAGCGGGAGGGACGGCTGCGGCACGAGGATCATGACGGCGAGGAGGCCGAGCCCTGCCCACTCCGTGGTACCCGTCGTGGTCGGCTCGACGAAGCGGTTCTGGGTGAGCAGCTGCATCACCAGTCCCGCCATGGCCATCGAGGCGCCGGCCAGGACGAGGGCGACCGTGCGCGGGATACGTGTGATCTGGAACATCTGCGCGCCGTCGTCCGCGCCGGCGATGTCGTACACACCCGTGAAGAGCGAGATCACGAGCAGGGCGGCGACGACGAGCACGCCGATGAGCAGCTTCACGTCGAAGAGCCGCCCGGCGTTGCGGGGCGGCGAAGCGATGTCTGTGGAGACCATGGTGGTGCGGCGGCGGCATCCGGATCACCCGGATGCCGCCGCCGTCAGCTCAGTTCTTCGCGCTCTTCTCGAGGGCGTCGGCGAGGTCGTTCAAGAACGTGGTGTAGGTCTGGATGCCCTCGTTCAGGTAGGTGTCTGTCGGCATGTAGACGAGCTGCTTCTCCTTCACGGCGGTGACCGAGGCGAGGGCTTCGGAGCTCTCGAGGATCTCGGCCGCCTGCACGTAGTCGGGGGTCTCAGCGGCGAACACCGCATCGCGGTCGAGCACGAGGATCCAGTCCGGGTTCGAGGAGGCGATGGCTTCGACGGAGATCTCGTCGCCCTGGTGGTCGTCACTCGCATCGTCCACCTCGAGAGCGGGCGTGAGTCCGAGGATGTCGTAGATCGGTCCCAGCGATCGGCCGACGGTCGGCGCGAGGTAGCCGATCTGGCCTCCCGACGTGTTGACGGCCATCACGGTGTCGGCGTCGTCGTATGCGGCCTTCGCGCGCTCGACGGCGGCATCGAAGTCGTCCACGAGCTTCTTCGCCTCGTCCTGCTTGCCGAAGATCTCGCCGAGCACCGTGACCTGGCGCTTGAGCTCCTCGTCGAAGGGCTCGCCGTCACGCGGCTCGAGGTCGACGATGGTGGCGTCGGGGACGAGGTCCGCGATCGCCGCGTTGTGCTGCGTGAAACGCTGGCCGCTGATGATCAGGTCGGGCTCGACGGCGACGACGGCTTCGAGGTTCGGCTCGCTGTGCAGGCCGATGTCGACGATCCCGTCGTCCTTCACATACGACACGGTCTCCGGCATGAGTGCCACGGCCCCGGCGGAGAGCTCGACGCCCCAGTCGGAGAGCGTCTGGAAGGTGCGGTTGTCGAGGGCGACCACCGATGCGGGTGGGGTGGCGATCTCCTTCGTGCCCGCGTTGTCCTCGATCGTGACGGTGGCTGCTGCCGGTTCGGTCTTCTCCGTTTCCTCCGAGCCTCCGGAGGTGCACCCGGCGAGGGCGAGGAGGCCGACGAGAGCGGCACTCGTAGCGGTGAGGGTTCTGGGCACGGACATGGAGAGACTCCTGTTCTGCGGGATCGGTGCGCACACGATGGGCGCCGGGGCGACGCACGGGGATCACCCGCGCCGTCTCATTTAGGTTAGCCTTACTTTATGAGCGATACGAAATCCGGTTTCTCGATCGAGCGTCGCGGCCTCGAGCTGCGCTTCCGCAACGTCACACTGAGCGCGCGTGAATGGCTGGCGCCGGACTTCGTGCGGGTGCGACTGACCGGCTCGGATCTCGCCGGCTTCGATTCGCCCGGTTCCGACGACCACATGCGCCTGTTCTTCCCCGCGGGCCCGACGGATTCCGTCGAGGAGCTGCGCGCCTCCCCCAGCCGCGAGTACACGCCGCTCGCCTGGGGCGACGACTGGCTCGACGTCGAGTTCGCGGTGCACGGCGACCAGGGAGTCGCCGCCCCCTGGGCGGCGAACGCGCCCCTCGGATCCACGATCGGCGTCGGCGGCCCCCGCGGGGCGGCCGTGCTGGTCGGCGAGCCCGGATCGTGGCTGCTGGTCGGCGACGAGACGGCGATCCCCGCGATCCGACGGTTCGCCGCGCTCATCCCCGACGGCACTCCTGCACGCATCGTGATCGAGACGGTGAACCCCGGCCGAGAGGTCGAGGTCGAGGCCCCGGTCGAGGTCGAGTGGCTGCACCGGGGAGAGAAGCCCTCCGGCTCCGCCCTCATCGCCTTCCTCGAGGGGCTGACGGCCGATGACACGGTCGGCCTCGACCCGTTCGTCTTCGTCGCCGCCGAGCAGTCGATCGTCAAGCCGGGCAGGGCACTGCTCGAACGGTGGGGCGTCGACAGTGCGAAAGCAGTCGTGAAGGGGTACTGGAAGCGCGGCGAGGCGGAGTACCACGCGCCGCACTAGTGCGACGTCGGCCGTTGCTGGGAGACTCGGCACATGGCACTTCTGGATCACCTCGGCATCACCGTGACCGACCTCGAACGCGGCAGGGCGCAGTTCCATCCCGTGCTCTCCGCCCTCGGGTATGTCAGCGGCGGAGCGAACGATCATTCGATCTCGTGGAACAACGGCGACGAGACCGAGATCATCCTCTACACCTGGGATGACGACACCACTCCGCACCGGCACGGCCGCGTGGGCTGGCAGCACATCGCGTTCGCGGTGCCCTCGCGCGACGACGTCGAACGCCTGCACGCGATCGCGGTGGATTCCGGCTGGACGGCCGTGCGCGAGCCCAAGGAGTACCCCCGCTACTCGGAGCGCTACTTCGCCTCCTTCGTCGAAGACCCCGACGGCATCCGGATCGAGTTCATGTACAACCCTCCTCGCGAGGCGAGTTGACTCCCGGGCGTGTCGCGCCCTAGGGTGGCAAAGCTGTGCCGATCGGTGCAGCACACCAGCCGAGGAGTCGACGGATGACCGCGCAGCGGAACCTCCCCATCGCCGCGGTCTTGCAGCTTCAGCACAAGCGCAATGACCGCTACGAGTCGTACCCTCCGGCACGCGTCGTGTGACAGCATCCGCTCTCGCAACGCCCCGTACCGTCAGGTCCGGGGCGTTCTTCCGTTGGAGACTCCCCTGACCTGTGGCTGAACACCACCACAAGGAAAGGAATCATGGAGAGGCTCTCCGCACGGCTGCTGTCGTGGGCGTCACTGATCGACGAGAAGACACTCGCTCAGGCGCACACCACGGCCCGCATGCCGTTCATCCACCCGCACCTGGCGCTGATGCCGGATGCGCACCTCGGCAAGGGGGCGACGGTCGGCTCGGTCATCCCGACGCTCGGCGCGATCATCCCCGCCGCCGTCGGCGTCGACATCGGCTGCGGCATGATCGCCGTCCGCACGCAGTTCACGAGGAGCGACCTCGACGGCCGCGAACTCGCCGAGCTCCGGGAGCAGATCGAGCGTGCCATCCCGCTGTCGGCCGGCCGGTACAACCGCAAGGTCGTGGCCACAGCCGAGCCGCGCATCGCCGAGCTCGAGCAGCTGGCACAGAAGAGCGGTTTCGACCCCGCACAGTACGCCGGGAACTGGCGCCTGCAGCTGGGTACATTGGGATCCGGGAACCACTTCATCGAGGTGTCGGTGGATGAGCTCGACCGGGTGTGGCTGTTCCTGCACTCGGGGTCGCGAGGCGTCGGCAACAAGATCGCCGGCCACCACATCGGTGTCGCGCAGCGGCTCGCGAAGCAGTGGTGGATCGACCTCCCCGACCCGGACCTGGCCTATCTCGTCGAAGGCACACCGGAGTTCACCCGATACATCCGGGAACTGCGGTGGGCACAGCACTTCGCCCTGCTGAACCGGGAGGAGATGATGGATCGGGTCATCCGCCAGGTGTCGGAGTTCCTCGGCACTCCGGTCGAGGAGCAGGAGCGGATCAACTGCCACCACAACTTCACAGAGTCGGAGAAGCACTACGGAAAGCAGGTGTGGGTGTCCCGGAAGGGCGCCATCCAGGCGGACGCCGGTCGTCCGGGTCTGATCCCCGGATCGATGGGCACCGCCTCGTACGTGGTGGAAGGGCGCGGTGACCCGCAGTCGCTGAGCTCCTCGCCGCACGGCGCCGGCCGGGAGTACTCGCGGTCCGCGGCGCGACGGACTTTCACTCACGAGCAGCTACGTGTGGCGATGGCCGGCATCGAGTTCCGTGACACCGACGCGTTCATCGACGAGATCCCCCAGGCGTACAAGCCGATCGACCGGGTGATGGCGGATGCCGCGAGCCTCGTGTCGATCCGGCACACGCTGCGGCAGGTCGTCAACGTGAAGGGCGATTGACCGGGACTGGGCGGGGCCTCCCCCGCCCAGTCCTTCCTGCACCGACGCGACGGAGAGCGTGTCATCCACGGATCGTGGGCAACCGATATCTTCGGCTCCTGCGCTCTGGCAGGCTTGCCGGATCGATGCGACGATGAGGGAGTGGGAGTCATGAACGACGCGCAGATCTGGACGATGATCGGGTCGTTCACCGTGCTGATGTTCAGCACGCTCACCGCCGTCTCGACATTGTTCGTCCGCATCCTCCGCAGCGAGATCGGGGGCCTGCGTACGGAGATGAACGGCCAGATCGATGGGCTGCGCACCGAGATGAATGCCCGCTTCGATTCCGTGAACACCCGCTTCGATTCCGTGAACACCCGCATCGACGGTCTCGACCGCGACGTGCAGGCGCTCGTCAAACGCACGTTCGGCCTCGACCGCGAGTGACGATGACGCCTCGACACAGCATCGGGGTGCACCCGGCCGACCGCCACGATGCCTTCCCGGAGAACCCGTGCGGCACGGCTATCCTGCTCCTCGCCGGATCCAGCGGGCGTGTGGAGGTCGAGCGGGCGGAGATGCTGGCACGGCACGGCGCCCGTGTGAGGGCCATCCGCTGGTTCGGCGGCATCAGCCAGCGCCCTGCCCCGCACGAAGTGCCGATCGAGACCTTTGTCGAAGAGGTGGAGTTGCTGCGTCGTGACGCCGATCGCTTGGCGATCTTCGGAACATCGTTCGGAGCGGAGGCGGCGCTGGTGACCGCGTCCCTGCACCCGATCGATGCGACGGTCGCCGTCGCCCCGTCCTCTGTCGTCTGGGCTGGCAACTCAGAGGGGACCTGGTCGTCGCACTGGACCCGTCGGGGTACCCCGATGCCGTTCGTCCCGTTCGCTCCGTCGTGGACGCCGTCGACCGACCCGCCCGAGTATCGTGCTCTGTACGAGTCGAGCGTCGATCGTGACCCTTCGGCCGCCGCATCCGCCGCGATCCGGGCGGAGGACATCGACGGTGTCGTCGTGCTCGTCGCCGGCGGCGACGACCGGGTCTGGCCCAGCATCCGATTCGCCCGCGAGCTCGTCGAACGCCGCACGGCGAAGGGTCTGGACACGACGGTGATCACTCACCCGGACGCGGGGCACCGACTGCTGCTCCCCGGCGAATCGGCCGTGACCGCAGGAGTGACGATGGCGCGGGGAGGCTCTCCCGCCGCCGACGCGGAGCTCGGCGCACTCGCATGGCCGCGGATCGTGAACGCGCTCCACCTGCGGGCCTGACGCTCAGAGCGCCGGCGCGACCTCGACCTCCGGGGCACGATCGGTGAATGCGGTCTTCGGGACGAACACGAGGATCACGGCGGCGACGAGCGCCGTCACCCCGCAGACGATCCACACCGTGAAGTACCCGGCGAGCGAACCGGCGGTGGCATCCGTCGCGCCGGCGGTGCTCGCGACGCCGTGCAGGAGCGCGATGCCGAAGACACACGACGCGATCGCTCCGCCCACGGTCTTCACCGAATTCGTCAGGCCCGTCGCGACGCCGGTCTGCGTGGCCGGAGCCGCGGAGGCCGCCGCCGCGGGGAGCGCCGCGACCAGTGCGCCGGACCCGAGCCCCACGACCACCATGTTCGTGATGACCTGCGCATAGGAGCCGTGGAACGGCAGGAAGAGGAGGAAGCCGATGCCGACCAGCATCGACGCTCCCATCAGCGTCACCCGCGGTGTGGCACGCCGCGCCATCGTCGGGAACAGCAGCGCCCCCGTGATCATGGCGATGAGGTAGACGCCGATGATCAACGAGGTGGCGAAGCCGGTCGTGCCCAGACCGTAGCCGTACACCGATGGGTCGGTGCGCGCGAACGTCGACAGCGGGGCCTGCGCGCCGAGCACGCTGACGCCGAAGAGCCCGGCCGTGAGGAACACCGGTCCGAGCGCGGGCGAGCGGAACATGCGCACGTCGATCAGCGGGTCTGCGCTGCGCAGCTCCCAGAGCACGAACGGGACCACGAGCAGCACGCCGAGGATCACCACCGCCCAGGACCACGGGTTGGTCAGACCGCCCTCCAGGCGGAGCAGGCTGAGCCCGCCGGTGAAGCAGACGAGGGCGAGAGAGATGAGCACGAGGCCGACCGTGTCGAAGACACCGCCGGTGGGCTCCGGCGATTCCTTGACCCCGAAGAGGATCACGAAGAAGCACACCACGATGAGCACGGCCGGGACCAGCAGCACGACGGTGAGGGGAAGCACGTCGATGAGCGCACCGCCGACCAGGGCGCCGATGATCGCGCCGCCCTCGAGAGCGGCGACGAGCAGCCCCGCAGCCTTGGCGGTGATCGACGACCGACCCTCCATGCGGCGCGAACGCGACCAGATCAGGGCGATCTCGAGTGGAAGCCAGACGACGTAGAAGCCCATCAGCGCCCACGCGGCGAGGAACACCGGGAACGAATCGGTGAAGGGCAGCACCAGCGCCGCGGCCGCCGTGACCGCGGTGGAGATGAGCAGCATGCGCTTGTGCCCGACCATGTCGCCCAGCTTGGCGAAGGCCGGGACGACGAGTGCCGACAGCATCAGCTGCGTGCCCTCGAGCCAGTTCACGTCGGCGTCGTGGATGCCCAGATGGCGGGCGATGTCCGTGAGCATCGGGGTGTAGTACCCCTGCAGCACACCGCTCGTGAACTCCACGAAGGCAAGGAAGCCGACCACGACGGCGAGGGTGCCCAGGGTGCGGGTGCGCGTCATCGCGTCTCCTGCTTCTGCTTCGGGTCCCCCGGCAGGCTCCGAGGGGAGGGTGAGATCACCCTAGCCGTTCGAGCAGCGCCCTGTGGAACCGCTCTCCCCGTTCCAGCGCGGCGATCTCCACGCTCTCGTCGACGCCGTGGATCGACGCGCGCTGCGCATTCGACATGTCCAGCGGCGCGAACCGATAGACCGCGGGTGAGAAGCGATGGAAGTGTCGCGAGTCGGTGGCCGCCATCATCACATACGGGACGGCAGGCACGCCGGGGAACGCGACCTCGAGCGCGTCGGCCAGCAGAGCGAATTGAGCGTTATCGGTCGATGATTCCGGCGACGGTTCGCTCGCTTCGACGACCTCGACCGCGACGAGCGGATCGCGGACCCGCCGGTGCACCCGGAACACCGTCTGCTGCGGGGTCTCCCCGAGCGCGATGCGCAGGTTGACGGTGGCCGAAGCCTGCGACGGCAGCACGTTCGCCGCGGTTCCTCCGGACTGCATCGTCGGCGCGACGGTCGTGCGCACGAGAGCGGCCGGTTCACCACCCAGCGCGGCGAAGATCTGCGCGGTCAGCAGCGGCGCAGAGCCGAGGAACCGCAGCAGGTGGCGAGCCGTGCCCGGCGTCTGCGCGGCCAACTGCGACAGCATCCGGAGGATCGCCTTCGAGGCACGGGGGCGGAAGGTCGTCGGGCCGAGTCGGTCGACAGCCCTGGCGATGCGGCGGACCGCCGTGAGGGCCGGCGGGGCCGAGGCGTGGCCGCCTTCGCCCCGTGCAGAGAGCCGCAGGGTCATCACACCCTTCTCGCCGACACCGATCATCGCGGCCCGTCCGGGAACGAACGGCAAGGGCGCATCGACGACGGCACCGCCCTCGTCGACGACGAGCCAGGGGACGATTCCCCGGTCGCGCAGCACCCGCGCGATCTCCTCGGCGGCGCGTCCGTACGTCTCCTCATTGCCGCCGAAGGAGAGGTACACGTCGCGGGGCGGGACGAACTCGTCGGCGAGCAGATTCTCGACCGCCTCCAGGATCACGATCAGCGGCCCCTTGTCGTCGAGAGCACCTCGACCGTAGACCGATCCGCCGGCGATCACGCCCGCGAAGGGCGGGTGCGTCCAGGCGTCGCTCTCGTCGACGGGGACGACGTCGTAGTGCGCCATCAGCACGACCGGCCCCTCGTCCGCCGCAGCACTCCCGCTCCCCTTCCAGTGGAACAGCAGGCCGAATTCGGTGTGCCGTTCCAGACGCAGCCTCTCGTGCGTCAACGGGTAGAGCTCGGCGATCAGCGCGACGAACTCCTCGAACGGAGCCGAGCCGCGTTCATCGAGTTCGGCCGACACCGTCGGGATCCGGATCATCTGCGAAAGCCTCTCGGCGATGCCGGGGCGCACGGTCGATGTGGTCACAGCGCCATCGTACCCAGCGGCGGATCCGCTCATCGCAAGCCTTCCGACTGCGTTCGCGCTCGTCCGACTCAGCGAAAAAGACGAGGATGGACCGAGACGAAGGAGAACGCACATGAGGATCGCCGTCGCAGGAGGAACCGGGACCGTCGGTCGACACACGGTCGAGGCGCTGCAATCGGCCGGCCACGACGCCGTCGTCCTCAGCCGATCCCGAGGAGTGGACCTCGTGACCGGGCAGGGCGTGGGTGAGGCACTCGCCGGCGCGGATGCGGTGATCGATGTCGTGAGCGTCGAGACCCTCAAGGCGAGCACGGCGATCGAGTTCTTCACCGCGGCGGCCGGGAACCTGTCCGCTGCGGCTGCCGACGCGGGTGTCGGACATCTCGTGCTGCTGTCGATCGTCGGGATCGACCGCATCCCGTACGACTACTACGCCGGCAAGATCGCCCAGGAGAAGATCGTCGAGGGATCCCGCGTGCCGTCGACGATCCTGCGAGCGACGCAGTTCCACGAGTTCGCCGGGCAGATGTTCGAGCGGGCGAAGCTCGGACCGCTCCACCTCGCCCCGAACGCCCGCACCCAGCCTGTGGCAGCCCGTGAGGTGGGCGCACGTCTCGCGGCACTGGCAGGGGCGGAACCGCAGGGCCGGGTACGCGACTTCGCCGGACCCCGCGAGGAGCAGCTGTCCGACATGGTCCGCGCTTTCGCTCGACGTCGCGGATACCCCGGCTGGGTGCCCACCGTGAACGTGCCGGGGCCGCAGATGGCGGGGATGAGGGCGGGCCATGCGCTCCCCGGCCCCGACGCCGACCTCGGGCACCAGGGCTTCGCCGAGTGGCTCGCCGCGCAATAGCGTCCTGGAGCCGGTCGGGGAACACGACGAACCGGGCGGAGGTTGCACCTGTGGTGATGACGCGAGAGCGTCCGAGGAGGTGCGGATGGAACTGACCCTGGTGTCGTCGTCGTTCTGCGGCGCGTGTGCACGGACCAGGACCGTGCTGGCCGAGGCGGCACGCTTCCTTCCCGACGCGACCATCACGGAGATCGACGTCGCGCGAGACCCGGATACCGCCGAGAGACTCGACATCGAGGTCACACCGACGGTGATCATCCGCGACGCCAGTGGCCTCGAAGTGTTCCGCGCCGCCGGCGTCCCGACCGTGCCGCAGGTACTCACCGCCGCGGTCAGAGCGCTCCCGGCCTGAACCTCTTGCGGGCACGACGACCGCGGCGCAGACTGAGCCTCAGCGGCACCGGCCGTGTCGTCCGTGTCAGCCTCCTGGAGTTCTCATGCCCGCTCTCAACCCGTACCTGTCCTTCCGCACCGAGGCCCGCGCGGCGATGGAGTTCTATCAACGCGTCCTCGGGGGCGACCTCGTGGTGAACACGTTCGGGGAGTTCCCCGACATGGTGCAGGATCCGAGCCAGCGGGACCTCATCATGCATGCGCAGCTGGACACTCCGGACGGTCTGGTGCTGATGGCCTCGGACACCCCCGACGGCATGCCCTACGAGAAGCCGCAGGGATTCTGGGTCTCGCTGAGCGGGAACTCGCAGGAGACCACCCGCGCCGTGTGGGACGGGCTCTCGGACGGGGCGACGATCACCATGCCGCTCGACGTGCCCCCGTGGGGTGGACTGTTCGGGATGCTCGTGGACCGGTTCGGCATCCCGTGGATGCTGCACGGCGACCCGCAGGACTGAAGACTCCCCGGCTCAACGCGGCTGCACCGCGCGACACGCGAGGTGCAGGGCGAGGCGCGCCTCCGGGTCGGTTAGATCGATCCCGAGAAGCTCCTGCACGCGTCTGATCCGCATGGTCACGGTGTTGCGGTGCAGGCCCAGCGCAGCCGCGGTCGCGGCGATGCCCGATTCGTGGTCGAGGTAGGCCGAGAGCGTGACGAGCAGTTCGCCGCCTCCCTCCCGCAGCGGAGCCAACAGCGATTCCGCCGCGGGAACGAACGTGTCGTTGCCGGTCCACGCGAGAAGGAGCTGCTCCAGTCCGAGACTGTCCACCCGTACGAACCATCCCGTCGCCGACCGCGATGCCGCGATGCGCGCCGCGTCGCCCGCCTCGTCGAGCGTCGTTGCGAGGCCTTCCGAACCGCCCTGGAGCGAGCCGACCCCGGTGGCGACGGCGAAATCGCGCAGCACCCCGAGATGCAGGTCCCGCAGAGCGGCGACGGCCCGCTCCACCTGATCCGGATCCGGCGACTCGGCGAAGGTCAGCCACCCGCTCAGTCCACGACCGGCCGTCGTCGCATGCGCCTCGCCGTCGATAGCGCTGAGGCCGGCGCTGACCGTACGCAGCAGCGAGAAGGAGTCGAGGCGGCCCCGTGCCACCATCCGGAAGCCGAGGTGATGTCCGCTGGTGCGCCACCCGCGCTCGAGCATCCGTCGTTCGACGTCGGCATCCGCCGCACCGTGCAGGTCGACGAAGTCCCGCAGCAGTCCGGACGACACCGCGACGTCGTTCACGGCCGCCACCTCGTCGATCAGGATGCGTGCGGCGACGGCGGGCATCGCGACCTCGGCCGCGACGGACAGCGACTGCACCTGCGCCTCACCGAGCCCCCGGCCGAACAGCACGAGCCGCAGACCGCTGCGCCCCGGGCTGTCCACGCGCACCGATGCGGCCGCAGCATCCCCGATGCTCGTCCGATCCAGCCAGGATTCGAAGCCGATCGCGGCGTGCAGCCGCTCGTCCAGGTGAGCACCCGCCTCCTGGAGCACGCCGGACGAGTCGATCAGCGCAGCTCCGACGCCGAGGTTCGCAGCGATGTGGCCAAGCAGGTCGGCCAGGTCATCGGCGGCGTACTCGAAGGACTGGGCGACCTTGCGCACCTGACTGAGCGTCAACGCATCCCGCGCCTCGATCAGCATCCAGCAGGCCCTCGCGAGCTGGATCGGTCGCTCGACATCGAGCAGGCAGAGGCCGATACGGTCTGCGAGGCGGAACGCGCCCGCGTCGAACGAGGCGGCTCCAGGGAGGGCGAGCCCCGAGTACCCGCGATCACGCAGGCGGCGCAGCAGTGCATCCTGCTGCCAGGTCGATGTCGGCGCTGCCGCCGTGATGATCGCGAGTCGGCCGGTGCCGGCTTCGACCAGCTCTGCCTCACTCGCCCCCACCGCGACGGCATCCCACAGCGCATCCGCGGGTCCGGCGACACGCCTGAGGGCGCCGTTCTCGGAGTGGGCGAGCAGCGCGCTCAGCTGCAGTCTCTCGTTCACGCGGCGTCCACACCCTCGAGGCCGTACGCCGAGGGCAGCACCTTCGCGCGTCGGTCCGCTCTGGCGTTCCACCAGGGAGGCGCCGGGATCGCGAGCACCGCCACCGTGCGCGCGAGCCGGAGCTCGGTCACCTCGAGGATCTCGCGCGATATCGCGTCGACGACCACGATGATCTCCGGCGCCGACGCCACGAGACGGCCATCCGTGAGCACCGCGAGGGTCTCGGAGCGGCTGACCACGCGATGGACTGCGCCGGTGAGACCGCTGATCTCCACCGCGTTCACGTGTGGATCGTGCGCCCAGGGCGATACCGAGATGATGCGACCCTCGGCGAGCAGTTCCGCCCCGAGGACGTCCGCGAGCAGAGGGAGGGGTGCTGCCGAGGCTGCGAGGTAGGCCCGGCCCAGTTCGAGCGCGTAGGCGAGGTGTCCACCGATCGCGTGCTCCGTCAGATCGCCGACCGTGAACCCGCCGAGCACGGCACATCCGACCCCGCCCGCCTGCACGATCGCCGACCGCACCACCCTCTCGGCGTCGATCGCGCGGTGCGCCTCGACGAGCGCGACGCCGTCGGACCCCGTGTCGCACGCGAACACGAGACCGGGCACCTGATCCACGAACAGCGACATCTGGTCGAGGCCGGGCACTGCGCGACCGGTGCAGTCCGCGTCGACGATCACGTGTGAACCTGCGAGCGTCAGCGGAGCGAGGCCGTTCATGCCCCCGCCCTCGAGAGAGCAGACGGCCGGCACCGGATGGCCGATCCAGCGTTCGACCGCGCCCAGCAGCCGGGCGAACGGGTTCGCCCCGGGGAGCCGCTCACCGAGCAGCATCGTGGAGCCGACGAAGGCGACACCCAGGCATGGCGTTGCCGGGTCCAGCGCCGCGACCGGTGAGACCTCGATCGGCCAGCCCTCGGCTCCGGCGAGCATCAGCTCGAGCATGGTCGTCGAGCCACCGCCGCCGGAGCCGAGGAGCGCATAGCCGCGGGCGAGCGCCGTGAGGTCGTCGCGCTGCAGCATCATGCGCTCCAGCCTAGGGAGAAACGCCCTCACCCGCGGCCAGCGCTTCGATCGGAGCGAACTCCGCTGCGAGGCCGAACGCCGAAGGTCCGAAGGCGGCGAGGGCATCGGACGTGCGCATCATCTCCGGAGTGGAGATACCCAGTACCCGGACGCGCTGACCGTACCGGAGCCCTTCCGTCGTGATGGGCTCGGCCGTCTCGTGATCGACCACGCAGATCAGGTCGGGGACGATCGCGACGAGCGTATCGCCGCGGTGCGCGATGAGGTTCTCGTTCTGGAACGAGATCTCGAACGTGTCGCCCTCGTCCGCGCCCAGCGGTGCGATGACGGCTCGCCCCTTCGCGAATCCCTCGGTCGTGCGGCGTTCGACGTCGACGACCTTGCCGACGCAGAGTTCGCGCAGGTGCGGGTACAGGGTGGTCGAGAGCGTGCGGGCGATCGCCTCGAACGGCGAGCGATGCTCCTCGCGCGCGAGGCGGATCGCGCGACCGAGCGCGAGCGCCATCGAGATCGTGCGTGGCACGGCCGTCCTCCGCACGTCGGCTCCGGTCATCGCGTACTCGGCGATGTGCCCGACGCCGCCGAGACGGATGGTGATCCCGCGGGCGAGCCACTCCATCTGCCGGTCGTCGTCGCCCGTGTCGATCACGACCTTCTCGCCCCGTTCGCCGGCGAGGGCGAGAGGCGATCCGTGCACGCCGTACACGGCGAAGGTCTCCATCGACAGCTCGGGAAACGCCCGTCCCATGCCGTCGGCGTCGACCACGGGAAGCCCGGTCTCCGCGGCGACGATGAGCGGGATCATGGAGTTGATGCCACCGCATTCGATCGGCATCGTCGCATCGGCCTTGCGCCCCAGGTGCTCTTCGAGCGTGCGCAGCGCCAGGGTGGGCTCCGTGCCCGCGGGGATCTTCTCGATCATCACGGTCGGCGCCCCCATCTGCGCGGTCGGGATCACGAACAGATCGTCGGGGAGCTCATCCGGGTCGAGGATCGTGATGCTGCCCTCGCCGAGAACGCGCTCGACGAGCATCTTGCCGATGTACGGATCGCCTCCCCCACCGGTACCGAGCAGCGTCGCGCCCCTGGCGAGGTCGGGCAGGTCGGCGGCCGTGAGCTGCCAGCTCATACGGCGGCTCCCGCCGCAGCGGTTCCGACGGAGACGCTGCCGTCGAAGCGGTGCGCATCCATGTCGTACCCGAAGTACCCGGGGCCGACCATCGCGAGCGCCGCCTGCGAATGCCAGCGCTCGTCGGCCGGAGCCGCGATCACCCGCACCCGCTGTCCGTAGCGCAGCGCCTCGGTCGTGATCGGCTCACCCGACTCGCCGTCGAGCACCATGATCAGGTCGGGCGTGGTCGCGAGGACGACGCCGTCGGCTTCCGCCACCAGATGCTCGTTCTGGAACTGCAGGGTCAGCGTCGCCCCGCCGTCGCCGTCGATGCGCGCGCGTCCCCGGGCGAAGCCGGTCGTGGTGGCCCGGTGCACGTCGACCACCTTGCCGTCGAACAGCTCACGCCCGCCGAGCAGATCGACGACGCCCTCGACCGGGTCCGTCTTCGCGTCCCGCGCCGCCGTGATGCGCTCGCCGATCTCGATGCATCGGGAGAGCGAGCCCGCCACCAGCGACTCACGTGCGGCGGAACCCGACATCGAGAACCCGGAGATCATGACCGAGCAGCCCATCTCCACGCAGGCCACGCGGGCGATGCGCTCCGTCCAGGAGTTGTCGACCGTCTGCAGCACGCCGGTGTTGCCCTTCTCGTCGCTGAACGCGAGAGGGGAGGCGGTCACCCCGTAGAGGGTCGGGAGCACCATCTGCAGCTCGGGGAAGGCACGTCCCATCCCGTCGGCGTCGACGAGCGGCAGACCGAGTGCTGCGGCGGCCGCGATCGGGATGGTCGAGTTGACTCCGCCGACCTCGGCGCACGCGATGTGGGTGATCGGACGGCCGAGATGGATGCTGAGCGCCTTGACCGGCTCGACGACCTCGGCGAGACTCGGCAGCTTCTCCACCATGACGGTCGGTGCGCCCATCATCGCGACGAACAGCACGAGAGCGTCGTCCGGCACCTCGTCGAGGCCCACGACCGTGACCTCACCGGCGGCCAGCGCCTGACGGGCGAGGAGTGCTCCGATGTAGGGGTCTCCTCCCCCACCCGTGCCGAGGACGGCAGCACCGCGGGCGAGTCCGTCGATGTGCGCAGACGTGATGGTCCAGCTCATGTCACGCCCCCATGTCAAGGTCGCCGACGGCCTTCACGCGGATGCGCGTGGCGTTGCCGGGGAGGTACGGGATCGGAACCTCGTCGAAGTCGATGATCGATACCGTCGAGGGTTTCGCACCCGCCGCGATCGCCTTGTCGACGGCTTCCGCGCGGACTTCGGCGATCGTCTCATCGCGACGACCGGGCTCGATCGCATAGACCTTGTCGATCTCGCCGCCGACCTGGGCGATCGATGCGCCGATGGCGTTCGCGACCGCGTAGTTCTCCGGTCGGTGCACGGTGCCGAACAGGGGCAGCTCGTCGGGGAGCAGGATGGATCCGCCGCCGACGGCCACCACGGCGATGGGCTCCGGCGAGGTGCGCATGCGGTCGACTGCTTCGGAAACGCGCTCGGCGATGCGGGCGAGCACTCGCTGCACGAACACGGGGTCGAGGTGTGCGACCCTGCTCGCATCGCCCACCTGGGCGCGACCCGCGGCCACCGCGATGTCCGTGGCGGTGAGCGTGGAACCGCCGAAGACCAGGGCCTCGGTGGTCAGCCGATACCCCACCGATGCCGGTCCGACCTCCGCGGTCTCCTCATCGACGATGCTGCCGCCGCCGATGCCGAGGGAGAGCACGTCCGGCATCCGGAAGTTGGTGCGGATGCCGGCGACCTTCACCTCGTTCGCCGTCTCCCGGGGGAAGCCGTTGATCAGCAGTCCGATGTCGGCGGTCGTGCCGCCGACATCGATCACGGCACAGTCGTCGAGACCGCTGGTGGCCGCTGCTCCGCGCATCGAGTTCGTCGGTCCGGAGGCGAAGGTGGCGACCGGGTAGCGGCGCACGTACTCCTCGTCCATGAGCGTGCCGTCGTTCTGGCTGAGGAAGATCGGCGCCGCGATGCCCTGGGCACGCACCGCCGAGGTGAGCCCGTCGACGATCTCGGAGGCGAGCTCACGGAGCGCGGCGTTGATGATCGTCGCGTTCTCGCGCTCCAGCAGCCCGATCCGTCCGATCTCGTGCGACAACGAGATGGCGGCATCGTCCCCCAGCACCGACGCGACGATCTCGGCGGCCTGCACTTCGAGGTCGTGGTTGACCGGGCTGAAGACCGAGGAGATGGCGACCGAGCGGATGCCGTGCGCCTTCATGTCCTCGGCGTGCGCGCGGATCTCCTCGGGGTCGAGGGGCGAGATCGGCCTGCCGTCGAACTCGTAGCCACCGTGCGCGAGGTAGCTGCGGGCCTGGGTCGCCTCGACCAGCACCTCCGGCCAGTCGACCAGCGGCGGCAGTGCGCGCGTCGCCGGAAGTCCGAGGCGCAGGGCGGCGACGGGCGCGAGACGGCTGGCCTGCACCAGGGCGTTGATGAAGTGCGTCGTGCCGATCATCACGGCGTCGATGTCCGCACCGGCGAAGGCGTGTCCGACCCGCAGATCCTCGATCGCCTGGATGATGCCGCTCGTCACATCGGGTGTGGTCGAGTGCTTCACCCCCGCCAGGGTGCGGGTGCCGTCCATGAGGACGGCATCGGTGTTGGTGCCGCCGACGTCGATGCCGATGTGCATGATTCTCGCTTTCCGGTGAGGGGATGTCTGTCTCGGGGCCGGTCAGGCCGCTGCTGCCGCTTCTTCGATCGGGGCCGCCTGTCGCGTCGTGGCGACTCCGACCCCGCGCACCCAGCCGAGCTTGCCCGCCACGATGTACAGCACCATGGAGAGGAAGAGACTGAGCAGGGACGGGATGCCCCACGTGACGAAGTATCCGACGAGTGCCGAGACGAGCCAGACGACGATGGTCGCGGGCACGATGCGCGGTGCCGTCGCCGGCAATGTGCCGGCTTCTCGGGTGGCGTCGAGCTCGGGGCGCCAGCGACGCACGATGTAGTACTCGGCGACCATGATCCCGGCGATCGGCGGGAATGCGACGCTGAGCACGATCAGGAACTCGGTGAACTGGCCGAGGATGCCGACTGCGGCGAGCACGGACCCGACGATGCCCAGCACGATGGTCGTCGTGACGCGGTGCAGGTTCTTGCCGAACGCGGTCGAGATGAAGTTCACGAGCCCCAGCGTGGAGGAGTACAGGTTCCAGTCGTTGATCTTCAGGGTGCCGGTGAGCACGATGAACAGACCGATGAAGCCGACCGACGAGGTCACGATCGCGACGATGTCGCCGCTGGCGGCCGCGTGGGCGAGCAGCACGCCGGCGAGGCCGATCACGAACTCACCGAGCGAGACGCCGACCACGGTCTGCTTGACGACGTCGGCGCGGGAGCGGTTGAAGCGGGTCATGTCACCGGTGATGATCGCACCGACGATGAGACCGCCGGCGACGATGCCGGTCCCGGCCCAGACGCTCATGGTCGGGCCTGGGGCAGGACCGGTGAGCAGTTCGCCGATGTCGTGGCGGGTGAGCTCGGAGATGACCGACCAGCCGACCAGGATGAGGAACAGCGGCACGGTGATGTTCGCGAGCCACTGCATCCCCACGAACCCGAAGGCCACGATCGCGGTGACGGCGAGACCGAAGATGAGGCTCCAGGCCCACACCGGCAGGGCACCGGGCATGAGCGCGTCGAGAGACTGGGCGGAGATGGCCGACTGGATGCCGAACCAGCCGATCAGGCTGATGCCGATCGCGAGGCCGACCAGCGAGGCTCCGATCTCGCCGAAGCCGGTCCAGCGGGCGAGGAGTGCGGTGTTCAGGCCTTCGCGCTGGCCGATGAAGCCGACCACGCACATGATCACCTCGAGGATGAGCGAGCCGAACAGGAAGGCGAGGACGGCCTCGCCGAAGGTCATGCTGTAGCCGAGGGTCGCGCCGAGGAGGAACTGCGAGAGGGCCGAGACCTGTCCGAATCGCTGCACGGCGATTCCGAACCAGGGTTTGCGGGCCTCCGGAGTCACTCGGGAGAGCGCGAAGTCGTCTGCGTGCGCCGTGCGTGCCATGAGGATCCTTCGGGAGGAGGAGGACGGGTTGTGCGCCACAGTAGCGACGCTTCCCACGGCCCCGACATGTGCATATCGCACGAGAATCACGCGAGGATGTGCAGGTCGCACACCTCAGGTTCCTCTCCCTCGCCTGTCTCTTGTCCAAGAACGACGCCGAGACCCACGCTCAACGCCGAGACCCCCTCCTGCCGACGCGGGCAGGAGTGGGTCTCGGCGCCAGGCGTGGGTCTCGAGGACGGCCGGGGGCGCGCGGAGTCAGTGCAGCGCGTTGGTCTCGATGAAGGCGCGCAGGGCCTGCTCGTCGTCGCCCATCTCGGTCACGTGCTGAGGCGCATCGAGCATCTCCTGCAGCTCCGGCGCGTAGCCGAGCTCGACACCGATGGCCTCGTGGATCGTCTCTGCGAACTTCTCGGGCTTCGCGGTCTCGAGCACGAGCATCGGCACGCCGGGCTCGACATACTCGCGGGCGACCTTGACACCGTCGGCCGTGTGCGGGTCGATGACCTCGCCGGTCGCCTCGTACACCGCGCGGATGGTCGCCAGTCGATCCGCGTGCGTCGACGTGCCGCTGACGATGCCGAACTCTTCGAGGAAGCGCTCCTTGTCGGCGGAGAAGTCGAAGTGGCCCTGCGCCTCCAGATCGTCCCAGGCGCCGACGACGCGAGCGGGGTCGCGGCCGACGAGCTCGAAGATGAAGCGCTCCAGGTTGGACGCCTTCGAGATGTCCATCGAGGGACTCGACGTGGCGAGGGTCTGAGCGGCGCTACGCGGTCGGTAGACGCCCGTGCGGAAGAACTCGTCCAGCACGTTGTTCTCGTTAGCTGCGAGCACGAGACGACGGATCGGGAGTCCCATCTGCTTCGCGAAGAAACCGGACAGGATGTTGCCGAAGTTCCCGGAGGGCACCGTGAACGACAGCTCTGTCCAGCCTCCGGCATCCGTCGCCCGCAGCCAGGCCCAGAAGTAGTAGACGGTCTGCGCCGTGATGCGTGCCAGGTTGATGGAGTTCACCGCGCCGAGGTGCTGGGCGCGCTTGAAGTCGAGGTCACCGGCGAGCTTCTTCACCAGGTTCTGGCAGTCGTCGAAGACGCCTTCGACCGCGATGTTGTGCACATTCGCGTCATCGAGCGAGAACATCTGCGCCCGCTGGAACGCGCTCATGCGGCCCTGCGGCGACAGCATGAACACGGCGACGCGCTCCTTGCCGCGCAGCGCGTGCTCCGCCGCCGAGCCGGTGTCTCCCGAGGTGGCGCCGAGGATGTTGAGCACCGCGTCGTTGCGCTCCAGCGTGTACTCGAGCACCTGGCCGAGGAACTGCATGGCCATGTCCTTGAACGCGAGCGTCGGTCCTTCGGAGAGCCCGACGAGCGTCAGGTCGTCATCGATCGCGCGCAGCGGCACCACACCGTCGGGGAAGTCGGCGTAGGCGGCATCCGTCATCCTGGCCAGGTCTGCACGGGGGATGTCGGTGGCGAACAGCCCGAGCACCTCGGTCGCGAGTTGCGGATACGTCAGCGCACGCCAGCGCTCGAGCATCTCGCCATCGACTGTCGGCATGACCTCGGGCACCGCCAGTCCGCCGTCGGGCGCGAGGCCCTCCAGAAGCGTCTCGCTGAACGACTGCGGCTGCATGCCGCCGCGGGTGGAGATGAACTGCACGTTGGCTCCTCGGCTCGGGACTCGGCCCGTCCATTCTCGCAGGGTGTTCCCCGTCGAGTTGACGCGATGACGGAGGCGGGCGCTGCACTCAGAACAGCGAGGTGGGCAGTGCCCCTTCGTGCTCCAGCAGCCAACGCTTGGTCTCGAGCCCGCGACCGACGTCGCCGCCCGAATAGCCGCCGAGTCCGTCGCCGGCGACGACCCGGTGGCAGGGGACGATCAAGGGCACGGGGTTGGCTCCCATGATCGAGCCGATCCCCCTGGCGGGCACCGCGGTTTCGCTGCGTGCGGCCAAGCCGCCGTACGTGATCGTCTCACCCTGCGCGACGGTCTCGTGCAGGGCAAGGAGCACAGCTCTGGTCGCCGCGGTCGGCACGCCGAGGTCGACCGGCACGTCGAAGCACCGCAGCCTGCCGTCGAAATAGGCTCGGAGTTGCGCGAGAGCTTCCGTGAGCAGCGGATCGGCGCCCGGCTCGGACACCACCACACTCCCGTCGGGCGGAGTCGACCGCCACGTGACGCGGGTGATCGCCCCACCGTCGCTGACGACTCCGACGACGCCGACCGGAGTCGCGAGCGTTCCGAAAGCCGACATGCGTCGAGAGTACCGCCCGTTCCGGACACGCAGACCGGCCGAACGATCACGGCGCGGAGGAGCGATCTCGCGGGGAGAGGGTATGGCGCCCCGCCGCTTCCGGCGCAACCCTGGATGGTGGCATCCCTTACCGGGCACGATCACCATCTCGCTGACAAGGAGCACCCCATGAACACCACCACGGCCGCGCTCGACCTCGCCGATGTCCGTCTGCACTACGAGCTCCGCGGCGAGGGACCGCTGCTCGTCCTGATCGGCGCGCCGATGGATGCCGACGCCTTCGCTCCCTTCGCCGACGAGCTCGCCACCGATCACACCGTCCTCACCACCGACCCGCGCGGGGTCAAACGGAGCATCCTGCACGACCGCTCGCAGGGCTCCAGTCCCGAGCAGCGCGCCGATGATCTCGCGGCGCTCATCGAGCACGTCGATCGCGGACCCGCGAGCGTCTTCGGCTCCAGCGGCGGCGCCGTGACCAGCCTGGCGGTCCTGCAGGCGCACGGCGACCTCGTATCCGTCGTCATCGCCCACGAACCCCCACTCCTGGAACTGCTGCCCGACCGCGTCGAACAGCGCCGCCTCACCGACGAACTCCGGTCGGCGGCGCTCTCCGGCGACCGCGTCGGCGCCTGGAGGCTCTTCTTCGCGCAGGCGAACATCCCGATGCCCGAGGAGGCGCTCGTCCAGTGGTTCGGCGGCGAGGTCGATCCGCAGCATCACGCCGACGAACAGTTCTGGTTCCGTCACGAGCTTCCGGCCAGCGTGCGCTGGGAGCCCGACCTGGAGGCACTGCGAGCGCGCACGGTCGACCTCGTGCTCGGAATCGGCCGGGAGTCGGTCGGCCAGCTGTGCGAACGCACGACGACTGCGCTCGGGGAACGGCTCGGAGTCGAGCCGACCCGGTTCCCCGGCGACCACACCGGATTCGTCGATCACCCCGGGGAGTTCGCCGCGCGTCTTCGTGAGGTGCTCGACCGCTGAGGAACGCCGCCGATCGAGGCCATCGAGCGCACGACCAGCTCGACGGCCTCGACACGTCAACCGCGGCAGAGCTGATGCCAGAGCGCTGCCCAGTGCTCCGGTCGCAGCTCACGGGGAAGGCGACACTCCCTCGCCCCGGCTACCGCCACTGCCCGCCGGGCCTTGCCCATAGGGATGCGTGCGGCGGCGGCCACGACCGCGGCGAGGCTCCCCCCTCGGCCCGTGAACATCTCGCGGACGAACGCCTCGTACCGCTGCCGATCCGATACCGCGACGAGAGGCGACCCCCGACGGGTGATGGCGAGCAGACCGCCGTCGACACTCGGCTGCGGTGAGAAACCCCACGCGGGGACGCGCCCTTCCAGGGCGAACTCGAACCACGGCGCGGACTGCGCCGTCATCATGGTCGCGCCGCCCACACCGGCGCGCTTGCGCGCCACCTCCCATTGCGTGAGCAGCACCGCCTCGTTCCAGCGGTCGCCCGAGAGCAGGCGCCGCAGGATGGGCGTCGTCACGTGGAAGGGGATGTTGCCGACCACGGTGTCCGCATCGAGCGGGTGCCGTGTGGCGTCGGCGATCTCGATGCGCACACCGGGCAATGCCCTGCGCAATCGGTGCACGCGGTGCTCGTCGACGTCGATCGCGGTGAGCGGTCTGCCCAGATCCGCGAGCACGCGAGTGAGCGCTCCGTCGCCGCAGCCGAGTTCGAGGATCGAGCCCGAGGTACGACCGACGAGGGCGGCGATGCGGGTCAGGGTCGGGCGGTGGGTGAGGAAGTTCTGGCCGAGTTCGTGACGGCCGCCATGGATTGAACGAGGCATGAGTGCGCTCCAGAAGAAGAATCGGAGCACCTCGGAGGAGGGAGACGACGCGAAGAGGCGTCAGTGAGGACTGCCCGTCCCGAGGTGCGATGACATCTCGGTGGACGGCGCGCAGATGCGTGCGGAGAGCGAGCGCGCCGTCAGGCGCGGCGGTCGCGGAACACGAGAGTGCGCCCCATCACGGGCGCTGCGCATATTGTTCCCATGCCTGCCAGCATATCCGCCCTCAGATCCAGCCGCGCTCCTCGGCCATCAGCACGGCCTGCTGACGGGTTCCGACCGAGAGCTTCCCGAGGATGACGGAGATATGGTTGCGCACCGTCCCCGGGGCGAGTGAGAGCGCCCGTGCGATCTGGCCGGTCGTCTCCCCACGCCGACCGGCACGCAGCACGTCGAGCTCGCGGTCCGTGAGCGGTGAGCGCTCGTCGCTCAGCGCATCGGCGGCGATCTCCGGATCGACATAGCGGGCGCCAGCCGCGACCCGGCGGATGACAGCGGCGACCTCGTCGGCCCCACGGGACTTCGGCAGGAAGCCGGAGACACCCGAGGCCAGGGCACGGCGCAGCACGCCTGGACGCGCGTGACGGGTGACGACCACGCACCGCGTCGCGATCGCCCTGTGCAGCTTCTCGGCCACCTGCACGCCGTCGAGCCCCGGCATCTCGAGGTCCAGCAGACACACATCCGGCTGAAGTCGCAGAGCCTCGACGACCGCCTGCTCGCCGTCCTCGCACTCGGCGATGACCTCGATATCGTCTTCCAACCGGAGGAGGGCTGCGAGCGCGGATCGGATCATCGCCTCGTCATCGGCGAGCAGCACCCGGATCATCGAGCCTCCTCCGATCCCATCGGCACAGTGACGACGACGACGAATTCGGTGGCCTCACGCCGGACATCGAGAGTTCCGCGCGCTTCCTCGATCCGCCGCCGCACACCGTCGAGGCCCGATCCGTCGTGCTCGATATCGGCGTCGACCGCGACATCATTCGCGATCTCATAGCGCCAGTCGTCGCCGACGCGACCCAGCAGGAGGCGTGCATACCGTCCGCCGCCGTGTCGGAGAACGTTCGTCGTCGTCTCCCTGATGACCGGACCGAGGGCGGATGCCGGTGCGGCGTTCGCATCCGCATCGATCGTGGCTCCCACATCGAGGCCGGCCGCCGTCAGGAGATCACGGGCGTTGGCGAGTTCGTCTCCCAGCGGCACGGAGCGGAAGCGCGTCGCGAGGTCTCTGGTCCCCTGTCGCGCCTCGTCGACGCTGATCCGCGCCGCACGGAGTTGCTCGATCCCCGCATCGGCGTCACTCGGCAGCAGACGCTCGGCGAGCTCCAGCTGCAGCGCGATGACCTGGAGGTGATGCCCCTGCAGGTCGTGCACGTCGGTCGCCACCCGGAGGCGTTCCTGCGTGGCGGCGAGCCGAGCCTCGGAGGCCCTGGCGCGATCGAGGGTGATCAAGACATCCCACCACCACAGCGAGGTGACCGTCATCACGGGGAGGAAGACGGTGTAGGCGGCGGTGAAGAGGAAGGGCACCTCGGAAGCGACGTCGAGATGCGAGTCGACCACTGCGAGGGCGGCCAGGACGACCGTCGCAGCGATGACGACCTTGTATCGGACACCCGGCTGCCAGTTCAGCAGCACGATCGACTACACGATGGGCATGAGGGCGAGCTGCCAGCTCCCGATCAAGCCGCCGGCAGCCGCACCATAGGCGACCGCGATGAGGAGCGGTGCGCCGAGGCGCATCCAACGCACACCCGGCTCCGCGTCCAGACGATGCCGATAGTCGAGGAGCAGCGAGACTGTGGAGGCGACCCAGAGGATTCCACCGCCTCCGACGATCACACCGCCGATACCCCGGAGGTCGACCGCGAGCGTGGTGACCGTCCACGCAGCGACAAGCGCGAGTTCGAACATGATGACTGCGGACGCCGTGTACCACCAGGTCGCGGTCACACCCCGCGACAACTGCCTCGCTCCCGGACTCGGCCCGACGGGGGCAGGGGGCTCGATACGACTGCTCACGCTCCCCACGATAGGGCCGTGACAGTTGTCACGGACGCGTCGTGCGATCTGCCCGGGAAGCGATGACGGGCCGACACTGCCGCCGAAGGGAGCATTCGGCTGGACTGGAGTCATCGCATCGGAGACTCCGATCGCACCGACAACCGGGAGTATCCCATGAACCTCATCGAGACCTTCCAGAACCTGGTGGCCCAGGTCCCCGAACTCGTGCAGCCGCTCATCGTCGCCCTCGCCGGCGCGATCCCCTTCATCGAGGGTGAAGGGGCGGTGAGCATCGGCATCATCGGCGGCATCTCTCCGGTGATAGCCGCGATCGCCGCGATCGTGGGCAACTTCCTCTGCGTCCTGGTGGTAGTGATCGTCAGCTCCGGAGCCCGACAGGCCGTCGTGAACCGTTCGCGAGCCAAGACCGCGGCGCTCGCCGGTGCCGGCGGCGGCACGATCGACGAGCCGGCCGCGGATGCGGCCGACACTGGTCGCGGCACCGCGCGTCGCGAGAAGTTCCAACGTGCGTTCGAGCGCTACGGCGTTCCCGGGGTGAGCCTGCTCGGACCGCTCCTGTTGCCGACGCAGTTCACCGCGACCATGCTTGCGGCTTCCGGCATCGGCAGGGCGCGCATCCTCTTCTGGCAGGCTCTGGCCATCATCGGCTGGACCACCGTCGTCGCCGTCATCGTCGGAAGCGCGGTGTACGCGATCCGCTGATCTTCGTGAGGAGACTGGATTCAGAATATCTTGAATTCAGTCTTTTCTGTACAGTTGAGCTGTGACCACCGCTCTCGCCTCCCTCACCCACACGGCAGCAGTCGCCCGTCTGGGGCACGCCCTCTCGGACGCCACCCGGGCCGGTGTGCTGCTGGCACTGCGAGAAGCGCCCCGATACCCCGCCGACCTGGCCGATGCGCTCGGCGTCTCACGCCAGGCCATGTCGAACCACCTCGCCTGCCTCCGCGGATGCGGGCTCGTCGAGAGCGTTCCGGACGGACGCCGAAGCAGCTACCGACTCGCGGATCGCCACCTCGCTCCAGCCCTCGACATGCTCATGCGGGTCACGCTCATCGTCGAGCCGGACTGCTGCTCGGGTGAAGGCTGCACCTGCTGATGACCCCCACGGCAGCCGCGACGCGCCGCGAGACCCTCCACCGCCGCATCCGCCTGATCGTCGGAATCACCATCGGCTACAACCTGATCGAGGCGGTCATCGCGATCGCCGCCGGATCCGTCGCCTCGTCAGCCGCGCTCGTCGGCTTCGGACTGGACTCCACGATCGAGGTGCTCTCCGCGGCCGCGGTCGCCTGGCAGTTCACCCGCCGCGATCCGGAACGCTGGGAGAAGCCGACTCTGCGCGTGATCGCCATCGCCTTCTTCGCACTGGCGATCTATGTGACGGCGACGTCCGCGACCGCGCTGGTCACGGCCGAGCGCCCCGAGCACAGCACGATCGGCATCGCTCTGACCGCGATCAGCGTCGCGGTCATGCCGTTCCTCTCCCTCGCCGAACGCCGCGCGGGGCGAGAACTGGGTTCGGCCACGGCGGTCGCAGACTCGAAGCAGACCCTCATCTGCACCTACCTCTCCGCCGCGGTGCTGGTCGGGCTGGTCGCGAACTCGCTGCTCGGCTGGTGGTGGGCCGATGCGGTCGCCGGTCTCGTCATCGCCGCCTTCGCGGTGCGCGAGGGCCTCGAGGCATGGCGGGGCGACGCCTGCGCGACGTCGGTCGGGATGCTGCTCGAGAACGACGACCACGACCACGACCACAACCACAACCACGACCACGACAACGACAACGACGACGCACGCTGAAGCCGCCCCCAGGGGCGGCACCTAGGCTGAGGGGATGGAAACGGCTCCCCCGACGTCGGCTCGGGATCTGCTCGGTCGGACGGTTCTCGTCACGGGCGCGAACGCGGGCATCGGCTACTGGTGTGCGGAGCAGCTCGCCGCACGTGGCGCACGCGTCGTCCTCGGCTGTCGCTCCCCCGAACGCGCGCGCACGGCGGTCTCCTCGATCAGAAGCCGGGTGCCGGACGCCGACCTGCGCGTGCTGGCACTCGACCTCGGCTCGCTCGGAAGCGTGTCAGACGCAGCCTCCGGAGTGGACGAACGCCTCGACGCGATCATCTGCAACGCCGGCGTGAAGGCGGCGGATCGGGCGGCGCGCACGAGCGACGGCCACGACCTCATGGTCGGCACGAACTTCCTCGGTCACTTCGCCCTGGTCGCACAGCTCGAGGCGGGGCTCGCTCCGGATGCCCGTGTGGTCGCGGTCGGCTCGATCGCCCACCGTTTCGCACGCCTCGACCCGGCGACGCTCGACGACCCGTGGACCGGTTCCTCACTGGAGCAGTACGGGCGGTCGAAGGCGTCTCTGATGGCTTTCGCGTTCGAGCTGGCACGGCGCTGGGGCGGCTCATCCCGCTCGGCGGTCTGCGCGCACCCGGGCTATGCGGTCGACCCGCTCACCCCTCAGCGCCCCGGCCTGGCGGCGGTGCCCGGAATCGTCCGCGCGCTGGCGGCACCGACCAAGATGCTCGTGCAGGGCAAGGATGGCGGGGCGCTGCCGATCGTCCATGCTGCGACATCGGCGGAAGTCCTCAACGGCGAGTACTGGGGTCCCGGCGGTGTGCTCGAGTTCCGCGGAAGCCCCGCGCGGGTGGCGGCGTCGGAGGAGGTGCGCTCATCCGAGGTGGGCGCGGCGCTGTGGGCGGCGGCCGAGCGCCTCACCGGGGTGCCCTTCCCGACGTGACGGTGCCGGGTGTCCGACCCCCGCGACAGGATGAGGCCATGATCACGCTGCTCTCCGCGCCGTCCAACCTCGGCCTCCGCCCGCCACAGCCCGGCGCGGTTCCGGGTGCGGCGAAGGCCCCGGAAGCGCTGCGCGAGGCCGGGCTGTTCAGCCGATTCGCCGCGGTCGGCGCCACCGACTCGGGCGTCGTCCTCCCCGGACGTTATGTCGACGACGCCGCGACGAGGCCCCCCGGCCACGTGCGGAACGAGGTCGCGATCGTCGATCACGCGCGACGCCTCGCCGCCCGCATCGGTCAGGCGTTCGACAGGGATGAGGAGCCGCTGGTGATCGGCGGCGACTGCTCGATCCTCCTGGGTGCAGGCATCGCCTGCGCCCATCGCGGCGGGATCGGACTCGTGCACATCGACGGCCACACCGACTTCCGCCACCCCGGCAACGACCCCGACAGCGCGAGCGTGGCCGGGGAAGACCTCGCCGCGGCGGTGGGACTGCACTGGCCGGCCATCGCCGACATCGACGGCAGCGGCCCTTACTTCCCTGCCGCCCGCACCGCGCACATCGGCCACCGCGACGACGACGAGCAGCAGCAGGAGGCACGCGCCGTCCTGGGGAGGGTTGCTCCGGCAGCGGAGGTCCTATCCCGCGGAGCACAGCGGGTCGGCGCGGAGTGTGCCGCAGTGGCAGGGCCGGCCTACTGGCTGCAGCTCGACGTGGATGTGCTCGACCCCTCCGTCATGCCCGCGGTCGACAGTCCCGACCCGGGAGGGATCGGCGCGGCGGAGCTCACCGCACTGCTGCGGGAGCTCGCGCCGCGCGCCGTCGGCGCCTCCGTGACGGTTTTCGACCCCGACCTCGACCCCGACGGGCGCTACGCCCGCCTGCTGGTCGATGTCCTCTCGGAGGGACTCCACGAGCTGGGAACCCTGACACCGCGCACCTGACGACGGAGGCGCGGGATCAGGCGTCCGACTCCGCGATGGGATCGGTCATGACCCGCACGCGCGCGATGCGTCGGCGGTCCATCTCGGCGACCTGGATCGTCGCACCGGGAACCTCCACGGTGTCTCCGACCACGGCGAGGCGTCCCAGCTGCTCGGTCACGAAGCCGGCGATGGTGTCGGACGATCCGCGCGGCATCGCCAACCCGGTCGCCTCTTCGAAGTCCTGCAGGTTGAGTCGCCCGTCGATGCCGTCGTCCGCCGAGATGAACACCTCCGCGTCGTACTCGTCGAAGATCTCGCCGACCACCTCCTCCACGAGGTCTTCGAGGGTGACGAGACCGTCCGTCCCGCCGTACTCGTCGACGACCACCGCGATGTGATGCCCCTCGGCCCTCATGCGGGTCAAGGTCGGCAGCACGCGCGCGGTCGAGGGGATGTAGGGGATGTCGCGCATGAGCGCGCTCAGCGGACGGGTCGGATCGTCGGCGGCAGCCTCGAACAGGTCGCGCACGTGCACGAACCCGGTGATGTCGTCGATCGAGGTCTCCGACACGGGGTAGCGCGAGAACGGCAGGTCGCGCACCTGCGCGATCACCTCTCCGACCCGCGCGGCCTCGTCGAGGGCGACGACCTCGGGGCGCGGCCGCATGACCTCGCTGACCTGGCGTCCGCGCAGGGACAGCACGTCGTCGAGGATACGTCGTTCGTCATCCGGGAGCCCCTGGTGGCTGGCCACGATGTCGCGCACCTCCTCGTCGGTCATCTCGTCGCTGGTCTTGTGCGGATCCCCTCCGAGCAGCCGGACGAGGGCGTTGGTCGAGACCGAGAGCAGCCAGATCACCGGACGCATGATCGTCGCGAACCCGTTGAGGGCTGGCGCGACCGCGTAGGCGAACTGCGCGTTGCGCTGGATCGCGAGACGCTTCGGCACGAGCTCGCCGAGCACCAGCGACAGGTACGCGATCACGAGGGTGAGCACGAGCGTCGCGACGGTCAGCGAGAGGGCGGGCGTCAGCCCCCACGACTCGAGAACCGGTGCCAGGGACGGCGCGATCGACGTCGCACCGTATGCCGCCGAGGCGAAGCCCGCGACGGTCACACCGATCTGCACCGCGGACAGGAAGGTGTTGGGATTGCGAGCGAGGGAGGCGACCTTCGCTCCACGACGACCGCGCTGCCCGATGGCGTTGATCTGACTCTCACGCAGCGTGACCAGCGCCATCTCCGTCGCAGCGAAGACACCGCCGATCAGCACGAACGCGAGGACGAGGGCGATGTTCCAGAGCAGGTCGCCCATCAGCGGGCCGCCTCGTCTGTGGTGGGGTGAGCGCCCGGGACGAACCGGGCGCTCGTACTGTCAGAGTCCGAAGAGTCAGAACAGCGCTGCGCGCTCAAGAGTGCTCCTTGTTGTCGGTGGTGTTGTTGGTGTGGGTGGTGGATTCGGTGGATGAGACCTCGTGGCCCGAGGCCGGGACGCGACGGGTCTTGATCAGGCTGGCCACGGTGGCCACGGCGATCGTCGCGCCGATGAAGAGCAGCGAGAACCAGATCGGGATCTCGGGGGCCCACTCGACGCCCTGGCCGCCGTTGATGAACGGAAGCTCGTTGACGTGCAGCGCGTGCAGGACCAGCTTGACGCCGATGAACGCGAGGATAACGGCGAGGCCCTGAGCAAGGTAGACGAGCCGCTCGAGCAGCCCGCCGATCAGGAAGTACAGCTGACGCAGACCCATGAGCGCGAAGGCGTTCGCCGTGAAGACGATGTACGCCTGGTCGGTGAGGCCGTAGATCGCGGGGATCGAGTCGACCGCGAACACGAGGTCGATGAAACCGATCGCGATGATCGTCAGCAGCATCGGAGTGACGAAGCGCTTGCCGTTCTTCACGACGGTGAGGCGGTCGCCGTTGTAGTCCTCGCTCACCGGCAGGTGACGACGCACGAAGGTCATGAACCGCCCGTTGGCCGGGTTGCTCTCGTGGTCGCTGAACGCCTGACGGTAGGCGAGCACGAGCAGCAGAGCACCGAACAGGTAGAAGATCCAGGAGTAGTTCTCGATGAGCGTCGCGCCGATGGCGATGAAGATTCCGCGCAGGATCAGCGCGATCACGATGCCGATCATCAGCACCTTCTGCTGGTACTTCTTCGGCACGGCGAAGCCGGTCATCACGATGAGGAAGACGAAGAGGTTGTCGATCGACAGCGCCTTCTCCGTGAGGTAGCCGGCGAAGTACTCGCCGCCATACGTCCAGCCGGAGACGACGCCGATGCCGACACCGAACAGCAGCGCGAGGCTGATGTAGAAGATCGACCAGCGGGCCGATTCACCGATCGTCGGCTCGTGCGGCGTGCGCACGTGCGCGAAGAACTCGTAGACGAAGAACGCGATCGTGACGGCGATCGTGATGATCCAGATCAGGGGGGTGACGTCCAAATTCGGGCTCCAGACTCGGGGTACGACAGTACCGCCAAAGTCTTCTCCATTCCATGGAACATGGAACCGGTGGCCCGGGATGCGACATGCATCCGTAATGACGACCCCACCGTGTCGGAGTACTCCCCTTGGGTTCCCCCAGATTAGGAGAACACCCTTTGCGCTTCCTGTGGATCTGCCGGGAACGTCCCGCTCCGAGCGAGGAAGGAGCGTCGGCGATCGATGCGGGAGCTGCTAGTCCCCGATCTCGGGCCGGGTGAGCTCCTGCTCCTCGGCGCGATCGATGATCGCGGGGAGCACTTCATCGAAGAACGTCACGAGCACAGCCCGGGTCTCCACGGCATCGCGCTCGAGGATCGCGCTGCGCAGGGAGTCGACGAATCCACCGACACCCTCCCAGTCGAAGGCATCCCTCGCGTGCTGACCGAACCGGCGGATCTGCGGCCCGAGGCGTTCGATGATGACCGCCCGCGAGGCGTTGCCCTCGATGCGCGCGAAGCCCGTCGCCGTGCCTCGCAGCGCGACACCGAAGCCGGCGACGTCGCGCGACTTGATCGCGGCAGACATCTCATCCGCGAGCTCGGCGAGGTACGCGAGATCGTCATCCTGGATGAGCGGCATCATGTGGCGCACCGATCCGATCCAGATGTCTCCGAAGAGGTCGACCGCGTTGCGGACCTGATCGAGGTCGATCGGCGCTACCCGGGTGTAGCGGTTGCGCTGCATCTCGACGAGGCCGTGGTCTGCCAGTCGGTCGAGAGCGTGCCGGATCGGAGTCTTCGAAGTTCCGAGGCGCTCGGCGAGCTCGTAGTCACGCAGCCGCTCTCCCGGGCGCAGCTCACCGCTGATGATCGCGTCCTGCAGCCGGTTGTAGGCCTCATCGCTCATCGACCTGCGCTCGAGGGGTCCGCCTGAGAGTGCCACTGCCTTGTCCTCCGCTCGAGCACGCAAATGTAGTAGAGCCTGAAGTTCTACCTACACTGCAATGTATCGCATCCCGCGTAATCGCCGTGAAAAAACAGGGTCTTGGAGGTGGTGATGCGCGAGCTGACGGCATGGGGCGAGCGGCACCAGGTGATGTTGTACCTGACGTCCATCGTCGTCGGCGCCGCGATCGGTCTATGGGCACCTGCGAGTGCTCCGTGGTGGGAGTCTGCGATGACCCCTGCCCTGGGCCTGCTGCTCTACGCGACGTTCCTGAGCGTGCCTTTCTCTCGCGTCGGGCGGGCCTTCACCGACTGGCGCTTCCTCGTCACGCTGCTGATCGTGAACTTCGCCGTCGTGCCGCTCGTGGTGTTCGGCCTGACCAGGTTCGTCGCCACCGACGAAGCCGTGCTCCTCGGTGTACTGCTCGTGCTGCTCACTCCCTGCGTGGACTACGTGATCGTGTTCACCGGCCTCGCCGGTGGCGACCGCGCCCGGCTGCTGGCGGCGACTCCACTGCTCATGCTGGTGCAGATCCTCCTGCTCCCCGTCTACGTCTCCCTCATCATGGGGCCGAGCGTTCTGCGTTCGTTCGATGCCCGCCCTTTCGTCGACACGTTCCTCCTCCTGATCGTGCTGCCTCTCGGGCTGGCCGCGCTGACGCAGCTGACGGCGAGGAGACACGCGTTCGCTCGGGCCGTCGAGCAGGGATCGGCAGGGGGAATGGTGCCGCTCATGATGCTGACCCTGTCCACCGTCGTCGCCTCGCAGGTGGCGGACCTCGGCGATGCATGGGCAGGCGTGCTCGTGACGGTTCCGCTCTTTCTGGGATTCGCCGTGATCGTCGGGCCGCTCGGAGCCCTGGCGGCACGCGTCGCACGACTCGATGCGCCGGGGCGGCGTGCCGTGGTGTTCAGCGCCGTCACCCGCAACTCGCTCGTGGTGCTGCCGTTGGCACTGGCTCTTCCGAATGCTTTCGCGATCGCCCCGCTCATCGTCGTGACGCAGACGATGGTGGAACTGATCGTCATGGTCGCGATGGTGGCGCTCGTCCCACGCCTGGTCCGGGGCGACTGACCGCTCTCCACCCACAGCCGATATCCCGCCCGTATCGCGTCGCTCGACGTCATCCGCGGCGTGGCCATCATCGGCACCCTCACGAGCAACATCTGGCTGTTCCGCGCGTTCTTCGGCGAACGGGTCATCGACATCTGGTGGGATGACCTGCTGTCGGCCGCCTCGAACGGCAAGTCCCTCGGGCTCCTGCTCCTCTACGGAGTGCTGAACTACATCTTCGTGGTGCAGTTCGACGTGCTCCGGGCCTATGCGATCCTCGGTTTCGTGGTCGCCTTCGTGCTCCTGCTGCCCGAGAAGCGCCAGTGGATCTTCATCGGGGTCGCACTGACCGCGCACATCACCCTCATGCTCATGCCGCTGTTCACCGCCGATGGCACCTTCATGCTCCCTGGGCTCGTGTTCCCGGGAGACGCGGGCGATTCGAGCGGCCAATCGGGGTACTGGGCGACGGTGCAGGCGAACTCACTGACCGTGTTCTCCGACCTCACCATCGGCACGGACACCGGGGCCATCCTTTCGCTCGGGCTCGTGCTCTTCACGCTGGGCGCGATCCTGTATCGCCGCGGGCTGTTCGAACCGCGAGCGGCACGCCTGCGCAGGTGGGTCATGATCATCGGACTCGGCATCGGTCTTCCGCTGGAGCTCACCTTCTTCCTCGCGCAGGACCAGTTCGGGCTCGACCGGTTCCTCTCCGCTCCCTTCGTCGCCTTCGGCATCCTCGCCCTGATGGCCGCGTTCTATCAGAGACACCCCATCGGGTTCGTCGGGCGGCAACTCTCCCTCGTCGGACGGATGGCGTTGAGCTGCTACGTGCTGCAGAACATCCTCGGGAGAGTCGCGCAGCAGCTGATCGGTCACTCGCCGCTGTCGACGACGCTCGACCCACTCGTGGGAACCCTCGTGATGTTCGTCGGCATCGCCGGCATCGTCGTCCTCTTCGCGAACCTCTGGTCCCGCCGGTTCCGGAAAGGACCGCTCGAGTACATCTGGGACGTCAGCTTCCGATTGCTCACTCGCAGGCTGTCCGATCTCACGAAACATGTCGGACCGTGAGACGCAACGCCCTTGGAAAGACGGGCGTCTGATCTGCCGCCGAGGCTGCCTGTTGTCTCACGAAGCGCGTCGGAAAGATCACGCCTCACCCTCAACCTGCCTAATACGTCGGTCGCTCAGTTTCGGTGCAGCGGGTTTTCGGCAGGGTTTCGGTAGGCGCGCGGCCAGCGTGTCGTGTGGTCGACCGGCGGCCCGGGAGTGCTGCCGTAGACGATCGATACTGGTGGGCGTTCATGAGGCTCGGACGATCTGCACAGTCCGAGCGCCGCCGTCCCTCACGCCCCGAGCGTCTGCACGACCTTCTCCGCCGTCTCTTTTGCCGAGCCCGGGTTCTGACCGGTGACGAGATTGCCGTCGATCACGGCGTACGACACGAACGGCAGCTTGGCCTTCTCGTACAGAGCGCCGCGTTCCTTCATCGTCTCCTCGGCGTTGTACGGCACGAGCTTGTCGACGCGGGCGAGCACCTCTTCCTGCCAGGCGAAGCCGGTGAGGCGGCGTCCGTCGACGAGCAGCGAGCCGTCAGTGAGCTTCACGTTGAGCAGGCCGCAGTAGCCGTGGCAGACGGACGACACCACGCCGCCACGCTCCCAGATCTCGCGTGTGAGGCGTTGCAGGCCATCGTTGTCGGGGAAGTCGTACATCACGGCGTGACCGCCGGTGTAGTAGATCGCGTCGAAGTCGGCCGCGTCGAGCTCATCGGGGCTGAGGGTGTTCTCGAGCAGCGCCATCTTCGCCGGATCGTTGTGCCAGGCGCGGGCGACCTTGTCATAGTTCGGGAACTTCAGCGAGCGGGGTTCGAGCGGCACGGCGCCACCGTGCGGGCTGACGATCTTCTGCTCATACCCTCGTTCGGCGAACACCTCCCAGGCGTGGGCGAGTTCGCTGAGCCAGAGGCCTGTCTGGTGCCCGGTCGGGTCGTCGTAGTGCGAAACGTTGGTGACGACGTGAAGGATGCGCTTCGTCATGATTCCCCCTAGGGATCTCAGAGAGCCGCCGTGACGACGGCGACGGTGGTCCGAACGCGGTTCTCCACGTCGGATTCAGGGTGAGGACGGAACTTCCCGTCAAGGTGCAGGAAGGCGAGGCCGTGCGCCATGCTCCACAGCGCCGTGGAGAGCGCGTCGGCATTGGAGGACGGATACAGCCGCGCGGCGACGCCGGCGAGCAGGTCGTGCAGCGCGGTCGACGCCTGGACACGGTCGGCGTTCTCGGGGTCGCACTCATTCCCGAACATGAGGCGGAATACGGCGGGACGGCGCAGCGCGAAGAACACGTACGCCACGGCGAGGTCTGCCACGACGTCGGGCCCGTCCTCTTCGACGACGGCGCGCAGCTCAGCGCCCATGTCATGGAACCCTTCAACGGCGACCGCGGAGTCGAGGGCCGTCCGGTCGGCGAAGTGTCTGTACGGCGCCGCTGTCGACACCCCGGCGCGACGAGCCACAGCGCGCATCGAGAGCTCTTCGCCCTCTTCGATGCTCTCGATGGCCGCCTCGACGAGAGCCTCACGCAGATTGCCATGGTGGTAGGTGGTCATTCCGCACTCCTCGATGTGAACGGTGCTAACATAACACGTCGACACACGATTGGGGACACATCATGCAGACGATTCTCGGAGCGGGTGGCCAGATCGCGAACGGCCTGGCACGCGCGCTCCACGGCACGGACGAACTGCGACTCGTGAGCCGCAAGCCCCACGCCGTGAACGCCGACGACGCCACGGCATCGGCCGATCTCACGGACGCCACGCAGACGTCCGACGCCACGGTCGGCAGTGACGTGATCTACTTCACCGCAGGCCTGCCCGCTGACACAGAGCTGTGGGAGAAGCAGTTCGAGACGATGCTGCGCAACGCGCTCGACGCCGCCCGGACCGCGGGGGCGAAGTTCGTCTACTTCGACAACACATACATGTACCCGCAGGACGCCCGCGTCCAAACGGAGGACACCCCGTTCGACCCCGTTGGACGCAAAGGCGTCGTCCGCGCACGCATGGCTCAGATGGTGCTCGATGAGATCGACCGCGGCGAGATGCCCACGCTCATCGCCCGGGCCCCGGAGTTCTATGGACCCGAACGCACACAGGGATTCACGAATTCCCTCGTGTTCGACAGAGTGAAGCAGGGTAAGCGCCCACTTATCCCCGTCCGGGCCGACACACGACGTTCCCTCATCTGGACGCCCGACGCGAGCCGCGCGCTCGCCGCGCTCGGCTCGACGCCCGATGCGTACGGTCAGACCTGGCATCTCCCGGTGGACGCCGCACACCCGACATATCGCGAGATCATCGCCACGGCCGACCAGGCGTTCGGAACATCGAGAAAAGCCATCATCCTCCCCAGCTGGGCGCTTCGCGCCGCCGGTCGCATCTCACCCGCGGCCCGGGAGATGGGTGAGTTGTTGCCCCGCTACCACCAGGACAACATCTTCAGCGACGCGAAGTTCCGCACCGCATTCCCTGACTTTCGGGTGACAGCCCTTCGCGACGGCATCGACGCGCTTGCCACAGAGCACTGACCGCATCGCCCCTCTGACGACCACCGCCCCAGTCAGGCCTCACGCGACACGACGACACGCGATCTGAGATTCCGACACTTTTCGTGAGATCGGACACAGGCGCTCGTGTCCGATCTCACGAAAGTTGTCGGCTGGTGAGACAGAGCAGCCCCGGAAAGACGGGTGGCTGATGCGGCGCCGAAAGCGCCCGTTGTCTCACGAAACTTGTCGGTAATCGCGTCTCAACCCCTCCTGCCTAAAACGTCGAGCGGACGGTTTCGGCGCGGCAGGTTCCGGCAGGGGGTTTCGGTCGGCGCACGGCCGGCGTGTCGTGTGGTCGGCCGGCGGCCTGGGAGGGGGCTGCCGGAAACGATCGTTTTCGGCGGGCTGGCTCGAACTAACTCTTGCCGAAGCACGAACCGCCACCGCGGTCCTAGCGGGATCGCGGTGGCGGTCAGATGTGGGTCACTGACCCAGTGGATTTGAGCGGGGCGGGTGTCACCTGCTGCAGCAGAGACTGATCGCCGTTATCAGAATGTGCGGTCAGTCGAGGACTTCGTCTAGAAATGCGAACTTCCTCTGCAGGTAGTCCGAAGTTTGGGGGCTCGGGTTAGCCATGAAGCCATGGCCGAGGATTGCTTCGCTCCTCGGGTACAGGTTCAGCTCGTCGGACACGCCGAGCCGGTCCAGCTTGTCGTGAAGGTCACGGGCTTGATCAGGGAAGGTCCCGGTGTTCCCGTCGGAGATGAAGGTCGCCGGGTATGGGCTTTTGTCCCGACGTAGCGATGCGGCTGATGATCATTTCAAAGTCGTCCCATAGTGCCGGAGCAACCTCGTGCCCCATTCCGGGGTACAGGTGCAGTTCGGAATGAGCAATGCTCTGTGCGATTCGTTCCGAGCCGCGCGGGGAGATCATCGCGTCTGCCCTCCCATGGATGATCGCCGTCGGCACGGCGACCTGCTGCAGGTCTTGGGTGAGGTCTGGCATCCGGGCGATCGCGTCTCGCTGGTTCTGATAGCCCCGGCGACTGGGATCGCGGTCGTACATACGGTTCGCTAGTTCCCGCTTGAATGCTTCGTCGTACCCCCAGGCGGGTGACGCTGTGGCTCGGTCGCCGTCCAGGAATGCCTCCACGGCGTCCTCGCGATTCTCTACGAGAGCGACTTGCGACGTGAGGATATCGGGGTGAATGTCCACGATGTTGGGCGTCGTGTAGAAGAGCACCAACCCCGCCACCACGTCGGGGTAGCGGAGCGCGGTGTGTTGCGCGATCATCCCGCCCATGGACTGCCCGACAAGGGTTGCCTGGGTGACGCCAGCGTCGCTGATGACGTCGCGAACGTCGTCAGCCATGTCGCGAAGGTCGTACCCCCCGAGCTCATGACGAGAAAAGCCAGCATCGCGGTTGTCCATTCGTAGAACGCGAAGACCTCGGCGCGCCAGCGCGTCGCAGAAGGGTTCGCGCCACCCGATCATCTGGGCGGTGTGACCTTCGATGAGGAGTACCGCCGGGGCATCTTTGGGACCGCGACTGTCCCAGAACAGCCCTGAAGGCGTCACCGGCATCAGTCGGCGCTCTTTACGGAAGAGGCGAGAACGCCGGAGTGTTGCAGCAGCATCGTGAAGTCGATGGGGTCGGTTATGCCTCCGATGAACTCGTTGCCGGTGCCGTCGAGGCGAAACCCGAGGAGGACGAGCTGGCCTTCTCTGTCGATGACCCGCCCACTGTAAAGGTCGGGACCAGCGATGCGGCGAGCCTGGTCGATCGTGATGCGCTCGCCCCAGGGGGCAATCCACACGCCAGTGGCGCGGTCGGGGTCGCAACGAGCCGCAGTGACGACGCCTGCGTGCGCGGAGAACAGCACCATCGGTTGTCCGTCGATGGTGATGCGTTGGAGAACTTCGAGGTGACCAAACCCGCTTTCCGTGTCGGACAGCGGCGGTTGAACAACCCACCGTTGTAGATCCTCCGAAGTGGCGTGTCCGACCACGCCGCGTTCGCTGTCCACTCCGGTCTTGGCGCGCGCGGTGATTAGCATGTGCCACCTGCCGGCGTCATCGCGAGATACCCACGGATCCCGCCAGCACTCCTCGGGCCAACTGCTGTCACCGAGGCGTTCGTAGTGGGCCGCGTCGGCTCGGAGGGCGAAGGTGTCGTCCTTGGTCCACGTGTAGAGGTCGGGGGACGTTGCAACGCCGATCGTCTCGACGTTGGTGAGGCTGTCGGCAGTGAGAAAGTGGGAGCCGGTGTAGAACATCCGCCACAGCCCGTCATCGCCGCGCACGACAGAGCCGGTCCACGTCGCTGTTGCGTCGATCGAGCTGCCGTCGCCCGGGGCGAGGACGGTCCCGTGCTCGGTCCAGGTGCTGAGGTCGGTGGAGGTGGCGTGGCCGATGGTCGCGTTACGGTGTCGGAGTTCGGGATCGCCAAGCGACCTGGGCGCCTGCAAGTAGAACAGGTGGTGCAGGTCCTGGTCTTGAACGTGCCAGAAGTCCCAGATCCACCGGTCGTCGGGGTTGAGCATGAGCGTCTCCTTGAAGTTCAGGCAAGGGGCAGAGCGGATAGCGCAGGGCTGCGCTGAGTGCTCCGGCGGGTGTCGTCGTCGAGGAGTCTCCCCGGTCAGGGGCTTGCGACGCTCGTCTGCGGGACCGCGTTATGGGCTGCGTGTACGCGGCGCAGGGTGGAAAGCTGCTCGTCTCGCCAGGCACGGCCTGCGGGCAAGATTTTGGTCATCATCGACGACCCGTGCCACTGCCCCTGCTGTAGAGACAGGGTGACCGGCACACCCGCGGCCTCCAGGCGGACGGCATAAGCGATTGCGTCGTCACACAGCGGGTCGTATTCAGCGGGTAACAGGTACGTCTCTGGAAGTCCGGTGAGGTCATCTGCGAGCAGCGGAGACGCGTAAGGGTGGCGGGCATCGTCGAGGTCGGCGAGGTACAGACCGCGCACGGCCTGAGCGTAGGCGGTGGTGATGCCGTACCCGGTGGCGTTTCGCTCGAACGAGTCCGCCTGCATGGTGAGGTCCAGTGCTGGCACATCGAGGATCTGAAGAACCAGCTGCGGGCCGCGTTCGTTGCGGGCTTTTAGCGCGATGCCTGCCGCAAGGTTCGCGCCGGCTGAGCCGCCCCCGATGGTAAGAATGTCGCGTCGGATCCCTAGCTCATCGGCGTGCTTGTCCATCCAGACAAGCGCGGCATACGCGTCGTTGAGACCAACCGGAAACTGATATTCCGGGGCTTTGCGGTACTCGACCGTGACCACGACACAGTCTGCGTATACGGCGCGTTCCGTGCAGAGAATTTCGATGCCTTTGTCATGGATGGTGCCGCCGATCCAGCCGCCGCCGTGCACGTATAGGTGCCCAGGATGTGGTCCGGAGGTCCTGGGGGTGAAGATATGCAACTCGACCTCGCCGCCGTCCACGGGGATCTGCACCGCGCGGCGGCTGGCGCCCTCGGGTGCAGGCTGCATCAGGTCGTCGACAGATGCCGCTGCACCGGCGGCTTCTTCCGCCCGGTATGCGTCGATGTTGTCGATCGAGGTCGGCAGCGGCGGTGCTGCAGCGAGTAGCGGAACGAGGATCGGGTCGAGGGGCATGGTTCTCTCCATGATCGAGGTTGTGGGGGTAGGGCGAATGAAGGGCACTATGACGGTGGCGCCCTTCTCGGCTACTTCGAGCCGGGCGGTGTGGGCCAGCTCAGCAGGGTGCGGAACTCTTCGCATGTGCGCACCAGGGCGTCGTTGCATACCGGGAGGAGGAAGCTCTGCGCGGCGTATGCGTGTACGAGGTCGTCGAAGTCGAGCACCCGCACGGCGACGCCTGCCGAGGCGAGCTTGTCGCCGTATTCCTGGCCCTGGTCGTGCAACGGGTCATTGCCGGAAATGCCGATGACGGCGGGGGCTACGCCGGTGAAGTCCTCGGCGTACACCGGCGATGCCCGCCAGTCGGTGCTGGATTCGGCGCCGAGGTATTGCCGGATCGAGTAGTCCGTGTTGACGCTCGTTAGCGCGGGGTCTAGGTCTGCGAGGTAGGAGGCTGCGTCCCGGGCTGTGGGGCCGAGGTCCGTTGCGGGGTTCAGCAGCAGCTGCCCGGCGAGAATGTTGTCCTCCCGGAGCGCGACAGCAATGGCGGCGGCGAAGTTGCCACCCGCGCTTTCGCCAGCGATGGCAAACTGGTCACCGCGGCCGCCAAGCTCTCCGACATGCTCGGCCGCCCACTGGGTGAGGAACAGTGCATCCTCGTACCCTGCGGGGAACTGGTCTTCTGGGGCCAGGCGGTAGCTGATGCTGACCACCACCGCGTCTAGGTAGGCGGCCAGGCGGCGGGTTTCCGGGTCGACCGCGTCAGGGCTTCCCACGACCCATCCGCCACCGTGGATGTACACCAGGGTGGGTTTCGGTCCGTTTCCCAGTGGACGTTGGATGCGGACGCGTCGAACACCGTTCGGGGTCTCGACGTCCTGATCGACGGAGGAAGCAATCTCCGGGGCCGGAGTACCCTCGGGCAGCGGTGCCGCGGCGATCTCACGGATCTGCTCGAGGGTGAAGTCGTTGTAGTCGACTTTGGGGAAGTTTGCGAGCAACGCCTGCAGCTGCGGGTGGATTGGCATGACGGGTAAACCTTTCAGTTCTGAGGGTCGTATGTCGGCGGTGTGGCTAGAGCGGCTAACGCGGTACCGGTGTTCAGTAGTGATCAAGGCGGCTGCGCTGTTCACCAGCGTGGGAACGACGTGGCGGACAGCGCCGCATGGCGATCGAGTCGATCAGCTTGCGGGCGTGGTGGATACCGGTGTCGCGTCTGATTCCTGCTCGTGCAGGAACTCATTTGCGATGCGACCTCCGCGGAATCCGAGCCATCCGACCAGGACACCCACAACGGCGGCGACCGCGGAGAGGATGTAGACCAGGGGCGGGGAGAACGCGATTATCGCGGGGATGACCGCGGTGACGGCCGCAGAGACCAGGCGTCCAAACGTGAACACGAATCCCTGCGCGGTGGAGCGAAGCATGGTCGGGAATGCCTCGTTACCCCAGACGCGCGCGATGGGCTCGCCAGCGGTGGTCTGACCGATCGTGCCGATCAGAAGCGCAGCCAAGAGCGTGACAAGGGAGAACCCGAAGAACACGGGGATCAGAAGCCCGATGACAAATACGACCCCGCCGATGACGAACAGCGGCATCCGCAGGCCGGTGTCAACGTACTTCATGAACAGGAACAGCGCGATGAACGCGATCGGGAACAGCAGGATCGTGTACGGGACCACCTCTGCCACGTCGAGCCCTGCGACGTTCGCAGCGACATACGTGGTGAACCCGCCCAGGATGGTGCTCGCCGACAGGGTGAACGCGTAGAAGATGGCGAGCACGATGAACGGGCGCCGGTAGGGAGCTTTCAGCATGTCGCGAACCCGGGCCTTGTCGGCAGGGACGGTGTGCACGCCGCGGCGGCGCTCATCACGGGACTGCAGCCACAACGGCGACTCCGGAACGGTGAACCGAAGAGCAAGACCGATCACCGCAACAACCACGATCATCCCGTAGAGGATCTGACCGCTGAGCCGTCCCAGCCCGCCCGTAGCGGCGGTGAGAAGCACGGTGACCAGCGACGCCGCGATCCACATGACCTGCGTGAAGACGAGCATCTTGCCACGGTTGCTGTCCTTTGCCGCCTCGGCGATCGTCGCCAGCGAGACCGGGAGGTCAGCTCCTACACCCAGGCCCAGCAAGATCAGACCCCCCAGCAGAACGGGGAAGTCGGTGGAGAAAGTCGGGGCGAGCGCGCCGACAGCGATCATCACCATAGTGACGATGAAGACGGTGCGACGGCCGAAGATGTCGCCTAGACGACCGCCCACGAGCGCACCGATAGCCAGGCCCGCGGTGACGACGGCAGCGAGGAGACCCACTTCATTTGCGGTGAGGCCGATCGTCTGCTGGTAAATCACCAGTGCAATTCCGTTGACCGTGAGGGCAGCTCCATCGACGAACGACGCGAGCCCCGCAATGACGGCAACTCGCCACGGGTGCTTGTACACGCCGACTCGGGGCGCCGATCCGATTGTCGTGGTGTCAGACCCCGACGTGCCAACAGATCCCATGTAATCCTCCTTGATTAATCGTGTCAACCACGATGTCGAACGACACGATATGCGCTACGGTTAATCGTGTCAAGTATGGATGGTGACGTTATGAGTTCTGCTCCCCTCACGGTCAGCGATATTGCTCGCGCAGCCGGCGTCTCCCGCGCCACCGTCAGCTACGTCTTGAACGATCGCCGCGACGTCCGGGTCAGCGAGCCCACCCGTGAACGCGTCATGGGCATCGCCCGAACCTTGGGGTATGTCGGCTCCCCCGCCGCCCGTGCGCTCCGAAGCGGCCGGGGGGACGTGGTCCTCCTGCTGGTCCCCGACTGGGAAGTCTCCGGGCAACTAGAGCTGCTCCTGGAAGGCATCGGACGGCTCGTTGCCGAGCACGGCTTGGTTTGCATCCGCCACGAGGGAGAACACTGGCGCGGCTCTCTACATCGACTGCTTTCACGCATTTCTTGCGCGTGCGTGGTCACCTTTGATCCACTCCTTGCAGAAGACGCGCACGCCCTGGAGTCCGCCGGCATCCCGGAGGTCACAGCGAGGTTGCTTGACTACCCCGGCCTGCCGCACACCACAGCAATCGGACAAGACACCATCGTCGCTGCGCAGGTCGACCACCTGCTGGCTCAGGGCTACGAACGACTCGCGTACCTTGCGACTGAGGAGCCCCGCGGACAAGCGTTCACGCACGCCCGCGTGAACGCCTTTCACCGGATATGTGACGACCGCGGACTCAAGGGCAGCCTTTCCGCCACCGTGGCCGGCGACCGTTCGGAGATCGCGCGAATCACCAATGAGTGGGTCCGACAGTCGCCCACGCCCCTAGGAATCGCTGCCTGGAACGACCTGACAGCTCTCGGCATCGTGAGCTCTGCCGCCGCTTCGGGGATCTCTGTACCTACACAGCTGGGCGTCATCGGCGGCGACGACACACCCATTGCAGCGTTGGCGCTCCCCAGCATCACCAGCGTTGCGTTCAACCTGCAGTCCGAAGCGAAACAGATCGCTACCCGAGTAGCCCAAGCTGTTGATCACGAGAACACGCACGCGACGCAGACGGAACAGATGGACGCGGTACGCGTCATCGCTCGCGAGTCCACGTCACGCGCCTGAGTTCGTTGCCGGACGCCAGCGCACCTCCACACCAAAACGTCCACCGGAACTAGGTAGTGGTCGACGTTTTTGAACGCCCACGAGGCCCAGATGCGCGGCGCCGCCGTAAACCATCGTTTACGGCGGAGTGTCCTCGCAGCGGTGAAGCTGGGGTCCGAAAACCCCAGCCGCATCTGCGTTTCGGCAGACGTACTCGGCGAGGTTGAGTCGGCTTTTCGGTCAGCTGACGAGGGAGACGAGGATGCCGCCGCCGGCTCCGACGAGGACCACGGCCCAGGCCGGCGTTCTCCAGGCGGTGAGGAGCACGAAGCAGGTCAGTGCGAGTACGAATGGGCCGGTTCCGGTGATCGCGGTCGTGAAGACGGGGTCGTAGAGTGCAGCTGCCAGGATGCCTACGACGGCGGCGTTCGCGCCGCGCATGAGGGCCTGCGCCCAGGGTCGGGACCGGAAGTCGTTCCAGAAGGGCAGTACGCCGGTGAGGAGAAGGAACCCGGGAAGGAATATGGCGGCAAGGGCGATCGCAGCTCCCGCGATACCGCCCGGTCCGACGGTTGAGAGGGTGCCGAGGTACGCGGCGAAGGTGAACAGTGGTCCGGGTACGGCTTGGGCGGCGCCGTATCCGGCGAGGAACTGGTCGGAGGTGATCCAGCCGGTGTCGACGAGGCCGCTTTGCAGCAGGGGGAGAACGACGTGCCCGCCGCCGAAGACGAATGCGCCGGCCCGGTAGAAGGTGTCGAAGAGGGCGAGAGATCCCGACTGTGTGGTCGCTGCCAGCACGGGTAGGCCGACGAGCAGCACGACGAAGAGGATCAGCGAGATGATCCCTGCGAGACGAGTGACCGGGAACCGAACCATCGCGGCGGCTGCGGTGGCGGAGCCGCGGCAGAGGAACAGCCCTGCGAGGGCTCCGACCACGATCGCGCCGATCTGACCCACTGACCCGGTGAGGAGGAGGGCGCTGGCTGCGGCCACGACGGCGATCGATGCCCGGGTGGCGTCAGGGGTGAGGGAGCGTGCCATCCCCCACACGGCCTGCGCGACGATGGCGACCGCGACGACCTTGAGTCCGGTGAGGATGCCAGCCCCCACGGCTCCTTCGAACAACGGGGCGCCATAGGCGAAAGCGACCATGAGCGCGGCGGATGGGAGCGTGAAGGCGAGGAACGCGGCGATCGCACCCATGGGGCCTGCTCGGAACAAGCCGAGCCCGAAGCCGACCTGGCTGGAGGCGGGGCCGGGAAGGAACTGGCTGAGGGCGACCAGATCCCCGTATTCGGTGTCGTTGAGCCATCGGCGTCGTTGGACGAGCTCGTCTCGGAAATATCCCAGGTGTGCGATCGGGCCGCCGAACGAGGTGACGCCGAGCTTGGAGAACACTCGCAGCACTTCCGCGCTCGAGCCCTGACGTGATGGCTGCGAGACGTCAGTATTCACGGTCACGCTTCCGGGCCTTTCCCTGTGAAGATCCGCATCTGTTCTCGCGCTACGGCGAGCCCGCGACGGCCTTTGTCTGTGGCGGCGTACAGCTTCCGGGCGGTGCGACCATCGCGCTCGGTCCGCACCGTGAGGTATCCGTTGCGAACCATCTTGTGGAGCATGGGATAGAGGGTGCCCGCGGACAGGCGGTACCCGTGTCCGGCCAGCTCTTCGATCATCCACGCCCCGTAGATCTCCTCTTCCGATGCATGGTGCAGCACGTGCATGCTCACCAGCCCCCCGAGAAGATCGCGGTACTCATTGAGGTCGTCCGCTGACACTTCAACTGCCATGAATCCGTTATAGCGGATTACGATAGCGGGAATCGATAACGAAGATGAATGTCGGGTGAACCACAACGGGGGCTCCGCGCTGAATCGATCGACGTCGCGAGAGGACATCATGAAGCCACCGCCCGAAGACGCAGACTCCTTGGACAAGAACGGCGATGACACGCGCCGGGACCGATTCATCGGAGATAGAGATCTCACGACATGGCGCTCCCGGCTCGGGCGTCAGCTTGCTCGCGTGACCCAGTGGTTGGGGCCCTACGCCACTTTGATCACCACGCTGGTCATCGGCATGGTCGCCGTGGTCGCGCTCACCGCCATTGCCGCCGAGATCTACGAAGCGGTCACAGAGTCCGACGGTGTCGCCGGGCTCGACAAGCCACTCCTCGCCGCAGCCATCAGCATTCGCACGCCATGGTTCGACACCGCCGCGACCGCCCTCACCGACGTCGCGGGAGTGATCGGAATGCCGATCATCGCCGTTCTCTCAATCATCATTCTCACGATCCGTCGACGCTCATGGACCCCCGCCCTACTCATCACAGCAGCCGGAATCGGCTCTCTGCTGATGACGATCGCCGGAAAGAACCTCATCGGCCGAGCACGCCCCGATCTCACCGACGCCGTCCCGCCCTACGAGCATTCCCCCTCGTTTCCCAGCGGGCACGCGCTCAACGCCGTGGTCATCGCAGGCATCATCGCCTACCTGCTCATCCTTCGCCAACAACGGCTGACCACCAGGATCATCACGATCACCATCGCGGCGACCTTTGCCGTCGCAATCGGGGCGACCCGGGTGTACCTCGGGCACCACTGGTTCACAGACGTCCTCGCGGCCTGCTTCCTCGGAGCCGCCTGGCTCGCCCTCGTCATTACCGCGCACCGCCTGTACTTGACAGCCCAGCGCAGGAAGTCGCTCCGTGCTGAACGATCGGAAGCGCTGGCGAGCTAACGCATGAGACGCCACTGATGGGGCACTCCAAACGGGGCTCACACCGAGACCTGTCGTAGATCAGCGTGCGAGGAGCGTCGTCCTGATCTTGTCGGAGACGGCGTCGCGCAGCGGCCTCACGGCGTCGGCATCCCAGGCTTCCGGGTTGGGGAAGGACCACTCCAGGACCTCGCCGCGGGGTGTGGACGGCAGATCGAGGCCGGGCTTCATCAAGACCACGATGTCCGCCTGATCCAGGTCTTCCGAGGTGACGGCACGGGGTACTCGGTCGGTGATGTCCATGCCTAGCTCAGCGACCGTGGCGGCGACCGCGGGGTTCACTTCGCCTGCGGGCGACAGTCCCGCCGACGTCGCGGTGAAGCGGTCGCCGGCCAGGTGCTCCAGGAGTGCGGCGCCGAGCTGGGAGCGGCCGGCGTTGTGCTGGCAAATGAACAGGACGGTCGGAGTGGTGTCAGTCACGGGTTCTCTTTCTGGGTGGGTCAGGCGGCGGCGATCCGGGGCGCGAGTTCCGTGATCCGGCGTTCCAGCTCGTCGTAAGCAGTGTCGAAGGCGTCAGCGGTGCCGACGCGCACCGGGTCGGGGATCGACCAGTGCAGATGTCCCGTCACACCGAGTTCTTCGTGCGCGTTGTCGCACACGGTGACTACGAAATCTGAACCGGTCAGCACCGTCTCCAACGCCCGAGGCGATTCGTCGGGAAGGTTGAGTGCGTGACGGTCCGCCGTGGCGATCGTGCCGGGGTCGATCCGTTCTGCGGGGTGGGTGCCGCCGGAAGCGGCAGGGATGCTGCTGCGGGTCGACCACAGCGCCGCGGCCAATTGAGATCTGGCCGAGTTCGCCGTGCACACGAACACCACCCGGCTCGCTCGCTCGACGCGACCGGGAGTGAGGCCCTGGAGTGCGGTGTTGGTCAGGTGGATGTAGCTGCGTCGCTTGTCCGCTTCGGACCGGGACCGGGCCACCATGCCCGTCGCCTCCAGCACGTTCAGGTGGTGAGCAACGAGGTTTCCCGGCATGCCCAGCACCGTTTGAATCTCCGACGGCGACAGGTCGCCCAGTGTCAGGAGGTCGACGATCCGCAGGCGCGACGGGTCACTCAAAGCCCCGTGCCGAGCAGCGCGCGCTTCCACGGACCCAGTTCGTTCAATGTTCATTGATTCAATCTTGACTGATCTACCTGGTTCGAGTCAAGATGAGCCGACATGAAAATCACCACTCACACTTCATCCCACCCGTCAGAGGCTCGGCCTCATGCGCTGCGCCGTGCCGCTGCAGAGTTCGTCGGCACGGGCCTGCTCGTCACCGTCGTCATCGGGTCGGGGATCGCCGCGCAACGGCTCTCCCCGGATGACGTGGGGCTACAGCTCCTCGAGAACAGCCTGACCACGGCGCTCGGCCTGACGGTGCTGATCCTCATGCTCGGCCCGGTATCGGGGGCCCACTTCAACCCCGTGGTGTCACTCGCGGACTGGCTGCTTGGCCGCCGCGCGAGGACCGGCCTGCCGTTGCGCGACCTCGCCCCGTACCTCGCCGCGCAGATCCTCGGAGGCATCGCCGGCACACTGCTGGCCGGGGTAATGTTCGACACCGCACCGGCGCTCTCCGGGACCGACCGCGCGACCGGCGGGCACCTGGTCGGAGAAGTGGTCGCCACCGCCGGGCTCGTGCTACTGATCTTCGCGCTCGCCCGCACAGGGAAAGCCTCGGTGACCGCGGCCGCGGTCGGCTCCTACATCGGAGCCGCGTACTGGTTCACCAGCTCCACATCGTTCGCCAACCCCGCCGTGACCATCGCGCGCATGTTCACCGACACATTCGCCGGCATCGCCCCCGCCTCAGTGGCCCCGTTCATCCTCGCCCAACTCATCGGCGCCGCCCTCGGGCTCGCACTGCTGCTTGTCTTTTACCCGACCGCCGCGCGCACCGCGGGCGACGTCGTGGTGCCCACGCAACTCGAAACCACGTCCTGAAAGGCACCCCCATGCACCTCGTAGCGATCGGCGGAAGCGACGCCGGCATCTCCACCGCCCTGCGCGCCCGCGAACTCGACCCTTCCGTCGACGTCACCGTCGTGGTCGCCGACTCCTACCCGAACTTCTCCATCTGCGGGATCCCCTACTACTTCTCCCGGGAAGTGCAGCCATGGCAATCGCTCGCGCACCGCACGCACGCCGACCTCGAAGCCACCGGCATGAATTTGCGCCTGGACACGCTCGCCACCGGCATTGACGTCGACGGCCGCACGCTCACCGTACGCGACGCTGGTGGCACCGAATCGACGATTGCGTACGACGAGCTCATGGTCGGCATCGGAGCATCCCCGTCCACCGCTGGCATCGTCGGCCTTGACCAACTGGGCCCTGACGACGGCGTGCACCTCCTGCACTCGATGGGCGACACCTTCGCGCTGGAGCGTTACCTCGAGGAGCACCAGCCCGAAACCGCGATCATCGTTGGCGCCGGCTACGTCGGCCTCGAAATGGCCGAAGCCCTCACCGTCCGCGGTCTGCGAGTCACCCAGCTCCAACGCGGCCCCGAAGTACTCTCCACCCTCGACCCCGAACTGGGCTCCCTCGTCCGCGACGAGCTCACCCGCCACGGCGTCGAAGTCCTCACAGGGACCCGCATTGAAGCAGTCACCCTCGACGCGGGCCGCCTCACCGTCACCGGCACCCGCGACAGCGACGCTTTCTCTCGCAGCGCCGACCTCGTGCTGGTGGTCGTGGGTGTGCGCCCCAACACCAGCCTGCTCACCGCGGCCGGCGCGACCACGGGAACCGGTGGCGCGGTCGTCGTCGACGAGTACATGCGCACCGGCCTGCCGAACGTCTGGGCAGCCGGCGACGGCGTGGTCACCCATCATCGCCTCCTCGGCGTCACGTACCTGCCCCTCGGCACCACGTCGCACAAGCAGGGCCGCGTCGCCGGAGAGAACGCGATCGGAGGCAATGCTCGGTTCGCTGGCAGCCTCGGCACACAGGTCGTGAAGGTCTTCGATGTCGTAGCCGCCCGCACCGGCCTCCGCGACCATGAAGCCGCCGCCGCGAGTTACGCCGCCCATAGCCACACCGCCATTGCCGACGACCACAAGCGCTACTACCCCGGAGCCACCCCCGTCAGCATCCGCATCACCGGAGACCCCCACGACGGCCGCCTGCTCGGCGCACAGCTCGTCGGCACACGAGGCGCGGAGATCGCCAAGCGCGTCGACACCTACGCGACAGCTCTGCATCACGGTATGACGGTGGCTGGGATGAGCGACCTCGACCTGTCCTACACGCCCCCGTTGGGCTCGCCGTGGGATGCCGTGCAGATGGCGACGCAGGCTTGGGAGCGCGAGGTGCGCGCACTCATCCAAGCAGCGTAGGCAGCTGCCGAAAACGATCGTTTACGGCGGGGCGAGCATGGATCAAGCTGTTGAGAACAGCCAGGGGGAATGCGGATTCGTCATAGACAGCTTCAGCTGCGACGAACAGGCTGCTGCAACTCCGTCACCCAATCGGATTGGTTCTCCGAGACCGCCCGGACATAGAGTTCCCGACACGGCCCTGAGTGAACAAGCCCTCGAGCAAATACCTCAGCGTGGATCGCTTGCCAGCTCTCGGCGATGTGGTCCATGGAACCGAGATGGATGCCACAGACGGCTACTTCAGCGGCGGGCAGGTCGACAACTTCGAAGCCGTCGCGGACGGGTCCGTTGTAGGCGTAGCCGGCGATGACTTGCAGACCGTCTTCGATCGTCTCGTACTGTGCGATCGGCGTCGTCAGGGACCCGCACTCATCGCCGATGATCTCGGAAACGGCATCGAACGCGGGACCCACCACGCTTGCGACCTCGGGTCGATCTGCGACGACCACGCGGCGGGCGGCCAGGCGGACGGCGGGCAGTGACTTCTCAACGATCTCTATCCGGGACATGTGGTTCTCTTTCTCGATGAGTTGGAGCCGCCGTTCCACGTCAACGAGTCGGTCAGCAGCGATACGGTGTTCCTGCTCGACCTCAGCGCGTCGGATACGCAACAGAGCGGCGATGCGGTTCGCATCGACTCCGCGCTCAAGAATCGACGAGATGTCGTCGAGACCGAAGCCGAGTTGCCGCAGTGCAACGATCCGATGCAGGCGTTCAAGTTGCGAGGGATCGTAGGAACGGTAGCCGCTGTACTCGTCCACGTGAGCTGGTACGAGCAGGCCAGCGGTGTCCCAATGCCGCAGCATCCGGTGGGTCACCTGGCCGACCTGCGCGAAGGCTCCGATGGATAACATGTCTCAGTTCTCTCGCCTTCCACAGTGTCAGAGTCAAGTATCGCCGTCGATTCCCGCGTCATGTCTGCCCTCTAGGCACACGAGACGTCTCATCGACGTCACTTGGTGCATAGCACCAGCCGAATCGCAACAGGCGTCACGTACCCCATACGACACGAGACACCCGTCGCGCGGCCCGCCGGAATCCCCTGCCGTTTGCTGATTGTGACGACCTTTTGGGGCAGCCCCTCCCGTCAACTGTCCTCCGCTTACAGAAGACCGCCGTTTACGTACCACGCGGCGCTACGCAGCGATACCTGATTCCTGCCTGTGGTAGATCTGCACGATCTCAGTTCGCCGGTCCATCCTCTTGACTGCCGATGTGATGGCCGACCTGCAACGCTCGAGCAAGAGCGCGACCTTCCGCGACCGCGTCCGCCTTCATTGGATGACTGCCCTCGACCTCGGCAAACCCTACGAGCCTGTTATGCCAGGCGTCCTCTCGCTCGTAGGTCTGTACGTCCCCGTTAGACATTTCCTGTCTCCAATCTTCTGCAGGCGAAGTCTTATCCTCAGTCGGAGCACGGGACTACAGTGACCCCCTTGCAATCCTGAGTGGACCTTAGCCGGTGGGACCGTCACGATAAGAGCATCGCCGACTCGGCGCCGCTCCCCTCAGGAAGGTTCGTGATGACTGCAAAAACTGAAAGCCGTGAACACGGCTCTCAACCAGAGGAGCTCGACGAGGCCGAGTGCTGGGAGCTGCTGCGAACCTCGCAGCTCTGCCGAATCGGCTTTGTCGGTGTGGATGGATTCCCCGACATTCGACCGGTGAATCACTTCGCTGTCGACGAGAGCATGTATATCCGGTCAGCGGTGGACTCGAAGTTCCTGGCTGTCACCTCGCAGTCTCGTGTCGCAGTCGAGGTTGACGGAGCGGACGACGCCGACTTCTGGAGCGTCGTGGTTCGTGGCATTGCCGAGCAGGTGACCAGCGAATCTGAGCTTCACCGCGTCGGCGCGCAGCATTTCCAGTCATGGACCGCTACGCCGAAGCTGTTCGTGCTGAAGATCACCCCGAGCGTCGTCACAGGCCGCCGGTTTCCGAAGTTCGCGCCCATCATGTCCCCCGCCTACGCCGTACCGATCACCGACAAGGCGCGAGCGCAGCACCGAGAGAAGCGCGGTGAGCGCCCTGCGCCTATCCCGCATTTCGAACCGCCGATGCCATCGTGACGAAAGGCGGGGCACTTCCCACTGCTCCCCCTCCACTCCACCCCGGACCCGAGACCCGATAATCCACTCCTCATCGAAGAGGGCGAGGCTGGTATGGACCTCACTTCCGGGCACCCGAGGAGGGCTGTGACGGCGGAACGGGGGACCTCCAAAGAGAACTCGTAGATTCGGCGCGCGAGCTCGACACATGCTCTGTGGACATCGTCCCTGACGCGAGAGCTGTCGATCGCTCCGCGATCGGCACCACGGCGATGACCTGCTCCCGCGGGTCTGATCGCCGCCGAACGCCCGGGCAGAAGTCACTCCCCGCTGTGTGCGACCGGGTGTTCGCAGGAGGTACTCTAGCCGTCTTCCGAAACAGAAAAAAGAGAAAGCAGAGGGCCATGACCAACGACAGCAATGCGTCACGCTTCGAGAAATCCGATACCGATGCTCCGACCAACGATTCCGAGGGAACGGTCAAGCCCGGGGGTCTGGGCGAAGACAACACCATCCCCGCGAACCCCGACGGGGTAGCCGCAGGCCTGTCCGACTCGCCTTCGCACTTCAACCCAGAAGAAGACGAAGCCGCCAACGGAGAAAACTGACCTGCAGGCTCTCGCGTCCGGCCAAACACTCTTCGATCCGCGAAGCAAGCTCTGCGCGTCTCGTGATCGGGATCGCTCGGTGGGTACAGGACCGCACCGAGGGCAGGTAACCCTGCTTACGTTGTAAGCAGGGTTACCGTGGCATATATCGGTCGGTCCGATCTGCACCCGCAGGGGCGGTGCGTTCCGGACCGTTGGGAGGGGTGACGCGTCATGTCGAGAGAATCTAGCCGGGAGCCCCGAGGGTCAGCGGCCGGCCGCCTGAGCCGCGAACTCATTATCGAGACTGCTCTTGGCCAGATCGATCGGGCCGGGGCACAGGGCCTCTCTATGCGTTCGCTCGCTCAGGAACTGGGTGTGGAAGCGATGTCTCTTTACCGGTACGTGCACGGGCGTGAGGATCTGCTTGAGGGTGTGATCGCTCTGCTCCTCGGACAGTTGACATCGAACCTGGATGAGGAGTTGGCCGAGCATTGGCAAGGCTTTCTGCAGGATGTCGCCCATAAGGTACGTCAGATCGCGATCGATCATCCTCAGGCATTTCCGTTAGTGGCGACCCGGCATCCCGCGGCCCCTTGGCTGCGCCCGCCGCTTCGTAGCGTCGAGGTCGTGAACACGTTCCTCAGCACCCTGCTGGGGCATGAGTTCACCGACGCTCAAGCGGTGGATGCGTACCGTGCCTTCAGTAGTTTCCTACTGGGTCAACTCTTGCTGGAGTCCGCGGTCCGGGGGGCTGAGACGGGCCCGGTGGAAGAACCGCTGGACGAAGGAGGCGCGGATATTCCCGAGCGCGACGGCAGCATCAGCTTGCAGGACGCGCCGGAGGTCCTGCGGCTACGGGCTCTTCTGAGCGAGGATCGCTCCGACGAAGAGTTCGAGGTATCGCTAGAAGTACTCCTCGACCGTCTCGCCCGAGAGCTGACCCAATAGACATGACGTGAGCGCCCAAGGCCGGGCAGACGTCAGCGTTTCCGAGGCGTTCCTCGAGTGGTGGTGTCCTCGGCTGTGTCATCGTCCGGGTCCACGTTCTGTCGGATCTCTCGGCCCTTCTCGACATCCTCCTGCTCCTTTGCGGCGGCCTTGTCGCTCTTGCGCGTGTCGCGTGGCGGGAGCTGGATGTCCTCCTCCGCTGCGATGCCGGCCTGCAGTTGGCGGCCGCGCTCGAGCTCAGCGTCGAACTCTGCCCCGAACAGCAGGGCGAGGTTGGCGATCCACAGCCAGAGCAGGAAGATGATGATTCCCGCGAGGGAGCCGTAGGTGCGGTCGTAGTTGGAGAAGTTGCCGACGTAGAACCCGAAGGCTGCGGTGGCGAAGGCGAGCACAATGATTGCCAGCAGAGCGCCCATGCTGATCCACCGGAATTTCGGCTGCTTCGCGTTTGGGGTGGCGTAGTAGAGGATCGCGACGACCAACACCACGATGAATATGAGCAACGGCCACTTGGCGATGGACCAGATCGTCTGGGGTACGTCGCCGATGCCGAGTGCGTCGCCGATCGCCTTGGTGACCGAGCCGGAGACGACAAGAATGATCGCGGCGATCACGAGCAGCACTATGGTGATGACGGTGACCAGCAGCTGGGCGGGCTTCAGCTTCCAGAACGGCCGGCCCTCTTCGATCTCGTAGATCCGGTTCATCGCACGGCTGAACGCTCCCACGTACCCGGATGCTGACCAGATGGCCAGCAGGATGCCGGTGACGAGGGCAAATCCGGCACCGGGGGATTCCGCGATCTGCTCGATCGGCCCGCGGATCGTGTCAACCGTGTCGCCGGGAGCGACCTGCTCGATGATTCCCAGCACCGCATCGCTGGCGGCTTTTCCCTGCCCAAAGACACCCAGCAGCGAGAAGATCGCAATCAGGCCAGGGAAGAGCGACAGCACCGCGTAGTACGTCAGCGACGCAGCGATGTCCGTGCACTGGTCCGAGGAGAACTCGCGGATCGTCTTGCGCAACACGTACTTCCAGGACCTCTTGTGCAGATCGTCTGGGGAATCGGGCTTGCCTGATGCTTCGGGGTCTGGGGCGTTGCGCGGGGTGGAGGGGGCTGTGCTGGTCATTGCAGGTTCCTTCGTGAAGGGGCGGGCCCGTCGTGTGACGGGCCCGCCCGATTCGTGCGGGGTCAGCTGTCGGAGATGTTCTCGCGAGCGTGCTGAGCCTGGTCTTTCACGTCGCCGACCGCGCCTTGGGCTTCGTCCTTGACTGTGGCGACGGAGTCCTGGGCGGACGCCTTCACGGATTCGACGGACGCCTGCAACGGCTCCTTCAGATGCTCGCCGACTTCCTTCGCCGCATCGGTGACCTCGTCAACGAGAGGCTGTGCCTGCTCCTTCACGGTAGCGGCGAGGTCCTTTTCCTTCGATGATGCGGGGATGAGCGACGCCGCGAGCAGGCCGGCGCCGAAGGCGATCAGTCCGACAGCGAGCGGGTTCCCTTCCGCTTTCGCGACCGCCCGGTCCTTCAGCTCTCCCGCGTGAGAGCCCGCATCCGACAGTGATGAGCCGGCGTCGTCCGCGGCGCCCATCACGCGCTCGCGCACGGAGGTGAACGCACCGCGCACCTTGCCGAGCTGTCGGTCCACGATCTTCGACGGGGAGACCTTGTCGGCCAGGGCGTCAACGTCCATGCCGAGGTCTTGGCGGGTCCGCTCGATGTCGGCACGGATCTCGTCGGGTGAATCGCTCATCGGTTCTCCTCATTTCTCTTCAGCGTTTCGGGGATCTCTTTGAGGGTGTCCACGGTCTGCGGGACGCCCTTCACTTGCTTGATCTGGCTGCGCCCGACCAGGAACAGGATCAGGGCGATGACTGCCCACAGGACCGCGACGACAACGCCGGACCAGCCGCCGCCCATCAGCGTTCCCAGAGCCCACCACAGCGCGACGGACAGGAAGAACACCGTCATCAGTGCGCCGTAGCCGGCGGCACCCATCAGGCCCGCACCCTTGGCGGACTTCGTGGCCGAGTCCTTCAACTCTGCTTTGGCGAGGGCGACCTCCTGGCGCATCAGCGTCGAAATGTCGCGGGACACTTCTCCGAGCAGATCTCCGATCGAGGTCGATGCGGCCTTCGCTTCAGACGGTGTGGGGTCGGTCATAGCCGTCCTCCCCCAGAATGTCCGGACGGCTTGCGTCCGCCTGCGAGTAGAGGGGTGTCCCGGTGCCCGTGTCGTTGCCCACCGGGACGGGCACGGACGGGTCTGGGTGGACCTGTCGAGGTGCCGGCGCGGGAGCGGGCGTTGGGGCGGGCGTTGGGGCGGCGTCCTTCTCGTCGGAGGCGTTCGCGGCGAGAGCGCGGGTGAGGCGTCCCACAACGATGCCGCCGATCGCTGCGGCGAGGATGAAGGTGCCGGGCTTACGACGCGCGTAGCGCTTGACCTCCGTGAGCACGGAACCAGGGTCCCGGTCGCCGAGCCAGGTCGCGGCAGCAGACAAACGGCCCGACACCTGCTGGACCAGATCGCTGGCGACGCCACTGCCTTCCGAGTTGGTGGCCATGGAGCCGAGCTCGTTGCTCACAGAGCGAAGGCCGCCGGCCAGACGCTGCTGCTGGGTGTGTGCCTGCTCCGACAACTCCCGCTGGGTCTGCGCGTACAGATCCTTCGCCTGCGTCTTCGCCTCCCCTACGACGGTCGCAGCCTCATCCTTGGCCGTGCCAAGAACGTCCTTCGCCTGCGTCGCCGCCGTGTCTTTCAGGTCGGCGGCTTCCTGCTTGGCAGCGTCCACCTTGCCCGAAGAACCGGGGGTGTTCACGCCCGAGCCGCTCGGGCTGGTCGTCTCATAGTTGTCCGACATTAGTGCTCCTCTCGCGGACCGACCGAACAGTCGGTGGAACCCGTTCTAGACCTACTCCCCCTTCTTCGCCAGGACCCTTGTTCCGAGCAGACTTACGGTGTATCTAGTCCGGGATCAGACACAGACTTACTTTGTAAGTTCGCATACAGTACGCGCCTCAAGCCATCGAGACAACCACCTCCTACACTCTGTTGCTTCGGCTTAGTTTCGCCGCATGAACAGCAACGACTCCCCCGAGCCCCGGGAACCCGGAGCACCCGTGTACGACAGAAGCTCCCCCACGCTGCGGTTCCCGTCGATGCGAATCACACTCTCCGCACCGACGTCCACGAACGCGAAAAAGCAGAATTTGGCGGGTTCAAATTCGGATCCGCGTTCTTCGGGTGGCTGACCGCGATGGGCACCACCGTGCTCTTGACCGCGCTGGTCGCTGCGCTCGGCGCCGCTATCGGGCTCGGCAACGGAACCACCCCGGAAGAGGCCGCGGACGCCGCGACAGAGAACGTCGGCGCGACCGGCATCATCAGCGCCATTGCGATCGGCCTCGTCCTGCTCATCGCCTATTTCGCCGGAGGCTACGTCGCCGGACGAATGGCTCGATTCAGTGGAGCCAAGCAGGGTATCGCGGTGTGGCTCTGGGCGATCGCGATCGCGATCATTCTCGCCATCGTCACCGCGATCGCCGGTTCCCAGTGGGACATCCTCGCCAACCTGCAAAGCTTCCCGCGGATCCCCGTCACCCCGGAAACGGCCACCCTCACCGGCATCCTCACCGCTCTCGGCGCCGCCGTTGTCGCCCTGATCGGAGCGATTCTCGGAGGCCTTGCGGGGATGCGGTACCACCGCCGGGTCGACCGCGTCGGACTCGGCCGCTAACCCCGGTCGCAGCCACAACCCCAACACACCAGATCTTCTCCACCATCCACCGCACGACAGAAACGAAGGGCATCACTCATGATCAGCGAACAGAACATCGCCAGCCTCATCGGAGCCACCGTCACGGACACTGACGGCAACAAGATCGGAAAGGTCGGCCAGATCTATGTCGACCCCACCAGCGGCCGGCCGAACTGGGCCACCGTCGCTACGGGCTTGTTCGGAACCTCGGAATCGTTCGTCCCGCTCGACCAGGCCGACGCCGTCGACGGAGATCTCCGAGTCCCGTACACGAAAGACTTCGTCAAGGACGCACCTCGCATCGATGCTGGCACCGACCTCACCGACACCGAACAAGACGACCTGTACACCTACTACGCAACCGGCGCCGCCCCGGACAATGCCCCCACGGACCGGGGCGTGGCATCGACCGACGGGTACGACACCTCGGGTCCGACGACTGACGACGCGATGACGCGCTCCGAGGAGCAGCTGCACGTCGGCACGGAACGCGTCGAGACCGGTCGAGCCCGCCTCCGCAAGTATGTCGTCACCGAGCAGGAGACTGTCACGGTCCCCGTCAGCCACGAGGAGGTCCGTGTTGAGCGCGAGCCCATCACGGAGGCGAACGTCGGAGACGCGCTGGATGGTCCGGACATCAGCGAGGAGGAGCATGAAGTCGTCCTCACGGAGGAGCGTCCTGTGGTCGAGAAGGAGACCGTCCCGGTCGAGCGTGTCCGCATTGGCACCGAGACCAAGACCGACACCGAGCAGGTCAGCGCAGAAGTCCGCAAGGAAGAGATCGAGCTCGAGGGCGACACCCGCACTGGTCGCTGACAACTCCCCGTTGTCGGCTTACTGAGAGGAGATACCGATGGGTATCGGAGATGACATCAAGAACACCACCGAGGATCTGAAAGGCAAAGCCAAGGAATCCGTCGGCAAAGCAACCAACGACAAGTCGACCACAGCCGACGGTCACGCCGACCAGGCCAAGGCCAACGCGAAGAAAGCCGGGGAGAACGTCAAGGACGCCCTGTCCGACAACTAGCAGGCCTCGCGTTCCCCACGTATCCGGTGCCCCCGCCCCCGCGGGCACCGGATACTTCTGTGCTCGGACCTCGGTGCTCACGTCTCAGCGACCCACGGCGACGTCGACCGCCCGCGACCGCGAGCCTGCACTCGGCTCAAGCGAAGGCCGGAGCGCTCGTCCCGGGGTCGAGATGTGTCCCTTCGCGGGGCTCGGGTGTCAGATACAGACCGGAGAGTGCGTTCGCGGTGAAAGCGAGCGCGTCGGTCCAGGCCCGGTTGATGGGAGGCTGCCGGCTGCCGCGGTACTTGAAGGTGATCGAGCTGTGCTCGTGCAACCACACCGTCGTGCGGCCGCCACCGATACTCATGTCCTCTCGCCAGGTGAAGGGGAAGGGTTCGCCTCGGCGGAGTTTCGCGGTGATGACGAGCTGGAGGTGGATGAGAGCGCGGTCCTCAATCTCCGCTTTCTGATGTCCCTCGTAGATGAACGTACCCATGGTGCGCCTTTGCTCTGCCTCCCCGGGCGGCCCGTGATCGCAACCGGACTGGCTGCGATGTGGAGATACTTAGCGTCCCACTACTGGTTCCCGAGCAACACCCCCAGGCGGGCCTTCACTGCGCATTAGCTCCCCGGCAGCGGTGCGCCTGCACCTAGACGTTTGTCTATAGTGGGTTAGCTACAAGTCCACATCGGCGTGTCGGGCGCGTCCTTGTGACCGCGCCCTAAGGACGTGCCCCGGCGAAACCGATCTGACAGGATGGTGACGTCTCCCGACGGTGGGTTGCGCTTTCTCGCACTACCTTCTGGGGAGTCGGTGAACCGGGATCTGGGGATACCGGGAGCAGTCAGCGCGTGCCCTTCGCTTCCGCGGAGTGAGATGTCGGATCCCCCTCATACGCCCCCGCGCATGAGGGGGATCGACTTTTATCCGCAAACCCTTTAGAAGGGACCGGCGACCTCCGCGAGGGCTGGGGTCCGTGCAGGGCCACCGGTAGTGCCCGAGGATGCTGGGGACACCCCCGGTACGCCGAAGATAGTGCGCTCCCGGATCTCCGGAAGAGGGGTTGATCCAGCGCGAGGCATCGGGTAATACGCCGCGGGATTGCTTGCAGGCGACAAAATCGCTTCCGCGTCAGTCGGCGCGTAATTGTCGCCCCGTGCGGTGCTCGAGCAGCTTCACGGCCAGCAGTTCACCCAGCTCCGGCCCGAAGTGGTCGAGGGCTGCGTGATGCAGGCTCGAGGACGCAACGAGCACCGGCGTGGGAACCTGCGCCATGGTGGTGATGGTGTCAAGCTCTTCCACGACCCGGTCAACGCCGAAGGTGGTGAGGTAGTCGCCCTGGAGAAGCCGGTCGGCATGCTCGTCGAGGAACCGGCTCCCTCCCGCACTGTCCCGGAGAAGATGGTGGAGCTGCGTGGGCGAGAAACCAAGGCCTTGGCCGATGAGGAGCGCCTCCGCGGCCGCGACGGCGTGGGCGAACCAGAGTCCATTGGCGAGCAGCTTCACGATCTGACCGTCCTCCGCGCGTGCCCCGGCTCGCCGGATCCCACCGTCTGTCGCGAGCGTGTCCAGGATCGGCAGCGCCCGGGTGACGGCGAACTCCTCGCCGCTGACGAAGAATACGAGTGTGTTCTGCGCGGCCTCGTCGACCGATCCGCCCATGGGTGCGGACACCACTGACACGTCATGCTGTGCGGCGTGGGCTGCGAGATCCCGGGTGACGGCAGGGTCACCGAAGGTGAGATCCAGCCAGAGCACGCCGGAAGGCAGCAGCGGAAGCGCCTCGGCCATGACCTGGCGCAGCTCGCCCGGCCCGGGAAGGACCGTGACGAAGACGTCCGATGCGGCGGCGAGCTCCTGCAGAGTGTCCGCCCACGCCAGGTCCGGCGCCGCCACCTTTCGGGCCGGATCCGTATCGAAGACCTGCACCCAGTGAGAGCGGGTCAGCGTCCGGGCGATTGGTTCCCCCATGCGGCCCACGCCCACCACCCCGATCCTGAGGGGGACGGCAAGGGAGTGATCGGGATACATTCCAGCACTGTGCCACATCTCGTGGCCGGTTCGTATATGCGCGGGGACCGAGTAGGTTCACGTCATGGGCACACTCGAATACAACAGCTCCCGGCCGCCGATTGAAATCGACGACGAGACGCTGACGCATCTGAAGATCGTGATCGGGACCAAGCTGCGCCGTCAGGAGAGCTTCATGATGACGTGGCTCCCCCGCGATGAGGTTCCGGCCAGTCGTCTGACGATCTGGATGCATCCGAGCATCCCCCTCATCTTCACCTTCGACGATGCCCTGCTGCGTCCCAGCGACCCCGCACGGATCGAACGGATGATGGAGCACGTCGCCTCCCGGGGTGAACTCGTCCTCGACCAGCTCCCCTGAATACTCTGTCCCCCTCGTCGCGCAGCCCCCTGGCGCAAGATTCGTCTTGTGCGACCTGGGGGAAAGGTGGGACTGTTGGTTCGCGTCTGCGACATCGATGGGTGGGGGCACCTTTCTGGGGACCGGTATCTTCGACGCGGTCGGGCGGTTGCTCTCCCTCCCCCCAGAGTCTTCAGCAACCGCCCGATCACCCGCCCCGTCCGGGCGCACCGAACGCGGCGCCCTCTGATGTCGAGCCGCCCGACGCATGCCGAGTTCGGCGGCGCGATGTCGTGTGTCGCCGGTTGCGTCTGCGGCTATGGTGAGCGTATGGCGACTCTTCACTACGGGGCATCCGACGACGCGATCCACATCGATGACCGTGCTCTCGCGCACCTGAAGATCGTCATCGCAACCAAGCTCCGCCGCAACGAGTCGTTCACTCTGTCCTGGAAGCACCCCGAGGGAGAGCCCGGCGGGCGCTCCACGATCTGGGTTCACCCCTCGATCCCGCTGCGGTTCGTCTTCGATGAACCCGAAGCGCCCCAGATCAACGTGAAGTGGGTGGAGCAGCTCATGCACACCGCGAACTCCAGCGGCGGGATCCAGCTCGTCGACGAAGTCCTGGAAACGCCCGAGCTCGAGGCCAGCAAAGCCTAAAGCAGATCCCAGTTCCCGGACGCGCTCAGCGACAGTACCGAGTCGTCCGACTCGTACGTGACGCTCTCATCGGTGATCAGCACCCGGCTCCGCGGCGTGATCAACGCCCTCACCTGCCGGCCCTCCATCGTCGTGAATCGCACGACCAGTCCCGCCGTCGCCACAGCAGCTTCCAGCTGCTCGCACAGCGCATCCACGTCCTGCGACGGGGACAGCACGAAACGAGAGCCGTCAATTGTGACGTGAGTCTGCTCCACCGTCCGCTCATGCATAAAGAGCACCGTACGACGCCCCCCATTCGTCGATGAAAGGGGTTGCGCGATTGGGTTACGTTGAGGCAGGCTCCAGATCCTGTTCCAGCCTGGTGCCCTCCGCCGGCTCCGAAACCACGAAGAGGCCCGCCGGGGAGTTCGCCGCGAAAGCCAGAGCATCCACCCACGCGCGATTGACCGGGGGTGTGCGGCTCCCGTAGTACTTGAACACAAGGTTGCTACCCGGGTGGATCCACACCGTCGTCCGACCGCCGCCGATACTGACATCTTCGCGCCAGGTGAACGCGAACGGCTCCCCGCGACGCAACTTCGCCGTGATCACGAGCTGCACATGGGTCAGAGCGCGGTCCTCAATCTCGACCTTCTGGCCGCCCTCGTACGTGAACTTACCCATGATCGACCTTCCTGCCGTGTGTGCATCACCAGTATCCCCCACACACGCCTCGTGGTCTGCACGAATCGGACGGTCGTTTCGACAGGATCTCAGCCTCGCCAGCACGATCACAATCGGCTGCGGAGAGTGCCCGGCAGCTCTGACCGCATGTGCCGGGTATCGCGTGAAGCACGGGGTGCCCGCCATACAGGTCGAGGCACCCCGCTCGGAGTGGGCACCAAGGAGGGGGACGGTGCAACCACTCCGTCTATGACGAATCGAAAAACCGGGTAGAAGAAGCACACTTCAAGAACCCCACATGCGCAAGACACGAACTCGCTGATGCTCGGGCTTCCGCGCCCGATTCGATCCACCACCCACCGAAACACCCCGCCAGAACCATCTTTCGGAGAGCGTTACCGGCGGCTAAACCGAGCAGTCAAGATGCGGCCAGCCGCAAACGATCGTTTTCGGCAGGTCCACTCCCACAACCTGTGCCCAGGCTGGCTCAGGCCGCGCCGTAAAAACACCCCGCCATTCTCTTGTTGTCTTTTGTAGAGTATGCGACTAGTATCTATGTTGTATTCAGAAACAAGGGGGGGCAAGCGTGACCGAATCTGGTGCCGCTAGCCATGCATCCGCGTCCGAGGTTGCCTACCACCATTTGCGTGCCCAGATCTTGGATGGCGCGTTACTTGGGGGAAGCATGATCAGCGAGGGGATGGTGGCCAACGAGCTTGGTATGAGTCGCACTCCGGTGCGTGAGGCGTTCCTGCGACTGCAGGGCGAGGGGTGGTTGCGTTTGTACCCCAAGCGCGGTGCGTTCGTCGTTGAGGTGAGGCCACACGAACGCGAGGAGATCGTGCGGGCGCGCGTTCTCCTCGAGTCGGATGCCGTCTCCCGGGTCTCGGGCGATGCCCGGCTGCGTTCCGAACTTGTCGAGCGACTGCAGACGATCCTCGGGGGGCAGCGTGATGCCGCTGCGCGGGAAGACCTTCACGGCTTCGCGGTCCTGGACGCGGACTTTCACGCTGCGGTCGTCGATGCCGGCGGAAACCGTCTGCTATCGGACTTTTTCGCGTCGTTGAGCGATCGGCAGAGGCGGATGACGGCGCGATCGCTGTGGAAGCGCGCGGACCGCCTCGAGGGGGTCCTCGACGACCACACCGAGCTCGCGCGGCTGATCGATGGTGCGCATAGCGACGCATTCCGAATCGCGCTCGAATCTCACATCCGGCGTACACATCGGGAGCTGTTGCCATGAGTATCACGGACTCCCTCCCGATCCCGGATGCGGGTCCTCGGCACCGCATCCGCCCCTGGATGGCCGTGTGCGCGGCGCTCTTCGCGGTCGCGTGGGGTGGTAACGAATTCACCCCCCTGCTGGTGATGTACCGACAGGAGGACGAGATGACGCCTCTCGTGCTCGACGTTCTGCTCGGTGCGTACGTTCTCGGTATCGTGCCCGCTCTGATCCTCGGAGGCCCTCTCTCCGACCGATTCGGACGCCGGCCGTTCTTCCTTCCTGCTCCGCTCGTCGCTGTCGCTGGGAGCGTTCTGCTCGCGCTGGGCGCTTCATCGCCGACCGTGTTGTTCGCCGGGCGAGTTCTCTCGGGTGTGGCGCTGGGGTTGGTTATGGCGGTGGGGACTGCCTGGGTGAAGGAGCTGTCGCAGGCGCCGTTCGACACCGGAGCCCGGGAAGGGAGCGGCGCAGGGCGCGCGGCGCTCGCCCTCACAGCGGGCTTTGCCCTGGGCGCGGGGGTTGCTGCGGCGCTCGCGCAATTCGGGCCCGCACCGCAGCAGAGCCCATACTTCGTGCACATCGTGCTAGCCATCGCATCATTCTCGCTGCTGTGGCGGGTGCCGGAGAGTAGGCGGACAAGTGATGACGGTCGGCCGTTACTCGAGGACTTGAAGATTCCGTCCGCTGTGCATCGTCGCTTCCTTTTCGTCGTCGTGCCCATGGCGCCCTGGGTCTTCGGCACAGCGGCCAGTGCCTACGCGATACTGCCTGGCCTGATGATGTCGAAGGCTCCGGGCTTGGAGATCGCGATGAGCGGGCTCCTGTGTGTGATCGCACTAGGATGCGGCGTCGGCGCGCAGCGGATTGCGGGCCGCTTCGATGACCCCGGCTCGGCCCGCGGTGTCGGCTTGGCGCTCGCAGTCACCGTCGTGGGGATGGTGCTGGCGGCCGTCGCGGTCGGTCTCGACTCGTTGGCGTGGGTCGTCGTCGCCGCTGCCGCGCTCGGGGCTGCGTATGGACTCTTGCTCGTTGGTGGTCTCCGCGAGATCCAGCGTATCGCCGGCCCCGACGATCTCGCGGGGCTCACGGCCGTGTACTACTCGCTGACCTACATCGGATTCTTCATCCCGGCCGTTCTTGCGCTAGTGGGTGCGTGGCTCCCGTACACGGTCATGTTCGTCATCGGCGCGGTTCTTGCGCTCATCAGTTTCAGCATCGTCGCTCTGAGCTGGCGCAGGCACCTTCCGTAGCGCGTCGCCGGGCATCGCCGTCCGATGGGACTGGCAGCGCGGTTGCTCCGGAGGCAGCCGCCAGGCTCCGAGCTGCTTGCGATCCCCGCGGGCCGGTCGCCGTCAAGGACGCCATGCAGTCGAGGTGCAGCGGGAGTGGCATGGTGACGTCTGCGCCCCGGGCGCCTGTGATCGTGAGCCGCCCCCTTCATTCGGTCCGGACGTTCTGTGAGTCGTCGGTTTCCATTGATGGGTGCACTGTCGAGCGTACTCGGCTGGGGTAGGTAGCCGAGCGAGGAGTGCCGGCGGTGGTGGTTGTACTCGTCCTTCCAGTCGCCGATGATGACCTGCGCGTGCAGCAGCGAGTAGAAGCTGTTGATGTTGAGGCACTCGTCGCGGATCCGGCTGTTGAACGACTCGACGTACCCGTTGCGCCACGGCGAGCCCGGAGGGATGTAGGACAGGCCGGTGCGGGTGCCGGCCCAGTCGGCCATCGCCTCGCTGATGAACTCCGGCCCGTTGTCCGACCTGAGCACCGCCGGGGCGCCCCGGGCGGCGACGAGGTCCTCGAGGTGGGCGGTGAGTCGGTCGGCGGTAATCGAGCGCTCCACGAGGCCGCCGATGCACTCCCGGGTGTGTTCGTCGACGATCGGCCGTACTGCGGAGTTCCCAGGATCCGTACGCAACCTGCTTCAGTGCTTCTTAACGACGGTCAGGAGGATGACTGAGTCCTCGATGGCGTCGAGTGAGTGGAGCCCGTCCGGGATGATGAG
>NZ_JADDUD010000020.1:0-250 GCF_015159725.1 Microbacterium sp. R1 | reverse complement strand
AAAAAAGAAATGCATACCCCACCGGGAAAACGGTGACGCAGCGAGTTTGATGCTGACCAAAGAGACAAATTCATTGCTGACTTCATCCATTGCCAACCCCCCGAAAGGAGTTGGTCTTTGATCCAAAGGAATTCTCAACTAGCCGAAGCTAGACGAGGATAATTTGGCATTTGACAAGTGCACGCTGTTGAGTTCTCAAGGATCGGATGCTCCCACGACCCAGCCATCACAGCCAGGCCCGAAGGGCAAC
>NZ_JADDUD010000019.1:0-251 GCF_015159725.1 Microbacterium sp. R1 | reverse complement strand
GTTGCCCTTCGGGCCTGGCTGTGATGGCTGGGTCGTGGGAGCATCCGATCCTTGAGAACTCAACAGCGTGCACTTGTCAAATGCCAAATTATCCTCGTCTCCACTTCGGTGGGGGTGAGAATTCCTTTGGATCAAAGACCAACCTCCTTGTGGGGTTGGCAATGGATGAAGTCAGCAATGAATTTGTCTCTTTGGTCAGCATCAAACTCGCTGCGTCACCGTTTTCCCGGTGGGGTATGCATTTCTTTTTT
>NZ_JADDUD010000018.1:0-298 GCF_015159725.1 Microbacterium sp. R1 | reverse complement strand
GCTCGCCGGCCAGTTCGTACCGGTCACCGGAAGGCTCGTGCCCGCCTGCACCGTGTCAGCGGCATCGACAGCCGCGGCGGCCGTGACCTCCGTGGTGTCGGTCGCGGTCTGGGTGCCGACGGTCGCCGTCACCGTGTAGCCCGCGCCGGGCGTGGCCGAAGCCGGAACCGGGTAGTCGAGCGTGAACCCGCCAGACGCGTCGGTCGTGGCCGTCACCGGACCGCCGACGTTCCCGCCACCCGGCGCCGTCAGCTGCACGGACACCTGCGTGCTCGCCGGCCAGTTCGTACCGGTCACC
>NZ_JADDUD010000017.1:0-310 GCF_015159725.1 Microbacterium sp. R1 | reverse complement strand
CGCCGGTCGGGCGGGTCGGGATCCTCGGGGGAGGAGAACCCGGCCGCCCGTCTCACGAGGGGGAACGAGGCCGCCGATCTGGGGAACGGCGGCCTCCCACACGTTGATCAGATGATCGAGAGCGACTTCTCGAAGTTTTTTCGGGAAGTCGCGTAATGAATCGGGATGTGCCACGTCTCATCCCATGTAGACAGCCGTAGCGATCCCACCGGGGGGCGGGATCCAGGCACTGGTGCGGGGGGTATTCGCGCCGGTCGGGCGGGTCGGGATCCTCGGGGGAGGAGAACCCGGCCGCCCGTCTCACGAGGGG
>NZ_JADDUD010000016.1:0-329 GCF_015159725.1 Microbacterium sp. R1 | reverse complement strand
TCGGCTACTCGACGCAGCAGGTGCGCGACCTCGAGCGACTCGGTGTGCTCCCCGCCGCGGAGCGCGGTGCGAACGGGTACCGGCGGTATCGGATGCCGCATGTCCTGGCGCTGCACGCCTATCGGGCGTTGGCGACGGCGCTCGGTCCGGTGCCCGCGCGTCGACTGATGCCCGCTCTCATCGGCGGATCGGTCGAGCAGGCGGCGGAGCGGATCGACACCCTGCACGCGGATCTCGCCCTCGAACGCTCACGGGTGCGCGCGGCCCTGCGCGGACTCGAGGACGCGGTGGCGGAGGCCGACGACCCGTTCGTCGAGGACGATGCCATG
>NZ_JADDUD010000015.1:0-398 GCF_015159725.1 Microbacterium sp. R1 | reverse complement strand
GTGGATGGGGAGTTGTCCCCATCGACGGTGTTCGTGGGTGCCGCGTAGGGTGGGGTTATTCGGGCCGGAGGGGTCCGGTTCTCTCGATTTGCGGAGGTGTGGACGATGGCCGATTTCGGTGCGTCTTATGCGGAGATGGAGCAGGTGGCGGGTTCGCTGTCGCAGGCTCGTGATGACATTCAGGGTCAGCTGGACACGCTGAAGGGTCAGGTGGACACTCTTCTGGGTGATGACTTCAAGACGCAGCATGCGTCGGGGAAGTTCGGTGAGGGGTACACGGAGCTGACGACGGGTCTGAAGACGGCGGTCGATGGCATCAATGACATGTCGGAGTCGCTGCTGGGGATGATGCGGGCGATCCAGGATCTGGACCAGCAGCTCGCCGGCAGCTGACACAC
>NZ_JADDUD010000014.1:0-435 GCF_015159725.1 Microbacterium sp. R1 | reverse complement strand
CGCCCGGTTACATTCCGAACCCGGAAGCTAAGCCTCACAGCGCCGATGGTACTGCAGGGGGGACCCTGTGGGAGAGTAGGACACCGCCGGACTCCTTTTAGACAGAATGGCCACCCATCGTTGGGTGGCCATTTTGCGTTTACACGAAGAGAACAGGGAGCATCATGCCAGAAGAGGAAGAGCGCCGTCCGCGTCGCAACGACGACAACGGACCGCGCGGGAACCGCGCTTCTGGCGGACGCCCCAACTACAGCAGCCGCGATGGTGGCGCTCCCCGTCGTGAGGGCGGCTACAACCGCGATGGCGGTGCTCCCCGTCGTGACGTTGGCGCTCCCCGTCGTGAGGGCGGCTACAACCGCGATGGCGGTGCTCCCCGTCGTGACGGTGGTGCGCCTCGTCGTGAGGGCGGCTACAACCGCGATGGCGGTGCTCCCC
>NZ_JADDUD010000013.1:0-512 GCF_015159725.1 Microbacterium sp. R1 | reverse complement strand
GTTTTCGGTGACCAGCGTGCTGAACGAGTGGCAGGCTCGGAGAGTAAGCCGAACGGGGACAGATAATAGGTACGAGCTTGAGCCAAGCTGTGTCGGCCAGCTTGGTTCCCGTAAGGCCGAGCAACCCCACGCACGATGACATTCGAACATCGGAAATGCTATGCAAAAGACCTCACTCATCGCCCTCGCGCGACACGAACTCTCTCAGGCGAAGGAAGCGTCCAGTGGTAGAAGCGCGAAGACCGTCTTCGGAGGACACGAGCATCAACTCCGACAAACGCTTATTGCTCTCAAGGCCGGCGAAAGCCTGGCTGAGCACGAAAGCTCCGGAGAGGCAACCCTGCAAGTCCTCGAGGGCCGCGTCCTGCTCAGATTCGGAGACCTGTCGTGGAACGGATCTCCCGGTGACCTCCTCATCATCCCGGACGGGCTCCACTCACTCGACGCCATCGAGGACTCAGTCATCCTCCTGACCGTCGTTAAGAAGCACTGAAGCAGGTTGCGTACGGATC
>NZ_JADDUD010000012.1:0-1149 GCF_015159725.1 Microbacterium sp. R1 | reverse complement strand
GTGGGGCGGCCACGCGAGAGCACTTCCGGTAAGTGTTGGCGAACGGTGGCCATGAAGTGCATCCACTGGTTGGGCACGTTTTCGGTACCCAACGAATTGAGTAGGTCGAGACGGACGCGCTTCGCGGTGTCGTGGTGAATATGGGAAATCGAGGCCATGGCATCACCTTATAAATATGTAATTGTGTATTTATTACACATTTAAATTTAATAGACATTAACGGATTTTCAAGGCTTTTTGCCGCCTATGCTCGTAGAACGATTCGTATAACGAAAATCTGCGTGGTTGAGCGGTTTGTTGGGTGGTCGGTAGAACAAGCTGTAGAACAATTTTCCCTTCTGAAATTTATGTGATGCCATATAGATCAATTATTTAGCATCCCCGAAGGGGTGCGTATGGTGTGTTACCTCCACCGTTAAGGATCACCACTCCTCAAACTGGTCTAAAACGACAAGAGCGGTAGGCCACTGAACCACCAGAAGGTATCGTAGGATTCAAGCCATTTATGGCTTGCAGGTAGGGCGAAATGGGAGAAAACCATGCTTCAACTGAGCGTGCTGATTGCGGTGATCTGTGTGCCGATCCTGGCGATGTTGGCAATGGGTGCCAAAGTGGAGAAAAGGCAGAGGGACAGGGCTAAAATTGTGCAGGAGCGCGCAAAATTGGTGGAAATCTATAAACACCAATTTTAATTCCATGTTTTATTTAATTTAAACGTTTGAATTTTATGGAATTTTACGTTTTTGATATTTTTTGTTCTATTTATCTTAGGTTATTGAAATATTTATGTACTGATTCTTTTTTATCAGCCTTTGGGTGCCATATGCGTCTAGATGAGCTCTACCTTCCTGAATCCCCAGAATTTGCATGTGCTTCGCATGATATAGCTGAAGCTCAATGCTATCTGGCAAGGCTTGTAAATGGAGCCGACCTTGACGTTGAGAGACTGTGTGCTGTTTCCATGACGCTTTTGTCGATAGCAAGCTCCTACCAGCATCACCTGAATGAAAAAATAACTGATAGTTATTCAAAGGTTGATATCGTTTAAATTTTTGTTATATTTTTGGTGTAGTTCGAAGGCTAAGTATGGACGCTTTCGGAGGCATGGAGCCTCGTGGGGCAGGAAGCCTGTAGAAACATGGAAGGCTG
>NZ_JADDUD010000011.1:0-1505 GCF_015159725.1 Microbacterium sp. R1 | reverse complement strand
GGTTTTTTGGTGTGTCTAAGCAGATGATTTAGTTCGCCGCCGAGTGCAGATGCTCAAAGGACAAGGGCTTGCCCGTCCTGCGAATGCGCGGCGTTTTCTGAGAGCTGGTCTAGTAACACCGGATTATTTTCCCAGTAGCGGGATTTTTCAGTGACGTTTGGATGGCTTATCAGTGCTGGTTTTTCTGATATGCTGTTCTGAAACCCGAATTGCGGGCATGAAAAACCCCAGATCAACGGCCCGGCAAGGCCTCCCTGGGGTTTCCACCTAGTAAGTAAGGGACATTATGAGCATTGAGCGCTTAAACCTCAAGCTCTGCAAGGCCCTAAAAGGCTTTGCAGATGCACAGACCCGCTAAACCATCTCTCCAGCAGTTACGCGCCAAGTTGCGCCGTCCTGAGCCATTCAAAGGTGCTCCAGGGCAGTTTTTGCGTGCCTGTGAGGTGGGTTCTGGCGGTCGTGCAGTGAGCGCCCTTGGGACATTTGCGAAATCTTCTTCACCCCCCCCCCTGAAAGCCATCAAAGCGAGCGGTAAAAAGTCGTCTGAACGTAGGCGGGAGCTGCGTTTCGAGCGCTTCGAGCTGTTATCGGAGGGTCGTCGGTTGTTCCTGCATGAGGGTCGGCGAGCTGATCTGGCCTATTGGCACACGGTGCATCGCACGGCAGGTTGCAACTGGCTCCGCCACGGTGACGTCCAGGTGCACCAGAAAGAAGGCCGTGCTCACTACTCGGGGCTGATTCATTGCGGGTCAGTGTGGGCGTGTCCGGTCTGTTCGGCCAAAATCCAGGAGCAACGGCGGCAGGAGATCGCTACGGCGGTGGATTGGGCGTATGCCGAGGGTTGGCAGCCTGTGTTGGTCACGCTGACGTTCCCACACCGCTCATGGCACCAAATCGATCAGCTTCTGGAACAGCAGCGGGATGCGCTGACGCGCCTGAGGTCGGGCAAAGCATGGCAAAAGCTCAAGGGCCGCTATGGCTTCCAGGGGCTTATCCGGTCGCTTGAGATCACCCACGGCGACAACGGCTGGCATCCCCATACCCATGAGCTGTGGTTTATCCGTAAGGATGCCGACGCGGAGGCATTGGCGGGGGAAGTTCGGAAGCGGTGGCGGGCGTCGTGCCAGCGGGCGGGGCTGCTCGATGCGGGCGATGCGGGGTTCGATGAGCATGCGGTTGACGTAAAAGCCTGGTGTTCAGCCAGCGATTACCTGGCCAAGCAGGATGATAGCCGCCACTGGGGCGTCGACAGGGAGGTTGCTAAGGGCGGGGCGAAGTCAGCCAAGGGGATGCACCCGTTCGGCCTGCTACGGCGCTCTATGGATGGCTGTGAGCGCTCAGGAAGGCTGTTCACGGCTTATGCGTTCGCGATGAAGGGCAAACGTCAGGTGTTTTGGTCGCACGGCCTGAAAGCGCGCGTTGGCGTCGCCGAGGTCGATGATCAGGCGGCCGCCGAGGCGGCACCGGACGATATCGAGTTTTTAGGTCAGTTAGAGCCGCAGGAT